>CAWAES010000041.1:0-41245 GCA_963781085.1 uncultured Actinomycetes bacterium
GTGGCAGGCGTCCTGGGCCGCGGTGGCGGACGGGACGCCGGTCGAGGTGGCGGCGGGGTTGGGCGTGCCCGTCCCGGTCGTCACCGAGTAGCCGGTCGTGCCCAGCAGGACCCGCACCTTGGCCAGGCCCTTGACCTGCTGCAGTGAGGCACCCGGCATGGCCTTCCGGACCAGCCGGGCCCCGGCCACGTCCCCGGGCGGGTACTGGATCACGGTCTGGCTGATGTCATGAACCGGCCAGGTCAGCCCGGACTTCACCGGGAAGCCCAGCCGGGACAGGTCGGCGCCGGTGCTGGCGGACAGGCCGCCGATCAGCGTCCCGTTCCACACCTGGACCGGCACCTGGCTGCGCCGCAGCTTCGGGCTGGCCGCCCGGGCGTGCCGGGCCGGGGGCTTCGTGGCCGGCTGGTCGTTCTTCAGCTCGTTGAACAGGGCCTGCGACTCCTTGGCGTCCCACAGCACCGCCAGTTCGCCGGTGGGGGTCTGGTAGTTGTAGTTGGACAGCGGCACGGTCATGAACCGGACGTCGCTGGGGGAGACGCCGCGCATCTGGTCGGCGAGCGCAGCCACGTTGAGCCCCTGGTCCACCTTGATCGCGGCCAGCGCGGCATGCAGGAACCGGTCCAGCTTGACCGGGTTGGCCAGCGTCCCGGAGCTGATCGCCTCGGTCAGCATCGAGGACAGCAGGCGCTGCTGGTCCTGGATCCGGGCCAGGTCCGAGGGGCGAACGAGTGGCGGTCCCGGGCGTACTCCAGCGCGGTGATCCCGCTCACGTGGTGCAGCCCCTTGGACAGGTGCAGGCCGCTGTAGGTGTCGTCCACCGCGAACGGCAGGCAGATGTTCACGCCGCCCAGGGCGTCGATGACCTTGACGAAGCCGAGGAAGTTGACCTGGACGAAGTCGTTGATGGTCAGCCCGGTGTTCGCCTCCACGGTCTGCACCACCAGCTTCGGGCCGCCCAGGCCGTACGCCGCGTTGATCTTGTTGAAGCCGTGCCCGGGGATGTTCACCCACGAGTCACGGGGGATGCTGATCACCGTGACCCGGCTCCGGTCGCCGGACACGTGGATCAGCATCATCGTGTCGGAGTTGGAGCTGACGTCGTTGCCCACGTGCAGCGCGAGTTCCTGGTGGCGGGTCAGCCCGGAGCGCTGGTCCACCCCGGCCAGCAGCACGTTCAGCGGCCCGCTCGCCGGGGTGCCCGCGGTGCCGGCGTTGACCCGGCCGATGGTGTCGTTGATGTAGCTGGTGAATCCCCAGGCGGTCCCGGCGACGAAGAGCACCACCACGGACATGGCCGCGCTCACGGTGAGCACGAGGCGCCGCTGCCTGGCTTTCCGGCCCGCCGCGATCCGGGTCATCAGCCGCTGCTGCGCGGCCGACGGCCCGGGCCGCCGCCGCCCGGCGCGGGGTCGGTCGGGCTCAGGCGTCCCCGGGCTCGGTCGCCGGTCCAGTCACCGGGTCTTCCGGTGCGGCTGGGCGGCCCACCGGGCCCGGCCGGCCCGGGCCGCCCGGCGCAGGACGGGAACCGGAACCGGCCATCCAGCCAGGTTCACGGTATCCACCCATCGCGTCGTCGTCGCTGTCGGCCATCGGCCCCCCAGATGCCGGCTCTCAGTAGGCTAGCGCGGCGGCCCGGGATTGGCCGGGACCCCGGGCGTGTCCCGTGGATTGCCGGTCATATCGCCTATACTAGCGGGGTTATCCGGCCGGTGGCTCCGGGTCGCGGGGCAGGCCGAGCATCCGCTCGCCGATGATGTTCAGCTGGATGTCGGTGGTCCCCCCGCCGATGGTCAGCGCCCTGGTCAGCAGGACCTGCCGGGCCCAATGGGAGCCACCCGACCGTGATCCGGCCGAGTGCGGGCCGCCCGAGAACCCGAGCGCCCCCGCCGGACCCTGCATGGACCAGCACAACTCCGCGACCTGCTGCGCGTGCCGCATGCCCAGCAGCTTGCGGACGCTGCCGGTCGCCCCCGGCTCGGTTCCGGACAGCTGCTTCAGCGTGACCCGCATGCCGAGGACGTCGAGGGCGTGCCCCTCGGCCACCAGCCGCCCGGCCTGCTCGAGCCAGGCCTGCCGGGCCGGCTCGCCCAGCCCGCGCAGCACGTCCAGCAGTTCCGGCGTGCCGCAGCCGAACGTCCAGGTCCGCGACAGCGACACGCGCTCGTTGGCCAGCGTGGTCCTGGCCACCCGCCAGCCGTCGCCGACCTCGCCCACCACCAGGTCGTCCGGCACCTCCACGCCATCCAGGAAGACCTCGTTGAACAGGGCGTCCCCGGTCATCTCGCGCAGCGGGCGCACGCTGACCCCCGGTGATTTCATGTCCACCAGGAAGTAGGTGATGCCCGCGTGGCGCCGGGTGGACGGGTCCGTGCGGGCCACGCAGATGGCCCAGTCCGCCTCCCTGGCCAGCGAGGTCCAGACCTTCTGGCCGGTCAGGCGCCAGCCCCCGCCTCCCTCGCCAGTCGCCGGTCACCCGCTCCGCCCGGGTGGTCAGCCCGGCCAGGTCCGACCCGGCGCCGGGCTCGCTGAACAGCTGGCACCAGGTGATCTCGCCGCGCAGCGTGGCGGGCAGGAAACGCTCCTGCTGGGCCGGGGTGCCGTAGCCGACCAGGGCCGGTACCACCCAGGCGCCGATCAGCAGGGCCGGGGCGCGCAGCCCGGCCTGCTTCATCTCCTCCGCGATGACCAGCTGCTCCAGCGGCCCGGCCGCGCGGCCCCAGGGCGCGGGCAGGTGCGGGACCACCCAGCCGCCGGCCGCCAGCCCGGCGGTGCGCGCCGGGGGCTCCAGCGCCGCGATCGCGGCCAGCTCCGCCCGGATCCCGGTGCGCAGCGGCTCGGCGTCTGCGGGCAGGTCGACCCGGACGGGCCTGCGGGCGCCGTCGAGGGCCAGCTCCGCGACCCGGCGGGCCCACGTCCGCGGACGGGCCGAGCAGCGCGCGCAGCGACAGTGCGCGCCGGTAGTAGCGGTGGGCCGGGTGCTCCCAGGTGTAGCCGATCCCGCCGAGAACCTGGATGCACTCGTGGGTGCAGCTGACCGCCGCGTCGAGGGCCACGACCGCGGCCACCGCGGCGGCGAACTCACCGGAGCCGGCGCCGGTGCCCCGGTGTCGTCCCGGGCGTCGCACGCGGCCACCGCGTCCCAGCTGGCCGCGGCGGCCTGCTCGGCCGCGGTGAGCATCCGGGCGCACCGGTGCTTGACCGCCTGGAACTGGCCGATCGGCCGGCCGAACTGGTGCCGGATCCGGGCGTAGTCCGCCGCCGTCTGCACCGCCCAGTCGGCGATGCCGCACGCTTCGGCCGCGAACAGTGCGGCGGTCAGCGACGTGACCTGGGTGCGGGTCAGGCCGGGCAGGATCCGCCCGGCGGGCACCCGGACGCCGCTGGCGCTGGACCGTGGCCAGCGGGCGGGTCTGGTCCAGGCTGTCCAGCCCGGTGACGGCCAGGTCCGCGGCGTCGACCACGGCCCACAGCTCGTCCTCCCCGGTCTGCACGGGCAGGACCACCAGGTCGGCCAGGCCTGCCGCCGAGGACCGGGGCCGACTCGCCGTCGAGGGTCAGCACGTCGTCGCTGACCGTGCCGGTCAGCCCGGTGGCCAGGCCGACGGCCCCGGTCCGTGATCCGTCGGCCAGCCCGGCCAGGAGCTTGGCGGTGTCCGTGTTTCCCGCAGGGTTACCCGCCCGGGCCAGCAGGGCGCTGGCCAGCACCGTGGGCAGGAAGCCTCCCGGGACCAGGGCGCGGCCCAGCTCCTCCAGGGCCACCGCCTGCTCGCTGAGGCCGTAGCCCTGGCCGCCGTGCTCCTCCGGCAGGTGCAGGCCGAGCAGGCCCTGGGCGGCCAGGCCGGCCCGCAGCACCCCGGGGTAACTGTCCGCCGCCACGTCGGGGCCGCCGTGCCGCTCAGCCCAGCCGCGTACCGACGCGGCCAGCTCCAGATGCTCTTCGCTGACACCGAGCGCCATGCTTCACCTCGCTGTGGGAGTGATGCCCGTGCCGCCACCCTAAAAAGCGGGAGACAGTAAAGCGAGATCCGGCCAGCGGGAATCCGGGGGTAAGTACGCCAGAGCACGGCCGGACCAGGTCAACAATGGGTAGATGGAGCCAGAGCCGCCTGCCGGGACCGGCGAGCCGGGAAGCCCGTCCGCGCAGCTGGGCCCGGCCAGTCCGGGCGGGCCCCCGCCCGGGCGGGCCGGCGGACCACCCGGGCCTGCCGGTGCGCCGCCGGGAGCCGCTGACGGCCGCCCGCCGCGGCGCCCGGTCGGGAGCAACCGCATGCTCCGCCCGCCGCACCCCGGCCGGGTCCGTAACCCGGTCTGGTACGCGCTGGTGACCAGGGCCGAGCACGCCGAGCACGAGGCCGCGGGCGACGTGCGCAACCTGCCCGCCTGGCGGCGCAGCACCCGGGGTGAGCCGCGCTGGCCGGTCACCATCTGCATCATCCTCGCGATCGTCCTGCAGCGCCTGCTGCCGGATCAGCTGTCCATGCGCCCGCTGCCGACGTTGCTGCTGCCGGTCCTGGAAGTCGGGGTGCTGCTCGCCCTGGCCATCGCCAACCCGGTGCGGATCGAGCGGCGGGGCGTCTTCGTCCGCTGGGTCAGCATCGTGCTGATCCTGGTGATCACCGGGGCCAACGCCGCGTCGGCGGTGCTGCTGATCCGGGAGATCCTGACCATCAGCCCGGCGACCAGCCACGCTGGGCCGCTTGCTGGCCTCCGGCGCGGCCATCTGGGCCACCAACGTGATCGCGTTCGCCCTCTGGTACTGGGAGTTCGACCGGGGCGGCCCGGTGCATCGCGCCCACGGCACGTTCCAGTACCTGGACTTCCTGTTCCCGCAGATGACCGTGGATGACCTGACGCCGCCGGACTGGGAGCCGCGGTTCGTGGACTACCTCTACCTGTCGTTCACCAACGCGACCGCGTTCAGCCCGACCGACGTGATGCCGCTGGTCCGCTGGGCGAAGCTCACCATGCTGGTCCAGTCGGCGGTGTCGCTGTCGCTGGGCGCGCTGGTGATCGCCCGCGCGGTGAACATTCTCTAGCTGATCGAGCCCCGATAGCCATCTTGGTTACTAACGGGTATTATGGAGCTTTGTTACTCGTCGGTAGCTGTCACTGGGGGCGGCCATGGGCCACTACAAGAGCAACCTGCGCGACCTCGAGTTCAACCTGTTCGAGGTGCTGCGCCGCCAGGACCTGCTGGGCCGTGAGCCCTACCCGGACGTGGACGAGGAGACCGCCCGCGGCATCCTCGACGAGGTGAACCGGCTGGCCACCGGGCCGATCGCCGAGTCCTTCGCGGACGCGGACCGCCACCCCCCGGTGTTCGACCCGGCGACCGCGTCGGTGGCGATGCCCGAGGGCTTCAAGAAGTCCTTCGCCGCGTTCATGGACGCCGAGTGGTTCCGCCTGGACCTGCCCGCCGAACTCGGCGGGATCGCCGCGCCGCGCACGCTGGCCTGGTCGGTGGCCGAGCTGATCCTGGGCGCGAACCCCGCGGTCTGGATGTACTCCGGCGGCCCGAACTTCGCCCAGGTGCTGTGGGCCATCGGCACCCCGGAGCAGCAGCAGTTCGCGCAGCAGGCCATCGACCGCAAGTGGGGCAGCACCATGGTGCTGACCGAGCCCGAGGCCGGCTCGGACGTGGGGGCCGGCCGGACCAAGGCGATCGAGCAGCCCGACGGCACCTGGCACATCGAGGGCGTCAAGCGGTTCATCACCAGCGCCGAGCACGACATGGCCGAGAACATCTTCCACCTGGTGCTGGCCCGCCCCGAGGGCGCCGGGCCGGGCACCAAGGGCCTGTCCATGTTCCTGGTGCCCAAGTACCTGGTCGGCCCGGACGGTGAGCTGGGCGAGCGCAACGGCGTCCGGGTCACCGGGGTCGAGCACAAGATGGGCCTGAAGGCCTCCACCACCTGCGAGCTCACCTTCGGCGGCGAGAGCCCGGCGGTCGGCACCCTGGTCGGCGGCGTGCACGACGGCATCCGCCAGATGTTCCTGATCATCGAGCACGCCCGGATGATGGTCGGCACCAAGGCCATCGCCACGCTGTCCACCGGCTACCTGAACGCGCTGGAGTACGCCCGGCAGCGGGTCCAGGGCGCGGACATGACCCAGATGACGGACAAGACCGCGCCGCGGGTCACGATCATCCACCACCCCGACGTCCGCCGGATGCTGATGATGCAGAAGGCGTACGCCGAGGGCATGCGGGCGCTGGTGCTCTACACGGCCTCCTGGCAGGACGCGGTGCAGATCGCCAAGGCCGAGGGCGGCACCGGGCCGGGGACCGCCGGTGACCTCGCGGTCCGGGTCAACGACCTGCTGCTGCCGGTCGTCAAGGGGGTCGGCTCGGAGCGGGCCTACGAGCTGCTCACGCTGTCCCTGCAGACCTACGGCGGCTCCGGCTTCATCCAGGACTTCCCGGTCGAGCAGTACATCCGGGACGCCAAGATCGACAGCCTGTACGAGGGCACCACCGCGATCCAGGGCATGGACCTGTTCTTCCGCAAGACCCTGCGGGACCAGGGGGTCGCGCTGGGCGCCGTGCTCGGGGAGATCAAGGAGTTCGCGGCCAGCGAGGCCGGCAACGGGCGGCTCAAGACCGAGCGCACCGCGCTGTCCGCGGCGGTCGCCGACGTCGAGGCCATCGTCGCGTCCATGTCCGGGTACGCGCTCGCCTCGCTGGAGCAGCCCGCCGAGGTCTACAAGGCCGGGCTGAACAGCACCCGGCTGCTGATGGCCCTCGGCGACCTGCTCATCGGCTGGCTGCTGGCCCGGCAGGCCGAGGTCGCGCTCCGCGCCCTGGACCGAGGGGGCGGGCCGGGACGAGGCTTTCTACCAGGGCAAGGTGGCCACCGCGCGGTTCTTCGCGGAGACGGTGCTGCCCCGGCTGGCGGTGGAGCGCCAGATCGCCGAGACGACCACGCTCGACCTGATGGAGCTCCCCGAAGACGCCTTCTGAGGTGAGGGGCCGCCGCGTAGGCGGCCCCTCACCTCCGTGTTTCCGGACGGCCGCGCTACGGCGCCGCCGTCAGAGCTCGTACTGGACGGCCGCGCGGTCGGCCACGATCGGCTGCACGTACTTCTCGATGATCTCCCGGTGCACCGGGTGGTCGCGGTAGACCAGGTAGTCCTCGACGTTGTCGAAGTCCGCGACCACCGCGAACTGGTAGTTGCCCGGGTTCAGCCCCGCGTCCAGGCCGACGTGGTAGTCCTTGATCTCCCCGATGGTCCCGGGCAGGGTGCGCAGCTGACGGGCCAGTTCCTCCTGCTGCTCCGTGGTGGTCTGCGGCGTGAACGTGAACAGCACAACGTGCCGGAACATCGCGGTCCTTTCTGGTAGACAGGTCAGCCTTCGTCAGGTGCTTAACCCCAGGCCAGCATGACGGTCGGGTCATGCAGCATCGCCCCGATATCGCGCAGCACGGCCGAGCCCAGGTCGCCGTCCACGATGCGATGGTCGAACGAGAGCGACAGGGTCGTCACCTTGCGCACCGCGAGCTGGCCGTCCACCACCCACGGCGCGTCCTTGATCTGCCCGAAGGCCAGGATGGCCGCTTCCGGCGGGGTGATGATCGGGGTACCCGAGTCCACCCCGAACACCCCGACGTTGGTGATGGTGATCGTCCCGCCGGACAGGTCCGCCGGTGACGCCCGGCCCGCCCGGGCCGTGTCGGCCAGGCCAGCCAGCGCCTGGGCCAGCGCGGGCAGGCTCAGCACGTCCGCGCCCTTGATGTTCGGCACGATCAGGCCGCGCTCGGTCGCGGCGGCGATGCCCAGGTTCACGTAGTGCTTGACCACGATCTCCTGCGCGTCCTCGTCCCAGGACGAATTGATCATCGGGTGCCGGGCCACCGCGACCAGCAGCGCCCGGGCCACCAGCAGCAGCGGCGACACCCGGACCCCGGCGAACTCCGGCAGCTCCCGCAGCCGCCGGACCGCGTCCACCGTGGCGTCTACGTCGACCTGCAGGAACTCGGTCACGTGCGGGGCCTGCCGCGCGCTCTCGGCGACCGCGGCCGCGGTGTGCTTGCGGACGCCGCGGATGGGAATCCGCTCCTCCCGCGGGACCCGGCGAGGCCGCCTGGACCGCGGGGCCGCGCACCGGGGCGATCCGCGCACCGGCGGCCTGCTGCACGTCGTCGCGGCTGATGGACCCGCCCGGCCCGGTGCCGGCCAGCCCGGCCAGGTCCACGCCCAGCTCCCGGGCCAGCTTGCGGACCGGCGGCTTCGCCAGCACGCTCGGGTGGCCGCCCGCCGCGCCGTTCGCGCGGGCTGGCGTCAGGGCATCCGCAACGGAACCGCTTCCCGCCGGTGTCTGCCGCCGGGCCACCGGGGCCGCGGCCGGAGGGGAGGCTCCCTTGCGCGGGCGCCGGGTGGTCGCGCCGGCCTTGACGCCGTAGCCGACCAGGACGGCCTGCCGCTCCGCGGGCGGGGGGACCGGCGGCACCAGGTCCTCGGAGGAGGGACGCGGTCCCGCGGCCGCGATGGCGGCCGGGTCGACGGCAGCTGCCGGGCGGGCCGGCGCGCCGGGGCCGTCCGGTCCTGGCGGGCGCGGGCCGGGGCGACGCGTGGCGGGACCGCCGCCCGCCGGGCCGGGCACGTCCACCGCGATGATGGGCGTGCCCACGTCCACGGTCTGGCCCTCGGGCACCAGCAGCGCGGCCACCACGCCCGCGTACGGGCTGGGCAGCTCGACGACGGCCTTGGCCGTCTCGATGTCCACGATGATCTGGTTCACGGTCACCGTGTCGCCCGGCTGCACCCTCCAGCTGACGATGTCCGCCTCGGTCAGCCCCTCGCCCACGTCCGGGAGGCGGAACTCACGGCGCACCGTGGTCGTAGGTCCTGTGGTCACAGACTCGGTCATGACCAGCCCCTCTCAGACGGCGAAGGTGCGGTCGACGGCGTCCAGCACCCGGTCCAGGTCGGGCAGGTAGTGGTCCTCCAGCCGCGACGGCGGGTACGGGGTGGAGAAGCCGCCCACCCGCAGCACCGGCGATTCCAGCTGGTAGAAGCACTCCTCGGTGATCCGGGCCGCGATCTCCGCGCCCAGGCCGCCGGTGACCGGCGCCTCGTGGGCCACCACGCACCGGCCGGTGCGCCGCACCGAGTCGCAGATGGTCTGCAGGTCCAGCGGGGACAGCGAGCGCAGGTCGATGACCTCCACCGAGCGTCCCTCGGCCCGCGCGGCCACGGCCGACTCCACACAGGTCCGGACCATCGGCCCGTAACACAGCAGGGTCACGTCGGTGCCGTCCAGCACGATCCGGGCCCGGTCCAGCGCCAGCGCGTCGCCCAGGTCGGCGGCCGGGTCCACCTCGGCCTTGTCCCAGTAGCGGCGCTTCGGCTCGAAGAAGATGACCGGGTCGTCGCAGCGGATCGACTGCTGGATCATCGCGTAGGCGTCAGTGGAGTTGGCGCAGGCCACCACGCGCAGCCCCGCGGTGTGCGCGAACAGCGCCTCCGGGGACTCACTGTGGTGCTCGACCGCGCCGATCCCGCCGCCGCACGGGATCCGGATCGTGACCGGCATGGTCACGTGGCCCAGCGAGCGCAGCCGCATCTTGGCCAGCTGGCTGACGATCTGGTCGAAGGCCGGGAACACGAACCCGTCGAACTGGATCTCGCAGACCGGCCGGTAACCGCGCAGGGCGAGCCCGATCGCGGTGCCGATGATGGCCGGACTCGGCCAGCGGGGTGTCGACCACCCGGCTCTCGCCGAAGTCCTTCTGCAGCCCGTCGGTGACCCGGAACACGCCGCCCAGCTTGCCGACGTCCTCGCCCATGATGAGCACCCGGGGATCGTCCTCGAGCGCCTTGCGCAGGCCCGCGTTGAGCGCCTTGGACAGCGTCATGACCGTCATCGGGCCTCCTCCCCGTCGAACGAGTCGAGGTAGGCCGCGTACTGCTCGCGCTCCGCGTCCAGCAGCGTGTTCGGCCCGGCGTAGACGTTCTCGAAGATGGCCAGCGGCTGCGGGTCGGGCATCTCCAGGCAGGCCTGGCGGACCCGGCCGCCGAGCTGGTCGGCCTCGGCGTCCACCGTCTCGAAGAACGCGGCGTCGGCCGAGCCGGTGCGCACCAGGTACGCCTTGACCCGCTCGATCGGGTCCTTCAGCTTCCACGCTTCCAGCTCGCTGGCCAGCCGGTAGCGGGTCGGGTCGTCGGTGGTGGTGTGCGCGCCCATCCGGTAGGTGAACGCCTCGATCAGGGTGGGGCCCTGGCCTTCCCGGGCGGCCTGCATGGCCTTCCTGGTCACCGCGAGGCAGGCCAGCACGTCGTTGCCGTCCACCCGCAGGCCGGGGAAGCCGAACCCGCTGGCCCGCTGGTACAGCGGGATGCGGCTCTGCCGCTCCAGCGGCTCGGAGATGGCCCACTGGTTGTTCTGGCAGAAGAACACGACCGGCGCGTTGAACACCGACGCCCAGATGAACGCCTCGTTGACGTCTCCCTGGCTGGTGGCGCCGTCCCCGAAGTAGACGATGACCGCCTCGCCGTCCTCGCCCACCGCGCCGTCCCGCTGGATGCCCATGGCGTAGCCGGTGGCGTGCAGCGTCTGGGCGCCGATCACGATCGTGTACAGGTGGAACTTGTGCGCGGCCGGGTCCCAGCCGCCGTTGCTGACCCCGCGGAACAGCTCCAGCAGCCGCGTCGGGTCCAGCCCGCGGCACCAGGCCACGCCGTGCTCCCGGTAGGTGGGGAAGGCCATGTCCCGCGGCCCGAGGGCCCGGCCCGAGCCGACCTGGGCCGCTTCCTGCCCGAGCAGGGAGGCCCAGATCCCGAGCTCACCCTGCCGCTGCAGGGCGATGGCCTCGGTGTCGATCCGGCGGACCAGGACGAGGTCCCGGTAGAGGTCTTTCACCTCGCTGGCGCTCAGGTCCAGCGGGTAGTCCGGATGCTCGATCCGCTCGCCTTCCGGCGTGAGCAGCTGGACGGTTTCGGTGCGCGGCCCCGGCGGCCGGTCCAGGCCTGCCGGGGCTCCCGGTGCGGTGACCGCACCGTCAGCGTCGACGGTCACGTGCCACTCCCTCTGGTGGTGGGGTTCACTAGCCCCCATGGTGGTGGGGTTCACTAGGGCCATCGTGGCAGACCGGGCTGCGGCCCGGGAAACCCTGGTGTTGGTCAGCTGTAACGCAGCCCCAAATCAGCCAACAGAGCGCAGTCCATGAGAGGCGGGAACCACGTGGCCCGAATCGTCGTCGACGTGATGCTCCGCAAGGAGATCCACGATCCGCAGGGGGAGGCGATCACCAGCGCCGCCCACCGGCTCGGCTTCAGCCAGGTGCTCGGGGTCCGGCAGGGCAAGCGGTTCGAGGTGGAACTGAGCGGGCCCGACGGACGAGGCCACCCTGGCCCGGGTGGCCGAGCTGGCCGGGGAACTGCTGGCCAACCAGGTGATCGAGGAGTTCACGCTGCACGAGAGCTGACCTGACCGGTCGGGCAGTCGACCAGACCCTCGAGCACAACTACATAACACTCAGAGTTCACGATTATCCGCGCCAGGGCCGGGAAAGGTCACAAGTGGCCAGCGCCAACACGGGATGAGGGAACCTGAGGGGCGGATGCGGGCTCACATGAGACGCGCCGAGGAGTCGATTGTGGACGTTGAGTTCTGCCTGGTGTTTCCGCATGAGGCACTCAGCGTGCCCGTCATGCGCAGGGTCCTGGGCGACACCCTACGCCGGCTCGGGGCCGATGAGGAAGGGGTCAGCGACCTCCTCCTCGCGGTGACCGAGGCCTGCACCAACGTGCTCAAGCACGGGGCACCCGGTCCCAGGTACGAGATCGTGGCCCGGATCGGCCAGCGCGGCTGCCTGATCCAGGTGCTGAACGACGAGCGCGGCCTCGACTCGCTCCTGGTGCCTGCCCCGCGCCGGCCATGTGGGACGCCGTGCACGCGCCGGCGCGCTTCCGCCGCCGGGTCGCGGGCACCGCGGGCCGCGGCGCCGGACGCCGCGTCCCGGCGGGCGGCGGCGGCCTGGCGGCCGCAGGCCGGGCGGCCGCTGACCGAGGACCAGATGATCGCCATGCTGCCCGAGTCGGGCCGCGGCCTGGCCATCATGCGGGCCTGCGTGGACGACGTGACGCTGAGCAGCGGGCCCGGCCTGGGCACCGTGGTGTCCCTGGAGAAGCGGATGGCGTGGCGGAACGACGCGCCCATGCTGGAAGGCCGGTTCGGAGCAGGCCGAGACGCCAGCTCCGCCATAGCCGGCCGCCGCCCTGAGGCCCGCGTGGCACTGGGCAGGCCGCGGGCACGGTAACCTGCAGGCAGACCACCCCGCTCTCCCCGCTGCGAGGATATTCATGACAGCCCGCGTGGGTGTCATCACTTTCCCTGGATCGCTGGATGACGCCGATGCCGCACGGGCCGTGGCCCGGGCGGGCGCCGAGCCGGTCCCGCTCTGGCACGGCGACCGTGACCTGCGCGGCCTGGCCGCGGTCATCCTGCCCGGCGGCTTCTCCTACGGCGACTACCTGCGCTGCGGGGCCATCGCGCGGTTCGCGCCGGTGATGGGCGAGCTCATCTCGGCGGCCCGGGCCGGGCTGCCGGTCCTGGGCATCTGCAACGGCTTCCAGATCCTCTGCGAGGCGCACCTGCTGCCGGGCGCGCTGACCCGCAACGCGGGCCTGCGGTTCATCGACCGGGTGGTGCGGGTGCGCATCGAGGACACCCAGACCCCCTGGACCTCTGACTACACCCAGGACCAGGAAATCGAGCTGGTGCTGAAGAGCGGCGAGGGGGCCTACGTGGCGGATCCGGCCACCCTGGCCCGGCTGACCTCGGCCGGCCAGGTCGTCGCGCGTTACGCGGGCGGCAACCCCAACGGCTCGGTGGGGGATATTGCCGGCGTGCGCAGCGAGGCGGGCAACGTGGTCGGGCTGATGCCGCACCCGGAGCACGCCATCGACGCGCTCACCGGGCCCGGCACCGACGGTCTCGGCTTCTTCACCTCCGTCCTGCGTGCGATGGCGGCCAGTGAGCGCGGGATCCAGGGGACCAGTGAGCGGCGCCGCGGACACCGTGAGCCGGGCCGCGACCACGCCCGGCCAGCCCCAGCCGTACGCCGAGCTCGGCCTGACCAGCGCGGAGTACGAGCGGATCGGCGAGCTGCTGGGCCGCCGGCCGACCGACGCGGAGCTGGCCATCTACTCGGTCATGTGGAGCGAGCACTGCTCCTACAAGTCGTCCAAGGTCCACCTGCGCCGGTTCGCGGAGTCCGCGCCGCCGTCCCCGGCCCTGCTCGCCGGGATCGGCCAGAACGCCGGCGTGGTGGACATCGGCCAGGGGTACGCGGTCACGTTCAAGGTCGAGTCGCACAACCACCCCTCGTACGTGGAGCCGTTCCAGGGCGCGGCGACCGGCGTGGGCGGGATCGTGCGCGACATCCTGGCCATGGGGGCCCGCCCGGTGGCGGTGATGGACTCGCTGCGGTTCGGGCCCGCGGAGGCGCCGGATACCCACCGGGTGCTGCCCGGGGTGGTGGCCGGCATCTCGTTCTACGGCAACTGCCTGGGCCTGCCCAACATCGGCGGTGAACTCGCCTTCGACCCCTGCTACAGCGGGAATCCGCTGGTCAACGCGCTGTGCGTGGGGGTGATGCGGCACCAGGACCTCAAGCTGGCCGCGGCCCGCGGGACCGGGAACCAGGTGATCCTGTTCGGCTCCCGGACCGGCCCGGACGGCATCGGCGGCGCTTCGGTGCTGGCCAGTGCCACGTTCGGCGGCTGGTCGATTCCGCAAGCGGCCCAGCGTCCAGGTCGGCGACCCGTTCATGGAGAAGCTGCTGATCGAGTGCTGCCTGGAGCTGTACGCGGCCGGCCTGGTCACCGGCATCCAGGACCTGGGCGCGGCCGGCGTCGCGTGCGCCACCACCGAGCTGGCCGCGGGCGGCGGCACCGGCATGGACGTCGATCTCGACGCGGTGCCGCTCCGCGACCCGGCGCTCGGCCCGGCCGAGATCTTGATGAGCGAGTCGCAGGAACGCATGATGGCCGTGGTCGAGCCGGCCCATGTGGATCAGTTCATGGCGGTGTGCGCCCGCTGGGGCGTGCTGGCCACGGTGATCGGCGAGGTCACCGACACCGGCCGGCTGCGCATGACCTGGCGCGGTGAGCAGGTGGTGGACATCCCGCCGGCCAGCGCGGCCGACGAGGGCCCGGTCTACCACCGGCCCATCGCGCGCCCCGCGGCCCAGGACGCGCTGCTGGCCGACGACCCGGCCGCGCTGGCCCGCCCGGAGGGCGGCCCGGAGCTGCGGGCCACGTTGCTGTCCCTGCTGGCCTCGCCGGGGCTGGCCGACAAGAGCTGGGTCACCGAGCAGTACGACCGGCATGTGCGGGGCAACACGGTGCTCGCGATGCCGCAGGACGCCGGGGTGATCCGGATCGACGAGCACACCGGCCTCGGGATCGCGCTGGCCACCGACGGGAACGGCCGGTTCGGGCTGCTGGACCCGTACGCGGGCGCGCAGCTGGCGCTGGCCGAGGCGTACCGGAACGTGGCCGCCACCGGGGCGGTGCCGCTCGCGGTGACCAACTGCCTGAACTTCGGCTCGCCGGAGGACCCCGGCGTCATGTGGCAGTTCAGCGAGGCGGTCCGCGGCCTGGCCGACGGGTGCGCGGCCCTCGGGGTGCCGGTCACCGGCGGCAACGTGAGCTTCTACAACCAGACCGGCGAGACGCCCATCCATCCCACGCCGGTGGTCGGGGTGCTCGGGGTGCACGCCGACGTGACCCGGCGGGTGGCGATCGGGCCGCGCACCGAGGGAGCGGCGATCGTCCTGCTGGGCCGGACCGCGGCCGAGTTCGGCGGGTCGGCGTGGGCGCAGGTGACCCACGCCCACTGCGGCGGGCGGCCGCCTGAGGTGGATCTGGCGGCCGAGCGGGCCCTGGCCAGGGTGCTCACCGAGGCGGCCGCGGACGGCCTGCTGGAGGCGGCCCACGACCTGTCCGAGGGCGGCCTGGCCATCGCGCTGGCCGAGTGCTGCCTGGATCAGGGGCTCGGCTGCCGGGTAGCGCTGCCGGGCGACCCGTTCACCCAGCTGTTCAGCGAGTCGGCGGCCCGGGCCGTGGTCGCGGTCCGGCCGGGCTCCGAGCAGGCCTTCGCCGCGCTGGCCGCCCGGCACGGCGTGCCCGCCAGTGAACTCGGCGTGACCGGCGGCGACAGCCTGGTCGTCAGGGCAGCTTCGACATCCCGGTGGACGAGATCGCCGCGGCGCACCGGGGCCCGCTGCCCGGCCTCTTCGGCTAGCCCGGCTGGTTCAGCTGGCAGGTTCCGCAGGGTCAGCCGGCCGGACGGTTTTCGTTGCGGAGAATTAGAACACTGACCAGAACATGATGAGCTGGTACCACGGCCTGGCCGCCGAGCACTTCTGCAGTTCCGGCACCACGGACCCGCCCGCCGAGGCGTTGCTCAGCCCCAGGCAGAGCCCGCTGGAGGCGCTCCGGAGCTGCCAGTAGTCGCGGCCGTGGGAGTCGGTGTGCTGGAAGGGGTGGTACCAGCGCTGGTTCCGTGCGGTGTCGCAGCGGCCCAGCTGCGCGGTGGCCTGGGCGCCGCTGCCGACCACGGTCAGGCACCGGCCGCTGCCGGAGAAGAGCAGGACGAACCCGCCGGAGCCCATCTCGTCGGCCTGCCATTGCTGGCCGGCTGGACGCTCTCACCGCCGCTACTCGGGGTGAAGACGAGACCGCCCGCCCCGCCGGACAGCAGCGTCGAGGAGGAGCCGGAGGAGCCCGCCTGGCCGGTGCGGCCCAGGTTGGCCAGGCCCACCGTCTGCTGGCCGGTGATCTTGTTGGACAGCCCGACCTGGCCCCCTTGCGCGCTGTTGCCACTCTTCGGCTGCAGGAACGCCACCACGCCCACCGCGACCAGCACCGCCAGCACGACCGTCGCGCTGATCAGGACAGCAGCGGTCGCCCGCGAGCTGCCCTTGCCTCGTCGCCCAGGACCGCGAATCCCTGCCATAGGCATGACGATTACTTGCTTCCCGGCGGTTAGGCCAGCCATATGAGGAAATCGCTCAAATCATGATATATGTCGTCACCCAGCGGGCCCGGGAGTCTACCCGGAGTCCCGGATCATGGTGCGGAAAGTCACGGTACGTTAGGCGCTGATGCCCCCCCGCCGCCCCGACCCCCAGCGACTGCGCGCCGCCCTGGACGCCCAGCGGTCCGCGCTGGGCCAGCAGCCCTGGGCCGGGCCGGCTGAGCCGGCGGTGCTGGGCCGGGCCCTGGCCTTCGTGGTGGCGGAGGCGCTGGAGGCGGACGCGGAGCCGCAGCGGGAAGCGCTGCGGGCCGCCGTGACCTACCTGCTCGGCCTGCTGGCCGACGACGCGCCCGGCCGCGCGGTCGAGGTCCGGATCCCGCCGTACGCGGCGGTCCAGGCCGTCGCCGGGCCGCGGCACACCCGCGGCACCCCGCCGAACGTGGTGGAGACCGACCCGGTGACCTGGGTCAGGCTGGCCCTGGGGCGGCTCAGCTGGGCGCAGGCCCGGGAGTCCGGGCGGGTCAGCGCGAGCGGGCCGCGCGCGGACATCTCGGAGTATTTGCCGCTGCTGCGCGGCACGACCAGCGCCTCCGCGTCATTAGACTGACTGAGTGGTCAACCCCGATGGCCGACTGACGGACGATGTGGATCCCGGAGACCGGCCTCCTCGGGACGCATGCGGAGTCTTCGGCGTGTGGTCCCCCGGTGAGGAAGTAGCCAAGCTCGCATACTTCGGCCTGTACGCCCTGCAGCACCGGGGCCAGGAGTCGGCGGGTATCGCGGTCAGCGACGGTGACCGGATCGTGGTCTACAAGGACATGGGCCTGGTGGCCCAGGTGTTCGACGAGGCCGCGCTGTCCACGCTGCGCGGCTACATCGCGGTCGGGCACTGCCGCTACTCGACCAGCGGCGCCTCGACCTGGGAGAACGCCCAGCCCACCTTCCGGTCTACCCCGGTCGCCAGCCTGGCCCTCGGCCACAACGGCAACCTGATCAACACCCTGGAGCTCGCGGCTATCGCCAGCGGCGCCAGCGGTGAGCGCGGCCCGGCCGGACAGCGGGCCACCACGGACACGGACGTGCTCACCGCGCTGTTCGCTGACCCGCGGATGGCCAGCGTCGAAGAGGGCGCCCTGGCGGCCCTGCCGCTGGCGCGCGGGGCCTACTCGCTGGTCTTCATGGATGAGCA
Organism: uncultured Actinomycetes bacterium; assembly: GCA_963781085.1. Classification (GTDB taxonomy): domain Bacteria; phylum Actinomycetota; class Actinomycetes; order Streptosporangiales; family Streptosporangiaceae; genus RYN-230. The sequence goes on from CAWAES010000041.1 coordinate 17,178, forward strand.
CACCCTGTACGCGGCCCGTGACCCGCAGGGCTTCCGCCCCCTGGTGCTGGGCCAGCTGGCCGACGGCTGGGTGGTCGCCAGCGAGACCGCGGCCCTGGACATCGTGGGCGCCGCGTTCGTCCGGGAGATCGAGCCGGGCGAGCTGGTCACCATCGACGAGCGCGGGGTCAGGTCGCGGCGCTTCGCCCGGCCGCACCCGGCGGGCTGCCTGTTCGAGTACGTCTACCTGGCCCGCCCGGACACGGCCATCGCGGGGCGCAGCGTCCAGACCACCCGGGTCCAGGTCGGCCGGATGCTGGCCGCCGAGCACCCGGTCGAGGCGGACCTGGTCATCCCGGTACCGGAGTCGGGCACCCCGGCCGCCATCGGGTACGCACAGGCCAGCGGCATCCCGTACGGGCAGGGGCTGGTCAAGAACTCCTACGTGGGACGGACGTTCATCCAGCCCAGCCAGACGATCCGGCAGCGCGGAATCCGGCTCAAGCTCAACCCGCTCCGGGGTGTCATCGCCGGGCAGCGGGTCGTCGTGGTCGACGACTCGATCGTGCGCGGCAACACCCAGCAGGCCATCGTGGCCATGCTGCGCGAGGCGGGTGCCGCCGAGGTGCACGTGCGCATTTCCAGCCCGCCGGTGGCCTGGCCGTGCTTTTACGGGATCGACTTCGCGACCCGGGCCGAGCTGATCGCGGGCAGTTCCTCGGTGGAGGAGATCCGCGACGAGATCGGGGCTGACTCGCTGGGCTTCATCTCGCTGGAAGGGCTCACCGAGGCGACCACGATCCCGGCCGGGCGGCTGTGCCGGGCCTGCTTCGACGGCCAGTACCCGATCCCGGTCGCCGAGGCCGAGCGCGGCAAGCACGTGCTGGAAGTCATCCCCCCGGTCCGGTCGTGACGAGGACCGGCGGGGACCCGCGATGAGCACCTACCGGGACGCGGGCGTCAACATCGGCGCGGGCGAGCGGGCCGTGGACCTGATGCGCGCGTCGATCGCCCGTACCGGCGGCCCGGACGTGATCGGCGGCCTGGGCGGGTTCGCCGGGCTGTTCGACGTGACCCGGCTGACCACCATGCGGCGGCCGCTGCTGGCCACCTCCACCGACGGCGTGGGGACCAAGGTGCTGATCGCCAGCACGCTGGGCCGCTACGACACGGTCGGCATCGACCTGGTCGGGATGGTGGTGGACGACCTGGTGGTGTGCGGGGCCGAACCGCTGTTCATGACCGACTACATGGTCTTCGGAGCCCTCCAGCCGGAACGCGCGGCGGCCATCCTGGCCGGGGTGGCCGAGGGGTGCGTGCAAGCGGGCTGCGCCCTGATCGGCGGGGAGACGGCCGAGCATCCCGGCCATCTCGGTCCGGACGACTTCGACCTGGCCGGCGCGGCTACCGGCGTCGTGGACCACGACGACCTGCTCGGCCCGCACCGGGTGCAGTCCGGCGACGTGGTGCTGGCCCTGGGGTCCTCGGGGCTGCATTCCAACGGCTTCTCGCTGGTCCGGCGGGTGCTGGACCAGGCCGGGCTGGACCTGGCGGCTGAGTTCCCCGAACTCGGCGGCCGGCTGGGCGCCGAGCTGCTCACCCCCACCCGCATCTACGCCCGGGACTGCCTCGCCCTGGCCCGTGACTGTGACGTGCACGCCTACGCCCACATCACCGGCGGCGGCCTGGCCGCCAACCTGGCCCGGGTGCTGCCCGCCGGCACCGACGCGCTGCTGGACCGGGGAACCTGGCAGCCCCAGCCCGTGTTCGGCCTGCTCGCGGACCGTGGCGGGGTGCCGCTAGACGAGATGGAGCGGGTGTTCAACATGGGCGTCGGGATGGCGGCCGTGGTGGCCGCAGCCGACACCGCCCGGGCCCTCGGCACGCTGGCCAGCCGCGGCGTCCCGGCCTGGGTGCTCGGCGAGATCGTGCCCGGCTCAGGGACCGCCCAGCTCACCGGGCAACACTGAGCCGCCAGCGCCGGACCGGCCAGCACTCAGCTGGCCGGTACCCGACCGGACGGCATCCGCCCGGAAGCTAGCGCCCGGCTCTGGTCAGGCCCGCTCCGACCTGCTCATGTGTGACCCGTTACCGCCGAGGTCATCGTCGTCGTCTTCATCGTCGTCATCGGCATCGTCGGCGTCATCGCTGTAACGCCCGCCGAGGTCTGCGTAGGCGTCTCCGCCCTCGCCGACCTCATCGTCCCTGCCGACACCCAGCTCAGTCCGCAGCCGGTCAAGGTCCGTGCCGCCGCTGTTGTACTTCAGCTGGCGTGCCACCTTTACCTGCTTGGCCTTGGCTCGGCCGCGCCCCATTGGCTCGACCCCCTCGAACATGCGGAGCCACTCTCGGGCTCCTGCTCCCTGCGCTGATGACTTGCGGGTTTACACATGCGAGACCGCTCGTCGCCGCTCCACCGCTTGAAGTGCGACGTGCTTCCAGCTTGCGTACAGATCCAACCGTACCTGCTTTGCGCCGTAAGCGCCTCTGCAGGAGGCGAGCGGGGCAGATTGACCCACATCAATTCCTGCCGGGCGCCTGCGTGACGGGGCCGGTCAGGACTGAGCCTCAGCCACCCAGCCAGATCCCCCGCAGCCTGCCTACCTCGGACATCCTGCGTTCCGCCAGGCGGTCGGCCGCGACCGCGGGCGGTACGCCCTCGGTGCCCGCGAGCGCGAAGATCTGCCTGGTCGTGCCGAAGATCTGCTCCGCCCGGGCCCGGGCCCGCTCGAAGTTGAACCCGTCCCGCTCGTCGGCGACCTGGATCACGCCCCCGGCGTTGACCACGTAGTCGGGGGCGTACAGGACGCCCCGGTCGGCCAGCAGTTTCTCGATGCCCGGGTGCGCCAGCTGGTTGTTCGCGCCGCCACACACGACGCTGGCCCGCAGGGCCGCCACTGTGTCGTCGTCCAGGGCGCCACCGAGCGCGCACGGCGCATAGACGTCCAGGTCGCGGGCGAGCAGGTCGGCCCGGCTGGCCGCGACCTGGACGCCCGGGTGCGCGGCCACCACCCGGCTGACCGCCCCCGGATCCACGTCGCACACGACGGCCGCCGCCCCGGCCTCGACCAGGAGCGTCACCAGCCGCCGCCCGACCTTGCCCACGCCCTCCACGCCGACAGTGCGTCCTTCCAGGCTGGGACGGCCCCATTGGTGCTCGGCGGCGGCCCGCATGCCCTGGAAGACCCCGAACGCGGTCAGCACGGACGAGTCGCCCGCACCGCCGTGGGGCACCGTGCGCCCGGTCACGTACCCGCACTCGCGGGCGATGACGTCCATGTCCTCGCTGTAGGTACCGATGTCGCACGCGGTGATGTAGCGCCCGCTCAGCGACTCGATGAACCGGCCGTACGCGCGGAGCAGCGCTTCGGACTTGAGCGTGGCGGGATCGCCGATGATCACGGCTTTGCCGCCGCCGTGGTCCAGGCCCGCCAGCGCGTTCTTGTAGGCCATGGCGCGGGACAGGTTGAGCACGTCGGACAGGGCCGCGTCCTCGTCCGGGTAGGGGTAGAAACGGGTCCCGCCGAGCGCGGGGCCGAGCGCGGTCGAGTAGATCGCGATGATCGCGCGCAGGCCGCTCTGCCGGTCCTGGCAGAAAACGACCTGCTCGTGCCCGGGCCGGCAGCGGCGGTGAGGGCGGCAGGGGAGGGGAACACGTTCGTCACGGTAGTGACACCCTTCGCGTTCTGGTGGGTCCGTGTGACCTGGAAGACACCGGGTCAGCCGGCCTGGGGTGGGGCCGGTCCGGATCCGACACTATCGCTGCGGCGCACCAGTGACGATCTCGTTATCCGCAGGACATGTACCCCGCCGCGCGGCCGTGCCACGATTCGAACGTGCGACCCTACGCGGCTTATCTGCGCGTCTACGAACCGCTCTCTGCGTTCAGCGACGCCGAGGGCCGGTACTGGTCTGAGTACGCCGCCTCCGCGCAGCGGCCCCGGCGGGCAGCCGCGCTGGACGCCGAGCAGGACGAGGCGCTCAGCAGGCTGATCGCCACGCCGCCGATCGCCGCCCCGCGGGCCGAGAGCGGTCAGGCCTACGTCCGCTGGGCCGACGGCGTGACCTACATCTGCCCCTGGCAGACGCGGCTGCGGTCCTGGCTCGAGCTGGCCCGGCTGCGGTCCACCGACCGGCCGCTGCTGGCCAGCGCGTTCACGGCGGGCCAGGCCGACGAGGCGTTGCGTGACTTCGCGTGCTGGCAGGGCCAGGCGTCGCTGCGGGTGTTCATCCAGTCCTGTACGTGGGCCGTCCCCCCCGGATGGTTCGTGCCCTTCGCTCCCGAGGAGCGGTGGCTCGTGCTGGGCCGGGCAGGTGACGCGGAGGAGCCGGGCCTGGCCGCCGCGGCGACGACCCGGACGCTCATCTACGCCACCGCCATGTCGCAGGCCCGGCGGCGGATCGCCCGGGCCCTGAACGCGCTCCGGCGCACCAGCGGCGACGCCTTAACGAGCCCGTCCGGTGCCGGGGGCGGCGGGGACGGCGCCGGCGAGTCCGGCAGCCAGGACGGCCTGGGCCCGTGGAACGCCATGGTGGAGATCGCGCAGATCGGCCGCTGGCTGGAAGAGTTCCATCCTCATTCGGTCGTCGAGCTGGATTACGGCGGTCTTGTGCACCTTCTCGACGACGATTCGCTGCGAGCGGATCAGTCGGTCGCGGAGGTGTCGGCGGCCATCAGCGCCAGCCGGGAAGGCCAGCAGGATCTGGCCGGCGTGCTGTATCAGCGGCTCCGCAGCAGGTGGCAGGGGCTGGAGTCACTCGAAGCCGCCAACTGAACTATCAGAGGACGACTTTCCAGATTCCACCCGTTGCAACGATACGTGTCGCTAGAATCACGCAGCGTGACGCATAACAGTGGAGCAACGGGGGCGACCTGTCACAGAATCTTTGCTCCTGGTGGTCAACTTGTCACCGCTGGTGATGGCAATATGGTCTCAGTGGGCCATATAGGACATCCACGGCAGGCTCCGCCAGGAGCCAGGCAAAGCAACAACCGCAGGATCGCAATCTGGTCCAAGAGGAGAGGCCGTAGACATGTCTGCACGTACACCCGAGGCTGAGCCGCTGTTGACACCGGCAGAGGTCGCGACAATGTTCCGCGTTGACCCCAAGACCGTGACCCGCTGGGCGAAGGCCGGGAAGCTGACCTCCATCCGGACGCTGGGCGGACACCGCCGCTACCGGGAGACCGAGGTCCGCGCGCTCCTGGCCGGCATTCCGCAGCAGCGCTCGGAGTAGGCCCGCGAGCAATCACTGCATGCACGACAGCACTACATGGAGTACACGAAGTGTAGAGCAGTACATGAGGGGGGGTCGGCCCCGGCGGACAGCCGGGCCGGCGAGCGGCAGACGCGTAGGCCGCTCGCGGAGTTCGAGAGAACTGCCGGGGTCGATCCTGGGTCATCTCCCAGACGGGGAACCACATTCTTCCCGGGGGCACGCAGCTGGACCGTGGCTACTATACGTAGTCACGGTCTAACTTTTTGTAACTGCCCTTGCTTGGCGGCCAGGTCCGCCATACTGGTCCCTGCTGATAGCGAGAGTGTTGCGAGCGGGACTGGTTCGGCCCAGCGCTGCCGCTAGCCAGCACGGCCGTCGGCCAGGGGGGGTGGGCGGCACGCGCGGCATCTGCGGACCCGGGTGCTGCGGTGCGTGCGGGGGCACGCTCCGCAGCGGGCCGCGACGCCGCCGCCCGCCGGGGACCTGCGGGGCCGGGCGCGGCACCGCTTCTTAGGGGAGGATCGCATAATGCCTGATCCGAGGCTGGTATCTCGCGCGCAACGCGCCGCGACGTTGTTGGAGCGGGCGTGGGAGCGGTGGCGTACCACGCAGGGCCTGGAGGCAGAGCCCCTGCCGCCGGTCTCGAGCTACGTCGGCTACTCGATCGAGGAGCCGTGGGGGCGCCCCCGCGTTGTCTTCGGAGTCGACGCCGAGGACGCGGAGCGGCTCGCCGCGCTCCTGCAGACGAGCATCGGCTTCGCGGCCGAGGCAGGCCCGTCTGGGTCCGCTGATCCCGGCGCCCGGGCGCCGGGGCGGCCCGGGTTCGCTGCCGACCGTCCGGCCGGGCCGGATCGTGGGTACGACCAGAGCCTGCTCGACGACGTGCGTGGGCGGATCCCCGTGCAGGGCTGGCCACCGGAGTTCAGCGAGAGCCGCGAGCAGCTGAACGGGGCTGGCCCGGCTCAGCTGGGCCCGATTCAGCCGGGCGACCCGGAACTGCCTCTTGACCTGGGCTCGGCCGGGGGAGAGCTGGTGCCAGACGCTGAGCACCCCGGGCGGCCCGATGACCTGACGCCGCTGAGTGAGCTGGGGCTGTCCGACGAATTCCGGTCGGCGGACGACTTCGCCGGGCCGGACGAGCCCCGGCCGTCCGGCGTGGACGCGCCGTATGGCGTGCCCTACACCGGGGGCGCCCCCTACGGGGTTCCTTACCCGGGTGAGCCGTACGATCCTGCGGGCCCGTACGGTGCGGCGGGTGGGTATGCCGCGGCGGATGGGTACGCCACACCGGGCGGCCCTGGTGCCGAGGACGGGGACCGGCCCGCCGGGGACCTGCGGGCCGGGGCCGCGCCAGGCCAGGACGTGCCGGACGGGGACGCTCCGGACGGGGACGTGCCGGCCGGCGACATGCCGGGCGGGGAAGTGCGGAACGGAGCCGCACCCGCCGCGGAGGTGCGGGAGGGCGACGGGCCGGCCGGGGAGGTGCGGGAGGGCGACGGGCCGGCCGGGGAGGTGCGGGACCGGAACGAGTCCGCCGGGGAGGTGCGGGACGGGGACGAGCCCGCCGCAGAAGGCATCCGCGGCGTCCGGCAGCCCGGGACCACGGGCCGGGACGACAGTCCGGTGCCGGGCCCCCGGCATGGCTCGGGGGCGGCGGGGCCGGGCTGGCCCCCGCCGGGCCCGGGCGACTCACCGTCCGCGCTCGGCGACCCGCCGGCCTCCGCGCCGGGCGACTCGCTGGCTTCCGCTCCGGATGACTCGCCGCCGTCCAGTCCCGAGGCGGAGCCGCCAGCGGCCACGCACTCCGACGACCAGGCCCCTGAGGGACCGGCCGCGGCGTCCGACCCTCCCGGCGATCCGGCCAGCCGGGGCAGCGTCACCGACACCATGGCCGCGGAGCTAGCCGGATGGGCCGCCGGTGAGCTGCCGGGCCAGGCCGCGGCTCGCCTGGCCAGCTGGGCGACGGCCGGGGGCGCGGTGGCGCGCAGCCGGCAGCAGGCCCGTCTCGGAACCGGCGGAACCGCCACGGAACGGGTGAGCTAGCGGAGTACCCTCATGCTGAACCGGGCCTGAGCACACTGGTGGCCTGGTGCCAGCGAGCGGGAGTTCCGGATGATGCGCCGTCGTGCCCGGTCCGGCCGCACCCGCGTTGCGGGGCTCGTGGCCGTGGCCGGGCTCACCGGCTGCGCCGCGGTCAGCAGCACCGCGCGGCTCGCTCACCGCCTTCCCCGACAGGCATTCCTGAGCATGTTCTCAGCCATTACTCAGGTTCGGGCGATTGCATGCTGCTGTGACACCCGCGGGGTTCTCCGGCCTGGTCGGCCGGCACCAGGGACCACCCTCAGGCTGAGGGTGCAGACGTCTGGACCCGGCCCGGCCTGCCCAGGGACCGGGCCGGGGCCAGACACCAGGAAGTTCGCGATCCGCCGCGCCGCACTGTCGGCGGGCCGGCGGAGAATCTGAGGCGTGCGGGTCGCGGTAGCTGCCGGGCCCGGGCGCACGGCCCTCCTGCAGGAACTCGCCGAGGACGGCAGCGGCTACGCCGCGCCCGCCCTGGTCAACGACTTCCCGGCGGCGGTGGCGGAGTACGAGCGCGCCCGGCCAGGTGACGAGCATGTGCGCTGGGTCTGGGCGGACACGTCCGCGACCTACCCGTCCCTGCTCCGCGCCGGGGTCCGGGTGGACCGCTGCCACGACGCCGCCCTCACCGAGGCCCTGCTGTGCGCCCGCGAGGGTGCCGGCCTGGGCGGCACAGGTCATCCCCGCCCAGGCCTGTCCGGTACGGGCCTGTCCAGCGCGGGCCCGGCGGGCCGGCCACCTGCCGCCGGGCAGGCCACCCTGTTCGGCCCGGCTGAACCGGGAGTCGCCGAGGCGCGGGAGATCCTCCGGGCCCTGGTCGGCGTGCACGCGGACCAGTTGCGCCGGATCGCCGCCGATACCCACCCGGCCAGGTTCGGGTTGCTGGCCGCCGTGGAGTCCGCGGGCGGCCTGGCCGCAGCCGAGATGAGCTGCCCGCGGCATGCCGTGGCGGGCTGACGTGCACGACGCCTTGCTGGCCGGCCTGCTCGGCCGGCGGCCCGGGCCCGGGTTCCGGCCGCCCCGGCTGGCCGACCTGGCGGCCCAGGTCTCCGCCGCGTTCGGCGGCCGGCCGGTCAACCCCGACTCCCCAGCGCAGCTGCTGAAGGCGTTCGCGACCGACGGCGTCCAGGTCCAGTCCACCCGCTCGGACGTGCTCCGGGGCGTCGACCATCCCGCCGTTCCGTTCTTGCTCGAATACAAGGAGCTGGCGCGGCTGCACGCGGCGCACGGCTGGGCCTGGCTGGACGAGTGGGTCCGCGGCGGCCGTTTTCATCCGGAGTACGTGGTCGGGGGAGTGGTTTCGGGCCGGTGGGCCAGCCGGGGCGGCGGGGCGCTGCAGATTCCCCGGGTGGTACGCCGGGCCGTCGTTGCGGACCCCGGCTGGGTGCTGGTGGTCGCGGACGCGGCGCAACTGGAGCCGCGGGTGCTCGCCGCGCTGGCCGGCGATCACGCCTTCGCGGAGGCGGCCGGGTCCGGTGACCTGTACCAGGCGCTGGCCGGGGCGTTCGGCGGCGACCGGGCCAAGGCCAAGGTGGCGCTGCTGTCCGCGATGTACGGCGGGGCCGGCGGCGAGGCCGCCCAACTGCTGGCCGTGCTCCGGCGGCGCTTTCCCCGGGCCGACGCCTACGTCGAAGCCGCCGCCCGCGCGGGGGAGGAGGGCCGGGTGGTCCGGTCCAGGCTCGGCCGGTCGTGCCCGCCGCCGTCCGCCGAGTGGCGGGGGCTCACCGCGTCGGCCGATGAGCCAGGCAGCGGTGACCACCGGGCCCGGCGCTCGCTGCGGGCGCGCGGCCGCTTCACCCGGAACTTCGTGGTCCAGGCCAGCGCGGCTGACTGGGCCCTGGTCCTGCTGGCCGGCCTGCGCCGCCGGCTGGCCGGGCTGGCCGGCCCGGCCGGACCCATGGATGGCCCGGGGCTGGTCTTCTTCCAGCACGACGAGGTGATCGTGCACTGCCCGCGGGCCGCGGCCCCGGAGGTGGTCACGGCCGTCGGCGACGCGGCCCACGAAGCCGGGCGCCTGCTGTTCGGCGCGACGCCGGTCCGGTTCCCGGTGACCACCGCCGTGGTCAACTGCTACGCCGACGCGAAGTGACCCTGGTCAGGCAGTGACGGCCGGCTGCTCGCTGCCGCAGTACTTGCACTTGCTAGCGGCGGCGGGCAGGTCGCTGGACAGGCAGTACGGGCAGGTCTTTACCGGAGCGGGGTCGCCGAACACCACCTGACCGCGGCGGGCCTGGACGTGCTTATAGGGCACCACGATGAGGAAGTAGACAACGGCGATGAAAATAATGAAGTAAATGATCGCGGAAATCAGGGAGCCAAAGTCCACAAAGGTCTTCGCGTTGTGGGGGCTGCCGAGCTGGACGCCCAGGCCTTCGGAGTTGCCGCCCTGGAAGCGGGCCACGATGGGGTTGATGATGCTGGTGGTGAACGCCGTGATCAGGCCGCTGAAGGCCAGCGCGACGACCAGCCCCACCGCGATGACGATGACGTCGCCACGCAGGAGAAAGTTCTTGAAACCCCGCATGCCTTTTCCTCCGATTCGTTACCACGAACGGCCCCCGGAATGGCGGGCGCGATGCCCCGGCGTGGCCTGGCCGGCCCGCCGGACAGGCCGTCACCGCGCCGGGGCGTGACCAGACACGCCGTACGATTCCGGTGATCATGACCGGGCGCAAGGGTTTCGGTGTATCTGATTTGCGGAGTCAACAGGGCTCGCAGACCGGCTGGGGCGGCTCACGAGGCACACTCGCCAGGCCTGCCGGTGATGGCGGCCCGCCCCAGATCCGCCGGTACGGGGTGGCTCCCGCCTCGGCCGCCGGGCTGCAGGGACCACGACCGGGGGCGGGCCTGCGCGCGCGCCCGCGGCCGGGCGCCGGTCCGCTCTCCATCAACCCGAGACTTTCCGGCTTGTTTACGTTCGGCGGACTTTAGCCCACAATTGTTTACCGGGAGAAGATTCTCGGCCCGGGTGACGCTGCCCGCCGCCAGGTGAGGCAGTGCCGAGCGAACCGCGGCACTGAGCGGGGCAGAGCTCAGCAGAGGGGGCCGATCACGTGTGGAGGATCCTTCTCACGCTCGCGGGCATGCTCATCGCCATCGCGGGCGTCGTCTGGACGCTGCAAGGTCTTGGTTTCATCAAGGGCAGCGTGATGACGGGCGTCACGTTGTGGGTCTTGATCGGGCCGCTGATCGCGCTGTGCGGGCTCGCCGTGACGGTGACCGGCCTGCGCCGGACCTGAACGGGCCGGGGCTGAACGGACCGGACCTGCACGGCCGGGCTGCATAGGCCGGGGCTGAACGGGCCGGGCTTGATCACTCGTCGGTGGACCGGCGGAGCCGTTTGATCTGGGAGCGGCGCTGCTTGGCCGCGAGCCTGCGTTCCCGCGAACCACGGGTCGGCTTGGTCGGCCGCCGGGCCGCGGGAGGCGGGGCGGTCGCAGCGGTCAGCACGCTGGCCAGCCGGCGGGTGGCCGCCTCGCGGTTGCGCAGCTGGGAGCGATGCTCGGACGCGCTGATCGTGAGGACCCCGTTGACCAGCCGGTCCGCCAGCGCGGTCAGCGCACGCTCCCTGAGCACCGGGCCCAGCGCCGACGAGGCCGCCAGGTCATACGACAACTCCACCCGGCTGTCGCTGGTGTTGACGGACTGGCCGCCGGGCCCCGATGACCGGGAGAACCGCCAGGACAGCTCGTCGGCCGGGATCACCTTGCCCCGGACCTGGATCGGATCCACCACATTGACCATGATCTACCTGAGCCCAGGCCACGATCTACTGAGCTACCGGCCCGGAACGCCGGGCCGATCACCGGAAGGACCGCGGATGACCGAAGAGCACGCTGGCTGGATCAAGGACCTGGTCGGTCCGCTGCGGGTGGAGCCAGGGTCGAGTGTCGACCTGGCCCGGGACTTCGATCCCGGAGCACGATTCGGCGTCCGCAAGAAGCAGGACGGGCAGGACCTGCTCCGCCAGGGCGTGAAGTTGCTGGCCGAATACCAGGACCGGCTGGCCGCGCAGGACACCTACGGGGTGCTGGTCGTGCTGCAGGCCCTCGACGCGGCCGGCAAGGACAGCACGATCCGGCACGTGCTGAGCGGGGTGAACCCGCAGGGCGTCAGGGTGTCCAGCTTCAAGGAGCCGTCCTCCGTGGAACTCCGGCACGACTACCTGTGGCGGCACGCCCGGGCAGCTGCCCGCCCGCGGCGAGATCGGCGTCTTCAACCGCTCCCACTACGAGGAGGTGCTCGTCGCCCGGGTGCACCGGGAGATCCTCGACGGCGAGAAACTGCCGCCGGAGAGCCGCGCCGGCGACATCTGGGCGCGCCGCTACCGGGAGATCAACGACTGGGAGCGCTACCTGGCCGACAACGGCATCCGGGTGGTCAAGATGTTCCTCAACGTGTCCAGGGAAGAGCAGCGGAGCCCGTTTCCTGCGCCGGATCGACCGGCCGGAGAAGAACTGGAAGTTCGCCGCCAGCGACGTCCGTGAACGCCAGTACTGGGACAAGTACCAGCATGCCTACTCCGCGATGCTCAGCCAGACCAGCACGGAATGGGCGCCCTGGCACGTGCTGCCCGCGGACCACAAGTGGTTCACCCGCCTGTGTGCGGCCGCGGTCATCGCGCACACGCTGATCGACATCGACCCGCAGTACCCGGCCCCGGACCCGGCGGCCCGGCAGGAACTGGAGCAGGCCAAGGCGGAACTCGAGGCCGAGGCGCCGCCCGGGGCGTCCCGTGACCCAGCGGCGTCCTGACCTGGCACGCCGGCCGCGTCCTGGCCCGGCCGCACCGCAGATCTCCTGATTGCCCGGTCAACCGTGCGTGGTTTGCGGTAGTTTCACAGCGTTCCTGCCCGGGTGTCGCTCTGGAGGTGCGCGGCGTGCCTGACGACCTCGCCGTCGCGCGGGCCTTCCGGGGCCGCCCGCTGAACGGCTCCCCTGCCGGGATGCTCCAGGACGCGGCCGCTGAGATCCTGGCCGCGGGCACTCTCCCCCGGTGCCCGCACCCGGACCAGCCTCCGCTCTGGTACCTCCCGGCGGGGTCGCTCACCTGCTGCGACTGCACCGGCGCACTGCTGCGGGCCGCCGACGCGAAGCCAGCCTGCTGCCAGATCTGCCGGCGCCCGGCCACGGCCGTGGCGGCCTGGGTGATCGGCGACGTGCCGTGCTTCAGCCACCTCTGCGAGGAGTGCCACAGCATCGGGCTCCTCCCCGTGGTGCCGAACTGACGTGCGGACTGACGTGCCGGACTGAGCGCTCCCCTCATGGGTGAGGTTCCGGAGCGGGCTGCGATGTCCGCACGGGCCGCGCCGCAGGCTCAGTGGCCGCACGCGTGGGTGGGCGCCGTGGTCACCGGCATCCGCCAGGCCGCGGCGGCCGCGGCGACGATCTCGGCGGTGGCCTTATACCCATCCGGCTCCGGCGACCCGCCGGTGGGCCAGGAAACCGCGCACCATGGTGGTGACCCCCGGGGTCGCCGAGCAGGTCGCCGTGCAGCGCCGGGACGACCCGGACGTCTTGCGGCAGCGGGCAGACGGGCAGCGTGACCGCGTCGGCCAGCGGCACCAGCAGCAGCCAGCGCAGCGGATGATGCCGGGCGGCCGAGGCCGCGAACCTGGCTCCCACCTCGTCGACCGAGTCGATCAGCCGCTGCGCCCCGGAGGACCCGAAGGGGGACAGGCCCCCCACGAACCAGACCATCGCGCGCAGTTCGTCCGCGGGGACCAGGGCCCGGCCGTCGCCGCCCGGGTAGGTCACCTGCCCGGGCGCGACGATCGGGCTCATCATGACCACGGAGCCGAGCGGCAGGCCGTGGTGGGTGGCCAGCATCGCGTCCACCCCGAGGGTTCCCTCGCTCTCCGCGATGATGTCCACCGGCCGGCCGGTCTCCTGATGCAGCCGCCGGACCTGGGCGGCGATGCGGCGGCCTAGTTCGGGCAGGGGCAGGTCGCTGGCCGCGCTGCCCTGCGGGAGCGGGTGACCCGGACGCGGTCATGCCCCGGTAGGAGAACTGCTGGACCAGGGCTGCGGGGGCGACCGGCCGCAGGGACCTCGGTGCGGCGCAGCAGGCCGACCCGAAACCCCGGATCTCCAGCACCGGATCACGCGCGGCGTGGCCGGGGGCCACGCTGCTCGCGGCGCTGCTGACCTGGCTGCTCGAGGTCCCGGAGGCAGCGGACCTGCCGAGGACACCGGCCGCGTCCGGCGCGGGGCCCACGGCGGCCAGGTTGCTGTGGTGCGGCGGGTTGCCGATCACGAAGGCCAGCCGGGTCAGCCCGACCACCATGGCGAGCGCGAGCACCATGGCCACCGGCGCCAGCGGGACCGACAGCGGCAGCAGCGGCGCCGGACGGCGGGCCACCGCGGCGACCAGCTCGCGGCGGCCGCCTTCCCGGCGGACGACCGCCCTGGTCACGCCGAACCAGGCCCGCGCGTTGGCCACGCCCGCCAGGCCGCACACCGGGATCGCCGCGGCCACCGGCAGCCGCCCGATCGCCGCGGCCACCACGGACAGCGTGACGAAGTCGGCGAGCAGCCAGTACATCGCCCGGGGCGGCGGCAGGGTCCGCCACCAGGACCCGAGGATGCCGCCGTGGCTCAGCGGCAGCGAGATGAGCAGCATGACCGGCACCGTAGCCAGGAAGGGCCAGGAGAACGGGAGGATGGCCACCCCGAGCGCCATCGCCGCCACCGGGGACAGCAGCAGGCAGGCCACGGCGGTGAGCCCGGTCGCGGACGCGGAACATGTCCGCCAGGCCGGGCGCTGGGCACGGACCGGGGCCAGGCCAGCCGGGCCAGGGCGGTATTCAGCGCGGAACGGATGCCCAGGACGGCGGCGAGCAGCACCGCGAACCCGGCCCAGGACCGGTCATATCCGTACATCCAGCGCAGATCGTGGAACAGGGCCAGCGGGGCCACCGCGGTGACCTGCCCGGCGAGCGAGCGGGCCGGGGGCGCGAGCCAGCAGAGCAGCGCGGCTTCGGCCATCGCGGCCCCGGCTGACAGCGCGATCAGGCCGCGGTGGGCCAGGAAATCCCTGGCGGCCCACGATCCCGCGTTCCGCTTCATGATCGTTGTGCGGCCCCTTTGCTGCGTGTCCGGCTGGCTCGATCTGGTGAGGGGTCAGCACGGGGGACTACCGTGATCACAATCCTAAGAAGGTCTTGAGGCGATCGCTTAACGGGAGGGCCTGAATGCGCTACGCGGGCCGCACGGTCGTGATCACGGGAGCCGCCGGCGGGCTCGGCTCGGGCATGGCCGCCGCCTTCGCGGCTGAGGGGGCGGACGTCGCCCTCGTGGACCTGCCGGGCAGCCCCGGGGAGGCGGTGGCGGGCACCATCAACGCCGCCGCCGGCCGGCCGGCGACGGGCCGGGCGGCGGCCTTCTTCGCCCCCTGTGACCTGGCCGATCTGGACGCCGCCCGGCAGCTGATCACCGACCTCGCCGCGCGCCCGGGCGGGCTCGACGTGCTGATCAACAACGCCGCGATCTACCCGAGGAAGGAGGTAGCGGACTACACCACCGGGGACTGGCTGGCGGTCCAGCGGGTCAACGTGGATGCGGCCTTCGTCTGCGCCCAGGCCGCGCTGCCCGCGATGCGGGCCGCCGGGTCGGGCCGGATCATCAACGTGTCCAGCATCACATTTTTCGGCGCGCACCCCGTTCCTCGTGCCGTATGTGGCGTCCAAGGGCGCCCTGGTCGGGCTGACCCGGGCGCTGGCCCGGGAACTCGGCGAACACGGGATCACGGTCAACGCGATCGCCCCGGGCGCCTTCCCCACTGCCGCCGAGGCGATCCACCCCAACCTGGAGGCCTACAACGCGTTCATCCTGGAGCAGCAGGCCATCAAGCGGCGCGGCGAGCCCGCCGACATCGCGAACGCGGCCCTGTTCCTGGCCGCGCCGGAGACGTCCTTCATCACCGGGCAGTTGCTGGTGGTGGACGGCGGCTGGGTGATGCACTGACGCAAGAGCCCCGAGGTTACAGCCGCCCGGCGTCGGTGATTCTCCGGAGGAACCGCTGGGTGCGCTCGTCCTGGGGGCTGGTGAACAACTCCGCGGGCGGCCCCTGCTCCACGATCTGGCCGCCCGACAGGAAGCACACCCGGTTGGCGATGTCCCGGGCGAAGCCCATCTCGTGCGTGGCGATCAGCATGGTCATGCCGCTGGCGGCCAGTTCCCGGATGACGTCGAGGACCTCGGCCACCAGTTCCGGGTCCAGGGCGCTGGTGACCTCGTCGAGCAGCATCAGCCGCGGCCGCATGGCCAGGGCCCGGACGATCGCCACCCGCTGCTGCTGCCCGCCGGAGAGCCGGTCCGGGTAGTCGGCCTGCTTGTCCAGCAGCCCGAAGCGTTCCAGCAGCGCCCGGGCCTCCTGATCGGCCTCCCGCCGGGACGCGCCGAGCGCCTTGACCGGGGCGAGCGTGACGTTGCGCAGCACGGTCATGTGCGGGAACAGGTTGAAGGCCTGGAACACGATGCCCACGTTCCGGCGGACCCAGTTCTGGTCGATGCCCGGCTGGGTGACGTCCTGCCCCCAGAGCAGGATCCGGCCGGCGTCGATGGGTTCCAGCAGGTTGATGCAGCGCAGCAGCGTCGACTTGCCCGAACCGGACGCCCCGATGAGGCAGATCACCTCGTGCGAGGCCACGCTGAGGTCGATCCCGTCCAGCACCAGGTTGGCCCCGAACGACTTGCGCAGACCCTCGATCCGGACCGCCGCGGCGGCGGCCGGGTCCTCCGCGCGGTTCCCCGGTCACGACGCCGCCCCGGCCAGGCGGCGGCGCCGGTCCCGGGCGATCAGGTGGTCGGTGAACCGGGCCAGCGGGATGGTGAGGATCAGGAACAGGATGGCCGCCACCACGTAGCTGGAGTAGTTGAACACGGTGTCGCTGAAGATCTCGGCGGCCTTGTTGGCCTCGATCGCGCCGAGGATGCCCACCAGGGCGGTGTCCTTCTGCAGGCTGATGAAGTCGTTCAGCAGCGGCGGGATGATGTTGCGCACCGCCTGCGGCAAGATCACGTAGCGCAGCGCCGCCGTATGCGACAGGCCGAGCGACCGGGCCGCCGCGACCTGGCTCTGGTGGACCGAGTTCAGGCCCGCCCGGTACACCTCGGACACGTACGCCGAATAGGACAGGACCAGGGCGGCGACCCCGTAGACCGGGGCGGACTGGGTGGATACGAAGGTCAGGTTGAGCGCGGGCACCCCGAACCCGATCGCGAAGATCACCAGGATCAGCGGGACGCCGCGGAACACGTCCACGTAGATGGTGCTGACGATCCGCAGCGGGAACATCACCGGGCTATCCGACTGCCGGATGACGGCGATGACCAGGGCCAGGATGAGGATCAGGACCTCGGCGGCCAGGAACATCCGGATGTTCAGCCAGAGCGCCTCGCCCACCGAGTAGTAGCCCTGCTTGGGGTCCCCGATCAGGGACTTCCACATGTAGTCCGGGTTGAAGAACGTGTGCCGGACCGCGGCGCTGCCCGGGGCCAGGAAGAACAGCGCGACGATGGCGGCCAGCACGACGATCGTGCTGGCCGTGGACACGGCCACCGCCCCGCGGCCGCTGCTCAGCAGGTGCGACCTGCGCTGGGGCGCCCCGAAGGAGGTCTGGGGCGGGCCGACCATCAGGGCTTGAGCGTGGGCACGCTCAGGTAGACCTGCAGGTACTTCTTTTCCAGCGCGGCGAGCGTGCCGTTGCGGTTCAGCGTGGCCAGGGCCTTGTCCACGCAGCCCACCAGCGGATTACCCTTGTGGAAGAGCAGGCCGAAGTGCTCGCCGCTGGACGGGAACTGTCCCACCAGCACCGAGTTCTTGATCTCCGAGGAGGAGATGTACTGGGCGGTGGGCGTGTCCGCCACCAGCGCCGCGATCTGGTGGGTCTGCAGCCCCTGCTTCACGTCGTTCAGCGTCTCGTAGATCTTGGGGGTCTGCGTCGGCTGGATCTGGCTGTTGATGAAGGCCAGGCTGGTCGTGCCGATCTGGTCGCCGAACACGTACCCCTTCAGGTCGGACGGCGCGTGCTTGGTCACGATCGGGGTGCCCTTCAGCGCGACCAGCGCCTGATCCACGTCGTAGTAGCTGGTGGAGAACGTCACCGCCTGAGCCCGCGCCGGGGTCACCGAGATCTCGTTGATGTCGAAGTCGAACTTCTTCGGGCCGGGCGCGTAGGAGTCGTTGAACGGCTCGTACGCCCAGGTGACCTGCGACTTCTTGAAGCCGAGCTGGGTGGCCACCGCGTAGGCCACGGCGCTCTCGTAGCCCTTGCCGTTCGCGGGGTCGTTGCCGCTGAACCACGGCGGGTAGGCAGGCTTGTCGGTGGCGACGGTGAGCGTGCCCTTGGTGTACAGGTCCTTCTGGATCGAGGCGTTGGTACAGCTGGCCGTGGCGGCGCCCGTGCTGGCGCTGCTACCGCTGCCGGACCCGCTGCCGCTGGTGGTGCTGCCGCACGCGGCCAGCCCGGCGCCCAGCGCCAGCACCGCGGCGGTGATCATGATCCGGTGCATTTGATCACTCTACTGTGGAGGCTGTCACTAAACGAGGAGGCCGCCTGATGCCCGCGTGGATCTGCCGCACTTGCGCCGTCCAGCAGCCCGACACGCCGGAGCCGCCGGGGAACTGCCCGATCTGTGACGACGAGCGCCAGTACGTCGGCTGGGGCGGCCAGCAGTGGACCACGATGGCCGAGATCGCCCGGGATCATGCGGTGGTGGTGCGCGAGGAGGAACCGGGCCTGGCCGGTATCGGGCTGGAACCGGCCGTCGCCATCGGGCAGCGGGCCCTGCTGGTGTGCACGCCGCAGGGCAACGTGCTCTGGGACTGCATCCCGTTGCTGGATGACGCGGCCCGGGCCCGGATCACCGAGCTGGGCGGCATCGACGCGATCTGCATGTCGCACCCGCACTTCTACGCCGCGCACGTGGACTTCGCCGACGCCTTCGACGCCCGCGTCTTCATCCCGCGGGCCGACCAGCAGTGGATCCAGCGGCCCTCGCCGCGCATCGAGCTGTTCGACGACGACGCCGAGCCGGTTCCCGGCGTCACCGTGGCCCGGATCGGCGGTCACTTCGACGGGGCGGCCGTGCTGCACTGGCCGGCCGGTTCCGGCGGCCGCGGCGCCCTGCTGACCGGGGACACCATCACAGTCGTCCCGGACCGGGACTGGGTCAGCTTCATGTGGAGCTACCCCAACCTCATCCCGCTGGACGAGGCGACCGTGCTCGGGATCGCCCGCCGGGCCGAGCGGTTCACCTTCGACCGGGTCTACGGCGGCTGGTGGGGGCGGGTCGTGGTCGAGGACGGCGCCGCCGCCATCCGGCGCTCGGCGGACCGTTACGTGGCCCGCCTCCGCGGGCAGCGTCCCTAGCTGCTGATCTGCGGCCTGACCGTCGTCCCTGGCCCCGGCTGGGGTATACCGAACAGATGAGCGCCTTGGGTGACCGCGGGGCCAGGGGTATCGCGGGCGAGGACTGGGACGGCCTGGACATGGCGACTCCCGGCCCGGTGGACGTGACCGCCGAGGATTCACCGTTCCCGCCGATCGGTGAATACGGCTTCCTGTCCGATTGCGAGACCACCGCCCTGATCGCGCCGAGCGGGAACGTGGAGTGGCTGTGCCTGCCCCGGATCGACTCACCGAGCGTGTTCGGCGCGATCCTGGACCGGTCGGCCGGCGGGTTCCGGCTCGGCCCGGAGGGGATCAACGTCCCGGCGGCCCGCCGGTACCTGCCCGGGACGATGGTGCTGGAGACCAGCTGGGCCACCCCGACCGGCTGGCTGGTGGTGCGCGACGCGCTGATCATGGGGCCCTGGCACCACGAGAACGAGCTCTCCCACACCCACCGCCGGACGCCCACCGACTACGACGCGGACCATGTGCTGCTGCGCACTATCCGCTGTGTCACCGGCGAGGTCCAGGTCACGTTCGAGTGTGAGCCGGTCTTCGATTACGGCCGTTACCAGGGCACCTGGTCCTACAGCGACCGGGGGTATGCCCAGGGCGTCTGCCATCCCGCCGGCGGGGCCCCCGGGGTTCCGCTGACCCTGACCACCGACATGCGGCTCGGGTTCGAGGGCGGCCGGGCCATGGCCCGGACCCGGATGCAGGAAGGCGAGGTCCACTTCTGCGCCCTGTCCTGGACCGATCACGCGCCGCCGTTCACCTACGCCGAGGCGCGCCAGCGGCTGCTCTGGACCGCGCACCACTGGCAGCACTGGCTGGCCCGGGGCCGGTTCCCGGACCACCCGTGGACCCGCTACCTGCAGCGCAGCGCGCTCACCCTCAAGGGGCTCACGTTCGCGCCCAGCGGGGCGATGGTGGCGGCGGCGACCACGTCGCTGCCGGAGGTCCCGCACGGCGAGCGCAACTGGGACTACCGCTACTGCTGGCTGCGCGACTCCGCGTTCACCCTGTGGAGCCTGTACGCGCTCGGCTTCGACTGGGAAGCCGACGACTTCTTCTGGTTCCTGGCCGATCTCGCCCAGCGCGACGACGAGGTCCAGGTGGTTTACGGGGTGGACGGCGAACGGGACCTGAGCGAGCAGATCCTCGAGCATCTCAGCGGGTACGACGGGGCCCGGCCGGTCCGGGTGGGCAACGAGGCCTACACCCAGCGCCAGCACGACGTATGGGGCACCATGCTGCAGGCCATCCACATCCGGCTGGGTAGCTGGCAGCGGCTGGATGACCGGATGTGGCGGGTGGTGCGCCGCCAGGTGGAGTGCGCGCTGAAGTACTGGCGCGAGCCCGACCTCGGCATCTGGGAGGTGCGCGGCGAGCCGAAGCACTTCACGTTCTCCAAGCTGATGTGCTGGTCCGCGGTGCAGCGCGGGACCCAGGCCGCGCTGGCCCGGGGGGAAGCCGCGCTGGCCAAGACCTGGAGTGAGGCGGCCGACGAGATCCGGGACGACATCCTGGCCCACGGGGTGGACGAGCGCGGCGTGTTCACCCAGCACTACGACACGAAAACGCTCGACGCCTCGCTGCTGCTCCTGCCGATGACCGGGTTCCTGCCCCACGAGGACCCGCGGGTCCGGGCCACCATCCTGGCCATCGCGGACGAGCTCACCGTGGATGGCCTGGTCGTGCGGTACCGGCCCGAAGAGACCGACGACGGCCTGCCGGGGGACGAGGGCACGTTCACGATCTGCTCCTTCCTGCTGGTCTCGGCGTTCAGCGAGATCGGCGAGCCTGACCGGGCCCGGCAGTTGTGCGAACGGCTGCTCTCACTGGCCAGCTCCCTCGACCTGTACGCCGAGGAGATCGACCCGCGGACCGGCCGCCATCTGGGTAACTTCCCTCAGGCGTTCACCCATCTGGCCTTGATCAACGCGGTTATCCACGTGATCCGGGCCCAGCGACGGCCGCCCGCGCCGATGGAGCCGCCGGCCTGAGGCTACTGTCCTATTTGGTGCTGTCCCTGGTTGTCCCGACGAGAGAAGGAGGCACCCGTGTCAGAGATCGTCAGGGCCGCGTTGGTCCAGCAGCAGTGGACGGGTGACAAGGATTCCATGATCCGTGCGTCCGCCGACGCGATCGGCCGGGCGGCGTCCGCCGGTGCCCAGGTCGTCTGCCTGCAGGAGCTGTTCTACGGGCCGTACTTCTGCCAGGTGCAGGATGCCGAGTACTACTCCTACACCGAGGCCATCCCCGCCGGGCCGACCACCGAGCTCATGTGCGAGCTGGCCCGGCAGCACTCGGCGGTGCTGGTCGTGCCCATGTACGAGGAGGAGCACCCGGGCCTCTACTACAACACCGCGGCGGTGATCGACGCCGACGGCACCTACCTGGGCAAGTACCGCAAGACCCACCTGCCGCAGGTCAAGGGGTTCTGGGAGAAGTTCTACTTCCGGCCCGGGAACCTGGGCTACCCGGTCTTCGACACCGCGGTCGGCCGGATCGGCGTGTACATCTGCTACGACCGGCACTTCCCGGAGGGCTGGCGGGCGCTCGGCCTGGCCGGGGCCAGGATCGTGTTCAACCCGTCGGCGACCAGCCGCGGCCTGTCGCAGTACCTGTGGCGGCTGGAGCAGCCCGCCGCCGCGGTGGCCAACGAGTACTTCATCGGCGCGATCAACCGGGTCGGCGTGGAACCCCTGGGCGACAACGAGTTCTACGGCCAGACCTACTTCGTGGACCCGCGCGGCCAGCTGGTCGGCGAGGCGGCGTCCGACACCGACGACGAGGTGATCGTCCGCGACCTGGACATGGACCAGCTGGCCGAGGTGCGGGACCTGTGGCAGTTCTACCGCGACCGCCGCCCCGACCAGTACGGGCCGCTGGTGACGCCGTGAACCGGCGGCGCGGGAACGGAGTGACGCCATGAGCCTGCTCATCCAGGGCGGCACGGTGGTGTCCCCCACGGGCGCCGTAGCCGCGGACGTGCTGGTCGAGGGCGAGAAGATCAGCGCGCTGGCCGCCCCCGGCAGCGAGACCGCGGTGGCCTGGGGCGCGTCGGCCGGACCAGATCATGGACGCCCAGGGCCTGTACGTGCTGCCCGGCGGCATCGACGCGCACACCCACATGGAGATGCCGTTCGGCGGCACGTTCTCGGTGGACACGTTCGAGACCGGGACCCGGGCCGCGGCCTGGGGCGGCACCACCACGATCGTGGACTTCGCGGTCCAGGCCAAGGGCACCTCGCTGCTGGCCACGCTGGACAAGTGGCACGAGAAGGCCGACGGCCACTGCGTGATCGACTACGGCTTCCACATGATCGTCTCCGACGTCAACGACACCACGTCTCAAGGAGATGGAGTCGTGCATCGGGGCGGGCGTGAACAGCTTCAAGATGTTCATGGCCTACCCGGGCGTCTTCTACGCGACCGACGGGGAGATCGTCCGGGCCATGACCCGGGCGGCCGAGACCGGCGCCGTGATCATGATGCACGCCGAGAACGGCATCGCCATCGACCAGCTGGTCGCGCAGGCGCTGGCGGCGGGGAAGACCGATCCGGTGCAGCACGGGCTGACCCGGCCGCCGGAGCTGGAGGCGGAGGCCACCCACCGGGCCATCACGCTGGCCGGGGTGACCGGCTCGCCGCTGTACATCGTGCACCTGTCGGCGGCGCAGGCGCTCCAGGCCGTCGCCGAGGCCCGGGACACCGGCCAGAACGTGTTCGCCGAGACCTGCCCGCAGTACCTCTACCTGTCCCTGGACGACCTGGCCCGGCCGGACTTCGAGGGGGCCAAGTACGTGGCGTCGCCGCCGCTGCGGCCCCGCGAGCACCAGGGGTCGCTGTGGCGCGGGCTGCGCACCAACGACCTGTCCGTGGTGTCCACCGACCACTGCCCGTTCTGCTTCAAGGAGCAGAAGGAACTGGGCCGCGGCGACTTCTCCAAGATCCCCAACGGGATCCCCGGCGTCGAGCACCGGATGGACCTGCTGCACCAGGGGGTGGTGGCCGGGGAGCTGTCGCTGGCCCGCTGGGTCGAGGTGGCCGCGACCACGCCGGCCCGGATGTTCGGGCTCTACCCGCGCAAGGGCATCATCGCGCCCGGCTCGGACGCCGACATCGTGCTCTACGACCCGCGGGCCACCCAGGTCCTGTCGGCGGCCACCCACCACATGAACGTGGACTACTCGGCCTACGAGGGCTTCGCGATCACCGGGCAGGTGCGGACCGTGCTGTCCCGGGGCGAGGTGGTGATCGACGGCGGCGAGTACCACGGCCGTACCGGCCACGGCCAGTTCCTGCGCCGTGACCTGTCCCAGTACCTGATCTGACGGGGGAACAGATGGACTTCGGAGTGGTCCTGCAGACCGACCCGCCGGCCAGCGGCGTGGTGGAGACCATGCGCCGGGCCGAGGGGGAGGGGTTCCGCTACGGCTGGACGTTCGACTCGCACGTGCTGTGGCAGGAGCCGTTCGTCATCTACTCGCAGATCCTCGCGGCCACCTCGCACCTGATGGTCGGCCCGATGGTGACGAACCCGGGCACCCGGGACTGGTCGGTCACCGCGTCCCTGTTCGCGACGCTGAACGACATGTTCGGCAACCGGACCGTGTGCGGCATCGGCCGCGGCGACTCGGCCCGCCGGGTCATCGGCCAGCAGCCGGTCACCCTGGCCACCATGTCCGAGGCCATGCACGTGATCAAGGAGCTGGCCGAGGGGCGCGAGGTGACGCTGCACGGCGCGCCGATCCGCATCCCCTGGGTGCGCGACGGCGAAGCTGGAGATCTGGATGGCCGCCTACGGGCCGAAGGCGCTGGCCCTGGTCGGCCAGCAGGCGGACGGCTTCATCCTGCAGACCGCCGACCCGGACATCGCCCGCTGGACGGTGGGGTCGGTGCGGGCCGCGGCCCGCGCGGCCGGCCGGGACCCGGAGGCGACCTCACGATCTGCGTGGCCGCGCCCGCCTACGTCGGCACCGACGTGGCGCACCAGCGGGACCAGCTGCGCTGGTTCGGCGGGATGGTCGGCAACCACGTCGCCGACCTGGTCGCCCGGTACGGCGAGGACGGCCCGGTGCCGCACGAGCTGACCGACTACATCAAGGGCCGCGAGGGATACGACTACGCCCATCACGGGCGGGCCGGGAACCCGTCCACGGACTTCGTGCCCGACGCCATCGTGGACCGGTTCTGCCTGCTCGGGCCGGCCGAGGCGCACCTGGACCGGCTGCGCGAGCTGGCCGCGATCGGCGCGGACCAGTTCGCCGTGTACCTGATGCACGACCAGCCCGCGCGAGACGCTCGCCGCCTACGGCGCGGAGATCATCCCGGCGCTCAGCTGACCTGCCGCCGCGCCCGCGACCCGCTCGCCTGGCTGCCCGGCAT
>CAWAES010000042.1:0-399740 GCA_963781085.1 uncultured Actinomycetes bacterium
TCGTGGGCGAGCAGCCCGGCCTGGGTGCGGTTCGCACAGCCGAGCTTCTCCAGCGTCCGTGACACGTAGCCCTTGATCGTGGCTTCGGACAGGTACAGTCGCGCCGCGATCTGCGCGTTGGACAGGCCCTCCCCCAGGCCGGCCAGCACTTCGGCCTCCCGCTCGGTGAGCGAGCGGCCAGCTCGCGGGCCCGGTCACGGGCGGGCTGGCTGTCGGTCGAGGCGGCGATCAGCCGCCGGGCCGCCGCCGGGGCCAGCACCGTATGCCCCTCCGAGGCGACCTGGACCAGCCCGATGAGGTCCTCCGGCGGGGTGGACTTGACCAGGAATCCCGCCGCGCCGGCCCGCAGCGCGCGCAGTACGTACTCGTCGGCGTCGAAGGTGGTCAGCACCACCACGGCCGGCGGAGCGGCCAGCTCGCTGATCCGCTCGATCGCGGTGAGCCCGTCTGTGCCCGGCATGCGCAGGTCCATGAGCACGACGTCGGGGCGGGTCCGGACCACCGCCTCGACGCCGGCCGCGCCGTCCTGGGCGTCCGCCACGACCTCGATGGTGCCGCCGGAGGTCAGGATGGTCCGCAGATGGGCACAGACCATCGGCTCGTCGTCCACCACCACGACCCGGATCATGCCCACGCCGCCGACTCCGCGGTCGGAACGTAGGCGGGCAGCGTGGCTTCCACGCAGAACCCCCCGTCCTCCGAGGGGCCGGCCCGCAGCGTCCCCTGCACCAGTTCCACCCGCTGGCGGAGCTGGGCGATGCCCAGGCCGGAGCCGGTCCCGGCCAGCCGGGAGGCGTCTTTCACCTGGCCGAAGGCGCCCGCGGCCCGGCCGGGCGGGGTGTTGCGGATGGTCAGCCGCAACTGCGAGGGGCCGTAGCTGACCCGTACCGTCACCCGGGTGCCGGGCGCGTGCTTGCGCACGTTGGTCAGGGACTCCCGGACGATCCGGTACACCGTCCGGCCGACCACCGGCGAGGCCAGGGCCGGGTCGCCGTCCTCGACCAGTTCGGCCGGCGTGCCCACCTTGACCGACTCCGCGACCAGCGCGGAGAGCCCGGGCGTGGACGGCACCTCGCCGCCGTCCGGCGCGGCACGCAGGATCCCGACCAGGTCACGCAGCTCGTCCAGGGCCTGGCAGCCCGCAGCCCGCAAGTCCTCCGCGGCCTGCCGGGTCGCCTCGTCGGGCGCGGTCATCCGCAGCGCGCCCGCCTGGAGCACCATCAGGCTGACCCGGTGGGTCACGACGTCGTGCATCTCACCGGCCAGCCGCGCGCGTTCCTCGGTCCGGGCCTGCTCAGCGAGCAGATAGCGTTCCCGTTCGGCCCGTTCGGCCCGCTCCTTCAGCGACTGCACCATGCACCGGCGGGCCCCGAAGTACAGGGCCAGCAGCGGCCCGAGCGCGGTGCGCAGCACGGCGACGGTGATGACGATGGCTGATGGCTGCCACGGCCGCGCCACGATCACCGTCAGCAGGGCGACCGCGAGGAAGGCCGTCCGCCGGTTCTCGCGGTAGTAGAAAGGCCCGTAGGACGCCAGGATGGTGCCGAACGGGGCCCACAGGTTGCCGGGATTCGCGGGCACCAGCGCGCCGGCAGGCCAGATCAGCAGGGTCACCACGAGCGTGAACCCGCCCAGGATCGCGATCACCAGCAGCGGCGCCCGGCGCCGGACGACCAGCGAGGCGACGGCCGCCGCCTGCAAGGCCAGCAGGCTCCAGGCCAGCGGGCCCGGGTGGACCGGCCACCACGAGGCGCCCGCGAGCGTCGCCCCGGTGTCGAGCAGCACGAAGAACACGGCGAGCGCCACGTCCACGGCGAACCAGTGCCGCCGGTACCACGTGGCGACCGCCACCTCCACGGCGAACGGGCGCCGCCGGTACCACGGCCCTTCTTTCATACCTAAAACGCTACGTCATCTGCGGGCCGGCGTCGTGGGTCCGGCGGCCAGAGCCGACGGCCGGCGGGGGCAGAAACCTACGAAAGTCGTATCCGGCCGCCGGCGAGCAGCCGTTGGTCGGGCCGGGACCCGACCGGCTACCCTGGCCCCGGGTGCCCCGCCGACCCTGGAATGGGGGGCATGGAAACCACACCAGCACAAGCGGCAGCGAAACTCCGGCTCGGCCGGTACGACATCGACCCGGCCGCCTCGGCCGTCCGGTTCCGGACCCGGCACCTGTTCGGGCTCGCCCCGGTGCGCGGCCGCTTCCAGATCCGGGCCGGGACCGTCAACATCACCGAGCCCGCCAGCGAGTCGAGAGTCTCCGTGGAGATCGACACGGCGAGCCTGAACTCCGGGAACCCGGCGCGGGACGCCAGCGTCCGGTCGGCCCGGTTCCTGGATGCGAGCCGGTACCCGGTGATGATGTTCGTGGCGGAAAAAATGGACGGCCAGGATCTGCTGGGCACACTGACGGTGGGCGCGGTGGCCCGCCCGGTCCGCCTGCCGGTGGCGGTGTCGGACGTGTCAGCCGGCTCGTTCACCGCCCAGGGCTCGGTGCGGGTGGACCGGACCGAGTTCGGCGTGACCGCGTCTCCGGGGCTGGCCGCACGCTACCTCGACGTGTCATTGGAGGTCCGGTGCGTGGCGCGGTCGTAGTAGAGGATCTGGCCAAGACCTACGGCAGCGTGCCCGCGCTGCGCGGGATCAGCTTCACCGTCGGCGCGGGCGAGATCTTCGCGCTGCTGGGGCCGAACGGCGCCGGGAAGACCACGACGCTGGAGATCCTGGAGGGGTTCCGGGCCCGGGACGCCGGGCGGGCCGAGGTCCTGGGCCTCGATCCCGGTGACCGGGCGACGGGCCGCCAGCTGCGGGAGCGGATCGGCCTGGTCCTGCAGGACATCGCGGTCGAGCCGTACCTGACGGTGCGCGAGACCATCGCCCGCAACGCGGGCTACTACCCCGCACCACGCGGCGTCGATGAGGTGATCGCCCTGGTCGGCCTGGCCGGGCAGGAGCGGACCAAGGTGCGGAACCTGTCCGGGGGCCGCAAACGCCGCCTGGACCTGGGCCTGGGGCTGATCGGTGATCCGGAACTGCTGTTCCTGGACGAGCCGACCACCGGGTTCGACCCGGCGGCCCGGCGGGACGCGTGGCAGCTCGTGCGCAGCCTGCGCGACGCGGGAACCACGATCCTGCTCACCACGCACTACATGGAGGAGGCCCAGGCGCTGGCCGACCAGGTCGCGGTGCTGTCCGGCGGCCAGGTGGTGGCCCAGGGGACGCTGGCCGACATCGGCGGGCGGGCCGCCGCCCAGACCCAGATCCGTTTCGCGCTCCCCGGCGGATGCCTGGCCTCAGACCTCCCGGCCTGGGCCCGGCCGCCGGCCGGCCCGGCGGCCGACCCGGCCGGGGCGCCGGAACCCGGTGACCTGGTCACCGTGGCGGTCAGTGAGCCGACTCGCGCCCTGCACGAGCTGACCAGCTGGGCGCTGCAGCGCGGCCTGGTCCTGGACCAGCTCACGGTCGAGCCGCCCAGCCTCGAAGACGTCTACCTCCGACTGACCAGCCCTGGCTCAGCGGCCAGTGCTGACGAGAACGCGGCCGCCGGCCCACAGCCCGCCGGCAAACGGGCCGACCGCAAACGAGCCAGGGAAAGGACCAGGACATGACGACCACGGCTGGCCGGGCGCGGCGGGGTGACCTCGCCCTGCTGTGGCACCAGGTCCGTTACGAGCAGCTGTCGTTCTGGCGCAACCCGCAGAGCGCGTTCTTCACGTTCGTGTTCCCCGTCGTGATCATTACGCTGTTCGGCGCGTTGTTCCACGGCGTAGGCCGGAGCTCTTACTTCTACGGGCTGTCGGCCCTGCAGTACTACGTGCCGACCATCGCCGCGGTCTCGGTGCTGGGCGCCTGCTACAGCCAGCTCGCCATCGTGCTGTCCTCCCGGCGGCAGAACGGGATCCTCAAGCGGATCCGGGCCACGCCGCTGCCGGCCTGGACCTACTTCCTCGGCTTGCTGGCCCACTGCATCGTGGTCAGCGTGGTGGACATCGTGCTCATCGTGGTCGTCGGCCGGCTGTTCGGCGTGCCGCTGCCCACTCACTGGGCCGCGATCGCGGTCGCCCTCGTGCTCGGCGCGGCCTGTTTCTGCGCGCTGGGCGTCGCCGTGGCGTCCCTGATCCGCAACGCGGAGGCCGCCCCGGCCGTCGTGCAGCTGGTCTTGTTCCCGCTGGTGTTCATCTCGGGCACCTACCTCCCGATCCACTCGCAGGTGATCCAGCACATCACCGGGGTCTTGCCGGTCCGGCCGTTCAACGACGCACTGATGGGCCCGTTCGCACGGCACACCGGGTTCGACTGGGCCGCCCTCGGCGTCCTGCTGGCGTGGGGCGTGGTCGGCGGGCTTGTCGCGGTCCGGCGGTTCCGCTGGGATCCCCGGGCGGGCTGACGGTCGCGGCCGGGCTGAGGGTGGCGGTCAGAGGCCGCTAGGGAAGGTGATGGAGGCCGGGGAGACGAGGGGCTTCCCGACCTCCAGCTGGATCTGAGCGTGCTTCTCGAGCGGGATGTTACGGGGGTTGCCCCGGTAGACCTGGTGGTTGTAGATCGCGGTCACCGGGCCTCGGGCCGGGCCCACCTGGTCCGGGCCGAGCGGCTGGCCCCAGACGTCGAAGAAGTCCCCCAGGGTGTAGGTGCGCTGCACCGGGGACTCGATGTGGATAATGCCGTCGGCCGCGTGCGTGTGCAGCCAGTAGAAGCAGCTGCCGCTGGCGATGAACGGGCCCGTCGGCGTGTTCTCGGCCTGGGCGCCGGGGATGCCGATCCCCGCCGGGATCTGCCGGGCGGCGCCGTTCACGAACACCGTCAGGTGCGCGTGGATGTGGTACACCAGCTGCTCGGTGGTGTCGCAGCTGATCCCGTCCACGGTCTTCCCGGTGGCCTTGGTGGCCGTGCTGGCCAGCGGGGGCGCTGGCGGGACCGGCACGGCCTCGGGGCCGTTCGGGCCGGGCGAGGGCAGCGGCTTCAGCGTGCCGAGCGCGCTGAGCGAGGCCAGCTTGAGCTTCGGCGTACCGCCGGCGGCGCTGGCCGGGCTGCCGCTGTTGCTGGTGACGGCCAGGGCGATGGCCACAGCGGCGATGATCACGACCGCGGCGGCGCCGATCCCGACGAGCCAGTTGCGGCGCCGCTTACGGGCGGTTTCGCGGGCCCGCATCTCGGCGACCCTAGCCCGGGCCGCGGCACCCCGTCCCTTGGCTTCGCGGGCCTTGGTCCCGCCGGGCGGAGGCCCGCCGGTCTGAGCCCGGCCTGGCTGTGCCCCGCCCGTCCGGCCGGGCTTGCCCCCGCCAGGCTTGGCTCCGCCAGGCTTGGACCCGCCCCTGGGCGGGTTGCCCCTGGCCGGGCCGCCGCCGGAGCTTGAGCCGCGCCCGCCTGAGCCGCCCCGGTCAGAGCGTCCCTTCCCCCCGCTCCCCCTGGACACGTGATCTTCTCCTCTGCCCTGTCCGCTCACCCTAACCAACGCGGCCTCTCACCAGGAGACACGCGCAGTCTCCCCCTCCGGTTCCGCCGACGGCCCCGTGGTCTTCTTGTTACCGGTCAATTCCTGGCCCCGGGCACCGCCTTCTGACCGTGATCATGGAACCTCGCCACCCGCCCGGGGAGCGGTAGATTCACGTCGTGGCTGAGAACCTCTGGGTGGTTCGCCGGGCTACGGCGGAGGACGGGGCGTTTCTGGCCGACATGCTGGTCGAACGCGGCCAACTGGTCAGCGGAGTGGAAGAAGAAGAGCCGCCGCCGGGTGCTCTCGGCGCCCCCGACGGCGCATTACGTCGCCGGCTGGCCCCGTGATCGCGATCTGGGCGTGATCGCTGAGGCGGACGGGGCATCGGTCGGCGCGGCCTGGCTCCGCTTCTTTCCCGCGGCTGACCCGGGATACGGGTTCGTGGCTGCCGACGTACCCGAACTGACGATCGGCGTGGCGGCGGACTGGCGCGGCCGGGGCGTGGGCCGGGCCCTGCTGCGGGCCCTGGCCGGGCAGGCCCGTTCGGCCGGCGTCCGGCAGATCAGCCTCAGCGTGGAACGGAAGAACCTCGCCCAGCAGCTGTACCTCTCCGAGGGCTACCGGGTCGTGGACTCCAGCGGCGCGCAGTCCGACACCATGGTCAAGGATCTGGCGCCCGGTCAGCCGGGCTCGTAAGGACCGAGCATCCGTTCCAGCAGCGCTTGCACCTGGCGTTGCCCGGCCGGATCGAGTCCGCTGGTCAGCGGGGACAGCGACCGCCGGACCTGGGCGTGGACACGTTCAGCCAGCGCGGTCCCGGCGGGGCTGATGAACACGTCCACGGCGCGGCCGTCGTGGGCGTTAGGGCCCCGTTCGAGAAGTCCCCGCTTCGCGGCGCGGTCAACCAGCCCGGTCAGGGTAGATTTCTCCAGCCCCAGGTAGTCGGCCAGCCGGGACATCCTGACCCGGCGGTCACGCAGGATCCCGAGCACCCGCAGCTGGGTGAGGGACAGGTCGTGCTCGGCACCTGCCTTGCTCAGCACGGCCATAGTCACGAAGGAGATCTGGACGAGCGCGTCGACCAGGCCCTCCTGAGCGATGACGCGGGGCGGTTCTTCTAGCGTGGCCACCTCCGGAGCCTACTTGACTCGGTTCGTAATACCAACTAATTTTAGTTCGTATTACCAACCACATCGTGGAGTTCATCATGAAGGCTGCGGTCGTTTCCTCGTTCGGCTCCGCCCCTCGCTACGAAGAGTTCCCCGCCCCCATCCCGGCCGGGGACGACGACGTGGTCGTCAACGTGGTCGCGGCAGGGCTGCACCCGCGCGTCCGGTCGCAGGCCGACGGGTCGCACTACACCAGCACCGGCCAGCTGCCGCTCGTGCCGGGCATCGACGGTGTGGGACGCGGTGCGGACGGGCTGCTGCGCTACTTCGTCCTCCCGGACACGCGGGTGGGCGCGCTGGCTGAGCAGGCCGTCATCGACACCCGGCGCAGCATCGTGCTGCCCGAGGACGCCGACCCGATCGCGGTCGCCGCGGCCATGAACCCGGCCATGTCCTCCTGGGTCGCGCTGCGCCAGCGGGTGCCGTTCCGGGCCGGGCAGAACGTTCTCGTCCTCGGGGCCACCGGGAACGCCGGCCAGATGGCCGTGCAGATCGCGAAGCGCCTCGGCGCGCAGCAGGTCGTCGCGGCCGGGCGCAACGCCAGCCGGCTGGCGGGCCTGCCCGCCCTGGGCGCCACCGGTACCGTGCTGCTCGACGGGGACGCTGACGGCGCGGCCCGCCGGCTCGGCCAGGCCGCCGCCGACGTCAACGTCGTGATCGACTACCTCTGGGGCGAACCCGCCGCCGCCGCGATGGCCGCCCTCGTCACCGGGCGCGCCGACCGGGGCCAGCCCCTGGCCTGGATCCAGATCGGGTCGGTCGCCGGGCCCACCGCGGCGATCCCCTCCGCGGCACTGCGTGCCGCCCGCCTCCAGATCGTCGGCAGCGGGCAAGGCTCCGTCGGCACCGAGGAGATCCTCGCTGAACTGCCGGCCCTGGTTCAGGAGATCACCGGGGGAAGCCTCGAGATCGACGCGCGGCCCACGTCACTCGCCGACGTCGAGCAGGCCTGGGCCGACGCCACCGGCACAGCCCAGCGCATCGTCATCACTCCGCAGTCCTAGCTCCGGAACGGGGGGCTAGCTATGGAACGGAGGGCTCCATCTGGAACGCGGGCCCGATCTGGAACCCCGGGGCTAGCTCCGCAGCCACGGGACCAGGCCCGGCCGGTCTGCCCCTGTCCGGCCGGCCGGTCCTGGTTCCCGCGCTACTCGGCGCGCAGGGCGGACGCGGTGCGGATCCGGGCCGCCCAGCCCGCGGGGAGCAGGGCCCCAGCCACGGCGATGACCATCCCGGCCAGGGCCAGACCCGCAACTTCCGCCCCGTGGTAGACGTCCAGGTAACTGGCGGGCAGGCCCAGGTTCGCCGAGGAGGCCATCTCCGGCAGCACCGCGTGGTGCAGAGCGATCCCGGCTGGGACCGCGATCACGCCGGCCACCAGCCCGATCCCGGCCACCCAGCAGACCACCATGGCGACGGTCTGCCGCGGCGTCATCCCGACCGCCTTGAACACGCCCAGGTCGTGGACGCGTTCCCGGGTGTTCAGCACGACGGTGTTCAGCACGCCCAGCCCCGCGACGATGGCCAGCATCAGCGTCAGCGTGCCGATCAGGCCGAGCATCAGGGTGACGATGACGGACTTCCTGCTGTTGCGGAAAATCATGTAGCGGGACCCGAGCCTGCTGCCCAGCGCCTGGGAGTACGCCGCCGGGGAAGTGCCCGGGCGCAGCCCGACGTCGTACTGGTCGGGCGCCGCCAGGCCGGGGTTGGCGCCGTCCACCGTCTGCCAGTCGGTGATGACGGAGATCCCCCGGCCCTGGCTGGCGAAGGTCTCCCCGACGATGCGCACCGGCATCGGTCTGGCGCCCACGGCGAGCGTGATCGTGTCGCCCACCGCCTTCCCGGTCAGGGTGAGGAAACCGGTGGACACATCGGCCTGTCCGGGGCCGGTGTACCAGTGCCCGCCGATCAGCGGGTAGCCGGTCCAGGCGGCCGGACCGCGGAACGCGGTAATCGGGTGCTGCCCGGTCAGCCCGGCCACGCTGAACTGCCCGTCAGTCTGGGCCACGTAGTGCAGTGTGCCCGGCTGGGCACGCAGCGCCGCCTCGATGGTCCGCTGCTGGGCGGCATTCATGATGAAGGTGTTCTGCGAGCTGAGACCGACCTGCACCGGCTGGGCCGCCGCCTGTGACAGGCCGCCAACCACGCGGTTCAGCGATGCGCTCAGGCCGACCGCGAACGTCACCGTGAGCGCGCCCAGCAAGATGGCGACCAGGGTCACCGTGGTGCGGGCCGGGCGAGCGAACGGGGCAGCCAGCCCGATCGCAACCGGCCGGGGCAGCGGCAGCCGGCCGAGGATCCGGTGCGCGGTGTAGCCGCGGCCCTGGCGCGGCGCGCGGCCGGCCGCGATGGCCTGGACCGCGCTGAGCCGGCCCGCGCCGCGGGCAGCAGGGCCGCGACGGCGACCAGTCCGAGCATGGCCGCGGGCACCGCCCCGAGGACCCAGGGCGGCACGCTCAGGGCACCGACCCCGTAGGCGCTGGCGGCCTGCTTGAGGAGGAGCGAGGCCAGGACGGCGCCCAGGGCCACGCCGCCCAGCACGCCGGCCACGGCCGGCACGGCGATCTGCCCGGTGTAGGCCGCGACGACCTGGGCGGGGGTGAAGCCGATGCTCTTGAGGATGCCGATCCGCCGGTAGCCGGCCACCACCGCGCCGCTGACCACGTTGGCCACGATCAGCACCGACATGACGACGCCGATCACCCCGAACGCCACCAGGAACGGCACGAACGGACCGATCTGCGAGACCTCCTCCATCCTCACGGCCAGGTAGGACTGCACGGCGATGACCGACCCCCGGGGCAGCGCCGCCCTGACCACAGCCTCGTCGGCCCGGACCGCCGCGGCGCTGCCCGCGCTGCGGAAGCGGTACAGCATCTGCTCGGCGGCGGGGACCCCCGGCGCGCGCAGGCGGGCGACCTCACTGGGCACCACCCAGCCGTCCGCCGAGCTGGTCGCCGAGCTCGCGATGCCGACCACGGTCAGCGTCGGCCGACCCGGAACCCCGGTCACGGCGATCTTCGTGCCCAGCGGGACAAAGAACTGATCACTGCCGGCCGAGTTGCTGGCCAGCACGAGCTGACCGGCACGCTGGGCCCAGTGTCCCGCCTGCAGGACGACATCATCGACGGGGCCGTCCGGCGCCGAACGTCCGGCCAGCGTCATCGGCGGCAGGAATCCGTTCGGACCGGACACGTGGGCCATCTGGGGTGCGATGGCCGCCTCGGCGAACGGTCCGGCGGCGGTCGTCACCCCGGGGCGCCGCGTGGTCGCGGCCAGCTCAGCGGGGGTGGCCCGGGCCGGGTTGACCACCGCAGACAGGTCCGCGCCATGCTGCGCGGCGAACGAGTGGTCGAAGGGGGCACTGGAGTCCACCACCAGCGCCAGGGCCAGCAGCGACGCCGCGGTGGAAACCAGCAGGACCAGGCCGATCACCAGGGTCTGCACCCGCCGGCGCGACACGCCGCCGCGCACGGCCTGGCCGACTGGGCCGGTTCTCATCGCCGCACCCCGGCCGGCGTGCCAGGCTGACTGGCGCCCGGGCGGTTTTCGTTGCGGAAAATCCGGCCGTCGCTGATCTGTACGGTGCGGCTGGCGTAGTGCCGGGCCAGGTCGGGGTTGTGGGTGACCAGCACCAGGGTCTGCCCGGCCGCGTTGAGGTCGCGGAGCAGCATGCCGATCTCCTCGCCGGTGAGGGTGTCCAGCGCGCCGGTCGGCTCGTCGGCCAGCAGCAGCGCAGGCCGGTTGACCAGCGCCCGGGCGATCGCCACCCGCTGCCGCTCCCCGCCGGACAGCCGGCCGGGGTAGGCGTCCTGGTGCTGCTCGATGTGCAGCGCGGCCAGCAGTTCGGCGGCCCGGGCCCGGGCCTGCCGCCGCGACAACCCGGCCAGCTGGGCCGGCAGCAGCACGTTGTCGGCCACGGTCAGGTCGTCCAGCAGGTTGAAGAACTGGAAGATCATGCCGATCTGCTGCCGCCGGAACCGGGCCAGCCCGGTCTCGCTGAGCCGGTCGATCCGCTGCCCGGCCACGAGCACCGACCCGCTGGTCGGCCGGTCCAGCCCAGCGATCAGATTGAGCAGGGTGGACTTACCGCTGCCGGACGGGCCCATGATCGCGACCGCCTCGCCCGGGGCCACCTCGAAGCTCACCTCCTGCAGCGCGGGCTGGCCGTCATCGTCGTAGCGCTTCGTGACGTCGCTGAGCTGTATCAGCGGGTCCGCGGACTGGTCAGCGGCATCTCCGCCACCGGCCCAGCCCGGGCTCATATCCGTCTTCATGGGTTTTCCTCCCGCAACGGTGCTGGCCAGGATGAGCCCGGACCAGATCGGCCCGGCAGTGACAGCGTCGCGGGCCGGGAGCGTTCAGCGACATCCCGCGGGAGCCCGGATCCAGGGTGGTGCTAGCACCCGCGCCGACCCGGGGTCCTGCGGGATGGGCGGGACACCATGAATTCCTCTAGCGTCAGAGCCAGGACCAGGGCACCGGGGGAGCGATGGCGGACGGCGGGGCAGGAGCCGGGCAGGCGGCTGGCCTGCCCGCAGGCCACCTCCCCGGCAGCCGGGATCCCGGCAGCAGCGTGCGCACGGGCAGCAGGGCGCTAGCCAGGATGCTGCTGCGGGTGGGCCGCCCGGTGGTCTCCGCGCCGACCTGGCTGGCCGTCATCCACCTGATGGCGGGCCTGGTGACCGGGGCGGTGGCGTTCGCTGTGGTCGTGGCGCTCGGTCTCCTGGGGATCAGCACGCTGTGGTTCTTCCTGCTTGGCCTGCCCGTGCTGGTGGCCGCGCTCTGGCTGGGCCTGCAGGTCGGCCGGGCCGAGCGGGCCCGGTTCGCGGTCACCCTGGGCGAGCAGATCCCGGCCCCGCCGGCCGAGCTGAGCCCGGGGGTGAGCCGCTGGGGGCGGATGTGGCTGCTGCTGATGTCGCGCAAGGCCTGGCGACACGCCGCGTACGCGCTGCTCCGCCTCCCGCTCAGCCTGGCTGAGACGTTCATCGTGATCGCGGTCTGGTCGTGCGCGGTGGCCATGCTGGGGCTGCCGTTGTTCGCCTGGCTGCTGATCCGGCTGAACTGGCATCTGCAGGCCGGCTTGCCCGCGCCGGGGCTGATGCCCGCGGCGGTGGCGCTGGGGCTCATCCTGCTGGCCGTGGCGCCACCAGTGACGCGGGCCCTGGCCGCGGCCGATATCGCGGTCGCCCGCTACCTGATCGGCCCGGGCAGCCGGGCGGACATGACCGTCCGGATCGGCCAGCTCGAGCGCAGCCGGGCCCAGGCGGTTGGCTCCGCGGAGGCCGAGCGCCGGCGCATCGAGCGGGACCTGCACGACGGTGCCCAGCAGCGGCTGGTATCCCTGGCCATGAACCTCGGGCGGGCCCGGGCCAGGTTCACCGACGACCCGGACGGGGCCCGGGCCATCATCGACCAGGCGCACGACGAGGCTAAGCAGGCCCTCGTCGAGCTGCGTAACCTGGTCCGCGGCGTGCACCCGCCGGTGCTGTCCGACCGGGGCCTGGACGCCGCGATCTCCGGCCTGGCGGCGCTCAGTCCGGTGCCGGTCACCGTGCACGTCAGCCTGGACGCCCGGCCGGCTCCGTCTGCCGAGGCCAGCGCCTACTTCGTCGTTGCGGAGGCGCTGACCAACGTGGCCAAGCACGCCCGCGCGACCCGGGCCGTGGTCGAGGCCTCCCGGCACGGCGACGTGCTGCGGGTGGTCATCCGCGACGACGGGATCGGCGGCGCTGACCCGGACGGGCAGGGCCTGGCCGGCCTGGCCGACCGGCTCGCCGGGGTGGACGGCCGCCTGTCGGTGCGCAGCCCGGCCGGGGGGCCGACCGTGATCGAGGCGGAGCTGCCATGCGGGTCGTGATCGCCGAGGACTCGGTCCTGCTCCGCGAGGGGCTGACCCGGCTGCTCGCCGAGGCCGGGCACGACGTGGTGGCCGCGGCTGGCGAGGCCGAGGAGTTCCTGCGGGCCGTGGGCAAGCACGAGCCGGACGTCACGGTCATCGACGTGCGGATGCCGCCCACCTTCACCGACGAGGGGCTGCGCGCCGCCCTGGTCGTCCGCCGGCGCTGGCCCGGCGTCGGCGTGCTGGTCCTCTCCCAGTACGTGGAGGAGCGCTACGCCACCGAACTGCTCTCCGACCGGCCGCACGGCGTCGGCTACCTGCTCAAGGACCGGGTGGCGGACCTGGCCGAGTTCCTCGACGCGCTGGACCGGGTCGCCGCCGGCGGGAGCGCACTGGACCCGGAGGTCGTCGCGCAGTTGCTGGCCCGCAGCCGTCACCCGCTGGCCGATCTCACCGCCCGGGAGCGCGAGGTGCTCGCGCTGATGGCCGAGGGCCGGTCCAACGCGGCCATCGCGGCCGCCCTCGTCGTCGGAGAAGGCGCCGTGGCCAAGCACATCAACAGCATCTTCACCAAGCTGCGGCTGCCGCCCGCCGAGCAGGATCACCGGCGGGTCCTGGCGGTGCTGCGCTACCTGGGAGCGGGATAGCCATGCTTGCCGTACTGCCGCTGACCCCGGTGCGCCGCGCGGTCCTCGCCGCCGGCCTCCCGGTGGTGCTGGCCGTGATCGCGTTCGCCGGATACGGCTGGGTCAAGGGGACCGTCACCTACCTGGCCGGCCAGAGCCAGGTGGGCTATTCGGTCCGGTTCGGCGTGCCCGCGGCCGGCGGCCGGGTCCGGGTGACAGGAGGGAACAGTGACCTGACGGTGCGGCCTGGAACCGGTCGCCGGATCCTGGTCCGCGGACACCTGAGCGGCAGCTTCTCCCGGCCCTCGTTCAGCTACCGGTTCGACCGCCGCCGGGCTGGCGCTCGATCCCCAGTGCCGGGTGCCCACCGGGACCTGCACCATGGACTTCGGCCTCACCGTCCCGGCCGGGCTGCCCGTGGGCGTCAGCGACACGTTGGGCGCGGTGGACGCGAGCGGCCTGCACGGCATGGTCACGCTGTCGGACAACTCGGGAGACCTGACCGCCTCGCGGCTGACCGGGACCGTGCACCTGTCGGACAGCTTCGGCACCATCAACGCAGCCAGCCTGGACGGCAGTATCCGGCTGGACAACAACTCCGGCGACATCCAGGCGGACGAGGTGACCGGCGACACCCGGCTGCAGGACAGCTTTGGGAACATCTCGGTGACCGGGCTGGCCGCCGCTGAGGTGGTGGCCAGCAACAACTCGGGCGACATCACGCTGAGGTTCGCTGTGGTCCCCCGCCGGGTGGATGTCACCGACCGCTTCGGCAACGTTACGCTCGTGCTGCCGGCCAGCACCGCCGCCTACCACGTCACGACGCGGAACTTGTTCGGCAGCACGACCGTGTCCGTCCCGCAGTCAGCCGCGGCCCGGAACGCGATCACGGTCAGCAACAACAGTGGCAACATCACCATCACCACCAAGAAGGGTCACCCTGTCACCCCTGCGCACCCGGCGCCACCCTCGCCTCCGGCCTAGCCGGGCGGGGCTCAGGGAGCGGCGACGTCGCGGGTGGCCTGGACCGCGCGGCGCACCAGGCGCGCGTACACGTAGGTCCCTGGTATCTCGGGATGAATATGGTCCGGCCAGAGCAGGTTCATCCGGTTCCTGATGGTGTCAAACCAGTCGGCGGGGGTCACACTGGGATGCTGCCGGATAAAGGCCGCCTCGGTCGCGTTGACTTGCCTGCTCCACGCGTCAGGAACATAAGTGTTGATAAGTACCAGCTTACGGCTGGGCCCGAGGATCTTCATCAGCGTATTAAGTTGTTTAGTGGTGACGATGTAATTGGTACCGAGGCCGATCACCACGACCGGGCGCAGCCGCCCGGTCGCCGCGAGCCGGCGCACGATCGCCAGGCCCGCGGGCATCTCCCGGTCGGGCTTGGCGTCGATGTAGATGCCGGGCATGGCCGCGGCCAGGGCCAGGGCGCTGGCGGCCATGACCGAGTCTCCGATAGCCGTGACCTGCTTGCCCGCGACCTTGCCGGGGGCGGCTGACGGTGTGGGTACGGCTCCGGCGGCAGGCCCGATGCCGACCCCCGGGTGGCCAGTGGTATCGCGACTGGCGTCACTGGTGTCACTGGCGCCGGTGCCGGCGGGACGGGCTGCGGGCGATGCGTGCGCCTGGGTCGCGGCGCTGACCTGCTCCCCCTCGCGGATCTGCCTTTCCATCCCGGCAGGCGCAGCGGCCTGATGCAGCAGCCCGCATCCGCCGGTAGCTCCCACCGCCAGAATGACGCCCGCCCACCGGCCCAGCCGGGCGCGTTTCCCGATCCGGGCCCGGGCCTGCGCCGCGGGCGCCGTTTTCACAACTGATAGCCCGGTTATCCTGGTTTCTCCAGCGGTCCAGGCCGCACGTTTCGCGATCAATTTCCTGCCCCCCGTTCAGACTCTTTGTCGCCGCGCGGAGGTGATCGCAAACGCCGGGATTAGTAAATAGGGCAGAACGTGTGGTTAGCCGTTCCTGGTCCCTTAATACCAGCGCCGCCCGCCCTCGCGGCGCGGCCTGCGGCCACACCCCCGCAGCCTGGCCAGACACGGCGGGATCTCGTCCCGCCACCAGGCCGCGACTCCCCGCAATCACGCCTTGTCCCCCGTACGGGGGACAGGCGGCGGTAAGGCCGCAAACGTTATCTGCTATGCGCCTAAATATCAGCGTTCTGACGCTCTGACGCGGGCATCGGCGAAAGCATAGGATGCCCAGGGCACAGGAACGCGTGGAGGCGAGGGTGAACGAGGAGTCGCCAGGGCATCGCGCCGATCTGGCGGCCGGCTTCGCCGTAGGCTCACTACTGGGTGGATACCGGCTCGAGGAGCAGGTCGGCGCGGGCGGGATGGCCGTTGTCTTCCGCGCGCGCGACGAGCGCCTGAACCGGCTCGTGGCGTTGAAGATCATGACCCCCGCGATGGGCTCCGACGACATGTTCCGGCAGCGCTTCATCCGGGAGTCGCGGGCGGCGGCAGCCGTGGACGACCCGCACATCATCCCGGTCTACGAGGCCGGCGAGGCCGGGCAGGTGCTGTTCATCGCGATGCGCTTCGTGCAGGGCGGGGACGTCCGCACACTGCTGCGCCGTGAGGGACCGCTGCCCCCCGAGCGGGTCGCGTCGATCGTCTCCCCGGTAGCGTCCGCGCTGGACGCCGCGCACGCCGTCGGCCTGGTGCACCGTGACGTCAAGCCCGCCAACATCCTGCTGGACCGGCGGCCCGGACGGCCTGAGCACGTCTACCTGTCGGACTTCGGGCTGAGCAAGAGCGCGGAGGTCTCGCTGGGGCTCACCGCGGCCGGGCAGTTCCTCGGCACCCCCGACTACACCGCACCGGAGCAGATCGAGGGCCTGCCGGTCGACGGCCGGACAGACCAGTACGCGCTGGCCTGCGCGGTGTTCGAGTTGCTGACCGGCCGCGCGCCGTTCCATCGTGACGACAGCTTCGCGGCCATCTGGGCGCACCTGCACAAGCCGCCGCCGTCCCTGGTCGAACGCCGTTCTGAGCTGCCCCTGGCGGTGGATGCCGTCATGGCCAAGGCCCTGGCGAAGCCCCAGGTTGACCGGTACCCGACCTGCTGGCAGTTCGCGGAAGCGCTGCGGGACGCCCTTGGCCTGGGGCCTTATCACCTAGGTTCCGCCTCCGACCCGGGGCTGATCTGGACCGGGCCGCGGGGCGCGACCCTGCCCCCATCGTCCGCTGCGTCTCCGCCGGCGGACCCCGTTCAGAAGCCGGGGGCGGGGCCGGGCACGGCCGTGCCGCCTCCCGGGCAGGACACCGAAGCCAGCGAGATCTACGCTGACCGGCCGCTGAGCCTGGACTCGCTCCCCCGCGTGCCCGCCGCGAAGGACGAGGCGGGCACAAGCACGCCTGACGACCAGGTAACCGACCCCGGACGCCAGGTGAGGCCGGAGGACCGCCCTGCAGACCCGGAGGACCGCCCCGCAAGCCCGGACGACTCAGCCGGTGGCCAGGACGGAGCAGGCCCCACCCCCCCGCGGCAACCGTCGGACTCTCCGCGCCAGACAGCAGGTGTCCTACTCGCCAGACCGGCCCCCGCGCGCGACAAGCCGGCCCCCGCGCGCGACAAGCCGGGCGGACCGAGTCAGCGGCCTGGCGACCCGAGAACCCGGCCCGGCCTTACCCGTCGCGGACGGCGGCGAGGGCGGCGCCGGGCGCCCCTTTTAGCGCTTCTCGGAGCCGGTGTCCTGGTAACGGCGATCGTCCTGATCCTGGTCTTGAACACGCTCCTGGGGTCCCCTGATGGCCACCATGAGATCAGTGCGTCACCGTGGTCGCGCACCTACGGTCCCCCGCAGGTGGCCGGCGTCCTGTCCTCCGTAGCCTTCAGCCCGAACGGCCAGGTGCTGGCCGTCGGGGCAGCCGGTGGCTTGCAGTCCGGATCCCAGGCCAAGGGCACGACGTACCTGCTGAATGCGGTCAGCGGAAGCCGGATCGGGAAATTGAGCCCGGGCGGCGGGGTCGAAGCGTTCAGCCCCGACGGCGCGATGCTGGCCACGGCGGGCGGTCCGCACAGCAGTGTCACGTACCTGTGGAACACGGAAAGCAGGGCTGAGGTCACCACTCTGGACGATCATCAGGGCTCGAGCATCCAGTCCGTGTCCTTCAGTCCGAACGGCAGTATGCTCGCCGCCAACGACAGGAATGGCCTCGTCCACTTGTGGCGGCTGCACGGCGGCCCGCAGGCCATGACCGTGTCGGGGCCAGATTCGGTGTCCCCGCCGGGGGGCCCGAACGTCAACGCCGTGGCGTTCAGCCCGCGGGGCACCATCCTTGCCTTGGGCGGGAATGACGGTCAGGCGTACCTGTTCGACACGGCCACCGACAGCACCAGCCGCACCCTGAGGGCCCCAGATACCTCAGGTGTCACGACGGTGGCGTTCAGCTCAGACGGCGCCTTGCTCGCCGC
Source organism: uncultured Actinomycetes bacterium (assembly GCA_963781085.1). GTDB lineage: Bacteria > Actinomycetota > Actinomycetes > Streptosporangiales > Streptosporangiaceae > RYN-230. The sequence goes on from CAWAES010000042.1 coordinate 17,497, forward strand.
CAGCAAGATGGACGGCATGACCTACGTCTGGAACCTGGACACGCGCAGCCTCATCTCCTTGAAAGATCCAGACGGCGCGGTCATCGAAAGCGTGGCCTTCAGCCCTAACAACGAGTGGCTGGCCACAGGTGACGCCAGCGGCCACACCTACCTGTGGAACCTGGCCGCGAAAAAGACCCAGATCAAGCCGGCCAAGTCCCTGACCAACCCGACGAGCGCAGCCGCCGCGGCCAGAAACGAGGTCTATTCCGTGGCGTTCGGCCCGGGCAACAACACGCTCGCCACCACCGACACGAACGGCCACATCTACTTCTGGCCGGTGCACTGACCCTGGCGGACCGGGTTACGGGCGGGCTTGGTACTGCTGGCATCTAGGCCCACGTCAGTATCCACGGCCCGGTGTCATCGCGGGGTGGTCTGGAGCGGAACTGGCCCGCGGCCAGGCCAGATGATCTGGGCCAGGCTGAACCAGGCCGGGCTGAACCGTCCCGGGCCAGCGTGGGCGCGGCTCGTCAGGTCCTCGGCATGAGCTCACCCCACCGGGCGGCGGGGACCGGGTACGGGGCGTAGACGAGGATCCGGTCGAGCACGCCGTCGAAGCGCTCGTGCAGCGCCGCGGCCAGCGCGCCCGCCGGGGCCTCGACGCTGAACTCGCGCAGCAGGTCCCCGGGGATCAGGGCCGTCATCGCGTCCCACTCCCCGGCGCGGGACATCTCCCGGAGCCGGTCGCTGAGCTCGCCCGCGCCGTACAGTTCGAGCACGCCGCGGTAGGCGGGGGTCGAGGCGTAGAACGCGATCTGCCGGCGGACCGCGGACCGGGCCTGGTCCAGCTCCTGATCGGTTCGCCCGGTGATCACGAGCACCGGGCAGGAGAGCTCGAAGCCCGGCCGCACCGCCGCCGCGATCCGCGGCCTGAGCTGTTCCTGGGCCACCCGCCGCGAGGTCAGCGGGTGGGCGATGAGCCCGTCCGCGACGGCGCAGGCGGCCGCGGTCATCCGCGGCCCGACCGCGGCGAGCAGCACGCGCGGCTCGCGGCTGCCGGACGGGCCAGCGCCCGACGCGGTGACCCCGGACGGGCCGGGGTCGAACGCGGGCGTCATCAGGTCATGCCGGTAGAAGCGGCCGCGGAAGTCCAGCGGCTCGCCCTGGTTCCAGCACCGCCAGATAGCCCGCAGGGCCAGGACGAACTCGGTCATCCGCTCGGCGGGATGGTCGAACGGCGCCCCGAACCGCCGGGTGATATGCGCGCCGACCTGGGGGCCGAGGCCGAGACTGAACCGGCCGCCGGCGTAGCGGTTGAGCTCGTGGGCCAGGTGGGCGACGACCATCGGGTTGCGGGCCAGCGCCACGGCGACGGCCGTGCCCAGCTCGATCCGGGTGGTGTGCTCGGCGGCGAGCACGAGCGGCAGGAACGGCTCGGTGTGCGCCTCCAGCGTCCACAGGCCGCCGAACCCCGCTGACTCCGCGGCCAGGGCCAGCGGGACCGCCTCGTCCAGCCGCAGGCCGTGGCCGGCGTAGAGGTCCACCACGGCGGTGTGCTGATCAGGCATCGGACTCCCCCCGCCGCACCGCGGCCTGCTCGTCAGGCACCGGACTGCCCCGCCGCACCGCGGTTTGCGGCCAGGCCCGTTCCGGGAGTGCGTCGTCCCGGGCGGGCAGGGGCGCGAACAGGGCCGACTCGGCGACGGAGGACGTCAGCGTGGCCAGCTGATCATCGGCCAGGCCGCTCTGGTAGAAGAGCACCGACTGGATGGCCCCGACGGACGCGTGCACGAGGGCCCGGACGGTGGCGTCCCCGGCGTCCGGGCGGAGCTGGGCCAGGACGTGGACCCACTCCTCGATGTACAGCCGCTGCTTGCGGCGCAGCCGGTGCCGGTCGTCCTCGGGCAGGTTGGCCACCTCGTTGTGGTAGACCTGCGCCAGCGTCCGGTCCCGCAGGACGAACCGGACCTGCGTCTGGATGAGCCCGTGCAGGATGGCCAGCGCGCCGCCGCCCGAGGCGACGATCTCGCTGGCCTCGCGGGACAAGTCGTCGATCACGTGGTCGAACATGGCTACCAGGACCGCGGACTTCCCGTCGAAGTGCCGGTAGATCGCCGACCCGGTGACACCCGCGGCTGCGCCGATGTCAGCCATGCCGACCTCGTGGTACCCGCGCTCCGCCACCAGTTCGGCCGCGGCGCTGAGGATCCGCTGACGGCGCCGGGGGTCGCGGCGCTGCGGGTCCTGGGGCCGCTGATCCCCGGGCCGGCCATCCTGCGGCCGGCCAGGGCGGGGGACTTCGGCGGCGCTCGTCATGGGCCACCCCGGCCGAGCAGCGCCGCGGGGATCTCCGCGGTGCGGGAACGCAGGTACTCCCCCAGGCCCTTGGCCTGAGGGTCCGGCCGGGTGGAGGCGGCCACCCCCTCCCCCAGCAGGCCGACGACGACGAAGTTGAGGGCGCTGAGGTTGGGCAGCTCGAAGCGGCGCACCTCGAGCGGGGCGCACTCGGGCAGCAGCACCCGCAGCCGGTCGACGGTGAGGTAGTCGCGCAGCCACGGGTAGGCGGCCGGGTCGCGGGTCCAGATCCCGACGTTGGCGTTACCGCCCTTGTCGCCGGAGCGGGCGCCGCAGACCCGGCCCAGCGGGACGGCGACGGCCGGCCCAGCGGCGGCCGGCGGCTGGCGGGCTGCGCGCCGGCGGGCTGCCGGGCTGCGTCAGCCGGGGCGTCGTTCTCCGGGGCGGTGGGCGCGACCGGCACGGTGGTGCCGTCCGGGAGCACCACCGCGTGCGGCACCTCGGTGGCAGGCACGAGCGCGGGCCAGTAGACCCCGTACGCGCTCTCCGGCGCCGGCGGGGTCGTGGTGTGGAACCCCGCGTACCCGCCGAGGGCCAGTTCCATGGTCGCGTTGGAGAAACGGCGGCCGACCTTACGCGGGTCGGGGTCCTTGACCGTGATCCGCAGGTGCGCGGTGGCCTGCTCGTTCGTGGGTGCGTCGGGCCGGTCGAAGCGCAGCAGCCGCACATCGACGTCGGCGAACTGCTCGCGGCCCCCGAGGATGCCGAACAGTTCCTGCTCCGCCCAGGCGGCCTTGTCCTCGATGTCCAGCCCGGTCAGCACCAGCGTCATCGTGTTCCGGTGGCCACCCAGGAAGTTGATCGCCACCTTGGCCGTGGCCGGCGGCGGGCTGCCCCGGGTGCCGGACAGCCGCACCCGGTCCGGGCCGTCCGGCCCGACCGTGACCGTGTCGAAGTGCGCGACGACATCCGGGTTGGCGTAACGCGGCCCGGCGATCTCATACAGCAGCTGGGCGGTGACGGTGCCCGGCGAGACCAGCCCGCCGGTGTCCGGGTGCTTGGTGATCACGCTGCTGCCGTCGGCCGCGACCTCCGCGATGGGGAAGCCCGGGTAGCGGCGGTCGGTGATCTCGTCCAGGAAGGAGTAGTTGCCCCCGGTGGCCTGCGGGCCGCACTCGATCACGTGGCCGGCGACCACCGCCCCGGCCAGCTGGTCGAAGTCCTCCCGGTGCCAGCCGTGCCACCAGGCGGCGGGCCCGGTCACGAGCGAGGCGTCGGTGACCCGCGGGCAGACCACGATGTCGGCACCGGCGCCCAGCGCCGCGGTGATCCCCCAGCCGCCGAGGTAGGCGTTCGCGGTGACCGGCTTGCCCCCGGCGCCGCTGAGCGGCTGGCCGGTGTCCAGGTGGGCCAGCGCCTCCCCGTTAGAGAGCAAATGGCCGAGTCGTGGGAGCAGGTCGTCGCCGGTGACGTAGGCGATCTTCGGGTGCAGGCCGAGGCGCTCGGCGAGCGCGCCGAACTCCCGGGCCAGGCCGGCGGGATTGAGGCCGCCGGCGTTGTTGACGATCTTGATCCCGCGATCGAGGCAGGTGCCGAGCACGTGCTCCAGCTGGGCCAGCACCGTGCGGGCGTAGCCCGCGGCCGGGTCCTTCTGCTGGGCCTTCCACAAGATCAGCATGGTCAGCTCGGCCAGGTAGTCGCCGGTCAGGACGTCGATCGGGCCGCCCTCGACCATCTCCCGGGCCGCGGCGGCGCGGTCACCGTAGAAACCGGAGGAGTTGGCGATCCGGACCGGGCGGCGCGGTGCTGGCCGGCGCGGTGCTGGCTGGCTCGGGGCTGGCTGGTTCTGGGCTGCCGTCATGCTGGCCCCCCGCCCCACGGCGGGGCCGCTCCGGCCCTGGTCGTCGTGCGCGGCGGCCGGCCCCGCCCGGCCGCCCCGGCGAAGGCCTGCGCGATGGCGATCCACTGACCGGCGGTCTGGCCGCTGATCACCAGCCCGGTGTCGGTGCGGTGCCGCCGCTGGGTGACCACGAGGCAGAAGTCCAGCGCGGTCCCGGTGACCCGGTCGGCGGCGTCGTCTGGACCCCAGGTCCACTGGCCGCCGTCGGGCGCCGCGAGCTCGACCCGGATGGGGGCGTCCGGCTGCGGCAGCCCGTTGACCAGGTAGCTGTAGGGGAGGCTGCGCACGCCGAGGTGCGCGACGTGCCGCAGCCGGCTGGTGGCCGGCCGCTCGATACCCAGGGCGTCGGCGATGTCCTGGCCGTGCGCCCAGGTCTCCATCAGCCGGGCCGTGACCGACGACGCGAGCCCCATGTCCAGGCCGTACCAGGGCAGCCGGGCGCCGGGGTCGGCGCTCGCGTAGCCGTCGAGCAGAGCCAGCCGGGCGGCCCGGAACCAGCGCAGCAGGTCGGCCCCGCCGAGGTGCCGGTACTCGGCGGCGACCTGGTCGGGGAAGTCGCTGCCCCGCCCGGCCAGGGCCTCGGCGTCGAGGCGGAACAGGTCCGGGTCGCGGATCGACAGCAGGGTCGCCTCGTCGAAGTAGGCCAGGTGGCTGACCTGATCGGCGATCGTCCAGCCCGGGGCGGGCGTGGCGAGCCGCCACTGGGCCGGGGCTAGCGCGCCGAGGACCTCGTCCAGCCAGGCCGTCTCGGCCACCAGGTCGGCGGTGAGCGCGCTCAGGTCGGCGGCCATCAGCGGCCGGTCCAGACCGGGCGGCGCTTGTCCCGGAAGGCGGCCGGGCCTTCCTGGGCGTCCGCGCTGTGGTAGACCGGCGCCCAGATCTCGTCCGCCGCCGCGAACGCGTCGTCCAGCCGGTGCTGCAGCGCCAGGTAGACCGTGCGCTTGGCGGCCATGACCGACAGCGGGGCGTTCGCGGCGATGCGCTCGGCCAGCGCCTGCACGGCCGGGACCAGTTCGGCGTCCGGCACCACCTGATTGACCAGGCCGATCTCGTAGGCCCGGGCCGCGCTGAGCGGATCCCCGGTGAGCAGGATCTGCATGGCGACGCGGGGCGGGACCAGCCAGGACAGCGGCACCGCCCAGGGCGAGCCGCGGCCCACCTTGACCTCGGTCACGGCGAACCGGGCGGACTCAGCCGCGACGCACAGGTCGCAGTTCTGCGCCAGCAGGAACCCGCCCGCGTACGCCACGCCGTTGACGGCCGCGATGGTGGGCTTGGCCACGTCGATGTTGCGGCCGAACTGGGGCAGGAAGTCCGGCGGGGGCACGGTCAGCGAGTCAGCCGCCATTTCCTTGAGGTCCCCGCCGGCGCAGAAGGCGCGGTCACCGGCGCCGGTGAGCACGAGCACCCTGGCGCTCTCGTCCTCGTTGAACCGGCGCACCCCGGCGAACAGGCCGTCCCGGACCGCCTTGTTCAGCGCGTTGCGGGCTTCCGGACGGTCGATGGTCAGCCAGGCCACGCCGCGGACCACCTCATAGCGCACGGGCTCGTCAGGCGCGGGCTCGTCACGAGCCGGGTCAGTCACGGGGTTCCTCCTCCAGGACGGCGAGCACCGACCCGCTGTCGACCTGGGCGCCGACGCTGATCGGGAGTTCGGTGACGATGCCGCGGGCGGGCGCGTGGATCGAGTGCTCCATCTTCATCGCCTCGATGGCCAGGATCACGGTCCCCGCCTCGACCAGGTCGCCCACGGCGGCCTCGACCCGGACCACGGTGCCGGGCATCGGGGCGAGCAGGGAGCCGGCCTGGGCCATCGCGGCCGGGTCGGGGAACCGGTCGGCCTCGGTCACCACGCTGTGCCCGAGCACGCTGTCCACGTAGAACGTACGGCCGGCCTGGGCCACCTGGACGAGCCGGCGGATCCCGCCGACCTCGAGGTCGACCAGGGTGCGGCCGGGGCCCCGGCCCGGGTCGGGCCGGGTGCCGTGCAGCACCACGCCGCCCTCCGCGGCAGCGCCCGCCGGGTCCCCGGCTACCGCGGGGCCGCCGACCGCGGCCCCGTCCACCATGACCTGCAGCCCGTCCCGGCCGAAGCGGTAGCTCACCTCGGCAGGGCGCCCGTCCAGCTCGTAGTTCGCCCGCTGCGGGGCGCTGGGGTTGTTCCGCCAGCCCGAGGGCAGCGTGCCCAGCACCGGGGCCTCGGCGCGCCGCCGGGCCTGCCCGGCCAGGGCCACGGCGAGCAGATGCACGGGGCCGGCCTGCGGGTGGGGCGGGTTCAGCTCCTCCGGCCGGTGCCGGTCCAGGTAGCCGGTGTCGATCTGGCCCGCCGCGAACTCCGGCTCGCGCAAGACCCCCACCAGCAGGTCGCGGTTGGTCACGACGCCGTGCAGCCGGGCCCGGGACAGCGCCGCGGCCAGCACCCGCCGGGCGTCGTCGCGGGTGGGGCCGTACCCGATCACCTTGGCCAGCAGGGAGTCGTAGAAGGTGCTGACCCGGGTCCCGGAGGCGAAGCCCGCGTCCACCCGCAGCCCGTCGGCGGCGTCGATCTCGAGCGTGTGCACGTCGCCGCTCGCGGGCAGGTACCCGGCCGGCACGTCCTCGGCGTAGAGCCGGGCCTCGATCGCGTGGCCGGCGAAACCGGCCTCTGTGACCCGCGGCGGCAGCGGCTGGCCCGCCGCGATCTCCAGCTGCAGCCGGACCAGGTCCAGGCCGGTGATCAGCTCGGTGACCGGATGCTCGACCTGCAGCCGGGTGTTGACCTCCAGGAAGTAGAAGCGCCCCGACGCGTCCAGGACGAACTCGACGGTGCCGGCCCCGACGTACCCGATGGCCTGGCCCGCGGCCACCGCGGCGCGGCACAGCTCGGCCCGCAGCCCGCCGTCCACGGCCGGCGAGGGGGCTTCCTCGATGATCTTCTGGTAGCGGCGCTGGATCGAGCACTCCCGCTCGAACAAAGCCACCACGGTCCCGGCCTGGTCGCCGAAGATCTGGACTTCGATATGCCGGGGAGACGGCACGAAACGTTCGAGGAACACGGTGCCGTCGCCGAACGCGGACGCGGCCTCGCGGCGGGCGCTGCTGACCGCGCCGGCGATCTCGTCCGGGCGGGCGACGATCCGCATGCCCCGGCCACCGCCGCCGTACGCCGCCTTGACCAGCACCGGGAAGCCGACGTCCGCCGCGGCCTTGGCCAGCTCGGCGGGATCTGGGTCGGCTCCGCCGCCGAACACCGCACCCGGCAGGACGGGGACGCCCGCGGCCGCCATCAGCTCCTTGGCGGCGATCTTGGATCCCATGGCCTCGATGGCCTCTGGTGCGGGCCCGACGAAGGTCAGGCCGGCCGCGGCGCAGGCCCGGGCGAAGCCGGCGTTCTCGGACAGGAACCCATAGCCCGGGTGCACCGCGTCCGCGCCGGTGGCGGCGGCCGCCGCGATCAGCGCCTCGCCGCGCAGGTAGGTGTCGGCCGGGGCCGAGCCGGGCAGCCGGACGGCCTCGCCGGCCTCGAGCACGTAGGGCAGCCCGGCGTCGGGGTCGGAGAAGACGGCCACGGTGGCGATGTCCATCGCGGCGGCCGTGCGGATGATCCGCGACGCGATCTCGCCCCGGTTGGCGATCAGGAGCTTGCTGACGCTCGCCGGGGCGCTCGCCGGCGTGGTCGCCGGTCTGGCCGCCGGGGCGCTCATGGGGGTGCTCATCGGGGTGGTCATCGCGGCTACATCCGGAAGACGCCGAAGCCGCGGCGCCCCTCGACCGGCCCGGAATGCGCCGCGGACAGCGCCATGCCGAGCACCGACCGGGTGTCCCGCGGGTCGATAACCCCGTCGTCGTAGAGCCGCGCGCTGACGAAGAACGCGTCTGACTCCCGCTCGATCTGCGCCTCGATCACCTGGCGCCGCTTCTCGTCGGCCTCGGCGTCGAAGGCCCGGCCGGTGGACTCCGCAGACTGCCGCCCGACGATGGACATCACCCCGGCGAGCTGCTGCGCGCCCATCACGGCCAGCTTGGCGTTGGCCCAGGCGAACATGAACCGGGGGTCGTAGGCGCGGCCCGACATCCCGTAGTTGCCCGCCCCGAACGAGGCGGCCATGTTCACCGTGACGTGCGGGACGGCCGAGTTGGTCACCGCGTTGATCATCTTGGCGCCGTCCTTGATGATGCCGCCCTGCTCGTACTGGGTGCCCACCATGTAGCCGGTGGTGTTCTGCAGGAAGACCAGGGGCGTGTCGCTCTGGTTGGCCAGCAGGATGAACTCGCTGGCCTTCTTGGCCTCCTCGCTGAACAGCACGCCGCGCGCGTTGGCCAGCACCCCGACCGGATAGCCGTGGACCGAGGCCCAGCCGGTCACCAGGCTGGTCCCGTAGCGCGGCTTGTACTCGCCGAACCGGCTGCCGTCCACGACCCGGGCCAGCACCTCGCGGGGATCGAACGGGACCCGGAAGTCCGCGGACACGACGCCCAGCAGTTCGTCCGGGTCATACAGCGGGGGGTCGGCGGGCTCGCTGGGCGGCGGGCCGAGCTTGTGCCAGTGCAGGTCGGCGACGATCTGGCGGCCGATGCGGAGGCAGTCCAGCTCGTCCACGGCGAAGTAGTCGGCCAGGCCCGAGACCCGCGAGTGCATGTCCGCGCCGCCCAGGGACTCGTCGTCGGCTTCCTCGCCGGTGGCCATCTTGACCAGCGGCGGGCCGCCGAGGAACACCTTGGCCTGGCCGTCCACCAGCACGGAGTAGTCGCACATGCCCGGCACGTACGCGCCGCCCGCGGTGGAGTTGCCGAAGACCAGCGCGATCGTCGGGACGCCCATCGCGGACAGCTCGGTGAGGTCGTGGAAGATCCGGCCGGCCGGCACGAACAGGTCCGACTGGGTGGGCAGGTCCGCCCCGCCGGACTCGACCAGGTTGATGACCGGCAGCCGGTTGCGGCGGGCGATCTCCAGGGCCCGCAGGTTCTTGCGCAGCGTGTACGGGTTCATCGAGCCGCCCCGCACGGTCGGGTCGGACGCGATCAGCACGCATTCGGCCCCGGACACCACGCCGACGCAGGTGACGATGCTCGCGCCCACCGCGAACTCGGTCCCCCACGCGGCCAGGGAGGACAGCTCCAGCAGCGGTGAGTCCCGGTCAACCAGGAGCTCGACGCGCTCCCGGGCCAGCAGCCGGCCCCGGTCACGGTGCCGCTGCGCGTACTTCGCCCCGCCGCCCGCCCGGGCCAGCTCGAGCTGCTCGTTCAGGGCGGCGATGGCCGCCAGCTGCCCGGCGCGGTTGGCCAGGTACGCCTCGCTGGCCGTGTCCACCGCCGATCGCAGGACAGGCACGCAGCCCCCTTTGGTCGTGTGCTTGGTCGAATGCCCCGTCGTGTGCTTGGCCGTCGGCCCGGTTGCGGGCCCAGTCGTGCTGAGGTTAACTGCGATTCACTTCGGCCGCCAGGCTGGGCCGCCGGATTCCGGATGGGCCTTCTCAAGCGGTAACGCGATGCCTACAGTGACCACTGTAGTGAACATCAAGTCACTTTCCTGGTCGCCAGCGACGACCAGCTGTGCGTGATCATCCCGTCGGAGAGGACGTGAGTGGCGATGGCCGCGGACTTGCCTGCGACTGACTTCGACGTGACGAGCCTGCACCACCGGCGCGCTACGCACCGCTGGGAGCGCACCAGCGTCGGCGACCTGCTCGAGCGCATGACGTGGAGCTTCCCCGACACCGAAGCCCTGGTCGGCCGGGAAGGCGCCTACGCCGACCCCGCGTTCGCGCGGCTCACCTACCGGCAGGCCGACCAGGTCGCCAACCAGATCGCGCACGCCCTGCTGGCCCGGGGCCTGGACCGCGGCGACGTGGTCATGCTGTTCTGCGAGAACTCGGTCGAGGGCTACCTGATCAAGATCGGCGCGGCCAAGGCCGGCCTGGTGGTCGCGCCGATGAACCCGATGATGGCGCCGGACATGGTCTCGGCCATGATCAGGCTGGTCGAGCCCAAGCTGGCGGTCGTGGACGCCGAGTTCTGGCCGGCCGCCGGGGCGCCGTTCGCGGCCAACGGGCTGGAGGTGGCCGTCACCATCACCATCGGCGGCGGGCCCGTGCCCGGCAGCGTCTCGTTCACCGACTTCGTCGCCGGCCAGCCGGTCACCGAGCCGGACGTGGAGATCCACGGCGACGACATCTGGGAACTCCTGTTCACCTCGGGCACCACCGCGATGCCCAAGGGCGTGATGATCTCGCACACCTGCAGCTACATGGCGGCCTACGGGTTCGCGCTGTCCCTGACCCGGGGCCTGCGCATCGAGTCGGAGCTGCGGGTCGGCACGTTCCTGCCGATGCTCTACCACGTCGGCGACCAGCCCTTCACCTACTCGGTGTTCCTGTCGGGCGGCACGCTCGTCCTGGGCCGCAAGCCGGATCCGGGCCGCATCGCCGAGATGATCGCCGAGGAGCGGGTGACCGCGCTGTGGGCCGGCTCTCCCGCGATGGTCAACGCCCTGGACGCCGTGCTCACCCAGCGCCCCGGCCTCGACGCGCGCAGCCTCAAGGTCATCGTCTACGGCTGGGCGGCGCTCCCCCCGGCCACGCTGGCGTCGATGAAGCAGCACTGCGGCGAGGACCTGCTGGTGTTCGAGATCTTCGGCCAGACCGAGTCCATCTCGTGCCACCGGTTCTGGCCGGACAAGTGGCCCGAGCTGTACGCGCGCACCGCGCCGAAGCAGAACTACGTGGGCGTGCCGAGCCCGGTGCTCGCCTCGACGGTGCTGGACCCGGAGGGCCGCGACCTCAGAGTCGTCCCCGGGCACGCCCGGCGAGGCGGTGTACCGCTCCCCGTCGATGATGTCCGGCTACTACCGCGACGAGGCGGCGACCCGCGAGGCGTTCCGCTTCGGCTGGTTCCACTCCGGCGACAGCTGCGTCTACGACGACGAGGGGCTGCGGGTGATGCTGGACCGCTACAAGGACATCGTGAAGACCGGCGGCGAGAACGTATCCAGCCTGCGCGTGGAGGCGGTGCTCGGGCTGCACCCGGGGGTGGCCAAGTCCGCCGTCATCGGGCTGCCGCACCCGCACTGGGGTGAGGCCGTGACCGCGGTGGTGATCCGCACGCCTGGGGACAGTACTACCGAGGCCGAGCTCATCGCGCATTGCCGCGCGGCCCTGGCCGGGTATGAGACGCCTAAGGCCGTGGTGTTCGCGGATGCCCTGCCGGAGACCGTGGGCGGCAAGGTCCTCAAGTACAAGCTGCGGGTCACCCACGCCGCCCACTACGACGGTGCCGACGCACTCCGGTAAAACGGGGGCTTCGGTAAACGGGCCCTCCGGCAGGGCCCGGCCGGTTCAGCGGGCCCGCAGTCCCGTGATCAGGGTGCCGGCCAGGAAGCACCGGAAACCTGAGCCGTGTCCCGTCATCGACGATGCGGGTCAGCCGGCGAGGGTCGCTGCTGGCCCGGGGCGGTGGTGGTGGTGGCCTGCAGGCCGTGGTCGATGAAGTTGATCATCCAGGTGAAGCTGTGCTCGGCATCGGTATTGATCTGGAAGCCGCCGGCTGCTTCCAGGGTCGCGAATCTGTGCAGCATGCTGCGTAGCATCCGCAGGGCATGGATCTCCTGATCTACCACGCGTACTCACGCCGGTCACCGGCGACGGCCGGGGGAGGCGTCAACTCAGCACGGCTACCAGCTGGGTACCGGCCTTTCGGCGCAGCCGTGGGTCGGCCCGGGTGGGGCCAGCCCATCCCGGTTGCTCACACCGGCGGTACCCCGATCGGGGCCTCGAGGTGCCCGAGGAAGGCGAGCATGCTCTCCGCCAGCTGGTGGGGGGCTTCCTGCGCCACGTAGTGACCGACCCCGGCCAGCTCAGTCGTGGAGATCTCTTTCGCGCTGACCTGTTGCAGAGCTGAGGCGGTGAACGGGCCCCCGAACGACCCGATGGCCAGGACTGGCATGCTCAGGAGACTGGCCGCGGCCAGGGCCCGCATCTCCCCTCCTTCACTCAGCATCGAGCGGTAGAGCCCGACGGCGCCGCGCAGGCCCTCGGGCCGCGCGTAGGTGCGGGCGAATTCGGTGGTGTCGGCTTCGGTGACAGCCGGGGCCACCGCACCGTAGGACGGGTAGAGGTGACCGGCGATGAACTCGTGCTCCCGGCCGGCGAACAGGAGTTGCGCGATTCCCGGGGTGACCAGCGCCCCGATGTACCAGGCGCCGCCCTTGGTGACGTCGGCCAGCATTTCGGCGCCGAACCCCGCCAGACTCGTCTCGACCGCGGTGAGGCTGAGCACGTCCTCGGGGCGAGTGGCGGCCAGGCGGTAGACGACGCCCCCGCTGATGTCCTGGCCGAGAACGTGCATCGGCCCGGCAGCGAGGTCCCCGATGAGCTGATGCAAGTCCTCGGCCGAGGCGGCGGAGCCGTAGTCGCCCTCGGCGTTGCTGGAGTCACCGAACCCGCGTAGGTCCACGGCGTAGACCCGGTGGTGCTGGGCCAGCAGCGGGATGAGCTTGTGGAAGGCCCACCACGACTCCGGGAACCCGTGCACGAGCAGGATCGGCGACCCGCGCTCGCCGGCGGACACGTAGTGCAGCGTCGTTCCGTTCACTTCGGCGGTGTGGTGCTTGACCTCGGCGATGGTCGCTGCAGTGGGCTGCGTGGCCATGATGGGCCTCCGGGCTCTCGTCTTTGCCGGTTATCGACAACGTGGTTGACAGTCTGTTAACAGACAACGAGGTTGTCAACACCGACAACGACGTTGTCAATTGTCTTTCCCCCCGGTACGGTGATGCCGTGGAGACGTCACAAGGAGCCCGCCTGGCCCTGCTCTTGCTGGGGAGTTTCACCACGATGGTCGAGGAGGTCGTCGCTGAGCTCGCCCGCCAGGGCCACCCTGGCGTCACCGTCACCCACGAGTTCGCTCTCCGGGCCATCGATGAAGGCGCGAACGACGCCTCGGCTCTGGGTCGGCGACTCGGGGTCTCCAAGCAGGCTGCAGCGAAGACCATTACCGCCCTCGAGCAGCTCGGCTACGTCGAACGTGTGGCCCATCCCAGCGACGCCCGGCGCAAGGAGTTGCGCGTGACTTCCCGCGGCTACGAGATGGACGCCATCGGCGGCGCTACCTTCGACAAACTGCGCGAACGGTGGCAAGCCAGCATCGGGAGCCAGCACGCCAGGGCCACCGAGAACGCCCTCCGGGAACTCAACGGCGGAGAACCACGCGGGCCCTGGGGCCCCCCCTCCGCCTCCCGCTCGGGCATCACCACGACCCGGTAGGGGCGGTCAGAACTCATCCGATGACCCAAATAGTGCTGGTTCCGAGAGAGTCGAACTGCCCCGTGATGTTCGGATGGACAGCGTCCTGCGACAGGTACAGAGGTTCATGGGACCAGAACGACCTTGCCGTATGCCGTCCTGGATTCGGCTAGGGTCATCGCCTGGCCAGCCTCGGCCAGAGGCATGCGGGCCGCTATGTGGGGGGTGATGGCACCCTCGGCAAGCAGCCCGAACACCGAGCCCAGGTCAGCGGCCATGCGCCGCCAGAATCGCTTCGGGCTGATCACCTTGCCTCCCCAGAAGTTATAGAAGAGGGCGCGACGTCCATTGGGGATGAGGCTCCAGACTCCGAGCCGGGTGTAGACAACCATGCCCGAGGCAAGCACGTTGTTGGTGTCGTCCCGCTGGCTGGCCGCTCCGTAAGCCACGAGTGTTCCGCCGCGGGCAAGAAGCTTGAACGACCGCTTATAACTCGGGCCACCGATCTGGTCGAAGACCGCGTCGAGCCGCCCGGCCGCGAGCTGCCTGACGCGGCCGGCGAGGTGCGGGTCGTTGTAGTCAATCGGCTCTGCGCCCATGGCCCGGAGGGCGTCGTGGTGACGTGGTGCGGCGGTGCCGATGACCCGGATGCCGGAGTGCCGTGCAAGCTGGACGAGGGTGTTTCCCACGCCGCCGTTGGCGCCATGAACGAGGATGACCTGACCGGAGTTGACCTTCGCTTTTTTCAGCATTTGCCATGCGGTGATGCCGTTGAGCACCACGGTCTCGGCTTCCGCGGCGTCGAGACCGTCCGGAACCGGTATTAGGTGGCCTGCGCCGACCAACGCATGGGTCGCCCACCCTCCGGTCTTGACGACCGCAGCGACGCGCCGACCGACCAGCGACTCGTCCACCTCGGGACCGACGGCCGTGACCACGCCGACCAGGTCATAGCCCAGTACGAAGGGGAACTTGGGCTGGTTCAGGTATCGGCCGCGCCGCATCTGCTGCTCGGCAAACGACACGCCGGTGGCCAGCAACTCGACGAGTGCTTGGCCTTTGCCGGGGGCTGGTACCGGCCGCCGGTGAATGCTGAGGCCCTCCGGCCCTACGATGCCGGGGAGCACGACCTCGGTGAGCATGGGTGCGGAGGTTGCTGCTTCAGGGTCGTTCATGCTGGGTCTCTTTCTTTAGTCAGTGATCGTGATGGTTACGCGCAGGAACGGCCGCAGCGATCGCGGTCGTCGTGGAAGTCTTCGCCAAAGGCACGCCGGCCACCCACGAGAGTTCGCTGGTGGAGGCGATGATTAGTGGCGGGCATGCCACTCTAACTTAGGTGGTCTAATTTTTGTTATGGACTCTAACACAGGCTACTATTAGTCGCGTAAGATAGAGGGTGTTACAGTTCAGCTATGCCTTCCACCACGGCCCCATCCCGACGGGAGCGCCTCCGGGCGCAGACGCTGGCCGAGATCCGCAAGCACGGGTTCGCCCAGCTCGCCGAGGGAGGGCCGGCCGCGCTGTCCCTTACCGGGATCGCCAAGGCGATGGGCATGTCCGGCCCGGCCCTCTACCGCTACTTCGCCTCACGCGACGATCTGCTGGTCGCTCTCGTGGAGGAGAGCTACGAGGATCTTGCCGGCACGCTCACGGAGGTCGCGTACCGAACCCGGTCCGGTACGCCCGAAGAACGCCTCCGGGCAGCGCTACACGGGACCCGCCAGTGGGCCCTGAGTCAACCCCACCGCTACCGGCTGGTCTTCGGCAGCTCCTACGGGTCAGGCGAGCTCGACCCTGATCGCATCATCCCCCCGGCGCAGCGCGCCATGGAGATCGTTTTGGCCGCCCTTTCAGAGCTGGGCCCCGCCGAGCAGGCTGCGCCGGTAAGCGACCCCGTCCTGCGTCGCGAGCTGGCCCACTGGGGCAACAGGTCGGCAAACTCACCACGCGACCCCCGGGTGCTGCTCATCGGACTTCTGGCCTGGACCCGGGTGCACGGGATCATCAGCTTGGAGATCGAGGGGTTCTTCGAGCAGGTCGGGGTCGATCCAGCTCGCCTCTACGAAGCCGAGATCGATCACCTCGTCGCGCAGCGCACCGGCCAGTGACGTCTTGTCACCGGCTGCAACGAGCGGCGTCTTCGAGGAACCGTGAACGGCTTCCTCGCCACCGGGCCACCCGGCATCTCTAGCTTCGGCTACGACCCCATTTCCACCCGGCATGCGCAGCCGGGAAGGCGAAAGGCACGGCAGCCGTGGACATCTCAACGCCGAATTGCCGGACATCGGGCGACAGCGCAGCCAGTGCTCAGCCGGTGGCGCCTCGGACCCACCGATTCCGCCCGGAGGCTCTCGATGCGCCCCTCCTAGGCTGCCGTTGGTGAGCGACCTGAACACTGCCGACGAACCCGAAGCCACCAGGGCCGAACGGCACGCGAGCTGGGCCGAGCTTTTCTTCGACCTGGTGGCGGTGGCGGGCGTGGCAGCCCTGGCGCATGTCCTCGGGCCCGGACCGGACGCCGCGGCGCTTGGTCTCTACGCGCTGCTGTTCCTCGCTTTCTGGCTGTCGTGGACGACGTTCATGCTGTACAGCAACGTCGCGGCCGGGCAGACCCGCGTGCTACGGCTGCTGATCGGGATGTTCGGCCTCGGGGTGATGGCTGCGTCCGTGCCGGGCGTGGCGCACACCGTGCTCGGGGACGGCGACAGCGTCCGTCCGCTGAACGTCTTTGCGATCGCTTACATCGCCACGCGCATCTACGGGTCTCAGTCGTGGCGCCGGGGCGAAGTACTGCTGGACTTCCCGGTGGCGCGGTACACGGTAGGACTGCTGCCCTGGTTCGTGTCGATCTGGGCCGATGAGCCCTGGAAGCTCGCGCTCTGGGCGGTGGGGGTCGGCGTCAACCTGCTGCTGACCCTGGCCCTGTCCGGTAACAAGGTCCTCGAGCAGGTCCAGGCGCGCTTCACCGCGCACGCCGCTACCCGGCGCCGGCCACGGTCCCGCGTTCGCCCCGACGGGGACGGACCGGTCATTCACGGGGTGTCGGCCGATCCGGCCCTCCTCTCTGAGCGGCTCGGGCTCTTCGTGATCATCGTGCTCGGCGAATCGGTAGTGCAGGTCGTCGGCGCCGCGAGCCGTGCGCCGTACGGCATCGGCCTGCTGGCCACCGCAATCGCGCTTCGTGTTGCTGGCCGGCATGTTCGGCTTGTCCGTCGTCTTCGGATACGCCGGCCTGCCGCACCTGCGCGCCGGCCGTATCCCTGCCCGCGCCGCCCTTGGCCTGCACTGCCTGGTCACCGGGGTCATCGCCACAGTCGCCGTGTCGCTCTCATCGGTGGTCAGGCACGGCTCCGATCCGCTGCCCGGCCAGGGACGCTGGCTGCTGTGCGGCGCGGTGGCGGCCTACTTCACTCTCGGTGTGGTCACCGGCGTCGCCAGCCAAAGCTCCGATCTGCCTAGGACGATCTCACGGGTCGTCACAGGCATCGTGGTCCCGCTCCTGCTTGGCCTGTTCGCCACCGGCGCCGCCGGCCGGACCCTGGTGGTCTGCCTGGCCCTGGTCATACTCGCCCACCTCTGGTTCGAACGGCGACTGGCGCCAGCCCAACCCCACGTCTGATCAGGAGGTCATTCGGCTGCCGCCGTCTCAACCGATCCTTATCCACCACGCCATTGAAGCGAACGACCCGCCAAGATCTACCGGCCACGCCTTAGTGCACCGGTCCGGATGGGGGACGCCAGCGCTGCCAGGCGGGGTGGACCGTGAACAGGCGGGACGGGCCCGGGGGCCGGGCGGCCAGCTCCGCGCGGGGCCGCAGCGCCAGCCCCGGCCGGGACCGGCTCCCACCACGGGGCGCGGCACAGGAGCCGGCTGAACAGCTCGGGCGGCTGGCCGGCAGGACCGAGAACCATCTCAGCAGGCGCCGGGCCGCCCGGCCGCTGCCAGCGGAAATCGGCGGACAGCCGCAGCTCGTGCGTCTTGTTCGGCATCGCCGCGTGCGGGGTCAGGCAGTGAAAAATGATCACATCCCCGGCGCGATAGTCCGCGGTGGCCCAGCCGCGCTCCGTGCCGGCCAGCGGGCGCGGACGGCGGGGCCGGTCCCGGTGCCCGCCGGGCCGTACCGCGAGGCCGCCCTGCGCCATCGGAACGTCGGCCAGCGGAATCCAGGTGGTCAGCATGTCCTGGACCCCGGAGACGCTGTAGTCGTAGTGCACGTACCGGCCGAGGGTCCGCCCGCCCGGCGGGTCCGGCGGCACCGCGCGCAGAACCTTCACCGGGTAGGAGAAGGCCGCCGGGCCGAGGATCTGGCGGACCACCTTCCGCAGCGGGGCCAGGTAGGGCAGCTCGTGAAAGGCCAGGTTCAGCACCGCTGTCCGGTACGCCGGGTCCGCTACCGCCTCACGCGGTCCGGCGGCCGGGCGCAGCCGCGGTGCCCCCGCCGCGGTCCAGCCGCCCGCGCGCAGCGTCGCCGCGACCATCTCGCCCGTGGCGCGGACCCGCTCCGCGGGCAGCAGGCCGCGGAGCAGCAGGTACCCGTCGGCGGCGAGCCGCGCGGTCAGCTCGGCCGGGTCACCGGCCAGGCTGCGGGAGTCCGCCAGGTCATCCACCCGGCCACGCTAACTCCGCAGCCTGGGAATCCGGTTGGAGCAGGCTGGGAACATCAGGCCGGGCTGGTCCTGCCCGCGTCGGCCAGCTGGGCCGCGAGGATGGCGGGGGCCTCGGCGAGGGAGGGGCCGTACCAGGTCAGGTGCCGGCCGCTGACCAGCGCCGCGGGCAGGCCGGGGAAGCACTCGGGGCCGTCCCCAGCGGTGAAACGGTACGGCTCGTCCGGCAGCACGACCAGGTCCGGGCCCGCGGCCAGGAGGTCGTCCAGCGGGATCTTCGGGTAGCGCTCGGCGTGCCCGGCATAAACGTTGGCCACCCCGAGCCGGGCCAGCACGTCCCCCGCGAACGTGTCGCGGCCGAGTACCATCCACGGCCGGCGCCAGATGGGGACCACCGCCCGGCGGCGCCCCGGCACGTCCGGCGGGAACACCTGCCAGACCCGTTCCGCGGCTTCCAGCCACCGGGGGGCCGGGAGCTGGCACGCGACCGTGAGCAGCCTGCGCAGCGACACCAGCGCCTCGTCCAGGGTGCGGATCACGGTCACCCAGACCGGCAGGCCCGCGTCGCGCAGCGCGGCCAGGTCGGCGGGCCGGTTCTCTTCCTCGTTGGCCAGGACCAGGTCGGGGCGCAGCGCGATGATCGCCGCGAGGTCCGGGTTCTTGGTACCGCGGACCCGGGGGACGTCCAGCCCAGCCGGATGGGTGCACCAGTCGGTGGCCCCGGCGACCAGGCCCGGTGCGGTCACCGCCACGGTCTCGGTCAGCGACGGCACCAACGACACCACCCGGCTGACCTGCGCCGGGACCGGGACTACCGTCCCGGTGTCGTCCCGGGTGCCCGGGCCGGACTTCACCGCTCGGGCTCGGCCCGCAGCGGCAGGCCGTCGCCGAACGCCGCAGCCAGGTCACGCATGGCCGTGTCCAGGAGTTCGCTCAGGTTGCCGTCGTCGTCCTGGAGCCACTGCTCGTACGCGGCGATGGCCACGCCGAGCATCGCGTAGGCGATCGTCTGCGGGAGCAGGGCGCAGGCGGGCGCCCCGGTGCGCTCGGCCACGAAGTCCGCGATCACCTGACGCCACTCCGCGTAGCGCAGGGTGGAGTGGGCCTGCAGCACCGGAACGCCCAGGATCAGCTGCATCCGGCGCCGGTGCCAGGGCTCGTCACCCGGCGGCACCTGGTTGAAGTTAACGATGGCCAGCCGGATCGCGTCCATCAGCGGCCACTGCGGCGGGCAGGCAGCCAGCCAGGCCCGCATCCGGTGCAGCTCGTCCTCGAAGTTCCCCCACGGCACGTCGTTCTTGGACGGGAAGTAGCGGAAGAAGGTCCGGCGGCCGATGCCGGCCGCGACGGCGATGTCGTCGATCGTGGTGCCCTCGAACCCCTGCCGGTCGAACAGCTCGAACGCGACGTGCTCCAGTTCGGCCCGGGAGGTGATACGCCTGCGGCCAAGCTGGGCAGGTATCCCCGTAGTGCTCACCGGCCAGCACCGCCTTTCCGTCCCGCCTGGCTCGTGGGCCTGACAAGGAGCATGCCACGACCCAGCCGGGCATGCGAAAACCCGGAGGTCGCGTCTTGACCTTTGGCACTGAGTGCCTTTAGTGTCTGGACTAAGTGCCACATAGCGGGGCAGACGACAGCGGCGGTGCTGGCGGACCCAGGCCAGCGCGGGCCGGACGAAGATCCGGAGGACTGGCATGAGCGAACAGACTGCCAGCGCGACCACACCGGCCGAGCGCACCGCCGCGCCCACCACCACGGGCGAGCCGCCCAGCCCGGCCGCGGACGAGAGCCTGGTCGCCGAGGAACTGCTCGTCGAAGAGGTCTCGATCGACGGCATGTGCGGTGTCTACTGACCCATCCGGGGCCGCCCCGCTGAACCCAGCCGCGAGCGCCCTGCTGAACCCGCCCGGCCCCGCACCCGCGTTCGACCTGGACCGGCCCTGGCAGCTCGACGAGCGGGTCGCGGTCCGCCCGGAGCCGTTCGGCGCGCTGCTGTACCACTTCGGCACGCGGCGGCTGTCCTTCCTGAAGAACACCACCATGCTGGCCGTGGTCCGGTCGCTGGCTGACCATCCCTCGGCGCGCGCCGCGTGCACGGCGGCCGGGGTCGCCCCCGGCAGCCTGGCCGCCTACCAGCGCGGCCTGGCCGTCCTGGCCGAGTCACACATGATCGCCCCGCGCATGGTCACCAAACTGGCGGCCGCATGAGCACGCAGACCCTGGTGGAGCTGTTCGAGCGCGGGCTGGACGCGCCGATCTGCCTCACCTGGGAGCTGACCTACGCCTGCAACCTGGCCTGCGTGCACTGCCTGTCCAGCTCCGGCCGGCGCGACCCGGGCGAGCTGAGCACCGCCGAGTGCCGGGCCGTCATCGACACCCTCGAGCGCATGCAGGTGTTCTACGTGAACATCGGCGGCGGAGAGCCCACCGTCCGGCCCGACTTCTGGGAGCTGGTGGACTACGCCACCGCGCACCACGTCGGGGTGAAGTTCTCCACCAACGGCGTCCGCATCGACGCCGCCGTGGCCCGCAAACTGGCCGCCAGCGACTACGTGGACGTGCAGATCTCGCTGGACGGCGCGACCGCCGAGGTCAACGACGCGGTCCGCGGCCAGGGCTCGTACGCGACGGCCATCGCGGCCATGGAGCACCTGGCCGCGGCCGGGTTCGCTGGGTTCAAGATCTCGGTGGTGGTGACCCGGCAGAACGCGGGCCAGCTGGACGAGTTCAAGGCGCTGGCCGACCGCTACGGCGCCCAGCTGCGGCTCACCCGGCTGCGGCCGTCCGGCCGGGGCGCCGACGTCTGGGACGAGCTGCACCCCACCGCCGGGCAGCAGCGCGAACTCTACGACTGGCTGTGCGCGCACGGCGAGCAGGTGCTGACCGGGGACTCGTTCTTCCACCTGGCCGCCTACGGCGAGGCGCTGCCCGGGCTGAACATGTGCGGGGCCGGCCGGGTGGTCTGCCTGATCGACCCGGTCGGGGACGTGTACGCCTGCCCGTTCGCGATCCACGAGAACTTCCTGGCCGGCAACGTCCGGACGGACGGCGGCTTCGCCGCGGTCTGGCGGGACTCCGCGCTGTTCACCGAGCTGCGCGGGCCGTCCGCGGGCGGCGCCTGCGGGTCGTGCCAGTTCTACGACTCCTGCCGGGGTGGCTGCATGGCCGCCAAGTTCTTCACCGGGCTGCCCCTGGACGGCCCGGACCCCGAGTGTGTCCGCGGCTTCGGCGAGCAGGCCCTGGCCGGGGCGGACCGGACCGCGCTGCCCAGGCCGGGAGATGACCACTCACATCGCGGCCCGGTGCGGGGGCAGCCCGCGCGCCGGCCAGCCCCGCAGCCGGTCCCGGTGACGATCGGGCGGCGCCCGGTGCCCGCGCCGCCGGACCGGGCGTGCGACGTCAACCCGCTGGCCGGCTTCGCGGCGGGTGGCGCACGCTGACATGACCCGGGGATTCGCGCGGCTCACCGGCCCGGTCACGCTGGCCGGCCGGGCCGCGCAATCCAGGGTCATGTTCGGCCCGCACGAGACCAACCTCGGCCAGCCCGGCGCCGGCCCGCCCGGCCAGCCCGCGGGCCGCGCGTTCTCACCCCGGCACGTCGCCTACTACGAGCGCCGGGCGGCCGGCGGGGCGGGGCTCATCGTCACCGAGGCCGCCTCGGTGCACGCCTCCGACTGGCCCTACGAGCGGGCGCCGCTGGCCGCCGCGGCGGCGGGCGGCTGGCAGCAGATCACCGCGGCGTGCCAGCCGCACGGCACGCTGGTGCTGGCCGGCCTGGGCCATACCGGCCTGCAGGGTTCCTCCGCCTACTCCCAGGCGGCGCTGTGGGGACCGTCCGGCGTCCCGGACCCGGTCACCCGCGAAGTGCCGATGGAGATGGGCGACCCGGAGATCGCCGCGCTGACCGCCGGGTTCGCCGCCGCGGCCGCGCTGGCGGTCGCGGCCGGCGCCGACGGGGTGGAGATCGACGCCGGGGCCCGGTCGCTGCTCCGCCAGTTCCACTCCGGCCTGACCAACCACCGCGCCGACGGCTACGGCCGCGACCGGCTCCGGCTGACCCGGGAGGTACTTGCCGCGGTCCGGGCCGCCATCGGGCCGCGCCGCGTCCTGGGCCTGCGGCTGTCGTGTGACGAGCTGGCCCCGTGGGCCGGGGTGACACCACAGGACGGGGCCGCGCAGGCCCGCGAGCTCAGCCGCTGGCTGGACCTGCTGGTCGTGGTGCGTGGCGGCCTCTACTCGGCTGCCTCCTACCGGCCGGACGGGCATACCGCGCCGGTGTTCAACGCCGCCCTCGCGCGGCGGGTCCGCGACGCACTGGACGGCGCGGTCCCGGTGGTGCTGCAGGGCAGCGTGGCCAGCCCGGACGACGCGCGGGACGCGCTGGACAGCGGCGGCTGCGACCTGGTGGAGATGACCCGGGTCCAGATCGCCGACGCCGCGCTGGTCGCCAAGCTGCGCCTTGACCGTCCCGGGCAGGTCCGGCCGTGCCTGCTGTGCAACCAGGCGTGCCAGGTCCGCGACCCGCGTAACCCCCTGGTGAGCTGCGTGGGCGATCCGCGCAGCGGCCACGAGACCGAGGATCAGCCCGAGGAAGGCCGTGACCCGCGACCCCGGGACGTGCTGGTGGTCGGCGGCGGCGTAGCCGGCCTGGAAGCGGCCCGGGTGCTGGCCGGCCGGGGCCACCGGGTCCGGGTCGCCGAGCACGCCGGGCAGACCGGCGGGGCGCTGCGCATCGCGGCCCGCGCGCCCGGCCGCGAACGGCTGGCCCTGCTGCCGGACTGGCTCGACGCCGAGTGCCGGCGGCTGGGCGTCCGCATCGACACCGGCACCGAGGTCGGCCCGGCCGACCTGGCCGCGGCCCGGGCCGCCGGGACCGCCGTGCTGCTCGCCACCGGGTCCCGTCCCGGTGTGCTGCGCTCACCAGCTTCCGGCGACCCAGCCGCCGGGGACCCGCTGCCGGCCCTGGACCCGCTCACCGTGCTGGCCGGCGGCCTGGCCTGCGTCCCGGACGGCCCGGTCGTGGTGCACGACCCGGTCGGCGGCCCGGCCGGGGTCGCGATGGCCGAGTGGCTCGCCGCGGCCGGGCGCACCGTGACGCTGGTGACGCCGGACCAGGTGGCCGGGACCCAGCTGACCCGCACCGGCGACCTGGCCGACGCCAACGCCCGGCTCCAGCGGGCCGGGGTGACCCGGGCGCTACGGTCGCGGCTGCGGCGGGCCGGACATGGCCGGGCGCTGCTGGAAGACGCCTGGACCGGGGAGCAGCGGGAGATCGGCTGCGCGGCGGTCGTGGACTGCGGCCCCCGGCTGGCGCAGACGCGGCTGCATGAGGCGGCGCTGGCCAGCTCCGGGCCGCAGGGAGTCCCCCGCGCAGGCGACTGCGTGGCCCCGCGCACGGCCGCGGAAGCGGTGCTGGAAGGCCGCCGCTGCGGCCTGGAGATCGGCGTCCTGGAGCGTGAAGAACCGCCCCCGCCCACCCTGGCGCAGCAGAGACAGCCCGCCGCGCGTTAGCCGGCGTCTGGCCGCAGGCCCGGGCGAAGGCTCACGCGCCGCAACGAAGACCGCGTCGGCGCTGGTGCCGTGCGCACATCCCGAGGAAAGGCAGTGAAGCAGTGGCAGGAAGACTTGAAGGCAAAGTGGCCTTCATCACCGGCGCGGCCCGCGGCCAGGGCCGCAGCCACGCCGTCCGGCTGGCCCAGGAAGGCGCCAGCGTCATCGCGGTGGACCTGTGCCGGCAGATCGAGTCGGTGGCCTACCCCATGGCCACGCCCGACGACCTGGCCGAGACGGTCAAGGAGGTCGAGGCGCTGGACCGGCGGATCGTGGCCCGCGAAGCCGACGTGCGGGACGAGGCCGGCCTGAAGGCCGCGTTCGAGGCGGGCGTCGCCGAACTAGGCCCGGTGGACATCGTGCTGGCCAACGCGGGGATCGCCCCGATGGCCCTGGGCGAAGAGCTCCACGAGGCGTGGCAGGACGTCATCGACGTCAACCTCACCGGCGTGTTCAACACGGTCGAGACCGCCATCCCGTCCATGATCGAGCGCGGCCAGGGCGGCGCGATCGTGCTGACCAGCTCGACGGCGGGGATCGCCGGCATCGGCGGCGCGAGCCGCGGCGGCCTGGGCTACACGGCGTCCAAGCACGGCGTGGTCGGCCTGATGCGCTCCTACGCCAACACGCTGGCCCCGCACAGCATCCGGGTGAACTCGGTGCACCCGACCGGCGTCCGCACGCCCATGGTGGTCAACGAGGTGATGCAGCAGTTCCTCGAGTCCGACCCGGCCATGGGCCAGGCGATGGCCAACGCGCTGCCGGTGGACATGGTCGAGCCAGTCAACATCTCCAACGCCATCCTGTGGCTGGTCTGCGACGACGGCCGGTACGTCACCGGCATCACGGTGCCGGTCAACGCCGGCTTCACGAACAAGAGGTGAGGTGGCCAGCATGGCGGGACGGGTAGCAGGCAAAGTCGCGTTCATCACCGGCGCGGCCCGGGGCCAGGGCCGCAGTCACGCGGTCCGGCTCGCGCAGGAGGGCGCGGACATCATCGCGGTCAACGTGTGCGCGGACATGCCGGGCATGCCGTACGCCGGCGCGACCGAGGCCGACCTGGCCGAGACGGTCAGGGAAGTGGAGGCGCTGGACCGCCGGATCGTCGCCACCAAGGCCGACGTCCGGGACTACGGCGCGCTGCAGGCGGCGCTGGACGACGGCGTGGCGCAACTGGGCCGGCTGGACATCGTCAGCGCCAACGCGGGGATCGGCTCGTCGCCGTACGCCGCGCAGGACCTGGCCGAGCAGACCTGGCAGGACATGCTCGACGTCAACCTGACCGGCGTCTGGCACACGGCCAAGGCGGCGATCCCGCACCTGGCCGCCGGCGGCCGCGGCGGCTCCATCGTGCTGACCAGCTCGGCCGCGGGCCTGCAGGCGTACGCCAACATCGC
The DNA here is from genome assembly GCA_963781085.1 of uncultured Actinomycetes bacterium. GTDB lineage: Bacteria > Actinomycetota > Actinomycetes > Streptosporangiales > Streptosporangiaceae > RYN-230. The sequence continues at coordinate 42,444 of CAWAES010000042.1, forward strand.
GCACTACGTGTCGGCCAAGCATGGGGTGGTGGGGCTGATGCGGACCCTGGCCCTGGAACTGGCGCCGCAGTTCATCCGGGTCAACAGCATCCACCCCACCCAGGTGGACACGCCGATGATCCAGAACGAGGCGACGTACCGGCTGTTCCGGCCCGACCTGGACCACCCGACCCGGGCCGACTTCGAGCCCGCCTCGCAGGCCTTGAACGCGCTGCCCATCCCCTGGGTGGACGTGGCCGACATCAGCAACGCAGTTCTGTTCCTGGCCTCCGACGAGGCCCGCTACGTCACCGGCGTCGCGCTCCCCGTGGACGCCGGGGCGGTCCTCAAGTAACGACACCGCAGCAACACAGCAAAGAGCGAAGGAGCTCAGCATGGCTGGACGAGTAGCAGGCAAAGTCGCCTTCATCACCGGCGCGGCCCGGGGCCAGGGCCGCAGTCACGCCATCCGGCTCGCGCAGGAGGGCGCCGACATCATCGCCGTCAACCTGTGCGGCCAGGTGGACTCGGTGCCCTACGCGATGGCGACGCCGGCCGACCTGGCCGAGACGGTCAAGGAAGTCGAGGCGCTGGACCGCCGGATCGTGGCGACCCAGGCCGACGTCCGCGACTTCGGCGCGCTCAAGACCGCGCTGGACGACGGTGTCGCCCAGCTCGGGCACCTGGACATCGTGTCCGCGAACGCCGGCATCTTCAGCTTCGGCACGCTGGAGGAGCTCAGCGAGACCGCCTGGCGGGACATGCTCGACGTCAACCTGACCGGGGTCTGGCACGCGGCCAAGGCGGCCATCCCGCACCTGCGCGCCGCACGAGGCGGGTCGATCATCCTGACCAGCTCCGGGCTCGGGCTGGAAGGGATGCCGAACGTCGGGCACTACGTGTCGGCCAAGCACGGCGTGGTCGGGCTGATGCGCACGCTGGCGCTGGAGCTGGCGCCGGACTTGATCCGGGTCAACAGCGTGCACCCGACGACGGTGAACACCGACATGATCCAGAACGCCGCCGCGTACGAGCTGTTCGCGCCGGACCTGCCCGAAGACGAGCGCACCTCCCAGGTCATAACTGAGCGGCTGCTGACGATCAACGCCCTGCCGATCCCCTGGATCGAGCCGGTGGACGTCTCCAACGCGGTGCTCTGGCTCGCCTCCGACGAGGCGCGCTACGTCACCGGGGTCCCGCTGCCGGTCGACGCGGGCGAGCTGCTCAAGTAGCAGGCCCGCGGGCCGCGGCGCCCAGCAGCGGGCCCGCACGCGGCGGGCTGGTCAGGAAAAGGAGAATCAGTGGCTGGCAGAGTTGCAGGCAAGGTCGCTTTCATCACCGGCGCGGGACGCGGCCAGGGCCGCTCGCACGCGATCCGGCTGGCGGAGGAAGGCGCCGACATCATCGCGGTGGACATCTGCCGCAACTACGACACGGTGAGCTACGGCATGTCCACCGAGGCCGACCTGGCCCAGACGGTCAAGGACGTCGAGGCGCTGGACCGCCGGATCATCGCGACCCGGGCCGACGTGCGTGACGCGGCCGCGCTGAAGGCGGCCGTGGACGAGGGCGTGGCCCAGCTGGGCCACCTCGACATCGTCTGCGCGAACGCGGGCATCTGCACCGTGCAGGCGTGGGACGAGGTGACCCCGGCGGTGTGGCAGGACACCCTGGACACCAACCTGACCGGCGTCTGGAACACCATGGTGGCCTGCGTCGCCGCACCTGATCGCGGCGGGCGGCGGCTCGATCATCGCCACCAGTTCCACCGCGGGCATCAAGGGGCTGCCGTACTTCGCCCCGTACGTGGCGGCCAAGCACGGCGTGGTGGGCATCGCCCGGACCATGGCCAACGAGCTGGGCCGCCACCAGATCCGGGTCAACACGGTGCACCCGACCGGGGTGGACACGCCGATGGGGACCGGCCTCGGCGGCCTCAACCCGCTCATCGAGCAGGACCCGAACCTGGGCCCGATCTACATGAACACTCTCCCGGTCGAAATCGTCAACGCGCGGGACATCAGTAACGCGGTCCTGTTCCTGGCCTCGGACGAGGCCCGGTACGTCACCGGCCTGGAGTTCACCGTCAACGCGGGCAACACGATCCGATAGGAGCACATCCCTGATGGCAGGACGAGTAGCAGGCAAGGTCGCCTTCATCACCGGCGCGGCGCGGGGCCAGGGCCGCTCGCACGCGATCCGGCTGGCCCAGGAGGGCGCGGACATCATCGCGGTGGATCTGGCCGGCCAGATCGGCAGCGTGCCCTACGCCATGGCGACCCCGGCTGACCTGGCCGAGACGGTCAAGGAGGTCGAGGCCCTGGACCGCCGGATCGTGGCCACCCAGGCCGACGTCCGCGACTACGGCGCCCTCAAAGCGGCGCTGGACGACGGCGTCGCGCAGCTCGGGCACCTGGACATCGTGGCCGCCAACGCGGGCATCTTCAGCTTCGGCAGCCCTGGAGGAGCTCGACGAGACGCACTGGCAGGACATGATCGACGTCAACCTGACTGGCGTCTGGCACGCGGCCAAGGCGGCCATCCCGCACCTGCGCGCGTCCCGCGGCGGGTCGATCATCCTGACCAGCTCGACCGCGGGGCTGATGGCCATCCCGAACATCGGGCACTACACGTCGGCCAAGCACGGCGTCGTGGGCCTGATGCGTACGCTGGCCCTGGAACTGGCCCCGGACCTGATCCGGGTCAACAGCGTGCACCCGACGAGCGTGGACACGGACATGATCCAGAACGCGGCTACCTACGAGCTGTTCGGCGCGGACCTGCCCGAGGACCAGCGGACCAAGGAGGTGCTGGCCGCGCGGTTCCAGGAGCTCAACGCGCTGCCGATCCCCTGGGTCGAGCCGGTCAACATCTCCAACGCCGTGCTGTGGCTGGCCTCCGACGAGGCCCGGTACGTCACCGGGGTGACGCTGCCCATTGACGCCGGGCAGCTCACCAAGTGACAGCTCACCAAACGACCGGGGAAACCCCGGCCGCGGACCTGGCGCGCACCTACCAGCGGGTGGCGGCGCACCTGGTGGGCCGCGAGCGTGAGCTGACCCTCACGCTCGCGGCCGTCGCCGCCGGGCGGGACATCATCCTCGAGGGACCGCCCGGCACCAGCAAGAGCACGCTGCTGCGCGCGATCACCGCCGAGTGGGGCATCCCGTTCGTGTTCGTCGAAGGGAACGCGGACCTCACCCCGGCCAAGCTGATCGGGCACCACAACCCGGCCCGGGTGCTGCGTGAGGACTACAGCAAGGACAACTTCGTGGACGGCCCGCTGCTGGAGGCCATGCGCGAAGGCGGGTTCCTGTACATCGAGGAGTTCAACCGGGCCCCCGAGGACACGCTGAACACGCTGCTCACCGCCATGGCCGAACGGCAGGTGGCGGTGCCCCGGGCGGGGACGGTCACCGCCAAGCCCACGTTCCGGGTCATCGCGTCGATGAACCCGTACGACAACGTGGGCACCACCCGGCTGTCCACGTCGGTGCACGACCGGCTGTGCCGGCTGGCCATCACCTACCAGGACGCGGAGTCGGAGCGGGGCATCGTCGCCCTCCGGGCCCCGCTGCCCGACCTGGACCCGGAGCTTTACACCCGGCTGGTCGCGGACGCGGTCGCGGTGACCCGGGCCACCCGTGAGCACCCGGACGTCCGGCAGGGCAGCAGCGTGCGCGGCGCTATCGACACGACCCTGATCGCGGGGCAGCTCCTGGACTTGCGCGGCGTTGCTGCGTCTCAGCACGGGCTCAACGAAGACGAGAGCTACCCGGACGTGGTGTTCGACGCGATGGTGGTCGCGCTGTCCGGGCGCATCTTCCTCGACGAGACGGTGGAGCTCCCGCCCGAGGCCGTGCTCCGGCAGATCTGGGAGGACCACTTCATCCTGAACCCGGCCGCGGCGGCGCCTGGTTGAAGAGCCGTCGAGGCCGACTCGCCCCTGTCCCGGCCAGCTGGCCAGCAGCGCAGCGACCGCCCGGCCTCACAGCTGCGCCCGCTGCGCCGCCGCCCCAAGGTGCTCGACGAGCCTCCGGTGCTGATGGAGCCGGCCCGCGGCGGGACCGGCGGCCTGGTGCTGCCGGGCGGCGGTCGCGGCGCCCGGCGCCCGCCCCGCCCCGGCAGCGGTGGCCCGGCGGTCACCGGGGAACAGGGCACGCTGGTGAACGCGGGGGACGCGGCCGCGGACGGTGCGGCGCAGGCCGATCCGGAGACGCTGCGCCGGGCCCGGCAGATCGCGGCCCGGCTCGCGGTACCCCGGCCGCGGCGGGACGCGACCGCGCGTCGTGGCGTGGGCGAGCTGGCCAGCGTCCGCTACCAGGGCGGGTCGGACGACATCGACCTGGACCGGACGGTGGAACAGCTGGTCGAGCACCCGGTGCCCGAGGAGGACGACATCATCGTCCGCGAGCGGGTCCGGACCCGGCGCAGCGTGGTGCTGCTGGCCGACGTGTCCGGGTCGATGCGCGGCGAGCGGATCCGGACCGCGGCCGCCACCGTGGGCGCGCTCGCGGCGGAACTGGACCGGGACGACCTGGCCGTGGTGGCGTTCTGGTCCGACGCGGCGATCCTGAGCCATCTCGGCGAGCACGTGCCCGCCCCGCGGCTGCTGGACGAGATGCTGCGCATCCCGGCCAAGGGACTGACCAACATCGCGTTCCCGCTGGAGGTGGCCGCGACCGAACTGGCCCGGGTCCCGGCCCGGGACGCCCGCGTGGTGCTGCTGTCTGACTGCGTGCACAACGCGGGCCCGGACCCGCGGCCGCTCGCGGCGCGGCTGCCCCGGCTGGACGTGCTGTTCGACGTGTCGGGCGAGCAGGACGAGGAGCTGGCCCGGGACCTGGCCCGGCTGGGCCGCGGGCGGCTGCGGCGCATCCGGGCCTACACCGACGTGGCACCCGCGCTGAGCGCGGTCTTCGCGGACTGAGCCGATGAGCACGGAGCCGGCCAGCACCGGGCCCGCGAGCACAGCGGCGGCGAGCACAGCGGTGGCGAGCACGGGGGTCCCGTCGTACCCGCACCTGTTCAGCCCGCTGCGGGTGGGCCCGCTCACGCTGGCCAACCGGGTCGTGTTCGCCGCCCACCTGACCAACTACGCCTGCGACGGGCTGCCCACCGAGCAGCACGCCGCGTACTACGCGCGGCGCGCGGCCGGCGGGGCCGGGCTGATCGTCACCGAGGAACATGCGACTGACCCGGCGGACCAGCCCTACGAGAAGCTGATCCAGGGCTACCGGGCCGAGGTGATCCCCGGCTACCGGCGGATCACCGCGGCCGTGCACGCGCACCGGGTCCCGGTGCTGGCCCAGCTGAACCACAACGGCGGGCAGTCCTGCGGGATGTACTCCCGCCTCCCGGTGCAGGCGCCGAGCCCGGTCCCGGACCCGCTGTTCCGCGAGGTGCCCGAGCCGGCCGGGCCGGGCGGGATCGCCGCGGTCGTGGCCGGCTACGCCCGCGTGGCCCGGCACTGCGCGGAGGGCGGGTTCGACGGGGTCGAGCTGCAATGCTCGCAGTCCTCGATCATCCGGGGGTTCCTGTCCGGGGCCACGAACCAGCGCACCGACCGCTACGGCGGATCGCTGCGTAACCGGGCCCGGCTGCTGCTGGAGGTGGTAGCCGCGGTACGCGAGGCGATCGGCCCAGGGCGCGCGCTCGGCGTGCGGCTTTGCGGCGACGAGATGATCGAGGGCGGCACCACGCTCAGCGAGGCGGTCGAGGTGGCCCGGATGGCCAGCCGCAGCGGCGCGGTGGACTACATCAGCACCACGACGGGAGTGGCCACCGCCAGCCTGTACACGGTGGTGGCGAGCATGCGGGCCGCCCCGGGGCACGCCCTGCACGTCCCGGCCGCGATCCGCGCCGCGGTGGACGTCCCGGTGCTGGGCGCCGGCCGGATCACCAGCCCGCAGCAGGCCGAGCAGGCCCTGGCCGCCGGGCAGTGTGACCTGGTCGGCGTCGTCCGGGGGCAGATCGCCGACCCGGACTTCGCGGCCAAGGCCCGGGCCGGGCACGCCGCAGCCATCCGGACCTGCCTGGCCTGCAACCAGGAATGCGCGGGCCGGGTGGGCGGCAACCGCTGGCTGGGATGCACCGCCAACCCCCGGGCCGGGCGCGAATCGGTGCCGCTGCCCGCGGCGAGGTCCGCCGCGGGACGCCGCGTGTATGTGGTCGGCGGCGGCCCGGGCGGTCTGCAGGCCGCGGTGACCGCCGCGGAACGCGGCCACCGGGTGACCCTGTTCGAGAGCGCCGACCACACCGGCGGGCAGGCCGCGGTGGCGGCCCTGATGCCGGGCCGGGCCGGGTTCGGTGTCCTCACCAGCGACCTGGCTGCCCAGGCGCGCCGGGCCGGCGTGCGGCTGGAGACCAGCCATCCGGTCGACGCGGAGTTCCTGCGGGCAGAGCGGCCGGACGCGGTGGTACTGGCCACCGGTGCGGTGCCGCTCCAGCCGGCCTGGGCGCACGGGCATCCCCGGGTGGTGGACGTCCGTCAGGTGGCCGACGGATCGGCCCGGCCGGCCGGCACCGTGGTGGTGGTGGACGAGCTGGGCTTTCACCCGGCCACCTCGGTGGCCGAACTGCTCGCGGACCGCGGCTGCGCGGTGCAGGTGATTACCAGCGCCATGGTGGTCGGCCAGGATCTGGGTCTTACCCTGGACCTGGAGCTGTGGACTCAGAAGGTGAACGCCCAGGGCGTCCGGCAGCGCACGGACGTGGTGGTGCTGGACGCTCGTGAGAACGAAGCGGGACACCTCGAACTCACCCTGCTGCACCACCCGACCGGGACCCGGTCGCGGCTGGCGTGCGACTGGGTGGCCTGTGCGGTCCCGCCCCGGCCCGCTGACCAGCTGTGGCACGCGCTGCACGGTGCACGCCCGGACAGCGCGCCGTTCGAGGTGCGCCGGGTGGGTGACTGCCTGGCCCCGCGCCGGGCCCACGCCGCGGTGCTCGAGGGCGAACGGGCGGGAGCGGCGCTATGACTGGAACGACCACTAAGGTGAGGCGCTGATGACTCTGCTCGCCGACCTCACCTGGCCCGAAGCGGCCCGCCTGGCTGCCGAGGGCGCGTTGCTGGCCGTCCCGGTCGGCTCCACCGAGCAGCACGGGCCGCACCTGCCGCTGTCCACCGACACCGACATCGCGGCCGCGCTGGCCGTGCGGCTCGCCGCCCTGCGACCCGGCGTGGTGGTCGCCCCGCCGGTCAGCTACGGCTCCAGCGGCGAGCACGCGGGGTTCGCCGGCACGCTCTCGATCGGCCACGCCGCCCTGGAACTCGTGCTGACCGAGCTGGGCCGGTCGGCCGCCGAGACGTTCGGGCATCTGGTGTTCGTGTGCGCGCACGGCGGGAACGCCGTCCCGGCGCGGCAGGCCGTAGCCCGGCTCCGCGCCGAATCACGCGCGGTGCTGCTCTGGATGCCGTCGCCGAAACCCGGCCCGGACCTGCCCCTGCCGGACGCTCACGCCGGGCGGACCGAGACCGGGCTGCAGCTGGCCCTGACCCCGGACCGGGTCCGTACGCGGCTCGCCGAGGCCGGGAACCGTGCCTCGCTGACCCGGCTGATGCCCGCGCTGCGGGCCGGCGGGGTACGGGCCGTCAGCGCCAACGGGGTGCTCGGCGACCCAGCCGGGGCTTCGGCGGCCGAAGGGGCGCGGCTGCTGCACCAGCTGGCTGCGGACCTGGCCGCCACGGTCGCCGCCTGGTACCCCGAACCCAACGACGGGGAGCGCCGGTGAGCCGGGTCGCGCTGGTCACCGGCGCCGCCCGCGGCATCGGGGCCGCCACCGTGCGCGCGCTGGCCGCTGAGGGCTGGTCGGTCCTGGCCGTCGACCGCTGCGCCGACGACCCGGCGCTGCCCTACCGGCTGGGGACCCAGGCGGACCTGGACGCCGTGGTGGCCGGGGCGGCGGGCAGCCCGGGCGCCGTGCACGGCTTCGTCGCCGACACCCGCGACCACGCAGCTATGGCGGCCGCGGTGACCGAGGCCGAGCGGCGGTGGGGCGGCCTGGACGCGGCGCTCGCCGTGGCGGGCGTGATCGCCGGCGGGGTGCCGCTCTGGGAGATGCCTGCCGACCAGGAGGAGGCGGTCGTGAGCACCGACCTCGGCGGGGTACTCACGCTGGCCCGGGTGGCCGTCCCGGCGCTGCTGCGCCGGCCGGAACCGCGCCGCGGCCGGTTCCTGGCCGTCGCGTCGGCCGCGGCGACCCGGGGACTGCCCATGCTGGCGGCGTACTGCGCGGCCAAGGCGGGGGTGGCCGGGCTGATCCGGGCGCTGGCCACCGAGCTGCGCGGGACCGGCGTGACCGCCAACGCGGTCAGCCCGGGGTCCACCGATACGCCGATCCTCGCCGAGAGCGCCCGACTGTACGGGCTGCCCGGCGCCGGGTCGTTCGCCGCCCAGCAGCCGCTGGACCGCCTGCTGGCCCCGGAGGAGGTCGCCGCGGCGCTGGTCTGGCTGGCCGGCGACGGCAGCAGCGGGATGACCGGCGCGGTGGTCCCGGTGGACGGGGGGCTGGCCCTGTGAGTGCCGTCCGGTACCGGCTCGCGAGGGTGGGCCGTCAGGCCCGGCCGAGTGGCCGGTGTGGTCTTTCTTGCCGGACGGCGCGAACGTCTCTGGAAGCCCTGTGAGCCGTCCCGCGACCCGCCCGGTGACCCGCCCGGCTACGGGTTCTGGACCGGGGCCGGCGCCGCTGCCGGCCGGCTTCAGCGTCGTGTTCGACCCGCAGACCCAGTTCGTGGGGACAGACGTGCTGTTCGGCGGGTCACCCCCGCGGCTGCTCCGGCTCAACCCGGCCGGCCAGCGCGCCCTCGACGAGCTGCGCCGCGGGCCGGTGCGCTCGCCCGCGGCGGGCAAGCTGGCCCGGCGGCTGACCGACACCGGGCTGGCTCATCCCCGCCCCGCCCGCGGCCAGCACGGCCCGACGTGACGGTGGTGATCCCGGCCCGCGACCGGCCGGCGTACCTGGACCGCTGCCTGGCCGCCCTGGGGCAGAGCTACCCGGTGATCGTCGTGGACGACGGGTCACGGCAGGCCGCCGAGATCGCCGGCCTGTGCCACCGGTACGGCGCCACGCTGATCCGGCGGCCCGCGTCCGGTGGCCCCGGCCCGGCCCGCAACGACGGGCTGGCTCAGGTCACGACCCCGCTGGTGGCGTTCCTGGACAGTGACTGCGAGACCGGGCCGGAGTGGATCATCTCCCTGGCGGGCCATTTCGCGGATCCGCTGGTCGCCGCCGTCGCCCCGCGCGTCCGGCCGCTGACCGGGGCCAGCCCGGCGGGGCGCTACCTGGAGGCCCGTGCGCCGATCGACATGGGCCCGCAGGAGGGCAGGGTGCTGCCCCTTACCCGGCTGTCGTACGTACCGACCGCGGCCTTGCTGGTCCGCCGCGCGGCGCTGGTCGCGGACCGCGACCAGCCGCTCGCCGGGGGTGCCGGGAGCGCCGGCCCGTCCGGCACTGGCCCGTCCGGCACTGGCCCGTCCGGCGCCGGCCCGTTCGACGCCAGCCTGCGCTACGGCGAAGACGTCAACCTGGTCTGGCGGCTGGCCGAAGCGGGCTGGCGGGTCCGTTACGACCCGGCCGCGTCGGTCAGCCACTCCGAACCCGCGACCTGGGCGAGGGTGCTGGCCCGGCGGTTCCGTTATGGATGTTCAGCGGCCCCGCTGGCGCAAAGGCACCCAGGCCAGGTGCCGCCCCTGATCTTGCAGGCCTGGCCAGCGGCGGCCGTCGCCGCCCTCCTGGCCCGCAGGCCGGTGACCGCGCTGGCCGCCTACGGGGCCGGGACCGGCCAGCTGGTCCGGCTGCTGAGCGGTTGGGGCGTGCCGGCGAAGGGCGTGCTCCGCCCGATGGCCGACTCGGTGCTGCAGACCTGGCTCGGTGCGGGCCGCTGGACCATCCAGTACGCGCTGCCGGTGGCGGCGGCCGGCCTGGCCCGGCCCGGCGGCCGGACGGCCCGGACCCGGCTGGGCCGCCGGCTGGCCGTCGCGTCGTTGCTGGTCGGCCCGCCCATCGCGGAATGGCGGCGGATCCGCCCATCGATGCCTGCCGCGGCGTTCTCGCTCGGCTACCTGGCCGACGAGGTGGCCTACGGCGCAGGCGTCTACCGCGGCGCGGCGGCACACAGACTGCTCAGTCCGCTACTGCCGATCGTGGCCTGGCGGCCGCTCGGCAAAGCTCCGGCCGCGCCGCGGCCGGGTGTCACTCCAGGAGAGGATCACCGGTCATGACCGATGTCGTCGTCGTTGCCACCATCCGCCCGCTGCCGGAGCACCGCGCCGAGGTCATCGCGGCTCTGGAGAAGGCCATCGCTGACGTGCACGCCCACGACGACGGCTGCCTGCTGTACGCCCTGCACGAAGGGGATGACCGGCTGGTCTTCGTCGAGAAGTGGACCAGCGCGGAGGCGCTCGCCGAGCACTCGCGCGGGGCCGCACTCGTCGAACTCAACCAGGCGCTGAGCGGGCGCCTGGCGGGGCCGACCGACGTCCAGGTCCTCCGGCCGCACCCGGCCGGGCACGCCGGCCCAGGGCACCCTGTAGTCACAGCCGGCCGTTCAGGGCGTCCTGCAGCGGCAGTCACCGTTCAGGGCGCCCGGCGGCCGCGGTAGCCGGTTCCGGGCGCCTGCCGCGGCGCTCAGCGGCCGGCGGCGGGGCCCGCGCTGTCCCGGATAGCTTCCAGCACCCGGCGGTGGTCGGCGCACATGACCCCCTGATGCGGGTCAGACAGGGCCGCGGCGCGGGCCAGCACCCGGTGCGGCACCGCCTGCAGCGTCGCGTCGAGCAGCGCCCAGGACATCTCGTTCAGCCCGGCGCGCACCACGTCCGAGTCGGTGCTGCGGTCACAGATCTCGTCGAGGGCCGCGAGGAGCTTGACAGGCTGCGGGTTCGCCGCCATCTGCAGCCGGAACGCGTCCACCATCGGGCACGGCGCGGAGGTCCCGGCCGCAGCCTCGAACGCGTTCAGCAGCGGGCTTACGTCCCCCGCGGTCATCGGGTCGTACAGTCCGGGGAACGGGACTTCCTCGTAACCCGGGTCGTACCCGCTGAAGTAGATCGGCGTCGCCGAACTGGAGCTGATGAGCACCCCCAGGGCCACGTCCAGGAGGCTGACCGGCCAGCCGAGGTCGGTGATCGAGTGCACCCGGAACTCGCCGCGCTCGGCGCCGAGGCCCGCCAGCAGCAGCAGTTGCGCGGACTCGAGCGCTGACTGCACGTAGAACGCGATGTTGGGGCTGTGCAGCCGGATCACGCCGTCCTCGGCCCAGCCCAGCAGCCGGCGGTAGATGACCGAGTTGTCGAGGACATGGGTGAACCGGCCCGCCGAGACCAGCATCTCCCCGCGCCCGGCCACACAGGACGCGACCCACTCCGCCGCCCGCTTGGACGCGGTGTAGATGTCGGGTGAGTAAGGACGCAGCGCCTTGCCGGTGGACGCGCACACCACCTGGCGCACTCCGGCGGCCTCGGCCACCTCGAGCACATTGCGGGTGCCCAGGACGTTGGTGGACACGGTGCGGTGCACCTCCACCTCGGCCCGCGCGGGCTCGCGCTGCGCGGCGACGTGGAAGATCACGTCCGGCTGCACCTCGCGGATCAGCGCCTCCAGGGCGACACGGTCCCGCACGTCGGCCTGCCGGTACTCGGCGGAGGCCTGCGTCGGCCAGCCATCGCTGACCCCGCGGCTCACGCCTACCAGGCGGCCCGGGCCGCGGGCCGCTACCTGGGCCATCAGCGTGGAGCCGATGCAGCCGGTCCCGCCGGTGACCAGCACGGTGGCCCCCGACAGCCACGCCGACACCTGGGCCTCAGGCAGGCAGAGCCCGCGCTGGCCAATGCCCAGGAAGCGCTCGTGCTCCTCCGCGGCGCCCTCCTTGACCGCGATGAGCCCCTGGGTCAACTCCCCCAGCCGCTCAAGAACTGCCTGGTCAAGGCCTGACTGCCCAGCGGGCGCGACCTCCCGCATGCAGTTGATGATCTCGCCGACCGTCTCCACCCCATGACCTCCGACTAAGTCCACACCAGACGGCGCATGCCCCCCGGTGCCAGCGGCCCGCGCGGGGTGGGATCGGGCTCCTGGCTCTCACTATGCTCACCATAGAGTGCCAGACTTATCAATATTCAGGAAGACATAGCCTGATAAGCTCGGATCTCGACGGGGCCAGAGGATGGGCTGGCCAGCGTCGGCGCAGCTAGAGCGCGCGTACGAGCGAACGCGGGTAAAGCGGTGGGAACAGTAGGGAATCCCCGGGGCACTTTGTTAACTTTCGGTTAAACACTATCGACGATCTTGATGTTATATCCCCGGATATTTCGATAATGACGTATTGTTGTCTTACCCCGCTCGACTCGTGACTTGTCCACGCCTATAGGTGTTGGCACGAGGGAGAGGGGGGACTGGTGACGGACATCATCGACGGGCCGCTTAGTAGCGGGCAGCCCGCAGGGGATGAACTGCCGACCGCAGAACGTCAGGCCTCACGATCGCCAGAGGAAAGCCACACTGCTGACGCTCCGCAGTCGGCCAATCACTCAGGTGATACCAAGCCGATCATCATCGACCCAGCGGCCATTCCGCTTCGCCAGCGACTGGCGTCCGCCGTACCCGGAAGAGAGAAGCCCGCGCGGCACAAGACTCTGGTGCTGGGAACCGAGGCGCTGCTGTCCGGGCCTCTGGCGTCCGGCTCCCTAACCTCCCGGGTGCTGGCGTCGGGGGCGCTGGCACCAGAACTGCAGGCGCCCGAGGCGGTGGCCTCCGCCACAGTGCCGGGCGAGGCGGCAGCGGATGCCGCCGGGCCCGCGCCGGAGGCGGGCGGCCGCGCGACGGCAGAGCCCGTCTCGGCCCCGGCGCCGCGGACGGTCCCCGGCGCGAGCCCCGAGCCTGTGCCTTCCCAGGGCCAGCCGCCCGCGGTCGTCCCAGGGTCCGGCGTGGAGCAGGGGCCGGTCCTGCCCGTGCCCCCGCGGGACGACGAGAAATACCGTTACATCAGGCGCGGCGCCTGGATCCTGACCCTCGCGTCGCTGGCCAGCTTCCCGCTGCTCCTGTTCAGCCAGACGCGGCTGATGCTGCAGTTCCACTGGTTCTGGCTTTACGTGCCATTCGTGATAATGGGTGCCCTATTCCTGGCGCTGCCAATGATCACCGACGGGCTGGCCCGCGGCTTCGATTTCAAGGCGCACCAGCGGCTGGTGGACGCGTGGCGTCCGGAGAAATACCCTTCCGTGGACGTCTTCCTGCCCGTCTGCGGTGAACCGGTGGACGTGGTCCGCAATACCTGGAAGTACGTGGCCGAGATGAGCCGCCACTACCAGGGAACGGTCACCGCGTATGTGCTGGACGATTCGGCCAGCTCCGACCTGAAGGCCATGGCGCGCGAGTTCGGTTTCGCCTATGCGAGACGGCCGAACCGTGGCTGGTTCAAGAAGTCAGGAAACCTCTGGTTCGGCTTCCAGGTTTCCTACGGCGACTACATCCTCCTGCTGGACGCTGACTTCGCGCCGCGCCACGACCTGCTCAACGAGGCCCTGCCCTACATGGAGGACGACCCGAAGATCGGGATCGTGCAGACGCCCCAGTTCTTCCGGATCACCGACAACCAGAGCTGGGTGGAGCGCGGCGCGGGCGCGGTCCAGGAGCTGTTCTACCGCTCCATCCAGACGGCCCGGTCCCGCAAGGGCGGGGCGATCTGCGTCGGCAGCTGCGCTATCTACCGGCGGGCCGCGCTCAAGGAGAACCTGGGCATGACGCTGGCCGAGCACTCCGAGGACGTGCTCACCGGCTTCGACCTGAACCGGATCGGGTGGTCGCTGCGCTACCTTCCGGTCGCCCTGTCCACGGGCAACTGCCCCGACAACGTCCCCGCGTTCCTGAACCAGCAATACCGCTGGTGCTCCGGAACGGTCGGCCTGCTCTTCGGGAAAATGTTCTGGGGCGCCAAGCTCCCGCTCTATACGCGACTGTGTTATATCTCCGGCTTCATCTACTACATCTACACGGCCCTGTTCACGTTCGTGGTACCGGCCCTGACCATATTGATCCTGGCCTTCGTGCCCAACGTCCTCGAATTCAAGAACATGATTTTCATGGTGCCTGTGGTGTTCTACGCCGCGGTGATTATCCCGGCCTGGCATCACGCTCCCTACCGGCTCGAGGCGTGGGCCGTCAAACTGATCTCCGGCTGGGCTCATTTCTGGGCGTACTTCGACGCGATCCGCGGCAAGCGTCTGGGCTGGAATCCCTCGGGCGGTAACAAGAAGAAACAGGACGGCAGCAGGCGCTTCTGGACCTGGTTCATCGTGTGGTCGGTAGGCAGTTCGCTGCTGTGGACAGGCCTGGCGTTCTGGCGGATGCTCACGCTGAACCCGTACAACTTCATCGTCCTGTTCGCCCTCGGGCTGTTCGAGCTCGCGGTCGCGGGACGGGTACTCCTCCAGCCCACCGTGGAGACGCAAGGTTAGGTGAAGCGCACCCGAGAGGACGAGCCGTCCAAGACGCGTCGCGGCTGGAGACGCGGCCGTCCGGCGCAGAACGGGGACGGCAGTCCGCCCGCCGCCAAGCCGAAGCGGTCCAGCCGCTCGGTGTTCGGACCGTCCGGTGAGGACCGCCCCGACGTCCTGACCGACGCCGAGACGGTGGTCCTGCCGATATGGCTGCACCGCCGTCAGTCAGGGGACGGGAAGTCCACGACGAGCACGGCCGCCTTCCTGAAGACCCTCGCTGTCCCAGCTCACGAGGAAGTCCCGGCCCAGGAGGACGAAGTCACCGGGCCGGCTCCCGGGAACGGGGCGGGGACCGGGAACGGGGCGGGGGCGGGGAACGGGAACGGGAACGGGGCCGGGACAGCGCTGAAGACGGGGGTAGCGCCGGAGACCAAGGCTGCCCCAGGGACTGACGCAGCGCCAGAGGCCAGCGAGGCGCCGGAGACGACGGAGGCTGCGGCGCCCCGCCGGGCCGGGACTGAGCCGGGGTCCGATCACGGAGACGCTGGAGCAGAAGCGGGAGACGGCGGGCTGAGCGACCCGGCCGACGCTGACCAGAGTGAAGCCGAGCCCGGTGACACCGAGCCCGCTCAAGCCGGGCCGGCTGACGCCGGGCCGGCTGACTCTGGGCCCGCTGACACCGCGCCGGCTGACCCTAGGCCCGGTGAGCCCGGGCCGAAGGACGCGAGCCCAGCCGAAGCCACCCAGGCCGAGGTAGCTGAGACTGACGCCGCGACCACGACCGCGGCCCAGGCCGGCGCAGAAGCCGACACCGTCGCCGGGGCTGGTCCCGCGACCGCGACCCTGGCTGACGCCGACGCCGACACCGTCATCGGAGCCAATCCCGCGACCGCGCCGGGGGCCGACCCGGACGCCACCACGATTGTGGCCAGGGTCGGGAGGACCGCCACGCCCGTCCTGGCCGAGAGCGCTGAAGCCGGGCCCACGACCGCCCCTACCCTGCCTCGCGGGGCCCGCCCGGACGCCGAGCTGACCACCACTCTGAGCCGGGCGGAACTCAAGAGCGCGATGGTCCAGGCCAGGACGCTCGAAGCCATCGAGTCCATCGAAGCCATCGATGCCCTGGAGTCCACCACCCTGGGCAGTCTTGAGGCCCAGACGGTAAAAGCCCGCGAGACGGTCGAGGCCATCTCGGCCCTCGAAGCCAGGACCGCACAGGCTATGAAGGCCATCGAGGCGATGACCGCTGACGCGTTCGAGGCCATCGACGCCACGGTGGCCAGGGTGACGCCCGAGCTGGCCAGCAAGCTGGTGCCACCAGGACACACGGACCAGGCCGATGAGGCAGGTGGGGACGAGGCAGAGACCCCCGCGCCAGATGACGCGCAGAGCGCCGGGCCGGATCGCGACGAGGCCACGCCGCCGGGCCCGGCCAGGGACGCCAAGTCCTCCGCCGGCACGGACCTGGCCCGGACGCGCGTGATCCGCCTCGATGAGCCTCCGGCGAGCGTCACCCTGGTGACCTCCGCGACCGAGACCATCATCGCCTTGCCGCAGCCGCGAGCCGAGAGCCTGGTGTCAGTGGCGCCGGCGCCACCGCCCCCGGCCCCCGCCACCCCCCGTCTGGAGCCCCCCTCCGGGAAACCACCAGCCCTCCCCAGCGCCGAGCCCCGGCCTGAGGCCGAGCCCGAGGCTGAGCCGCGCCGGGCGCGGGCGAGCCGCCACACCCGGGTGAGCCGGGCCCTGCTGCTGTGCATCTTGTGCCTGCAGGCGATCTTGTCGCTGCGGCTGCAGCGCTCGGCCTTCGAAGACGAGGCGCTCTACCTCTACTCGGGCCATATGGAGCTGGAGCATCTGCTGCACGGCTCGGCGCTGCAGGGAACGTACGCGTCGTACTTCTCCGGCGCGCCGGTGCTCTATCCCGTCGCGGCCGCCGCCGTCAACGACGTGGGCGGCCTCGTGGCGGTCCGGGCGCTCAGCCTGCTCGAGATGCTGGCCACCACCACCTTCCTGTACGCCCTGACCCGGCGCCTGTTCAACGAACGGGTCGCGCTGTGTGCGGCGGCCCTGTTCTCCGTGACCGCGGCGGCCATCTTCCTGGGCGACTTCGCCACCTACGACGCGACCTGCTTGTTCCTGCTGGCCACCGCAGCATGGATCATGGTCCGCACGGCCCTCTTCCGCTGGCCCGTGTTCTTGCTGGCGGCGCCGATAGCGGCGCTTGCGGTCGGCGTCAAGTACGCCGGCCTGCTGTTCGTGCCGACCGTCGCCGTGCTGCCCGCCCTGGCGGGCTGGCCTGCCCGCGGCTGGCGGGTGCTGCTGTACCCGCTCGCGTTCGCGGCGGCGGTCGGCGGCCTGCTGTACGAGGCCCTGCGCGCGGGCGGGCCCACGTACCAGGCGGCCATTTCGCAGACCACCACGAACCGCGCCCAGGGCGCGGTCCCGGCCACCACATTCGTCCGCGAGTTCGCGGAGTGGGGCGGCGTGATCTTCGTGCTGGCGGTGATCGGCACCGTCGCCTACGTGTGGCGGGCCCGCACCGAGCCGGGGGAACGCATCGGCACCGTCGGCGGGCGCTTCTGGCGGGCCGCACTCGGGGTGACCCTCACCGGCACCGCGCTCCTGGCCCCGGTCTACCAAGCACACCTGCACACCGACATCTCCTTCCAGAAGCACATCGGTTTCGGCCTCTTCTTCGCGGCGCCCATCGCGGGACTGGGACTGTCGCGCATCCTGGGAGACCACCTTCGCCGCCCGCACATCGGCGTCGCAGCGTGGAGCCTGGCCCTCATCCTGGGCCTGACCTGGTCCGGCCGGTACTTCCAGGTGTGGCCGGACTCCGGGCAGTTCGTGCAGACCTTCAGTGACTACCTCAAGCCGCACGCCCGCTACCTGGTCGAGGCGCCCGAGGTCCCCATCTACTACCTGGAGAACAATCCGGACGCGCAGCCCCGGCAGTTCTACTCGACGTACTACCTCTCCTACGTCAACAAGAAGGGCGTCACGCAGACAGGCCCGGCCGGCTACACGTCCGCGCTGAAAGACGGATACTTCCATACCGTCGTCTACTATTTCCAGGTCACACCGCCCGTGGACGGCGTCCTCGCGCACACGCTGGCGACCAGTCATATCTACTATCTGGCGGCGGAGATCGGCATGAACGACTCGTTCGGCCAAGGTGACTACTTCGTCTGGGTCAAGGGGCACGCGCCGACGCCCGTCGTCTTCACCCACACCAAGTCGAAGTATCCGAGTCTCGGGACCAAGCTCAGCGAGCTGGCGCCGTGACCGGCTGCGGGTCTTAGTTGGTGTAGACGCTCACGTAGCGCACGACCATCGCTCCGTTGGACGAGGTCTGGCTGGTGGGGGCGGTGCACCGGCACTGGTCGTCGGGGAACGAGCCCCCCATCGCGAGGCTGAGCAGGATCGAGTGGCCATGATCGACGGCCGCGGTCCACACCGCCTTTCCCACCCGGCTCTCGTTCACGCTGTAGAACTCGTGCCCGTCCAGGTACCAGCGGATCTGCTCATGGCCAGCGTGCCGCCGGTCGATGATCATGGAGTAGGTATGGAAGGACGTCTTGCATCCGGGGCACGGCCGCAGGCCACTGCCCAGCCCAAAGCCCTCATGACACGGCCCGAAGCTCCCGTCAGGGTTGCGCTGGGTGATGTTGCCGCAGTGCAGGGTCCCGGAATCCTTGCCGAGACCGTCGACATCCTCCATGATGTCGACCTCCCCGGTTCCGGGCCAGTGTCCCCGCCCCAGCATCCAGAAGCCGGGCCAGTACCCGAGTCCGTGCGCCACGTTCGGCTGCTTGATGGACGCCGTCACCATCATCTCGCCGCCGGGCGGCGCCCCGAACAACCGGTTAGCCCGGGTCTCGATCCGGCCTGAGGTCCAGTTGGCCCTGGGGTCCCCGGCCGCGCCGTGGCCGCGGGCGGTGATGACGAGGTTCCCGTGCCCGTCGAGACGGACGTTGGCCGTCGACGCGGTCATCGTCTCGACCTCGTTGGTGCCGAAAATGCCCCGGCCGGTGTTGTACTCCCAGTAGCTGGCCCTGACCATGGAGCCCGCCAGCCCGTTGAACGAATCGGTCCAGGCGAGTTTCCAGGGTGGCGTCGAATTGCCCTGCGCGGAGGAGCAGCTGAGGCCGCCCAGGACCAGGAGACCGCTGAGCCCGGCCATGAGCAGGCGTGACCAGAGCGAGGCACGTGTGCGCAGCCTGGCCTCCTACGGGCTGTCGGCCCGGTCCGCTGTCCGCCGGCCTATCCCCGGACATCCTGCCCGAATCCTAGCGGCATCCAGGGCCCGTTCTGCCTGCTCGCCACCGGCCCTGGCCAGCCTCCGGACAGACCGTGACGATCCCGTGATGCCATACTGCCTCGGACGGCGGAGGAGCCTGGCTGAAAGGGGCAGCGCATGTCCGGTCCGCTCACGGGCCTGCGGGTGGTCGAACTGGCCGGGATCGGCCCGGTGCCGCACGCGGCGATGATGCTCGGCGACCTGGGCGCCGACGTGGTCCGGGTGGAGCGGCCCACCTCCGGCTTCGACCCGGCGCAGCGCCGCGACTACACGCTGCGCAGCCGCCGGTCGGTGGCCGCGGACCTGAAGTCTGACGCCGGCCGCGAGCTGGTGCTGCGCCTGGTAGCCAGGGCGGACGTGCTCATGGAAGGGCTCCGGCCTGGCGTGGCCGAACGGCTGGGGGTCGGACCGCAGCAGTGCCAGGCGGTGAACCCGGCGCTGGTCTACGGCCGGATGACCGGCTGGGGCCAGGACGGGCCGATGGCCTCGCAGGCCGGGCACGACATCAACTACATCTCGCTCACCGGGGCGCTGCACGCGATCGGGGCCGGGGACCGGCCCGCCGTGCCGCTCAACCTGATCGGCGACTTCGGCGGCGGCTCCATGTTCCTGGTCACCGGGGTGCTCGCCGCCCTCTGGGAGCGGCAGCGGTCCGGCACCGGGCAGGTGGTGGACGCGGCGATGGTGGACGGGGCCAGCGTGCTGCTCCAGATGGCCTGGGCCCTCCGCGGGGTGGGCGCCTGGACCGACGACCGGGCAGCCAACCTGCTCGACGGGGGCGCGCCGTTCTACGACACCTACACCTGCGCTGACGGCCGGTGGATCGCGGTGGGCGCGCTGGAGCCACAGTTCTACGCGCAGTTCCTGGCCGGGCTGGGGATCGCCGGTGAGGACCTGCCGGAGCAGATGGACCGGGCCGGCTGGCCGCGGCTGCGGGCCCGCTTCACGGAGGTGATCGCCAGCCGCAGCCGCGACGAGTGGTCAGAGGTCTTCGCGGGCACCGACGCGTGCGTCACCCCCGTCCTGTCGTTCGGCGAGGCGGCCCGCGCGCCGCACATGACGGCCCGGGAGTCGGTGATCACGCTGGACGGGATACCGCAGGCCGCGCCGGCCCCGCGCTTCTCCCGGACCCCCGCGGGCACGCCGTCGGCTCCCCCGCTACCCGGCGGCGACACCACGGCGGTGCTGGCCGACTGGGACGCCTGATTACGGCGCCCGGCTGAGCATCCCACCTGGCCTCATGAGGCCAGGTGGCGGCTGATGACGAGGCGCTGGATCTGGTTCGTGCCCTCGAAGATCTGCATGACCTTTGCTTCGCGCAGGTACCGCTCGACCGGGAACTCCTGGCTGTAGCCGTAACCGCCGAGCACCTGGACGGCGTCGGTGGTCACCTTCATGGCCGCGTCGGTCGCGACCAGCTTGGCCACGCTGGCCTGCTCGCTGTAGGGACGCCCGGCGTCCCGGCGGCGGGCTGCGTCCAGATAGGTCGCCCGGGCCGCGTGGACCGCGGCGGCCATGTCCGCGAGCAGGAACGCCAGGCCCTCGTGCTCGATGATGCGCCGGCCGAAGGTCTGCCGCTCCCGGGCGTAGCCGACCGCGCAGTCCAGGGCGGACTGGGCCAGCCCCACCGCGATGGCCGCGATGCCGAGCCGCCCCGAGTCCAGCGCGCTGAAGGCGATCCGCAGCCCCTGCCCCTCGGCCCCGATCCGGCGGTCCGCGGGCAGCCGGGCCCCGTCGTAATGGGCGCTCGCCGTCGGCACCCCGCGCAGCCCCATCTTCTTCTCCGGCTCGCCGAACGACAGGCCGGGCAGGCCGGCCGGTACCAGGAAGCAGGAGACTCCCTGGCTGCCCGGCGCCGTGCGGGCGAACAGCGTGTATGAGTCGGCCTTGCCGGCGGCGGTGATCCAGGCCTTGGTCCCGGTGATGACGTACTCGTCGCCGTCCCGCTCCGCCTTGCAGGCCAGCGCCGCGGCGTCTGAGCCGGCGTGCGGCTCCGACAGGCTGTACGCGCCGAGCAGGCCGCCGCCGAGCAGATCGGGCAGCCATCGCTCCTGCTGCTCCGGCGTGCCGAAGGTGGCCAGCGGGAAGCACGACAGTCCGTGCACGCTCACCGCGACCGCGACCGCGGCCCAGCGCATCGCGAGTTCCTCGAGCACCTGCAGGTAGACCTCGTACGGCTGGCCGCCGCCACCCAGCGACTCTGGATAGGGCAAGCTGAGCAGGCCCGCCGCGCCGATGGTCTTGAACACCCCGGCGGGGAAGGTCTCGGTCGCCTCCGCCTCCACCACGCGCGGCGCGAGCTCCCGCTCGGCCAGCTGGCGGGCCAGGTCGAGCAGATCAGCGGCCTCACGGGTCGGCAGCATCCGGTCCACGGTCATGGTTCCAGCCAACCACCCTTCAGCGATGGCCACCGCAGCGGGCGCTTGCGCGTGGCTGCCCGGCCGCGCTGGACGCGGGCCCGACCCGCCGGGCGGCGGCCCGTTACTGGTCGACCGGCTGGCCCGCGCCGAGCGCGGCCGGCCTGGTCGGCGAACGCGGCGGCCAGCAGCCGTTGCTCGAGGCTCGGCCGCGCACCGGAACCCGGTGTCATCAGGAACCGGCCCTGGAGGAGGCCGCCGTTTTCCAGCAGCTCCAGGTCGCTGCCGCGGGGAAGTCCGGCGAAGTCCACGTCCCAGGCCTGGCGCCCGCTGGTCACCGTCCCGTCGTGGTGCGGCCGGACCGGCTGGCCGAGGCCGGCCATCCCGTACTGGAATTGACACGACTGCAGCGACAGCAGCCCGGTGAGCTGCCTGCTCACCTGATCGATCAAGTCCGACGGTGAGCCGCCGGCCCGCCACCGCGTGGGCCGCGGCGCTGATCCCGTCCAGGTACCCGGCCCGCCTGCTGGCCACGGCGTGCTGGCGACGGCCCCAGACCGCGAGCAGCCCAGGCCACGCCCCGGCCGCTGGCCATAACAAGTTCGCCGCGGGCGTTGACAGCCGGCCCTCCCATGTCACCAATAGGAAACACGGCTGAAATCGCTGGTTGTGATGCTACGGCCAGGCTGTGCCGCTTATCCCCCTGTTTCCCCTGCGGACCCCAGGAGCCCTGCGGATGACTGACACCCTGGACACGACCACCGTTGCGGCTACCGTCGAGCGGCAGAAGCTGCGGCGAAACTTCGGCCGCTTCGACATCCTGTTCTTCCTGATCTGCACCATCGTCGGGGTAGACACCATCGCCAACGTGGCGCAGGGCGGCGGCCAGGCCTTCACCTGGATGATGATCTTCGCGGTGGTGTTCTTCGTGCCGCAGGCTCTGCTGTTCGCCGAGCTGGGCTCGGCCTTCCCGCAGGAGGGCGGGCCGTACTACTGGACCAGGCTGGCCTTCGGGCACCTGGCCGGGGCGGTGAACAACTTCCTGTACTGGATCACCAACCCGGTGTGGATCGGCGGTTCGCTCACGATCAGCTGCATCGCCGCCGTCCAGGTGTTCTTCAACCACGGCGCCAACGTGTCCACGCCGGTGTGGTTCATCATCGCCCTCGCGTTCGTCTGGCTGTCGATCCTGGCCGCCATCATGTCGTTCAGCAAGGCCAAATGGCTGCCGACCGCCGGGGCCTTCGCCCGGTTCCTGCTCCTCGGGCTGTTCACGATCTCGGTCGTCATCTTCGCCTTCCAGCACGGCGCGCACGGCCTGGGCGCTAGCGGCTACAAGCCGTCCCAGAGCGGATTCGTCCTGCTGGTCGGCGTGCTGCTGTTCAACTTCGTCGGGTTCGAGCTGCCCAGCAGCGCCGGCGAGGAGATGAAAAACCCGCAGCGGGACGTGCCGTTCGGGATCGCCCGCTCCACGGTGGCCAGCGTGGTGCTGTACGCCCTGCCCGTGATCGGCATCCTGATCGTCCTGCCGACCAGCGCCATCACCAACTTCAGCGGGTTCGTCAGCGCCATCCAGGACGTCTTCACCGTCTACGGCGGGCACGTCAGCGCGACCGGCAGCGCCACGCTGACCGGGGGCGGGCTGGTGCTCGGGGACGCCTGCGCGATCCTGTTCCTGCTGTGCCTGGTGACCTCGGGCGTGACCTGGATCATGGGCTCGGACCGGGCCCTGGCCGTGTCCTGCTACGACGGGGCCGGCCCGCGCGCGCTCGGGGTGATCAACGCGAGGTACGGCACCCCGGTCCGGGTCAACGTGCTGAGCGGGATCGTGGCCACCGTCGTGGTCGTGCTCGCGCACCAGATCACCAGCGGCAACGCCGCGAAGTACTTCGACGCGGTGCTCGGCGTGACCATCTCCACCACGCTGATCAGCTACCTGCTCATCTACCCCGCGCTGTGGAAGCTGCGGCGCAGCCACCCGGCCACGCCGCGGCCGTTCAGGATGCCCTGGTACCGGCCGCTGACCGTGATCCTGATGGTCCTGGTGGCGGTGGCCAGCGTCCAGCTCATCGCCCCCGGGCTGGGCAGCTCGTGGTTCGGCAGTGACTTCATTCCCTCGGGCTGGACCTACGCCGAGCGGTTCAGGTACCTGTGGACCGAACTCCTCCCGGTCCTGGCCTTCATCGTCATCGGGACGGCCTTCTGGTGGATGGGCCGCCGGACCCGGCGCGAGGAGGTCCCGGACCAGTTGCCACTGAACTAGTTACCTCCGGGCGCTCCCTCTGATCTCATTGACCCCGGGCTGACCAGCGGCGTGATCCGCGCGCCGCTGGTAACCACCTCCCTCTTACTCGGTAAGGTCAGCACGCCGCGGCGCTGGCTGACCCCCGGCCGGGCCGGCGCGGACTGGCGCCGCGTTTCAATTCGGGCCGCCAGACGGGAAGATTCGGCGGACCAGCCGGTTGTACGTAACGGAGGAAGCTCCGGGTAAGCCGTGAACGAGCCGAGCAGGGGGTGAGAATTCGTGGAAGCGGCGATCCTGCTGGCCCTCGCCGCCAGCTTCTGCACCGCCACCTCCTCGGTCTGCCAGCGCCTCGGCGCGAAGAACGCCGGGTCCTCGGGATTCGACATCTACCTGCTCTTCCGGCTGGTCCGCCAGCCGATCTGGGTCCTCGGCCTGGCCAGCATGATCGTCGGGTTCATCCTGCAGATCAGCGCCCTGCACTTCGGCGCGCTGGCCCTGGTCCAGCCCATCCTGGCGTTGGAGCTGATCTTCGTGTTCGGCTATATGGCGGTGATCGGCTCGCGCGGGGTGAAGCGGCGCGACTGGCTGGCCGCGATCGCGATGTGCTCCGGGCTGGGCCTGTTCCTGCTGGCGGCGTCCCCCTCGGGGGGCCGGCTGCACGCGCCCGGCTACTTGTGGTGGCTGGCCGGCCTGACGTCGCTCGGCGTGGTGCTCGTCGCCCTGGCGATCGCATTCGGGCTGGGCCGCCGTCCGGGCGCCGCCCCCTCGCGCCGCGCCGCGGTGCTGGGCGCGGCTACCGGCGTGGCCTGGGGCTTCGTCGCCGCGGTGATCAAGGAGCTCAGCTCGCACCTGGGCGACGGCATCGAGGCCATCGTGACCAACTGGTCGCTGTACGTCCTGATCGGGGCGGGGGCGGCGACCCTGCTGCTGGCCTCGCACGCGCTGGCGGCCGGTCCGCTCGCCGCGTCCCAGCCCGGGTTCACCATCCTCGACCCGCTGTCGGCCAGCCTGCTCGGCGTGTTCCTGTTCGCTGAGCACATCCAGACCGGAGTGCTGGACCTGGCCGTTCAGGCCCTGGCCCTGGCCCTCATCGTCGGCGGCGTCTCGGCGCTCAGCCACAGTCACCTCATCGTCGGCGAGGACGAACCCCCCTCCGTCCGGGCCGACGAGTTCGCTACCTCCCGCTAGCTGCGCAGGCGGAACTGGCCGCCACACCCTCCCGGCCGGGCGGGAGCGCCACGTAGGGTTCGACGCGTGGAACTGGTCATTGAGGACGCCGTCGTGGTCACGATGCAGCCGGGTGGCGCGACCGCCCGCGCCATGCTGGTCCGGGACGGGCGGATCGCGGCCGTCGGCGACCCCGGCGAGATCCGCGCGGCGGCCGGCCCGGGCGCTCAGGTGGCCCGGCTGGACGGGGCCACCATCGTCCCCGGCCTGATCGACGCGCACTGCCACGTGGCCGACATCGGCTACCTGGCGGCGGGCGCCGACTGCAGCCAGCCGTCCGCGCCTGACATCCCGGCGATCCAGGGCCGGCTGCGCGAGGCCGCCGCCCGCACCCCGGCAGACTCGTGGGTCACCGGGAGCGGGTACGTGGAGTACCGGCTCCGCGAGGGCCGGCATCCCACCCGCGACGACCTGGACCAGGCCGTGCCGGACCGCCCGGCCGTGCTGTACCACACGTCGCTGCACGCCTGCGTGCTCAACAGCGCAGCCCTGCGGACGGCCGGGTTCAGCGACCGGCAGCCGGATCCCCCGGGCGGCGCCTTCGGCCGCGACGGCGAGGGCCGCCTCAACGGCGTGGTGTTCGAGGGGCCGATGTTCGCGCTGTTCGAGCAGAACGTGCGGGACGACGTCACCCGGATGGGCGGCGCCGAGCGGGCCCGCCTGATGCAGCGGGCCGGGCAGCGCCTCGCGGCGCTCGGCGTCACCGCGGCCTGCGACGCCGACCTGCGCCGCGACACGTTCGCCGCGTTCGCCGAGGCGGACCAGGCCGGCGCGCTGCACCAGCGGGTCTACGGCCTGGTCGTGCACGACCACGTGGACTGGCTCCTCGCCAGCGGCCTGCAGGGCCGGCACTCCGGCCGGCTGGCCACCGAGGCGGTGAAGATCTGGGCCGACGGCGGGATGAGCAGCCGCACCGCGGCCATCCACGGCAGCTACCCGGTCCCGCCGCACGGCTCGGGGATCTTGTTCTTCAGCCGGGACGAGCTGACCGCGATGGTCCGCGAGTTCGACGCCCGCGGGTTCCAGGTCGCCGTGCACGCCCAGGGCGACCGGGCTATCGAGACCGTCCTGGACGCCTACGCTGCCGTGCTGGGTACCTCAGGCCCGGGACGCAACCCGCGGCGGCACCGGATCGAGCACGCCGGGGCCATGTACCCGGCGCTGACGGCCCGCGCCGCGGAACTCGGCATCGTGATCGTCAGCCAGCCCGGCTTCCTCTCCACCCTGGGGGACGGCTTCGCAGCGGCGTTCCCCGGCCAGGCCGACCAGCTCTACGCGTTCGGGTCCTGGCGGCGGGCGGGCCTGACCGTCGCCGGATCCTCCGACGCCCCGGTGATCAGCGCTGCGCCCCTGCTCGGCATCCGGGACGCCGTGACCCGCCGCACCGGCAGCGGCCAGGTGCTCGGCCCGGGCGAGCAGCTCACCGCCCGGGAGGCGCTCGCCCTGTACACCACGCAGGCGGCGGCCGCGATGCACCGCGAAGACGAGATCGGGTCGCTCCAGCCAGGCAAGCTCGCCGACTTCGTCGTCCTGGACGCCAACCCCCTGGAAGGCGATCCTGGGCGCATTACCGGCATCCGGGTGCTGGCCACCGTGGTGGACGGGACTCCTACCTACCAGGGCGAGAGCGTCCTGCCCGCGGGCTGAGGGGCGCGGCGCTGGTCACCGGGGGGCCTTGAAGTAGGCGGTGGAGGCGGCCTGCCATAGCCGCACGACCGCGATGAGGCCGAACAGCCAGACCACGAACGCGAGGATCTTGACCGGGACGGCCACCGGGTTGGCCAGGCCACCGAGCGCGTCCAGGGTGGCCAGGCCGAACAGCACCGTGCCGGTGATCCGGGCCCAGTTCTTCCCGGCCTGGCAGGCCCGGGCGATGAGGAGCCACGCCGCGATGGCGATCAGGCCCGAGACGACGCCCGCGACCAGCAGGACGCGCTGCTCCGTAGCGACCTGGCTGGCGGTCAGGTTCGGGAAGCGCTTCGCGATGGCGGTCTTGGCCGAGCCCTGCATGAGCACGGAACCGACCAGGTAGATCAGGCTGACGGCCGCGCCCCCGTACATGGCCCGGACCGCCTGGCGCACGGTTCCGGGAACGGCGCGGGGAGAGGTGCCGGGCATCTGCGTGGTGCCCGGGTACGGCTGGTACATGTGCGTTCCTTCCGGGAGGGAGAACCGGTTCTGAGCGAGAGCGAGCAGGTCTGGGCGCGGGATGAGCAGGTGCGGGCCAGGCGGCTGGCCAGCCAGCCAGCCCGGCGAGGGCTGGCTAGGTCCGCGGCGGCGTCCAGACGCGGAGCAGGCGGTCGGTGAGCGGGCTGAGCGGGACCCCCCGGTTGGTCAGCACCACCTGCGCCCGGCCGTCTCGGACGGACAGCCGCAGGAAGGTGCTGGCCGGCGGGGCCGCCCCGGCGTGCACGGCGAGGTCGCCGCGGCCGGACACCAGCCAGCCCAGGCCCATCCGCCAACCCGAGGACGTGGCCGCGGTCTGCGGCGTGACCGCCTCGCGGGCCAGCCCGGCGGGAAGCAGCCTGGACCACGTGGAACCCAGCCGGACCGTGTCGGCGGCCGTCGCCCACAGCCCGCCGATCGCCGGAATGGTGCAGATCACCTCCCGGACCGGAGTGAACGTCCCCTCCGGGTTCGCGTTGTAGCCGGTCACCGCGTCTGGGCCCAGGTCTGCTGAGCGGGCCGGGAACGACGAGCTGGTCAGCCCGAGCGGCTCCAGCACCAGCTCGGTCGCCGCCTGCGCGTACGGGACGCCCGTGACGTCGGCGATCAGCTGCCCCAGCACGGCATAGCCGCCGTTGCTGGGCCGTACCGCGCCCCGCGGGCCACTGCTGGAGACGACCGGGCCGGTCACGCTGACCAGGTCGGGGACGCGGTCAGCCAGCAGCTCTGACGCGCCGGGGCTGTCCACCCCGGCCGTGTGGGTGAGCAGCTCCGCGACCGTGATGGTGTCGTCTTCGAGCCGCAGGCCGCGGAGGCGGTCGTTGGCCGGGGTGTCGAGGGTGAGCCGGCCGTCGGCCACGAGCCGGAGGACGGCGGTCGTGGTGACGAGTGCGGAGCCGCAGTACGACGGCCAGCGGTGCCGCGCGTCCAGCTCCGTGCCCCGGTCCAGGTCGGCCCAGCCCTTGGTGACGATCCACGCGACGACACCGGGGCCGCCGCCGGCCAGGGTCAGGCCGGGCAGGCCCAGTTCCGCGAAGCTTTCGTTCGCGATCTGCTCCACCGTGGCCGGAACGTCTCCGGTCCGCTGCGCCGCCGGCGGCGCCGCCACCCGCGGGTCGGTGATCTGGCGGCCGAGTGGAACGGCCAGCAGCCCGGTCAGCCGGTGCGGCGGGTCGGCGGCGGCGGAGGCGAAGACCTCCAGGCCACCGATCCGCACCTGGGCGGTCAGCGGGGTATGGGCCACGACCGTGAGTTCCTCGCGGAGCGCGGGAGCCGCGCTGGCGATCGCCGCGATCAGCTCGGGTGCTGGCCGCGCGGCCAGCACGTCCGGCGAGAAATGCTGCTGCATCTCCTCCGGTCCGGGGGTGGTCCAGCCCGGCTCGCCGGCGCCGCGGAACCGGGTGATCACCCAGCCCAGCTGGGGAAGCACCTGGCATTCCGCGGTGGGCTGCTCGCAGACGCGCTGTTTGAGCGCGGTCCAGCTTGGCTGGCCGTACTCCCAGGCGATGGCGAGCTGCGCGTCGTGCAGGGCCGGAAACTCACCTGCGGCCAGGCGGCGTTTCGCCTCCAGCTTCAGGTACCGCAGACTCGGGCGCCCGGGCAGCGGACGCGCTGGCCCGCTGGTCCTGGGGGCGCTGGTCTTTGCCGGGCTGGTCTTTGCGGCGCCAGGTTTTGCGCCGCTGCGGTTTGCAGAGCTGGGGTCTGCTGAGCTGGGCATGGCAGCCCTTCCTCATGCCCGCTGGTCCGCTCGGTCCGGGCAGGAAAGACTGGCCGTGGACTGACACCACACAGCCGGTGAGCTTGCAGCTCTGCCTGCGGACCTAGAGGCGTCCGGAACCGCCACTGGCGACAATACTCCCGCTACGTCTTCTCGTCTTCCCCGGGCCCGTCCCCAGACCGGGCCGCCTGGCCGCCGCCGGGGCGGTCCGCCGGGCCGCCATGGGTGAGGGCGACGGGGTCGACGATCCGGTCGAAGAGGTCCTCGCTGACCCCGTTGGCCAGCGCGGCCTGCTTGAGGGTCAGGTCATGCTCGACCGCGTAGTGCGCGATGACCGAGGCCTGGTCGTAGCCGATCACCGGGGACAGCGCGGTCACCATCATGACTGAGCGCTCGATGTTCTCGGTGAGCTTAGCCTCGTTGAGCTGGGTGCCCTCGATCATGAACTCGCGCAGGTGGTCACACATGTCGGCCATGATCAGCGCCGAGTGGAGGTAGTTGTCGATGATGATGGGGCGGAACGCGTTCAGCTCGAGGTTGCCTTCGGCGCCGCCCATGGTCACGGCCACGTCGGACGCGATGACCTGGATGGCCACCATCAGCATCGCCTCGGCCTGGGCCGGGTTGACCTTGCCCGGCATGATCGACGAGCCGGGCTCGTTGGAGGGCAGGAGCAGCTCGCCGAGCCCCGCCCGCGGGCCGGAACCCAGCCAGCGCAGGTCGTTTGCGATCTTGAAGAGGGTGACGGCCGCGGCCTTCAGGCCGCCGTGCGCGCGCACCATCCGGTCCAGGGTCGCCTGCGCGGTGAACTTGTTGCCGGCGGTCTGGTAGGGGACGCCGGTCATCACGGCGAGCTCCGCCGCGACTTCCGCCCCGAAATTCTCCGGCGCGTTGAGGCCGGTGCCGACCGCCGTCCCGCCCATGGCCAGTTGCAGCAGGCCGTGCGTGACGTGCTCGACCTCCGCGATCGCGTCGTCCAGCGCGCCGGCGTACCCGGACCACTCCTGGCCCACGGTCAGCGGGGTGGCGTCCTGCAGATGGGTCCGGCCGATCTTGACGACGCCGGACCATTTCTCCGCGTTGACGGCGATCGCGTCCCGCAGTCCGCGCAGCGCCGGGATCGTCCGCCCGGTAGCCATGGTGTAGGCGGCGATGTGCATCGCGGTCGGGAACGTGTCGTTGCTCGACTGGGCCATGTTGACGTGGTCGTTGGGATGCACCGGCTGCTGCGAGCCGAGTGTGCCGCCGGCCAGCTGGATGCAGCGGTTGGCGATGACCTCGTTCACGTTCATGTTGGAGTGGGTGCCCGAGCCGGTCTGGAACACGTGCAGCGGGAACTCGCGGTCCAGCTCGCCCGCGATGATCTCGTCGCAGACCCGCTGGATAAGCTGGCCCATCCATTCCGGCAGGCGGCCGGCCCGGGTGTTCACCAGGGCCGCGGCTTTCTTGACGTAGCCGTAGGCGTGGTACACCTCGGCCGGCATCTTGTCGTGGCCGACGCTGAAGTGCTGCAGGCTCCGCTGGGTCTGGGCGCCCCAGTACCGGTCGGCCGGCACCTCGACCCGGCCCAGGCTGTCGAACTCGGCCCGCATCCCGGTCGCGTCCAGCCCGATAGGCAGATCGAGGATTTCCGGAGCTGCGTCGTTGCCCTGCGCCATGACGGCCAGGCTATCGTCCGGTGCCGCCGGCGCTGCGGACGGAGTTCACCGGGCGTCCAGGCCGCTGCGGGCCGGCCCGCGTCACTGGGTGCATGGCGTCCTCCTGGACTCATTGCGGGGGCGGCCGCGCGGCGCCTTCCGCGCGGTGATCGTGCCCTGCTCGAAGATCTCGCCGCCCCAGACTCCGTGCGGCTCGCGGCGGGCCAGCGCGCCGTCCAGGCAGGGCCCGCGCAGCGGGCAGGGCTGGCAGTGGGCCTTGGCCAGCTCCAGGTCGGCGGGCCGGTCCGAGAACCACAGCTGCGGATCTTCGCGCAGGCACGGCAGCAGGCCGTTACGCACCGCCGCCGGGCTGGCCAGCAGGTCTTTCATAACTGGGCTTCCTTCCTGGCGTCACCGGAATCCACCCGGCGCACCGAGATCAGGCGCAGCCCGAGGTCGCCTATCTTGACCAGGACCCCGTGC
The DNA here is from genome assembly GCA_963781085.1 of uncultured Actinomycetes bacterium. Taxonomy (GTDB): domain Bacteria; phylum Actinomycetota; class Actinomycetes; order Streptosporangiales; family Streptosporangiaceae; genus RYN-230. The sequence continues at coordinate 72,990 of CAWAES010000042.1, forward strand.
AGGGCGGCCTGATCGGCCAGCGGTCCGGAGATCACCGTCTCCGTCTCCTCGCTGCTGACCTGGAGGCCCTCGAACCAGGCGGTCCAGCGTTCCCCGAGGACGCCCTCGACCCGGATCTCGTAGTGCTCTGGCGCCATTGGCGCTCCTCGTGGTCTGAGTGGGTGTCCCAGCACGCTACGAAGGCACCGGCCAGTCAGGCGTCACCCGAAAGTGCCGCGGGGGGTGGAATCTTTCGTGGCGCAGGGCGCGGCGGCCGCCCTGTCTTCCGGCCGGGCCGGGCCACCCGGCTGTGCCTGCTGGCCCGGCCGGTCAGGAAGAGGCCGGCGGGTCAGGAAGGCCGGCGGGTCAGCTGCGTGCAGGCCCGCAGGCTGGCGTAGTGCGCGGCGGCCCGGCGCGCCGCGGCGCCCCGCAGCGCGACCGGCTGGCCGGTCCGCGACACGACCGCAGGGACGAACCGGGTGGTGAGCGGCGCGTGGGGATGCAACGTGAGCTCCAGCACCCCGGTGGAGGTGCTGTACGAGCGCTCCCACCACAAGAAGTTGCCCATCCCGTAGGCCACGAACGTGTGGCCCAGCCAGCCGGATCCCTGGAGCATATGGGCGTGCGCCCCGACGATGATGCTGGCGCCCGCGGCCGCCAGCCGGGGAGCCAGGGACATCTGGTTAGGGTCGGGGCACGCCTGGCCCTCGGTGCCCCAGTGCATGAACACGATGACGACCGGGGCCAGCTTCCGGGCGGCCCGCACGGCGGCCAGGGTCCGGGGCAGGTTGATCGCGTTGGCCTCCCCCGGCCGGGACCGGGTCGCCACCCAGGAGGACGCGAGCTCCGCGACCTGCGACACCCCGATGACCGCGATCTTCACGCCGTTGATCGTGGTCACGTACGGCGCCCACGCGGCGGCGGCGTCGGCCCCGATGCCCACGTACGGGAACCGGGCCGCCTTCGCCGCGGCGAGCGTGTCCGCCAGACCGGTCTGCCCGTAGTCGAGGACATGGTTGTTGGCCATGGTGGCCAGGTCGATCCCCGCGTCGCGGAGGGCGGTGAACGCCACCGGGGTGGTACGGAAGTGGTAGGTCTTCGGCTGCGGTCTCCCCCGGCTGGTCACTGCGGTCTCGAGGTTCACGGCGGTGAAGTCGGCCGACTTCAGGACCGGCGTGATCGGGCCGAACGCGGTGGCCGGGTGCTTCAGCAGCCGCGCGGTGCGGCCGGTGAAGTGGACATCGCCGGCGAAGGCCAGGGTGACGGTGCCCGGCTGGGTTGCGGCCTGGGTTGATCTGGCCGGGCCCGGGGACCGCGCCGCAGTCCGGGCCGCGGCCGGGACAGCCTGCCGCGCGGGCGCACTGCTGGTACAGGCGGCGGCGAACGTGGCCAGGGCGCCGGCCATGACAGTAAGCGATCGCCAGGTAACCACGGGCACAGCTTACGGTTGCGGGCTGCGCCGGCGTGCGGTAACGCGCGGCAGCTCCAGCTAGCCCTTACCCGGGTTGAATATCCCGCGCGGGTCGAGGGCCTGGCGCACGGCCTGCTGCAGCGCCAGGGATCCCGGATCGAGCTCACGGCGCATCCCGTCCCGTTTCAGCAGCCCGACGCCGTGCTCGCCGGTCACCGTGCCGCCCAGCGCGATCGCCCCGTCGAGAAGCTCCTCGAACGCGGCCTGGGCCGCGGCCCGCGCGGCGTCGTCGCCCGCAGGCGTGGCGATCAGCGGGTGCAGGTTCCCGTCGCCGGCGTGGGCGACGGTGGGGATCTGTACCCGGTGCCGGGCCGCGATCGCCTCGATCTGGGCGAGCATCGCCGGGACCTTGGACCGCGGGACGCAGACGTCTTCGGTGAGCACCGGGCCCAGCCGCTCGAACGCCGGGTAGACCAGCCTCCGGGCCTCGAACAGCGCCTCGGCCTCGACGTCGTCGGTGGACTGGGTCACCCACAGCGCACCCGCGCCGGTCATGGCCGCGGCGAGCCCGTCCGACTCGGCCGCACCGGCATCCCCCTGGGTGTCCACCCGGGCCAGCAGCAGTGCCGCCGCGCTGGCCTCCAGGCCGAGGTGCTTCCAGTCCTCGACGGCCGTGAGGCAGGCCCGGTCGAGCAGCTCGAGGACCGAGGGGCCCAGCCCTCGCCGGGTGATCTGCGACACGGCCTCCCCCGCCGTGACCAGGTCGGGGAACGCGCCGACGATGGTCCGCGGCGTGCCCGCCAGCGCGGGCCGCAGCCGCAGGGTCACCTCGGTGACCACGCCGAGCGTGCCCTCGGACCCGACGAACAGCCCGACCATGTCGAGCCCGGCCACGCCCTTGGTGGTGCGGCGGCCGAACCGCACCGCGTCGCCGTAGCCGACCGCGCTCTCAGCTCCGGGCCCGCCGACCACCGCGCGCAGGCCTAGCACGTAGTCGCGGGTCACGCCGTACTTGAGGCAGCACAGGCCGCCCGCGTTGGTGGCGACGTTGCCGCCGATCGTGGACCACGGGGCGCTGGCCGGGTCGGGCGGGTACCACAGGCCGTACTCGGCCACGGCCGCCTTCAGGTCGTTGTTGACCACACCCGGCTGGACCACGCAGAGCAGGTTGTCCCGGTCGATCTCGACGACCCGGTCCATCCGGCCCAGGTCGAGGACGACGCAGCCGTCGACCGCGTTGGCCCCGCCGGACAGGCCGGTGCCAGCGCCGCGCGGGACGACCGCCGCGCCGAACTCGGCGCAGATCCGCACGACCTGCTGGACTTCGGACTCCGAGCGCGCCCGCACGCCGGCGGCCGCCCGCCCGGCCGGCGCCCATTCGGCCTCGTCATGGGACATGACCGCGAGGACGTCGGGATCGGCGACGATCCGGTCACCGGGCAGGGTCCGGCCCAGGGCCTCAAGCAGCCGGCCCGCGTCCGCCTCGCCTGCTCTGCTGATGCGCTGCGCTGACTCCACAGCACGACCCTAAGCGGCGGGCCGGCCCCAGCCGTCCGCTCAGGGTCGCGAGGCCACCCGCAGGTCCGTGCGGCCGGCCGCCGACTCGCCGGAGCCACATCCGGTGCGGCGGCACGGCGGGCAGCCTCGTCCGCGAAAGCCCGGGAACTTGTATGTGCAGACGTGCAGATGATTCCTTACTCATTACGTGAATAATCATGGCGATTACTCCACCGCCCGCCTGATGGCGGACGGGTCAGGGGGCCTGCTGCCCGCTGGGCTGCGTCACTGAACCCGCCGTCACCGAGTCGGCCGTGCCGGGCCACGGCGCCCGGCCCGGCCACGGCGCCTGGTTGCCGGCTGGCCCCTGGGTGGGGCGGCTGACGGCCCGCCCGGGCAGGGCCATCCACCCGGCCACGGCGAGCAGCGCCACGACGAACGCGCAGTAGATCCAGAACGCCGGGGTGAGACCCGCGCTGACCGTGAGTCCGAGGGGCCCGGCCTGCGCCGGGGAGACGCCGAGGCTCGCCGGGGACACCGGCTCGCTGACCTGGACGAGGGCCGAGATCGCCTGGGCGGCCATGGGGATGGCGGCCCCGGCGACCAGCACCGCGCCCAGCCGGACCGGGCGCCACAGGGCGGCGAGGGCCACGACGACGACGAGAGTGACCATGACCGCCACGTAGCCGACGATGACCGGGGCCGGGTTCGAGAAGCTGTTCCCCGCTGTGATGGAGTTCGCCAGCCCGTTCGCCGTACGCAGGGTGTAGCTGTCCCACGACGGCGCGAACGCGATCGCGGCTCCCAGCGCGGCGAGCACCGCGACGACCAGCGTCACCACCGGCCCCGGCTGGCGGGCGTCCAGCTTCCGCGGCCCGTCGGCCGACCGGAGGCGGAACGCCAGTACGGAGCCGGCCGTGCAGGCCAGCCAGCCCGCGAGTCCCAGCACCAGGCCAGGGCCCAGCAGGTGGGCGCCGCCCGAAAGCACCGTGCCGAGGTCGGAGAAGAAGAAGCCGAACGTGACGATGCTCGTGGCCAGCGCCAGGAGGGCACCCATCCGCTGCCTGACCCCGCCGGAGACGACGAGCACCGCGCTGGCCGCCCACACCGCCAGGTAGATCACGTGCGGCACGAGGTTCGGCCGGCTCCTGGACGAGGCTTCCGCCTGACAGGTAGCTGGGGAACAGGCTGGCCAGCCCGCAGACCACGCCGGTCGCCAGCAGGATGGCCGCGCTGAGCGGCCCGGCGGCGCGCAGGCCCGACCAGCGGGGGCTGGCCGGCCCGGCGGAGTCGCCTGCCCGCCAGGAGGGACCGGCCGCCGGCCGCCAGGAGGCGGGAGCGGCCGGCGGGCCGGCGGCTGGGCCGGGCGGGGGCCCGAGATGGACGATGCTGCCGGGCGCCTCGACCGCGTTGAACCGGGACCACGCCGCGGACCAGCCCGCGGGAGTCTCCGGCCACTGCTCCAGGGGCTGGTTCGGCGGGCCGCCCGCAGGCCAGACCGCGTAGCCGAGCGGACCCCGCCCCAGCTGGTAACCCGCTCCCCGATACCAGATCACGCTCTCCCGCACCGAATTCCAGCCTTCCTGCTCCGCTGCCAGCCGCTTGCGTTCGAGCCCACGTTAGGAACCCGACCTGAAGATCGGCTGGGCGGCCGGTGAGCCCTTCCTGACCGTGCACGTGACGACGGCCCGAGCCCGGCAGGCACTGAGCCCGGCAGGCGCTGAGCCCGGCTATCTGGAAGGCGCGACCGGCTGTGGCTGTTCGGTCGCGGGCACGATCGGCGCCGTGCACTCCGGGCAGCGGCGGGCCGCGACCGGGATGCTCATGGTGCACTCCGGGCAGTTCCGCTCGGTAGTGGCCTGGTTACGGTCGAACAGCGTCAGGGCCCGGCTCACCGGCACCACGACGACGAAGTACACCACCGCCGCGGAGATCGCGAAGGAGAGCACCTCGGTCAGGAACGTGCCGTAGGTGAACCGCGACCCGTGGAACGTGAACACCATGGTGTTGAAGTTCGGCTTCCCGCCGATCAGCGCCAGCAACGGGCTGATGAACGACTGGACAAACTGTTTCACCAGGCTGCTGAACTGCGCTCCGATCACCACCGCGACCGCCAGGTTGACCAGGTTCCCGCGCAGGATGAAGTTCTTAAAGCCACTCATGGGCCCTGGATTTCCCTCGTACCGGGGGGTTATTCGCGCCTGCCCCAGTGAGTCCCGGGCCCAGCCGGGCGGCGCGGTGCGATCACGGGTTGCGGCCCGAGAGGGCCCGGGCCTGGCTGGCGGCGGTCTCGCCCGGGCGCGGCTTCCGGACGGCCGCAGCCGGTCCGCGCCGACGGCGGGAACCGGACACGAACAGGGCGCTGACCATGGCGAGCAGGATGAGCGCGGTCGCCCCCAGGGACAAGGCGAAACCCATGCGGAACCCCGGCGGCCGGTAGCTCCAGGTCACCACGCCGTGCCCGGCCGGCGCGTCAACGGCCTGGACGAGGCCGTCCCGGCGCACGGGCAGGGCCGTGGCCCGGCCGTGCCGGGGACGCCAGATGGCGGTCCACCCGGCCGTGGCGGCCACCGAGCGGATGACCCGGACGCCATGCGGGGAGAAGACCGCGGCCGAGGCGGGGGCGGCCGTGGATCCGGCGATCCTCCGCACCGACGCCCCCGGGGCCGGCCGGCCGGGGATTTCCTGGAGGCTGAGGGGGCCGCTGGCGAAGTGATCCACGAACACCGCGAACGAGCCGTCGCGGCCGGCGTATCCCCAGCGAGGCGGGATCAGGGCGTCCTGCAGCTGCCCGTCGGCCACGAACACCCGGCCGTCGGTGTCGGTGACCGAGGCCGGGCCGAGCCGGACCGCCCGGCCACCCGCCTGGGCGACGACGGCGACGGTGGTCAGCGCGCGGGGCAGGCTGATCGTCAGCCGGGCGGGACCCGCCGCGGCCGCGGGGAACCAGCGCGTCGGGCCGCCGGGGATCAGCAGCCCGATCCGGGTGCCCTGGGCCGCGTCCTGGCGGGCGTCGGCGTCGGGCACCTCGAGCCGGGTCACGCCCAGGGGCTCCGCGAAATACCAGGTGGCCTGGTGGCGCGCGGCGACGTCGCGACGGCCGGTGCCTGGTGGCCCGGGGGACGCGGCGGCGCCCCCGGACCTGGTGGTCAGGTAGGCGGGCACGGTGAGGAGGACCGACGTGTGGAGCTGGTCGAGGACGCCGGCGCGGACGGCCCGGGGGTCGAGTACGTCCTGCCCGTCGCCGGTCGCCCGATGAGACCCGGTCGCCGAGGCGTAGAAGCCGGAGACGAGCGAGGAGTACCCCTGCACCGACGGCGTCCGGCTGATGACGTTGAGGTCAGGCGCGCCGAGCAAGGACAGATCCGGCCCGTCGAGCTGGTCCGGGTCGTAGATCGCGAAACGCCCGGGATACCCCAGGTCCGCGATGGGCTCAGCTGGAGGGGTCCGGGCCGCGGAGTCCGGGCCCCGGCGGCCCGGCCCGCAGTCCGGGTCGCTGCGGCCGCGGTCCCCAGGTCGCCGCTGCCCAGGCCGGGAAGGACCGCGACCACGCCGAGAAGCGTGAACATGACCAGGTCGGCCAGCACGAAGCCGGCCAGCCACCGCGAGCGGACCGCCGGCCGGAGGCGCCGGCCGACGACCACGAACGCGACGGCCCCCCCGGCGATCAGCAGGTACGGGACGAGCCACGGCTTGAGGAGGCCGTCGAGGCTCGTGGCGCCCGGGCCGACCCGCAGCCAGCGCAGCAGGCCCGCGCCCCAGCACAGGCCGAGGGTGACGACGGCGAGTACGCCGAGCGGGGGCAGCAGGGCCAGTACCGTCTCCAGATCGGGCCCGCGGCGACCACGGAGCCGCAGGAACCGGCGGTCGCCCGCACGCAGCGGCTGGTCGGCCCAGTAGGCGAGCAGCACGGCCAGCGCCAGGTCCGCGATGAGGATGTTCCGGCTCTGCAGCCGCTGGCTGTCGAACAGCGGCAGGTGGGCGAGCAGGCTCCCGACCGGGGAGTTGCCCCCGAGGGCGAGCACGATCCCGGCCAGCGCCATGACGTGCCACACGAGCCACTCAGGAGGGCCGCGGCCGCAGCCGGACCCGGCCGAGCAGGGCGGCGGCGGCCACCAGAGGCAGGATCCCGACGTAGCCCGTCACCTCGGCCAGGTTGTAGTTCGCCAGGAAAGCCGGCTGACCGAACGAGCCGGAGCCGCCCAGCAGGTCCGGCACCAGCATCAGCAGCAGCCAGCGATGCGGGAGCGAGCCCGAGTTGAACAGGGCCACGGAGCTGACGCCCCGCTGGGACGACCCGACGACGGCCAGGCCGGGCAGCCACTGAACCGCCCCGAGGCAGGCAGCCCAGGGCCAGGCCGGACGCGACCGAGAAGGCCGGCGGGCCGAAGCGGCGCCCGAGCCGGGCGATCTGCCAGGCCGCGTACAGCAGCACGATCAGCCCGGCGTCGTCGATGGCCCGCGGCTCGCCCGCGAGGATCGTCAGGCCGAACGTCCCGGCCAGGCCCCCGGTCCAGGCCAGCCGGGAAGGTATGGTGCGCGGCTGGGAGAGCCGGAGGACGCAGAGCAGCTGGACGGGCACCCAGCTCATGCCCGGCCACCAGCCCGAAGTGCGCCACCTGGGCCGACATCGCCCCGGCGAAGGCGAACGACAGCGCACCGAGGAGGCTCGGCACGCACGCCAGGCGCAGGCCGCGGAGGAAGGCGAACATCCCGAGCCCGGCGACCGCCCAGGTCAGGATCATGTTCAGGGTCCAGGCCGCCACCGGTGGCAGGAAGGCGAACAACAGCGTGAGCGGGTAGGCGGCCCCGGCGTTCCAGCCGGCCAGCAACGGGGCGCCGCTCCAGATGTACGGGTCGTACAGCGGCAGGTGGCCGCTGCGGATGTCCTGCCCGGCGAGCACGCGCAGCGGGAAGTTCTGGGTCAGGTCGTCCCCCGGCAGCACCGGGTGCCCGAGCAGCGCCGGGACGCCGTACACGAGGATGGGTAGCACGAGGAGCAGCAGGACAGCCGTGGCCTCGCCTGGCCAGCGCCACCCAGAAGGGGTGCCGCGCACGGGAAACGCTCTCGTTGCGGATATGAGTGACAGCGCGGGGCCCCATCATGAACGATTCTGCGACAGAAGCCGCCAGGCTATCGGGGAAGATCCCGCTGGCCTGCTGGGCCCCGCTAACTCTCAGGAAACTCGGAGCCACCGACGTCCGCCTGGCCGTGCGCGACCAGCCAGGCCAGGGCTTCGTGCAGGGCGTCGAGCGTGCTGTAGCGGGGCGCGTAGCCGAGCACCTCGCGAGCCCGGGCGATGCTCGCGGTGACGCTGCGCATCGTGTGCTCCCGGGTGGCCTCCGCGTGCTCGGCACCGGTCCGGCGCTCGAACTCGGGCCAGTCCACGAAGTCCAGCACCGGCTCGCGGCCGAACCACCGGGCGGCGCCGGCCGCGAGCCCGCGCAGCGTCATGGCCTGCTCGGCCACCACATGGAAGCTGGCCCCGATGGCCGCGGGCCTGGTCAGGGCCCGCTCGAAGGCCTGGGCCACGTCGTCGGCGTGCACGTGATGGAGCACGCCCAGACCATGGTCGGGCAGCGCGAGCGGCTGGCCGGTGGCCAGCCGGGTCCAGACGGCCGGGTCCAGGTTGCCGGCGGGGGTGATCACCGGCCAGCCCGGACCGCTGATGTGACCCGGGTGCAGCACCACGGCGGGGACTCCGCCCGCCAGCGTCTCGCGGTGCAGCAGCGCCTCGATCTCGGCCTTGCCCGTGCCGTAGTCGCCGTACGCGGTGCGGGGCTCGTCTTCGGTGACCGGGACCCGGAGCGCGGGCCCGTGGACCCAGATCGTCCCGCAGTGCAGCAGCAGCGGGCGGGACGGGCGCAGCGCCTCGACGAGCTGGCGGGCCGAGGCCGCGGTAAAGCAGACCAGGTCGACGACCACGTCGGGACGCAGCTCCGCGACCCGGCCGCCGAAGGTTCCCGCGGCGTCCTCCGCGTCCCGGTCCACTGCCACCCGGGTGACCTGGTCCCACTCGGGGGCCGGGTGGTAGGGGTCACGTTTTCCCCGGCTGACGGCGATCACCTCGTGACCGCCCCGGACCAGCCGTGGCACCAGGTAGGTGCCGATGTGCCCCGTTGCGCCGACGACCACTACGCGACTCATCCCCGGTCCTCTCCCACGCCTCACCGCTCCTCGAGCCGGTCAGCCAGGTCCCGGGCGATCTCCGCCTTCGCTGTCGGCTCGCTGTCCATCAGCCACCGGAAGTCTTCGCTGGCCAGCCTCAGCAGCTGCCCGGGTTCGGCGCAGACCACGGTGGCGAGGCGAGTGTAGCCGTAGCCGCCGCCCCAGTCCCGCGCGGCGAGTTCGCCGAAGTGATCTCCCGGGCCGACGGCCCGGATCCGCCGGCCGTCGATGAACACGTCAAACCGCCCCGAGACGACGAGGTAGAACGACCGGTCGGAGTCCCACCGACGGGTCACCTCCTCCCCGGCCGTCGTGTCGAGCCAGGCCGCCCGGGCGCGGATGGTCCGCAGCGTCGCGCCGGCCACCCGGGCCAGCAGCCGGGAGGCGCGCAGCGGATCGCCGTCCAGGGCGGCCAGGACTCCGGCCCGGGCGTCGGCCGGGGCCGCCTGCGCGACCGGGACGGCCCGGGCGTCCCGGGTGCCCAGGGCGGCGGCCCCGGCGAAGTGCTCGACGACCCGGCGCACGTCAGCCTCGGAGCTCGTCGGGTTGAGCACGCAGAGCCGGATGGCGTGGCGGCCAGCCAGCCGGGTACTGGAGACCAGCGCCGTCCCGCTCTGTTCCAGGGCCCTGGCCAGGGCCAGCCCGCGGCGCTCGGTCTCGGCCTCGTCGCAGCCGGGCCACTCCCGCCGGAAGCAGACGACGCCCAGCACCGCGGGCGCCATGAGGGTGAGATCCGGATGGCCGCGGACCAGGGTCTCGGCGAACTCGGCCAGGTCGAGGTTGCGCTGGACCGCGGCCCGGAACGCGGCCAGGCCGAAGGTCTGCACGGACACCCAGACCTTGAGCGCCCGGAACCCGCGGGACAGCTGCAGGCCACGGTCGGCGAAGTTGACCTCGCCGTTGCCGCGGGCGTCGTTGTCGTCGAGGTAGTCGGGGTGAACGGCGAACGTGCGCTCCAGCCGGGCGCCGTCGCGGACCAGGACACTGCCGCACTCCATCGGCTGGAACAGCCACTTGTGCGGGTCCAGGGTCACCGAGTCCGCGCGCTCGACACCGGCCAGCAGCTCCCGTCCCTTCGGAGCCAGCGCCGCGAAGCCGCCGTACGCCGCGTCCACGTGCAGCCACAGTCCTTCCGCGGCGCACACGTCAGCCAGGTCCGCCAGCGGATCGACGGCCCCGGTGTTGGTGGACCCGCCGCTGGCGCACAAGGCGAACGGGACCCGGCCCGCCTCACGGTCGGCGCGCACGGCGGCAGTCACCGACCCAGGCTGCAGCCGCCAGCGGTCGTCGGTGGGCAGCACCCGCACCTGGTGCGGCCGCAGCCCCATCGCCCGGGCGGTCCGGGCCAGGGAGGAGTGAGCCTGGTCGGACACGTACACGACCTCGTCGTCTGACGGCCCCCCGGCGGCGTCCCGGGCGACCAGCAGCGCAGTGAGGTTGGCCGCCGAGCCGCCGGTCACGAGCACCCCGGACGTACTCCGCGGCATCCCCAGCCAGTCGCGGAACCAGTCGATGACCTGGAGCTCGACCTGCGCCGGGCCGGCCGACTCCATCCACGCCCCGCAGTACGGGTTGGCCGCGGCCGCGGTCAGCTCGGCCAGCGCCGCCGGCCAGGTGGTGAAACTCGGCACGAACGCGAAGTAGCCGGGATGGTCTGTCCGGCTCGCGTAGGGCAGCACGTCCGCGAGGACCCGGGCCAGCACCTCGCCGTAGTCCCCCGGCTGCTCGGGCGGCGGCCCGGCCAGCCGGCCGCGCATGTCCGCCGGCCGGCCCGGCGCAGCACGGCGTCGGACTCAGGGTTCGCGAGCCTGGCCACGAGCGCGTCCACGGTGGCGTAGCCAGCCCGCCGCATCGCCTCCACGTCCATCCGCAACGGGTACTCCACCCCAGCCCCCTCACCCGGCGCCCGCGGCGGGCCGGTGATCGCCCCGGCCGCGGCGACGTCGCCCTCACCGTAGCCCTGGTGGCCGCACGAAAGCCCTGGTGCTAGCACGATTGAGGGGCTGGCGGCGCGGCCTTACCCTCGGAGCAGCCGGGGGGAGGGTGACTGGTGGGGCGGTTCTTCCGGGTCATCCACGCGCTGGTCCGTGACCCGGCCATGGCCCGCGTGATGACCGCGTTCGTGGCCTTCGTGGTGGCCGAGTACGCCGTCTGGATCGGCATGCTGGTCTACGCGTACGGCCACGGCGGGGCCACCGCCGCCGGGCTGGTCGCCTTCGCCCAGCTGGCTCCCGGCATTGTTCTCGCGCCCGTGCTGTCCGCGGTCGCCGATCGCCGGTCGCCGACGCAACTGCTGGCCGGTGGCTACCTGGTGCAGGCGCTGGGCCTGGCGGGTGTCGCGCTCAGCCTCTGGGCCGGCGCACCGCCGCTGCTGGCCTACGGCCTGGCCGTGCTGGCCAGTACGGCGATGTGCACGACCCGGCCGGCGCTGTTCGCAGTGCTGCCCGCGCTGGCCCGCGACGCCCAGCAGCTCACCGCGGCCACGGTGGTGGCCGGCTGGGCGGAGAACCTCGGCGTGGTCCTGTCTGCCCTGGTCGCGTCCCTGTTCCTGGGGCTCGGGCAGCTCGGCACGCTGTTCGCGGTGTGCGCCGTTCTGGTCGCTGGCGGCGCGCTGCTCGGGGCACCGGTACGGGTCACCGGGATGGCCCTGACGGACGCGGACTGCCCGCCCTCCCGGGTCAGCACGCTGCTCGCCGGGGCTCGTGAGGTCGCCGGGCAGCCGCGGCCACGGCTGCTGGTGAGCCTGCTCACCGCCCAGTACGTGGTCGTCGGCTCGCTCGACGTGCTGTTCGTGGTGGTAGCCATTCAGGTGCTGGACCGGGGCCAGGTGTGGGTCGGCTACCTCAACACGGCGTACGGGGTGGGCGCGGTCGCCGCGGGACTGCTCACCGCGCACCTGCTCGGGCGGCGGCTCGGCCGGGCCCTGGTGGCCTCCCTGCTCACCCTCAGCCTGGGCCTGATCCTGACCGCCTTCACCAGCGCGGCCGGCCCGGTGGTCACGCTGGTCGCGGTGGCCGGCGGCGGCCGGGCGGTCCTGGCCGTGTCGGCGAACACCCTGCTCCAGCGGGTGGTGCCGGCGCAGCTGGTCGGGCGGGTGTTCGGGATCGTCGAAGGGCTGTCCGGGGCCGGCCTGGCGGCCGGCTCGCTGCTGACCCCGCTGCTGGTCGGGCTCGGCGGGGCGCGGCTCGCGCTGGTCGCCGTCGGAGCGTTGCTGCCGGTCACCGCGGCGTGCGGGCTGCGGACCCTGCGCCGGGTGGACCAGGGCCCGGGCGTACCCGTGACCGAGGTAGCGCTGCTGCGCTCGCTGCCGCACTTCGCGGACCTGCCCGGCCCGGCGCTGGAGACCCTGGCCGGCGCGCTGCAGCGGATCGACGCGGTCCCGGGCCAGGTACTCATCCGGCAGGGCGAGGTCGCGGACCGGTTCTATGTCGTCGCCGACGGCGAGGTCGCGGTCTGCGTGGACGGGCGGCCCCGGGGGGTCCGGGGCCGCGGCACCGGCCTGGGCGAGATCGCGCTGCTCCGGCGGGTCCCGCGAACCGCGACGGTCACCGCGGTGGGCCCCGCCACCCTGTTCGCCCTGGACGCCGACACGTTCCTCGCCGCGGTCAGCGGGCACGCGCCGACCCGGCGCCGTGCCGACCAGGTCGCCTCCCGGTGGGTCACCGCGGACACCGGAGAGTAGGCACCCGGCGAGCAGGGCGGTCCAGGCCTGGAGGGAGGCCAGCACGGGGCGGATACGGCGCCTTTGGCGGTGACCTTTCTTGGCGTGCCGGTGATCGGGCGGCCGGGTTCGCGCGTCCTATGCGTATAAGCCAGGTAAATCAGGCTCCCCGCACGCCTATAGAAACGCCTAAGACATCTGCGCCGCGCACCCGGGCCGTTCGGCCATGACCTAGGTGCGCCGGGGGGCTGGCCGGCGGTCGTTCTGCACGCCGGGCACAGGACGCGGAGACCCGTCATGAATAGTCATACGTCGGCGCCGGCAGAGGCCCCGGCGGGCACGCTCATCGCCGGGCGGACCGCTGCGCGCCGGGACGACCGGCCCACCAGGTGGCGGGTGCCCAGCGGGTGGCCGCTGCTGCCGGTACTCATCGTCCAGGCGCTGCTGACGCTCCGGCTGGTCCGGGCGGACACGGCCTACCAGGACGAGGGACTGTATCTGTGGGCCGGGCACCTGCAATGGGCGAACTGGCTGCACGGCACGGCCATCCCGCCGTTTCCCTACTACTTCTCCGGCGCCCCGGTGATCTACCCGCCGCTCGGCGCGCTCGCGGACCACGTCGGCGGCCTGACCGCGGCCCGGGCCCTGTCCCTGGTCTTCATGCTCGCGGCGACCACGCTGCTGTGGAGCGCGGCCCGGCGGCAGTACGGGCGGCGGGCCGCGTTCTTCGCCGCGGCGTTGTTCGCGGTGCTGGGCCCGACCCTGCACCTGGGCGCGTTCGCCACCTACGACGCCCTGTCGCTGTTCCTCGTCGCGCTGGCGGCGTGGTGCGTGCTGCGCGTCGGGGACCGGGGGGAAGCGCCGGGCCGCATGATCGCGGCGGGCGCGGCCCTGGCGCTGGCCAACGCCACGTCCTACTCCACGATCCTGTTCGACGTGGTCGTGCTCGTGCTGGCGGCGCTGGCCGCGTTCCCGGTGATGGGTGGCCGGATCGCGCTGCGGCGGGTGGCCATCCTGCTGGCCACGGTGATCGCGTTGCTGGCCGCGGGGCTGCTGATCGGCGGGAGCAGCTATCTCAGCGGGTTCAAGCGGACCATCCTCAGCCCGGTGGCGCACACGAGCTCGCCCTTGTCCGTGCTGTCCAGCACCTGGTACTGGGCGGGCGTGCTGGTCATCCTGGCCGTGGCGGGCGTCGTCTTCAGCGCGGTGCGGCGGGAGGGACGGGCCCGGACCTGGCTGCTCGCGGTCCTGGCCGCCGCCGCGATCCTCGGACCGGCCGAGCAGGCCTGGCTGCACACCGCCGCGCTGCTCAACGAGCACGTCGGCGTGGGCGCCTGGTTCGCGGCCATCGCCGCGGGCTACGCCGCCGACCGGTTCATCGCCGCCGCGCCGGCCGGGCGGGAGCAGGCGTTCACGAGCGCCGCCTGCGTGATCGCGCTGGCCTTCCCGGTGTACCTGGGCGCGGTGCAGTCCTGGTCGTTCGCGACCAGCTGGCCCAACGCGAAAGCCTTCGTCGCGGTCTTCCGCCCGCTGGCCGACTCCGGCCACGGACGGCTGCTGGTGGAGGACCCTTCGGTCGCCAAGTACTACCTGCCGGCCGGGCTGGAGTGGCGGCGCTGGTCCAGCACCCGCAACATCGTCCTCCCGTCCGGGGCCAGCACCGGGAGCCCGACCGCCACGGCGGGCATCCTCGCCGCGGGCAACGCCAGCGACCTTCGCCAGGTACATCGCCCACGGCTACTTCTCCTACGTGGCCCTCAACTTCACCGACACCAGCGCCCTGGACCATGGCCTGGCCACCCTGCTGCACCACAGCCGGCACTACCACACCGTCCAGGTCGTCCCCTACGGCATCGAGGTCCCGCCGTTCGGCCAGGGCACCTATGTGATCTGGAAGTACGAGCGCTAGCTAGGACCCCACCGCTCAGCCGGAGTCCACGGCCGTGTCTTCGCCAAGGTCCAGCGCGGCCAGCGCGTTCATCTCGGCGCGTCAGCGAAGATGGGTGGGCCGCTACTGATGCAGGACGGCGGTGTGATGACAGAAGTGCACCCGCGCGGCGCCTAGCGCGTGCATCCGCGCCCGCGACTCCTGCCACGCGGCGAAGTCGGCGGCCTGGCCGTCCGGCAGCCCGGCGCCGCCCGGGGCGGGCGGCTCGCGGTACTGGCGCGGGGTGTACGCGGCGTCGCCGGTGAGGAGGTCAGCGGAGCCGTCGTCGGCGCGCACCACGACGGACTGGTGGCCCGCGGTGTGGCCGGGCGTGGTGATGACCGACAGCCCGGGCAGGATCTCGGCGTCACCGTCGAGCAGCTCGAACGACGCGTTCATGAAGCCGAGCCAGTCGCACAGCTGCGGCGCCTCGCGCTGCGCCCGGGCCAGCTCGGCGCGCTGCACGTAGACGGGCGCGTGCGCGAAGACCGCGTTCTGGCCGCAGTGGTCGAAGTGCAGGTGCGTGTTGATCACCAGGCCGATGTCGGCGGGGCTCATCCCGATCCCGGCCAGCGCGTCGGCGGCGGTGCGGTTGACCACGCGCCAGTCACTCAGCAGATCATCCGGGCCGCCGACGCCGGTGTCGACCAGAGCGGCGCCGCCGGGGTGGATGACGACGAACCCGTGCACGGGCCATTCCCGGCCGTCGGGCCCGCGCAGGGCGGCCAGGTGCAGCCGCCGGATCTCCAGGGTCATCCGGTCTCCAGGGTGGTGAGCACCAGGCCGGCGACCGCCGCCATCCCGGCCGCGTTGGGATGGTACGGCGCCCCGCCGCGCAGCGACAGGTGAAAGCGCCGCGTCCAGGGCGTGGCCGACCAGGCATGATGATCGGCCGACGCCGCTGAGGCCGCCACGTACTCGGCGCCGGCGGCCTGCGCCGCGGCCTGCGTCGTGGTCGCGAGCCGGGCCGCGACGGCGCGGCCCCAGTCCGCGATCCCGGCTGGCGGCGGCGGCCCGGCACCCTCTCCTGCTGGCGGCAGGATGGTCAGGTAGTTGACGAAGAGCACCCGGGCGGCCGGGGCCCGGTCTCGCACACCAGCCGCGATCGCCTGGAGATTGCAGCTGACACCCGCGAACCGGTCGTCGGTGGCGGCGGGATCGCCGAACCCGGCGATCTGGGCCCGGGCCTTCGGCAGGGTCCGCAGCGGCCAGGGCAGGCTGGCGAGCGTGAGCCGGGGCAGGTAGCCGACGTCGTTGCCGCCCGCGGTGAGGGTGACCAGGCGGGTAGCCGGGGTGACGGCCTCAAGCTGGGCGAGCTCCCCCCGGGCGGACGTCCGCAGGACGTCGTCCGTGGTCGCGCCGGAATAGGTCACGTCACGCAGGTCCAGTCCCAGCGCGCGGGCCACCTGGTGGGCGTAGTTACCGGCCGACCGGCCCGCGCGGCGCGGGCTCCCGGGCGCCCGGGGCGTGAGACCAGGCCCGGCCCCGAACGAGCTGCCCATCGCCACGTACTGGCTCCCAGCCGGGATCGACGCCATCCGGCCCCCCTCCGTCATCATCAACAGAGTCTCCATGATCCTGGTCACTTTCTGGCGCATCACACCAGTAATTGACCGGGATCCTGGAAGTGCCGGGTCTGGCGTTAGCCGACGGCCAGCGGCACGCGGGCCGGGGTGACGTGTTCGCGCCGGGCTGAGGGCAGTCCGACCTGGATGGTCACGCAGTCCGAGTCGCGCCGGGTGCGCGCCGCGGCCCAGTGACGGGCGATCATGCCGAGCACCTGGTGGTTATCCGGCAGCACGTCCATGCAGAGCGACGTCACGCCGCGGGCCTGCGCTCGGCCGAGCAGCGCGCGGACCAGGGCCGAGCCCACGCCCTGACCCTGCCAGGCGTCCGCCACCACCACACCGATCTCGGTCAGGGATTCGCCCGCGGCGGCCCGGTCGGCGGCCATGGCGTGGCCGATGATGGCGCCGTCGTGGGTGGCGAGCAGGACGTCGGCGCGACCCGCCGGGCCGGCCTGACCGCATGCGCTGCGGACCAGGGCCGGGGTCGGCCGGACCGGCGCGAAGAACCTCTGGACGCGGGTCCGGGTGGAAAGCCCGGCCAGGAAGCCGGTAAGCGCGGCCAGGTCTGCGGCGTCTGGCGGCCGGATCGTCACGGCCACGCGGGCCGGAGCCTGGTGTACCTGAGTTCGATTCACAGACTCAGCATGGACTCCAGTTGCTGAGTCTGTCAACCAGACTTAGCCTGGGCCCATGGAACGTACCTGGATCATGGACTACGACCCCGCCAACTGCGCGATCGGCGCGGCGGTGTAGATCATCGGCGAGCGGGCCACGTTCCTCGTGCTGCGCGAGGCGTTCAACGGCGTGCGCCGGTTCGCAGACATGCAGCACCGGACCGGGATCCCCCGGCAGGTGCTCAGCGACCGGCTGGGCCGCCTGGTGTCGGAAGGACTGCTGCGCAAGGTGCCCTATCAGGACAGCGGCCAGCGCAGCCGGCACGAGTACCGCCTCACCGAGAAGGGCCTGGACCTGTATCCCGTGCTGGTCGGGCTGATGGAGTGGGGCGACAAGCACGCGGCCCGGCCGGACGGCCCCCCGGTCCTGCTCCAGCACCGCGACTGCGGGCAGCCGGTGCAGTTGCAGCTGTCCTGCCAGGCCGGGCACGTCCTGGAGTCCGCGCGTGAGGTCTCCCCCGTCCCCGGCCCGGGAGCCCGCAAGGTCGCCTGAGGACGCCGGTGGCAGCCGGACCGCAGCGCACGCTCGCAGCCGTCCGGCTTGCCCGGGGACCAAAGCCTGAGTGACCGTGGGTGACAACGCGTCCGCGTCCTACGGCACACGGAGTCGGTACTGGGACTCCGAGGCCGGCACCTGAATCCCGCGGAATCGGTAACGACCGCCGATGTGTGGCCGCCCTCCTGCGCCTGAGATGGGGAGCAGGCGGCAACGCCTGCGAACTGGCCAAGACTGAGGGAGTGTTCCAGATGTTCAGTTACCACATCCAGGCCGACCTGGCATCCGAGCGGCGTAAGGCCCTTCTCACGGAGGCGCAGACGGCTCACCGGGTCAGGGACGCGCGGTCACGCCGGCTGCGGGCAGGCTCGTCTGCGGCCAGCAAATCGCCGCTTTTCTCGCGGGCGGGGCGGCTGACGTCCCGTGGGATCATCAGGCGGCGCGCGCCGCGATATACGGCGGACGGCGGCAACGTGGCTTAGGCGTGTTGCTTTACGGAGCGCTGATATGACCAGGAGGCTCCTAAACTCATCGTGTGAACCGGGGGATTCTGGAGCGCGACGCCGAACTGTCCGCGCTGGCCGACGCCGTGCAGGCGGCGGCTAGCGGGCACGGCTCCGCCGTGCTGATCAACGGCGAGGCAGGGATCGGGAAGTCAAGCCTGGTCGATGCGCTGCGCGCGCGGCTGCCCGCCGAGGGCCGGATGTTCGTGGGCTACTGCGACGATCTCGCGACCCCGCGGACCCTGGGGCCGTTCCGCGACCTCGTGGGCAGCGTGGGAGCAGAGTTCAGCCGGGCCGTCACGGACGGCGGCGACCGGGACCGGGTGCTCGCCGCGCTGCGCGCAGAGCTCGACTGGGCCGAGCATCCGACCGTGCTGGCCGTCGAGGACATTCACTGGGCGGACGACGCGACCCTTGACGCGCTGCGCTACCTGATCCGGCGGATCGCCGACCTTCCTGCCGTCCTGGTCCTCACCTACCGTGACGATGAACCCGACCGCGGCGGGGCGCTGTACAGCCTGCTGGGCGAGGCGTCGCGGAGCAGCCATGTGCGGCATCTGGCCCTGCGCCGGCTGTCACACGAAGCGGTGCGGCAGCTCAGCGCGGGCAGCCCGGTCACCGCGGACAATCTGTTCGCGCTCACCTCGGGAAATCCCTTCTTCGTCGGGGAACTGCTGGCCTCGGCGCAGGGTGAGCGCGTTCCCCGCACGATCGTGGACGCCGTGATGGCCCGGGTCAGGCAGCTGGACGCGCCCGTCCAGGACGTGCTTGAGCAGCTGGCCGTGGTGCCGTCCACGCTCGAGCGCTGGCTGGTCGACGCGCTCGTGCCCGACGGCCCAGGCCGGGGTCGCGGCGCTGGCGGCGGCGGAGCAAGGCGGTCTGCTCACCGTCTCCGCGCGCAGGATCTCATTCCGCCATGAACTGACCCGGCGTGCGATCACGAGCTCGGTACCATCGGCGCGGCTGATCGCGCTGAACCGGCGGGTGCTGGCCGCCCTGGTCGAGCGGGGCGGGTCGGACGTATCACGGATCGTCCATCACGCCGCGCAAGCCGGCGACGAAGACGCCATCGTGCGATACGGCCCGGCGGCCGCACGGGACGCCGCACGTGCGGGTGCGCACCGCGAGGCCGTCGCCCACCTGGGTCTGGTCCTCGAGCACGCGGGCCGCTTCAGCGCAGCGGAGCGAGCCGAACTACTGGAACAGTTCGCGATCGAGTGCTACACGAGTGGCGCGGCGGAAGAGAAGGCGGTCGGCGCCCAGCAGCAGGCGGTTGACCTGAACCGCGACGCGGGGCGATCTGCGGGTCCTGGGCTCCAGCCTGCGGTGGCTGTCGCGGATGCACTGGTGGGCCGGAGACCGCAGCGGCGCCGAGCAGGCCGGCCGCGAGGCCGTCGACGTTCTCGAGCGGGCCGCGGACACCCGCCTGCTGGCCTTGGCGCTGAGCAACCAGTCGCAACTGTGCATGCTCGCTCACCGGCCCTCCGACAGCATCACCTATGGTGAGCGGGCCGTGGCGCTCGCCCGGCAGGTGAACGACGCGGCGATCATCTCGCACGCCCTGGCCAATATCGGGTCTTCGCAGTGGCTGCTGGGCGACCCGGCCGGGGAGCGCACGCTCGACGAGGCCCTCGCGGTAGCGCTGGAGGCCGGCGACGTCGAGGAGGCCTGCCGCGCTTACGTCAACATCGTCTGGAACTTGCTGGACTGGTCCCGCCTCGACGAAGCTGAGAGCTATCTGACGCGGGCCATCGCCCTGGCCGAGGAAGCCGAGTTCCTCGGCTTCCTCTCGTACATGCGCCTGGAGCAGGCGCGAATTGAGTTCTCGCGCGGGCGGTGGGACGAGGCCGCGCGGCTGGCCGGGGCGGGCCTGGACGCCCAGACACCGACGCGGTGCACGGCCCTGATGCTGCTCGCCCGGGTGCTGGCCCGGCGCGGGCAGCCGGACGTGGCCGGCCTGCTCGGGCGGGCCTGGGAACTGGCGGCCACAGGTCGACGAGCTCCAGCGGACCGGCCCCGCGGCGGCCGCGCGGGCCGAGGCCGCATGGCTGCACGGCGACCAGGCCGCAGTGCACGATATCGCCGCGCCGGTCTATGCCGAGGCTGTCCGGCTCGGCGATCAGGCCCATACGGCGGAGCTCGGGTACTGGCTGGCTAAGACCGGGTATCGCGTTCAGCCGCAGGGCGACCATCCCTACGCGGTGCAGGCGGCGGGCCGCTGGCGGGAGGCCGCGGCGCTCTGGGAAGCCGCGGGATGCCCGTACGAGCACGCTGCGGCGCTGGCGGAGAGCCCGGACCCGGAACATCTGCTGACCGCGCTGGCCACGCTGGACGAGCTGGGCGCCAAACCGCTGGCGGCCCACGTCCGCGGGCGCCTTCGCACGCTGGGCGTGACCCGGATCCCGCGCGGGCCGCTGGACGAAACGAGGGTCAACCCGGCCGGGCTGACCATGCGCCAGATCGACGTGGTGCGCCTCCTCGGCAAGGGCTACACCAACGCCGAGATCGCCAGCGAGCTGGTGGTCTCCGTGCGCACCGTCGACAGTCATGTCGCTGCCGCGCTGGGCAAGCTGGGCGCGGCCAGCCGGCGCGAGGCCGTGGCCCGCGCGGCTGAGCTAGGTGTCCTCGACGCCGGGGATCGGTAGTTCGCGGCGAAGACCTCAGTGGTGGCTGCGGATTCTCCGCGCGGCCCGCTGGCGTACCTCTGGATCAGGCCGACAACGTCGTGGCCTGACCGGGCGGCCTGACCGGCCGGACCGGGCCGCCCAGGGAGGAAACAATGGAGATCGACCAAGACAAGCTGATGGAGTTCCTGCACAAGTTCGTGGGAGACCTCGGCGCCACGATGGCGGCGGGCAACGTACTCGTCGGCGACCGTCTCGGCTTGTACCGTGTGCTCGCCGGGCAGCCGATGCTGCCCCACGAGCTCGCCGAGCGCACCGGCACCGCCACCCGCTACGTCGATGAATGGCTCCGCGGCCAGGCGGCCGGCGGGTACGTGGAGTACGACCCGCACACCGGGGCGTACTCGCTGACCCCGGAGCAGGCCTTCGCCCTGACCGACCCGGACGGGGCCGTCTACGCGCCGGGCGCGTTCGAGCTGGCGCTCGGGGCCCTGCAGTCGCAGCAGAAGGTCACCCAGGCGTTCCGCACCGGGGCCGGCGTCGGCTGGCACGAGCACGACGACGGAGTGTTCTCCGGCTGCGAGCGCTTCTTCCGGCCCGGATACGCGGCGAACCTCGTGGCGAGCTGGCTGCCGGCCCTCGACGACGCCGAGGCCAAGCTCCGCGCGGGCGCGAAGGTCGCCGACATCGGGTGCGGCCATGGAGCGTCCACCACGCTGATGGCCCGCGCGTATCCCAGCTCGAGCTTCACCGGCTCTGACTACCACGAAGGGTCGATCATCCAGGCGCGTAAGCAAGCCGCCGAGGCAGGCCTGGACGGCCAGGTAACGTTCGACGTCGCGTCCGCGCAGACCTTCGACGGCGGCCCCTACGACCTGGTGACCAGCTTCGACTGCCTGCACGACATGGGCGACCCGCTGGGCGCGGCCCGCCACATCCGGCAGATGCTCGGCGCCGGACGGCACCTGGATGGTGGTTGAGCCCTACGCCGGCCACAGCGTGACCGACAACCTCAACCCGGTCGGGCGGGTGTACTACTCGTTCTCCACCTTCCTGTGCGTCCCGAACGCGCTGTCCCAGGACGGTGGCTACTCGCTCGGCGCCCAGGCCGGCGAGGAGCCGGTCCGGCGGCTCGCCACCGACGCCGGGTTCACCCGGTTCCGCCGGGTGGCCGAGACGCCCTTCAACATCGTCTACGAAGCCCGCCCGTAGGAGCCGGGCTGGGCCCGGCTGACCGGGGGGGTGGCCGGGCTCAGCCTGCGGGTCGCCGGGCCCGGCGCGCGGGGTCGCCGGGCCCGGCCAGCCCGTCAGCGTCGTGCCCGCCGATCTGGGCCGGGACAGCTACGTCAGCAGGCTGCGCGTCCGGCTATCCGGGCATATGAGCGGCCTGCCGGAATGGGTTAGGGTCTGCGCATGGGGGAGGCCAGCCAGCAGGCGCTGGAATTCGACACCTCGGTCCCGAACATCGCCCGGATGTATGACTACTGGCTGGGCGGCAAAGACAACTTTGCGGCCGACCGGGAAGCCGCCGACCGCCAGGCGCGTGCTATCCCGCAGCTCCCCTGGCTCGCCCGCCAGAACCGTGGCTTCCTCCAGCGGGCCGTGGACTTCTGCGCGCGCGAGGGGGTCACCCAGTTCCTGGACATCGGCTCCGGGCTGCCCACCAACGAGAACGTGCATGAGATCGCGCAGCGGGTCAACGCGGACTCCCGCGTGGTGTACGCGGACAACGATCCGGTGGTGGTGGCGCACGCCAGGGCGCTGCTGTCCGGTGCCCAGACCGCGGCCGTCCGGGGAGACGTCTCCCGCCCCGACGACATCCTCGGCGCTCCCGAGGTTCGCCGGCTGATCGACTTCAGCCGGCCGGTCGCTGTGCTTCTGCTGGCCGTCTTGCACCTCATCCCCGACGAGGCCGATCCGGCCGGATCCGTGGCCAGGCTGCGCGAGGCCCTGGCCCCCGGCAGCTACCTGCTCATCTCCCACGCCGACGTGTCGCGGGACCACGCGGTCGGGACGGAGCGCCGGAGCGAAACGGCCCGCGAACTGGTGGACGCCAACCAGGCCCTGGTGACTGTGCCCGCTCGTGGCCGCGACGAGATCAGCGCGTTCTTCGGCTACTGGACCCTGGTCGAGCCGGGCCTGACCGATATCTGGGCCTGGCGGCAGGAGGACGACACGTTCGCGAACACCAGCGGCTTCATGAGGATCCTGGGCGGGGTGGCCCGGAAGAATCCAGGAAGACCCTGACCGCCCGCCCGGGTCACGCAGCGTTGCATCAGTTAACCGGCCGCGTCATGCTGTAGACGTATGCCTAGGCGAGTGCCAGGCCAGACCCGGCACCAGAAGGGTGGCCCGATGGCCAGTGACAGGGAGGAACGAAACAAGGTCTTCGGGATGCCGCGCGGGGTTGATCCCTATGCCCGGCAGGGCGAGGAACCGCAGCGTGTCCTCGGCATCCCGGTTGACTGGTTCGGCCCGGCCAATCCGGACCTGCTCCGGGCACTCAGGCATCCCATCAAGGAATACAAGCACTGGGCACGACGCCGCCGCCTGGGTTTTCTCGCAGCTGAAGAAGGTGACCCAGAGCTGGAGGGCCGATCCGATCCCAGAAGGCACTAGGGCCGCGGAGACCTGCGGAACCCGGCACCCAGCGCGAGAACCTCGTCGCCTGGCTACATGACCATCCGCGGTAACGGCTGCCCGCGCCCGGGGTTAAGTGAGCGACGTCCGTACTCTCGGCAGCGGCCCAGGTTATCGGAGGCCCGCTGCCGTGAGTGCCTCCCGAAGCTGGGCGGCGGTGGGCGCCGGACCCAACTGTCCGTGCTCGCCGGGGTAGAGACGGCAGGACAGGGACGGCTGCTGGCCCGGAGTGGGAAACAGGTCCCGGCCATCGGCCAGGATCGTCGGCGAACCAGTCATCCCGAGGCGTGCCGCCTCGTCCTCTGTCTTCACAACCTGCCACGTCACCTGGATGCCGGGCCGGGCCGCGAGCAGCGGGCCGAGGAGGCCGTCCAGGGCTTCGGCGCCCGGGCACTCCGGCACATGCAAGATCTGAACCCTCATCGGACCGCGAAGAAGTGACCCGGCATGCCGTGAGCACGTGGGAGTGGGTTATCGCTTCGAGGTTGCGGGTCATAGACCAAGTGTCCTGACAGGGCCGGTACGCAGCGCAGCAGCCCGGTGGCCCGACCACCCAGCTCCGGCCTAGGTAGCTTCGTAGCCATAGCAGTGGTCGCAGTCGAGGTCACAGCGGCTGTGGGCCTTGAGGGATGAACTGGTTCAGCAAGGGGAACGCTCCGGGGTCGCGTCACCACCGTGCACGCGGGTGATGTCTGACATGGCTGATGCACCGGCCGTCTCCGGCGGCGCATCAGTCCGGTAATTCGTGTTTCAAGGGGGAAACCGCTAAGTCGTAGTGCCCACTTCAGAAGCACTACTCCGAATGGAACTGCGGACGACAACAGAATGCGTCCGAACCGCCTACGGCGTGTCTCCCTCCGACTGGAAGCACTCCAACTACAAGAGGCTCTTCTGTGGCGGGTTCCCGTGAAGGCTCCTTTCCTGACCCGATGCGAAAGTCAAACTCCCACCGTGCGTGTATATCCATGACGGACATGGCTCACCACCCCTGATGTGAAGATTGGTTGGCTTGGGAGAAGGGTAGAGCAAGGGGCCCCTTCCCGCACGCTAACCAGAGTCCTAATTCGGCAAAGCCTCTGACCTGCGGAAACGCCCTTTGAGCGGTAGCAGTATGTTCTCCGAGTCTCGTATCGTTGGGGTAGCAAGACTCATCCCAACGTCTTCCGAATGTGGGCTGCAAGAGTCCGGCAAACCGGGCATCTAGCGGCGAAACACTGTCCCTGGGGCCTTGAGGGCGACGAGGCCATCAGAGACACCAGCAACGATTCATCGATGACCTACCGTGGTCACTGCAGATGTCCTTCTACCCGATGGGCATCTCAGAGAAAGACGCGGTCGAGAAGCTCGCTGTCGGCGACAGGATCGGACTGCGGCGCACGATGACGTTCTGATCTGTCGCTTGTTAACCTGTTAATTCACTGAAATCGACCTTCGACGGCGCGCGACCTGGAAACGGGGCTGCCTGTCGGCGAACTGAAGGTGGACGAGTTCTTCCTGCACTACGACCAGGAGCGGTCCGCCCGTGCCTCACCGCGTGACTGGCTGTCAGCCTTTAGGCTGGCGCTTGCTCAGGGCGCAGCACGGCGATATCCGTCGTGGCGAAGTCGTTCCCCGTGCCAAGCACGGGGTACCCAGTCCGCTCGGCGAGCGCGTACGTGAAGCAGTCACCGAAATCTAGCCTCGCTGAGTCCTCCCGTCGGCGACCGGCAAGGCCGCCACGTCGGCCGCCAGGCGTTCCAGTCGGGTTCTCATACTGGTCGCATGCCGGGCGTGCTCACGGTCGAACCTCTCCCGGAGCGCAGTCTCGACAGTCTCGGTCAAGGTCTCGCCGTCTCGGCGGCCAGCTCCCTGGCGAGCCGGTCCGCCTCGTCACTCTTGATACTTAGCGCCATGGAAGAAGTATCGATTCAGGACCAGACTTCTACCATTCCTCAGCCACCCCGAGGTAAGACTGGTCTGGCAGCTGGGCGCCAGAACCCCGTCAGGCGAACACTCCAGCCAATCACTGTACGTCGCCATCCACCGCGGCCATATCGTGAAGACCACGGTGCGATCCAGCGACTTCCGATCGCGGTATCAGCTGGTTCTCCGGCCAGGGCACTACACGATCAGAGGCGGAATGGGACAGAGCGCCAGGTGGGACGGTGTGCTGACCCAGCCGAGCCCCGCCTGTCCCGTTGGTGTCGTCGGGGCGGGCCTGGTCGGGCTGGCCGTGGCCCGGCAGCTGGCCGAAGCGCACGTGCCCGTGGTGGTCTTCGAGAAGGAGACCGCCGTCGCCCAGCACCAGTCGGGACACAACTCCGGGGTCGTGCACGCCGGGATCTACTATCTGCCTGGCTCGGCTAAGGCCACGCTGTGCCGCCGCGGCGTCGGGCTGCTCAGCGCGTACTGCGCGGACCGGGGCCTGCCCTGGGACGCCCGCGGGAAGCTCGTAGTCGCCCGGGACGACGCCGAGACGGCGAAGCTGCGGGAGATCGGGCGGCGGGCGGCCGCCAACGGTGTCCCCGGCGTGCAGTGGCTGGACGCGGCCGCTATCCGGGAGCTGGAGCCGGAGATCTCCGGCCAGGCCGCGCTGCTGTCACCGACCACGGCCATCGTCGACTACCCCGCGATCGCCCGGTCCTTCGCCGCCGACGTCGTGTCCTGCGGCGGGCAGGTGCTGACGGGGACCCCGGTGACCGGCGTGCGCCGCCGGGGCGACGACGACGTGGAGGTCAGCACGCCCGCCCGCGCGCACCGGCTGTCCCGGCTGGTCATCTGCGCGGGCCTGCAGTCCGACCTGCTCGCCGCCGCGGCCGGCGACGAGACCGCGCCGGAGATCATCCCCTTCCGCGGCGAGTACCTCCGGCTGCGGCCGCACGCACGCGGGCGGGTGCGGCACCTCATCTACCCCGTGCCGGACCCCGCGTACCCGTTCCTCGGCGTCCACCTGACCCCGCGCATCGACGGCGAGGTGGACATCGGCCCGAACGCCGTACTCGCGCTGGCGCGGGAGGGGTACCGCCGCCGTGACGTGTCCGGCGATCAGCTGTCCCGCCTGGCCCGCTCCGCGGCCTTCCGCCGGCTGGCCCGGCAGAACTGGCGGGCGGGGGTGCGCGAGATGCACGGTTCAGTGTCGCGGAAGGCGTTCCTCGCCGAGGCGCGCACCTACCTGCCCTGGCTGAGCCCAGGCGACGTGATGACCGCCCCGGCCGGGGTGCGTGCCCAGGCCGTGGATCGCGACGGGGCGCTCGTCGACGACTTCCGCATCCACCGGATCGGCCCGGTGACCGCGGTCCGCAACGCGCCCTCCCCCGCCGCCACAGCGTCCCTGGCCATCGCCGAACGCATCGTGGCCGACCTCTCGATCTCCCTTAGCACGGAAAGCTAGTCATCTGCGATCAGCGTTGGCTCGCCGGTTCACGTCTGGAACGCGGTCCGCGTCCGTTCATGGCCGTCTCAGAAACTTAGCTAAGGGGTGGGTAAAGCATCTAGGAAACGGCGCGGCCGGGGTCCACGGTGCTGGCTGCGGCGACCGCGCCGTCGACGTAGGTGACGGTGTTGGCCGGGATGGCCGGGATCCGCGGCCCGGGCAGCACGACGCTGGTCAGGTTGAGCGGGTCGGCGGCGGAGATCTGGACGGGCTCGCCGGTAAGGCGCTGCTTGCGGACGGTGCGCAGCACGTCGAGGGCGTCGGGATGGGCGAACTGCTCCCCGCTGAACCCGGCGACGAACCGGCCACCGCGGACGGTGCCCCGGGCCTCCATCCGCCGGAACGCCCACAAGATCTCGCGCCAGGGCAGGGCCAGGTTCTCCCGGGCCACCAGATCGTGGAAGACCACGCCCCAGCGGACCGCCAGTTGCTCGGCCACGGCCTCGGCCAGCTCGTCCCGGTCCGCGTCCAGCGACGGAACCGGGAGCAGTGACCACCGCCCGGCCGACCCGGCCCCGGCGCCGCTGCGGCCGCGCCGCAGTCCGCGCAGCCCGGACGGCCGGGACCGCGGGCCGCGGCGGAGCAGGGACCGGACCGCCCGGAAGCCGTCGGCGGTGACCAGCCCGCGGGCCACGCCGTCCCACAGCGCCTCCTCCACTTCGCTGGGCAGGCGGCCGGTGATCGCGCCGAGGTCGGGGCGGAACAGCGCCCCGTGCTGGCGCAGGGCGTCGAGCACGTCGCGGGTCCGGCCCGGTCCGGGTTCGGCGGGCGCCAGGTCGCCGCGGGCCGCACGCAGCAGCCAGGGCAGGTCGTCGCGGATGGCCAGGGTGATCGGGGTGGCCCGGGAGGGGACCAGCCCGCTGCGCCGGGGGGCCGGGTCGGGCTCGCTGTCGCGCACCGACAGCCGCCCCCAGGTGACCTCGCCTGACAGGCAGGCCTCGTCCAGCCACTCGCGCCGGTAGCCGTCCACCCTGGAGGCCAGGACCGCGTTCTCCCAGGCGCCCGCGGCCAGTTCGTAGCCCTGCAGCTGCTCGACGACGCTGACCACGCCGAGCCGCCCCTCGGCCCTGGTGCCCGGGACGAGGTGCTGCCAGCGCAGCAGGAACCGGACGAAGTCCCGCGCGGTGACCGGCTCGATCTCGCGGCGCTGCCGCTGCCGGGTGTAGGAGTGGATGCGGGCCAGCAGCCGCCGGGCGCAGAACTCCTCGGCCCGGTCTGAGGTGATGGAGCCCGGGCGGAACCGGCCGCGGAGGGCGAAGCCTTCGGCTTCCAGCCGGGCCAGCGCGATCGCGACGCCGGATTCGCGGCAGGCCGGTGGCCTGGGCCAGCTCGGTGACCGTGGACGGGCCGCGGCAGTCCAGGTGGCCGCGGAGCATGTCGGCCGCGGCTTCGTCGCGGTCAGCGGGCGCAGCGGCCGGAACCGGGCACGGATGGTCCGGGACCACGGCGGCGTCCGGGAACAGGACCTCGGCGGCGGGACGGCGTTCCACCGCGCACCACAACTCCCCGGCCGGGCCGTGCAGGCTGACCGCCCGCCGGTCCCGGGTCAGCTCCCCGAACCAGGGCCGCCACTCGTCGGCGGGACGCACGGCGGTCAGGGTCATCAGCAGGTCATGCAGCTCGTCGGGGCCGCGGGGGTCCGGGCGGACCTGCTCGGCGACCCGGTCGATGGCGGCGGGATCGAGCCTGCCCAGCTCGTGGGGTTCGACGGGCAGGCCGCGGCGCAGTGGCACCGCGCGGCTGCGGCGCTCTTCCAGCGGCGCGTCGTCGAGGAAGGTGAACGGCCGCCCGTTGAGGATCTCGTGCGCGAGCACGGAGGGCTCGGTGGTGTCCCGCACGACGACGGTGACCCGGCCAGACTCGATCGCCCCGACCAGCTGGGTCAGGCCGTCGATGTCCATGGCCTCACGCAGGCAGTCCTCGAGCGTCTGGCGGACCAGGACATGGTCGGGAATCTCCAGCGGTCCGGGCGCCACGTTCTCCTGGCAGGCGGCCAGCGTCGGGAAGACCGCGGCCATCAGGTCGTCGGACTCCATCCGCTGGATGGCCGGCGGGTTCTTCTTCCCGCCGCGCATCCGCAGCACGGCCAGGGAGCGGTTCAGGTTCCACCGCCAGCGCGACGCGAACATCGGGGAGGTGAGCACCGCCTGCCGGACCACGCCTTCCACCGTCCTGGAGGCCAGGAACCTCGGCACCTGGTCCAGCGGGAAACTGTGCTGCGGCCCGAGGGACAGCAAGATCGCGTCGTCACTGGCCGCGGCCTGCAGCTCGAAGTCGAAGGTGACGCAGAACCGCTTGCGCAGCGCCAGCCCGAGAGCCCGGTTGAGCCGGGCCCCGAACGGCGCGTGCCCGACCAGCTGCATCCCGCCGCTGTCGTCGAAGAACCGTTCCAGCACGATGGTGTCCATGTCGGGGAGCACCCCGAGCTGGGCCAGCCCGGCGCCCAGGTAGGCCGTGATCGTGTCCGCGGCGGCCTGGTCGATCCCGCACTCGGCCTGCAGCCAGGCGGCCGCGGCTGCCCGCCCGGTCCCGGCGGGCTGAACGGCCCCGGCCTCCTGGCCGGTACCGGCCAGCTGCGCGGCCCCGGCGGCCTGAGCGGGGGCCAGCCGCTGCGCCACCGCCTTCCGGATGGCGCAGACCTCCTCCGACAGCTCGATCGTGCGGCCGGGGGCCTCGCCGAGCCAGAACGGGACCGACGGCGGCGCGCCCTGGGCGTCGACCACCCGCACCACGCCCGGCTCGACCCGGCGGATCCGCCACGAGGTCGTGCCGAGCAGGAACACGTCGCCGGCCATGGACTCGACCGCCCAGTCCTCGTTCACCGTCCCGACCAGGGTCTCGTCCGGCTCGGCCAGCACCCGGAAGTCACCCAGCTCCGGGATCGCCCCGCCCGAGGTGAGCGCCGCGAGACGGGCGCCCCGGCGGCCGGTCAGCCGCCGGCCACCCGGTCCCGGTGCAGGTAGGCGGCCCGCCGCCCGCGGCCGGTCCGGATCCCGTCGGAGACCAGGTCGGCGACGTCAGCGAAGTCCTCGGCGGACAGGTCCGCGAACGGGGCGGCGCGGCGGGCCAGGGCCAGCAGGTCGTCCTCGGCCCAGTCCTCAGCCGCGCACTCGGCCACCATCTGCTGGGCCAGGATGTCCAGCGGGCAGGCCGGGACCTGCAGGGCGTCGAGCCGGCCGGTCCGCGCCCCGCGCAGCAGCGCGGCGCATTCCACCAGCTCGTCCCGGGACGTCGGGTACAGCCGCCCGGCCGGGATCCCGCCGCGGGTGTGGTTGGACCGGCCGACCCGCTGCAGGAACGTGGCGAAGCTGCGGGGCGACCCGATCTGGCAGACCAGCTCGACCGGCCCGATGTCGATGCCCAGTTCCAGGGACGCGGTCGCCACCAGCGCCCGCAGGTCGCCGCTGCGCAGCCGCGACTCCACCCGCTGCCGCCGGTCTTTCGACAGGCTGCCGTGGTGCGCGGCGACCTGGCCCTCCCCCAGCGCCTCGCCCAGCTGGTGGGCGACCCGCTCGGCCAGCCGCCGGGTGTTCACGAAGACCAGGGTGGTCCGGTGGTCCAGCCACGTGCCCGGCGATCAGGTCCAGGATCTCGTCCATCTGCCCGGCCGACGCCACCGCGCCGAGCTCGTCGCCGGGCAGTTCCAGCGCGAGGTCGAGCTCGCGGCGGTGGCCGGAGTCCACGATCGCGCACCGCGGGGAGCCGTCCGGCGCCGACCGGCCGGGGCCCGCGCCGACCAGCAGCCGGGCGACGGTCTCGATCGGCCGCTGGGTGGCCGACAGGCCGATCCGCTGCACCGGCTGCGCGGCCAGGTGCTCCAGCCGCTCCAGGGTCAGGGCCAGGTGGGAGCCTCGCTTGTTGCCCGCGACCGCGTGGATCTCATCGACGATGACGGTCCGGGCCGGGGCCAGCATCGCCCGGGTCCGTTCCGCGGTCACGAGCAGGTACAGCGACTCCGGGGTCGTAATCAGGAAATTGGGCGGCTTCTTGATCATCGCGGCCCGCTCGGCGGGCGGGGTGTCACCGGTCCGGACCGCCACCTTGATGTCCGGGGCGGGCAGCCCGAGTCTCGCGGCCTCCGCCGCGATCTGCGCCAGCGGGGTCTCGAGGTTCTGCCAGATGTCGGTGGCCAGGGCCTTCAGCGGGGACACGTAGATGACCTGCGGGCCGTCCTCGGGAGCAGCCCCCGGCTCTGCGGCCTCGGGCTCAGCAGCACCGGACTCGGCGGCCCCCGACTCGGCGACACGGGCCTCGTGCGCCCGGTAGATCCGGTCGATGCAGACCAGGAACGCCGCCAGGGTCTTCCCGGATCCGGTGGGCGCCGCGATCAGCGTGTGGTTCCCGGCCGCGATCTCCCGCCAGCCGCCAGCCTGCGGGACCGTCGGCCCGTCCGGGAACCTGCGGGCGAACCAGCTTCGAACAGCCGGGTGAAACGACTCCATCACCTGGTTATTTTATCCGCAAACGCCCCCTCTTCGCACAGGGACCAGCGCCGGGAATCCAGTGGTTCGCGCGGCTGGGGATCAGTCGAAGTTGTTCTTCCGGCCCTCGCGCACGTAGCCGACCGTGGACCTGATGTGCTGCTCACCGTGGACGGCCCGCTTCTTGGCCAGGTGGCCGAACATCTGGATGCCGAACCCCCCGTCGAGGTCGCTGACGATCCGCTGCTTCCAGGGGCGCCGGACGATCTGGGTGGTGAGCCGGCGGGTGGTCCTGGGCTGGGTCATGATGTGGTCGGCGATCTGGTAGGCGCGCGTGACCAGGTCGTCGCGGGGCAGGATCTCGTTGACCATTCCCCAGTCCAGGGCCTGCTGCGCGGTGATGGCCTCGCCGGTGAGCAGCGCGTAGGCCGCCCGCTTGACCCCGAGGAGTTCCTGGAAGGCGTTGTGGATGCCGTCGGCGGGCACCGAGCCGATGTCATAGTGCAGGTCGAAGAGGGTGGCGTCGTCGGCGGCCAGGGTGATGTCGCACATCAGCACGATCTCGGAGTGGAAGCCGGACCCGTTGAGCAGCCCGATGGTGGGGATCTCCAGGTCGTTGACCAGGGCGCTGACGTTGTTGCGGCCGTCCTTGTAGGCGTACTCGTAGGCCCAGTACTCCAGGTCGGCCTCCTCGAGGGCGAACCCCTCGGGATCGGAGTCCATCATGAACTCCTCACCCGACCCGGTGAGGATCAGCACCTCGTTCTCCGGGTCGGCGGCGACCGTCCGCAGCATCTGGCCGAGCGAGCGGTGGTTCTGCACGCTGAGCTGGATCGGGCCGCCCTGGGTGTGCCCGCGGACGAGCAGGACGCCGTCCGCACGGCGCTCCATCCGGTAGAAGTCGGCGAAGGCCTGCGAATACTCC
The DNA here is from genome assembly GCA_963781085.1 of uncultured Actinomycetes bacterium. Classification (GTDB taxonomy): domain Bacteria; phylum Actinomycetota; class Actinomycetes; order Streptosporangiales; family Streptosporangiaceae; genus RYN-230. The sequence continues at coordinate 104,897 of CAWAES010000042.1, forward strand.
TCGAAGCGGGGCGTGGGGACGAATTCCTGCAGGGACATGCTCACTCCTCCGGAAGTGTCTTGGTCAGCGGGCGGTGTCTGGTCGGCGGGCGGCGTCTTGGTCAGCGGCCGGTGTCTGGTTGGCGGGCAGCGCCGCGCCGGCCGCCTGCAGTTCGTAGAGCGAGAGGAAGTCCTCGTGCCGCAGCCCGGTGCCGATGGCGGACTGGATCAGCTGATACACCAGGGCGCCTGCCGGCATCGGTACCTCCAGCGACCGCGCCGCGCCCAGGCCCAGGTCGAAGTCCTTGCGCAGCAACTCGGTGGTGAACGTCGGGGTCCAGTCCCGGCTGACCAGGTCGCCCGAGCGCCTGCGCACCCAGTCGGACGCCAGCACCGTGCCGCCCAGGAACTCCAGGAACGTGGCCCGGTCGGTACCGCCCTTCTCGGCCAGGCTGGTCACCTCCACGAGCGCCTGAACCATGATCCCGAGATAGAGGTTGAGGCACAGCTTGACCAGCCGGGCCTGCTCCCCCTCGCCCGCGTGGACGGCCAGCTTCGCGATCTCTTCCAGGTACGGCCTGGCCTGCTCGAACACCTCGGCTGGGCCGGACGCGACAATGCAGCAGGCGCCCTCAGCGACCATGTGCGGGTTGCCGCTGACTGGGGCCGCGAGGAAGCCCACGCCGGCGGCGTCCGCGGCCGCTCGCACCCGGGCCGAGGTCTCCTCGGACACGGTCGAGCAGTCCACGATCACGCCCGGCCTGCGGCCCGCCTCGGTCAGGGCCGCCCCAGCCTGGTCAGCGCTGAGCAGGCCGTGCTCCCCGCAGATCACCTCTTCCAGGTCAGCGGGCGTGGCTACCATGACGAAGACGACGTCGCAGCCGCCCAGGTCGCTGATCCGCTCGACGGCCCGCGCCCCTTTGGCCACCAGGGGCCCGGTCTTGGACGGCGTCCGGTTCCACACCGTGACGTCCTCACCGGCGTCGATCAGCCGGGCAGCCATGACGGCGCCCATCCGGCCGGTGCCCAGCCAGCCGACGCTGCGGGGGGTAGTGTTCATCGGTAGTTCCCTCCAGTGTCTGGTCAGATGGGGGCGTACTCGCCGGTCTCGGCGGTGGCGGCAGGCGCCTCGGGGCCGGCCCGGCAGGCCGAGGGCTGACCAGATCGTCTCAATAAGGGCCTGGGTTGACAGGCCGTACTTACCGAACAAATACGGGGCGGTGGACGCCCCCTCGGCGAAGGTGTCGCGCAGCCCGACCCGGCGCAGCGGGCGGCCCAGTCCGGCCTCGGCGATCGTCTCGGCCACGGCCGACCCGAGGCCCCCGACGATGGAGTGGTTCTCCGCGGTGACCACGATCTGCGCCGCGGCGGCCGCGCCCAGGACGGTGTCCGTGTCCAGGGGTTTGATCGTGGGCACGTTGATGACCGAGACGGACACGGCGTGCTCGCCGAGGGCCCGCGCCGCGGCCAGCCCGGCGGCGAGCATCATGCCGCTGGCGAACAAGGCCACGTCGTGCCCGGGCACGACGACCTGCGCCTGGCCGAGCCGCAGCACGTGTCCCTCGCCGAAGATCACCGGGATCTCGCCGCGCTTGAGCCGGACGTAGACCGGTCCTGGCACGTCCACCACGGCCTCGGCGACCTGGCGGACCTCGACCGCGTCGGCGACGTCGACCACGGTCATGCCGGGCAGGGCCCGCATCAGCGCGACGTCGTCGGTGGCCTGGTGACTGGGGCCGCCCGGCGTTGATATGCCGGGCATGAATCCGACGATGCGCACGGGGAGGCCTGGGTACGCGATGGCGTTAGCGATCTGGTCGAAGGGCCGCCGGGTGGCGAACACCCCGAAGGTGTGCACGAACGGGATGTGGCCGCAGCGCGCGAGCGCGCCGGCCATGCTCATCATGTTGGCTTCGGCCATGCCGCCGTGAATGAACCGCTCCGGGAGTTCGGACTGGAACAGGTTGACTTCGCACTGCCGGGTCAGGTCGCCGCTGAGGCACAGCACCTCGCCGCGCCGCCGGGCCAGGTCGACCAGCGCCCGGCCGTAGGGCTTGAGCTCGGTGGGGTAGGGCGGCTGACGCACGGCGGGCTCAGGCCTGGGGCGCTCGGGCCCGGAGCGCTCACGCATGGAGGGCCTCCAGCTTGCCGGTAAGTTCCGCGACCGCGACTGCGGCCAGCCCGGGCGGCAGCTTGATGAAGTGCCCGTCCGCGTCGGGCGGCAGGCAGTCCAGGCCGTGCCCGGTCGAGGTCCGGCAGACCAGCACGCTCGGGTGCCCCGCGTGCGCGGCGGCCTCGGTGAGTGCCGCGCGGACCGCGTCCACGTCGTGACCGTCGAGGTCCTGCACGTGCCAGCCGAACGCGGACCACTTCGCGGCGATCGGCTCGATGGTGGTGATGCTGTCGACCGGGCCGTCTACCTGGGAGTTGTTGGCGTCGAGCAGCACCGTCAGCCGGTCGAGACGATGATGGGCCGCGAACAGTGCGGCCTCCCAGACCTGCCCCTCCTCCAGTTCGCCGTCGCTGACCATGGTGAAGATCCGCGCGTCGGAGCCGCGGAAGCGGTCGGCGAGGGCGAAGCCCAGCGCCGCGGACAGCCCCTGGCCGAGCGAGCCGCAGGTGTAGTCCACGACCGGTGAGCGCTCGGTGCCGATGGCCTCGACTGGCGAGCCGTCCTGGCCGTAGCGCGCCACCGCCGCCTCGTCCAGCAGTCCCAGTTCGGCCGCCGCCGCGAACGGGCCGATGACGTAGTGCCCCGGCGAGCAGACCAGCCGGTCCACGCCGGGACGGGCGCTGGCGAACACGGCCGCGACCTGCTCGGCGGACGACAGCGCCTGGCCGAGATAACCGAACCCGAGCGGGGCGACCATCCGGACGGCCCGGAGCCTGATCCTCAGGGCCAGTTCGCGGGGGTCGGGCACGGTCCAGCGGGTACCGGGGGCGGAGAGGCGCACCGTCTCACTCATCAGGCCTCCTTCTGTCCGCGTCAGCGCGCGTTCCGGCCGGGAGAAGATGTACCGGGCCCAGCCGGCGGCCGGCCCGGCCGGCCTTGCGCTCAGCCAGCCTGGTGCCCATGCTGGCGGGCGAGATTGTCCAGCATGGCCGCGGCTTGGTCCCGGTCCTTCCGGAACGATTGCAGCTGGGCCGGGTTCAGCTGCGTGACCAGGGTCCACGGATTGCGTTCCCGGCGGCCGTCAACCCTGGTGAGGCGGTAGAGCACCTGACCGTCGGCACGCAGCACCCACTCCCACGACATGGCCGCGAGTTCACTGTTCGATCTACAGCTGACCTGGGCGATTACCTTGGGGGAGATTAAAGCCATGAGCTGAGCCCTCTCGCCAGGTGAGCCTCCGGGCGGTGCGTCCCGTGTCCGGCCCGGTCACGTCTGCTGTGGCGACGAGATTACCGTGTTGTCCTGCAATGGATTGCATTTTGACCCCGATGTCGGCAACATCACAGGATCCTGACCCATGATCGAGCGATGAGGCAGATCGCCGAGCACTACGTGTGTTTACCAGCTAAACACTTGAAGTGTTTAGCTGGTAGTCTAGACTCATGACACCTAGGGATGTCATCCGGATCATCGAACGCAACGGTGCGGTCCTGTTACGCCAGCGGGGCTCCCACCGTCAGTACGAGGTCAGGCTGACGAACACAGATGGCACCGGATTAGTGGCCCCGGACCACCATCGCCCAGCACCCCGGAGATATCCGGCCCGGGACCCTGCGGGCGATAGAGCGGGACCTCGAACTCGTCTTCGGGCCAGGATGGTTGAGGAAGAAATGAGCTACCACGTGGTGGTGACCAGGGACGGTGATGGCTGGATGGCCGACGTTCCTGCCTTGCAGGGCACACATACCTGGGCCAAGACTTTGCGCGCGCTGGACCGCAATGTCCGCGAGGTGATTGGTCTGGTTGAAGATCTCCCGCGCAGCGCTGAAGCTAGCCTTGATCTTGACGTCGAGTACCGCACCGGTGATGCCGGTCTTGACGCCCGGTCGAGCGAACTGCGGACCAAGCGCAAGGAAATGGAGCGCCACGCCGCGGAGGTCGCCAGCGAGACTCGCGAACTCGCCGGGCAACTCGCCGGTCAGTTGCCGGTCAGCGACACTGCGATCCTTCTTGGTGTGTCCAAAGGTAGGATCACCCAGCTGCAGGTCCCCCGGCCGCGCCGAGCGCACGAGGACAGCCAGGACAGGCAACGGAAGTGACTGCCCGGGCTAGCGCCGCCGGGCGGCGGGCTCCAGGACCGGACTGACCCGCCCGCTGGCGGCGGGGTTGAGGTTGACGCCGGGCGGCACGATCTTGTCGATTGCGGTCCAGCACGTCTCCGGGCAGCTCGACGTCGGGCCTTCCCCACGATCTCCTCGGACTCACCATGGGAGTAGACGTCGGCGATACTGAATCAGTTACGACGCCCGCCACTCCCTGACGGTGCTCCGCTTGACCACCGCCGGCCACCAGAACTTCTGGGTCTGCTGCGTGGTGATGGACATCCGGGTGAAGTGCCCGTTGCGCGGGCGGCTGACGCTCACGACGGCGGCCGCGCCACAGCAGCCGCCGGCTTGCCTCAGGACGCCGTTGGCGATGCCCCCGGTGCGGGTCCACGAGAACCATTGCAGGCCGCTGACCTCGCGGCCATCCGGCTCGATGAGCGCGATCCGTCCCGGGCGTGACCAGTACACGGCCTCGTACTTGTGCCAGGTCCCGTGCTTGAGCACGGTCTCCCCCACGGCCTGCCCGGTTCTCGCGGGCGCTGCCGACGCCGCTGGCGCCGAGGCCAGCCCGAGCGCGAGCGCGCCGGCTACCCCCACAGCGGCGATCTGGATTCTCATGTATGTCCCCCCATTTGGTGCGCCTGGATTGCCCGGCTGGCTTCCAATTTTCCCGCGTGGTCAGCCCATGACCAGCCGCAGCAGCCTTGGGCTTCACTTCCTGCCCGCCGCACGCCCCCATTTCAAACCCGCTGCCGGCCAGCGCCCCCTTCCGGCCCCCCGAGTGTGTACCTGCGAGCCGACTTGGGTCAAGAAGACGTACGGACGTCTGGGCTGGCGCGTAAACCCGCAGGCGAGCCCCAGCCCGGGTCAGCAGGACGACCTGGGGTGGTGCTGGGACTGCTGGCTGACCGAGACGCCGCTGCGTCCCAGCTGCCGTACCCGCGTGTCTTAGCGGTGTTTCCTGGACGTGCCTGGTTCCCTTGGAATCGCGTATTCGCAAGCACCGGATGTACCGGGCTGTGCGCCGCGCACGGGCAACTATCGTCGTCACCGCACTGCTTATTGCCGCCGTCCGTACTCTTGTGGCTCGTCGGCGTAGCGGCACTCTTGTGGCTCGTCGGCGTAGCGGCAGAAATCCACTGACGCCTCCGGACCTGACCCGTGCGCCTGACGGAATTCGCCGCTGAATCATCGGGGCCGCGGGCTTCTTAATTGCACTGCTGGCGGCTACCGTCGTGGGACAACCGGAGCGAAGGTCAGGGGGGACCGATGAGACTCAAGGGACGCAATGTGGCTGCAGTGGCCGGCGCAACGGCCGTGCTGGGTGTGCTGGGGGCGACCATCGCCGCTGCCGCACCGCCTGCGGGCCGGGCGGCCACCGTAGACCGCATTGTCATCTACAAGGGCGACGACGTCGCTGGCCCGGTGGGCCCGGCGGGACCGCTGTCTGCCAGCAAGTACACGACCTCAGCCACCCCGGCGACGATCAACACCAACGTGGGTGAGTTCGTCGTGGACACCGCGCTGCAGTACTCCGGTGTCACGAAGGGCGGGTACTGGTGGTTCAAGGTCAACCCCAACACGGTCATCCTGCACGCGTTCCACTGGAAGCAGACTGACGGTGACACAGTAGAGGCGACAAACCTGCAGAACGTCGCCAACAACAACAATGCGTGGTTCAGCCTGGGTAATGGCGTGATATCACCACGGTGTTTGTCTTATGTCCCCCCGGGCGCGATTCAGCCGAAGTTTATCCAGCTCACCAAGAAGGGCGGCGACTGGAAAGCGACCACCAAGCCCTGCACCACGGCCCCCTAACCTGGTAAGCCCCAAAGGGGATAATAGACACTGGGCATAGCCAGGGCTGCGAGCGCCTGCCCGCGACCGCAGCGTCTGTGATCAGACGAATGGTGTCGTTATAGCAACACCGATCGCTTGATCACGAAACTCGACCCCGGCGCTAGCTGCGTGGCGGCTGGGGCAGCATCTCTATCCAGCGGAGGTGGCCGTCCACCACGGCGAGCGTCTCGGACGCACCGCTGGGCCGGCGGAGCAGCAGGGCGGCGCCGAGACGCGCCGGGCTGGGACGGGGATCCGGGTCCGGGGACTCCTCGATCGACAGATGCCACAACGGCCCGCCGTCACTGAGCTGCGCGATCGCGGCGTCGAAGGCATCGAGCCGGTCCGCGGGTACGTGCATCCGGGTCGCGGCGTGGAAGACCACCCGCGGCTCGCCAGGCGGCAGCTCGCGGCCGATGCCGGGCAGCACATCGATGGCGTCCCCGGCCCGGACAGTCGGCGGATCGGCGGCGGCGTCGGCCAGGGCCGCGGAGAGCAGCGCGCGCTGCCGGTGGTTCTCTGGCCACACCAGCGCTTCGAGCCACTGGCGCGCGTCGGGGTCCCGGACGTCGAGCGGGTTGAGGTCGACGCCGAGCACGCCTGCCACCGGGGGGAGCACGTCCAGATCCGGCAGGAGCCCCGCGCCGCAGCGGTCGGCGGCCAGCTGGACCGCGGCCGCGGGGTCCCCGAACCGCCGGCCGCCGACCTGGTACCCGTAGCTGCGGAACCGCAGGTTGAGCCCGGCGCTCGCGCCCACCTCGATCAGGTGCACTGGTCCGGGGACGTCACAGGCGATCATGCTCAGGCCCAGCCGGAGCCCGAAGGCCCGCTGGACCTGGCTGGTCTGCACGAGCCTGCTGCTGATCGTCTCAGCCAGTTCAGCCTCGAACTCCCCGCAGAACGACACCAGCACCGGGCCAGCCCCGGCGGGAGGCAGCGCCGCTTCCCCCGCGATCGAGGGATAGAAGCGTCCGAGTGGGTGGTCTGCCCCGCGAAGCAGCAGATGGTGCACCGCGCCGAAGAACAGGAACGTGGGGTACTGGCCCGGACGGCCGCGGGAGGCCAGGTCAAGCAGCGGATCATGATCCGCGACGGTCTGGCTCAGCGATCGGTACAACGGCGACGTCGTAAACGGTGCCGGATCCTCAAACGCCCCCCGCAGTTGCTCGCGGTCCATCACGGCCACGAGCCTAGCCGCGTTCCCGGACCAAGCCGAGGCGCGCCCGGCCCCGCAGGTCAGGAGGGGGCTATTCGGCCAATTCGCGACCGGACAGGCGTACGTCCTCGATGTCAAGCCTGGCCTGTACCTGGCGCAGGACGGTGTCGTCGATGCGCCGCTCGTCACGCAGCCTGACCACCGTGGCCCGTTTGCGGGCGATCCCGGCGAGGCGCAGCGCGGTGTACTGCTGGTCGTAGCGCAGCGCCCGCTCGTCCTCGGTCGAGCCGTCGCTGGCGCGCAGCACGCGCAGGTGCTTCTCGTACTCGCGCCGTACCCGTTCGGCGACCTCAGGGTCGGTGCCGAGATCATCAGCGAGGCGCGGGATCGCGGCCAGCGCCTCTTCGGTGGCGCGGATCTCGGCCTGGTGGCGCTCCTGCTCGACGGACGTGTCGCGGGGCAGCCGGGCCCAGCGCACTACGCCCGGCAGCAGCAGCGCCTGCGGCACCACCGTGACCACGATGACCCCGGCGGTCACGAAGATGATGACGTTCCGGTCGGGAAACGGCGCTCCGGACGAGACCGTCCGCGGTATTGCGAGGGCCGCCGCGAGCGAGACTGCGCCCCGGAAGCCGGTGACCCCGCTGACCACCCGGGCCCGGGGGCCGACGCGGCGCAGCCGCTGCTGCGGGCGGCGGTCCAGGATCCGGATCAGGTACGGGGTGGTAAACAGCCAGACGAAACGCACGCCTATGACCGCCGCCGAAACCGCGCCGACCGCGATGAGCCCGCGGGTGAGGGCTCCGCTGCCCAGGCCGCGGACCGCCGCCTGCAACTCGAGCCCCACCAGGACGAACAGGCTGCCGTTGAGCAGGTACACCGACAGCGACCAGAACGCCTCCGTCTGCTGTCGCGTGCCGGCTTCCCCGACCCGGGGCCCGGCCTGGCTCATGATGAGCCCGCTGACCACGACGGCCAGCACGCCGGAGGCGTGGATCGCCTCGGCGAGCAGGAACGCGGTGAAGGGGGTCAGGATGACGGCCACGTTTTCCTGCAGCGGGTCGTGGAGATGGCGGCGTACCCGCACCGCGAGCCACGCGGTCACCATCCCGGCCACGGCCCCGCCGCCGTAGGCGAGCACGAACAGCCACCCGACGTGCGGCAGGCTCAGGTGCTCGTCGCCTACCGTGATGCCCACGGCCAGCGCGTAGATGACCAGGGCGGTACCGTCGTTAACCAGGCTCTCGGCGCGCAGCACGGTCAGGGTGCGGCGGGGCAGCGCCCGGGCGAGCACCCCCACGGCGGTCGCGTCGGTCGGCGCCACCGCCGCTCCGAGCACCCAGGCCGGCCCCCATCCCAGCCCCAGGTAGTGCGCCACCGTCGCCACCGCCCCGGCCGTGGCGATGACGAGCAGGGTGCTCAGCATGACGATGATGCGCAGGTTGCTGCGGATCTCGCGGAGCGAGGTGGTCAGGCTCTCCCAGTACAGCAGCGCCGGGAGGAAGAGGAGCAGTACCACCTCGGGCGGCAGGTGAACCCGGCGCAGTACGGGAACGAACCCCAGCAGCGCGCCACAGGCGAGCAGGAGCACCGGCGGGGCGACCCGGAAGCGGCGGGCGGCGACAGCACATAGCAGCACCGCCAGGCCCAAGACCACGACGAGTTCAAGTCCGAGCATGGCCTGCCTCCCCTAGCCGTCCGGATACTGCCATCATCGCGGGTGTTGTCCCAGCCCGGACAGGCCGTGGGCGGCTGAGCGCCGCGCCGCCTGGCGGCGGCGGGCCGCGCCAGCGGGCCGGGCGGGACCGGCCCCGGGCTCCCGCCCGGCCTTGACGAATCAGATGAACGTTCTTTTAATTCCTCTATGGGCCGGATCGCCGGAGTCACCGCGGCCGAGACGCGCGAGCGGTTGCTGCTCGCGGCCGCCGACGTGTTCGCCGAGCGGGGGTACGACGGGACACGGGTAGCCGACATCGCCGCAGCCGCGGGCGTGAGCAACGGGGCCATGTACGCGCACTTCCCCTCGAAGGCGGAACTGCTCGCCGGCGCGCTGCGCACGCACGGCCGGCGGCTGCTCGCCGAGGTGTTCGCCGCCGACCCCGACCGGTCGATCACCGATCTGCTCCTCGTCATCGGCCGGTGGCTGCCCCGGCGCCGGGACGTAAGCGGATATCTCATCGTCGAGGCGCTGGTCGCGGCCCGCCGGGACGAGGACGTCGCCCGGCCCATGCGCGACTACGTGGGCGAGCGTGGCGACTGGCTCGCCGCGCTGATGCGGGCGGCCCAGGCCGGCGACGAGATCGACCCCGCGCTGTCACCGGAGGCGCTCGCGCACTTCTGCCTGCTGCTGGCCATGGGCAGCGCGCTCGTCACTCCAGACCTGCACGCGGTCAACGACGCAGCCTGGGCCGCGTTGCTGACCCGCATCGTGACGGCTCTCGCACCTCAGGGACCACCAGCACAGCAACGACCAGTGCAAGCAGGGACAGCGTCATGAAGGTGCAGATCAACCCCGAGCGGTGCCAGGGACACGGCCGCTGTTACGACCTCGCCCCCAGCCTGTTCGGCGACGACGACGAGGGTTACGGGCAGGTCCTCGGCGACGGCGTCGTGCCGCCGGGCCAGGAACGCGAGGCCCGCCTCGCCGCGGCCAACTGTCCCGAGCACGCGATCGACGCCCTCGGGGAGGCGTGAGATGCCCGCCGACGACCGCTTCAGCCAGGACTTCCGGGAGCCCCGCGACGGGCCGCCCGGGATCCGCAGTGAGATCGTCACCGGCCCGGTGACGGACTGGGCGACGGACTTCTCCCATCTCGAACCCGAGTGGTCCGCCGACCCCTACCCGATCCAGGACGACCTGCGGCAGCGCTGCCCGATCGCGCACACCGAGCGGTTCGGCGGCGCGTGGCTGCCCACCCGCTACGACGACGTCGCGGCGGTCGCGTACGACCCGGAGCACTTCTCCTCGCGGGCGATCATCCTGAGCAACCTCCGGCCGCCCCGTGAGCTGGCGCCGGTCGGCGGGTCACCGCCGATCTCCTCCGACCCGCCGTTCCACCACGACGCGCGCAAGCTGCTGCTGCCCGCGTTCACGAAGACCGCGGTCACCCGGCAGGAGCCGGCCACGAGGGCGTTCTGCCACTCACTCATCGACGAGTTCGGCGGCCGGGACGTCGTCAACGCCGCGTCTGAGTACGCGCAGCACATCCCAGTCCGGGTCATCGCCGACATGCTGGGCTTCCCGCCGCAGGACGGGCCGCAGTTCCGTGCGTTCGTCGAGGACCTGCTGGAGGGCATCAACCTGCCGCCGGACGAACGCATCGAGCGGGTCGGCAGGCTGTTCGACTACCTCGGGGCACAGGTCAGCGACCATCTCGAGCACCCGCGCGAGGACCTCACGAGCTACCTCCTCGACGCCGAGCTGTACGGCCACCGGCTCGATCCCTCGCACGTCGTCGGCACGATGGCCCTGCTGCTGATCGCCGGCATCGACACGACCTGGAGCGCGATCGGCGCGTCCTTGTGGCATCTGGCCAAGACCCCCGGGGACCGCGCGAGGCTCGTCGCCACCCCCGGGCTGCTGCCGACCGCGATGGAAGAACTCCTCCGGGCCTACGCGCCGGTCACCATGGCCCGGCTGGTCAAGGAGGATATGCACTGGCACGGAGCCGACATGAAGGCCGACGACTGGGTCCTGCTGTCGTTCCCGGCCGCCAACCGTGACCCAGCCCAGTTCGACCGGGCCGGCGAGGTCATCATCGACCGTGAGGTCAACCGGCACGCTGCCTTCGGCCTCGGCATCCACCGCTGCGTGGGCTCCCATCTGGCCCGGATGGAACTCCGGGTCGCCCTCGAAACGTGGCTCGACCGCATCCCGGACTTCCGCCTCGCCGACCCAGGCGCGGTTTCCTGGGCCGCGGGCCAGATCCGCGGGCCGCGTACCCTGCCGCTGCGGATCTCTGGGTGAGAGGCCCGGCGGACGTCAGTCAGCGGGCCGGCCACCTGCGGAGTCCGCCCCCCGGGCGTCAGGCTGCTGCGGCGTCTCGACGGCGTGCGGGTCCGGGCTGGCCTCGCTCGGGGCTCGCCTGCCGGACCGCCGCCTGAGGAACCAGCGGACGACTTCGACGCCGCCGGTCACCGCGAAGGCGAGCCCGAACGCGAGGATGAGCCCTTTCCAGGCCTCGTTCTCGAACGCCCGGCCGCCGAAGTACCCGAGCAGCGATGCGTACAACGCCCAGATGAGCGCGGCCACGGCGTCGAACACCACGAAGCGCCGCCACGGGAACGCCAGCGTGCCCGCGGCCAGGGTGACGGCGGTCCGCCCGGCCGGGATGAAGCGGGAGACCACGATCAGTTCGCCGCCGCGCCGGGTGAGCTGGCGCTCGGCCCAGCCGAGGGTCTTCTCCCCCTTCTCACCACGAAGGAACCGGTTCGTCGCGCGGGTGCCAAACCGGCGGCCGACCAGGTAGGCGACGTTGTCGCCGAGAAACGCGCCGCAGGCCGCGGCGACAATGATCAGCGGCAGGTAGAGGCCGCCGGCGGAGGCCACCACGCCCGCCGTGATCACCGATGCCTCGCTCGGCACCACCGGCACGAGCACGTCGAGGAAGGCGAGGAGGAAGACGATGCCGTAGGCCCACCCGGAGGCTTCTGAGACGAGCTGAGTGAACTGGCCGAACACGGCGTTAGCCGCACCACGGGAAGCGGTGCGCGTCACTCTGGGCACTGGTGGCCATCTCCCGACCATATGCCGCTTGAATAAGGCGTGCAGTGGGCAGGCTTCGAGCGCGGGCGAGCCGGGCGCCCAGGCGCGCACGGCCGCGGCGGACCAGGAGGACAGCACGTGACAGCGGGTGACGCAGGCGGGCAGCTCAGCTTGGCCCGGGACATCAGGCCCCTGTTCCGGGAAAAAGACCGCGAGTCGATGAAGGCGGCCTTCGACCTCTTCGACTACCAGGTCGTCCAGCGCTGGATCGACGCGGGCTAGGCTGCCTGAGCGTCCGCCGACCCACCTGGAGAAACCGGACCGCCGAGGAGGTCTCCCCCCATGTCGCGCTCGTTCGCCGGCACCAGGCAGTGGATGCAGCAGGGCACGGCGCTGCTCAGCAAGGAGACCGGCCTGGACGCCGGCGCTCTGGCCGGCCCGAGTGGGCTGCCTGGCTGGAGCCGCAGGCACCTGCTGGCTCATGTCGCGGCGAACGCCGGCGCGCTGGGGAACCTCATCCGCTGGGCCGCCACGGGCGAACCAGCGCCGATGTACTCCTCGCCCGGGGCTCGCGCGGCCGGCATCGAGCAGGGCAGCCGCCTGCCCGCCGGCGAGCTGATGGTCTGGCTGCGCCGCTCTGCGGACGCCCTCGAGGAGGCGATGACCGCCCTCACCGGCGATCAGTGGCAGGCGTCCGTGCTCACCGCCCAGGGCCAGGAGATTCCCGCCTCCGAAGTGCCCTGGATGCGGTCGCGCGAGGTGTACGTGCACACCGTGGACCTGGCCACCGGCGTGTCCTTCGCCGACCTGCCAGCCGACTTCCTCGCTGCGCTGTGCGACGACGTGGCGAACAAGCGCGGCACGGCCCCCAGCCCGGCCCTGGTCCTGGAGGCCAGCGATACGGGCCAGCGATGGGAACTGCCGGGTGACGCCGGGGCCGTCACGCTGATCGGCCCGCTGGCCGAGGTCACCGCGTACCTGACCGGCCGGCCGCACCGGCTCACCACCGCCGGCGGCGAGTCAGCCCCGGCCCGGCCGGCCTGGCTCTGAACGGTCTCCGGGCAGAGCCACATAAGTACTAGACCGCCGGCTGCAATTCCGTCCGAGCAGTTACCTTGGTTGAGGTCAACGGCGACGTGCAAAAAAGGCGGCCCCAGTGAGCGATGACATCAGCATTGTCCTGACCGACCGGGCGTATCTGGAGTGCCCTCGCTGGCACGACGACCGGATCTGGGTCTCGGACTTCTACCGGCACGAGGTCGTGTCGGTGACCGAGGACGGGCAGGACCTGCGGGTGGAAGCCGAGGTTCCGCACCAGCCGTCCGGACTGGACTGGCTGCCCGACGGGCGGCTGCTCATCGTCTCCATGCGCGACCGCAAGCTGCTGCGCCGTGAGCCGGACGGCGACCTGGTCGTCCACGCCGACCTGGCTGATCATCTTGGCGAGCATCCCAACGACATGGTCGTCAACGCGCAGGGACGGGCCTACGTCGGCAACTTCGGCTTCGACCTGATGGGCGGCGCCGACATCGCGCCGAGCTTCCTGCTGCGAGCTGACCCCGACGGCAGCGTGACCCGCGTAGCCGAGGACCTGTGGTTCGCGAACGGCAGCGTCATCACCGACGACGGCGTCCTGCTGGTGGACGAGACCTTCGGCAACCGGATCAGCGCCTTCGACATCAAGCCCGACGGCAGCCTGGGCCACCGCAGGGACTGGGCGACCTTCGGCCCGCTGCCCACCGCGCTGGGGCTGAGCGACGCGCTGCCGGGTCTCGTCGTGGCCCCGGACGGGTGCACGCTCGACGCCGAAGGGGCCTTGTGGGTCGCGGACGGGCTGAACGGCCGGGTCGTCCGGGTGCGCGAGGGCGGCGAGATCACGGAGCAGATCGCCGTGGGCATGGGCGTGTTCGCCTGCACTCTCGGCGGGTCAGACGGCCGCACCCTGTTCATCTGCGCCGCGCCGGACTTCGACGAGCAGGCCCGCAGCGCCGCCCGGGAAGGACAGCTGCTGTCCACCCGGGTCGACGTCCCGCACGCCGGCCGGCCCTGACCCAGCGCCCTGCTCCACGCCGCCGGCGTTCAGGGCCGGCCTGCGGGCAGGCCCGCGACGACGATCATGCGTTTGTGGTCGGCGGTCAGCGGCCGCCCGTCCTCCCCGTAGCCGGCCACCGCGGTGAATCCCGCCGCGAGTAGCCAGTCGCGCAACTCGGGGAAGCCGAACAGCCGTTTGACGAAGTTCACCCGCCGGGTCCGGCCGCCGCGGACGACCGTGCGCTCCGCCTCGAACCGGCCGGTCAGCGCGTCCAGGTGGTAGCGGTCAACCAGCATGTCGCCGTCGTCTCGTGCGGCCACGACGCGCGACGGGCAGTACGAGGCGAGGAACTTCGTCAGGTTGTCCAGGTCCATGGCCAGCCGGCCGCCCGGCAGCAGGACACGAACGATCCCGTCCAGCACGGCGCGGTTGGTGGTGTCGTCGAAGTACCCGAACGCTGTGGACCAGCTGACGACCCGGTCGAAGCGGCCGGTCCACGGCATCTGGCGCATGTCCCCGGCCACGTACTCGACGCTGACCCCGGCGGCGCCCGCGTCGGCGCGGGCCCGGTCCAGGAAGACCTCCGAGGAGTCCAGGCCGGTGACCCGGCATCCGCGAGCGGCCAGCCGGCAGGCCAGCTCCCCGGACCCGCACCCCAGGTCCAGCACGCTCATGCCCGGTCGCAGGTCCAGCAGCCGCCAGGTCAGCTCGGCGGCGGCCTCGGCGGAGGAGTCCGTGCCCGGGACGACCGGCCCGTGCGCCGCGAACTCGCTGCGGCCAGGGGGCGCGGCGAAGAAATGCAGATAGTCCTCGTCGTACATCGCCGCGGCGTCGAACAGGTCAGTCATGCGATGAACAGTAGAGATGACCCCTCGCGGGCGGCAACGGCATTAGCCTGCGCGGTCCGCTGGCCGGCTTGCGGTGCATCCGGTAGTGCAGGACGAGAAAGGGCCGGCCGAACACGGAGAACGCGTGCTCGGCCCGCAGGTCACCGTCGCGCACGTAGACGTCGAGCTGCTCGGCGAAGCCGCGGACCGCGACCGCGGTGAGCTCGCCGCTGGCCGGGTCGATGTAGGCCAGGTAGTGCCCGGGCTGGTCCAGGTCGCTGCGGCTGGTCAGGACCAGGCCGCCGCCGGGCCGGGCCCGGGGCAGCAGCGTCGCGGTGAAGCTGGCCTGCGGCAGCGGGAAGCCCACGCTGACGTAGCCCCGGCCGCCGTGCCGGTAGGTGGTGTAGATGCCCACGTAGATCGGCTCATCGGTGTCGGCGAACGAGCGGATCCAGCCGCGGACCGCGACCGCGTCGTCGTCTGCCGACGTGATCACGTCGATCCGGCTGCGGATACCCCGGAGCGTCTCCCGCTGGTTCATCGGCACGTTCGCCTGCCCCAGCGGGCGGGCGACCACGGTCCGGTAGAGCAGGTAACCGGGGCGGACCCAGAGCCGCCATTGCGGCACGATGTCGAGCGAGAACCGGGTGGTGTGCTCGTAGAACTCCTGGACCCGGGGGTCCAGGCCCGCCGGGTCGAAGTCCGGGCCGGCCAGCTCCTGCACCGAGGACACGATGCCCATGTCGGGCGCGTCGGGAATGTACTGGCCACCGAGTTCTGCGGCCAGCTCACGCAGGTACCCGGTCCCCACGTACCGGGACCGGGCGGCCCGCGGCACCACGAACGGCAGGTCTTCGGCCCGGACCCGCTCCGCGAGCAGGGTCACCGCGGCGTCCCGGAAGACCAGCGCCGAAGCTACCCGGTAGGTCAGCATCGTCGTGCTGGCCACGACCGCGGCGGGGACCGTCCGCTGCCGCACGCTCAGCAGCCCGCCGACCGCGGCTCCGAACACCGGCCCGGCCAGCACCTTCTGCGGGCGGACCCCGAGCAGGCCGCCCAGCCCCCCGGTCACCGCCCCTACCGCCACCGGCCCGGCCCGGCCGGTCCGGCCGGCGGCCCAGCCGAGCGGGGCGACCAGGGCCGCGCTGGTCGCGATCCGCTGCCACAGCGGGGGGATCTCACCAGGACGCTGCCGGGCCCGGGCCACGGCCTCCGACGCCGCCAGCAATCCCGCGCCCGCCGCCGCGCCGGCGCTGGCGGCCCGCAGGCCGCGGTGACCGGCTAGCGCCGCCCCGGCGACGCCGCCGATGGCCGCGGCCCAGAGGACCTGCCGCCGCCGCTCCCCCGCCTGCCCCGGCTTGCCCGACTCCACGGTGACAACGTACCGGGTCCGGTTTTTTTCCAGCCAGCAATGGTCTGCGTCGTCTCCAAGGCGTTGAATCCGGGCAAACCACCATGACTATCTATCCGACTGACCCCGGAGGATCCATGCGGTTATCTGCCCACCACCTCGGGCAACATCGACAACATGACCGTGGCCAAGATCGTGATCACGCCACCGGGCGCCCACGCCCAAGCCGAGCTGAGCTGGAGCCCATTCGTGCTGCTGCCGGACCAGGCGATGCATGCGGGGACGTACGTCTCACCGGTCGTGTCCGGTTCCTGACTCCAGCGGCCCCGGGGCGGGGCGGCTCCGGGGCGGGCGGCTACTGGGCGGCCGGCTCGCGGCAGGCCTGGACGGCCTCGGCTTCGGTGTCATAGACCGGGAGCACCTTCATCAGGCCCGTGGTTTCCAGGATGTTCCGGGCCTGACGGGACGGCGCGGCCAGGGCCAGGCAGTCGTCGGTGCCCCGGACCCGGTGCCAGACCCCCACCAGGACGCCGACGCCCGTCGAGTCGATGAAGTTCACGTTGGCCAGGTTCACGACCAGGCCGCGATAGGCCTCGTCGGTGAGCACGCGCAGCAGTCCAGTCCGGAGTTCGCCGCTGGTAGACACGTCAACCTCACCGGTCACTGTGACCACGGCGATGTCGCTGTCGGTGCGATAGTCAAGCAACCCATCTGGGCCTTCAGCTGCGCTCATCGCTCACTCCTCCTGGACGGGGGGCCGTTGCCGGATGCGGCGGCCGGGCCTGGCCCGCCGCGTGGCCTCCCCCCACTACCCGACTGACCAGGAAAAAATCATGCCCGGCCGATCATGGCGCAGTCCACCTAGTCGGTCATAACGCAGTCCGCCTCGTCGTCATGACGGAGTCCACCTGGCGACGAACTCGGTCCGGTTCGCGCACTGGGTCTTGGCCAGGATGCTACGCACGTGTGACTCCACCGTGCGCTCAGACAGCACCAGCCGGGCCGCGATCTGCCGGTTGGACAGCGCTTCGGTGAGCAGGACGGCGACTTCGCGCTCCCGGCCGGTCAGCGGATCCGCGTCGTCGCGGTCGGCGGCGAGCTGAGCCGCGAGCCGCCCGGCCGCGGCCACCGGGCCGGGCATGTCCAGCCGGGTCGCGACGTCCAGGGCGTCTTGCGCCAGCGCCGCGGCCTCGGCCCGCTGCGCCCGGTCGCCGTCGCGCAGCAGCCGGGCCAGGCCGAGTGAGGTCAGGGCGGTGTCCGGCCGGGCGCCGAGGGCCCGGTTCCGCGGCAGGGCCTCGCGCAGCAACTCGACGGCCGCCGCCTTGTCGCCGAAGACCGCGGCCAGCTCGCCGAGGTTCCGGCTGATCGTGCCCAGGAAGTAGACGGTGCAGGTGCCCAGGGCGCCCGGGTAGGGCCGGAACGGCAGGAGCTGCCGGTAGACGACCTCGGCCGCCGCGGCGTCCCCGAACCGCTGGATGAGCTCGACCATCTGGGTCAGGACCGCGGCCCAGGCCGGATGGTCGGTCGGGTACGGCAGCAGGCTGCACAACCGGTCGTAGACACTGCGCGCCTCGGGCAGCGAACCGGTCAGCGCCAGCACGTTCGCGCGCTCGACGTCGATGAGCGGCATGGACGGCGCCGCGGCCAGTACCTCGCGGAAACCGTCGGGCAAGCTCGCCGGGTCCCCGCGCAGCAGCGCCAGCCGTATACCGTGCGCGAAGTGCATGGACAGCGCGGTCTGGTCGCCGGAGTCGCGGGCGATCGCGAACGCGCGGCGGCTGTGGCCGGAAGACTCGGCGAACTGGCCGGTCAGTATGGTCCGGCTGGCCTGCAGCCGGTGCAGGTGCCATTGCGCCAGCGGCAGGGCGGACCTGCGGGCCAGCCGCTCGATGGCGCCGGCCGCGGCGTCGACCACGTCCAGCCGGGCCGACAGGTAGGCCGCGTGGATCCGCCACTCGTGCCCGATCAGCGCGGCGAGCGGCTGCCCGAGCGCCTCGGCCCGGTCGGCCACCAGGTCGCCGAGCCGCATCCGTTCCGGTGTGTCGTCAGGGTGCACGAGCGTCATCTCGCGCGCGCGGGCCGCCTCGATCTCGGCCAGCGGGTCCCCGCTCTCCGCGGCGAGGGCCAGCGCCTTGCGGGCCAGCGTCTCGCCCGTCGCGACCCGGCCGGAATCGGCCTCCATAGTGGCCAGCTGGGCCAGGACCCGGGCGCGGAGATCGATTCCGATATCCGCATACGCCAGGGCGCGCTGGCCTAGCCGGGTGAGCACCTCCGCGGCTTGGGGGTACGTGACGCCCTGCAGTACCAGCGCGCTGCGCGCCACGAGGTCGCCCCGGCCCGCAGCGTCGGCCGCGTCCGCGGCGTCGACGCAGTGTTCCAGGCACGTGTCGTACCGGCCGGCCAGGTACTCCGCATGCGCCAGCTCGAGCAGCACCTCGGCGCGCTCGGCGCTGTCGCCCTCCACCGCGGACATGTCGGCCAGCGCCCCGGCCAGCAGCCGGGCCGCGTCGTCGTAGGCCCGGGCCGACCGGGCCTGCGCCGCCGCCTTCCGGGCCCAGGCCGCCGCCGCCCGCCGGGTATCCGGATCGGTACCCGCGTGCCGCCAGTGCGCGGCGATGCGGCCCGCGCGGCCGGTGTCCGCCGACGACTCGAGGGCGAGCGCGGCCGCGCGGTGCAGCACCCGGGCCGTAGCCGGGTCGAGGCGGTCCACGATGCCGTCGCGGACCAGCGCGTGAGCGAAGCGGTAGCGCCGGGTGGCGTCGTCCACCGCCAGCAGCCCGTTGTGCCACGCCGTGTCGAGCGCGTCCGCGACACTGTCGTCGTGCCATGCGGCCGGACCGGGCGCCACGGCGCCACGGCGGCCGGTGACGACGGCGGCCAGCAGGTGGTCGTCGACGACTTCGCCGAGGACGGCGGCCGCCTCGATGATCCCGCGTTGCGCCGGGGTCAGGGCGGCCAGCAGGCCACCGACGACCACGGCCAGGTCGGCGGACCCGGACCCGGCCCGCACGGCCGCCACCAGCAGGGGCAGACCACCGGTGCGCTGGTAGACGTCGGAGACCAGGCCCGGATCGACCAGTTCGGCGACCTCGCCGGGAGTGAAGGGCGCGAGCGGGAGCGTCACGGCCCCGTACCGGCCGAGGCCGGCCAGGCGGATGCCGACCTCCTGCGGCGGCGGCGACCGCACGGTGCCGACGACCGTCACGCGGGTGTCGCCGGGGGCCGCCGCGACCTGCGCCAGGAGGTCCAGCGATGCGACGTCCGCCCAGTGCAGGTCCTCGAGGACCACCGTCAGCGAGCCGGCCTCGATCAGCGCGTCACTCATCTGCGCGAGCGCGGCGAACCGGGCGGAGGCCGCCGCAGCCGGCTCAACGTCGGGTTCAGCCGCGATTTCGGCCCCGGCCCCCCTGACTCCGGCCCGCCTGAGCGCGGCGCGCCAGGGCCACAGCGGCGGCGCGGGCTCCGCCGGGCAGTAGCCGCGGACGACCGCCCCTGCCGCTGCGGCCCGGACGGCCTGGTCGACGAGAGTGGTCTTACCCACGCCGGCCGGGCCGCTGATCAGCAGGACGCCACCGGACGACTGATCCTGGGCGGCCAGATGGGCGGCCAGGACGTCCAGTTCTCGCTCCCGGCCGACGAACACGGCACCCGGCGCGGCGGCGGACACGTCCTCAGTATTGCGCAGCCTGGCCGCCAGGGCTCAGTGCCGCGCTTCAGTGCTGCAGTTCAGTACCGGCACGGATGTGCCGGCCGGGCCCTGGTACGACGCTGGCAGGCATGGATATCTCAGTGCACACACAGCCCAGCGCCCACCCGGTCCAGACCGGGTGGGTGGACGACGCGCTCGCGAGCGCCTACGCCGCCGGGGACCCCCTCGGGGCACTGATCGGGCGGCCCTTGACCCCCGGCGACGGAATCATGCTGGTCGGCTGGCCCGAGACCGGACCCGGCCGGTATCACCTGATCGAGACCCGCCCCGGCCCCAGTGCGGGGCCGGCCACGTACCTGCAGGTCGTGGAGTTCTCCGGTCCCCACAGCGAGGAGTGGGTCGCTGCCGAGCAGCGGGCCGCGGCGGAACGCCTGGCCCCGGCCACCGAGGGCATCGCCGGCGTCGTCTCGGTGCTGCGGATGCGCGCCGCGGACAACGCCTACCTGGTGGCGGTTCTCGCCGAGAGCCTGGACGTCTTCGACGAGGCGTCCCAGGCCATCATGTCCACCGACCTGCTGCCCGGCGAGGACCCGGCGTTCCTCGGCGGTCCCGACCGGATCAGCTTCTACCGGCTGGTCCACGCCGACCTGCCGATCACCGAAGGGAGCCGGTCATGACCACGACGACCTCGGTCGGCGCCGGGACCTGGACCGCCGATCTGACCCAGACCCGGGCCGGGTTCGCGGCGCGCCACCTGTTCGGGCAGACGGTGCACGGCACGATCGCGGTGACGGGCGGGACCCTCGACGTCGGCCCGGACGGGCAGCCCCGCCGGTTCCAGGCCACCCTCGACCCCGCGTCGATCGACACCGGGAACGCCCGGCGCGACGGTGACCTGCGCGGCCGGCGTTTCCTGGACGTCGGGACGTACCCCCTCATGGAGGCCGTCGCGGACGACATCGACGTCGCCGCGGACCGGTGGCGCGCCGACGCGGTGCTCCGCGTGGGCCGATCTGAAGCGCCACTGCGCATCGAGGCCCGGCTGGACGTCCTCCCGACCGAGGCCCGGCTGCTGGTGAGCGGCACGGCCCAGCTCGATCTGCGCGACGCGGGCATCCGGGTACCCGGGCTCATGGTCCGCCGGTTCGTCGACCTGTCGTTCTCGGCCCAGCTGACCCGGCAGACGTGACGACGCTGAGGTCGCGGCGCCCGGTTCCCGGCGAACCGGGCGCCGCGACCCCCGCGCTGCCGCGGGTGGCTGGCATCCTGGGGGCATGCAGAGCGTGTACGAGGCGGCGGGCGGCCAGGCGGGCCTGCTCCGCCTGGCCGAAGCCTGGCATTCCCGGGTGATGGCCGACGAGATCGTCAGCCACGCGTTCAGCCAGGGATACCGTCCGCAGCACACCGAGCGGCTGGCCGCCTACTGGGCCGAGGCCCTCGGCGGCCCGGCCCGCTACTCCGGCAGCTACGGAGACGAGACCTCGGTCGTGCGGAGGCACAGCGGCAACGGCCCGCACGAGGAGATGGACCGCCGCGCGATCGCCTGCTTCGACCAGGCGATGGACGACGCCGGCCTGGAACCGGCCGGGCTGCGGCAGGTGCTGCACGACTACTTCGCCTGGGCTACCACGACGACCATGGCGCGCTACCACGGGTCCGCGGACGAGGTCCCGGAGGGTATGAGCATCCCGCGATGGTCCTGGGACGGGCTGCAGCCCTGAACCCCCGGACCTGGCTGCGGCCCTGGCTATGCTCGCGGGGTGGATGTCACCTCGCTGGGCTACCGGACCGACCTGATGATGCGGGCCCTGGAGGGCAGCCAGGTTGTCCACCACCCCGGTTACCTGACCGTCCGCACCCCGGCGAACCCGGCCTTCTGGTGGGGCAACTTCGTGCTGCTGTCCGGGGAGGCTGCGCGCCAGGGGCCGGAGCCGGGCCTGGCGCTGATGAGGTCTGAGTTCCCGGCCGCGGCTCATGTGGCGCTGGGTATCGACGTCACCAGCGCGGCTGCACCAGGGCTGGACGACTTCGCCGCGGCCGGGCTTGATGTCCACCACGACACGGTCCTGACCGCCGGGGCGCTTCGCGAGCCGCTGCATCCAAACCACGCGGCGGTGCTCCGGGAACTGGACGGTGACGACGACTGGCGGCAGTCGGCGCAGTTGCGGGCGATAAGTGACGCCGAGGAAGGAGGCTATCCGCCCGTCCCGGCCTTCATCGCAGCCCGGGAGGCGGCCCGGCGCACGCTGGCCGGGACCGGTCACGGGGCGTGGTTCGGGGCGTTCCTCGACGGCCAGCTGGCCTCGCAGCTGGGCGTGTTCTCCGACCGGCGGGGGGTGGCCCGCTACCAGGAGGTGGCGACCCATCCAGACGCCCGCCGGCAGGGCCTGGCCGCCACGCTGCTTTGCCACGCCGCCCGCTACGCTACCGGCCATCTCGCCGCCACGACGCTGGTGATCGTGGCCGATCCCGCAGAGCCCGCCATCGGTGTGTACCGGGGGGTCGGGTTCGCTGACCGGGAGACTGAGGTCAGCGTGTCGCGCGCGCCCTCGTAACATGACGGGGCGATTACCTGGCTGATCGGGACCTCGGCGGCGTGATCGCGAGACGTTCACCGGGGGAGCCATGCTCACAGAGTTCTACGTTCCGTTGTCCGCAGTGTGTTTCACGCTGCTCGGCCTGTGGCTTGTGGTCGTGGCGACACGTCAGGCGCAGTGGCGGCGAAGTTCGCTGCACCAGCGGCAGGCCTTCGCCGTGGCGACCCATTTCTCGCTGCCCGGGTTGATGGCCCTGCTGGTCCTGGTCAACCCGGACAGCGGCGGACTCTGGCGGGTGTCGCTCGGCGTCAGTGCCGGCGGCGGGATCGTGGCCCTGATCGCGCTGCGCGCGCCGGCGCCGGGCAAGCTCGGCCGGGCGGGCTACGCAGCGACGATTGCCGCCTACGTCGTGATCGTGATACTGGCCATCCACCCGCACATCGTCGGCCAGCTAAGCTTCCCCATCGCGCCGGAGCGCATCGCGGCCGTGCTGCTGACCGGCGTCGTGTTCGCGGGCGTGAACGTCGCGTGGCTCCTGTTGTTCGACAACGCGGAGCCGGAACCCCAGCCGGACGGCGTCCCGCACGACGCGCGGGCTGGATAACGGCCCGGTGCCGCCGGGTCATGACATCCCGTCAAAGGGACTCAGCGTGCGTGGCCAGCCAGCTCCCGGCCCGGGCTTCGTCGGCGGCGCTCCGGCCAGTTGCAGGTCACCACGAGCAACCTCGGCGGCAGGCAGGTGTCGGCGGGTCCAGATACGGTCGTAAGGACGGGGAGGTGCCGGCATGTCGCTGACATTGCTCGACTGGCGCCGCAGGGTGGCCCGGCTGTACGCGGAGGTTCGCGCGGAGCCGGACGTCAGGGCCGCGCACGACCATTGGCGCAAGACCCGCGACGACCTGCTCCGCACCCATCCGGACTCGCCCATCCCCCGGGCCCAGCGCGCTAGTTACCCGGGCGCGCCGGTCGCGGCCTACGACCCGCGGCTGCGCTTCGACGTCCACGTGGACACCGACGCGCCGCCCAGGCACATGGACCTCGCCACCAGTACGGACGGGATCGTCCCGTTTGACCGCATCGGGCGTGCGCATCTGCCTGGTTACGGCGATCTGGACGTGTGGTGGCTGAGCTCGTACGGCGGGGGGGTCTTCGTCCCGGTGAAGGACGCGAGTGCCGGGGTGAGCACCTACGGCGGGGGCCGGTACCTGATCGACACGGTCAAGGGCGCAGACCTCGGCGGCGACGACGGCCGGCTGATCCTCGACTTCAACTTCGCCTACAACCCGTCGTGCGCCTACGACCCGGCCTGGGCCTGCCCGCTGGCTCCGGCCGGCAACACCCTCAGCCGACCGCTGCAGGCGGGGGAACTTGTGTCTTGATGGCAGAGGAGCGCGGGAGCGCGGAGCGAGCCGGCGACACCGAGCCGCATCGAGGTGGCCGCGTCACCGGCGGTGGACTGACCTGTTAGCTAAGGAGGAGCTATGCCAGGCGAGGCCGCTGCGCAATTCAACATCCACGACGCCAAGACCAACTTGTCCCGGATCATCGAGCGGGTCGAGCATGGTGAAGAGATCATCATCAGCCGCTCGGGGAAGCCAGTCGCCAAAGTCGTGCCCCTGACCCGCAGGATCGACCGGGCCGGGCGCGGTTCCCTGCGCGGCAAGCTCATGGCTGCCGGCGACTGGGATTCCGATGAGGTCAACGAGGCCATCGCCCGCGACTTCGGCATGATGCGATGAGCCTGCTGCTGCACACCCACGTGGTGCTCTGGTGGCTGACTGACGATCCGACGCTGTCCGGTGACATCAAGACCCGGCTCGACCACGACCCGGATGTTTACGTCAGTGCCGCAACCATGTGGGAAGTGACCATCAAACAGGCAGCCGGAAAGCTCACTGCGCCTGCAGACCTGCCGGAGCGAATCCGCGGCAGCGGATTCGCCGAGCTGGCCATCAACTCCGAGCACGCCATCGCAGCCGGACGCCTCCCCCTCATTCACCGGGATCCCTTCGACCGGATGCTGGTGGCTCAAGCGCAATGCGAAGATTTCACGCTCGTCACACGGGACCCCCAATGCCAGAAGTACGAGGTCTCCGTTCTCCCAGCCTGAGGTGCCGGGCCAGGTAGCCGCTCCGGCGCGGCGGGTCGGGGCGCTCACGCCCCAGCGGCCGGGCACTGACCGGGACGCGGCAACGCCCGGCGAGTGGCAGACCTCGCCGTAGTGGGTGATGACCAGCGGCTCGGTAAGCATGGTCTCGAACCACTCGGTGAACCCGCGCGCGGTGCGCCAGGCACACCCAGGCTGGGCGTGAAGCGCAGGCGCGGGCCAGGACCATTGACGGACTTGTTGTGAACGCTCACTATGACGGTTACCTCCTGCGGCTGGATCCCAGGCCTGCTCGAGAGGAGAGAAGTTAGCGCTAACATCCCGCGCCGGGTGAGAAGCCGCAGTCGTCGAACGCCCATCCCAACCAGCAGTCGGAAGCCAATCCCGACCAGCAATGGAGCCTTGGCTAAGGAAAGGCAGGCATGCACATGATCATCCAGTCACCGCTTCGGTCCCTACGACGGGTTTTACTCTTCCTGGCCGGCGCGCTGACGCTGGCCGTTGGCGCCCTCGTCGCCGCGGGGGCCTCGCCGGCCGCGGCGGCGTCGCTGCCGTGTGACATCTACGCGTCCGGCGGCACGCCGTGCGTGGCGGCGCACAGCACGACCCGGGCCCTGTACGCCAGTTACGACGGCCCGCTCTATCAGGTGCGCCGCGCGTCCGACGGCACCACCACCAACATCAGCCCGCTCAGCGCGGGCGGGGTCGCCAACGCCGCGGCGCAGGACTCCTTCTGCGCCGGCACGACCTGCGTCATCACCGAGATCTACGACCAGTCCGGCCACGGCAACAACCTCACCGACGCGCCCGCGGGCGGGGCAGCCGGCGGCCCGGACAACCTCGCGAACGCGACCGCGGCGCCGGTCATGGTCGGCGGCCACAAGGCCTACGGCGTCTACGTGGCGGCCGGCACCGGGTACCGCGACGACAGCACCTCAGGCGTCGCGACCGGCGACAACCCGGAGGGCGAGTACGCGATCTTCGACGGCACCCACGTCAACAACGGCTGCTGCTTCGACTACGGCAACGCCGAGACCAACAACGACGACAACGGCGCCGGCCACATGGAAGCGATCTACTTCGGCACCGAGAAGACCTGGGGCTTCGGCTCGGGCAACGGGCCGTGGATCATGGCCGACATGGAGAACGGCCTGTTCTCCGGCGTCGAACACGGGCCTGAACTCGGGCGACCCGACCATCGCCGACCGGTTCACCACCGCCATGATCGAGGGCGAGCCGAACCAGTGGGCCATCCTGGGCGGCAACGCCCAGTCCGGCGGCCTGTCCACGTTCTACAGCGGCGTCCGCCCCTCCGGCTACAACCCGATGCACAAGGAAGGGGCGATCATCCTCGGCATCGGCGGCGACAACAGCAAGAGTTCCGCCGGCACCTTCTACGAAGGCGTGCTGACCGTCCGGCTATCCGTCAGCGGCCACCGAGAGCGCGGTCCAGGCCAGCATCGTCTCGGCCGCCTACGCACCGGCTAGCCGCCAGCGGGGCGACCGGGACGATCGTGTCCGGCCTCAGCAGTTCCAAGTGCGTGGACAGCAACAACGGCAGCGGCGCCAACGGCAACAAGGTGCAGATCTGGACCTGCGACGGCAACACCGCCGCGCAGAACTGGACCGTCAACAGCAACGGCACCCTGACCATCGACGGCGGCTGCATGGACATCACCGGCGCCAACTACTCCAACGGC
Source organism: uncultured Actinomycetes bacterium (assembly GCA_963781085.1). Classification (GTDB taxonomy): domain Bacteria; phylum Actinomycetota; class Actinomycetes; order Streptosporangiales; family Streptosporangiaceae; genus RYN-230. The sequence goes on from CAWAES010000042.1 coordinate 130,996, forward strand.
ACCCTTATCGAGTTGTGGACCTGCAACGGCGGCGCCAACCAGCAATGGCAGGCTGAGAACGGGGAGGTAGTCAACCCGGCCTCCGGCAAATGCCTGGACGATCCCGCCTCCAACACCACCAACGGGACACAGCTGATCTTGTACACCTGCAACGGCGGCAGCAACCAGCATTGGACGCTGCCTTAACCGTCCCCGACGGTAACCGGGTGGCCGGCCGCGGCACGCGCGGCCGGCCACCCGCCTTCGCCGCTTATGGGCCTGACTCTGGCGCGCGGACGATGCACCGGAAGCCCAGGTGGCTCGTGGCGCTGTCGACGGCCTGCGCCTGCCGGGCCGCGGGCCGGTAGCGCAGGCAGTAGTTGGGGGCGCAGAGGTGGGAGCCGCCCTTGATGACCCGGCGCGGGAAGTCGGAGCCAGGTTCGGTCGGCCGGCCTGACCTGGTGGGACGTCGTGACCCGCGGGTTGCGGGGGATGCAGCAGGCGTGGGCGGCGTCGGCCTGATGACGCGGGGAGAACGAGTCGTCGGTCCACTCCCAGACATTCCCGGTCATGTCGTACAGCCCGTACCCGTTGGCCGGAAACGACCCGGCCGGGGACGTTCCCTCGTAACCGTCGGTGAGCAGGTTCTGCCAGGGAAACTCACCCTGCCACGTGTTGGCCATCATCTGGCCGCCGGGAGCGAACTCGTCCCCCCACGCGAAGACCGCCCCGTCGAGCCCGCCGCGGGCCGCGTACTCCCATTCGGCTTCGGTGGGCAGTTCCTTCCCGGCCCACGCCGCGTAGGCGGCCGCGTCTTCGTAGACGACGTGGGTGACCGGATGACGCTCGCGACCGCGATCGTCGCTGCGCGGGGCCGCGGGGGTGCCGCCAGTTAGCACCGGGGACGTAGCTCCACCAGTTGCGGTAGTCCCGCAGGCTCACCGGCCCGGCCGGGCGGCAGAAGACGAGCGACCCTGGTACCAGCAGGGCGGCGTCAGCCCCGGGATAGTCGGCCGGGTCGAGTGGCCGTTCCGCGACGGTCACGTATCCGGTCGCCTTGACGAACCGGCGGAACGCTTCCACCGTCACCGGATGGCGGTCCATCCAGAAGCCGTCCACCGTCACCCGGTGGACCGGGCGTTCCTCCGGATAGAAGTCGGCTGAGCCCATCCGGAACGTGCCGCCCGGGATCCAGCTCATGGCCTTGGTCAGCCGGTCGGCCTGGTCGGCCCGGCCCGGCAGGCCGGCGTGTGCTTGGTCTTGGTCAACGCAGTGCTCGCTTCAATACCGTGCTCGCTTCAATACCGTGCTCGCTCCCGATCTGCCCGGCCTGATCTGCCCGGCCCCTCGCTACCGGCGGGCCCGGCGGTCATCGCCCCCGATATGCCCCGCCTCAGCCTCCTGACGCTAGAGGCGTTCACCCGGGACGGGACCACCCCACCCGGGTGAGTTGCGTCACCGTGCGGCCGGGCAGACTCACCCGGCCAGGGGGACGCCATCCGGGCACCTCTGCCTCATGCTGCGCAAAGACGGCGATGATCTGGAGAGGACGCTCACTATGGCCGAGGAGTTCAAAGGCACGATCAATGTTGATATCCGGGACTCGACCCCGGACTGGTCGCCCTTCGAGCCGCCCAAGGCCCCGGACGGGGCGCCGAACGTCGTCTACATCGTGCTCGACGACGTCGGCTTCTCGGCGATGTCCTCCTATGGCGGCCCGATCGAGACGCCGAACATCGACCGGATCGCGGCGGACGGGATCCGCTACACCCAATGGCACACGACGGCGCTGTGCTCGCCGACCCGGTCGTGCCTGCTGACCGGCCGCAACCACACCCGCAACTCGATGGCCTGCATCACCGAGGCGGCCGTCGGGTTCCCCAACGCCAGCGGGACCATCCCGCCGGAAAACGGCATGCTGCCGGAGATCCTGGGTGAGCAGGGCTGGAACACCTACATGGTCGGCAAGTGGCACCTGTGCCCGACCGTGGAGATGAACGTCGCCTCCACCCGGCGGAACTGGCCCTCGGGCCGGGGGTTCGAGCGCTGGTACGGGTTCCTGGGCGCCGAGACCAACCAGTGGTATCCGGACCTGGTCTATGACAACCACCCGGTTGACCAGCCGAAGTCGCCGGAAGAGGGCTACCACCTCACCGAGGACCTGACCGACAAGGCCATCGAGTTCATCACGGACTCGAGGGTCCTCGCGCCGGACAAGCCGTTCTTCCTCTATTACGCACCCGGCGCCGCGCACGCCCCGCATCACGTGTCCAAGGAATGGGCCGACAAGTTCAAGGGCCGCTTCGACATGGGCTACGAGGCGATGCGGGAGCAGACGCTGGCCCGGCAGAAGCAGCTGGGCGTGGTCCCCGAGGACACCGAACTGCCACCGGTCAACCCGCTCGGCACCCCGGAAACCCGCCAGGGTCCCGACGGCCAGCCCTTCCCGCCGCTGGACTTCACGAAGTCATGGGACTCACTGTCCGGCTGAGGAGAAGCGGCTGTTCGCGCGGATGGCCGAGGTGTACGCGGGGTTCCTGGCCCACGCCGACCATCACATCGGGCGGCTGCTGGACTACCTGGAGGAATCGGGGCAGCGCGAGAACACCATGGTGATCGTCGTCTCCGACAACGGTGCCAGCGGCGAGGGCGGCCCGGACGGGTCGGTCAACGAGATGAAGTTCGCGAACGGCATCCCCGACGACATGCAGTCGAACCTGGCCATGATCGACGAGCTCGGCGGGACCAAGACCTACAACCACTACCCCAACGGGTGGGCGATGGCGTTCAACACGCCGTTCAAGATGTGGAAGCGGTATGAGTTCAACGGCGGCACCGCCGACCCGTGCATCATCTCCTGGCCCGCGGCCGCCGCCGACGCGACCGCGGCCAAGGGCGAGCTGCGCCACCAGTACCACCACGCCATCGACATCGTGCCGACCATCCTGGACACCCTGGGTGTGCAGGCCCCGGCCACGATCAAGGGCCACGTGCAGAGCCGGATCGACGGGGTGAGCATGCGCTACAGCGCCAGCGACCCGTCCGCGCCGTCGGCCCGGCAGACCCAGTTCTACTCGATGCTCGGCTCGCGCGGTATCTGGCACGACGGGTGGAAAGCGGTCACCACGCATCCCACCCTCAGCGGCTGGAGCCACTTCAACGACGACACCTGGGAGCTCTACCACACCGACACCGACCGGGCCGAGCTGCACGACCTGGCCGCCGAGCACCCGGACAAGCTCCGGGAACTCGTCAACCTGTGGTTCGCCGAGGCTGGTTCCAACGACGCGTTCCCGCTCGACGACCGGTCCGCGCTGGAGATCATCATGACCCCGCGGCCGCAGCTGGCCTCATCGCGCAGCCGGTACGCCTACTTCCCCGACACCGCCGAGGTACCGGAGGCCCAGGCGGTGAACATCCGCAACCGGTCGTACTCGATCGGCGCGCTGGTCGATATCCCCGGCCCGGGCGCCCAGGGCGTGCTGTTCGCGCACGGGTCCCGCTTCGGCGGGCATGCCCTGTACGTGAAGGACAACCGGCTGCACTACGTCTACAACTTCGTCGGCATGATGGAGCAGAAGATCGACGGCACGCAGGACATCCCGGCCGGGAAGGACCTGATCCTCTCGGCCTCCTTCGACAAGGACGGCGAGGATCCGCCCGGCGTCTCCACCGGCATCCTGTCCCTCTACCACGGGGACACCAAGGTCGGCGAAGGCCGGATCAGGACCCAGCCCGGGATGTTCAGCCTGGCCGGTGAGGGCCTGTGCGTGGGCCGCGACAGCGGCGAGGCGGTCACCAGCGACTACCCGGGCGAGCATCCGTACGCGTTCACCGGCGGCACGATCAACCGGGTCGCCGTCGACGTCAGCGGAGAGCCCTACGAGAACCTCGAGCGCGAGGCCCAGGCCATGCTGATGCGCGAGTGACGTGGCCGCGCTGATGCGCGAGTGACGTGGCCGCCGCTAGGGACGAAGGCGGGCCGGCAGCCCGAAGCGGGTGAAGTCGGCGGACTGAGGAAGGCGACCACCTCGGCCACGCGCCCTTCGCGCAGGGTCAGGACGTCGAGGCCGCCGGGGACGTAGGCGCCCGCGGCGTCCTCCCACAGGTACGTGCCGAAGGCGAGCTGGCTGTTGGCCGTGGTGGGCAGGAAGCGCCAGCGCGACTGCAGCGGGCCGTCCCGCAGGAAGGCCCGGATCTCGTCCTGGCCGCGGTACCACTGCGGCAGCGGCGGCATGGAGTAGCGCGCGTCAGCGGCCAGCATCGCCACGATCGCGTCGACGTCGCCGGCCTGCCAGGCGTCGGTCCAGCGGGTGACGAGGTCAGCGACCGCGGCGTCGCCGAGGTCGCGCAGCACCGCTTGCTGGGTGGGCGCGGCTGAGTCGATCGCCTTGCGCGCCCTTTGCAGCGCGCTGTTGACCGAGGCGGTGGACGTGCCCAGCTGCCCGGCCACCTCGGCCGCCGAGAAGCCGAGTACCTCGCGCAGGATCAGCACCGCCCGCGCCGTAGCGGACAGGTGCTGCAACGCCGCGACGAACGCGAGCTCGACGCTCTCGCGGGCGAGATACTGCGTCTCGGCTGAGCTGCCGGGGTAGGGCTCGAGCCAGCTGACCTCGGCCGGCGGGGTGCCGGGCGTGACGTCGACGGGCAGCTCGCGCCGGCTGCGCTGCTCGATCGCGGTCAGGCACCGGTTGGTCGCGATCGTGTAGAGCCAGGCGCGGACGAAACCGCGTTCGTCGAGGCGGCCGACGCTGCGCCAGGCGCGCGCCAGTGACTCCTGCACCACGTCTTCCGCGTCGTGCAGCGAGCCGAGCATCCGGTAGCAGTGCGCCTGCAGCTCACCGCGGTACGGCGCCACCAGCTCCGCAAAGGCCCGGGGGTCGCCGGAGCGCGCGGCGTGGAGCAGCTCGGCAGGTGCCGTCATGCGCCTATCTTGCCGGGGGCGATGAATTTGCGCGCGGACCCGGGTTCCACCAGTGAGGGCCGTCTACGAGGAGGAACCGCCATGACCGACGAACAGCAGATCCGCACCCTGATCGAGCGCTGGGCCGCAGCCGTCCACGAGGGCGACATGGCCACCGTGCTCGCCGACCACGACCCGGACATCCTCATGTTCGACGTCCCGCCGCCCTAGCAGGGCGTCCGCGGCATCGACGCCTATCGCGAGACGTGGCCGGGGTTCTTTGCCTGGCAGGCGTCCGGCGCGGTGTTCGAGATCGAGTCACTGGACGTGACGGCCGGCGCGGACGTCGCGTTCGCGTCCGCCCTGCTCCGGTGCGGCACGCCGGAGCAGTTCGAGCGCGAGCCGGAGCAGCGGCTGCGGCTCACCGTCGGGCTGCGCCAGGCCGGCGGCCGCTGGACGGTCACCCATGAGCACCACTCGTTCGCGGACGCGAGCCAGGACAGCTGACCGCCCGGACCGGCCGCCGGTGCCCGGCCCCGCCCGGTGCGGGGCGGGGCCGGACGGGCGGCGGGCCGGGTCAGGGTGCGGCTGGGGTGTAGATCAGCTTCTTGTTGACGAACTCCTCGATGCCGGCCGGGCCCAGCTCGCGGCCGACGCCGGAGCGCTTGGTCCCGCCGAACGGCAGGTCGGCCATGGAGCCCTGCGGGCTGTTGATCCACACCATGCCGGTGTCGAGCAGGTCCGCGACTTCTTCCGCCCGGGCCTGGTCCGCGCTGTAGACGACGCCCCCGAGCCCGAACGACGAGGAGTTGGCCAGCTCGATGGCTTCGGAGGCGTCGGCGACCCGGTAGACGACCGCCGCCGGGCCGAACAGTTCCTCACGGTAGGCCCGCATCTGCGGGGTCACGTCGGTGAGGACGGTCGGCTCGACGAACGCGCCGGGCCGGTCGAGCCGCTGGCCGCCGGTGCGCAGCGTGGCGCCCTTGTCCACCGCGTCACGGATCTGGCCCATCAGGAGTTCGGCGGCGCCTTCGGAGGACAGCGGCCCGAAGTCCGAGGCGGGGTCGGCAGGATCGCCTGGGTGCAGGGCGGCCATCGCGGCGCTGAACTGGTCAACGAACTCGCCGTAGAGATCCCCGACCACGATGATCCGCTTGGCCGCGTTGCACGCCTGGCCGGCGTTGAGCATCCGCGCGCCGACCGCGGCCTGGACCGTCTTGGTGACGTCGTCGCTGTCCAGCACGATGAACGGGTCCGATCCGCCGAGCTCGAGGACGACCTTCTTGAGGTTGCGGCCGGCCACCTCGGCCACCGCCGCGCCAGCCCGCTCGCTGCCGGTCACCGACACGCCGCTCACCCGCGGGTCAGCGATCATGTCCGCGATCTGGCTGTTGGTCGCGAACACGTTGATGTAGGCGCCGTCGAGCAGGCCGGCGTCGTGGAAGATCTGCTCCATCGCCAGGGCCGACTCCGGGCACTGCGGCGCGTGCTTCAGGATGATCGTGTTGCCGACCATCAGGTTCGGGGCGGCGAGCCGGGCCACCTGGTAGTAGGGGAAGTTCCACGGCATGATGCCCAGCAGCGGGCCGACCGGCTCCTTGCGGACCAGCGCCGTGCCCCCGGCCCGCGGGCTGAGCGGGACGTCCTCCAGGAGCGCCGGGCCCTGCTCGGCGTAGTACCGGTAGATGCTGATCACCAGCTGGATCTCACCCTTGGCCTCCCGGGTGGGCTTGCCCATCTCCCGGGTGATCAGCGCGGCCAGGTCGTCGACTCGTTCCTTGTACAGCTCGGCCACGCGCAGCAGCATCTTGGTGCGCTCGTCCTTGGCGGTGGTCCGCCAGGACTGGTAGGCGCGCTCGGAACGCTCCAGCACCTGCTCGATCTCGGCATCCGTGGCGGCGGCGAACTCCCGCTCGGTCTCGTTCGTCGCCGGGTTGACGACCTTGTACTCGCTCACTGACCTCGTCCCTTCAGGCTTCGCGCCGCGGCTGGTGCCTGCGCCGAAACCGGCTCTGCACGGCCTCTTCCCGCGCTGCCCACGATAATCCCGGATCAGCCGCCGGATAAGGGCAGGCCCTGGCCCGGCGGCCGCTAGACGAAGTGCACGTCGGCCGCGCGGCAACGTCGTCGTCCACCAGGGCGTCGCAGGTCGGGCAGTACCAGCGGGCCTCGATCGGGGTGCCGCAGGCCGGGTGCCGGGGGGCGGTGGACGGGTCGGCGTGCCCGGCCCCCCAGTGCGCCAGGAGGCGGAGCGCGCCGGCGAGTTCCTGGCCCTCGGCGGTCAGCTGATACTCCGACCGCGGCGGCCGCTCCGAGTACGGCCGGGCCGTCAGCAGCCCATCCCGCTCGAGCCGCTTCAGGCGCTCGGAGAGGATGTTGGGCGCCAGGCCCGGGATCTGGCCGAGGAGGTCGTTGAACCGGAGCGGGCCGTCGAGCAGCGCCTCCACGAGCAGCAGGGTCCACCGGTCACCCACTCTGGCCAGCGCCTGAGCCAGCGGCGATGAGGCATCCACCCGTTCGGTCATCCTCCGATCGTAGCCGCCAGCCTTGACAGACTCGAAGTAAGTAGTAACTTGCAAGTTACTACTTAGGAGGCGGGACACTGATGACAGTCCTCGACGAAATACAGGCCAGCATCAAGCAGCTGGCCGAGACGGCCGGCCCCTCGGTGGTCGGCATCGGGCAGCGCTGGGGCATCGGCTCGGGCATCGTGCTGGCCGAAGGGCAGGTGCTGACCAACGCGCACAACGTGCGGGGAGATCAGGTGGTGGTGACCTTCGCCGACGGGCGCACCGCCGAAGGCAGCGTGGCGGGACGCGACATCGACGGGGACCTGGCCGTCATCACCGTCGACACCGGCACCACCCCGGCGCTCCCCTGGGCGGCCGAGCGCCACCAGCATCGGGACGCCGGTCTTCGGCCTGGCTAACCCGGGCGGGCGGGGACTGCGCGTGACGTTCGGGTTCGTGTCCGGCGTCGAGCGGAGCTTCCGCGGGCCGCGCGGCCGCCGGATAACCGGCAGCGTCGAGCACACCGCCGCGCTGCTGCCCGGCTCCTCGGGCGGCCCGGTTCTGGATGCCGGGGGCCAGCTGCTCGGGATCAACACGAACCGCCTCGGCGAAGGCTTCTACCTGGCCATTCCCGCCGACGAGACGCTCCGCAGCCGGGCCGGGGCACTGGCCCGCGGGGAGTCCGCGGCCCAGCCGCAGCTCGGCGTCGCGATCGCTCCCGGGCACGTGGCGAAGCGGCTCAGGCGCGCCGTGGGCCTGCCTGAGGCCGAGGGCCTGCTCATCCGGGACGTGACGGAAGACAGCCCGGCCGCGCGGGCCGGCCTCGCCCAGGGCGACCTGATCGTGGCGGCCGGGACCGGGCCGGTCCGCACCGTGGACGACCTGTTCGACGCGCTCGAGGCGGCCCGCGGCGGCGCTCTCGAGCTGCAGATCCTGCGCGGCGCCGACGAGCGGACCATCCAGGTGACCTTCGGCGAGAGCTGACCGCCAGCCAGCGCGCGCTGACCGCCAGCCAGCGCGGAGGCCGTCCCGCAGCCGGGGCCTGGCCCGGGGCCGCAGCCCCGGCTCAGGCCCCGGCTCCGACTGAGGCCAGGAGCATCGGGGAAGGTAGGGTCGCAGGGTCCTGGAAAGGAACACCATGGACAGCCTGCCGATCGGTGACTACGCGCTGCTCTCGGACTGCCGCTCCGCGGCGCTGGTCAGCCGGGACGGCTCGGTCGACTGGCTGTGCTTCCCCCGCTTCGACGGGCCCTCGGTGTTCTGCCGCCTGCTGGACCCGGCCGGCGGGCGCTTCGCGATCCGGCCCGCCGCGCGAGTTCCAGGCCAGCCGCAGATACCTGGACCAGACCATGGTGCTGCAGACCACCTTCACCACCGCGGGCGGCACCGCCGTGCTCACCGACGCCCTCGCGGTGGGCCGCGACGAACGCGGCCACCAGCTGGGGACACACTCCCCCAGCATGCTGCTGCGCCGGCTCGAGTGCACCGGCGGCGAGGTCGACGTGGAGGTCAGCTACGCGCCACGGCCGGAGTACGGCCTCATCCAGCCCATCCTGGTTCCGGTACCAGGCGGGCTCGCCGCCCGGGGCGGCGCCGACCGGCTGCTCTTGTCCACCACGGTCAGCTTCCTCGTGGACGGCGCCACCGCGACCGCCCGGTTCCGGCTGGCCGCCGGGCAGGCCGCCGTGTTCGCGCTCGGGCACGGGCAGATGTCCGACCCGCCGGTGGCCCCGTGGACCACGGCCGAGATCAGCGACCGGCTGGACGACACGGCGGAGGGCTGGCGGTCGTGGTCGGCGATCCACCAGAACTACGAGGGGCCGTGGCGGGAACTGGTGGCTCATTCCGGGCGGGTGCTGCAGGCGCTGACCTTCGCGCCGACGGGCGCGATCGTGGCCGCGCCGACGACGTCACTGCCGGAGACCGTCGGCGGCGAACGCAACTGGGACTACCGCTACACCTGGGTGCGCGACGCCAGCCTGACCATGGAGGCCCTGTGGGTGGCGGCCTGCCCGGACGAGGCGAACAAGTTCTTCACCTTCCTCGCCGACGCCGCCGCCTCCCAGCTGCAGGGCGGCGCGGACCTGCAGATCATGTTCGGGATCGGCGGTGAGCGGGACCTGACCGAGCGGGAGCTGCCGCATCTGGCCGGATGGCGGGGCAGCCGCCCGGTCCGCGTCGGCAACGGCGCGTGGACCCAGCGGCAGCTCGACGTCTACGGCGAACTGCTCGGCGCCGCCCAGCGGCTGATCGACCAGCTCGGCGAGCTGGACCCGGTGACCCGGCAGTTTCTGGCCACGGCCGCGGACACCGCCGCCGCCAGCTGGCGGGGGAAGGACCAGGGCATCTGGGAGATCCGCGGCGAGCCCCGCGACTTCCTGTACTCGAAGCTGATGTGCTGGGTGGCGCTGGACCGGGCCATCGCCCTGGCCGGCCACCTCGGCGCCGAGGACCGGGTGACGGGCTGGGCCGCCACCCGCGACGAGATCCGGGCGGCCATTCTGGAGCAGGGCTGGAACGAGCGAGCCGGGGCCTTCACCCAGGCGTTCGGCAGCGAGGACCTCGACGCGTCAAACCTGATGCTGGCCATCACCGGGTTCCTGCCCGCGGACGACCCGCGGATGAAAGCCACCATCGACGCCACCGCGCAGCGGCTCACCGACCAGCGCGGGCTGGTCTACCGGTACCTGGCCAGCGACGGCCTGGCCGGCCCGAGGGCACCTTCCTGGTCTGCACGTTCTGGCTGGCCCAGGCCCAGGCCCTGGCGGGCGAGGTCGACGCGGCCACCATGACCTTCGAGCGCGCCCTGGCCGCCATCAACGACGTCGGCCTGCTCGCCGAGGAGGTCGACCCCGGCGACGGCGAGATGATCGGCAACTTCCCGCAGGCGTTCAGCCACATCGGCCTGGTCAACGCCGCCTGGGCCATCACCCAGGCCCGGCAGCGCACCGGCCGCGCCTAAGGCGCCCGGACCTGCGGCCTGGGCTGGCTGGACGGTCTCAACCGCATCAACACCACCCTCCGGACACCCGCCGGGACCAGCTGGAGCTGAACCGCGCAGTATTGCTCCTTAACCACTCTTTATTACTCCCCAATCACTTTATTCATCGCCTAATCACTGGTTATCTGCTCGCTAAGACCGGGAATCATGTTCGCGGGCCGGGCGCGGGCCCGGGCTCGGTCTCGGCTGCGCAAGGGAGAGGAACCGACACCGTGGACACAAAGCTCGAGGTCGTGGTGCTGCCGGTCGCGGATGTCGACCGCGCGAAGGCGTTCTACGAGGCCCTGGGGTGGCGCCTGGACGCCGACTTCCCCGTCGCCCCGGACTACAGGATCGTGCAGTTCACTCCGCCGAACTCGCCCGCCTCGATCCAGTTCGGCATCGGGATGACGACGGCGGCGCCCGGCTCGGCGCAGAACCTGCTGCTGGTCGTCGAGGACGTCGAGGCCGCCCGGGGCGAGCTGGCCAGCCACGGCGCGGAGGTCAGCGACGTCTTTCACGGGGCCGGGCAGAACCCCGCCCGGCGCGTGCCCGGTCCCGACCCGGAGCGCGGTTCGTACAAGAGCTTTGCGACGTTCGCGGATCCGGACGGGAACACCTGGCTGCTGCAGGAGATCACGCAGCGGCTCCCGGGCCGGGTGTGGCCGGCCGACGTCGGGGCGCTGGCCGACCTGCTCCATGAGACGGCCGACCATCACGGCGCGTTCGAGGCGGTGGCCCCGCCGCATGACTGGTGGGACTGGTATGCGGCGTACATGGACGCTCGCCAGCGCGGGAGCACCCCGGAGGCGGCGTCCGCGGCCGCCGGGAAGTACATGGCCGACGTCAAGCACATCGTCGTCTGACCCGGCGAGTACGCCTCCTTATCGCAGACTGGGTCACGGACGGGTACCGCGCGGCGGCGGCACCTGGGCCGTGACGTCATCAGCAACCGACGGAGGTAACGATGAGCTCGAGCAATGACTATGACGTGATCGTTCTTGGCGGCGGGGCGCCCGGCGAGCACTGCGCCGCGGCGCTGGCTTTGCGCGGGCTGCACGTCGCCGTCGTGGAGCGGGAACTGGTCGGCGGTGAGTGCTCCTACTGGGCTTGCATTCCGTCGAAGTCGCTGCTGCGCCCGGGCGAGGCGGTGGCGGGCGCGCGCAACGCGGCCGCCACCGCGCAGGTTGACGTGGCGGCCGCGCTGGCCTGGCGCGACTACATGGTCTCGAACTGGTCCGACGCCGGCCAGCAGCGCTGGCTGGCCGACCGGGGCATCGACCTGCTGCGGGGCACGGGCAAGCTGGCCGGCACCGGCGTGGTCGAAGTCGACGGGCGTCCGCCATACCGCGGAGCACGTCGTCGTGGCGACCGGCGCCGCCCCGTTCGTGCCCCCGATCCCGGGCCTGCGTGAGCTCGAAGGCGTCTGGGGCACCCGGGAGGCGACGAGCATGAAGGCTGTCCCGCGCCGCCTGCTGGTGCTGGGCGGTGGGGCCGCAGGCGTCGAGCTGGCGCAGGTCGTGCGGCGTCTCGGCGGCGAGGCGGTGATTGTCGAGGGCGCCGACCGGGTGCTTCCCCGCGAGCCCGCGCCGCTGGGCGAGGCGCTCAGCGAGGCGCTGCGCCGGGACGGGATCGAGCTGGTGCTCGGCCTGCACGCCACCGCCGCGCGGCGGGAAGGGGAGGAGTACGTCCTGGCCTTCGACGGCCGTCCGGAGCTGCGGGGCGACCGGCTGCTGGTGGCGACCGGCCGGCGCCCGCGGGTCGAGGGGATCGGCCTGGAGACGGTCGGCGTCGAGGCCAACCCGCGCGGGATCGGTGTGGACGATCACCTGCGCGCGGGCGAGCGCCTCTGGGCCATCGGCGACGTCAACGGCATCTGGCCGCTGACCCACGTCGGCGAGTACGAGGGCGACGTGGTCGCGGAGAACATCCGCGGCGATGGGCGCCCGGCGAACTACGACGCCGTCCCGCGCGTCACCTACACCGATCCGCAGGCCGCGGCGGTGGGCGCGACGGAAGCTCAGTACAGCGCCACCGCACGCGTGTCAGAGGTACCGAAGACCGCCACTTACACCCACGCCTACGCCGAGTCCAACGGGTTCCTGACCCTGCTCAGCGACGGCCAGCGGCTGACCGGCGCCTACGCGCTCGGGCCCGAAGCTGGTGAGTGGCTGCAGCAGGCCACGCTGGCCATCCGCGCCCGCGTCCCGCTCGAGGTGCTGAGTGACACGATCCAGCCCTTCCCGAGCTTCTCGAGTATCTACGACGGGGCCGTGAAGACGCTCCGGATGACGATCGCTGACCAGCCGCGCCCGGCCAGCCCGATGGACCCGCAGATGGCGCCCATGCCGGGATGAGCAGGGGCTGTGCGGGAGTTCCAGGCCACGCCCCGCCGGCCGCCCGGTGACCGGGCGCCCCAGCACCCACCGGAGGCATTATGACCAGCGCGACTACGCCCGTTCCTGCCCAGCGTGAACCGGAGCTAGCCGGGCAGACCGTCGTCCTGATCGGCGGCAGCGCCGGCATCGGGCTGGCGACCGCCCGCCGGGCCCGGGCCGAGGGGGCCGAGGTCGTCCTTACCGGACGCGATCCCGGCCGGCTCAGGCAAGCGGCGGAGGAGGTCGGCGCCCGGAGCACGGCGGCCTTCGACGCCACCGACGCGGCGGCCGTGGCGGGGTTCTTCCAGGACCTGCCGGCGCCGATCGACCACGTGCTGATCACGGCCGGCGGCCCGCACTACGCGCCGCTGCTGGAGATGGACGCCGACCAGATACGCCAGGAGCTCGGCGGCCACATCGTGCAGGCCCTCGAGGTCGCGCGGCACGCTGCACCCAAGATGAGGCCGGGCGGCACGCTGCTGCTCATGGGCGGCACCGGTGGCCGGCGCGTCGGTCACGGCGCCGGGATCTTCCCCGCCGCCACCGCCGCGCTGCCCCCGTTCACCGCGGCCCTCGCGCTCGAGCTGGCGCCGGTCCGGGTCAACCTCATCGCGGCCGGCTTCGTCGACACCCCGCTGTCGGCGTCACTGCTCGGAGACCAGCTCGACGCACGCCGCGACGAGCTGCGGGCCACGCTCCCGATCGGCCGCGTCGTCGGTCCCGCCGACGTCGCCGCGCTCGCCGTCCACATCATGATCAACACAGCGCTCACCGGCGCGACGTACGACATCGACGGCGGGCAGCAGTTCGTGTGGTGACGCCGCAGAATCAGCCGGATTCGTCTCCTAACGCCACCGGGGGCCCAGCATTGGAGTTCCGCCATGTAGACGTGTTCACGGACGTGCCCTTCACCGGCAATGGACTGATCGTGCTGTTCGGCAGCCCGGGGGAGGTCCGGGCGCAGGCGCTGATCTCGGTCACCGCGGAGATGCGGCAGTTCGAGCTGATCATCGCCGGGTTCCAGCCGGAGGCTGGCCGGGTGCCGGCGAGGATCTTCACCGCCGAGGAGGAACTGCCGTTCGCGGGGCACCCGGTCATCGGCGCGGCGGCGGCGCTGCACGAACGCTACGCCGCCGGTGAGCCCGCACGGTCCTGGACCTTCGTGATCGCGGGCCGCGAGATCACCGTGCGCAGCCGTCCGGCCCGGGACTACTACGAAGCGGAGATGAACCAGGGCTCCCCCGCTCTGGGCCCGCCGCTCGCCAGGCCGGACGCGGCCCGCTTCGCGGGCGCGCTCGGGATCAGCCCAGACGACCTGCACCGGCTGCCCATGCAGGTCGTGTCCACCGGCTTGCCCTACCTGATCGTCCCGGTGGCTGGTGGCCTGGACCGGGCGCGCATCACGGTCGGGGACTTTGAGCAGCGGCTGGACAGCGTCGGGGCGAAGTTCGTCTACGTCTTCGACCCGGCCACCCGCGAGGGCCGCAGCTGGGACAACGCCGGGGCCGTCGAGGACGTCGCCACCGGGAGCGCGGCCGGCCCGGCCGCCGCCTGGCTCGTGGCCCATGGGCTCGCCGCAGACGGCGAGACGATCGTCGTCAACCAGGGACGGTTCCTCGGCCGGCCGAGCATGATCGCGGTGACCCCCGACAGCCAGGGCGGCCTGTGGGTGGGCGGGCCGGTGGCCCCGGTCGCCCGCGGCGTGGTGGACCTGCCCGCGGACTAGCGGCCGGCCGCAGCAGGTCCCTGGCGCTGAAGCCCGGCGGACTGAGCCCTGATGATCGCATCCGCCGCGGCGGCGGGTGCGCGGGCGGACGCGATCCGCTCCCCCCAGCTGAACCAGTACCACAGGTCACCCGCAGGACCGCCGGGCGCGGCGATGACGTCGCCGCACTCCGCACGGTCGTCCGGGGCCAGCACGACCAGGGACGCGAGCCTCCCAGACGGCGTGACGAGGTAGGCGGTCCAGCCGCGGGCGCGCAGCTGCGCCGCGAGCGCGTCCAGGCACGCGATCGCGTCCCTCACCTGCGTGGCGCGGCTGCGGGTGCCCTGCTTGCCCCCGTTCATCGCGGAAGCAGGACCCCCGGGCCCTGCGCCTGGCCTGCGGCAGGTGCCAGGCTGATTTCGTACTCCAGGGTGTCGGACTCGCGGCCGACCAGCCTGGCGCGGGCGTTGCGCAGTAGCCCGGCGACCGCCACGTTCTCCGCCGCTACCAGCGCGGTGAAGCTCCGGATGTTCTCCTCGCGGGCCCGGTCTGACAGCCGGGCCAGCAACTCGGTGCCCAGGCCCCGGCCTTGCCATTCGTCGACGATCGTGACGGCGACGTCGGCGCTCCAGGGGTCGTCGGCCTGCCGGACGTACCGGGCGACACCCACTCCGCGCCCGTCACGGTGATCCAGCGCGCCGAGCGCCTCATGGTCTCGGTGGTCAACGTCGGTGAGGAAGGTCAACTCGGCCGGCGTCAGTTCCTTCTTCGGGGTCAGGAACCGCATCCAGCGGGAGGTGGCGCTCAGCCGGGCGAACCCGTCCGCCAGGAGCGGAGCGTCCGCGCCCTGCACCTGCCGGATCAGCACCCGCGACCCGTCACGCAGCACCGCCTGCGTGCTGGCGGGCCCGGCGGCCACCCCGCGCGGCCGGGCCCGCCTGGCCCGGCGGGCGGCTGCCGCCTCGGCCCGCAGCGTGGCCTGCCGGTCCCGGGCCAGGGCGGCCTGGACGTTGTGATTGATCATCATGGACTTTGCTCCCTCGTATCTGTCCCGCTCAGGGCGGCTCCGGTGAGGTCCGGCCGCACCACCGGGGGCGGCTCTTCGACCTCGGCCGAAAGCTCGTAGATCTCCTGGGCCGGGTGCCCGGCCTGGTCGTGGACACGGCGTACCGCCTCTTTGGACGGCCCGGAGGACAGGCAGAACACCGTGCCTGACTCGGAATCGAGCCACGCATGCACGAAATGCACGCCCTCGGCGGCCTCGACCGCCAGATCGCGCCCGATCGCCTCACGGAGCTGAAGCTCGGTCACGCCGATAAATCCGTTGTGGATATCCATGAAGTTCGCCATGTCGGGCTCCTCACCAGTCAGCGATCGGCATGACTTCAGCCTCGGTCCGCGCGCCCTGCGAAACATCGGGCAGTTGCCCTAATCGGCAGCGAACGGGTACTTACTTCTCAGGGGAGGTGACGCAGTGCCGGTTCAGGGGGTGATCCAGTCACCCGTCCTGGTCGGCCGGGACGCTTTCCTCACCCAGATGGAGAGCCGCCTCGCCGACGCCGCGGCGGGCGCTGGCCGCGTGCTGCTCGTGGCCGGCGAAGCCGGCATCGGCAAGACCCGGCTGCTCGGCTCCATCACGCGGCGCGCCCGGGCCAGCGGCTTTGGCGTGGCCCGGGCCGCGGCGTTTCCCGGTGACGTGCAGTCACTCGGCGGCCTGCTGCTCGACCTGGCCAGCGACCTGGTGTCCGGGCCCGAGCCGGTGCTGCGCGACCTCGGGCAGAGCATCACGTCACGGATCCGGACGCTCCCGGCTGACGCCGGTGACGCGCATCATCGCCGCCGCCTGCTGGTCCAAGACCTCGCCGACCTGCTCGTCACCGCTGATCCCGGGGTCCCGGCGCTGATCGTCCTGGAGGACCTGCACTGGGCCGACGAGCTCAGTCTCGACGTACTTGGCCATCTGGCCGGCCGGATCGCGAACCGGCCCATGCTGATCGCGGGCGCGTACCGCAGCGACGAGCTGTATCCCAGCCTGCCGCTGCGTGACCTGCGGACCCGGCTGCTGGCCCAGCGGCTGGCCGAGGAAGTCCGGCTGCCACGCCTGGGCCTGGACCAGACCGCGACCATGACCAGCGCCACGCTCGGCCGGCCGGTCCCGGCTCAGCTCGTGGCGGCGATCCACGCCCGCACCGACGGCATCCCGCTGCACGTCGAGGAGTTCCTGGCCGCCGTCGACGAGAGCAGCCTCACCTCGCGGCCCGGCGCGGCGGTAGCGGAGGCCGCGGTGCCTGACACGCTGAGCGACGCCGTGCTGAGCCGGGCCCGCCGGCTGTCCACACCCACCCGCAACGTAGCCTCAGCGGCGGCCGTCATCGGGCGCTCCTTCGACTTCGACCTGCTCACCGCGGTGACCGGCGCAGGCCCGGACGAGGTGGCCGACGCCCTGCGTGAGCTGCAGGAGGCCTATTTCGTCTTGCCCGGTGCCGACGCGGTCACCTTCGACTTCCGGCACGCGCTGATCCGCGACACCCTGTACGCCGACACCGGCCTGCCGCTGCGGCGCCGCCTGCACGAGCAGGTGGCTTTCGCCGCCGCCGAGCGCGGCTACCGCGGCGCGTTCATCTCGGCCCACTTCGAGCAGGCGGGGTGTCCCGTTCCCGCCTACGAGTACGCCGTAGCCGCCGCCCGCGAGGCCAGTGCGGTGTCGGCTCATGGCGAGGCGCTTGAGCTGTGCCGCCGGGCCGTCCGCAACCTGCCTGCCGAGCTTCCGCCCCTGGATCAGGCCGGGGTGTTCACCGCGCTCGGTGACGAGGCCGCGGCGACCGACGACAACCTGGCCGCCGCGGAGGCCTACCAGGGGGCTCATGAGCTGATCTCGGCGGCCGGTGAGGTGCGTGCGGCAGCGGCGCTGGTCCCCCGCATGGTCGCGGTCGCGCACCTGCTCGGTGCTGGTCTCGACTCCCGGATCGACACCCTGCAGCGGGCGCTGGACAGCCTGGACCAGGTGGCCGGCGCGGATCGTGAGCGGGCCCGGCTGCACTCCGCGATGGCGGCCGCATACCTGGTGGACGACCGCCTCGAGGAGGCCATCGTCCATGGGGAACGCGGCCGGGCGGAGAGCGAGCGGATCGGAGACGACGAGGCCGCTCTCAACGCCGCGACCACGCTCGGATCGGTGCTGGTCTTCGCCGGGCGGATGGACGAAGGCTGGCAGCTGCTCGAAGCGGCGATAGCGGAGGCCGGCCAGACGTGCCAGGAAGCGGAGGCGGCCCGCGGGTACCGCATGGTCGGATCGTCTGCGTCAGAGCTGGCGGAGTACGACCGCGCCGAGCGCTGGCTCACCGAGGGCGTCCGTTACGCGGAGAACGCGGAGCTCTGGAACCACCGCCACTACATGGCGGCGCACCTCGCGCATGTCCAGTGGGCGACTGGCCAATGGGACGCCGCTGCGCAGACCGCGGCGGGCGCCCTGGCGGACGGGCGCGGCGGCATCACCACCGCGATCACCGCGCAATACGTGCTGGGCTACCTCGCGATGGGCCGCGGTGACTGGGACGCCGCCGGCCAGCTCCTGGCCGAGGCGCTCGCCGCCGGGGAGCGGATGGCCGAGCTGCAGCGGCTGTCGCCTCCGCTGTGGGGGCTGGCCGAGGCCGCGCGGTGCCTGGGCGACTACGACACGGCGATCACCAGGTGCGAGCGCGGATACCAAGCGTCGGCCGAGGTCATGGACGCCGCCTGCCTGTTCCCCTACCTGATCACCGGGGTACGTGCCTACCTCGCCCGCGGCGACGTTGACGCCGCGCACGAGTGGTCAGCCCGGGTGGGCGCGGTGCTCACCGCCCGCGCTATCCCTGGCACGCTGCCTGCCATCGGCCACAGCCAGGGACTCATCCGGCTCGCCCGGGGCGACCTTCCCGCGGCGCACCAGGCGGTGGAGTCGGCCCGGGACGCGTGGCGGGCCCGGCGCCGGTTCTGGGAGGGCACCTGGGCCGTGCTGGACCTGGCGGTGATCGCCAGCAAAGCCAGGCGCCGGGGCGAGGCGGCCCTGTTGCTGGACGAGACCCGCGCGCTCGCGGACGCGGCCGGGGCCATCACCCTGGCCGACGACGCCGGGCGGCTAGCCCGGGCGTTTGGTCCCGGCCGGCACGCAGAGCCCTGGCACCCGCTGAGCGAACGCGAATACGAGGTCGCCCAGCTGGTGGCGGCCGGACTCACGAACCGGCAGATCGCGCAGCGGCTGGTGGTCTCGCCGAAGACGATCTCGGCGCACGTCACGCACATCCTCACGAAACTGGGTGCGGGGCGCCGGGCGGAGATCGCCGCCTGGTGCGCCACCATCCAGCCGGAGCCCCCGCGCTAGAGCGGGACGGGCCAGGGGTGGCTACCGGCTCGGCAGCGTTCGCGGTAGCCCGAACCACGGCAGCACGTTGTTCTCGAAGCGGGTCAGGGCGCAGATCCGGTCGCCGGACAGGCCGACGACGATGAGGCCGGTTCCATGGCGGACGCCGTCCGGGGCGCACAGGTAGGCGCCGAAGGCCGGCTGGCCGTTGGCCCGGGCCCGCACGAGGTCGAATCTCCGGCCTTCGCGGAAGATGCCGGCGCAGAAGCGGGCCACGACGTCCCGGCCCTCGTATTCGAGGGGCATCGGCGGCATCGACATGAAGACGTCGTCGGTGAGCAGGGCCACCAGCGCGCCGAGGTCCGCGGACTCGTACGCGCTGACGAACCTGGCCACGAGCGCCTCCTCGGCGGGCGAGCCCGTGGCGGGCGGCGGTTCGCGGCCGCCCGCGGGCGGCCACTGGCGCTGCAGGCTGGCCCGGGCCCGTTTCAGGGCGCTGGTGACCGACGTGACGGTCGAGTCCAGCAGGCCGGCCACCTCGCCGGCCTGGAACCCGAGGACGTCGCGCAAGATCAGCACCGCGAGCTGGCGGGGCGGCAGGACCTGGAGGGCGGTCACGAAGGCCAGGGAGATGGACTCGGTCTGCTCGTAGCGGGCCTCCGGGCCGGGCGGCCCGCCGACGGCTCCCTCGAGCAGGGCGTCGGGAAACGGCTGAAGCCAGACGACCTCACCGAGCCGGGTCGGCTCGGGCGGTTGCACCCCTGGGATGTTCCACTCCTTGGCGAGTCTCCGGCTGGCCGAGCGGCGCGCGTTGAGGCACCGGTTGGTGGCGATCCGGTACAGCCAGGTACGCAGCGAGGCGCGCCCCTCGAACCCGCCCAGACCCTGCCAGGCACTCAGCAGCGTGTCCTGGAGGGCGTCCTCGGCGTCCTGGAAGGATCCGAGCATCCGGTAGCAGTGCACCCGCAACTCCCGCACGTACGGCTCGGTCACCTCGCGGAACGCGTCGCTATCCCCAGCCTGCGCCCTGGCGACCAGGTCGGCCGTCACCACCCGCACTGCCGCGCCGCCTTCTTCAGCCACCGTGTCCCTCCCCGCTTCCCGGCCTGCTTGCTTTCGGTATGGACACCGGCCGGGGTCCGAACTGGGCGGTCGCCGGGCGCCGCTTTCCCGCCGTCGCGGTATCTCAATCTGACCACGGGGCCCCCGGATGACTAACGCGGGGCGGGTACGCGGATAGTGAGGGGATGACCACGCCCACCTACGCCGTCACCGGGGCCTCGGGCCACCTCGGACGCCACGCCGTCCAGGCGCTGCTCGCCCGCGGCGTGCCCGCCTCCGCCGTCGTCGCCGTCGTACGCACCCCGGGCAAGGCCGACGACCTCGCCCAGCGCGGGGCCCAGGTGCGCGCGGCGGACTACTCCCGCCCGCAGACCCTGGGCGCGGCGCTGGCCGGCGTGGACCGGCTGCTGCTGGTCTCCAGCAGCGTGCCGGGCCAGCGGGCCGCCCACCACACCAACGTCATCGAGGCCGCGAAGACGGCGGGGGTCTCACGCATCGGGTACACAAGCATCCTCAACGCCGACGACACGACGAACCCGCTGGCCGGCGAACACCAGGCCACCGAGCGGGCACTTCGTGCGGCGGGCGTGCCGTTCACCCTGCTGCGCAACGGCTGGTACACCGAGAACTACACCGGCCAGATGGACCGCTACCTCCAGCGCGGCGAGATCCTCGGCGCGGCCGGCCACGGCCGGATCTCAGCGGCGACCCGCCAGGAGTACGCCGCCGCCGCCGCGTCCGCACTGCTCCAGGACGAGGGGGGCAACCGGATCTACGAGCTCGGCGGCCCGGCTTTCGACCTGCCTGAACTCGCCCGGGTCATCAGCGAGGTCACCGGCACGCCGGTGACCTACCTCGACCTGCCGGCCGGGGAGTATGCCTCGCGGCTGCACGAGGCCGGCCTCGACGAGGAGAGCGCCCGCTTCGCGGCCAGCCTGGACGCCTCCATCGCCCACGGAGACCTGGAGACCAGCAGCCCGGACCTGGCCGGGCTGCTGGGCCGTCCGCCCACGCCCCTCACCGACGTCGTGCGCGCGGCCTGGGGCGGTGGCCGCTGAGCGCGCCAGGCGCCTGCTTCACGCTAACGTGGCCGCTCCTTCACCCCGGCCGCGAGCAGTTTCACGACCTCAGCGATGCGCGCGGCGCGCAGGTCTGGCCGGCGGGTTGTCGCGTCGATCCAGCGAAGGTAGGCCTTGCGGTAGAACTGGGCCAGCGTGTCGAAGAACGCCGCCGCGGCCGGGTTGGCCGCGAGCGCAGCGGAGACATCCTCGGCCAGATCACCACGTTGCGGACCTTCCGGGGCCAGCTCGACGGCCACCTGCTGGCCGGCTGCCAGGCCTGTGTCGCGCATCCACGACGGACTCAGCGTGAACGCCCATTCGCTGCCGCCCGGCGAAACTGTCCCGCGGACCCGCCGGCCATCGATCGTGCCGCCTACCGGATGCACGGCTTTGCCACCCCACACCTCATCCGGGTCAAAGGGGACCACGATGACCCCGCGGCCACGAGGACCAGCGGTGACGACGGCGCTGAATCGCTGAACCCGCATATCCCCCCAACTTAACGGGTAGCCATCAAGGCCAGCGGCGGCACGCTGGCAGGCGAGGCCCGATCACGCCGGCCGGGTGCTCGCTGGCCACGCGCGATCGGCGGGAGGTGTCGGGCGGTGGACTCGTTCACGGGCAAACTCGCGGTGGTGACCGGCGGCGGCTCGGGTATGGGCCGTGAGCTTGTCCGCCAGCTGGCGGCGGAGGGCTGCTCGGTGGCGGCCTGCGACCTGAACCCGGGCACCGTCGCGGACACCGCGGGCCGGGCGCGGGAGGGCGCCCCGCCGGACGTGCGGGTCACCAGCCATGCCTGCGACGTGTCTGATGAGGCGCAGGTCCTGCGGTTCCGCGACGAGCTGCTCGAGAGGCACGCCAGCGATCACGTCAACCTGGTCTTCAGCAACGCCGGCGTCGGCGGCGGGGAAAGTTTCGTCACCGGGCGCCGGGAGGTGTGGGAGCGCACTTTCGCCATCGACTGGTGGGGCGTGTACTACTGCGCTCGCGCGTTCCTGCCCCTGCTCATCGCGAGTGGGGACGGCGTCCTGGTCAATACCAGCAGCGTGAACGGCTTCTGGGCCTCGCTGGGCCCGGGCGCGCCGAACTCCGCCTACAGCACGGCCAAATTCGCGGTAAGAGGCTTCACCGAGGCACTCATCGAAGACCTGCGCACTCACGCACCCCAGGTCCGGGCGGCCGTCGTGCTGCCGGGCCACGTGGGCACGGACATCATCGCCAACAGCCTCCGGGCCCGCGGCCTGCCGGCGCCCGGGCAGATGAGCGAGGCCCAGCTGGAGGAGCTGATCCCCCGCGACACGCAGGCCAAGCTGATCAGCGCGGGCCTGCTGGCTGAGGGCGCGTCCGCCGACGACCTGCGCCGGATGCTCGTGCGGGCGAACACCGACTTCCGCGACAAAGCACCCGTCAGTGCGGCTGAGGCGGCGACCGCCGTCCTCGACGGGGTGCGATCGGGCGCCTGGCGGATCCTTATCGGCGAGGACGCCGCGATGATCGACGCGGCGGTGCGCGCGAAGCCCGGGGCCGCCTACGACTACGCCGAGCTGTTCAGCGCGGTGGCGAAAACACGTGCGGAATAGCCGCGGACCAGCCAGAAACACCCGCTGTCCAGGGCGTCTGGGCCCCCTTGTCCCGGACGCCGGGGGCTCTGTGTGCAGGGCAGTGAGCACGCCGGGCCGCCGTACGGTTTACACTTCCTGCACGTTCCATGGCAGGCTAGCTAAAGCACTAGTGGGACGCGGACCTCGCCGCCCATGGCGGGGATCGCGTCAACACCGAAGAAGGTCAAGATGACGCAGGGCACTGTGAAGTGGTTCAACGGCGACAAGGGCTACGGCTTCATCGAGGTCGAGGGTGGCCCCGATGTGTTCGTGCACTTCAGCGCGATCACCGGTGATGGCTACCGCAACCTGGATGAAGGGCAGAAGGTAGAGCTCGACATTACCCAGGGCCAGAAGGGACCCCAGGCGGAGAACGTCAGGGTCATCGGCTAACTCATCAGCCGCGACCGCCTGCCCGGGCGCAGGACGGTCAGCGGCACTGGCGGAAGGTGCGCAGCAGCCCGGCGAAGACTGGCTGCTGCGCGCTTTTCGTCTGTCACCCCGGCCCCTGGGCCGGGGTTAGCCCGTCAGCGGCGTTGATCGACGCAGCGGCACCCGGGCTGAAACGTGACGCCACCCGGCGCCACCAGAGCTAAAACGTGCCGCCACCCGGCGGCATCCAGAGCTTAGTTGTGCCGCCATCCGGCGGCACAAGAGCTGCAACGCCATGCCCGAAACAAGGAGGGGCAACGATGACCGCACCGCTCCAGGTGATCGCCCTGAGCTTCAGCCGCGACGCCGGTGCCGAGGACCGGATCCTGGCCGAGGTCGACCGGCTCCGTGGCCGCGGCGTTCTCCGCCTGCTGGACATGCTCTTCGTGGCCAAGGGCCAGGACGGCAGCATCGAACGGCTGACCATCGGTGCGGACGAGGACTTCGGCGCGCTCCTCGCGGCGGTCATCCCGGTGGCCGGCGACGGTCCCGCCGCCCCGGCCCAGGCGGCCGGCCCGGGATCCTTTGACCCGGCCGGTGCGCAGGCCCTCGCCGAATCTCTGCCGCCGGGAACCGCGCTGGCCTTCCTGCTCGTCGAGCATCACTGGGCCGCCCCGCTCTTCGGCGCCATCGCTGAGGCTGGCGGCACGCTGATCGGCGAGGGGTTCCTGACCCCCGAGGCCGGGCTGGTGGTGGGAGCTGAGGTCGCCGCCCTGGAGGAGGCGTCTCAGGTCATCGCCGCGGCTCAGGCCGCTGAGGCCGACGCTTTGCTCACGGCAGTAGCGGCGGGAGCCGAAGCCGCTGAGGCCGTGGCTGAATCGGAGCAGATCCAGTCCGCGGCAGCGGCGGCCGCGGTCCAGGCGCTGATCACCGCCGGGCTGGTGGAGGAGGCGGCCGCCCACGAGGCGGTCACGGCGCTGGCCGCCGCCGGCCTCATCACGGCCGCCGCCGGGCAGGCCGCCGCGGAGGCCGTGACCGAAGACGCCGCGGCCGTGGAAGCCGCTGACGAGCTGACCGCCGCGTCCCTGGCGCAGTCCCTGGCGACCATCGCCTCGGCCGACGAGGTGGCCGACGAAGCCACCAGCGAAGCCGAGGCCCGGGTCAACGCCGCGTCGATCACCATCGGCGAGGCCCAGGTGCTGCGCTACCTGCCCCAGCCGCTGCCCTTCTCGGTCATCGCCGACAAGCTGGGCATCTCCCGGTCGGCAGCCAAGGAGCGCGCGTCACAGCTGTACAAGAGGCTCGGCGTGCACAACCGGGAAGAGGCGGTCATCCAGGCCCGCTCCCTCGGCCTGCTCCGCGGCTGACCCGGCGCCGCCGTCAGTGCGGGCGCGAGAACCGGCGGCCGCGGGGTCGCGAACCCGGTGGAGCCCCGGGCAGGACCAGTGATCGTGGCGGCGGTTTCGGCTGCTCCCGTCCCGGGGCACCACCTCGTTATGTTCTTATGGCGTGGTATAGCGCGCTTTCCAGCCACCCGGGCCGGGGGTAAGGGTGATTCTGCCGCCCGGGCCGGGGGACACCGGGCCAGGCGCCTATCCGTGACGATCACATTGACAGCAGCGTCCGGGGCCGGTGGTTCCTGATGACTTCGCTGGGCTGAGCTTCGAACGGGGGCCGCTTAGCCCCGGTAACGCCGGTGTGGCGGGCAACCTTTTCACTCCGGAAAACAGCTCGCTCGTCACCCTCGCTCGTAATCTGGGACTAGGCAGCCTCCGCATCGGCGGGGGGACGGTGGATCAGCTGATCCGGCCGGCACGGGCAGCGACGGGTTCGCCGGGGTCGATGACCTGTTCGCCTTCGCCGCCGCGGCCGGGGTGAAGGTTATCTACACGCTGCGCCTGCTCAGCGCTCGGCCGATCCTGCTCGGCGATCTGAAGCGGTGACGGAGAGGCGGCCGGGGCACATCTGGAGCCGGTACCAGGAGAACGTGGCCAGCTTCGCTATCGGCAACGAGCCCGATTGGCACGCCTATCACACCTACCCGGGTCATCCGCTGGACCCGGCATCTATCGAAGCGGCGCCGGGAGTGCCGGGCAGTGCCTACGCGTCCTATCTGGCTCACTGGCGGAGCCTGGCCGCCATGATCACCAGCGCGGCGCCGGGAGCGCTGTTGTCCGGCCCAGACCTCGGGGCCTATACCAGGATGACGTACACCCCGGACCCGGACGGCGGGGTGTCGTGGACGGAACAGCTCGCCCGGGACGAGAGAGGACTCGGGGACGGATTGCTGAGATCACCCAGCATTACTACGTGGGGGGCCAGCCGAAGGCGACTACCGCTCAGCAAGCGATCAGCAACATGCTGTCCCCCGAATGGGTGAACGGCACCGCGATCGGGACTCAGCCGGCCGGCACCACCTACACTCCCTATCCCTGGCTGCACGAGAACAACCTCGCTCCGGTGACCGCAGCTGGCCTTCGTTTCCGGCTCACCGAATCCAACGACTACCTCGGCAGCGTGCCCGGAGCGAGCGAGCGTACGCCTCCGCCCTGTGGGCCCTGGATCACCTGCACTGGTGGGCCGCCCACGGCGCCGCGGGCGTGAACTTCCACAACCGGCGGGGGCTCGGCACCGCCACGATCGTGCCCGACCCGGCCGGCGGCGGGGGCTATGTGACCAATCCGAAGGGATACGGCATCAAGGCGTTCCGGCTCGGCTCGGCGGGCCAGGTCAAGCCGGCCCAGGTTGACAATCCGGACGGCGTCAACCTGACCGCCTACTGCGTCGGCGGAGCGGGCGAAGACTACGTCACCGTCATCAACAAGTCACACGGCGCGGACGCCAGGGACGCTGCCGTCACCATCGTTCCGCCCGGCCCTGGGTGGAGCGGCGCGCAGACCATGACTCTCGCAGGCGGCCAGCCGGGGGACGCCCGGGGGACCAAGGCCACGCTCGGCGGCGCCACCATCACCGGCGCCACCACCTGGGACGGCACCTGGAGCGCGCTCACCCGGCCCGCCGATCCGGGCGCCGGAAGCAGCCTGACCGTAAAGGCCACCACCGCCGCCATCGTCAAGATCCTGAGCGGGGGCTGACGTTCCCCCTGCGGGCCTGTCGCTGTGCGGGTGCTCATCGCCGTGGTGCCCAGAGCGCGCGAGAGGACGGTGACCCGGTCGTGGGCGCCGGTCTTGGTGAAGATCGATTTGAGATGGTCCTGGACCGTGTGCTCGGACAGGGACATCTGCCGCGCCATCGCCCGGGTGTCGCTGCCGGTGGCTAGCAGGCTGAGCAGTTCTTGTTCGCGCGTGCTGAGCGCGAAGGCGCGGCCGAACAGGTCGAGGCGGTCGGCGGCGGACGCTTCTTCGATGGTGACGGCGATGGTGGCAGCGCCGCCGGCTGGCCCGCCGGGCCTGGGTCCGGAGGACAGCCGGGCGGCCCGGAGGGTGAGCCAGAAGCCTCCGGCCAGATGGGTGCGCGCGGCGGCCGGGTGGTCATCGATGCCTTCTTCGGCGGCCAGGAGCTGGGCGGCCACGTTGTAGATGCTGGCCGGGACGGTTTGCTGGCTGGGCCCGGGCGGGAGCAGAACGTCCAGCCACGCCTGGGAGGCTGCGGTACGGCCGACGATGTGCAGGTCGTCGTCGAGGGTCAGCACCACCGGCCCGACGTCACGCCGTTGCGCGGCGGCCGGCTGAACGAAGGTCCGGGCCTGGCAGTGACGCAGCGCAGTGGCCAGCGGCCCGGTGAGGCTGGCGAGGAACTCGGCGTCGGCACCGCTGTAGGGTCCGTGGGTTTCGTCCCGCCACAGGTCGAGAAAGCCCCAGCAGCCGTACTGGTCGGTGAAGACGGCCGAGGCCACGTCGCAGACGCCGTACCGGCTCATCACCTCACGCCAGACGCGGCTTCGGGCGAGGTCGCCGCCGACGGCCTCGGTCAGCAGCCCGGCCGCGGAGGCCTGCCGCGCCAGGGTGGTCCAGCGATTGACCGGCGTGGCGTACTTCGCCTTGATCAGGGCCGGCAGCTCGGTCACGCAGGGCACGTCGGCCAGCGGCGCCGAGCCGACTTCAGTGACCGGGTCGGTGAGCAGCCACACATAGGCGTCGAAACCGAGCGCGCCGCCGAGAACCTCGAGAACTTCCCGCCGCAGCTCTCTGTCCATCAGCCCGGCTGCGCCCAGGGCCACGATGCGTTCGCGGGCTCGGGTGCGCGTCCAGGCACTGGTCATCGAACGAGCGTATGCCGGCTGCGCCCGCGCTGCGGCAGGTGACCGACCCCCCAGAAATCCGGGATACATGGCGCCCGGCGGGCGGCCTAGCTTGAGGCTCAAGACAGGAAAGCACGATCAGGAGGAACCATGGTCACGCTGCGCATCGAGCACGAGATACACGACTATGAGCGCTGGCAGGAGGCGTTCGACAGCTTCGCCGAGGCGCGCACGAACGCCGGAGTCCGCAGTTTCGCCGTCCGCCAGCCTCTGGACGACCCGAAGTACCTGATGCTGGACCTGGAGTTCGCCACCGCAGGCCAGGCTGAGGCGTTCGCCAGCTTCCTGCACGAGCAGGTCTGGTCCGCGCCGTCGTCCTCCCCGGCGCTGGCCGGCGTGGCCCAGACCAGGATCCTTGATCTGCGGCGCAGCGAACGACCTGACTGAGCTGGCCTGGCGGGTCCGCTGCCGGAGCGTCTGGCCTGGCGGGTCCGCGCCGGAGCGTCTGGCCTGGCGGGTCCGCTGCCGGAGCGTACTGGCCTGGCGGGTCCGCTGCCGGAGCGTCTGGCCTAGCGGGGCCGCTGCCGGAGCGTGGCGAGGTAGCCGGAGATCGCATCCCGGGTGCGAGCCGACGACCACATCGCGAGGACGGCCTCCTCGTCGCCGCTGCGCGCGGCGATCCGCTCACGTGCCGGTCCGCTGCAGCTGGCGCTTGCTGAACGCGAACACGTCGGCCGGGATCTGCGCCATCGTCTGGGCCTGGCCGAGCACCGAGTCCAGCAGCGCGTCCGGCGCCTCGACGCCGTCGACCAGCCCGATCGACTGAGCCTGCGGCGGGTCGAGCAGCGCCGCGGTGAGCACCAGGCGGCCGGCCGCCGGGCCGGCCACGTGCCGGAGGATTTCCATCGCCACCGGCGGGAAGGGGACACCGACGCTCAGCTCCGCGAGGCCGATCTTTCCCGACAGACATCACCCGCACGTCGCACGCCGCCGCGATCACGCAGCCCCCCGCGATGGCATGGCCGTTGATGGCGGCCAGCACCGGCCCGGGGTGGTCGAAGATAGCCATGAACGCCGCGGAGAGCGCGGGCAGGAACTCCTGAACGTACGGCGGCCCGCCCGCCAGGATCCGCTGCAGGTTGACGCCGGCGGAGAAGGCGGTTCCGGTCCCGGTGATCACCACGGCCGCGCCCTGGTCCACCTCGCCCATAGCGGCCGTGATCGCCTGCAGTAGTTCGAGGTCGAGCGCGTTGACCTTCCCGTGCCGGAGCCGCACGACCGCCACCCCGGATCGCTGTTCGACGTCTAGCATTCTTTCTCCTGCGCGCGAGAGCCTCACAGCACCGCCACGATCAGCGCGACGACCGCGGCGAAGCAGAGCGCGAGCACCAGGAACGTGATCACGCCGAGCATCTTGCCTGCCAGCAGCACGCCGCGGCGGGGCTGGCGGACGAGGAGCTGGCGCAGTGTGCCCAGGCTGTACTCGCTCGCGACCTGGGACGCTGCTATACCGAACGCCACGACGCCGAGGAGCAGTAGCCGCTCTGGCGACCCCGATGACCAGGCCGTTTGGCCTGGCGAGCTGGTGCAGCGTCACTATCCCGCCATTCGCCGAGGCCTGGGAGAACAGCAGGACCACGAACAGCGAGGCCGCCGCGGCCAGCGAGAGGAAGGTCGAGAGAAACAGCGTCGGCCGCCGCAGCTTGGTCCACTCGCTGGCAAACGCTGCCCACATCATCTGATCGCTCCCATCTCCTGGCCGTCAGGTACGTCGGCAGATTTAGTGCCGGTCAGCGCGAAGAACGCCCGCTAGAGGCTGCGAGTGCGCTCGGTGAGCTGGCGGAGGGTTATCCCGTTCTGCGCGGCGAACCGGTTCAGCTCTGCCGCCGCGATGCCCGGCGCCTCGACGAGCAGTGAACCGCTAGGTGTTACCCGGCGTCACCGTGCAGCGCGCCTGCTGCAGGAGGTTGGCCAGCAGGTCGCTATCGGCGTCGTGTACAGGCGTGACCAGGAACTCCGCCTGCTGGGTGGCTCGCAGTTCCGCGACACTCCCCTGGTGACAAGCCGGCCTGCTCTGATCATCATTACGTAGTCGCAGATCTGCTCGATCTCCGAGATCAGGTGGCTCGAGACGAGCACCGTTATACCGTCGTCGGCGAACGACTTGATGAGGCCGCGCATCTCGACGATGCCCGCCGGGTAGAGACCGTTGGTCGGCTCATCGAGGACCAGCAGTTCGGGACCGGCGAGCATGGCCGCCGCGATACCGAGTCGCTGCTTCATGCCCAGCGAGTACGAACGGTACCGGTCTCCCGCTCTGGCCTGCAGGCCAGAGCGTTCGAGGACCGTGGATGGCCAAGGCGGCGAGCCCGCGAGGTGGATGGGCTAGGCGACGAGCGCTGGTTCCGGGCCCGCCCGACCCGGGGTCTCGCTGCTGGCGGTGACGAAGATGTGGGCCGCCGCGGTGTCGCCGATATCGATCCCGTGCTGGCCCGTGCCGATCCGGATGCGGCCGCCCGTGCGGCTGACCAGTACCGCGGTGCCCGGCCCGATTCCCGCGCGGCGCAGCCGGGTCAGCAACTCCGTGTCCGACTGAACCGGCTCGCCGATGCGCCGCACGACCACGTTGGCCGCCGTCTCCGGGACGGCACTCAAGGCGATCGTGTCCTGCGCCGAGCCGCCGGTCTCGTCGTCGCCGAGTTCGCCGACCCCCGGAATCGGGTTCCCGTACGGTGACTGCGCCGGGTGGCCGAGGATGTCGAGGACCCGGCGCTCGACGGCCGTCGCTCATCACGTGCTCCCACCGGCAGGCCTCGTCGTGGACGAGCTGCCAGTCCAGGCCGAGGACGTCGGCGAGCAGGCATTCCGCGAGCCGGTGCTTGCGCATCACCCGGACCGCCGCGGACCGGCCCTCCGGCGTGAGCTCGATCCTCCGGTCGGCGGCGACGGTGACCAGGCCGTCGCGCTGCATCCGGGCCACCGTCTGGGACACGGTGGGGAAGGACTGCCCGAGGCGGCCCGGCGATCCGCGCGCGCATCGGGATGACGCCGTCTTCCTCGAGTTCCATCACGCAGCGGAGATACATCTCCGTGGTGTCGATGAGGTCGTCCTGTCGGTGCATGTCTCCACTCTCCGCACTTTCCGCGCTCTCGGCGCGATGAGTCAGCCGTGGCTGATGTGACCCCCGCCGGAAAGCCTTGACGCTATCTTAGCGCTTGACTAAGGATAGCCTTACCTTACATAGATTGCCCATGGACTACGGCGTGCCAGCTGCCGGTGCCTGGCCTTACCGGCGCTGGGCGGCCCGCTGAGTCCGCGGCCGCGGCGACTTGACAGCCCAGACCGCCGTCCTGTTAGGTAACCCTAAATTAGGTATGCCTAACCTTATCTTTGGGTAAACGCGGCCGGGCGTGACGGCCGGAACAGGAGGCGGGCGGGTGCTGCCCACGTTCGTGATCGGGCTGCGTGAGGGCCTGGAGGCGGCCCTCATC
The DNA here is from genome assembly GCA_963781085.1 of uncultured Actinomycetes bacterium. Classification (GTDB taxonomy): domain Bacteria; phylum Actinomycetota; class Actinomycetes; order Streptosporangiales; family Streptosporangiaceae; genus RYN-230. Next base: position 161,579 of record CAWAES010000042.1, read on the forward strand.
GTCGGGATCATCGCGGCCTTCCTGGGTCAGCAAGGCCGCCGGGACGCCCTGCGCCAGGTCTGGGCCGGCACGGCCGCAGCGGTCGCCATCTGCATCGCCATCGCCATCGCCCTCCAGGTGATCTCCTCGGACCTGCCGCAGCAGCAGCAGGAAGGCCTGGAGACCGTCGTCGGCGCGCTGGCGGTGGTCATGGTCACGTACATGATCATCTTCATGCGCCGGCACGCGCGGGGGCTGAAGGGGGATCTGGAGGGCTCGGCCGCCTCGGCGCTGGCTTCCGGATCGAGCCGGGCGCTGGTGGCGATGGCGTTCCTGGCCGTGCTGCGGGAGGGCTTCGAGACGGCCGTGTTCCTGCTGGCTACCTTCCACGCCTCCGGGGACGCCACGACGTCCTGGCTGGGCGCGGTGATCGGGATCCTGCTCGCGGCCGCGATCGGTTACGGCATCTACCGGGGCGGGGTGCGGCTGAACCTGGCCCGGTTCTTCAAGATCACCGGCTTGGTCCTGGTGCTGGTCGCCGCGGGCCTGGTGATGACGGCGTTCCACACCGCCAACGAGGCCGGCTGGCTGACGGCCGGGCAGGGCCAGGCTCTCGACCTGTCCTGGCTGGTCCGGCCGGGCACCCCGGTGTCCTCCCTGCTGACCGGCGTGCTGGGGATCCAGCCCTACCCGGCGTGGATCGAGGTCATCGCCTGGCTCGCGTACCTGGTGCCGATGGCCGTGATCGTGGCCTGGCCTTCCGGCCGCAGGCGCCCCAGCCCGGCCGCCGTCAGCGCAGCCGCCGCGGCTTCGTCAACGACAACCACGAGCTAAGGAGTCCCCGAACGTGAGCACCGAGGGTAACCGCGGATGGCCGCCCCGGCGGACCGCGGCGGCGGCCGTCGTGGCCGCACTCGCGCTGGCCGCCGCGGGCTGCGCGAGCGCAGGCACGCATGCCTCAGGCAGCGGCTCAGGGTCCGGCCGGGCGAGCACGGTCACGGTCGCTCTCACGCCGCAGGGCTGTGCGCCCAAGCCGGCCAGGATCCCCGCCGGGGAGGTCACGTTCAACGTGGCCAACAAGGACGCCGACGCGGTCTCCGAAGCCGAGCTGCGCACCGCGGACCTGACCCACATCCTCGGCGAGCAGGAGAACCTCACTCCCGGGCTGTCCGGGGGCTTCACGCTCGACATCCAGCCCGGGAGCTACAAGATCAACTGCCCGGGCGCGAGCCAGTCGCGCTGGACCCTCACCGTCTCCGGGAAGGCCACCGGCGCCACCTGGCAGTCCAGCCCCCAGCTCACCGCGGCCGTGGCCGGCTACTCCGGCTACATCGAGCAGAACGTGGCCAGCCTGGTCACCCGCAGCCAGGCGTTCTGCCGGGCCATCGACGACGGCAGCATGACCCAGGCCAGGCTGCTCTACCCGAAGGCCCGCGTCTACTACGAGCGGATCGAGCCGGTCGCCGAGATCTGGGGCAGCCTGGACACCGACATCGACGGCCGGTGGGAGAACCCGGTCACCGTGGCGTCCCAGTTCATGGGGTTCCACAAGCTCGAGCAGCTCCTGTGGGAGGGCGACACCCTGGCCGGCGCGCCGCGACTGTGCGCCGGCCTGGTCCGGAACGAGCAGCAGCTGCGCACCCTGGTGCACAAGGCGCAGTACAACCCGCTGGAGATGGCCAGCGGCGCCACCGACCTCGTCAACGAGGCCGCCACCTCGAAGATCAGTGGTGAGGAGGAACGGTACTCCAACACCGACCTCCCGGTCTTCGAGGCCAACGTGGACGGGGCCATGAAGGTCGTCTCCCTGCTCCAGCCTTACCTGCAGCAGAAAGACCCCGGCCTGCTGGCCCAGATCCGGCAGCGGGACGCCGCTATCACCAGGCAGCTGGGCCAGTACCAGGCCAGCCCCGGCTACGACGGCACCGGCTACGTCGAGTACTCGACCGTCACCGGCAGCCAGCGCCGCCAGCTCGCCGGGGCCGTGAACGCGCTGGCCGAGGCCATGTCCAAGATGTCCGTCCAGGTCAGCTGACCACCTCACCCCGCGTGCGGACCAGGCGGGACACCACCAGCAGGCCGACGAGGAGGAACCTGAATGACGGGCCGCAGCACAGGCGGGCCGGCCGCCCGCGCGGGGCAGTCCGCGCCGGACCGGACGCGACCGGGAGCTCCGTCAACGCGGCCGGGGGCGCCGTCAAGGAGACAGCTCCTGGCCGGGGCCGGCGCGTTCGGCGCGGGAGCCGTGGCCGGTGGCCTGGCCGGCTACTTCACCCGGCCAGCTGAGGCCAGCCCGGCTGGTGGCGGTGCAGCGGCGGGCGAGGATGGCCAGACCGTCCCGTTCTACGGCCCGCACCAGGCCGGCATCGCCACCCCGGCCCAGGACCGGCTCGCGTTCGGCTCGCTCAACGTCGTGGCCGGGGCCAGCCGCGCCGATCTCCGCGACCTGCTGCGCGCCTGGACGGCCGCCGCGGCCCGGATGGCCGCGGGAAGGCTGATCGGGGAGGTCTCCTCCCCCTACGCCCCCCCGGTGGACACCGGAGAGGCGGTCGGCTCCCCGGTCTCACGGCTGACTGTCACCCTGGGCTACGGGCCCTCCCTGTTCGACCACCGGTTCGGTCTGGCCGGGAAGAAGCCCGCCGCCCTGGCCCCGCTGCCACCGCTGCCCAACGAGAACCTCGACCCCGACTACACCGGCGGGGACCTGTGTATCCAGGCCTGCTCCGACGACCCCCTGGTCGCCTTCCACGCGGTACGCAACCTGGCCCGCCTCGGCATGGGCGTGGTGGAGCACCGCTGGATGGAGCTCGGCTTCGGCCGGACCTCCACCACCACCACGGCCCAGGCCACCCCCCGCAACCTGCTCGGGTTCAAGGACGGCACCCGGAACATCAAGGCCGAGCAGACCCACCTCATGGAGGACCACGTGTGGGCCGGCCCGGAGACCGACCAGCCGTGGCTGCGCGGCGGCAGCTACCTGGTGGCCCGCAAGATCCGGATCTTCGTCGAGAACTGGGACCGTGACTACCTCGCCGACCAGGAGAACGTCATCGGCCGCGGCAAGGTGTCCGGCGCACCGCTCACCGGCGGAACAGAATTCACCACCCCGGACTTCGCCGCCCGGAGTTCCGCCGGGCAGCCCGTCATCCCCCGCGACGCTCACATCCGGCTGGCCAGCTTCGAGCACAACGGCGGCACCCGGATCCTGCGCCGCGGGTACTCCTTCACCGACGGCATCGACCCGCAGACCGGAACGCTCCTCGGCGGCTTGTTCTTCATCGCCTTCATGAAGAACCCCGCCCAGTTCGTCAAGCTGCAGAACGCCCTGGCCGCCGACGCCCTCAACGAGTACGTCCATCACACCGGCAGCGCCGTCTTCGCCTGCCCGCCCGGCGTCCGTCCCGGCCAGCACTGGGGCGACGGCCTGTTCACCTGACCGGTCAGCTGCCGCCAGCCAGGCAGCGACCGTGCTGAGCGGCGGGGAGCCCTAGAGCTCGCTGAGCGCGCCGCGGTAGCCCAGGATGCCCTGCTGGACCTCGGTGAGGGCCGTGCGTACCTGGCCGTCCTGCTGTTCACCCAGCGCCGCGGCCAGGTGCCCGGCGAGCCGGTCGAGATGCTCGCCGACGATCCGGCGGACCTCCTCGCTGCTCGCGGCCCCGTACCAGGGGTTCGACGGTGTCCGGCTCGCCCCGCTCGGCATGACCGCCAGCGGCGACACGCCCAGCGCCTGGTCGGTGTCCGCGAGCAACCGGGCCCAGGCTCTGAGGTCGGCGAACAGCCGGTCGAGCATTCCGTGCAGGGCCTGCGTCCCCGGAACCCTCCGGGAGGCCTGCCTGACGTCCAGCAGCGCGTCAATGACCTCGCTGAGCACCTCGTTGAGGGCGGCAGCCGGATCCTCGGGCGGGGACGTGCTCACCCCGTCACCTTAGCGCCCGCGGGCTGGCCGGGGGCTGGCCCCGGCTACAGATGACGAGGGATGGGTGCGTCGTTGAGCTGCTGGTCGATGTCGACCAGGATGGCGTCGTCCTCGACCTTGCACGCGTACACCGGGATGGGACCGCAGGCAAACACGCCGACGGCCTCGCCGGTGGTCAGGTCGTAGCGTGACGCGTGCGAGGCGCAGACCAGCGTGTCGTCGTCCTGCAGGGACCCCTCGTGCAGGGGCTGCTGCTGGTGGGTGCAGGTGTTGTGGATCGCCCTGACGTCCTCGTCGTCGAGGCGGATGAGGCAGATCGGCTCGCGCAGGTCCTCCACGAGCAAGGTGTCCCCGACCTCTAGATCGTCGAGGTTCGCGACGACTACGAACGTCATGGCTGTGTCCTTTCCTTGGCGGGGCGCCGGGGTGCCGGCAGGCTGCCACGCACCTCAATCCAGCCGTTTCGGATCCGGGTAGGTAGCACAGGCTGCGGCTGGTTAGCCGGGCCGCGGCCGACGCGGCCGTCGCCGAGAGCGAAGCGGGCCCCGTGCAGCGGGCAGGTCACGGTCAGGCCGGTGACCGTGCCGCGGCTGAGCAGGCCGCCGGCGTGGCTGCAGACGTTGTCGAGGGCGTAGAGGGTGCCCTGGTGGCGGTAGAGCATGACCTGCCGGCCCTCGGCCTCGACGGCGGTCGGCGTGTCGTCGGGCAGGTCGGCTTCTTGCAGCGCGCGGGTCCATCGCCGCGGCCCGACGGCCCACGCCACCCGGTTGACCATCACGCCTTTGCTGAACACGAGATGACCGCCCAGGTAGCCGGCCCCGGCCGTGACCGTGAAGCTGGCCGCGGCCAGGGCGCGTGCCGTACCTCGGTGACCGGCTACCCGGGTGCCCAGGGAGGCACCTTGCAGACCGAGGGCCACCGTGTTGAGGAGGCCGTGCATGAGCCCGACGCGGCGGTCCTCGTCGTTACTGACGGTCCAGTCGGTGAGGCCGGTCACGGCGGTAGCGACCGAGGCGAGGATGCCGGCCGCGCTGAGCACGCTTGCCGCGTCGATTCCGGGCCGTGGAGCTGGGTCACGGTCCGCGACGTCCAGCACCAGGACGCCCGTCCACAGCCCGATGGGCAGGTCGCTGAGAGCTGGATGTATCGGGTGCCCGGCCCATCGGCCGCCGTGCAGCAGCTCAAGAACAAGGTTGTCCTGATGCCGTTCACGGACTGGCTCCAGCGCGCCGGTCAGCCAGTCGCTGAGCGTCCGGAGCCAGCCGAGCCGGTCGAGCGAAGCCACCAGGTCGCCGTGCCAGGTGACCAGCCGGGTGGCCGCGAACGGGGACGCGAGGGCTGGCCCGGCCTGCTGGCCGGCTGCTGGCGGATCGCCGGCCGGGTCGCTGCCAGTTCCCATGAGGTTCCTCCACGGCTCAGATGGCCACCAAGGGCACGGTAGCCGGAACGGCCCGGCGCTGAACGTGCCAGATTGACACAGTCGTGAGCGCCAACCGCGGGTACCGTGCGTCGCCCGGTCTGGGCTGCCGATCCTCCTCCCCGGGCCCGGATGAACCAGCACCTGGCCCCGGACGTGTCCTCAACGGCGCTCTGGACGGGGAACTCACCGCGGCAGCGGTCGTGCTCGCCTCCGGCGCCGTCTCCACCGGGCCGGTGAGCTGACCAGGCCCCGGCGTGGGGTGGGCAACCCCGCTCACAGCAGTCCACCCCACGCCGGTCCGGCCGTTGCCCGCCGCCGCTACGGCTTGGACACGACCGGGGCGTTCACGAGCATGGACGTGTGCGTGACGGTCAGCCTTCCCTTCCTGGCCAGGGCGTTGATCATGTCGTCGCTGGTCAGCAGCTTCGGGGCGACCCCGGGCTTCCATCTCACGACGACCGTCCGCCACAGCGGCGAGTAGTTGCTCTCCCCTGGCTCTGAGCCCAGCACCGCGAGCTGGCCCGCCGCAGCCGGGCCGCGCACGACGTACCAGAGCGGCTGCGACGAAAACTTCACCGCGGCCAGTGACGGGGCGAAGTTGGCGTGGAACATGGCCGCGGCCGGTTTCGGGAACGCGTCGGTGACCACGACGTCGTCCTGGTGGGCGTCGTAGTACGCCGGGAAGGCCGGCACGGTCTCCTTCGTCTGGGCCGGGAGGCTGTGCGCCCCGAGCACGTTCACCGCAGCTGAGGCTGACGACACCGGCGTGCCCCGGACCGACAGGACGGTGGAGTTCACCACCATGGCGGTCTTGGTGGCGGTGAGCTGCCCCTGCTTGGCCAGGTCGTTGATCATGTCGTCGCTGGTCAGCAGCTTCGGAGAGACGCCGGGCTTCCACTTGACGATGACCGTCCGCCACAGCGGCGAGTAGTTGCTCTCCCCCGGCTCTGAGCCCAGCACCGCGAGCTGGCCCGCCGCAGCCGGGCCGTGCACGACGTACCAGAGCGGCTGCGACGCCGCCTTGACTACGGACAGGGCCGGGGCGAAGTTGGCGTGGAAGGCCAGCGCGGCCGGCTTCGGGAAGGCGTCAGTGACCACGACGACGTCCTGGTGCGCGTCGTAGTACGCCGGGAAGGCCGGCATCGTCTGGGCCGTCTGCGCGGGGAGGCTATGCGCCCCGAGCTGGCTCATGTCCGCGGACTGGGTGGACACCGTGGCGGGGGTGGCCGCCGCGCTCGACCCCCCGCCTGCGCCCGGGCTGGTTCCCGAGCTGCAGGCCGAGGCCGCGAGGACCAGGACGATACCCGCGGCGAGCCCAGGCACTACCTGCCTGGCGTGCCCCGGGCCCCGCGGACCGTGCCGGTCAGCGGGATGTGCGTTCGATCGGCGAGCCGGATAGATCACTTGTCCCCCTAGATCTTGGCCAGAAGCTTCGGAAGCCACGAAAGTGGCGAAGAGGAGCCTTAACCCAGCGACACCGACGCTCAGCCGCCGTCGGTGACACTCCGCCCCCACGTAAATACGGAACGTAAGCAAGGAGGGTTCAAGCGGATCGCCAGCGAGACCGCGTCGTGACCGGTGGCTCCGTCCGTGCGGCCCCCGGCCGGGGTCTGCTAGCCGAGCAGGGCGCTGACGGCGGTATAGATCCCGAGGGCCAGCAGGATGGCCGCGGTGATGCGGCGGACCCAGGCCATGGGGACGAGCTCGAGGCTCTTGGCGCCGAGGTTGACGGCCAGCGCCGCGATCAGCCATAGCCCGAGAACCGCCCCGGCGAAAACGGCTACCGGGTTGTTGCGGGCGGCCAGGTTCGCCGCGGTGATCTGGGTGATGTCGCCCCACTCGGCCAGGAAGACGACACCGAAACTGGTGCCCGCTATCCGCAGGAACGACGCGGGCGGACCGCCCTGCCGGGCCGCGTCCGTCCCTTCCGGGCGCTCCTGATGGAAACTCGATATCCACAAGTACGCGGCCCCGGCCAGGAACAGCGCGGCCACGGTCCCGTCCACCAGGTGCGGCGGTAGCAGCGACAGCAGCCGCCCGGCTGTCACGGCTATGGCCATCTGAACCGCAAACGCGGCGGCGGCTCCCGCCCACACGTACAGGGGCCGGTACCGGGTGCCCAGGACCAGGGAGGCGAACAGGGACTTGTCCGGAAGCTCACCGAGGAAGGTAAGCCCGAACGCGATGGCGGCAGCAGCCAGGTAGGACAACGCGGAAACCCTTCGGTCGGTCGCCTATCCGACCCCGGGATTCTCCTCATTCCCTTCGGCCGGATGCACTCAACAGCCGAAGGTCTCGTCCGCCACATCACTGTGACCCGGTGGCCGGGCACGCACTGCGTGCCAGCATGTGGACCAGCCGAAGAAAGGACTACTCCCCTTCGAATCCAACTTACCACTGGCCCGCCGCGCCAATACCGGGATCCGGGAGACGGCGGGCGCCCTCTGTCAGTATCCGCCGCCACCGCTGCTCGGGCTGCTGTGGGCGAGGCTGCGGCCGCCCCGGTGAGCGTCATCTCGTGCCAGACCCCGCCGTCCGCGTTGAGGCCGTTGCCCTTGGCCTGGCCAGGGGCGGTGTCGCTGACGAAGGTGTAGAGCGGGTGCCCGCCGTAGGTGGCCTGTGTCGAGCCGTCTGAGCGGGTGATCGTGCTCAGCTTGCCGGTCACGCCGCTCCCGGCGGTCGCTGGGCCCTCCACGGGCGGCCAGAACTTCGCGCACCCGCCGTTGCAGTTGGATTTGGTCGCCGTGTCCGGCGCGAACCAGTACAGCGTGAAGCTCCTGGCGTTAGTCAGCACCTTGGTGCCACTGATCGTCGCGGTCTTCAGGGCCGCAGTTGAGGCGGACACCGGTGAGGCAGCCGCGCCGGACGAGCTAGCCCGTTCATGATCATGGTCAGTTCAGCGAATTATGGGCCGACCTGAACCACCGGGCCGGTGCGGACGTATCTGCCCGTAGGGACCGGACGGGGGAGAACTGCGTGCTGGGCAATCTGATCAACAGGCATGACGCGATGCGGTTGTACCGCAAGCTACGCCAGGGCCATCTGCAGCAGGTCGCAGACAAGCTGCGGACCCCGGAGCCGCAACGCGTCATGAACTTCTGGTCAGCGCCCGGACCGGGGCCGGCCTGGTGCAGTGGGACGACATACCGGCGGTCCGGCGCCGCTGGCACACGTTCGGCGGCCTGGAGACCGGGTTCGCTGAGCACGTAACCCGCCGCTGGCTCTCTGGCCGGTCAGGCCTGCGGGTGCTGTCGCTGGGATGCGGATCGGGCAGACAGGAACTCGAGTGGGCCCAGCTGGGCGTGTTCGCCCAGATCACCGGCGTGGACATCTCCCCCGAGCAGATCGAGCGCGCGACCAGGAACGCCAAGGAAGCGGGCCTGGACGACACGCTGAGCTTCCGCGTGGCCGACGTCCGCGCGGCCCTGCGCGAGGCCGACGGCCAGTACGACGTGGTACTCGCGCTGGACTCGCTGCATCACTTCACCCATCTCGAGGACATCATGCGGCTCACCGCCCGGGCGCTCGGCCCCGGCGGCCTGCTGATCATGGACGAGTACGTGGGCCCTTCGCGGTTCCAGTGGGCCAGCGGGCAGATGCGGGCCGCCAACGCGCTGCTCGGGGCCCTCCCCGAAGGACACCGAACCCAGCCCGACGGGCAGGTCAAGCACCGGGTGGTGCGCCCCAGCCGGCTGTCCATGCGGCTGGACGACCCGTCCGAGGCCGTGGAGTCCAGCCACCTGATGCCCGCCCTGCAACGGTATTTCGCCGTCCTGGAAGAGCATCCTTACGGTGGCATCCTGCACCTGGCGCTGCACAGCATCGCGCACAACTTCCAGGCCGAGGATGACCCCAGCGTCGTCCGCTCCCTGCGGCTGTGCCTGACCGCCGAAGACCAGGCCCTGACCCGCCTCGGGCACGACTTCACCTACGCCGTCTGCTCCGCCCTGGCCAACCCCGTGCGGACCTGACGGACCAGCCCAGCGCTGAGCACGAGCTCCGCCGGCCCGAGCCCCTGGTCGGCGAGTGGATCAATACCTAACGCCGGGCCGGCCGGACCCTGCGGCTAGACGCTGGCCGGGTCGCTGGGCATGACGCCACCGAGCTGACTGCGCGAGGTGATGCCGAGCTTGGCGAAGACCTTCCCCAGGTGGTACTGAACGGTGCGGGCGCTGATGAACAGCCGGGCACCGATCTCGGGGTTCGACAGCCCGTCCCGGGCCAGCCGGGCAATCTGGCTCTCCTGGGCCGTCAGTTCGTCGTGCCGGGCGGGCGCGGGCCGCCTGCGGGCCGTCTCGCCGGTGGCGCGCAGCTCGCGCCGGGCCCGCTCAGCGAAGGCCGCGGCGCCCATCGCCTCGAGCATGCCATGGGCCGTACGCAGCTGCTCGCGCGCGGCGGCGCGGCGGCGCTCGCGGCGCAGCCACTCCCCGTACAGCAGATGGGCGCGGGCCAGGTCAACGCGGAGCCGGGTCCGGCCGAGGTGGCCGATCGCCTCGCGGTACTGGCACTCGGCCGCCTCCCCCTCACTGACGAGTGCGCGCGACCGGGCCCCGATCCCCAGCCCGCAGTGAGTGTCGCTGAGGCTGGTCATCTCCTCGAGCCGGGCATAGGCGCTGGCGGCGGTCGGTCAGGCCGGTGCGCGCGGCGGCCTCGATCAGCTCCACCGTGGCCCCCGCAGCCGTCCTGTTCGCCATGACCAGCACGTTCCTCACCGGCCAAACCCTGCACATCGACGGCGGCGAGCCGCTGACCTGAACACGCCGAGCGCGGCGAGCCGCCGGCCTGACCCGGGCCCCCGGGCAGCACCTCACCGGCGGCCGGGCCGGTGGCGGGCGGCAATGACCCTGGGAGGAACGGTTCTTCGCTGTGCACGGCTTCGGCCCCACCACGACATACGACTTGGTCCGGGACCAGCAGAGGTACCCGCCCAAAGCCATCCTGGGCGCCGCCTATGAGTTCGCCACGGGCCAGCGCCTGGCCTCCGGCGACTTCGGGGGCGGGAAGACCGGCGCGGTCGCCGTGCTCGGAAGGCTAGGGTTCGCCGTCCAGCCCAGGCAACGGCCACCCGGCTAGGTCCTTATGCGTCAACCGCCGGGCGTGCTTCTGGCTGGTTCAGGGCCGGCCTGCCGCTGAAGGCGCCCGTCCGGGCGGCACGACGGCAGGACGCGACCACCGCGAGCGGCCACAGGGCCTGCGCGGCGCCGAAGACGCGCTCAGCCAGGCCCGCCTGCCCGCCGCCGGTGATCAGTTCTGCGGCGAACCAGGCCAGCAGGGCCAGCAGCACCGCGACCACACCAGCGGACACGGCCGGCCGCAGGCCCCAGGGCACCGACGGCCCACGCCGCCAGGCCCCGGCCGGCCAGGCCACCAGCGCGGCACATCCGGCGGTGGCCCAGATCATGTGCGGCAGCGGAAAGTCGGTCCCGGGCTGCTCCGGGCTCGCCGCGACCAGCAGGCCCGCCACCGCCCCCGCCATCAGGATCAGCCGCCCCGGCGCTCTGGCCGGCCGGAGCGCCAGCCCGGTGACGAAGTCACAGGCGCCAACCACCAGGAAGGTCAGCGTCATCACCCACCGGTCGGCGGCGCCCGGCGCGGCCAGCGCGCTGACGGTCTGGGCCACCGGGTCAAAGGAGTGCGGCTGCAGCCCGGCGGCGACCGTCCAGCCGCCGACCATCAGGACCAGGGCCGCGGCCGACGAGATCACGCCCCACCACGGCACATCCCGCACAACGACCACGGTAGCCGTGGGTGCGGCACCGTTCCAGCGGCAGGCCGGCCCTGCTTCGGCAGCAAACCCGGGATCCATGGACCCCGGACGCCGTCTCGCGATAATATTGACTGAACAATCAAACAAAATATGAATGCTCAGTGAACTAATCGTCATCGGCAGCACGCTCCCCAGGAGGCACCCGCGATGACTGGGCTTCACCGGCTTGGCTTGGCCACCACGCTCGCGGCCCTGGTGTGCGGCACGGCGGCGGTGGCGGGCGGACCTGGCACCGCGCTGGCGGCGTCCGCAGGGGCGGTCTCCGGAGGGGCGGTCTCCGGACGGGCCGTCTCCGGGGTGAGAGCGGGCGAACCACCCCGCGGCCCGGCCTGGCCCCAACCTGCTGGCCAATCCTGGCGCGCAGGCCGGCGCGGCCTCCGCGCGGGGCTGGGACAGTGTGACGATCCCGGGCTGGCAGGTAGCCAGCGGCCTGCCCACCGTGGTGCGGTACGGGACCACCCATTTCCCGGCGGTCACCGGGAAGTCACCGGCCCGGCCGGGCGGGCAGCTGTTCGCCGGCGGCGCCGGCGGCACCGCCCGGCTGCGGCAGGCGGTCCCGCTGCGATCGCCGGCCGGCTCACCCCTGCCCGGCGGCACGCGCTACCGGCTCTCCGCGTGGCTCGGCGGCACGGCCCGGAGCCGGGCCTTCGTAACGGTGGCGTTCGTGTCCGCGTCAGGCCGCGTGCTCGCGCGGCACACTGTCGGCCCAGCCGGCGCCGCGTCCGCCCGCACCGGGCTGGTACTCCGGGCCGCCACCGGAACGCTGCCGCGCGGGACCGCCAGCGCCCGGGTCACGCTGGTCCTGGCCACGTCGCTGACCAACATCGACGGCCCGGACTCCCCGTACGTGGGCTACGACCGGGCGGTCGCCGACGACCTGCGGTTCACCGTCGCGGGCCCGGTCGCCCCGCCCCGGCCGCTCATCCCGCCCGCCTCACGCGTTCCCCGTTACCAGCACGTGTTCCTCTTCTACTTCGAGAACGAGGGGTTTGGCTCCATCGTCGGCAACACCCGGCAGGCCCCCTACCTGAACGGCCTGCTGCCCAGGGCCAGCCTCCTCAGCCAGTTCTTCGCCGAGGAGCACCCGAGCGACGGCAACTACCTCGCCCTGGCCGGCGGGAGCACCTTCGGGATCCCGCTGGACGACCCGCTGGAGGAAAACCCGCAGTACACCATCCACGCCCCCAACATCGGTGACCGGATCGGCGCAGCGCACGAGACCTGGAAGGCCTATCTGCAAAGCGCGGCCGGCCCGTGCGACAACACGGTGCACGGAAACTACTGGGACGACGACCAGCCGATGACCTACTTCGCCGACGTCATCCACCGGCCCGCGTACTGTGCCGCCCACGTGGTCCCGCTCCAGTCCCTGCGGACCGACCTGGCCAGCGCGGCCACCACGCCGAACTTCGCCTGGGTCAGCCCCAACGACTGCACCGACATGGAGGGGTGCGGGATCCGGTCCGGGGACCAGTTCCTGGCCCGCCAGCTCGGCGCCATCATGCGCTCACCGGCCTGGCGGACCCAGCGCTCGCTGGCCATCATCACCTTTGACGAGGACGGCTACGACCACCAGCGCCCGGCCCAGCGGGTGCCGACCCTCGTCCTCGGGTCGGCCGGTGTCCGGCAGGGCTACGTGTCACACGCCCGCTACACGCACTACAGCCTGCTGCGCACTATCGAGGGCGCGCTGGGCCTCAGGACACTGACCAGCAACGACCGGTGGGCCCAGCCGGCCAACGACATATTCGGGAACAGCCGGGTCACGGCGGCGCCCGCCCAGCCCGCGCGCGCGGCGGCGGCCCGGCCCCGACCTCGGTCGCAGGCACCTGGCCCGGCCGCCGGCCTGGCGCTGACCGCAGCGGGCAGCAAGCCCGCGCGCGCGGGAGCGGACCGCCCGGCGGCCCGCGGCCAGCAGCCGACGGCCTTCGTGGTGAACTCCGGCTCGGGCTCGGTGACACCCATCGACCTGGCCACGCGGCGGGCAGGCAGGCCGATCAGGGTCGGGAAGCACCCGCTCGCCATCGCCGTCAGGCCCGGCGGCGAGACCGCCTACGTGGTCAACAACCGCTCCGGCACCGTCACGCCCATCGACACCGCGACCCGGCGGGCGGGCCCGCCGATCCCGGTGGGGCGCGCCCCGCAGAGCATCGCCGTCACCCCGGACGGCATGACCGCCTACGTGACCAACAGCGGCTCCGGCTCTGTCACCCCCATCAGCCTGGCCACCCGGCGCCCAGGCCCGGCGATCAAGGTCGGGACGGACCCGCAGGCGATCGCGGTCACCCCGGACGGACGGACGGTCTACGTCCTGGACTGGGGCGGCGCGGCGGTGACGCCGATCGATACGGCCACCGGCCGGGCCGGCCCGCCGATCCAGGTCGGCAGCTACCCCTACGCGATCACGATCGCGCCGGACGGCAGCACCGCCTACGTGGCCAGCTACGGCTCGGACACCGTCACCCCGATCACCGTCGCCACCGGGCGGCCCGGCCGCCGCATCCCGGCCGGCCAGGCACCAGACGCTCTCGCGGTAACCCCCGACAGCAAGACGGTCTACGCGGTCGGCGGCGACTCCGACGACGTCACCCCCATCACCGGGGGCACCAGCCGGGCGCGATCGGCCATCCCGGTCGGGTACTCGCCAGCGGCGATCGCGATCTCCCGCTCCGGCGGGACGGCGTACGTGGTCAACACGATCTCCGGCACGGTCACCCCGGTCAGCACCACGACCGGCCAGCCTGCCCGGCCGATCCGGGTTGGGCTCTACTCCTACCCCACTGCTATCACGCTCGCCCCGACCGGCAACCTCGGAGTGGTGGTCGGAACCTACTCCGGCCGGGTCGCGCTGATCAGCACCCGCACCCGGCACACGGTCGCCTGGGTCACGGTCGGCAGCTTCCCGGTCGCCGCCGCTGTGGCCGGGTGAGCGAGACCGGGCCGCCCGCGTCCTGTCGGTGGGAGGGCCGGTTCTGCCTGTATCGTCCTCCCGGGGGGTGAGAGCGTGACCCGGCTTGGCCTCAAAGACGAACTGCTGGACGCCCAGACACTGCGGGCGGCCGGTTCCGCGCCGTACGGCGGTGCTGACATCGGGGAGTGCCTCGCGGCGGCCGGGCGGGTGCACGGCACCGACCTGACCGGCTGGCATGACGCGTGGGCCTCGGCCGCCGCGTCGGCGCTGGCCGTCGCGGAGGGCGCGCTGGACGCCGGGCAGACCGAAAGCGCCCGGCTGGCGTTCTGGCGGTCCTCGAGCTACTTCCGCACGGCCGGAGTGATGCTCATGGGCACGCCGCTCGACTCGCGGCTGGTGCAGAGCAACGTGGCGCAGGCTGAGGCGTTCCGCCGCGGCGCGGCGCTGCTTCGCTCTCCCCGGAGATCGTCCGGATCCCGTACCAGGACACCACGCTGCCGGGTTACTTCTTCCGGGCCGCGCCGGGGCCGGAACCGCGGGCGACGGTCATCCTGACCGGCGGGTACGACGGGACCGCCGAGGAGCTGTACTTCTTCAACGGCGCGGCGGCGCTCGCCCGGGGCTACCACGTGCTCGCGTTCGACGGGCCGGGCCAGGGGGCGGCCCTGCTGCAGCAGGGCCTCGTCCTGCGGCCGGACTGGGAGAACGTCGTGACCCCCGTGCTGGACTACCTGCTGGCCCAGCCCGGCGTGGACGCCGGGAGGATCGCCCTCATCGGGCTGAGCCTCGGCGGCTACCTCGCGCCCCGCGCGGCAAGTGCCGAGCACCGGCTCGCCGCCTGCGTCGCCGACTGCGGTTCCTATGACCTGTTCGACTCCGCGCTGGAACGGATCCCCGGGCCGCTCGCCGCCGGCCTGGCCGACGGCCGGAGCGCCTCCACCGCCGTGCTGCGCCGGACTCTCGCTGTCCTGGAGCGAAAGCCCACCGCCGGATGGGCGTTGCGGCGAGGTCAGCTCGTGCACGGCGCCGCGGACCCCGTGCACTATCTCCTGGCCCTGCGCGACTACACGCTGAAAGACCGGGCCGGCGACATCACCTGCCCGGTGTTCGTCTGCAACGCCGAAGGCGACGACATCAGCAAGTCCGCTCCGCAGCTCGCCGAAGCGCTGACCGGCGACAAGGAGTTCGTCACGTTCACCGCAGCCGAAGGCGCGGGCGACCATTGCGAAGCAGGGGCCCGCACCCTCTACCACGCCCGGTCGTTCGGCTGGCTCGACCGCCTTCTCCGCCCGGCCTGACCGGCCTCAGCGCCAGTGCTCCACGGGCAGTGGCCCGCGGCTGAGCACGGTGCGGATCGCGAACGTGCTGCGCGCGTCAACGATCGACGGGATGGTCAGGATCTGTTCCAGCAGGAGCTGTTCGTAGCTGGCCAGGTCTGGCACCGCGGCCTCGACGAAGAAGTCCGCGGAGCCGGAGACCACGTAACAGGCCACGACGGCGGGGATGGCGGTCAGCGCCTGCTCGATCCGCGCCGCCGACCCCTTCGAATGGCCCTCGACGCGCAGTTCGATGAAGACGGTCAGGTCCAGCCCGGCGCGGATCCGGTCCACTTCGGCGCGGTAGCCAGCGATGATCCCGTCGGTCTCGAGGGCCTTGACCCGGCGCAGGCACGCCGAGGGCGACAGCGAGATCGCGTCGGCCAGGTCGACGTTGGCCAGCCGCCCGTCCACCTGCAGCCGGGTGACGATCGCACGATCGATCCTGTCCCGTTGGGGGCGTGGCACAGAATGAGGCATAGAGCGACTCTAACGGCAGGAAGTTGCGTCACCCGCTGGAATCGACGTCATACTTGCCATCGCGTGCGAGGCGATTCAGGTCACTGTGGAGTCATGACCCAGACCGTCTCGCCCGTCCGGTCCCAGCCTCAGCCGTTGTCCGTCCCGCGGGGGGCGGCCCTCTACGTCGGCGCGCTGCTCGGCCCCGGGTTGCTGCTGCTGCCCGGGCTGGCCGCCGCGCAAGCCGGGCCCGCGTCGATCCTGGCGTGGCTCGCCCTGCTCGGCATCTCCGGGCTGCTGGCGGTGGTCTTCGCGGCGCTGGGCAAGGCGTTCCCCTCGGCCGGCGGGGTCACCGGCTACGCCGCGGCCGGCCTCGGCCCGCGGGCCGGCGCGGCGGCGGGCTGGTGCTTCCTCGCCGGGGTGATCTGCGGCGCCCCGGTCGTGTGCCTGATCGGCGCGAGCTACGTCGCCGACCTGACCGGCGGCGGGCAGTCCGTGCGGTGCGGGGTGGCGGCCGCCCTGCTCCTCGTGGTGCTCGGGCTGGCCCTCGGCGGGGTCCGCGCGACGACCACCGTGCAACTGGTGCTGGTCGGGCTCCTGATCACCGTGGTCGTCGTGGCGGTCGCCGGGTCCGCGCCGTCGGCGCACGCCGCCAACTGGGCTCCGTTCGCGCCGCATGGCTGGCCTGCCATCGGCCGGGCCGCGTCCACCCTGATGCTCTCGTTCGTGGGCTGGGAGGCGGTCGCCCCGCTGACCGCCCGGTTCGGTGACCCGGCCCGGCAACTCCCCCGGGTGATCGCCATCGCCTTCGCCGTCACCACCGCGCTCTACCTTGGCCTGGCGGTGGCCACGATCGCCGTCCTCGGTCCCGGCGCCGGGACCGAGGTGCCGCTGGCTGCCCTGCTCCGGCAGGCCGTCGGCCCGGCCGGGCGCGCCGCCGCGGCCGTCGCGGCGGTGCTGCTCACCCTCGGGGCGACCAACGCGTACCTGTCCGGCGCCGCCGCGATGGCCGCCGAGCTGACCGGCCGCCGGGCCGCCCGGCCGGGGCCGGAGGCCCGGCAGCGGCCGGCTGGCCGGCCGCGGCTGGCCAGCTGGAGGGACCCTGGGTCAACCCGGCCGCTGCTGGCCCTGATCGCCGCGGCGGGCCTGCTCGTGATCGGGCTCTACGCGACGCGGGTCGTCGGCACGGCGCAGTTGGTCGAGATTCCGACCACGCTGTTCCTCACCGTCTACCTGGCGTGCACCCTCTCCGCGGCCCGGACGCTGGCGGGCGGGGCCCGCCGCGCCGCCCTGCCCGCGGTGCTCGCGGTCGGCGCCGTCCTGGCGTTCTCCGGATGGGCGCTGGCGATCGCCGCGGCGGTCGCGGTGACGGCCGCGCTCCGCTACCGCCTGCCCCCGGAGAGACGACGGGCTAGCCTTCCCCGGTGCGGGGGGGCGAACCCGCCAGTGGCGTGGTGTCGCGATACCTGACCTCGAAGACGCGCTCGGTGAACTTCCAGCCGTCGCCGGTGCGCTGGTAACGGTCGTGGTAGATGGCGAAGTTCAGCTCCGTGCGGCCGTCGCGGCCGCGGCCGAGCTCCTGGATGTAGGCCCGGCCAGACGCGGTGTCCCCGTCAAGCTGGATGGTGCCCGGGTGCGTGGTCTGCACCAGGTAGTCCACGAGAGTCGGTACCTGCCCGCCCCAGGCGCGGATCTCCTCCCGGCTGGCCAGCTCGGCGGGAATGTTGGGCATCCGCAGCGCGCCGCCGGGGGTGAACAGCAGGGCGAGGCGGTCGTAGTCACGCATCATCGCCGCGTCGGTGAACTCGCCGCGCAGCGCCTCGATCTCGACCCGATCAGCGATGGCCTGAAAGTCACTCACCGGTTCCTCCTTGTCGCCGGACCCGGGTGCACACGGCATCGGGCCGGCTGGGTGGTGTGGTCGTCTCAGGCAGTACGACGACGTTGCCCGCCGGTGTGTGAGGGCGCCCGGGGCGGTTGCTTACCCGGTGGCGCCGGCGACGTCCAGCAGTTCCTCGTGGAAGCCGCCGATCTGGCGATCCCGGTGAACCAGGTGGACTTCGAGGATCCAGTGGCAGGCGCGGCCGGTGCGGTCGGTGCGGCGCATCGGCTCGCGGGACCGGGGCATGATGTAGTTCCCGGCCTGGTCACCGGCGATCTTCTCGTGCGGGAACTGGCCCACCAGGTGCCCGGCGATGGTCCCGCCGAAGTCCCAGCCCGCCTCCTGACTCAGCTGGACCATGTGCGCGAACAACTCGTCGCCGGTGATCTCCGGGTGGGTTTCGAACCATTCCCGCCCCGCGTCCCAGATCACCGGCAGCGCGTCCCGGATCGCGATCTTGGCCGGGTCGTCGCCGAGCACGAACGTGCGGCCGAAGTCGGCCTCCCACTCCTCGAAGATCGGGCCGAAGTCACAGAACACGATGTCGTCCGCGCCGATCACGCGGTCCGGTGGGTTCTCCCGGTAGGGCTGCAGCGTGTTCGGCCCGGCCCGGACGATCCGCTTATGCCACCAGCCGCCGATCCCGAACATGTCCCGGGCCAGATCGCGGATCGCGTCGCTGGCCTGCCGCTCGCTGATCCCCGCCGCGATCAGGCCGCGGGCCTCCACGTCAGCGAACAGCGCAGCCGCCTTGGCCTGGGCGTCGAGCAGCCGCGCCACCCGCACGTCCTCGTCTTCTACCAGCTCTGCCACACGACGGACGCTAGCCGGTGGCCCCGTCCCGCGCCATCGCTTAAAACGGGAACCCGTGGGCCTGGTCGCGGACCGTCACCCAGCGCCACTGGGTGAACTCGTCCCAGCTGCTCTGCGAGCCGAAGCGGGCACCGTTCCCCGAGGCACCGGTCCCGCCGAAGGGCGCGTACGCGTCGTTGTTGAGCGTCTGGTCGTTGACGTGGACGATGCCGGTGTCCAGCTGGTCAGCCACGGCCCGCCCGCGGTCGCGCGAGCCGGTCTGGATCGCGGCCACCAGCCCGTACTCGGTGTCGTTCGCGACGGCGACGGCCTCGCTGTCGTCTTTGACCACGATGACGGGCGCGACCGGGCCGAAGATCTCCTCGCGGAACGCGGGCATCTGCTGGGTGACTCCGCCCAGGACGGTCGGGGCGTAGAACAGCTGGTCGTGGGTGCCGCCGGCGCGGAGCTCGGCCCCGGCGGCCACGGTCGAGCCCACGATCCGGTCAACGTTGGCCAGCTGGCGCTCGCTGATCAGCGGCCCCAGGGCGACCTGCTCGGTGTGCGGGTCCCCGACGGGGAGCTTGCCCGCGCGTTCCGCCAGCCGCTGCAGGTACTGGTCGGCCACGTCCTCGAGCACGATGTGCCGCCCGGCCGTCATGCAGATCTGGCCCTGGTGCAAGAACGCGCTCCAGGCCCCGGCGGAGGCGGCGATGTCGATGTCGGCGTCGTCGAGCACGATGAGGGCGTTGTTGCCGCCCAGTTCCAGCGAGACCCGCTTGAGGGTTCGGCCGGCCGCCGCGCCGACCTCGCGGCCGACGGCGGTCGAGCCGGTGAACGAGATCATCGCGACGTTCGGGTCCAAGGTGAGCGCCGAACCCGCTTCCGCGTCCCCCGGGAGGACGTGCAGGACCCCGGCGGGCAGCCCGGCCTCCTCGAACAGCCGCCCGATCAGGACGCCTCCGGACACTGCGGTATGCACGTCGGGCTTGAGGATGACCGCGTTACCGAGAGCGAGGGCCGGCGCGACCGCGCGGACCGACAGGATCTGCGGGAAGTTCCACGGGCTGATGACGCCGACGACCCCGAGCGGCAGGCGCTGGGCGATCGACTCACGACCCGCCTCGGCGGTGGGCAGCAGATGCCCCCAGGGCTGGGTGGGCAGCGCGGCCGCCTCCCACAGCTCGCCGAGGACGAGGGCGACTTCGAAGGCGGCTTTGCCCGGGACGGCTCCGCCTTCGCGGACCAGCCAGGTCTCGAACTCCTCCCGGTTGTCCTCCAGGACCCGGGCGGCCCGCCTGATGAGCGCGGCGCGCTCGTGGCCGGGAGTGGCCGCCCAGGCGGCCTGGGCCGCCCGGGCCTGCTCCGCGGCCTGGCTGACGTCCTCCTGGCCCGCTAGCCCGACCTCCGCCAGGACCTGCCCGGTGGCGGGTTCGGTGCTCGCCAGCGTCCCGCCGTTCGCGGCGACCCAGCCGCCGTTGAATACCTTGCCGGTCCAGTCCGCGGTCTCCAGCAGCCCCATCGCAGCGGTCCTCCAAGTCAGGCCAACGCCGGGCAGCGCTCCGCGGCAGAGCAGGGGCGCTCACCCATCCTTGTCACCCTCGGTGCCCAGGGTGTTGTCTAGAACTGCCACAGGGCTTGCCGTCAACTGCCAGATCGACGCTGAGTGGTGAACGGAGGCTCGCCCATGTCCGGGCGTAACCGGCTTGGCGGCGACGAGTGGCGTGCTGCGCTCGCGTCAAACTTCAACGGGCTGATCCCGGACTACCCGCCTGCTGCCGACGCGCCGAAGGCCAGCGGCCGCCTGGCCGTGGCCCAGCTGGGGGACGTCACCGCGTTCCACGTGGCCGGCACCTCCCAGGTGCTGCGCCGTTCAGCCGCGTGGGCCCGGCGGCTGCCCTCGGACCTGCTCAAGGTCTGCATCCAGCGGGCCGGGTCAGCGACCATCGAGCAGGGTGGCCGTGAGGTGACGCTCACGCCCGGCTCGATGGCCATCTACGACATCGACCGGCCGTACGGCATCAGGCTGGACGGTGAGTGGCGCTGCTCGGTCATCGCGTTCCCGCGCGACGCACTGGTGGCCTCCCGGCACTTCCTGGACGCCGTGATGTGCCGTCCGACCCCGGTGTGCGACGGCCCGGGATCGGTGCTCATCCCGCTGGTCGCGTCGGCCATCTCCAGCGGGCACAGCGCGGGCGCCGCGGCCGGCGCGTCCGGCGTCCTCATGGGGCGGGCCAGCCTCGATCTGCTCAAGGCCGCGCTGGCCAGCCGCGACCTGGCCGAACGCCCGGACACGGTCCGGCTGCAAGTGGACACCTATATTCAGGCCCGCCTGAGCGACCCCGGCCTCTGCCACCGGACGGTGGCCGAGGCGTTCCACATGTCCGAGCGGACCTTGCACCGGCTCTTCGGCGAAGCGGAGCAGAGCGTGACTGGCCGTATCCGCTCCTACCGGCTGGACGCGATCCTGGCCGACCTGCGGTCCCCAGGCTCAGCGAACGACTCGATCAGCCGGATCGCGGCTCGCTGGGGAGTTCATGACATGCCCCATCTGGTCCGGGCGTTCCGGGGCCGGTACGGCATGACCCCGTCCGAGGCCCGGCGGCACGACAGTGTCCCAGGCCAGCCCACGGCACCGGATCGGAACGCCTAGCCATGAACGTTCGCACCGCCGGCGACTTCGACTATGACGCCGGAGGCGGCGGCTACGCCGTGCAGCGCCGCACCGACCCGCGCATCGCCGCCCTGGTCCACGCCGCGCTCGGCCCGGCCCGGACCGTCCTCAACGTCGGCGCCGGAGCGGGCTCCTACGAGCCCGAGGACCGTGACGTCACCGCCGTGGAGCCGTCCGCGTCGATGCGCTCGCAGCGGCCGCCGCACCTCGGGCCGGCGATCGACGCCACCGCCGAGCACCTGCCGTTCGCCGGGGCCAGCTTCGACGCCGCGATGGCCATGGTCACCGTGCACCAATGGGCCGACACCGACCAGGGGCTGCGGGAACTGCGCCGGGTCAGCCGGGGGCCGGTCGTCGTGCTGACCTTTGACGGCGACGCCCTCGACCTGTTCTGGCTGGCCGACTACGTGCCTGAGCTGATCACCGCCGAGCGGCGGCGCTACCCGGCGATCGAGCACATCAGGGAGGTCCTCGGCGGCACCAGCACGGTCACTTCCGTCCCGGTGCCGGCCGACTGCGTCAACGGCTTTACCGAGGCGTACTTCGCGCGGCCCGAACGGTTCCTGGATCCCGCCGTACGGCAGTCGCAGTCCGCGTGGGGCTTCGTCGGGCAGGCCGCCGTCGAGCGGGGCGTGGCCCGGCTGCGCGCCGACCTTGACTCAGGCGCGTGGGACCGCCGCTACGGAGCGCTGAGGACGCAGCCGGAGTTCACCGGGTCGCTCCGGCTCGTCACCGCCCATCCCGGCTGACCAATCCCCAGGTGGCAGCACCGCTCAGTCCCTGGGTGGCCACACCGGGATCTGGCCGCGGCCGGACGGGAACCGGATGTTCTTCGAGCGGACGAACTCGTGCAGCGTCTCCACGGCGTTCTCGCGGCCGAAACCGCTGCCTTTCACGCCGCCGAACGGTGAGCCGAGGAACGCGCGGCGCATGTAGTTGTTGACGAACACCATGCCGGCCTCGAGCCGCTGCGCGATCTGGCCGGCCCGCGCCACGTCGGTCGTGCAGATGGCCGCGGTCAGCCCGTACGCGGTGCCGTTGCAGATCTCGATGGCCTCGTCTTCGGTCGAGAAGCGCATCACGCACGCGATGGGCCCGAAGATCTCTTCCTGCGCGAGGGTCATGCCGGGGGTGACGTCGGCCAGGACGACCGGCGCGACCCAGTAGCCGTCCTTGAGCCGCTCGTCCCCCGGCAGCGTGCCCTGGGTGACCAGCCGGGCTCCCTCGTCCAGGCCGGTCTGCAGGTAGGCGAGCACCTTGTCGCGCTGGGCCGCGTCGACCATCGCCCCGATGTCGGTGGCCGGGTCCAGCCCGTCGCCGACCACCAGCCGCTCCGTCGCCCGGGCGAAACGGTCCAGGAAGTCGTCGTGGATCGAGTCGTGAACCAGGATGCGCGCCGTCGACGTGCAGGCTTCGCCCTGGTTGTAGAACATGCCCTCCAGCGCGACGTCGACGGCCGCGTCCAGGTCGGCGTCGGCCAGGACCATCAGGGCGTTCTTGCCGCCCAGCTCCATCGTCGCGTACGTCACGTTCTCCGCGGCGCTCTTCAGCACCCGCTGCCCGGTCGCCGTCGCCCCGGTGAACGTGATGCGCTCCACCCTCGGATGCGCCGTCAGGGCCGGGCCCGCCGCCACGCCGGGCACGGCGTTCAGGACACCCGGCGGCAGCACCTCGTTCGCGAGTTCGACCAGCCGCAGCACGGTGAGCGGCGCCTGCTCGCCGGGCTTGACGACCACGGTGTTGCCCGCCGCCAGCGCCGGCGCGCACTTCTTCGTGAAATGGATCGGCGGCCAGTTGAACGGCAGGATCGCCGCGACCACGCCGTAGGGCTCGTAGATCACCCGGGCCTCGATGGGGCCCTGGTCGACGATCTCGCCATGCAGCGTGTCGGCGAGCCCGGCGTAGTAGTCGTACCCGGCGTGGCAGTAGGACAGGTCGAAGCGCAGGGCGTCCCGGCGTGGCTTACCCACCTCGCGGGCCTCGAGTTCGGCCAGCTCCTCCAGGTGCGCACGGATCTTCGCGGCCACCAGGCGCAGCAGCCGGCCCCGCTCACGAGGGGACAGGTCACGCCAGGGGCCGTAGGCGCGCCGCGCCGCGGCCACCGCCCGGTCCACCAGGCCGGCGCCGCCGCTGACGACCCGCGCGATCTGCCGTCCGGTCGCGGGCTCCATGACCGCGAACGTCTCGGCGTCGCCGGCCTCGACGAACGCGCCGCCGATGAACGCACCCCAGACCTCACGCCCGGCGTAGCCCGCCGTCCCCGCGCTGGACGTGACTGCGGTCATCGAGACTCCCACGGGTAGAGGCGCCAGGAAAGAGGAAGCGAGACAGAACCGCCGAATGGCGCAGTCCTCGTTCTGCAATCGATTGCCGAGATTATCCGGGCGGCCGCGTCCTCGTCAAGAGCAGCCGCGGAAGCGTGGCGCTCGCCTCGGGGAGGCCTGGGCACGCGCACGCGCAGCGACACGTTCCAGTTCGTCAACGACGAGGTTGTCGTCGCGTTCGGCAGCCAGCCGGGCCGCCATCCGCCCGGCAGCAGCGCGATAGCGAGGGTCTTCGATGACCCGTGCCGTGGCCGTGCGCAAGGCCCTGACGCTGGCATTTTTCCGCAGCCGGACGCCCGCGCCGGCTGCGGCCACGCGGGCCGCGTTGTCAGGCTGGTCGCGGCCCAGGGGCACGACCAGCAGCGGTACTCCGGCGGTCAGGGCTTTCATCACGGTGCCGTGGCCTCCATGAGTGATGATCACCGAGCAGTCGGGCAGGACGTCGGCGTGGCGTACCCACCGGGTGACGGTCACGTTGGGCGCAGCGGCGATCAGCGCCGGGTCCACGGCTGGCCCGGTGGTGACGAGCCCCTGCACCGGTAGTTGCCCGAGGGCGTCAGCGATCCGTTGCAGCAGGCCTTCCTGCCGCATGACGGTGCTGCTCAGCCCGACCAGCACGAGCGGGCGCCCGGACGGGATGGCCCACGGGTTGCGGGAGGCCGCGCTGGGTGCGTCATCGAGCTGAGGCCCGGCGTACCGGACGTTGCCCGGGACCGAGCCGGGTGCGAAGTCAAAGCTTGGGCTGCTGCAGACCAGTATCCGGTTGCTCTTGCCCATGAGCTCCCGGGCGTCCCGCAGCGGCGCCAGCCCGGCTTCGGCCCGGACCTGATTGAGGGCGGGCAGAGCGGTCCGGAAACCGTCCAGCGCGAGCGCGGCCGCGGACCGGTCACGGAGGCGGCCGAGGGCCCCCCGGGCAGGCATGAGACCCGTCCCAAGCGGTGGCACCTCAGCCCGGGGGACCAGGTACGGGCCGTGCATCACGATGACCGCCGGGACCCCGGCGGCCTCCGCGCCAAACGTCGCCGACGGGATCATGGTGTCCACGACCACGACGTCGGCCGCCTCCCGGCGCAGTTCCTCGAGCACGTCCCGGCAGAACTCCCTGGCCGGCCCGACGAGCAGCCGATCCCGGACCCGGCCCCACAACCGCAGCGGATTGCGCACCTCCCAGTCCTTCACGAGATCCGTCTCGGGCCACCGCAGATCGTTGTCGGGGGCGTACCTATACCGCCGGAACTCCGCCCCCGCCGACTCGAACCCCGGTCGCAGCCCTTCGGTGCCAAGCACCCGCACGTCATGGCCGCGTGCGACCGCCTGCCGTACCACGGCCTGGACGACTTCCACTCCCCCGCCGCTGTCCCAGCCGGCCACCAGAATCTTCATCCCGCAACTCCCCGTCGGCCGCAGCCGCCGCCTCCCGCGGACGGCCAGCTCACCTGCCAGTCTCGAAGACGTACTGGCGCCGGCCAAGGTGGCTGGCCTCTTCGCCGCCCTGGGTGCTAGCACGACAACACCGCTGGCGCTTCGCCTGACATCTCCGGGGGCTGCGTCGTCGTACCAGCGAGGAGCACCGACCCCGGATGCCGTCCCCCGGCACCCGGCCCGTGCTGCAGCCCGCAGCCTCCCAGAGAGGAAGAACCATCATGGAACCGCGTCTCAGCCTGCCCGGCAGCACCGTCACGACCAAGTTCGTCAAGTACCTCGTCTCGGCCAGCAAGGTAGTGACCGATTCGGCCCTGCCTGCCGCCACCCAGGAACTGGTGAAGCTCCGGGCCAGCCAGATCAACGGCTGTGCCTACTGCACCGACATGCACACCAAGGACGCCCTGGACGCCGGGGAGACCCAGCTGCGGCTGAACCTGGTCGCGGTGTGGCCGGAGGCGACGGTCTTCACCGAGGCCGAGCGGGCCGCCCTGGAACTCACCGAGCAGGGCACCCGCATCGCCGACGCCGCCACCGGCGTCACCGACGAGGCCTGGGCGAACGCGGTCAAGCACTACGACGATGACCAGCTCGCCGCGCTGGTGTCGCTCATCGCCGAGATCAACGCCTGGAACCGGCTGAACGTGATCACCCGCCAGCCCGCCGGCGACTACCAGCCCGGCCAGTGGGGATAAGTTCCCGAGCAGCCGAAAGGAGCAGAGCCCGTGGCACCAGAAGATGCGGTCCGGGCCTTTTTCGCCGCCTGCAGCGAGGGCCGCCCAGAACAGTTCGACGAGACCGTGGCGCCGGACTATGTCAACTACGGCCATACTCCGCCGGGTCACGGACCCCAGGGCGCGCGCGACGACTACGAGAACGCGGTCAAGTTCGCGGGTGGCGTACTGGTGTACGACATCGACGCACTGGTCGCCCGCGACGACACGGTCGCCGCGGCCTGGACCGGGCATCTTCGGGACGGTTCGCGCTTCCGCGGCCTGAGCCTGTACCGGGTCGTCGGCGGGCGGATTAGCGAGACCCGCCACGCCCTGATCGATTCACTGCCCGTCTGACCACGCGGCTGGTTCGGCCGGCTCCGCGCCGGCGGCTCCCGAGCAGGCGGCCCGCAATCGGGGACGTCGCAGCAGCCGGTTACCGGGCTGGGGCGCGGGACGGGGCTTGCCGGGGGCGACGGTGCGGGCCAGGATCCCGAGCGTGGCCCGCAGCGCGCTCTCCGGGACGACCGGGAAGATGGCGGCGTCCTTCCAGCTCTGCTCGGTCCCCGACCAGTCGTAGTAGGACGTCACGAGCGTGCCCTCCTCGATTGGCTCCAGCCGGTAGCCGTACACGTGGCCGAGGTTCAGCTGGCCGCGGACGGTCCAGGCGATCTCCTGGTCCGGCTCGAACGTGACGATCTCGACGGTGACGTCGTAGAGGCCGAGCGGATAGTCGTTGAGGGCCTCCCGGTCCATGTGCACGACGAAGGTGTCGCCCGCCTTGGCGACGATGTCCCCGCTGGCCTCCATCAACATGCCAGAGCTGTCGATGGCCACGTGCCCCCGGGGGTCGGTGAGCACAGCGAAGATCTCGCCCGCCGACGCGGCCACAGCCCGCTGCACCTCGAGTCGTTCCGGCATACGCCGATTGTCGCACCCTGGCCGGCAGCGGCGGCGGCGCTACCCCGCCCGCAGTCCGGGCCGGGCCAGATCGGGGCTGCGTTGTAAACTTTGAGTCCGCAGGTCGGGCCGTCCTGGTGAGGGCCGCTTTGAGGGTCGGTGAAATCGAGGGGCTGCTGGTCCGCCGGCAGCATCGTGACCGAGGTGACATGGCCGGGCTACCGGCCAGCCGAGCGGAGAGCCTGGAGGAGCTGACATGGCTGATCACGGCCGTCATGGACGTGGATGCGGTCACTGCCACCCAGAGTCATGACCAGCCCGGCGACCGTGCTGGTAAGCCGCCGCGAGACGTTCAACGCTGCGCACCAGCTCCGTAATCCGCGCCTATCCGATGACGAGAACCGGCGCATGTTCGGGAAATGTGTCAATCTGCATGGCCACAATTACGCACTGGACGTCGTGGTGGCCGGAAAGATCGACGACGCCAGCGGCTACGTCCTGGACCTGAAGCGGCTCTCAGAGGTCATATACCAGCAGATCATCCAGCACGTCGACCACACGCAACCTGAATACCGACGTTCCGTGGCTGGAAGGACTCATCCCGACGGCGGAAAATCTCGCGGTGACCTTCTGGGAAAGGCTCCAGGACGAGCTTCCCGAGGGGGTGCTGCGGTCGGTCCGGGTCTCGGAGTCCGACAAGAACTGGGCCGAGGTCGGTGATCACCTCTGAGGACCCGGCCCGCCTGGGCCGGGAGCTGAGCACCCGCTACACGACCGCGGACCTCAAGGTCCTCACCCGCGACGAGGCGCGGCGCTTCGCCCCGGACGGGGGCGGCGACCCACGGGCCGACCTGACCTTGGCCTGGGAACTGCTGTACCGGCTCGAGCCGGAGCTTTACGAGCGGATGGCCACCGCGGAGCGGCTCCATCCCGGGATAGCGCGCTGGCTGCCGCGCTCCGCGGACCGGATTGTCGAGGTCGGCGCCGGCTCGGGGCGGCTGACGCTGGAACTCATCGACCGGGGCCGGGAGGTGGTGGCCATCGAGCCCGCGGCCGGGCTGCGCCAGATACTGGAGCGGAAGCTGGCCCGGGCCAGCCAGGGGCACCGCGCCCGGGTGCGGCCCGGGTTCTTCGACGACCTGCCCGTCCCGAGCGGCTTCGCCGACCTGGTCGTCGCGTGCTCGGTCCTCACCCCCGCGCCCGGCCACGGCGGCGACGCCGGCCTGGCCGAGATGGAGCGGGTGTGCCGGCCCGGTGGCTGTGTCGCCATCATCTGGCCGAACAACATCAGCTGGCTCGCTGCCCGCGACTACCAGCTACGAAAGCTTCGCCGGGCCGATGGCGGTGGAGTTCGCGAGCCACCGCGAGGCGGTGGAACTGGCCGGGATCTTCTATCCCCAGGCGGTCTCGCAGGTGCGCCGCCGCGGCAGCCGGCGAGTCCCCTACGAGGTGCTGGGCATCAATCCGCCACGTGACCTCGCCTTCAAGGTGATCCCCGGATGAAGGTCGCGATCATGGCGCCGCTGGTGTCGGCCATCCGCGAGCCGCAGGGAGGAGGCTCGCAGGCCTTCGTGTCCGATCTGGCGCGGGGCCTGGCCGGCCGGGGCCACGAGGTCCACGTGTACGCGGCCACCGGATCGCAGATACCGGGGGTCACGGTCATCGACACCGGGGTCGATCCGGGATCCCTGGCGGCCACCCTGTACCGGGCCGCCGGCTCGGCCAGCCCGCGACCCGGGCCCGGCTGAGCCGGCCTTTGCCCGCGCCTACTCCGCGGTCCGGCGAGAACCAGTACGACCTGATCCACAATCACGCCTTCGACGCGCCCGCGATCAGCCTCGCCGCAGGACTGGGCACGCCCGTGGTGCACACGCTCCACCTGCCGCCGGACGCGGCGATCGCGGCCGCGCTTCGCCAGGCCGCCCGGGGCGGCCAGCCTCCGGCGCGTGGCCTGCGTGTCCGCGTTCCAGGCGAGCATCTGGCGCGCGGTCGCCCGGGTCGACGCGATCCTCCCGCCCTATGTGCCGACGCGTTCGGTCCCCTGGTCGGACACGGCCGGGGACGGCGCTGTGTTCGCTGGCCGGCTGAGTCCCGAGAAGGGAGCCGCCGAGGCGATCGACATCGCCCGGGCGGCCGGAGCCCGGATCGACGTGTACGGCGACGTCTACGACGCCGGGTACGCGCGAGACCAGATCGCCCCCCGGCGGGACGCGCCCGGCGTGGCGGTGCACCCAGGAGTGCCGCGCACGTCCATGTGGGCGGCCATGGCCCGCGCAGCGGTCGTGCTCTGCCCGGCCCGGTGGGACGAGCCCTTTGGCATGGCGGCCGCCGACGCTCAGGCGTGCGGGACTCCCGTCGTCGCGTTCAGGCGCGGCGGGCTCGCCGAGATCGTCGTGGACGGCGTGACCGGCTTCCTGGTCGCGCCAGACGACATCCAGGCGGCCGCGGACTGCGTGCGGAAGACGGCCCAGATCTCCCGCGCGGCCTGCCGGGATCACGCCGAAAAGCATCTCGACCTGGAACGGAGCCTGGATGCTCACGAGCAGTTCTACCGGCGAGTCATCGGCCGGGCGGACCGGGCCGCAGCCCATGACTGATCCCGGGCACTGGCTGGCCGGACGGGTCGCGGTGGTCACCGGGGCCAGCCGGGGAATCGGGGCGGCCACGGCCGCAGGCCCTGGCGGGCGCCGGAGCGCACGTCGTTCTCGCGGCCCGGGACCGGGACGCTCTGGCCAGCGTCGCCCGCGGCATCCAGGCGGCCGGCGGCGCAGGCCACGCCGGTACCCACCGACGTCAGCAAGATCGACGAGGTCGAGCGGCTGTTCGCCACCGCCGCGCAGAGCGGCGGTCTCACCGCCCTGGTCTGCGCGGCCGCGGTGCTGACGTCCGCGCCGTTCGGCGAGACCACGCTCGGACATCTGGGAAGAGACGCTGGGGGTCAACCTGACCGGCTCGTTCCTGTGCTGCCGCGCGGCGTTCACCGCCATGCGCGCGGCAGGCGGGGGACGGATCGTCAACATCGCCTCGCTGTCGGGCATCTACGCCACCGAGAAGTTCCCGGGGCTGGCCGCCTACAACGTGTCCAAGTACGGGGTCATCGGCCTGACGGAGGCGATCGCCGTCGAAGGCAGGCCGCACGGGATCAGCGCCATCTGCGTGAGCCCGGGAGCGGTCGACACGCAGATGCTGCGCCGGGCCAATCCCGAGCTCCGCCCGGGCCTGACCCCCGGCGACGTCGCCGAACTGATCCTCGCGCTGCTCGACAGCCCGCTGGCCCCGGCCAGCGGCGCGAACATCCCCCTCTTCTCTAACGCCTAGGCGAGGCGAGCAGCCCGGGCCAGGCTCAGGCCTCTTTCCCCAGCGACCACAGGTCCACCTGCTCGTCGGCGAGCAGCCCGGGCGAAGGCTGGGCCTGGCCGGCCACCAGGCGCGCCGCGGCGGCCATCTCCGACCCGGTGTCCAGTTCGGGGTCACCGCCGCGGTCGAGCCCGACCGCGGCCCGCACCACCCCGTTGACGAGGTAGAACCCGACCAGCTTGCCGTCCGGCAGGCTCCCCCGGACCACGAACTCGTCCCACTTCGTGACATGGCCGACGTACTCGAGCTTGTGGTCGTACTGATCTGACCAGAAGCTGTAGAGGTAGTCATAAGGAGCCGTCGAGCCCAGCATCGATCTCGCCGCGGCGGCGCCCTGTTTCTCAGCGTTGTTGTAGTGCTCGACCCGGACCCGGCCGAAGAGCGGGTGAAGAATGTTCGCGACGTCGCCGGCCGCGTAGACGTCGGCGGCGCTGGCCCGGCACAGTTCGTCGACGAGAACCCCGTTGTCCTGCGCGACCGGCTGCCCCGCGACGGCCGGGATCACGGGCTCAATGCCGACCCCAGCCACGGCGAAGTCGCACGGGACGCGAACCCCGCTGGCGGTGGTGACCGCCTCCAGCCGCTCGGTCCCCTCGAACGCGGCCACCTGCTCTCCGGCGAGCAGCTCGACGCCGTTCCCGAGGTGGATGGCACCGAATATCGCGCCGATTTCCTCGCCGAGTACCCGCTCCAGGGGGAATCTGCCCGGGAAGATGGCCGTCACGTGCACCCCGAGCTGGGTCAGCGAGGCCGCCACCTCGGAGCCGATGAAGCTCATGCCCACGACGACCGCGCGCCGGCCGGCCACGGCTTCGGCCTTGATCGCCTCGCACTCAGCGACCGTCCGCAGGTAGTGCAGGCCAGGCAGGCCGGCCCCCGGAAGCGTCGAGCCTCCGGTTCTGCCCGCCGGTGGCGATCAGGACCTTCTGGTACGGCAGCTCCTGGCCCGAGTCGAGGCGCACGATATGCGCGGCGGTATCGATGACGTCAACCGTGGACCCCACCAGGCGGTCCACGTCGTGCTCCTCATACCAGCTGGCGGGCCTGACGTACCAGCCCGTGAGGTCTTCCTCCGACCGCAGGTACGTCTTGGAAAGCGGAGGCCGGCCAAAAGGGACGCCCGGTTCCCGGCCGATCAGGGTGACCCGGTCCCGGTAGCCCTCCTCCCGCAGGGTTACGGCCGCGTTGCCCCCGGCCATGGCGCCGCCTACGATCACGATGCCGGTCCCGCCGGCCGCCTGACTCATGTACGGCGCCTGCCCGCTCCGGGGCCCTCAGAAACCCGCTGTCCCCGCGGTCAGCGGCGGCTGGATCCGGGTCCACTGCTCGGCGCTGGCTGATCCGTGAAGCACCGGCGGGCGCCCGGTAGCTGACCGCCTGACCGGGCTTGAGACTGGCGGAACTGGTCGGGGTGGTGGCCTGCACGGTGACCGCCGCCCGGCCGGCTGTCCCGGCCGGGCCGGCGGGCCTCTGGTCTGCTTTCTCCGACTGCTGCCACCGGGCTGCGCTGCCTACTTCAGGCCGAGCGTTGAGTAGTTGTACATCCCGTAGTAGGGCTGGACGAACACGTTGGTCAGCTGCGGGTTGCGGTAGAGCAGCGACTTCGCGTACACCTCAGGCAGGATGGCCGCGTCCTTCATCACCTGCATGTCGATCTGGGCGGTGTAGGAGTTGCGCTGGGCGGCGTTCTGGGTGCTGGCCATCTTGGCCAGGTCGTTGTTCACCACCGGGTCGTTCAGCTCCGCGACGTTGTAGTTGCCCGCCGGGCTGATCGTGTCGCCCGGCGGTGATGAAGTCGAAGAACCCGTAGCCGTCTGGCCAGTCCGGCGCCCAGCCGCCCAAGGCGATGCCGAGGTCGTGCGAGTGCATGTACTTCGGCACGCCCGCGAAGTTGGCGTAGTAGGTGCCGGTCGGGTAGCCGTGCAGCGAGGTCTTGATCCCGACCTGGGACAGGAGGCTGCTGCAGGGCCTGCGCGGCCGCCACTTCCTTGGGCCGGTCGCTGCGGTAGGTGATGCCGGTGGTGAACCCGTTCGGCTGCCCGCAGAGCTTGAGCTGCGCCTTGGCCGCCGGGATGTCGCCGTCCGGCTTGCGTGGTGGCGTCGTACAGGTCGAAGTGCTTCTGGCCGATGACGTTCGGCGGGGCCACCGTGCTGGCGATCGCGCCGCCGGCCACCGGGCCACCGTAGGCGGTCTGCAGGTTCGTCTTGTTCGCCGCGTACTCGATCGCCTCACGGCAGTGCACGTTGTTCAGCGGCTTGACCACGGTGTTGATGTAGGCGAACCACAAGAACCCGGAGATCGGGTCGTCCGAGGACGCCTTGAGCGTCGGCGAGGACAAGATCTTCGCCCGCGCCGCCGCCTGCACGCCGGTGCCCGGCCGCGTCCACGTCCAGGTCGCCCGCGAGCAGCCGGTTGTCGATGTCGTTCGCGTTCATGTTCATGGTCGACAGTGATCTTGCTGGGCAGCTGGTGGGCGTTCGGGTCGGTGGACTGCCTTCCAGAACGGGTTCGGCACCATCGTCAGCTGCTTGTTGAGCTGGTAGCTCTGGAACTTGTACGGCCCGGTGGAGATCGGGTGCAGCTGGTAGTTGGCGCCGGTGTCCTTGTTCGGCGGAACCGGCGCGGACTGCGGGATCGCGGCCACGTAGTTGAAGTCCGCGAACGGCTTGGCCAGGTGGAACACGATGGTGGTCGCGTTCGGCGTCTGCACCGCCTTCAGGCCCATCAGGTTCTTGGACCGGTCGGTGTAGGGACCCGGGTAGGCCGGCTTCTGCGGCGCGAGCAGCAGCGGGTAATAGGACGGGCCGAGCGGGAACAGCGAGCGGTCGAAGGTGCGCTCGACCGCGTACTTGACGTCGGCCGAGGTGACCGTGGTCCCGTCCTCGAACTTCACGTCCGGCTGGATGTGGTAGGTCCAGGTCAGGCCGTTGTCACTGACCACGCCCGGGCCGGTCGCCAGGTCGGGCACGACCTGCAGGCCGCACTTGCCGGGGCAGGCCTTGTAGGTCATCAGCGGCATCGTGTAGAGCCGGGTCAGGTTCCACATGAACGCGTAGTAGGTGTTGCCCGGGTCGGTCGAGTCCGGAGTGCTGCTGAGCCCGAACGACAGTGTCCCGCCCTTGTGGCTGGACGGATTGACCACCTTCGTGACCGCGGCGTTGAAGACCGCCGAACTCGACGTCCCGGTGCCACCGCTGCTTCCGCCGCCGCAGGCGGCCAGGGCCAGCGCGGCTAGCCCGCCGGACGCGGCCAGCCAGATGATTCTGCGCCTATTCAAGACGAACGGCCTCCCGTCTTATTCTGGTTGCTGGAAGGACCGGCATTTACCCACCTGCAAATGGCCGTCGTTTACCTCGGCCCATTCATCGGTGGTACACCAGGGTCAGCGCCACCGGCCGGCCAGCACATCCCGGGAACACGAGGTGAGGCTCCGGGATGCCCCCGATGCGCCCTGAGTAGGGTGCGCGGCGGCCAGGCAGCATAAGTTCTGGTATATCGGCCGGAGAGTTTCGGAGTATGAAAAGCACGCCAGAGGTGCTCGAAGCACTTCCGGCACAATTACGTCATAGCTGCCCGTTATGCGATATGGTCACCTCCGTTACGCCTCCGTTACGCGATCAAGAGGCTCTACTCGTTACGATGCGACGGTGGCAGGGACTCAGGCAATCCATTCGGGCCTCGCCGAAAGGCCGCGGCACGCTGGCGCCAGGTCGGCCGGGCCGGATCAGCTGACGCGGGTCCGCTTCAACACCGACGACCTGCTCCTGACCCGCTTCGGTGAAGCCCCGGCGCCGCTCGCCGAGGTGTCGGCTGGAATGCTCGAGCTCCGGCGCCCGTCGGCGGGCAGGGCGCCAGGCCGCTGGGTGGTCCGCGCCCGGCGAGCCTTCCCGGCGACCGCCCGGCCGCTGCTGGACCTGATTCCGGCGACGCTGCCTTCGCCGATGTTCGTCGATCCGGTCGTGCCGGGCCTGGACGAAGGCCTGGAGATTGTGCGCGCGACCCCCAGGTCGGTGCTCCGGGAGGAGGTGCCTGCCTCGTGGCGGGGCGCGGGCCGGCCCCTTCCTGGCTTCGCGCTCTGGTGGATGGCGACCGGGAGGCCATGGAGACCGTGGTGCGCGCGCTGCGCGACTTCTACTTCGCCTGCATCGCGCCCTATTGGTCACGCATCGTCGCGACGTTCCAGGCCGACATGGCCGAGAGGATTCCGGTCCTGGCGACCAGCGGTCTGGCCGGCGTCCTCAACACCCTGCACGATGACCTCGCATGGCGTGACAGCACGCTGGTGCGATCATGGCGAACCGGCGACTGCTCGCTCGGCGGCGAGGGGCTGCAGCTTCTGCCGTCCGCGTTGTGGACTGGGCCCCCGCTGGTGTCTCGGCACACGCGCGAGTCCGGCGGGAACGCGCTCATCTACGCGGCGCGGTCACCGGTCCCGGTAGATGGGGCCAGCCCAGTCCTGCGACCTGGCCGGGCTCATGGGCCACACCCGGGCGGCCGTGCTCGAGGCACTGCGCACTCCGCGTAGCACGGCGGAACTGGCGGCCTGTGCGGGCACCAGTGCGCCGTCCGCCTCCGAGCACGCCGCGGCGCTGCGCGCCTCCGGCCTGGTGCATACCGTCAGGCGCGGTCGCGGCGTGAACCATTCCCTGACCCCGCTCGGCCGGAGCCTGCTCGACGGGAACCTCAACGCTCACTGAGACCATGGCCAGAACCAGCGCGCGAACCTGCTGGGCTACCAGGCCACGGGACCGCTGGCGGTGAAGTGCCCCCCGGTGGGGCCGTCCGGGCCGATCTGGGCCATCCGGACGATGATCCTGGCGCCCTCCTCGACGGTCTGGGTCCCGGTGCGGCCGTTGAGGTCGGTGGCGGTGTAGCCGGGATCGACAGCGTTGATCCTGACGGCCGGGAACGCCTTGGCGTACTGGACCGTGATCGTGTTGACCGCGGTCTTGGAGGCCGGGTAGGCGACCCCCGGGTAGAAGTGCACCGGCCCGTCGGGGTTCGCCAGGTCGGCAGTTTTGGACAGGCCGCTGCTCAGGTTGACCACGACCGGGACGGCGGAGCGCTGCAGCAGCGGCAGGAACGCGTGCAGCATCCGGACGACGCCGAACACGTTCGTGTCAAACAGGGCCTGCATGTGCGCGGCGGTCTCGTCCGCGGCGCCGATGACGACGTTGTCCGGGGTGCGGCCTTCGACGCCCGCGTTGTTGACCAGGACGTCTAGCCCGCCGTCGGCCTCGATCACCTTGGCCGCCGCCGCGACGGAGGCGTCGTCGGTCACGTCGAGCTGGACAAACCGGGCGCCCAGCTGCCCGGCGGCCCGCCGGCCGAGCTCAGCGTCCCGGGCCCCGGCGTAGACCGTGTGACCGGCCGCGATCAGCTGACGGGCCGCCTCATAGCCCAGCCCCTTGTTCGATCCGGTGATCAGTGTCGTGGTCACGAGTCCTTCTCCTGTCTCGTTCTGGGGAGCCGGCGTCCCCGTGCGGTGGCGGCCCGGAGCTTGACTAACTAGTTACTTACCCTAGAAGTTGGATAACTGGTTAGTCAATCCATAGGCTGGGCCGGTGAGCGCAGAGCAGACCAAGGCGCGCATCCTCGACGCCGCGTTCCGGGAGTTCGCCGAGCACGGGGTGGCCGGCGCGCGCGTGGACCGCATCGCCACGAGCGCCGCGTGCAACAAGAACCTGATCTACGTCTACTTCCAGAGCAAGGAAGCCCTGTTCGCCACGGTGCTGGACCAGCAGTTCTCCGACCTGTACGCCGGCATCCCCTTCACCCCGGAAGACCTCCCCGGCCTGGCCCGCCGCGTGTTCGACTTCACCCAGGCCAACCCCGACGTCTACCGCCTGCTGGCGTGGGCCACGCTCGAACGGACCGCCGCCCTGCCGCCAGCACGCGCACGTGAGCACCACCGGGCGCTGCCGTTCATCCAGGCGGAGCAGGAGTCGGGCGCCATCGGCACCAGCGCACCGCCCGCGCTGATCCTGATGTCGGTGATGGCCCTGGCCACCGCGTGGTCCCCGGCCTTCCCCTTCGGCGTCACCGCCAACCCAGCCACCGACCTGTCACCCGACACTGTCCGCGACACCATCGCGGAGATGGTCGCCCGCATCGTCGGACCCAGATGACACCGGGCGCGGACGAGGTAAGCAGGAGAAAGGACCTCATGATCAAGGGCGTCAACCTCGGCAACTGGCTGGTCCTGGAGAAGTGGATGAGCCCCGACCTGTTCGCGGGCACGGAAGCCGAGGACGAGACCCAGCTGTGCTCAGACCTGGAAGACGCCGCCAAGCGCGAGCGGTTCAAGGTGCACCGCGACTCCTACGTCACCGAACGGGACTTTGCCTACCTCGCGAACCACCGCATCGACGCGGTCAGGATTCCGGTGCCGTTCTTCGTCTTCGGCGACTATCCGCCCTACCTCGGCTGCGCGGAGTACCTGGACCGGGCCTTCGACTGGGCGGAGAAGTACCAGATCAAGATCCTGATCGACCTGCACACGGTGCCGGACGGGCAGAACGGCTTCGACAACGGCGGCATGTGCGGTGTCTGCAAGTGGCACAAAAACCCGGCGCACGTCGAGTTCGTGCTGACTGTGCTCGAACAGCTGACGATCCGTTACCGGGCTCGCCCGGCGCTGTGGGGCATCGAGGTCTTGAACGAGCCGATCTCCGCCGAACTGTGGGACGCCATCGACCTGCCCAGCCGCTATCCGCCCCGCGACCCCGACTACGCGCGAGGGTCTGAGCCCGTCCCCACCACCTTCCTCAAAGACTTCTACCTTGAGGCGTACCGGAGAATCCGGGCTCAGTCAGACGACGTCACCGTCGTCTTCCACGACGGGTTCCGGATCCGGGAATGGGACGGGTTCTTCTCGGGTCCCCCGTTCGAACGGATCGTCGTGGACACCCACCTGTACCTGATGGAGTACACGCCGGAACCGGAGGACGAGATTCTCGGCGGATACCTGGGCCACATCCGGAACACGTTCAGCCGGACCGTGCAGGAGATGTCACGGCAGTTCCCCCTCATCGTCGGTGAGTGGTGTCTCGAGCCGATGTCCCCCGGGGCGGCTGCCCTGACCCGGGAGCAACGGCAGGGGTTCTACCGCAGCCTGGCCTACGCTCAGCTGGCGGCCTGGGACGGCGCGGCAGGCTGGTTCTTCTGGAACTACAAGCTGCTCGTCAACGGCAGCAAACTCGACGGCTGGGACCTGGGCAAGTCAGTCGAGCTGGGCTACCTGCCCGAGACGCTGGGCCAGCGGTGATCCGCCGCTCGCCGATCGGCTTGTTCGTCAGGCCAGCTGCTGCGAGTGCGACCCACAGCGCGGCACCATGGCGTGTTCCTGCCTCTTGTGCGGGTGCCGGACAGTGGTCGTCTTGGTCGCAGTAGACTGAATCGCTTTCGATCGATCGATCACCAACGCGATGGAGCGTCATGCCGCGGCGGCAGCCAGTTGCACGAGCAGCAGTCCCGGCCGATCCGGCCGGTCTCCCCACCAAGCAGCGCATTGAGCAGGCGGCGCTGCAGCTGTTCGCGGCCAAGGGATTCGAGGCGACCGGGATCCGCGACATCGCCGACCGGGCGGGCCTGTCCACGTCCGCGCTCTACCACTACATGGGCAGCAAGGACGAACTGCTGGTCGCGTTCATGGTCGAGAGCATGACCGAGCTGACCAGGGTGGCGTGCGCCGCCCTGGACGGCGCGGAGGGCCCGGCCGCGCAGCTGGCCGCCCTGGTCCGCGCGCACGTCGGCTTCCACACCCTGGACGCCCAGCGCTCGCTGGTCGCCGACGACGAGCTCCGCGCGCTGTCTGATGCTGCGTTTACCAAGGTCATGCAGCTGCGCGACGGATACGAACGGCTGTGGGCCGAGACGCTGGAGCGCGGCATGCGCAGCGGCGAGTTCAGCTTCGGTGATGCCCGCATCACCCGGCTGGCGCTGCTGGAAATGTGCAACGGGGTGGCCCGCTGGTACTCCGACCGTGGACCCAAGCACCCGGTGGAGATCGCTGAGTCTTTCGCCGATCTCGCCCTGGCGATGGTCGGTGCGCGCCGGGACGGGCAGTCTCCGCGGACGCCCGCCGATGCTGGGCCGCACGACCAGGGAAATCCTCGCCCTGGTCGATGCTGAGCTGCGCGGGCCCGGCGGCAGCTCGCCCGACGGCGCCGTCCAGAAGTCCGGCGCCGCCCGCTGAGTCCCGGCCGGCGGCCCGCGGCCGGCTCCCTTTTCTCATCAATCCTGGCCCGTCTCAGCCCATTGATGTCCGATCGATCGATCGGTAGCATCGGGCACACTTGCCGTCGGCTCCACCCCGAGGGAGGCCGCGATGTCAGTGCGACCAGGATCAGCACCGTCTGGAACGGCACGCCATCGGCTTGCCCGCCGTGACCGCCCAGTCCGCAGCCCTCATCGCCCCGGCCGCAGGCTCGGTAGCGGGACTGGTGTTCATCGTGGGCTACTCGGGCGCCGCCACCCCGCTCGCCTTCCTGATCGGCCTGCTGGTGTGCGTGTGCATCGCCCTGGTGATCGGCGAGTACGCCCGCCGGCTGCCGAGCGCGGGCTCGTTCTACACCTACCTGACCAGGACGTTCGGTCCCAAGACCGGGTTCGTCACCGGGCGTGGCGCTGTTCGGTGCGTACTTGCTGCTGTTCCCGTTCCAGCTGGACTTCTTCGGCAATTTCGTCTCGTCGCTGCTGGCCGCGTCCGGCGTGCACATCGCCTGGTGGGTCTTTTCCGCCGCGCTGATCATCTTGTCCACGACGCTGGGCGTGCTGGGCGTCAAGCCCTCGCTGCGCACCGGGCTGATCGGCCTGGGCTTCGAGATGCTCATCCTGACGATCTTCGCGCTGGTGATCATCTTCAAGGGCGGCGCGGCCGGCAACACGATCCAGGCGTTTGACCCCAGCCACAGCCTGAAGGGCTCCGGCGGCCTGCTCACCGCCGTGGTCTACACGATCTTCGCGTTCGTCGGCTTCGAGTCCGCCACCACCCTCGGCGACGAGGCGCGCAAGCCACGGCGGACGATTCCGCGGGCGGTCATGCTCACGACCCTGGTCGTCGGCGTCTTCTACGTGATCGTGTCCTACGCCGTGACCATCGGCTACGGGGTTTCCGCCAAGCACGTCCAGGCCCTGGCGACCGCGGCCACCCCGTTCAACACCCTGGCTGACCGGTTCGGCGACGGCACGCTGAGCCTGTTCGTCAACCTCGCGGTCATTTCCAGCTTCACCGCGCTGAACATCGTGACCGTCGTCGCGGTCAGCCGGATCTTCTGGAAGATGGGCCGGGACGGCCTGCTGCCGTCGGCGTTCGGCAGGCTGAACGCCCGGCAGTCACCGCATGTCGCGTGCCTGTTCGCCGGGGCGCTGGCGCTGGTCGCCTCGATCTTGTTCGGGGCGATCTGGGGCGCGCTGAACTTCGCGTCCTGGCTGTCCTACTTCGCCACGCTGTTCTTCATCGCCGCCTACCTGTTGATCAGCGTCGGGCTGATCCGCTTCATGTGGCGGGATCACCGGCCGGAATTCAGCTGGATCAGGCACGCGCTGCTCCCGGTCATCTCGATCGCCGCGATGATCTGGGTGCTGTGGGGCAACATCCATCCCTACCCGCCCGCGCCGCTGCGATGGTTCATCTACGCCACCGTCGGTGTTCTGGTCATCAGTGCCCTGATCGCGCAGTGGCTGGAGCGGACCAGGCCAGACGCGATGCGGCGGGCCGGGCATGCTGCTCGCCGACGTCGAGGCCGAGCGTGAGGAAGCCCTGGCCGGCTCAGGCGAGGCCGACAGCTAGATGGCCATCATCTTCGAGTCCCGCGAGGGCATCGCCAGGATCACGATCAACCGGCCGGACGTGCTCAACGCCCTGGACCCGGCGACCTACGCCGAGATCACCGAGGCGTTCGGCCAGATCGACCGCGACCCGGACATCCTGGTCGGGATCGTGACCGGGGCCGGGGAGAGGGCGTTCACGGCGGGCGCTGACCTGAAGATCATGCACACCGGGGCCGCGGACCTGAGTGACTGGGCTCCGTGGCGGCCGGACCGCTGGGACTTCGGGGCGACTCCGGCCAAGCCCCTGATCGCCGCGATCAACGGCTACGCGCTGGCCGGCGGCCTCGAACTCGCCCTGGTCTGCGACATCCGGATCGCCTCGCCGAACGCCGTCTTCGGCACGCCCGAGGTGAAGTGGAACCTGCTGCACGGCTTCGGCGCCTATCAGCTGCCGCGGATCATCTCGCTGTCGCACGCCATGGAAATGCTGCTGACCGGCGAGTTCATCGACGCGGCCACGGCCGAGCGGATCGGCCTGGTCAGCCGGGTCGTCCCGGCCGGCGAACTGCAGGCTGAGGCGCGAGCGGATCGCCCGGGTCATCGCCAGCAACGGGCCGATGGCGGTGCGGATGACGAAGGAACTGGTCCGCAGCGGCCTGTCGGCCTCGCCGCCCGAGCATTTCCGGCTGATGCACGAGTACTACAGCCGGGTCGACGCCACCGCCGACCAGGCCGAAGGCCTCACCGCCTTCGCCGAGAAGCGCAAACCCCGCTACCACCACGACGACCAGGCAGGCGACGCCTGACCGATCCGAGCCGGCCACCTGAGGACACGACCATGAAGATGTTCGCTTTCCACTGCGGCGGCGAGAAGACGCTCCGCTCGGTGTTCGACCCCTTCGACCCGGACTGCGGCTCGACGATCCACGTGCCGTATTTCTTCTACCTGATCCAGCATCCCGACGGTGACGTGCTGTTCGACAGCGGCGCGCACCCGGGCCTGCTGGACGACCCGCGCAGCCGCCTCGGCGACGCCGCCGACTTGTACGAGATCGTGATGAGCCGCGGCGACGACGTCCGCTCGCGGCTGGACTCACTCGGGGTGGACGCCGAGGGCATCGGCCACGTGGTCCAGTCCCACCTGCACTACGACCACGCAGGCGGCCTGGAGTTCGTCCAGGACGCCACGGTCTACGTGCAGCAGGAGGAGCTCAAGTTCGCCTACTGGCCGCCGGTCTACCAGCGCGACGTCTACGTCCGGCAGGACTTCGACCCGGTCAGGAACTGGAAGCAGCTGCGCGGCGAGCACGACATCTTCAACGACGGCCGCCTGATCATCTTTCCCACGCCCGGGCACACGCCCGGGCATCAGTCGATGCTGGTCCGGCTGGACAGCCAGGCGTACATCCTCGCGGGCGACGCGGTGTACGACAGGGAGAAGATGCAGGCCCGCTGCCTGCCCGGCCTGCTGTGGAGCCCGGACGCGATCATCGAGAGCTGGGAGAAGATCGAGGAGATGCAGCGGCGGTACGACGCCCGGCTGATCGTGACCCACGACCTGCACTGGGAGGACAACGTCAAGCTCGGGCCGCAGGAGTGGTACGAGTGACGTCACCGATCCCCGACGGCCGCCCGGCCGGCATGCCGGGCAGCGACCCGCCCGCGCGGGACCTGGTGGAACTGGTCCGCGACGCGTGCCAGGCAGATCCCGGGATCCCGGCGCTGATCTTCGAGGACGGGGTCAGCGTCAGCCGGGCCCGGCTGTGGGCTGAGGTCGAGTCGTTCGCAGGCTATCTGGGCTCGCGGATCGAGCCTGGCGACCGGGTCGCGGTCATGATGCCGAACCGCGCCGAGTTCATGGTGACCTGGCTGGCGGTGGCCGCCTGCCGCGGCATCCTCGTCGCGCTCAACCCGGCGGCCCGCAGCCACGACGCCGGTCACGTGCTGCGTGACTCGTCGGCCCGGATCGCCGTCGTCGACGGCGCGTACGCCGCGTTGTTCGCCGAGCTCCAGCCAGCCTGCCCCGACCTGGCGGAAATCATCGTGGCCGCGGACAGCGAGCCGGGCGGCCTCAGCGCCTACGCCGGGGCCGGCCTGCCTGAGCGGCCGGACGAGGCCCGCGGGGACCTGACCAACATCTTCTACACCTCCGGGACGACCGGCCCGCCGAAGGGCTGTGCGGTCGGGCACGACTACTGGGTCAGGTTCGCCGACCTGATGGCCGGGCTGTTCAGCGTGACCGCCGCGGACCGGATGCTCTGCTGCCTCCAGTTCTTCTATAACGACCCGCCGTGGATGCTCCTTCTCGCGCTCCGCGCCGGGACGTCGATGGTGGCCATGCGGCGGTTCAGCGTCTCGCGCTACTGGCAGGTGGTCCGCGATCTGGACGTCACCGTGCTGTTCGGGATCGCCTCGACCGCCAGCCTGCTGCTGAAGGCCCCGGCCAGCGACGACGACCGGCGGCACAAGGTGCGGCTGTCGATCCAGGTGGGCATCCCCGCGCTGCTGCACCAGGATCTCGTCGACCGCTGGGGCGTGCCGTGGGTGGAGGCGTACGGCCTGACCGAGACCGGGGTGATCGTCTCGACCCCGGTGCGAGGAGGCGGCCCGGATGATCGGCTCGGGTTCCATCGGCGTGCCCTGCCCGGGCGCCGACGTGCGGATCCTCAACCCGGACGGCACCGAGGCCGCCGAGGAGCAGCCCGGTGAGATCGTGGTGCGGGCGCCCGGCCTGATGCGCGGCTACCTCAACAAGCCGGCCGAGACGGCCGAGACCTTCCGCGGCGGCTGGCTGCACACCGGTGACCTGGG
This sequence comes from uncultured Actinomycetes bacterium, assembly GCA_963781085.1. GTDB lineage: Bacteria > Actinomycetota > Actinomycetes > Streptosporangiales > Streptosporangiaceae > RYN-230. The sequence goes on from CAWAES010000042.1 coordinate 203,997, forward strand.
ACGCCGCGACGCCGCGGGCTACCTGTACTTCGCGGGCCGGATCAAGGACGTGATCCGGCGGGCGGGCGAGAACGTCGCGGCCGCCGAGGTCGAGACCGTGCTCCGCTCCCATCCCGCGGTGCTGGAGGTGGCCGCGGTCCCGGTCCCGGACGACCTGCTCGGCGAGGAGGTCAAGGTTCACGTTCTGCTGGGGGACGGGCAGAGCCCGGAGTCGCTGCCGCCGGCCGAGCTGATCGCCTTCAGCGCCGACCGGCTGGCCCGGTACAAGGTGCCCCGGTACGTCGAGTACCGCACCGAAGACTTCGAGCGGACCCCCTCGATGCGGGTCAAGAAGGAGAACCTGGACCGCTCGGCCGACCCCGGCCGGGTCTGGGACAGGTCCGCAGAGCTGAACTGGTGAAGACATCCCGCGAGGAGGCCAGGTGTCGCACGTCATCGATTTCAGGGTCCGGTTGCCGCTTGAGCTGCGCCCGGCGGAGGATCTCCCGGCTGACTACCTCGACCAGTACGACAAGGTCCTCGACCTGTCCGCGAACCGGCACCGGACCGTGGCCGACCTGCTCGCGGACATGGAGGCCAGCGGCACCACGCACGCGGTGGTGCACGCGGAGTACGAGTACGGCGATGACGCCGACGCGCTGAACGAGGCCGTCGGCAAGCTGGTCAGCGAGCAGCCGGACAAGTTTTCGGGCTACGGCACCATCTCGATGAGCCCGGTGAAGATCCCGCGGGCGCTGGCCCAGGTCCGCCGGGTCGCGGAACTGGGGCTGACCGGGCTGAGCCTGCAGCCGTCGTTCTTCGGCATGGCGATCGACGACCGGGTGCTGTACCCGGTCTACGCCAAGGCCGACGAACTCGGCCTGCACGTGGCCCTGCACACCGGGATCAACTACACCGTCAGCTTCCCGATCCGCAACGACCAGCCGATCCAGCTGGACCAGGTCGCCTGTGACTTCCCGGGCCTGGTGCTGATCGCCTGTCACGCCGGGCTGGCCCTGGGTGGCCGAGATGGTGGCGGTGCTGCGCAAGCACCCCAACGTCTATGCCGAGTTCGGCGGCCTGGCTCCCCGGTACGTGTGCGAGCCGAACACCGGCTGGGAGGTCATGAAGCGGTTCATGAACAGCCTGCTCAGCCAGCAGGTACTGCACGGCACCGACTGGCCGGTGTTCCCGATGGACAAAGCGCTGGCCCAGTGGCGCGCGGGCGGCCTGCGCGACCACGTGCTAGAGGCGCTCACCGGCGGGAACGCGGCCCGGCTGCTCGGCCGCGAGTAGCGGGCCGGCCGCTGACGGCCGCGACCGGCCCGGCTGGCGAGGTTGCCGATCGCCGCCTCAGCTGGCTGCGGACCTGAGTGGCCAGCCGAAGAAGCCGTCCAGCGTGACCCGGCCGCCCGCCGAGCGCAGCGGGTCGATGGCCGTGTAGGTGGTGATGTAGGTGTCGGTCCCCTGGTGCACGACGGCGGGCCGCGCGGGGCCGATGGTGGCGCCGTCGGGCCAGGTGGCTTTCCGGGTGCCGGCGTGAGAGCTGTAGCTGCCGGTCTGGGTCAGGATACCGACCAGCCAGTACCCGCGCCCGCCGGCCAGCGGCAGGGCCAGTGCGGGCTCAGCGGCCGGGGCAAACTGCTCAGCCAGCGTCACCCCGCGGGCCCGGTCCTGCCTGATCTGGGTGGCGGACTGGGTGGTGAACGAGTCCGGCCCGGTGAAGAACGAGTTCACGGCGAAGGGTGCCGCCGCGGCGGCGGTCTCCGTCGCACCGGTCGCCGCGCGGTCCAGTGTCCGGGCCAGCGTAGCCGCGTAGTCGGCGGGCGCCAGGACGGCTGGGGCTGTGCTGCCGGCACCGCCGCGGCATAGGGCCGGCCAGGCGTGATGACCGCTGCCGGAGGACTGATTCACGACCGCCGCGAGCTTCCATACGCCGCCGGCCCGCTGGAACACCAGGGCTTCCGGCTGCAGGGACTGCCCCAGGGTGAAGACATCTGTGTCGGCGTAGGCGACGAAGGTAGCCGCGGCGCCCTGGTGGCACGGCACCGTGATCGACACGCTGGCCAGCCGCAATGGCTTCCGGCCCCCCGGCCCGGGGTCGCTCCTGGTCTGGTTCTCCTGGGCCAGGTAGGCGCTTCGCGCCTCACCCGTTGTCACCTGGCTCGCCAGCGAGAAGTCATTCCTCGTATATATCTGGTTCGTCTTGGCCAGCCATCTCAGCGCGGCCGCCCGTTCCGTCGCGGTCTGCCGTGACGCGGGGGGTGCACCCACGGCCGGGGCTCCCCCTCCCCCGCACGCCGCCACGGCCACGGCAGACGCGGTCACGATCGCGGCGAGCAGCGGCACGGTCCGCCGCCTCCCGGTTGCGTCCATCTGCGTTCCTCTCCTCGCGAGCGCCGCGGTATTGCGCGCTCAGCTAAGGCCGACGCTAGAAACGCCAGGGCTAGCGGTCATCGGGGCGAGCCCCCGTCCGCCGCCGGGCTATCCCTGAGGCGGGTCGGGGCTAGCCCTGAGGCCATCCGGGCCGCGCGGTGTGACACTGGAACGGTGCCAGCAGCTGAAGCCATCCTCGTCGTGGATGACCACGACGGCTTCCGGGCGTTCGCCAGGATGCTGCTGGAAATGGCGGGGTTCACGGTCGCCGAGGCGGCCAGCGGCACCGAAGCGACTCAGGCGGCCCTGGCCATCCAGCCCTGTCTCGTGCTGCTGGACATCCAGCTTCCCGACTTCGACGGGTTCGAGGTGGCGAGGCGGCTGGCGGCGCAGGCGCACCGGCCGGTGATCGTGCTGACGTCCACCCGGGAGGCGAGCGACTACGGCGGCCAGATCGCGGCCAGCCCGGCGGCCGGGTTCCTGCCCAAAGACCAGCTGTCCGGGGCCGCACTGCGCGGTTTCCTCGGTGCGGACCCGCCATGAGCCCGCGGCTGAGGGTGGCCCTGATCGCCGGCATGATCGCGGCGACCGTGTTCAGCGTGGTCACGTTCTACGTCAACAGCTGGCCGTTCCCGCCTGGCCCGCCGATCTACGTGATCACGCCGACGCTGGTCCTGCTCGCCTACCTGGTCGTGGGCCTGATGGCCTGGCAGCGCCATCCGGCCGAGCGGATCGGCTTGCTGTTCACCATCGTCGGATATGCGTGGTTCCTGCCCGCGCTGACGCGCGTGCACGCTCCGCTCCCGTTCACGATCGGCTGGCTGACCGGGAGCCTCTACCAGGCGTCCCTCGCCCACCTGGCGCTGGCCTGGCCCTACGGGCGGCTGCGATCCCGGCTCGACCGGACGGTCGTGGCCGCGAACTACGCCTGGAACATCGGCAACAACCTCGTTCAGATGCTGTTCTGGACCCCGCGTACCAACGGCTGTGGTCCAGCCTGCCCAGCGAACCTGCTCCTCGTGCACGGCTCCGCGCGGCTGTACAGCACGATCGGCACGGTCGCCTCGATCGTCGGCATCGGCCTGACCGCAGCTATCGTCGCCCTGATCGCCTCGCACTGGCGGTCAGCCCGCGGCTATGCGCGCCGCGCCATGACGTCGCTGATCTGGGTGGCCCTGCCGATCGGCGCCTACATCATCATCCTGGAAACACCGTCCGATCTCGGGCTCTCCAGCCTCATCACGCAGGGGATCGCCCCGCTGATCCTGATCGCCGCGCCCGCCGCCTACGCGATCGGGATGGCGCGGACGCGCAGCGCCCGGCGCGCCGTCGGCGCGGCGCTGGTCAGCCTCGAGCCTGGCCCGCCGCCCGGGCGGCTCCGCGACGCGCTGGCCGCCGCCCTGGGCGACCCGGCCCTCCAGCTGGCTTTCCGGGTGCCGGGCCAGAGCCACTACCGGGATACCAGCGAGCAGGCCGTCAACCCCGCACGGCTGCCCGCCGGGCGGATGCTCACCGCGCTTGACCCGGCCGGCGACGCCGTGCTCATCCATCATGAGGAGCTGCGGCACGAGCCAGACCTGGTCAAGGTCACCGTCACGGCGGCCGGCCTGGCCCTCGAGCATTCCCGGCTCCAGGCCGAGGTGCAGGCCCAGCTAGAGCAGGTCCGGGCCTCCCGGGCGCGGATTGTCCAGGCCGGCGACGCCGAGCGGCGCCGGCTGGAGCGCGACCTTCACGACGGCGCGCAGCAGCGGCTGGTCACCTTGAGCCTGGCGCTCGGCCTGGCCCGGACCCGGGCGGCCGGGGCTGACCCCGAGCTCGTGTCGCTGATCGAGTCGGCCGGGAAAGAGGCACAGGAGGCCCTGGTCGAGCTTCGGGAGCTGGCCCGGGGCATTCATCCCGCGGTCCTGACCCAGACCGGGCTGGCCGGGGCTATCCAGGCCCTGGTGGAGCGCTCGCCGGTCGCCACGACCATCATCGCGGTGCCTGCCGGCCGGTTCCCGGCCGCAGTCGAGGCCACGGCCTACTTCGTGGTGTCCGAGGCGCTCGCCAACGTCGCCAAGCACGCACTGGCGGGCAGCGCCCAGGTAACCATCCGGCAGCTGCCCGGCCGACTCCTGGTTCAGGTCAGTGACGACGGCGCCGGCGGCGCCCGGCCCGATGGCGGATCCGGGCTGCGCGGCCTGGCCGACCGGGTGGCATCGGTGGGCGGCGCGCTGCGGATCGACTCCGAGCCGGGCTGCGGGACCCGCCTGGAGGCGGACCTCCCGTGTCCGTAACCCAGTCCGCGGCGCCGCTGCGCGTGGTCATCGCCGAGGACGCCGTGCTGCTGCGCGAGGGGCTGCGCGGGCTGCTCACCGAGGCCGGCCTGGATGTCGCGGCCACGGCCGGGGACGCGACCCGGCTGCTTCATCTCGTCGGTGCCCTGCATCCCGACGTCGTGCTCGCTGACGTCCGGATGCCACCGACTCAGACCACCGAGGGCCTGCAGGCAGCGGTGCAGATCCGCCGTCAGTGGCCGGGCACAGCAGTCCTCGTCATGTCGCAGCATGTCGAGACCGAGCACCTGTTCGAGCTCCTGGCCGATGACCCCCGCGGCGTCGGCTACGTGCTCAAAGAGCGCGTTGCTGACGTGGCGCAATTCACCGACGCAATCCGCAGGGTCGCTGACGGCGAGTCGGTGATCGACCCGCAGGTCGTCTCCAGGCTGGTGGCCAGACCGCGGCGGGACAGCCCGCTGCAGACCCTGACCGATCGCGAGCTAGCCGTGCTGGCCCAGATGGCCGAGGGTCGCTCCAACCACGCGATCGCCAGCTGTCTGCACATGTCGGCCAAGACCGTCGAGACCCACATCGGGAGCATCCTCGCCAAGCTGGACCTGCCACCCGCGCCCGAAGATCACCGCAGAGTCCTCGCCGTCCTGACCTACCTGCGCTGCTAGCTGGCTGGTCCGGCGCTCAGTCCCAGTTGCGCCGGCCGAGCAGTACGACGGTGGCCGTAACGCAGGCTGCGCTTAGCCCTACGCCGAGGATCAGGAACGCGGGCCAGCCTTTTTCGAGATGTCCGGTGAGGACGCCGAAGTTCTGCCCCCAGAATCTGTCCGTGCCGGGCAGGGACTGGATCAGCGGCATCCGGTCCGGCAGGTCCCGGCCGCAGCCTCGCACGCAGGCCAAACTGCTTTGAGCCCGCCACGGCCAGCGGGGGCAGCTCCAGGGCGGCGGCCAGCTGGTCAACGACCTCGCCGGTCGGGTCCTCGACGTCCAGCCAGAACGGCTGGCCTGCCGCCGTTACCATCGCCGCACGACAAGCCCGCTGCTGGCCCAGACCCGGTGGCTATCGCACTATTGCCTGCAGGGCGCTCACCGCCGCGTTGTACAGCGTGATCAAGCCGGCCTGGACCGGGGGCCCGTGGAATTGAGGGTTCCAGACCAGGTCGGCGAGGGAGTCGCTGATGGCGAAGGCCGAGGAGACTCGCAGCCGCCTGACCTCGGCGACGGCGAACAGCGCGGCGGCTTCCATCTCCACGCAGAGCACTCCTTCACCCTGGTAGTGGCGAGCCTCGGCGACGGTTTCCCGGTAGGGAGTGTCGATCGTCCAGGAACTCCCGGACCGGAACGGGACGCCGGCGTGCCCGAGCGCGGCCCCCAGGGCAGCAGTCATCCCCGCGTCCGCCGTGGCCAGCTTCGCCGGCGGCAGGTAGTGGTGCGAGACGCCCTCGTCGCGGATGGCGGCCTCGCAGAGCACCAGATCGCCGATATCAAGGTCGCGTTGCAGGCTCCCGGCCGTGCCCACCGAGACGAAGGCCCCGGTGCCCATCGCCGCCAGCTCCTCCAGCGCCGCGGCCGCCGCTGGTGCCCCGATCCCGAACTGGCCGAGCAGCCCGACTCTGCCGCCGGTGCTCGGCAGCAGCAAGAGCCCGTGCAGGGCACCCTGGCGCGCCGGTGACTTGAGCCCTTCGGCCTTCAGCACATGGTGATAGAGGGACCGCTGGTAGCACAGCACTACCCCGGCGGGAGGCTGGTAACTGTCCAGGGCGCCGGCCCGCCGCAAGTAGGCGACGAAGTCAGCGGGCGTGAACATCGCTTCCTCGGCGTGCTTGCCGGCGAAGTTCGGGTAACTCGCCGCCGACCTGGGCGGCGATCCCGCGCGGGCGCCCACGCTCCCGGCCGGCGGTCCTGGCCGGCCCCCAGCCGGGGAGGCGCCGTCATTTGCTCCCACCGCGACGTGTCCCATGCTCGATGATGTCGCAGGCAACGCGCCCGGCGCGACGCGTTTTCCGCCAGGACGCTCACCGGCTTCCGGGGCCAGGCCTGGCCTGCGCCGCGCTATATAGCCCCCATCGATAGAAGGAAAGACGTCACCGTCTTTGCCCGCCGCCAGCTGAAGGAATCTACTCAGATCGACAGCGCGGCAGTCCGGCTGTGTGCGAGGGGTGACAGACATGGCGAAGTTCCAGCTGGCCGACGGAGTGAGGGACGCGAGCGGCGGTCCTTCTAGGCCGCTGCGGGCGGCCCGGCGGGAGGCAGCCGGGGAGGACTGGCGGATCATAGCCGCGTGCCAGTCCGTTGATCCGGAGTTGTTCTTCCCGATCTCGGCCGCCGGAAAATGCCTGGAAGAGGTCGCGGAGGCCAAGAGGGTCTGCGCCCGCTGCCTGGTGCAGGCGGAATGCCTGGCTTTCGCCCAGCGGACCGGCCAGGTGCACGGGATCTGGGGTGGCCTGACCGAGGAAGAGCGCATCCGGGTGCGGCGGTCGAGGCGGCGGGAACCCGCCGCCGCCCGCTATAGCGCGGCAGCCGGGCTCCAGGTCATATGAGCTGACCGGCCGCGCAGCGACCGCCGATGAGGCCGGGTCCTGGCTCGCGGCCCTACGCAGCGGGCACGTCCCTGACGTCACGCTCGCCCAGCACCTTCTGCAGCCTGGTGATCCCGACGATCCGGCGGGCACACGGTGACAGCGCGACGACGAACAACTGTCCGCCGCCTTGCCGGGCCGCCCGGCAGCTGGCCACCAGCGCACCCACCCCGGCACAGTCGATGAACCGCACGCCGGCCAGGTCGAGAGCCAGCACCGGGCCGCGGGCCTGCAGCAGCGACCGCAGGCATTTGGCCAGGCACGGTCCGGACTCCAGGTCCAGCTCCCCGCCGACAGCTACCACCGGAACTGGGGAGCCAGAACGTAGCTGCACCGACAATTCCATCGCAAACCTCTTAATTTCATAATGGTCCGCACCTTGTCCTGCCCGGCGGCAGCGCTCCGGGCCGAATCCCCAAATTCCTGGTCGGCAGCCGGAGGCGGAGCTCGCTTTGAATCCAGTCGAGTCCAGTGCAGCGCCGGTTCGCTGGCCAACAGGCACTGCCAATAGCGCGATAGGCAAGCTGAGCGGCGCGGCGGGCGGGGCGGCCGGGATTGGCCGGGCACCCTGGTAATACCTGCCGGGAGGATATAGCGCTCATCGATACCAGGAAAGGCGCCATCTTCTTTGCCGGCGCTCCCAGGCGGGATCTACTGAGATCACGGCGGCGACCCGCCGGCCAGCCGATCCAGGAAGGACCAGTCCCGTGGGCAAGACCATGGACATCCGCGACGCTGTCGAAGCCGAACTCGACTTCGACCCGCTCGTCAACGATGGCAACATTACGGTCAAGAACATGAGCGGAGAAGTAGCGCTCAACGGAACCGTACCCAGCTACCCGCAGTACCAGGAGGCGGCGGCCGCCGCCCAGCGCGTCCAGGGCGTCACCAGGGTGCACAACCACCTCGAGGTGGTCCTGCCGCCCGAGAGCTACCGGGACGACGCGATCCTGACCACGATGGCGAACAACGCGCTGGCGGCGAACATCTCCGTGCCGGCCACGGTGGAGGCGACCGCGAGCAACGGCAACGTCATGCTGTCCGGCACGGTGCGCTACGGCTCCGAACGTATCGCGGCCGAACTGGCGGTCGCCGGGCTCACTGGGGTGCGCAACGTCGGGGACGAGATCGACGTCGCCTCGGACGTGGACCCGGGTGACGTCACCCTCAGGGTCCAGGAGGCGCTGGACCGCAGCGCGCTGATCCTCGACGACAGCGACGTGGCGGTGGACGCCGACGGGAACACGGTGAACCTGTCCGGCCACGTCCGCACGTGGGCCGAGCACGAGGCTGCGATAGACGCCGCCTGGATGGCCAGCGGCGTCTACTTCGTCCAGGACAACGTGCTGGTCACCGGCTGACCCGCAGGACCACTGCGAAAGGTCAGGACGGGCCTGCCCGGGGATCTGTCCCGGGGCCGGCCCGCCCGCCTGTCCGGCTGCTCCGCGTCATGGAGGGCGCACACCGTCGAGACCTGTCACTACCACGCTGGCCGGCCCGCAGCGGGGCCCCGGGTTAGGCTGTTGGCAGGTTGCGCTGGTCGGGAGGCGCTGGTGACCGCAGGACCTGGACGACGTGAGGCAGCGGCTGGGGTGGGCCGTGGCCGCCTCCGGGCCTCCGACGCCGACCGTGAGCAGGTGATCGACACCCTGAAGGCCGCGTTCGTGCAGGGCCGGCTGACCAGGGACCAGCTCGGCGTACGGACGGGCCGGGCGCTGGTGTCGCGGACCTACGCCGAGCTGGCGGCTGTCACCGACGGCATCCCGGCCATGCGGACCGGCGCCGGGAGGCCACCGGCATTCCCGGCGGGCAGCGCCCGGAAGCCGGTGGGCAAGAAGATGGCTGCGTGGGCGGCGTGCGTGATCGTTCCGGCCGGGCTGGGAGCCGCTTTCCTCACCTACTACGGCGGATTCGTCGTCCTGTTCCTGCTCGCCTTTACCGGGCTGACGGCGACGTCTAAACGCTGATCGCCGGGCTCAGGCCGGCATACTTGCTCTCATGAGCTGTGAGGTCTCCTGGTTTGCCGCGCTGTGTGACGACGACTACGAGTTTCTCGGCGTGCCAGACGGCAGGCTGCAGTCGAGCTGGGGACACTGCCGCGATATCGCCCTCGGCGCGGAGCAGGCCGGGTACGACAACCTGCTGCTGCCCTCCGGCTACGCGATGGGGATCGACCCGATAGCGTTCGCCGCCGGGATCGCCCCGCTGCTGCGCCGGATGCAGCTGCTGGTCGCCGTGCGGATGGGCGAGATGTGGCCCCCGCAGCTCGCCCGGCAGCTCGCCACGATCGATCAGATGCTCGACGGCCGCCTGACGATCAACATCATCTCCTCCGGCCTGCCCGGCCAGAGCCTGGAGTCGGCTCCCCGGTACCGCCGCACCCTGGAGTTCATGCACGTACTGCGGGACCTGCTCAACGGCAAGCCCGTCGACTTCCACGGCGAGTTCATGAACATCACCCTGGACCCGCCACGCCTGCGCCCGGTCCGGGGTGGCTGCCCCCCGCTGTATTTCGGCGGCCTGTCCGAGGCGGCGCGCGAGGTCGCCGCCCAGGCCGCCGACGTGTTCTTGATGTGGCCCGACACGCTGTCTGGAGTCGGGACCGTCCTGGAGGACATGCGGGCGCGCGCCGCCCGCTACGGTCGTAGGCTGCGGTTCGGCTTCCGCGCCCACGTCATCGTCCGCGCCACCGAGGCCGAAGCCCGGGCCGCCGCGCAGCGCCTGGTCTCCCGGCTCGACGACCGCACCGGCGACACCATCCGCCGCCGGTCCCTGGACACCAGCTCCGTGGGAACCCAGCGGCAGAACGAGCTCCGCGACCTCGCCGACGACGACGGCTACGCCGAGCCGAACCTGTGGACGGGCATCGGCCGGGCCCGTTCTGGCGCTGGCGCGGCCATCGTCGGTGACCCCGACCAGGTGCTCGCCAAGATCCGCGCCTACGCGGACCTCGGCATGGACGCGTTCATCCTGTCTGGCTACCCGCACGCCGCCGAGGCCGACTTGTTCGCCAGGCACGTGCTACCCCACCTTGACCACGCACCGCTGCTCCCGCGCTGAACCCGCAATGTCTTCGCGGCCGGCTTCGGCCGCCTGATGCTGGCCCCGCGCCGGCGGCGGCGCCTGAGGCGAGGCCGGGCCTGACGGCGGGGATGGCGTGGATGAGAGGTCTCGGATCAGCGCCTCACGGTACGCAGCTGTGCACATGGCCGCGAATCGCCGGGCTCAGCGCAGCTCTTGGATGCGGATCAGGTTGCCCGCGGGATCGCGCAAGGCACAGTCGCGCACGCCATACGGCTGCTCAGTCGGCTCCTGGACGACCTCGGCGCTGGCCTGCACCCGGGCGAAGGTGCCGTCAAGATCCTTGGTAGCCAGCAGGATCCAGCCGTAGGTGCCCTTGGCCATCATCTCGGTGATGGTGCGCCGCTCGTCGTCGGTCACGCCGGGGTCGGCGGCCGGCGGCGCCAGCAGGATGGACGTGCCGGGCTGGCCGGGAGGGCCGACGGTGATCCAGCGCATCTGGCCGGACCCGACGTCGGCCCGGACCTCGAAGCCGAGGGTGTCGCGATAAAAGGCCAGGGAGGCCTCCGGGTCGTCGTGCGGCAGGGCGCTGGCGTGAATAGTGATGTCCATGGTCGTCACGCTAGTCGTGACCCGGTGACCAGCGCTTCTCGATTCCTGACCGGTCCGTTTACGCCTCTGGGTGTTAGCTGGCCGGCCGGTGGCTACCGGCCGAGTTCGTCGGCGAGGTCGAGCGCCTGGCGGGCCCAGCGGGCGTTGAACAGCAGTACCCGGCTGCGCTCCCGGAACTTGAAGCCGGCGTTGACCTCGCCGCCGCCCCCGTAGCGGTACTGCCGCTCCTGGAAGACCTGGGCCAGGGTGAAGGGGGCCATCCAGTCGTACTTCACCGACGAGGACCACATGCCCAGCCGGACCAGGCGGGGGTCGTCCCGCCACCCGGCCGCGTGCAGCCCGGCCAGGTACCCCTCGTAGACGGCCTGCTCCAGAGCCGGCATGTCAGCGGCGGCCACGAAGTGGTCGAGCACGGCGTCCGGGACGAGGTTCCCGGCGTCCTCGCCGACGGCTCCGAGCCCGGCGAAGGCCCAGTCGATGAGCACGACCTGGCCGTCCGGTCGCCGGAACAGGTTCTTGGGCCAGAAATCGAGGTGGCACAACGTGCGCGGCAGGGCTTCGCTGATCCGGTACAGGCGCTCCCGGCTGGCGTGCACGAGCCGCACTCCCTCGCGCAGCCCGGCCGGGAAGGTCTCCCGGACCACGGGGTGGCGCCAGACGTCGTCATCGTCGAGCAGGTCCCAGCTGGCTGGCTTCTCCGAGCTGTAGGCGCGCAGGAAGCCCCGGCTCAGCCAGGGCACCGGCGGCAGCTCCCGGCCGAGCAGGAACGGCGCCTGCGCCCGGCCCAGCGCCTCGGCGGCCGGGCGGTAGCCAGCGACCGGCCAGGACTCCCCCGGCCTGCCGTCGGCCCACTCCAGCAACAACGCCGCCTCGGTGTCACCGACGTGCACGCCCAGGCAGGCGGGCGCGGTGACGCCGCTGCCGGCGTAGGCGCCCGGCAGGCCGGCCTGGTAGGCCAGCGGCTCCCGGCTCCAGTACGTCCACCGGTGCGGGTCCAGGTCTCCGGCCGTCCAGTGCGCGTCCCACGGCGTCTCGCCGCGGCTGCGGGCCGGCTGGGTGTACTTCAGTACGGCCGGCTGCCCGCTGCCGGTGCGGATCCGCCAGACCCCGGGGCTCAGCCAGCGGTTGTGCGGCAGTTCCGCGGCGGTGGCGCCCTCCGGGTCGACTCCGAGGCGCTGCAGCAACTCGGCGGGCGTCGGGATCATCCCGGCCATTGTCACACTGGCCGTCCAGCGCTGGCCAAAGCCTTCCGCTCGCGCCATGCGAGCGGGACTACGGCCAGGATCAGCCCGCCGGTCAGGGCGAACGCCACCGGGTAGCCGGTGGCCACGCAGATCAGGCCGAAGACGGCCGGGCCCGCGCCGTACCCCGCGTCGTAGGCGAAGTTCCACAACGCGCTGGCCTTGGCCTCCGGCAGTTGCTCGATCAGCAGCGCGAACGTCGCGTTCTCGATCACCCCGAACCCGGCGCCGAACAGCACCATGGCCGCGAAGATCACCACAGGCGAGCCCAGCACCAGCATCGCGGCCATGCCGAGTGCCGCCAGCGCGAGCGCCGGGATGAGCAGCCGGGCGTGACCGTAGCGGTCGCCGTGCTTGCCAGCCTGCCAGCGGCTGAGCGTGGCCGTGATCGCCTGCACGAGCAGGGCGGCCGAGCAGAGGTTGCTGGGGATCCCCTTGGTCAGCGGCAGGAACGAGTCGAGCACGCCGGCCGCGATGGTGGCCGCGGCGAAGATCAGCGGCAGCCGCAGCGCGGCGCCCGCCATCCGGCCCGAGCTGCGGGAGCCCGGGGACCGCCTGGTGCGGGCGCTCCGGCGGGGCCCGCGGCCGCCCGGCAGCCAGCGGATCGCTGCCAGCGGCAGCAGGCCGACCGCGGCCGCCATCGCCGCGGCCGCGGCGCCCAGGTGGTGCCCGGCGAGCCAGACCCCGGCCGGCAGCGCGACGACGGCCGGGACGCCGGAGACGACGCCGAGCAGGCCGAGCCCCTCACCGCGCCGGCCGGGAGGCAGCAGCGTGGCGGTGAGCGCGCCGGTGGCCACGCCGCACAAGCCGAAGCCCAGCCCGCGGACCACGCTGACGCCCACCATGACGGCCTGCGGCTCGCGCACGAGCATGGCCAGGGCCGGCGCGCCGAGCAGCACGGCTCCGGCTGCGAGCACCGTCCGGTAGCCGAAGCGCCTGATCGCTGCTGCGGCCATGACCTCGGCCGCCACGGTGCCGAGCAGCAGGGAACCGGTGATCAGCCCGGCCGCGGAGCTGCCAGCGCCAGCCGCCGCCGCCAGCATCGGCATCACCGACAGCAGCAGGAAGAAGCTGGTGAGCGAGGTGAACTCGGCCAGGAACGTGACGGCCAGCGGCCGGGTCAGGAGACGGGCCGGGACCGCGGTATCGGGCTGCGACGGGGTCAAAGTGCTCATAACACGCACGCTAGGACCCAGCCGGCACGCTGGTAAGGTCCGATTTCATGGCGATAGAGTGGTCCGGTTTGAGTCCGGAACTGCTGGTCCGGCTCGACCGTTCGGCCAGCCAGCCGCTGCGCGCCCAGCTGGAGGCGAGCCTGCGCGAGGCGATCAGGGGCGGCCGGCTCCGCGCCGGGGAACGGCTGCCGTCCTCGCGGGAGCTCGCCCGTGAGCTCGGCGTCTCCCGCGGCATGGTGCAGGACTGCTACGGGCAGCTGCTGGCCGAGGGGTACCTGACCAGCCGCACCGGGTCCGCCACCCGGGTCGCCGCCGTCAGCGGCCACCCAGCCGGTGACCGGCCTGTGGCCGGCCCGGCCGTGGTCTCACCCGCATCGCCCCCGCCGGGCCGCCACCCCTCTGAACCGCCGTTGATCGCGGACTTCCAGCCCGGCGTGCCGGACCTGTCCAGCTTCCCGCGTACCGACTGGGCCTGGTCCGTCAAGCAGGCGTGCACCCAGGCCGCCTCCGCGGACCTGGGATACGGCGACCCGCGCGGCAGCGCGGTGCTGCGTGAGGTCCTCGCCGGGTACCTGCGGCGGGTCCGGGCCGCTGCCGCCAGCCCGGCGCAGATGATCATCAGCACCGGCTTCGCGCAGGGAATCAACCTGGTCCTGGGGGCCCTGGCCCGCCAGAACGGGGTGACGTGCGTGGCCTTCGAAGACCCTGGCTACGGCAGCGCGCAGGCCGACGAGACACTCCGCGCGGTCCAGGCGATGGGCATCCGCGTCGCCTACGTGCCGGTCAACGGGCACGGCCTCGTGGTCAGCGAACTGGCGGCCAGCGGAGCGCAGGCCGTGGTGGTCACCCCGGCCCACCAGTCCCCCACCGGGGTGCTGCTGTCCCCGTCACGGCGGCACGCACTGACCGACTGGGCCCGGCGCGGCGGCGGGTACGTGATCGAGGACGACTACGACTCAGAGTTCCGCTACGACAAGGAACCGGTCGGCGCGCTGCAGGGACTAGCCCCAGACCAGGTCTTCCTGCTCGGCACGGCCAGCAAGGCCCTGGCCCCCGCGGTCCGCCTCGGCTGGATCCACGCCCCGTCAGCCCTGGCCCCGGCGGTCGCCGCCCAGAAAGAGATGAGCGACCGCGGCTCGTGCACGCTCGACCAGCTGGCCCTGGCCACCCTGCTCACGACCGGCCGGTACGACCGCCACCTGCGGCGGATGCGAACGGTCTACGCCGCCCGCCGGGCCGCACTGACCGGCGCGTTCGCCAGGCACGCCCCCCGGGTCCAGCTCACCGGGCTCGCCGCCGGCTTCCACGCGGTCGCACCGCTGCCGCCTGGCACCGTCGAGACGGCGGTGGTCGCCGCGGCGCGTGAACGGCGGGTCGGGCTGCACGGCATCGGCGACTACTGGGGCGACCCTGGCGCCGCGGCGCCACCCGCGCTCGTGATGGGCTTCGGGAACGTCCGCGAGCGAGCCATCGAACCCGCTGTCGCGGCCGTCGCCGACCTGCTTCGCTGAGCAGGAGCTAGCCTGCCGTTGTGGGCCAGGCTGAGGACGAGATCCGCATCGACGCTGAGGACGCGCTCGGGGCCATCGACGGGCTGGAAGTCCGGCGCATGTTCAGCGGCTGGGGCTTCTACCGGCACGGCCTGCTGTTCGCCGCGGCGTGGGAGGGCGAGTTGCGCTTCCGCACCCGCCAGGGTGGCCGCTGGATCTACGAGATCGCCGGCCGGGACCTGCTTGATCACCCCGACGAGCTGGTCATCGCGGCCCGCAAGGTCCTGGAAAGACTCGAGAGAGAACCTGCGGCCAGGAAGCGACCTGGCAACGCGAAGGAGCGGCGATGACGAAGCCGGGCACAGGCCCTCCCCCGTGGGCGCTGGCCGACGAGGGCTGGGGCCGTAAGGTCGTCGACTTCGCGACCCTCAGCGAGCCGGGCAACTGCCGGGAGTACGTCGCGGTGCACCATCGGCTCGGCGTCGATGCCGGGGACCGGCTGCTCGACGTGGCTTGCGGGTCCGGGCTCGCTGTCGAGCTGGCCCGGCTGCGCGGCGCCTCCTGCTCCGGTATCGACGCCTCGGCCCGGCTGGTGGCGGTGGCCCGGGACCGGAACCCTGACTGCGACATCAGGGCCGGTGATATGCACGCCCTGCCGTGGGACCCGGCGTCGTTCGACGTCGTGACCAGCTTCCGGGGGATCTGGGGCACCACACCCGGCGCGGTCGCCGAGATACACCGGGTCCTGCGCCCCGGCGGACGGGCCGGGATAACGGTGTGGGGTCACCTGAAGGTGTCCCCTGGAGCCTGGGCGCTGGCGCCGTTCCGGCTGGCCGCGGCCGAGAAGGTCGGCAATCAGGCGGTCATGGTGTCGCTCGGCCGGCCTGGTGCGGGCGAGCAACTCCTAGCGTCGTACGGATTCCTCGACGTCGAGCGCCTCGAGGTTCCGTTCACCTGGGAGTTCGCCGACCCGGAACTGTACGCGCGTGCGCTGGCCTCAACCGGGCCAGCGTATGAGGCCATCCAGAACGTCGGCGAGGCTGAGTTCCATCGGGCGGCCGTCGAGCAGGCTCAGGGGCAGCTACGGGAGGGCTTGCCGCTGCGGGCCGGCCATCAACGTCGTGGGGTACCTGGCCCGCAAACCTGAAGGCGCGTGACCGGGAGCTTTCTCGAAGTACCTCCGCCGCCCGCCCACGCGCAGGCGCGTTTTGCCAGGATGGCAGCATGCGATTCGCCTTCAAGACCTCCCCGCAGAACACCACCTGGCGCGACATGCTCGCGGTATGGCAGGAAGCCGACGACATTGAGCTGTTCGAGTCGGGCTGGACCTTCGACCACTTCTATCCGATCATGTCCGACTCGACGGGCCCCTGCCTGGAGGGCTGGGTGACCCTGACCGCACTGGCGCAGGCGACAAGCCGTCTGCGGCTGGGCCCGCTGGTCACGGGCATTCACTACCGGCATCCTGCGGTCCTGGCGAACATGGCCGCCACCCTCGACATAGTGTCTGGCGGCCGCCTCGAGCTGGGCGTCGGCGCCGGGTGGAACGAGGAAGAGTCCGGCGCCTACGGCATCGAACTGGGCGGCCCGGCGGAGCGCAGCGACCGGTTCGAGGAGGCCTGCGAGGTCATCGTCAGCCTGCTGACCCGGCAGACGACTGATTTCGCCGGCCAGTACTACCAGCTCACCGGCGCGCGGTGTGAGCCGAAACCGGTGCAACAGCCGCACCCGCCGATTGTCATCGGCGGCAGCGGAGAGCGCCGTACGCTGCGAACCGCCGCCCGGTTTGCCCAGCACTGGAACTTCGTCGGCGGGCCGCCTGAGGAGTTCGCCCGCAAGCGTGACGTTCTTCATGCGCACTGCCACGACATCGGGCGCGACCCGGCCGAGATCGTGCTGTCCAGCCATGTCCGGCTCGGCCCCAACAGCGAGATCGGGCCGGCCGTCAACACCGCGGCCGCGCTCGGCGACCTGGGCCTGGACCTGGCGATCGTCACCCTCATGCCGCCGCACGACCCCGCCGTGCTGGCCCCGCTCGCCGACGCCCTGGCCCAACTCCGCTGACCAGCCCTGACCCGCGCTGCATGACCTCGCCTGCCCGAAACGAGTCCGCCGCAGGTCGTCCGGAAAAGTAGACTTACCCCACCGGCATACTGGACTTCTGGGCGGGCTTTCCCCACGCTTGACTCATGTCCTCTTACAACCCGGCGATGCAGAAGGCCCACCTGGCCGACGTGCAGGCCGACGCCCACGGGCTCATCTCCAAGAAGACCGCGGAGCTGGACGGCGTGGCCGTCACCGAGGTCACATTCGCCTCCGGCGCGCGATGGTCGAACGACCTCAAGCCGTACGCCGGGACCGATCTGTGCGAGCTGCCGCACGTGGCCCTGGTGACCGCCGGGGTGCTGCGGGTGGTCCTGGGCGACGGCTCACAGGAGGACTTCTCCGCCGGGGATGTCATGCTGCTTCCCCCCGGACACGACGCCTGGAGCGTCGGTGACCAAGCCTGCACGTTCGTGGAGTTCTCTCGGGGCAACGACTACTACACCTGACCTCGATACCGGCGGCCGCGCCTTCGCGGCCTGCGCTGCTAGCGTGACTTCATGACGACCCCGCTGCCCGACAGCGCCAGAGCTGTGCTCGGCTCATCGGCCCTGGCTCACCTGGTGACCCTGAACCCAGACGGCAGTCCCCAGGTGACTGTGGTTTGGGTCGGTCTTGATGGCGACGAGATCGTCGCGGCGCATCTTCCTGAGCACCGCAAGGTGCGGAATATCCGCAACGACAGCCGGGTCGCGCTCTCGATCGAAACCGCCACGCGTAACGCTATGGGCCTTAACGAGTACCTCGTCGTCCATGGCACGGCCCGGATTACCGAGGGAGGAGCTGCCGAGCTTCTTCAGCGCCTCGCGCACACCTACCTTGGTCCCGAGGTCCGTTTCCCTCCCATGGATAACCCCCCGCCTGGATACATCACCCACATCGCGGTGGACCGCGTGGCGGGCGTCGGGCCCTGGGCACAGCAGCACTAGCGCACTCATAGGTCAATCCGGAGTGGCGTCCGGGTGCTGGCCGCCGCCGTCCGCATCCCGGGGAGGTTGCGTGCGATGCGATCGTGCGAAGCGACGCTGACGACGTCGATACCTATCTGGCTCTGGCGCCGGAGGGAAGACGCGCGGTTCTGAACGAAATGCGCGACGCGTGCCGCAGCTGCTGGCGGGCTTTGATGAGTCCATGAGATGCGGGATGCCTGCCTATGGCCGTGGGGGCGCCACCGAGATCGCCTGGGCGAGCCAGCAGAGGTACATCTCCTTGTATGTGATGCGCACCGATGTCCTCAACGCCCATCGCAGCCAGCTTGCTGACCTCGACGCCGGCAAGGGATGCATCCGGTACCGCAGTCCTGCCGCGGTCAACTTCACCGTTGTCCGGTCGATGCTTACTGCCGTCGCGGCGAGCCAGGGCCCGGTCTGCTGACCAGCCCTGCCCTCCCTCACCTGGGAGTACCTCACCGCCGCCAGAAGCCGCAGCGCCCGCACTGATCACGAGTGAACGTCTCTCGCGCCCGTACCTACCCCCGGCCCGCGCCCTGGTCTGCCGGCTGGCCCGGGCGCACCGGGGTACCGGGCCTGGCACGGGGCGGCGCACCCTCGAGACCAGGGACCGCGCCGGCGGCGCGGCTGCGCTACGGTCGAACACAGAGATGCCGGGTCAGACGCTCAGGGAGCCGGGGGTCAGTGACGATGCCCACCCACCAGCCAGGCGAAGGCGCCTTCAGGTCGGTACTGGCCGAGGACATCGACTGGGAGCCGTTCGCGGCGTTCCCGCCGTCGGCCCGGCTGGCCGTCGTTGTGGGTCATCCGCCAGGGCCCGGCCCGTACGTGGTCCGGGTCAGGCTGCCGTCCGGGGTGAAGCTCATGCCGCACTGGCATCACGAGGACCGGGTCTACACGGTCATTTCGGGTGTCTTCTACATCGGGCTGGGCGAGCAGTTCGACCAGGAGAAGCTGCAGGCCTACCCGCCGGGGGCGGTCGTGGTCCTGCCGGGCGGCACCCGTCACTTCCACTGGGCGAAATCTGGCGAGTACGTGACGCAGGTCACGGCCGCCGGCCCGATCAGCCTTGAATACGTAGACCCGAACGACGATCCGCGGAACAAGTGAGCCAGCTGGTCTGGCCCCGCCCCTCTGGTCTCGCCCCGTCGCTAAGGCGCTCGACGGTGGTGCGTTAGTCTGGTTGCCGGTCTGGCGGTTGCGGGCAGGACCGGAGACGTTGTGACGCCGTTGACAGTGGCGCCGTGCGTGCTTGGGCACTTGAGACTGTGAGAGGCGGTCGCGCGATGCGTCCTGACATCAGGCCTGGCGGTATCTTCCCGGACTACGCTCTTCCGGATCAGACCGGGACGGAGCGTAAGCTCAGCGATCTTCAGGGCCGCGATCCGATGATCCTCACCCTGGCCCGCGGCAACTACTGCCCCAAAGAGCACCAGCAGCACCTCGAACTGGCGGCCAACTACCCGAAGATCGCGGTGGCCTACACCCAGGTCGCCACTATCGCCACCGACGACCATCACACCCTGCAAGAGTTCCGCGCGTCGGTGGGCGCCCAGTGGACCTTCCTGGCCGATCCCGGCCGGACCGTCCAGCAGGACCTGGACATCGCCGAGTACACCGACCCCGAGCACAACCCCATGATCCCGCACACGCTGGTGCTCAAGCCGGGGCTGGTCATTCACAGTATCTATAACGGCTACTGGTTCTGGGGCCGCCCGTCGTTCTACGACCTGTGGCGGGACCTGCGCGCCGCCACCCGCGAGATCCGCCCGGACTGGGATCTGGGCACCCCGGGGCTCCGCGAAGCCTGGGACGCGGGCGACTTCTCGAAGTTCCACGGCTGGGACCGGAAGTCCCCTGGGTCGAACGCCGACGTCGTATACGTGACCGGGCGACGATCGTTGCTGCGCAGTAGGGGGTGACGGCAGTGAGCACGCCGGTGTGCGAGTTGCTCGGGATCGAACAGCCGATAGTCCTGGCGCCCATGGTCGCGGTGCCCCGGCTGGCCGCGGCGGTCTCGAACGCCGGCGCGCTCGGCATGCTGACGCTGACGTGGTCAGACGACGTCGGAGCCGTGGTCCGGGAGACGGCGGCGCTGACCGCGCGGCCGTTCTGCGGCAACCTCGTTCTCACCGAAGACCGTCACCGTCGCCTTGACCAGGCCCTGGACGCCGGCTTGCGCATTGTCTCGTTTTTCATGGGTGATCCCAGCGGCTACGTCCAGCGCGTGCACGACGCCGGGGGGATTGTCATGCACACGGTCGGCACCGCCGACGAAGCGCGGCGGGCGGTGGCGTCCGGGGTGGACGTGGTCGTCGCGCAGGGCTGGGAGGCCGGCGGGCACGTATGGGGGACCGTCGCGACCCTGCCGCTGGTGCCCGCTGTCGTGGACGCGGTGGCGCCCGTCCCGGTGATCGCGGCGGGCGGAATCGGTGACGCCCGCGGAGTGGCCGCGGTGTTGGCCCTGGGCGCCCAGGCCGCGTGGCTGGGCACGCGGTTCCTGCTGGCCCAGGAGATGCCGATCCACGAGGACTACCGGCGCGCGCTGATAGCCGCGGCCGAGACCGATCCGCAGCGGTACGACAACCTGTACTCGGTCGGGTGGCCCGACTCTCCCCACCGGGCGCTGCGCAACTCAACCGCCGACGCGTGGCAGGCCGCGGGCCGCCCGCCGCTCGCGCAGCGGCCAGGAGTGGGCGACGTGATCGCGCACTTCGCCTCCGGCGAGTCAATCGTCCGGTACGAGCCAGCGCCGCCGATGGCCGGGACTACCGGTGACATCGAGGCCCTCTCGATGTGGGCCGGGCAGAGCGTCGCCCTCGCGAGACAGCCACAGCCGGCGGCGGACATCGTCGCCGAGCTCACCTCCCGGCTGTAACCCGGGCCGAAGACAACCCGCCCGACGGCCCTCCCCGCAGATCGGGGTACTGAGCGCTGGCCGGCCAACACCTGGCCCCTAGCCAAACTTGCTGATGCGGATGTGGTGACTGGTGACTGCTCCCCTCCAGGAGTGGCTGCCGTGCGACGGCGGCCCGGTCGAGATCTTCAGAGCTGGAACTGGCAGCACCGGGCCCCGGGTGGCTGTCATCGGGGGGATTCACGGTGACGAGATCGAGGGCGTCCTCGCCGCCCGCCTCCTTCTCGGCCTGCTTTCCCAGAGCGTCGTAAGAGGCCAGGTCACCGTGGTACCGGTCGCCAACCCCCCGGCATTCCGGCTGAGCAGCCGCTGCGGGCCCGACGGCCTGAACCTGGCCAGGGTGTTCCCCGGCACAGCTGAGGGATCAGTCACCGAACAGCTCGCCCGCCTGCTGACTATGCAGGTCATCACGGGGTCCAGCCTGCTGATCGACATGCACTCGCCGGCAGGCACTACCGCATGCCAGGGTTCTGCGGCTATCCGGTGAGCATGAGCCACGGCCGCCACTCCTGCCGGGAACTGGCCGAGCGGACCGGCTTCCCGACCGTCTGGGGGCACCGGCAGATCCAGCCTGGGCGCACGATCAGCGCAGCCCAGGAGCTGGGCATCCCCTGGCTGTACTTCGAGTCCGGGGGTGGCGGCGGGCTCTTCAAGCCGGACCTCGACGCGGCGGCGGGAGCTGCCCTCGCGGTGCTCGCGGCTGTCGGCGCCGTAGATCATGGCGCCGTGGCCGCCCCGATCGCGGAGACGGGCACCCACCACGTCACGGAGGGGGACGGTGACGTGGACAGCGGGCTCACCTTCGGAGAGCGCGGACTGTTCGTCGCCCACGTCCGGGCCGGAGCGGAAACGGCTGCCGGAGAGACCCTGGGCGAGGTGGTCACCCCGGACGGGGCCCACGCAGAGTGGATCCGCTCCCCCTACCAGGGCCGGGTCATGATGATCCGCCATTCCTGCGCTGTAGAGCCTGGCGACGTGGCCGCACTGGTCGCGCCTACCCGCCAGGGGACGCCATGAACTCGTTCGACTGGGACGTGTCCCGAGGAGCTTCCGATGAACACTAGTAACGACAGCGAAGCCGGCCCGGTGGTAGTCACTGGCGGAGGTGGCGCCATCGGCCGCGCCATCGCCGCCCGCTTCGCCCGGGCGGGCCGCCCGGTGGCAGTGCTGGAACGCGACCCCGGCGCGGGCACGGCCGCTCAGGCCTGGTTCGCCGCCGAGCGGCTTCCGGTGACGGTCACAGAGGCAGACGTCGGGGACCCGGCCGCCGCGGCGGCGGTCATCGCCGAGGTCGCGGCCACCCTGGGACCTCCCGCCGTTCTGGTGAACAACGCCGCCGTGACCGGGGTGCCCGCCAAGGCACCATTCCTGGAGACCGACGACGCGTTCCTGGCCCGGGTTGTCTCCGTCAACATCATGGGCCCGTTCGTGTGCTCGCGAGAAGCCGCGCGGCACATGGCCGCACGCGGCGGCGGCGTGATCGTCAACATCGGTTCCATCGCCAGCCATGTAGCCCAGCAGGACGCGTCGGTGTACACGATGAGCAAGGCCGCCCTGACCGGGCTGACCCGCGCGACCGCGCTGGAACTGGGCCACCTCAACATCCGCGTCGTTCAGGTCGATCCGGGCGACATCCAGACCGCTGGCAGTGACCTGCTGCTCAGCCAGGTCGCGGCTGGCCAGGCCCGGCCCGGCCTGACGCGCGGGCCTGCCCTGGGACGGCGCGGGACACCCGACGACGTCGCCGCCACCGTGGCCTTCCTCAGCTCCCCCGAAGCCAGCTACATCTCCGGCACCCAAGTCGTCGTCAACGGCGGCTACCTGTGCGGATAGAGAGGCCGAATTGACCCTCATCGACTTGCGCTCCGACGTCAAGACGCTGCCTTCGCCCGGCATGATCGAGGCCATGTCCTCGGCCCGGCTGGGTGACGAGCAGGCCGGTGAGGATCCCACCGTGCGCGAACTGGAAGCAGAACTCTCGGGCGTCCTGGGTCAGGAAGCGGCGATCTTCGTACCCAGCGCGACCATGGCGAACGTCATCGCGTTGCTCTGCCAGGTACGGCCGGGTGAGGAGGTATTCGGTCACGAGCACGGGCATCTGTTCCGTTACGAGGCCGGCGGCAGTGCTGCGCTGGCTGGCGCGGTGCTCACCGGGCTGCCCGGCGACGCCGGGTGGTTTCCCGGGAGCCTGGTCAGGGACCAAGCGCAGCTCGCCGACTCGGCGCACCAGCCGAGGACCCGGCTGGTCGTCGTCGAGAACACGCACAACACGGCGGGCGGCCGGGCCTGGCCGCTGTCCCAGCTGGATGCCCTCTACGAGACCTGCCGCGAACTCGGTCTCCCCGTGCACGTCAACGGGTCACGCTTGTTCAACGCGGCCACGGCCGCCGGGATCCCGCCGAGCCGGATCTCCGCCGCAGCCCGTTCTGTCACGATCTGCTTCTCCAAAGGCCTGGGCTGCCCCGCCGGCGCGGCCCTGGCCGGCCCGGCCGAGGTGCTGCGACCTGGCCGCCGGATCAGGCAGATGCTGGGCGGCTCCATGCGCCAGGCCGGGGTCCTGGCTGCTGCCGCGCTCTACGCACTACGCCATAACGTCGCCCGGCTCGCCGACGACCACGACGCCGCCCGCCAGCTCGCCGGGCGGCTGCACGACGCCGGGCTGCCAGTGGAACCGGCGAAGGTGGAGACCAACTTTGTCCTCCTCGACCTCGCCGGACTGGGCGTCGAGCGCAGTGTGGCGCTAACCCGTCTCGAAGCGGCGGGTGTGCAGTGGTCAGACGGTCACCGGCCGACGGTCATTCGCGCGGTCACCCATCTTGGGGTACCGGCTGCCGCCATCGACGACGCAGCTGACCGGACTATCCGGGCTCTCGGCGCGAAGGGATAGACGCAGCCATGCCGCCCGGGCTAGTCAGCCAGGCCACCGTGGCCTACGACCACCGGCGCCGCGGGCTGGAGCACCAGGGTCGCGCCGGCCGGGTCAAGCCGGTGGTAGGTGTCGACGAACAGCCCCGGATCAAGAGTCGCCCCGGGACCGTAGTCGGCGTCCTGCCACAGCCCGTAGTGGAACGGGATGGCCAGCCGGGTGCGCTGCTGCCACGCGAGCAGTGCAGCCTCGTGCGCGTTCATGTTTCCGGCCGTGCCGTTGATGCAGATCAGGGAGGCGCTCACGTCGCGGGTGTCGCTGACGATCTCGCTGTCATATTCAGTGTCCCCGCTGTGGTGCACGCTGACGCCGCCGCATTCCAGCACGTAGCCAACGGCGTCTGGCGTCGGCTCGGGAGCGAACACGTGCCGGGCAGCCACCACCCGCACGGTGAGGTCGCGGATCTGGACGGCGTCCCCCCGCCGCACCGCCGTGGACCGATCCGCCGGGACGCCGGCGGCGAGGACCTTGTCCGCAGCCAGCGGCGGGCCGATGAAGCGCGTCTCCTCATGACCCATGAACCCCGTGATCGAGTCGGGGTCGAGGTGGTCCTCGTGGCTGTGGCTGGCCAGCAGCGCGTCGGCCCGCACCTGACCGGGGTCCAGCGGCGACGGGACGTTGCGCTTCGAGCCATAGGACCTGGTCACCGCGTCCGAGAGGTAAGGGTCGATGACCGCCACCACCCCGGCCGGTGTCTTGCACACCACACCTGCCTGGTACAGCCACCACAAGACGACGGTCCCCGGGCGGACCGTGTACCTGTCGATCTCCTGCCAAAGCTCATCAGCGGACTTCACGTTCGATCCCTCACCTTCGAGGCTGCCGTAGGCCAGATGACGTTCTGCTGCTACTTCGCTGGCTGGTCGGACGCCACCGTGATGGGGCGGCCGACGGTTCCGGAACGGTTGGCGCTGAGGTTGCCGCCATCGACCGGTATCACGGTTCCGGTGACCATGCGGGAAGCGTCCGAGGCCAGGAACAGGGCCGGGCCGACGATGTCCTCGGCGCGGACCAGGCGGCCCAGCGGCACGCCGTCCAGCAGGGTGTCAGCCATCAGCCGCCCGTCGGCGCCGGTCTGGCCCATCCACTCGCGCATCCCCGCAGAGTCCACCTGCGAGGGCGCGATGGCGTTGACCCTGATACCACTCGCGCCCCATTCCACGGCCAGCTCGCGCGTCAGGTGGTTGATGCCGGCCTTGGCGGCGCTGAAGACGATGTTGCCCCGGCCCATGGCCGAGCAACCGCAGGTCGAGCTGATGTTGACGATGCTGCCGCGGCGCTGGGCAATCATCTGCTGCCCGACCCGCTGGCTCACGAAGAAGCAGGACATGAGGTTCAGGTCGTTGACATGCCTCCAGTCGGCCAGGGTCACCTCGTGCGGCAGGATCCGCCGGTTGCCGCCGGCGTTGTTGACCAGGACGTCAACCGCGCCGAATCGCCCGACGACGTCACGGGCCATCTCGTCGATGGCGCCGAGGTCGGTGACGTCGCACTCGACGCAGGTCACGGACCCGCCGAGCTCAGCCGCCAGCCGGGCCAGGCCGTCACCGTCGCGGTCCACCATGACCACGTGCGCGCCGTTAGCTGCGAAGCCCGCGGACAGCGCCGAGCCGATCAGTCCGGCCGCCCCGGTGATGATCGCCGTCTGGCCGTCGAGGCGCCAGGTGGTCTCACTCGTCATCGTCGTACCTGCCATAGGCTGAGATCCGGTCGTCGAAGTCGGACAGGAGTTCCGCCGCGTCAAGGCCGTCCCATACACGGTGGTCAACGTTGAGGATCGCGGTGAGCCGCCAGGCCACGCTGAGCCTGCCGTCCTTGACGACGGGCCGCTGCGCCAGGGTCCCGGTCGTCAGCAGGCCACGCTGGCCCAGCGGGATGATCCCGGTGAACCACTCCACGCCGTGGGTGCCCAGGTTGGAGAGCGTCACCAGCGGGGTACGGCCGTCCTCCTCGGTAGACCGGCGGTTGCGCGCCCGCTCCACCGCGCTGCGCCGCAGGGCGGCGATCTCGGAGAGCTTCCGGCCGGCCACGTCGGGCAGCACCGGTATCTGCACGCCGTGGCGCGTCGCTACGGCCAGGCCGACGTCGGACGACCCGTAGCGGGCCAGACTCTGCCCGAGCGCCCGGACGAGCAGATCCGTGACGGTGACCCGGACTCCGCCCGGCGTCTCGCCTGCGAGCCGGTCAGTCACGCCGTCGGCAGCGATTTCGCGCGCGACCGCGAAATGCGGGATCTCAGACCAGGACCGGGAGACCTGGCGGGCGATAGGCGCGCGCAAGGTACTGTCCTGCGGGCGGCCGGCGAAGATCCGGCCGCGGCCGGGGACGCGGCCTGCTCCGCCAGGGCCGCCAGCCGGCGCTGGCGCGGGCTCGCCCGGTGTGGTGTGCGCCCGGGCGGTACGTCACGGGGCTGGCTGTCGCCCGCGGGTGCGGCCGGCGGCGAGGCAGCGGCTGGCGCCGGCGCGGCGTCCGCCGCAGTTCCGGCCGCGGCGGTTCCAGCGCTTCCGGCCGACGCGGACGGCCCCGAAGGCGCCCGCTCGCTTTCGCCGTCCGCGAGCACCACCGTCACGGTGGCGCCGACTGCGACCGACTCGCCGGCCGCAACGCGGTGCGCCCCCAGGCGGCCGGCCGCGGAAGCCGAGATCTCGAGCACGGACTTGTCGGTCTCGACCTCAGCGATCGCCTCCCCGGCTTCGACCACATCGCCTGGCTCCTTGAGCCACGCCAGGAGGACAGCCTCCGACATGGCCATGCCCAGGGCCGGGACGAAGATCTCTTCCACGTGGGGCGGGCTCCTTTCAGTCTTGGCGCGCGCCCGGCAGGGCGAGGCCGTCTGGCGCCGGGACGACGATCACACCGTGTTCTACCGAGCCCTGGTCCAGGTACTGGATGACGTCGCCGATCGTCCAGTGGGACAGCCGGCGGGCCGACCGGTCCGAGACAGAAGCGCAGTGCGGTGTCAGCACCGTGTTCGGCGTGCCGAGAAGCGGAGACGTGGACGGCAGCGGTTCTTCGGTGAAGACGTCCAGGCCTGCCCCGGTGACGTGGCCACTGTGCAGTGCGTCCGCCAGCGCCGGCTCGTCGATGATGCCGCCGCGTGAGACGTTGACCACCACGGCGCCGGGCGGCAGCAAGCCCAGCTCGCGGGCACCGATCAGGCCGCGTGTCGATTCGGACAGCGGCAGGTGCAGGCTCAGTACCGCGCTGCGGGCGAGCAGGTCGTCCAGGCCGGCCGCCCACTCAGCGCCGGCCGGGACCGGCACCGGCACGGCGTCGTAGATCAGGACCTGGCGCACCAGGGGCCGCACTCGTTCCACGAAGGCGTTCCCGATCCGGCCGCACCCGAGGACGCCGACGGTGGCCTCGTCCAGCGGCTGGATCCCGTCCAGGCCAGCCGGGCCGGACCACCCGGACCTGACGTACCGGTCGGCGGCGAGCAGCCGGCGGTGAACAGCCAGCAGCAGCGCCAGGGCGTGAGTGGCTACCTCCTGCGCACCGTAGGCGGGCTGATTGACGACGGCTATGCCGCGGCTGGCCGCGGCCGCCAGGTCAATCGTGTCCAGCCCGACGCCGCCCCGGCCGATGACCCGGACGGACGGGCCGAAGGCATCGATGATCTCTGCCGACAGCCGCTGCAAGGTGACCACCACGGCGTCGGCGCCCGCCGTGGACTGCCGGGCCGCGGCGGCGCTGGACAGGTCCGCCCAGCGGATCGTGGCCCGCCCGCCGAACTCCCGCTCGATCGTGTGCCGCCCGGAGAAGGCACCGTCGGCCACCGCGATTACCGGACTGGTCATGACCCGCCTTTCCCTCTGCGCCGCAGATCAGCCCACAGCCTGGCCGACACGCGAAGTTGCCCGGGCGGCTGCGCCGCGGCGTGCCGGGCTTCCACGTCGCCCGGCATCAGCACTGGTGCGCCGGGATCGGCCGGCGGCTGGCCAGGATCCGGTCACGGCACTCGTCCACGCGGGCGGTGAAGTCAGCGGGCTCCCGCAGCCCGGCCGGTGAAAAGGCCAGCAGCACCAGGCCGTTGGCGGCCGCAGACCGAGGGTCATCGGGGCGGCCCCCTCCGGCCAGTGCCTCGCCCAGCAGCTGGATGACGACACTGAGCCCGTATCCCTTGTGGGCGCCGAAGGGCAGGATCGAGCCACCCGCGTAGAACTCGCGAGGATCGGTCGTCGCCTGCCCGTCAGCCGTCTGCAGGACCCCGGCGGGGGCCGGACGGCCCGCCTGGGCGGCCACGCGTATCTTGCCCTCGGCCACGCCTGCGGTGGCGAAGTCCAGGACTACCGGGCGCTCCTGGTCGCCGGTCGGGATGGCGACCGCCAGCGGGTTTGTGCCCAGTACGCGCTCTACCCCGCCCAGCGGGGCGACGGCCGGGCCGCAGCTGAGGAAACCCGCACCGACCAGTCCGTTCCCGGCGATGTACTCGACCCACTCGCCCAGCCGGCCGCTGTGGTTGCAGTTGCGCACCGCTACCAGGCCCACGCCGGTGTCGCGGGCGATCTCAGCCGCCGTGCGGGCGGCAAGCCCGGCCGCGAGATGTCCCCATCCCCAGCGGCCGTCCACGACGGCGGTGGAGCCGGCCCGCGAGGCGACGACCGGAGTCTCAGCCGGCCGGACCTGGCCATCGGCGACAGCGTCGAGGTACTCGATGACGCGGATCAGGCCATGCGACGCGTGGCCGAGCTGCTCGGCCAGCACGAGCGAGTGTGCGACGGCCTGCGCCGCAGCCGCCGGGGTCCCGGCTGACTGGAGCAATTCCGCGACCAGCGTGCGGGCCTCGCCGGGCGACGGGTAGGCCGCCTCCGTGTTCACGGCCGCGGTGCTCACCCGGCCTGGCCGTTCCCCGCGCGCAGCTTTTCCACTGCGCTGGCCGCGGACACCGAAATCAGCCTCGTGTCGCTGGTCGCCGTGACCATGTCGAAGCCCAGTCCACCCCAGTGCAGGGCGTCGCCTGGATCAGCGGTGTGCGCGATCGCGAGCTTTCCGGCGCGGTGGGACGACTCGAGGACGCGCTCGCACAGCTCATGCAAGACGGCGTTGTCGGCGCGCCAGCTGAGTGGGCCGCCATTCGACAGGGAGAGATCCGACGGGCCGATGTAGGCCCCGTCAATCCCGGGCACGGCCACGATCTCGTCCAGGTTGTCGATCGCCGCCCGGGTCTCGATCTGCACCAGGCACAACACGCGCCGGTCGCCATCGGCAGGTGTGTAGCCGGGAATCTGCAGCGCGGCCCGCCACGGCCCGAAGCTGCGGTAGCCGGCCGACGGGTACCGGCAGGCACCCGCTATCTGGGCGGCTTCGTCGGCTGTGTCGAGCATCGGCACGATGAGTCCCTGCGCGCCCGCGTCCAGGGCGGCCATGGCCGTGCCGTAGTCGGTCTTCCAGGGGATGCGCACCAGGGTCGGGATGCTGCCGGTCGCCCGCAGCATCGCGGCGAGCTGCTCCGACCCCCCCGCGGGCGCGTGCTGCAGGTCGATCACCAGCCAGTCGAAGCCGGCCTGGGCCATGAGCTCGGCGGCCAGCGCGCTGTTGGAGCCGATGAACGCTCCCCACAACGGCCGCCGGTCGAGCTCGTCTCGCAGGTTCCGCATAACCGAGATGACCTCCGGCTCAGGTCTGGTCCAGGCATCAACTTCGATGCGTTGAACCTAAGGCTGGCGACTGTGAACTGTCAACAATTATCTAGATGTCCTGCGTCTTCCGGTCGAGGCGGATTTGGCCGGGCGGGAGTCGTCTGCCGACGGCATACCACGGGCCAGCGGATGAGCGGTCGGCCGGGCCCTCCCGAACGCATCAGGGGTGCGCAGAAGCCTGGCCCGGCGCCGGGCGAACCCTGATCGCGACTCCAGCCGGGACGGCGACCCGGCGGTCCGGGGCCCGGGTCAGGACCTGCCCGCCGTGACAGCGGCCGTCCAGCACGCGATCTCCCTCGCCCGGGCAGCGGCCTCAGCCCGGGCCGGGCGTGCCGCCTGCGTTGAGCGCCATGTTGCCACCGTCCACAGGGATCACCACTCCGGTCACGAAGCGCGCGGCGTCGCTGGCCAGGAAGTGGATGACGTCGGCGATATCGTCGGGCACGGCGAGCCGGCCTAGCGGGATGCCCCGGATGAAGCGCTGCTCCACCGCCCCGTCGTCAAAGCGCTGATCCACCAGCAACGAGCTGATCGCTTCCGTGCGCACCTGGCAGGGCGCGACCGCGTTGACGCGAATGCCATGTCCGGCCCATTCCACGGCGAGCTCACGGGTGAGCTGGTTGACCCCGGCCTTGGCCACGCTGTAGGCGAAGTTGCCCCGCCCCAGCGCGCTGAGCCCGGCGATCGAGCTGACGTTGACGATGCTCCCGCCGCGTCCCTGCCGGATCATCGCCCGGCCCGCCTCGCGCGCGGCCATGGCGTAACCCGTGACGCTGACCGCCATGACGTGCTCCCACTCGGCCAGGCTGAGATCTTCGGGCCGGGTGTGGCTTCCCGCTCCGGCGTTGTTGACCAGGATGTCTACCGGTCCGAGCGTGTCAGCGATCGTCGCGAACGCCGACTCAATCGCCTCCACGTCACCGGTGTCGCAGCTGATGAAGACGGCCTCGCCCCCCTCGGCGCCGAGTTCGCGGGCAGCTCTTTCGCCGCGTTGCGCGTCGATGTCGAGGCCGGCCACGCGGGCGCCGGCCCGGGCGAACGCGGTGGCGGTGGCCCGGCCGATTCCGGCGCCGAAGCCGGTGACCACGGCCAGCCGGCCGTCCAGGGACCAAGGCGGCACCACAGTCATGAGTCCTCCCTGACAAAGCTGAGGGCCCTCATGCGTCGCCGTCCCCGGCCTGGAGCAGTTCACGTACAGCGTTCATGACGTCCTCTTCGCTTGGCAGCACCGCCTCCAGCAGTGCCGTGCTGTGCGGGACAGGAGTGTGGGCCGCCGTCACCCGGCGGACTGGCTGGTCAAGGTAGAAGAACGCTTCCTCCTGGATCGTTGCCGCCACCTCAGCGGCCAGCGAGCCGTGCCGGGGCGCCTCGTCCAGGACAACCACCCGCCCGGTGCGCCGCACCGAGCCGATGACGCCCTCCACGTCGAGCGGGTGCAGCGTGCGCAGGTCGATCACCTCGCACTCGATGTCGTCAGCCGCGAGCTTCTCGGCGGCGTTCGAGGCCAGGACGACGCCGTGCCCGTAGGTGACCACGGTCACGTCCGAACCGGGCCGGACCGTTCGCGCCGCGCCGATCGGCACCAGCTCGTCTGGCCCGCCGACCTCGCCGCGCACTCCGGACAGGCGCTTGTGCATCATGAAGACGACCGGATCGTCGGTCCGCAGAGCCGACTTGATCAGGCCTTTCACGTCGTGCGGCCGCGACGGGAACACGACCGTCAGCCCGGGGGTGGAGGCAAACCACGCCTGCAGGCTGTTGTTGTGCTGGGCCCCGCCGCCCGCCACTCCCGCGGTGGCGCGGATGACCAGCGGCACGGGAGCTCCCCACATGTAGCGGATCTTCGCGGCCTGGTTGATGATCTCGTCCATCGCGCCGTACGCGAAGTCCATGAAGTTCAGGTTGACGACCGGATGGCAGCCGTTCAGCGCGGCTCCGACCCCGGCCGCCACGATGGCCGCTTCCGAGATGGGGGCGTCTCGCACACGGTCGTGACCGAACCTCTCACCAAGCCCTTTGAGCTGCGCGAAGTGCCCGCCGCGGTCGTAGATGTCGGTGCCGACGACAAAGATGTGGTCGTTGCGCTCCATCTCCTCGAGCATGCCCTGCTGGAACGCCTGGGAGTAGGTGAGTTCAGCCATGTCAGCGACCGCCTCCCTGCGCCGCGTCGGCCAGCCCGGTGACGTGCAGCCGCGCCGTGGCCGGGTCAGGCCACGGGGACTCGTCGGCAAATCTGACCGCCGCGTCGATCTCCGCGAACTGCGCCTTGGCCAGGGCCGCGAGGTCGTCGGGGGTGAGCACGCCCGCGGCCTCCAGGTGCGCCGCGAGGCGGTCGATCGGGTCACGCGTGCTGCGCCAGCCGGCCACCTCCTCCTCCGTGCGATACCGGATGATCTCGCCGGTGTTATGGCCCCGGTACCGGTAGGTGCGCATCTCCAGGAAGCTCGGGCCCTCGCCGCTGCGGGCGCGGGCCGCAGCCGCGGAAACAGCGCGATGGACCGCCAGCACGTCCTGCCCGTCCACCTCCTCGGCGGGCAGCCCGAACCCGCGCGCCCGCGCCGCCGCCGACCCGCCGCCGGTCACCGACTCCGACGGCGTCTCCACGGCGTACAAGTTGTTCTCGCAGACCGCTATGAGCGGCAGCCGCCACACCGCCGCCAGGTTGACGAACTCCCAGACCCGGCCGGTGTTCACGCCGCCGTCGCCGAAGAACCCCACGACCACCTGCCCGGAATGCCGGACGGCAGCACCGAGCGAGGCCCCGAGCGCGATCCCGAGGCCCGCGCCGACGATTCCGTTGCTCCCCCACAGACCGCGGGTGAAGTCTGCGAGGTGCATGGAACCGCCGCGCCCGTCGACCACGCCAGTCGCCTTGCCATACAGCTCCGCTAGCACGCGTCCCGGTGGCAGGCCTTTCGCCAGCGCATGGTGGTGGGAGCGGTGCGTCCCCGTGACGACGTCCTCGGGCCGCAGCGCCCGCACCGTGCCGACCGCGACGGCTTCCTGGCCGATCGCCGGATGAATGCCCCCGGCTATCTTGCCCCGCAGCGACAGGTCATCCGCGACCTCCTCGAAGCGGCGGATCATGATCATGTCTCCGAGCCAGCCGACCAGGTCGTCTACGGGAACCTCGTGGATGGCTGGAGCAGGCGTAGCCTCAGGCACACGAACCTCCACCGCTCACTGCTGATTGTTACCAGTTAACAATAGGGGGGCGACTGGGCCCGGCGCTAGTGGGGAACGGGGGCAGGACCTCCTGGTGCCGCGGTCAGGTCACCGTGCCGCATCGGTCGCGGTAGCCATCGTCACAGCGGGATCCGCGTGCTCATCGGGAGCGGGGCGCTAGTCTCGGGGGCGGCCGCAGCCGCTGCCTGGCTCACCGAGTTCAGGTAGCTCTGCAGGATGCGCTCGTGCGCGAAGGTGATGTGCTCCCTGATCGTCTGGGCGGCCAGGCTCTCTTGCCCCGTCTTGATGATCTGCACGATCTCGGCGTGCCCGGACACCGTCGCATTGCGCCAGTCGGGACTGGCGACGTTACGCGACAGCATGAACCAGTAGGCCGGCAGCCTGATCTGCTCCCAGGCGCTGGACAGGCGCTGATGATGCGCGGCCTGGTAGATGGTGTCATGGAACTGCACGTCCAGCCGCGCGGCGTCGCGCTCGGTGATCCGGCCGCAGAAGGCCGAGCTCATCTCCGCGAGGCTGGCGTCGATGTCGGCGAGGTCGCTCATGCTTCCGCGCTGGATCGCCAGCGTGATCGCCATCGGTTCCAGCGCCGACCGGAGCGTGTATATCTCCTCCAGGTCGTTGCGGGTCAGCTCGACGACCGAGACGCCGCGGCGTGACGACCGCACCATGCCCTCTGCGTTCGAGCAGTACGAAGGCAGCGCGCACCGGAGCCCTGCTGACGCGCAGACGCTCGCTCAGCTCTTCCTCGCGCAGGCGCTGTCCGGGGCTCAGCTCGCCGTGCAGGATCGCCTCGCGGAGCCGATCGGCGACGTCCTCTCCCAGGCTCTTGCGAATGGCCGGTGTCAGCGCCGACGGTGCCTTTCTGGCCCGCTGTGGCGACATGCAACGCCTCCTTCGCCGACCGCTGTCAAGGAATTGTCACCACGGGCACCGACCGGCCCAGCTGAAACGGCAGGCCAGGCGACTGAATAATGTCATCGGACGACTGGATAATGTCAACAGTTTTCTGTCACATGCTGGGGTCAAAGTAAGATCAAGCGGCCGGCGCTGTCAAGCCGGCCTCCCCGGCCAGCCGTCCGCGGGCCGGCGGGGACACGGGCCCGGACCGGGCGCCATCCCCCTGCGCACCCGGTCAGGGCGCGGCGCGCCGGCCATCCCGCGGACGATCACCGCCGGGCTTCCCGTGGCGGCCCAGGATAACAATGCGGCTAGCGGTCTACCGTAAGTTGTTGACAACATACGTGCTGC
Organism: uncultured Actinomycetes bacterium; assembly: GCA_963781085.1. Lineage (GTDB taxonomy): Bacteria > Actinomycetota > Actinomycetes > Streptosporangiales > Streptosporangiaceae > RYN-230. The sequence continues at coordinate 237,712 of CAWAES010000042.1, forward strand.
GGGATCACTATGCGTCCACTGGTTTTGTCAGAGCCCGGGTCAAGGAGCAGCCGAAGTGAACGTTGCCGGCGCGTCGAGGGACCGAAGGGTCCGGCGCAGCCGTGCAGCGCCTCCAGGGCTTCGGCTGACGGTACCGGTCGCGGACCGTCCGACTCCTCGCAGGTGATGTCGTGACAGTACGCCAGCGGGGGTCGGCGGCGCCTGGCGCGCGGCCAGCATCGAGCATGGCGGCCGTAGCCGACTCAGGGAGGAGCGGATAACGATGACGCTCCAGTCCAGCACACCCGCAGACGCCCCAGCCGTGGACGACGGGCGGTTCTCGCTCGCCGGCCAGGTGGCGGTGGTCACCGGCGCCAACAGCGGGCTCGGGCGGACAATCGCCCTGGGCCTGCTCGGCGCCGGCGCCTTCGTCGTGGGCACCGGCCGCGACGAGGCGAAGAACGCCAGCTTCCGGCAGGAACTCGGCGTTCGCGGCGAGGTGGTCGCCGCCGACGTCCGTGACGAGGAAGCCATGGCGTCGGTGATCGACGGTGCCGCCAGAACGCACGGGCGGGTGGACGTCCTGGTCAACAACGCCGGCATCGGCGGCCGGTCGGGCTTCCTGGACATGAGCCAGGACGAGTGGCGGCAGATGCTGGACACCCACCTCACTGGCGCGTTCCTGGCGACCAAGTTCGCGGCCAAGGCGATGATCGCGGGGGGCCGGGGCGGCAGTGTCATCAACATCGGATCGATGTATTCCCTGTTCGGGGCGCCGGCGGGGGCCCACTACACCACCGCGAAGACGGGCCTGATCGGCCTGACCCGAGCACTTGCCGTGGAGCTGGCACCCCATGACATCCGCGTCAATGCGATCCTGCCGGGCTGGATAGAGACCGAGATGACCCGGATGGTGAGGGAAGGGGCTCTGGCCGCTGGCGTCCTGCCCAAGATCCCGCTGGCGCGCTTCGGGGTACCCGACGACCTCGTCGGTGTGGCCATCCTGCTCGCCTCCCCCGCCGGCCGGTATATCACCGGAGCGGAGATAGCGATCGACGGCGGCTATCACGTGGCGGATCGGCCCCGATGATCAGCGCTCAGGCCCTCACCGCACAACCAGACAACGCAAAAGAAGCAGTTTGACCGGCGCTCCAGTCGTGAAAGGACAAGCCGCGCGCCCGAGGGATGTATTCCGAACCGCATATGAACGAACCTCAGAAAGCAGAGGAAGTACGATGGACAGTCCGAAGAAGCTCAGTCCATTTGAGTCGGTCAGCCGGAGAAAGCTCTTGCAGGGCGGTGCGGCAGTAGCTGCCGCCGGAGTCGCGGCCCCGCTGGTCGCGGCCTGCGGAAGCAGCGGCTCGAGCACGGCGAGCTCGGGCAGCTCTAGCGGCTCGTCGAACGGGAAGACCCAGCTCACCCTGATGTCCTGGGAGCCGTTCGAGCCGACCGAGACCAAGGCCTGGCACAAGGTCGTCAGCGCGTTCACGGTCAAAAATCCGTCGATCGAGGTCAAATGGGTCGGATGGCCGTTCGCCAACTATGACCAGAACGTCATCGCCCAGGCCCAGGCTGGTCATGTCGACGCCGACGTGGTGATGTGCCCGCCCGAGCTCGGCTCCACGCTGATCCAGGACTACAACCTGTGCGAGCCCATCGGGGACATCGCAGAGTCCCTGGGGCTGATACCCAACGCGGCTCACAAGCAGTTCGTCGTGGACGGCAAGCTGTACCTGCTCGGGGTCCTGGAAGTGGCGTTCCTGCTGGCCTACAACCAGGCGAAGCTCAAGGCCGGTGGCTTCAACGATGCGCCGACCACTCCCGACGAGTGGCTGACGATGACCGAAAAGCTCACTCACCCGCCGAAGCAGTACGGCACGCTGCTGATCAACACGGCGGCGGCCGCGGCCGACATGTGGAACCAGCTGCAGAACTGGCCGCTCGGCTTCGGTGGGGTATGGGCTTCGGGCAAGACGCTCACCATCGACTCGCCCCAGAACGTCAAGGCAATCCAGTTCTGGGTGGACCTGGTCAAGGCGAGCGGCCTGGCCGGCACCAGCGAGGCCGCGCTCGACAAGCTCTGGTACGGCAACCAGATCGCTTCGCAGTTCACAGTCGGCTTCGGCAGCGCCGCGCTCAAGCAGCTGGCCCCGGCGCTGTACCCCGACCTGCGCAGTGCCCCGCCGCCCTGGCCGGGCAAGAAGGCCATCGCCCGGTTGCACGGCAACGTCGTCCTGAAGACGTCCAAGAACATAGAAGCTGCCAAAGAGCTCACGAAGTGGATGATCACGCCCGAGAACCTGTTCTACGTGACGAAGCAGAACGGCTACCCGCTCATCCCCTACAGCAACTTCGCCGAGAAGGTGCCGGCCTACACCGCGTTCGAGAACTCGCTCCCGTGGCTGAGGGGTTTCAACGAGACCAACTACGTCGGGGAGGCCGACATCCTGGGCGACTACGTGTTCGCCTACGCGCAGCTGGGGAACCTGATCGCCACCAACGTCGAGAAGGCGGTGTCCGGCAGCGCGACCGTCCAGGAAGCTCTGCAGTCCGCTCAGTCGGCGGCGCAGTCGTCGTTGCATCTGCCGACGTGAGCGAGCAGGATCTGACGAACCCGGCAGGCAGGCAGGCTGCGGCGCCCGTCGGGCATCGATGGAGGCAACGGTGCGAGGCGGGTTGAGATGACTGCAGTGCTGGACCCGGCCCGTGGTGCGGCCGCACCACGGGCCGGACGACGGGCCGGACGACGGCGCCAGTCGCCGTTCCCGTACGTCCTTCTTGCGCCGATCCTGGTGTTCGAGGTCGTGTTCGTCGTCTATCCGATCGTCCGGGGAATACTCCTCTCCTTCCATCAGACCAGCTTCGGCGTCACGAAGTTCGTGGGGCTGGCCCAGTACCGCCAGATGTTGCACGACCCGATCTTCTGGTCGTCGCTGCGCACGACGTTCGAGTTCACGTTCGCCATGACCGCGGTGTGGATCACGCTCGGGCTGGCGGTGGCCATGCTGATGAACTGGAGCTTCCCCGGCCGGGGGTTCGTCCGGGCCATCCTGGCTATCCCCTGGGCGGTACCGGACATCCCGGTCGTCCTGACGTTCCTGATCATGCTGGACCCGAACTTCGGCATCCTGAACCGGTTCGCGGCGTTCATCCCCGGCGTGAACCATCACATTCAGTGGCTGAGTGCACCCAATCTGGCGTTCATCGCGATCATCATCATGGTCGGGTGGAAGGGATTCCCGTTCTTCGCCCTCATCCTGCTGTCCAGCCTGCAGACGATCCCCGACGAGCTCTACGAGGCGGCCAAAGTGGACGGCGCCGGCCCGGTGCGGCGCTTCCGGTCGATCACGATGCCCGCCCTGCGGCCTACGCTGGGCCTCCTCGCAGTGCTGGGATTCATCTTCTCGTTTCAGCAGTTCTCGCTCATCTACCTGTCGACGGGCGGAGGCCCCGGCACGGATACGTCCACCCTCGCGATCACGATCTACAACCAGGCTTTCGAATTCTTCAACTACAACTACGCCAGCGCGATCGCCGTCGTCGGCCTCTTGATCGCCGTGGCGGGCACCGTGGTGTACATCTTTGTGCAGCGACGCGTGGCCAGCGTACGCGGGCTGGAAGGGGTGAACGCGGCTCTATGAACCGTGGATGCTGCCGTCAAGGGCGGGAGGTGCGGCGGCGATGGCTGCAGAGGTGACGCCTGTCACGGCTCGCCCGCCGGTCCGGTCGCAGGTCAGCCCGCCGGCCCGTCGACGGCGAAGCCTGCGCCGGAGGGCGACCGCCTGGCTACGCGGCGCGATCATCGTGATCGTGTGCGTGGTGGCCCTCTTCCCGGTCTACTGGATGGTCCTCACGACGTTCCAGCCCGCCCAGGATTCCCTGACCTACCCACCCGACCTGCTGCCGCACGGCATCCAATTCGGCACCATCACGAGCCTCTTCGCCAACAACCCGATCGCCTCCTGGCTGCTGCACTCCCTGACGGCGTCAGCCATCTGTGTCGCGGTCACCCTTGTCTTCGCGGTACCGGGCGCCTACCTGCTGTCCCGGCTCCGCTGGCACGGGGTCGGAGGTTTCGGATTCCTCCTGCTCTTCACCCAGTTGATGCCCGGGGCCATGATCGTCGTGCCCGAGCTCCAGTTCTACCGGCAGCTCGGCTGGACCAACAACCTGCTCGCCCTCGGGGTGCTCTACGCGGCCTTCAACGTCCCGCTGGGCTGCTGGATCCTGAAATCCTCGTTCGACTCCGTACCGTCAGAGGTCATCGACGCGTCGCTGGTCAACGGATGCGGCCGGATCCGCGTCCTGTTCCGCGTTCTTCTGCCGCTGTCCAAGCCAGGCCTGGTAGCGGTCGGGATCGTGGCGTTCTTCGGGAGCTGGAACGACTATCTGTTCGCGGCCGCGTTCATCACCAATCAGTCCTTGTACACCGCTGGTCTCGGCATTTCGACCTTCATCACCGACCAGACGATCAAGCTGGATCAGCTTGAGGCCGCGGGTGTCGTCTTCGCCCTGCTGCCGATCTTGCTGTATCTGACTGTGCAGCGCCACGTTGTCCGGGGGCTGACGGCTGGGGCGATCAAGGGCTGATCCCGCGGCGGGCGGCTGGGCCGAGGTGGTCCAGGCGGCCGTCGCGGCCCGGCCGGCCGCGCCGCGGCGGTCGCGGCGACGGTCAGGAGACGGCGGCCCGCACCAGCTCGGCGACTCGCTTCTCCACCGTGGGGCTCCACTTGCTGAGCGCGTACGAGACCGGCCACATGTCGCCGTCGTCGAGGTCCGCCGCGTCCTGGAAGCCCAGGGTCGAGTAGCGGTAGCCGAACTTGCCCGAGTCCTGGAAGAAGACGACGATCTTGCCGCCGGCGTTCTCGTAGGCGGGCATCCCGTACCACGTCTTCGGCGACAACTCCGGGGCGGCCGAGGTCACCGTCACATGCACACGCTCGGCGAGCGCGCGATCGTCCGGCGCCATCTGCCCGATCCTGTCGAGGACCGCCTGCAGGCCGTCGGCCTTCTTGGCGCCCTTCTTGCCCTCGGCGCGCAGTTCGGCGGCGCGCTCCTTCATGGCGGCACGCTCTTCGGCGCTGAAGCCGCCGGACTCCTCTTTGGCGTTGTTCGCGGGCATTAGCGAGTTTCCCTTCGTGACCTGCCGGGGCTCGGCGTCGTCCGGCCCTCTACTGGGAGGCTAAGCCCGGCCACGCCGCGGCGCTTCTCGATTCCTGACCGGACCCGGCGCCTGGCTGAGGCGCCTGGGGAACTGGCGGCCAACCACCCGGCAAGTGACAGAAGCTGCGGTGCTCAGCTCTCGGGTTCGTACTTGAACGAGAGCTGGAGCTTGGTCCGGTAGGTGATCGTTCCGGCCTCGTCCAGGGCGATGTCCTGCTTCACGACCTCGGCCACCCGAAGATCGCGGATCGTCCCCGCTGCGGTCCTGATCGCCTCTGCGGCCGCGTCCTCCCATGAAGTGCCGCTCGTCCCGATGATCTCGGTCACCCTGTAAACGCTCATGACACTCTCCCTCGATGACGTGGCCAGCCCGTGCGCAGCAACGCTCACCCGGGCCATCATCCATCTACCCTCGGCCCGGGCGGCTCACTCACTCTTCTGAAGCCGCGAAGTCGCCGGGTTGAGTGACCGGGTACGGCCGCTGCTCTTAGAGCGGTACTCGCTCCGCGTCAGGGCCGCGATCCTGGACGGCTCCGTCCTTCATGACGAAGACAGCGTTCTCGAGCAGGCGTATGTCCGCCAATGGATTGCCGTTCACGGCGATGATGTCAGCCAGGTATCCGGGCGCGATACGGCCGACCCGGTCGTCCCAGCGGATCAGTTCGGCCGCATGGATGGTGGCCGACTGGATCGCGCCGAGCGGGCTCTGACCGCAGCGGACCTGGTAGGCGAACTGGCGGGCGTTCAAGCCATGCGGGTAGATGCCGCTGTCGGTACCGAACGCGATGCGCACGCCGGCGGTCAGGCACTTGGTGAATCCTTCTCGCTGCGCACCGGTGGTCTGGTCGTTCTTGGCCAGCACGTCGGCACGCCAGCCCTGTTCACGGCCGGTCTCCGCGATGTAGTCACCGTTGTAGACGTCAGCGACCAGGTACGTCCCGGCCGTCGCCATCATCTGGATTGCCTCGTCGTCCATGAGCGAGCCGTGCTCGATGGAGCGCACGCCGCCGCGCACGGCGCGCTTGATGCCCTCGGCGCCGTGCGCGTGCGCGGCGACGTCCGCGCCGGAAAGTGACGCTTCCTCGACGGCGGCCCGGATCTGCTCCTCGGTGAGCTCGGGCGCGCCAGGCACGCCCCCCGGGGCCATGACAGCCCCGGTAGCGATCAGTTTCACGAAGTCCGCGCCGCCGTGCAGCACCCGGCGTACCGCCCGGCGTATCTCGTCGACTGAGTCGGCCACCCCGACCCGGAACTCAGGCGGCACGACCGCGTCGACGTCGGGGGCCAGGCCGGTAAGGTCACCTCCCCCGCCGGAACAGGTCACGTACGCACCCGCGACCCGCATCCGGGGTCCAGCCACCCAGCCTTCGTCAACTGCATCGCGCAACGCGACGTCGACGAAGGCGCGGAACGTGCCCACATCACGCACCGTGGTGAAGCCAGCCAGCAGGGTGTCCCGCGCGTTGCGTGCCCCCGACAGCGCTTCCTGGGCACCGGTCCGGGCCAGCAGCTCCGCGTTCCCGTGCCCACTGTCGGGCTCGCCGACCAGGTGAGTGTGACAGTCGATCATGCCGGGCAGCACCGTCTGGCCCGGCAGGTCCACGAAGACGGGACCTTCGGCCGGTGCGTCGGCAGCGGCGACAACACCGGCGACGCGGTGGCCATCGACGACGACAGCGCGGTCGGCCAGGAGTTCTCCCGTCACCACGTCGAGCAGCAGCTGCGGGCGGATTACCGTGCGCGTGGAAACGCTCATCCTGCCACGATAGAAAGAGCGTGTGCCGCATCGCGGGGTCAACGGTTATGTGCTGGGCTGACGCGCCGTAGCCTGGCGGTTCTGGGGGGCGTGCTGCCGGGGCGCTGAGGGGAGACCAGGATGCCGCTGCCCAGGACTCTGGCCCGGTGGAACAAGGTCGGCCTGAACCGGGTGACCAAGCGCGTCGCTCCCTGGATGCCCGGCTTCGGCGTCGTGGTCCACGCTGGCCGGCGTTCTGGCCGTCGCTACCAGACACCGGTCAATGTCTTCCCGGCCGGGGACGGCTATCTTCTGGCCCTGACCTACGGCCCGGACAGTGACTGGGTCAAGAACGTCCTGGCCGCGGGCGGCTGCGAGCTGGTGACCAGCAGGCGGACCGTCCGGCTGGTCGCGCCGCAATTGGTTCACGACGAGCGCCGGCACGGTATCCGCCCTGCCGAGCGTCAGGTGCTCCGGCTGATCGGCGTGGCCGACTTCCTGTCGCTCAAGACCGCGCCTGCCGCGGACGCGAGCCCGGCGGGTGCCGCCTGACGGCGGCGCCCGCTCAGGCCGCCGGCGATCGACCCGCCGGGCCCGGCGGCTGAGGGGCGGGCTGTTAGGCTCCGCACTGGCCCGCGGATGGCAGGAGATGTGCGCATGGTTGTTGTCGCGCTGCGCCCAGTGCAGGACGGCGATCTGGACGCTTTCTTCGAGCAGATGCGTGACCCGGAAAGCGTCCGGATGGCTGCCTTCACGCCGCCGGACCCGGACGACCGGAACGCCTTCGACGCGCACATGACCAGGGTGAGAAGTTCGCCGGGCATCACCATGAGGGCAGTGACCTGCGACGGCCGCCTGGCCGGGAGCATCGCCAGCTTCCCCGACGGAGACCAGACCGAGGTCACCTACTGGATCGACCGGCCGGCCTGGGGGAAGGGCGTCGCGACCCAGGCGCTGGCGCTGCTCCTGGACGAGGTGCCCGCCCGGCCGTTGTACGCCCGCGCCGCCAGCGACAACGCCGGTTCCCTCCGCGTCCTGCAAAAATGCGGCTTCAGGGCCGTCGGGACCGAGGAGTCGTTCGCTGCGGGACGCAACGAAGACATCGAGGAAACCATCCTGCGGCTGGACACCTGACGGCCGCACCGGCACGCTTGTGCCCGCGGCGCGGCGGCCGGTGGTGGCGGGATGGCGTTCCGCGTGATTGTCTCGTGGCGATGACGGGAGCGCGATGAGCGGCGATGGGCCAGCAGAGGTTGCCTTTCCCGCATCGGCGGACGGGCGCAGGAGCACGTCAGCGGTGGGCCGGGCGGTGGTCGCTGACGCGCTGCGCGAGGCCGACCCGGCCGGGGCAGCCGACGCGGAGCGGGATACGAACTGGCGCAAGGGCTATGTGGTGCACTTTCGCCGGCTCGTCGAAGCTGGGCTGACGTCGAGGCAGGACGCGGTATCGGTCGCCCGCAGCGGGCTGGAGTCGCTGCACGGGCGGATGCGCGTTGTGCACCCAGACGGCGAGGAGACTGCACTCAGCAGTCTGCTCTCGGCGCCTGCGGACCGGCTGGTCAGCACGGTCACGGTGTCCGGTACCGGACGGGCCGGCGAGGGCCTGTCGCTGCCCTACCACGGCGACGGACTACGCGGTGACGCCCTGGCGCGCAGGCTGGAGGCCTGGGTGGACGACGGCGTGATCGAGCCGTCGTGCGCGGCTGCGGTCCAGACGGTCGCGGCGCACCCAGAGTGGCTGCACCTGCCCGGCCGCACGGTCGTCGTGCTCGGGGCGGGCGCCGAGGTGGGTCCTCTTTCCCCGCTGCTGAGCTGGGGCGCCCGGGTGATCGCTGTTGACCTGGGCCGTCCCGCTGTCTGGGAGCGAGTCCTGGACACCGCACGGCAAAGCGCCGGGACACTCCTGGTTCCCGTCGCTGGGCAGACGCCCGGCCAGCCCGGCGGCCGGACCGGGGACCTCGCGGTCCAGGCCGGCCTCGACCTGACCAGCGATGTCCCCGCCGTCGCCGGCTGGCTCGCTACCTTTGACGGCCCGCTGGTGCTGGGCAACTACGTCTACGCTGACGGCGCGGCCAATGTCCGCCTGTCCGCTGCTGTCGACGCACTGACCATGCGTCTGCAGGCGGAGCGCGGCGATGTGGCGCTCGCGTTCCTCGCGACGCCGACCGACGTGTTCGCGGTCCCGGCCGAAGCGGTCGCCCAGTCCGCCCACGCCTACGCGACCCGGCAAGCCGGGATGAGGATCGCCAGCTGGCCGCTCCGGACGCTGTCTGGGGGCCGGCTGCTCTGCCGTGCCTACCCACCGGGCGCTGACCCCGGTATCAACGACAGCCTGGTGCGTCAGCAAGGACCCAACTACGTACTGGCCAAGCGGCTACAGCGCTGGCGCGCCACCCTGGCCCGTGAAGCCGGCACGGCCGTGTCGATGAACGTCGCCCCACCGACGCGCACCAGGTCGGTCGTGAAGAACCAGATTCTGGCGGCGGCGTACGCCGGCGCGCACCGCTTCGGTGTCGAGGTCTTCGAACCCGCCACGACCAAGGTTCTCATGGCCGCACTCCTCGTCCATGACCTGAACACCGGCGGTGGCCCAGCGCACCCGCAGCCCTGGCAAGACGAGGCGCACGCCGCCGCGCATGGCGGGCTGTGGCGCATCGCGTACACCCCCCGCAGCGCGCTCGCGCTCGCGGCGGCACTGGGCTATCGCGGAGCCAGAAAATGACGCACCGCCCGTTCAGGCGGCCCCGCGCACCGGTAGGGCGCCGGTGGCCTCCGGCTTTATGGTTGCCTCTGTAAATCCGCGGAGCAGCGAATCTCCTCACGGCGCCCGTCCGAGGATGGAGACCGCGTCGCCGGCCGGGGACGCGGTCCGTCTCCGTGCGGCACACGGCAGCCTGGCCGGGCGCCGCTGCGTCCCGCCACGGCCACGACGACAGCCGCCAGCAACGGCACGACACCACATATGGCCATGCCAGCCCGGGCACCGAGGTGGCTGGTGAGCACCCCGATGACCGGGGCGCCGATAGGGGTACCGCCGATGAAGGCCAGCATGTACAGGCCCATGACGCGACCGCGCAGCTCGGGATCGACGGCGAGCTGGACGGAGGCGTTGGCCATGGACTGGAACACCAGGTTGACGAAGCCCATCGCGCCCAGCAGGGCGAGGAACACGGCCATGTCGGGTGCGGCCGCCGCGGACGCCTGGAAGAGCCCGAAGGCGGCCGCCGAGAGCACGAGGAGACGGCGCCTCGGGTGGGCGCTGGCTCCAGCCAGCAGCGCGCCGGACGCTGACCCGACCGCGAGAACGATGTTGAACAGGCCGTATGTGCCGGCGTTGCCGTGGAACGTCGACTTCGCCATCGCCGTCAGCACGACCGGGAAGTTGAGGCCGAACGTGCCGAGCATCCCGACCAGGAAGATCGTCCAGACGACGTCCGGCCGCCCGCGCAGATACCGCGCGGCCGCCCGCAGCGCTCCGCGCTCCCGGCGGGCGGCCGGAGCGGGGGTGAGATCGGACGGCCGCAGGAGCAGCAGGCCGATAGTCGGGCTGACGTAGCAGGCGGCATTGACCACGAACACCCACCCTGTCCCTGCGCTCACGATGAGCAGGCTCGCGAACGCCGGCCCAATCAGCCGGGTGGCCTGGAACACCGCCGCGTTCAGGGCGATCGCGGCCCGGAGCCGGCCGGGCGGCACGACTTCGGCCACGAACGCCTGCCGGGCCGGGCCGTCGAACGCGAAGATCAGGCCGCTCACGAACGCGAACGCGTACACCTCGACCACGTGCACCGCACCAGTGAGCGTGACGAGCGCCAGCGCGCCAGCGGCCGTGGCGTTCAGTGTTTGCGTGACCAGCAGGATGCTCCGCTTCGGCAGCCTGTCGGCCACCAGCCCGGTGTGCAGGCCGAACAGCAACATGGGCAGGAACTGCAGCGCCATCGTCACGCCGACGGCGGCCGCGCTGTGCGTCAGGTCGAGCACCAGCCAGTCCTGGGCGATGCTCTGCATCCACGTGCCCATGTTGGCCAGGCTCTGGCCGGCCAGGTAGATCCGGTAACTGCGCGACGTGAGGGCGGCGAAGGCGCCCCTTGGTGGCCGAATTGCCTCGGCGGTGGTCACTGGGGGCCTTCCTGGTTGCCGGATGTCCCCCGCCATCCTCGACCGCCCACTGCTCATAATGAACCACAATTATCTGTCTAACAGTTATTGTCTTTATTTATGACCGGATACGATCCGCAGCTCCTGACCACTTTTCTCGCCGTCGAGCAGACGGGCAGCTTCACCCGCGCCGCCGCCCGGCTCGGCATCCAGCAGCCGACCGTCAGCCAGCACATCCGGCGCCTGGAGCAGCAGACCGGCAGAACGCTCGTGCTGCGGGACACGCATTCCGTATCGCTGACGGCCGACGGCGAAGCGATGATCGGATTCGCGCGTAACATCCTCACCGCTTACGAACAAGCGGCCGGCTATTTCAGCGGCTCCCGGCCGCGTGGGCGACTGCGCATTGGCATCTCCGACGACCTCGCCCTTACCCGCCTGCCCCAGATCCTGCGTGACTTCCGCCGGGACAACCCGCTCGTGGACTTCGATCTGACCGTCGACCAGAGCGGCTTGCTGCACCAGCGCCTGGAGGGCGACAAGCTCGACGTGTTCATCGGCAAGCGGCCCACCGGCGAGGAACGCGGCCAGCTCGTCAAGCGGGACCGCCTGGTCTGGGTGGGCACGCCCGCGACGAAACTGGACCTGGCCAGGCCACTGCCGCTGGCTGTCTATCCAGCGCCAAGCATCTCGCGTACTGAGATGCGCCGGGCCCTGGACCGCGCCCACGTGCCGTATCGCAGCGCCTGCGTCTGCCGCGGTGTAAACGGCCTCATCGCCGCCGTCGCCGCTGGCATCGGCATTTCGGCTCTGGCCGCCAGCCTGGTACCGGTCCAGCTCACGACGCTCGGGCCCGGACACCGGCTGCCCGAGCTCGGAACCATCGACCTGGTCCTCCTGACCAACCCGCGAACCAGCCAGCGGCCAGCCGTGCGAGCGCTGATCTCCACCGTGCTGGCCAGTGGGTCGAAGTCCCTGACCGCGTTTCGCGACGAGACCATCGGACGCTCAGAGGCCTACTAACGGCGCCACCCGCCAGGTACCGGGTGATCCTTAGTGATCTTCAGTCAGCAGGAACCGAGGAAAACAGATTGAGGCCCAGTGCTTCTGAGAGGTACCTGGTGACCAGCTGGCCCCGCACGCTGTTGCCTGCCACGTCCAGCGGCGGGGAGAACGTGCCCACGCCTCCCTTGCCTGGCGACACGGTGACAATACCTCCGCTGACGCCGCTCTTGCCGGGCAGGCCAACGTCGTAGAGCCACTGGCCCGAGTGCTCGTAGAGGCCGGCCGTAGCCAGCACAGCCAGGACCCGCTTGCAGTAGCGGGTCTCGATGGCTTGCTCGCCCGTGACCGGATTGACCCCGCCATTCGCCAGCGTGGCCCCCATAACAGCGAGGTCCCGCGCGCTCACGCGCAGAGAGCATTGGCGGGTGTAGACGTCAGCGGCGAGATCAGGGTCGCAGTACATGCGGCCATAGCCATCAAGAAGGTGGGCGATACCCCTGTTGCGGTCGTTCGTCGCCACCTCGGATTCGTAGACCTCGTCGTCCATGGCCAGCCGCCGCCCGGCGAATCGGGACAGCGCCGCGACGACGCTCTCGAATTTCTCCTCGTTAGTCGTACCCGGTACCAGGCTTGTGGTGGCCATGGCGCCGGCGTTAACCAGCGGATTCATCGTCCGGTCAGCGTTGAGTTCGATGGCCATCACCGAGTTGAAGGGCAGGCCGGTGCTGTTGACGCCTAGTTTCCGGCGCGCCTCTTCATGCCCGAGAGCGTGGCAGACCAGGGCGAAGACAAAGAGCTTTGAGATGCTCTCGATGGCGAACTCCTGGTCAGCGTCCCCGATCGAGAAGAGCCGGCCGCGAACTCCGGCGACACAGACACCGAAGGCGCTGGGTGACGCCGCCGCGAGGGCAGGAATGTAGTCGGCGACGGCCCCCTCGCCGACCTGGCGAAAGCGCTCGTAGCCGGCGGTGATAAGAGCCTGCACGTCGGTATCGGGCGGAAGCTCTCCGGTCGATACCCGTTCCGTCCCAGGGTGGTCGTCAGGCAGGGTATCGAGGTCCATGTACTTCCTTCACTCAGCGGGTGCCTTCCGGCCTCTACCAGATGTTCAGCCGCGGGTCGCCGTGAAGGTCAGAACGCTGGCAGGCCGACCAGACGGCCGAGCATAGGCACATGTTCACACCCGCCACGAGCCGACGCCTCCTCCGCCGGGGGTGGTCTGACCAGAATGCCCGCTTCCGGTTTCATCGTCCTCCTGCGGGGCAGCGCCGAGATAGATGCCGACGGCTCGATTCACTGCCGATGGTGCCAGGTGATGGGCCGACGCGCAGTGAGGTGGTTGGTGTGGCAGTCACGGAGCGCCTGGACCTGTTTCAGCGCAAGCATCCGTGGGCGGCCTTCCCGCTCGCGGTGGCCTACAAGTACTTCGACGACTTCGGTACTTACCTGGCGGCCCTGCTCACCTACTACGCGTTCGTTTCGCTGTTTCCCTTGCTGCTGCTGCTCTCGACGATCCTGGGCTTCGTGCTGGCAGGTGATCCGAGCCTGCAGCACGAGGTGCTCACCTCGGCGGCGCACCAGTTTCCGGTGATCGGCGGGGATCTGGCCCGGCCCAAACGCCTGGGCGGCGGCCCGGTCGGCCTCGTCGTGGGGATCGCCGGGTCCCTCTACGGCGGGCTGGGCGTGGCGCAGGCCTTCCAGTACGCGGCCAACACCATGTGGGGAGTGCCGCGCAACAGCCGGCCCAACCCCTTCAAGGCCCGCGGCCGCAGCGTGGTCCTGCTCGCCACCGCCGGATTGACCGTCCTGGGCACGACCGCCTTGTCTATCGCGGGCGGCGGCGCAGCCGGGACGCTAGGGACGGCCGGACGGTCCCTGACGCTGGCAGCGTCCTTCGTGATCAGCATCGCCATGGCCATCTTCGCGTTCCGCTTTGCGCCTGCGCGGCGGCTATCCGTGCGCGACGTCGCGCCTGGCGCGATAGCCACGGCGGTGATCTGGCAGCTGCTGCAATCCTTCGGGGTTATCTACGTCCGGCACGTGGTCGAGCACGCCAGCGCCACGAACGCGGTATTCGCCCTTGTCCTCGGCCTGCTCGCGTTCCTGTACATCACGGCCACCGCCGTCCTGCTCGGCGTGGAGATCAACGTCGTGCACGTCAACCGCCTGCACCCCAGGTCACTGCTCACCCCCTTCACCGACAACGTCACCCTGACGAGCGGGGACCGGCGCGCGTACTCTCGCCAGGCCAAAGCCCAGCGCAGCAAGAGCTTCCAGCACGTCGACGTCAACTTTGACCCGCCGTCAGCTGAACCAGGCGACGACGAAGCCAGCCCGTAGGCAAAGTGCCGGGTTCCGCCGGGCAAGCCACCGCCAGGACACGCGGTCCCAGGCACTTCTGACCGGACCAGTCCCCCGGCGCGGACGCGCCCGGGCCCCCGATCCCTGCGGGGTAGAGGCCTAGGCTGGCAGCGTGCGCGCAAAACTGCCCGCAGTAGCCGAGGCCCGGATGGCGGAGATCCGGTCCAGCGGCACGTGGGGGTCCGCGCTGAGCGCGGACGAGTTCGCCGCCATCCGCAGCGTGGGCTTCGAACCGGTCGGACAGGTGTTCGGCGCGGCCGTCTACAGCGCTGGCAGCACCACTGGGTACAGCTGCCCCGGGACGCAAGGGCCGTCCGGCGGCGGATTGCCGCCCCGGCCTGCGACCCAGGTGTCCGGCCAGGGCGGGCCGGGGTCGTTCGGCCCGCTCGTGCAGACCATGGACCTGGCGCGGCACACGGCTGTCGGCCGGATGATCACCGAGTGCGCCGAACTAGGCGGGCATGGCGTGGTCGGCGTCCGGCTGTCCCGGGAGTCGTTCCCTCTCGGCGGTCCGCAGTTCACGGCCCTGGGCACCGCGGTCCGCGCGGCGGGTGCCCCGAACGGGCCGCCGGTGCCCTTCACCAGCGAGGTGTCCGGGCAGGACTTCGCCAAGTTGATCATGGCGGGCTGGGTGCCCGCAGGGCTCGTGCTCGGCATCTCGATCGGGTCGCGGCACGACGACCGGAAGACCGCCCGCCAGTCGCGCTGGGGCTCGGGCAACGCCGAGGTCGCCGGGTGGACCGAGCTGGTCAGCCAGTCGCGGCACGACGCCAGGCACCAGCTGGAAAAAGACGTTGAGCGGTCCGGCGCCGAGGGCGTTGTGATCGCCACGATGCAGATGCGGGTACGCGAGCGGGACTGCCCGGAGACTGTCGGCCGCCGCGACCACATCGTGGAGGCAACCTTCATCGGGACCGCCGTCGCCAGGTTCTCCCGGGCCGGGCAGCCTCATAGTGGTCCGGCCCTGGCCATCATGTCGCTCGACCCGCAGCGGCGCCAGGCCGCCAGGGTCCAGATATAGCTGGAACGCTCATGAGTCGTCCGCGCACCTGAGCCGTCCTGGCGCCGGCTATCTGGGAGGCGTCAGGCGGTAGATGGCGCCCGCGGTGTCGTCGCTGACGTACAGGGCGCCGCCGGGTCCGGGCACGGCGTCCGCAGGCCGGCCCCAGCGGCTGCCGTCGGCGTTCTGGAACCCGGTGACCAGGGTCACCGCAGGTTCCAGGGTGTGCTTCGCGGCGCCCCACGCCATCCACAGGACTGCCGGGGGGCGGGGCGGCTGGCGGTCCCACGAGCCGTGCACCGCGACCACAGCGCCACCCGACCAGGGCGCCGGGATGGCGCTGCCTTCCAGGAACGACATGCCCAGCGGGGCGCTGTGAGCCGGCAGGCCGACTTCGACCCGCGGCAGGGCCGCGCAGTCCAGGTGGGCGCCGCCGGGGTTGGTCACCGCGTCGGCCACGAACGGCACGTCGGCCAGCGACCCGGCCGGATGGTTCTCGTCCTGGTCGGGGTTGCAGTACGGCCAGCCCAGGTCCCGCCCGGCGGTGACCCGGGCGACCTCGTCGGCTGGATGGTCGTTGACGTAGGCCTGGACGACCTGCCCGAAGGCGTCGGCGTGCCCGGCGTACGACGAGTGGAACGGGTAGGTCACGTTGTCGCGCTCGTTCACCGCGGTCCACACCGAGCCGTCGGGGGCCACCGCCAGGCCCTCGCCGTTGCGGACCCCTGTCTCGACCACACGCAGATCAAGGCCGTCAGGGCGCACGGCCATGATCACCGCGCGGGGCGGCGAGGAGGCCCGGTCACCGGGACTGGCGTTCGACGAGCTGCCCACGTCGAAGTACACCGTCCCGTCCCGGGCGGCCGCCACGTCTTTCTCCCGGTGGACGTCGTCGCCGGCCGGGTCGAGATCGGGCAGATGGGCGGCGATCACCGCGCGGGTCCCGGTGATCCCGCCGGAGCCCCAGGGGTAACGGTCGATCTGGTCTGACTCCCCGACGTACAGGACCCACCGGCCGGCCAGGCGGGCGAAGGTCAGACCCTGTGGCGAGGTCAGCCCGGACAGCAGGACGCGCGATGCGGCCGTCCCCCCAGGCCTGGGCGTCAGTTCCACGACGCGCCCGGTGCCGGGCTCGCTGACCAGCAGATCACCCTCAGGGGTCCAGGCTTCCATCCGGGCGCCAGGGACCCGCGCCCAGACCCGCGCCGTCCACCCGTCCGGCACCTTCAGCCGCCGCGGCACGGAGAACGCCCCACCGGCCTCACCGGGCGGGACGACCAGATCAACCCACGGCTGAGCCGCCACCGCAGGGGCGGCCGGCGTGGCCGGGACAGCGGCAGGGGCGGCCGAGGTGGCCGGCGTAGCCGGGACAGCCCCCGGGCGGGCCGGCCCCCCGCACGCCGCCGTCACCAACCCGGCACACACCACGAGTGCGAGGCAGCCAGAACGCATCCGCCCAGTCCACCACCCTCGCACCGCGAAGTCACACCGTAACGGCGAAGCGGGAGGGAACTCGCGGGCGGGACGAGTTCAGCGACGAGTCCCGGGGCCGGCGGGCGGGGCCCGGGTGTGTGGCCTGGGTGGTTAGGGGTGGAGGGGTCCGCTGGGGCCTTTGTCGAGGCGCAGGGACTGCATGATGGCGAAGGTGGTGGTGCGGGTGAAGACCTCGATGTCGGCGGCGGCGAGCACGCCGGTGTACTTGGCGACGACGGGCGCGGCGGCGCGTTCGGTGACCTCGTCGAGGTGGGCTTTGACCCCGGCCCACGCGTTCTGCCCGTAGTGCACGTAGTACGGCACCGGGTCCACGCTGGCCAGCGCCTCCCGCGAGCTGGCCTGGATGTCGGCGATGTAGCTCTGGTGCACCGCGACGTCGTCGCGGGTCGCCAGCCGCCCCAGGTGCCCGCAGATGAAATGGGTCCACGGATACGACAGCGCGACCTGCGGCGCGGCGATGTAGCCCTGCACGTCCTCGGACAGGTTCAGGTTGTAGATCGGCACCCACCCCGCGTTGACCACGTCGATGAACATCAGCGTGTCGTGGCCGGGGAAGTGGATGTAGATGTTGTCCGGCGAGTGGTTCGACCCGTGCCACGCCAGCTCCGCCCGCTCCCCCCCGACCTGAAGGGTGTAGGTGTCAGTGAAGGTGACCTCCGGCGCCGGCCGGGCCGGGTCCCCGTCACGCAGCAGCAGCCGCGCCGTCTCCTCATGCCCCACCCGCACCGCACCAGGGAACAACGACGCCGCCCCGCCATGGTCAGCGTGATGATGGGAGTACACCAGATGCGTCACGGTGTTACTCACCCCGTCCGCCGCGGCGACCTCGTCCACCGCCCGCTGCAGGTTCCCCCCGATCGACGGGGGCGCGTCGAACAGCACCACCCCGTCGCTGGTCGCCAGGAACGCCGACTGGTACACCCCGTCAGTGACCCAGTACAAGTTCCGCTCCACCCGCCCTGCGTAATACCCCTGCCCGTTCAGCGCCACCCCCAGCGACGACGCCGGCACAGGCGCATACTCAGGCAGATCCCCACCCGGCACAGCTGAACTCACCACAACACCCCTCACACTCCCGGGCCGTCCCCAGACGACCCGCACGGACCAGCACGACACCCCAACCCTCACCACCACCAAGGTGAAAACACCTCACCGGATCATGGTGATTCGGGAACGGTCACCTCCTGGCCAGCCCGCCAGGCGCCGTACACCGGCGGCATCATCTGGGTCCGGGCGTGGTCTTTCACTCGCCTTCCGGCGATCTCGCCCCGAAGGTGAGCTGGCGGACCTCGAGCAGGTCCAGGCCAAACGCCTCGATCTCAGCCAGGACGCCGTGCAGCCCCGGCCGGTCCAGCATGCCGGTCAACACTGTCTCCGCGCCTTGCTGCTCCCATGCCATCGTCGGAAACGCGGACAGGAGCGTGGCACCGAGATGCCCCTTGATCCTGATCAGGTACCTGGCCGAGGCAGGGTCCATCCGCCTACTGTCCGGCGCAGGCAGGTGAGTTCGCATCGCCAGGATCCGGTGAGACCGGCACCGGAACCCGCTGACGGGGACCAGCAATGTGTTCCCCGAGAACGTAGTCTGACTAGATGCTGAGAGGCAGACGGCGCCAGGGCAGCGGGCCGGGGATCGGGTTCAGGCGTGGCGTTTAGGACAAACCCTCCGAAGCCCGCCCAGCCAGCTCCGCGACTGATTCAGCGCGGAGAGCTCCTTGCGTCCCTCGATCGGGCGACGGCAGCGAAAGTAACGCTTATCTCCGCCCCCGCAGGCAGCGGCAAGACTTCCCTGCTCCGGGCCTGGGCAGACGGTGCAGGTCAGCAGTACCGGCGAGCAGTGGTCCAGGTGCGGCGCGATCAGCAGGACTCCCAGCAGTTCTGGCTGGCCGTCCTCAGCGCCATCCGGCAGGCCTCGGGCACGACCGGCGAAGGCGACCAGCTCGCAGCGACACCCGACTTCAACGAAGCGGCCATCAGCGAGAGAGTTCGCTCCGAACTCGCCGCGCTTCCCGACCCGGCCTTCCTGATCATCGATGATCTCCACGAGCTGACCTCGGCAGAAGCGCTCATGCAGCTGACCCTGCTGCTGGAGAAGCTCCCCCAGCATGTGCACGCGATCCTCGCGACGCGGCGTGACCTCCCCCTGCGGTTGCACCAGCTCCGTCTGGGCGGCGAGCTGGCAGACATCCGCGCGGCAGACCTGCGCTTCACTGAGCCCGAGACCCACCAGTTCCTGAACGCTTCGGGCATCGCGCTGCCGGAGGCCGCGGTCGCCAGGCTGCACCAGCGTACGGAAGGCTGGGCCGCCGGCCTGCGGCTCGCGGCGATCTCACTGGCCAGCAGCCCAGACCCGGAAAGATTTGTCACGGAGTTCTCTGGCAGCAGCCGCACCGTGGCCGAGTATCTGCTCGCCGAAATGCTCGAATGCCAGCCGCCCGGGGTCCAGCAGCTGCTTCTGCGTACTTCCCTGCCGGACCGGGTCAACGGCGAGCTCGCGGATCTGCTGACTGGTCACCCCGGCTCCGAACGGATCCTGCTCGAGCTCGAAGACGCCAACGCGTTTGTCGTGTCGCTCGATCCGGCCCGGACCTGGTTCCGGTATCACCACCTCTTCGCTGACTTGCTCCGGCTTGAGCTGCGCCGCAGGATGCCCGAAGACGTGCCGGTCCTGCACCGGCTGGCCGCGCAATGGCTGATCGAGCGCGGCGAGATCGTTGACGGCATCCGGCACACTCAGGCCGCGGGTGACTGGTCCGACGCGGCACGGCTGCTCGCAGACCATTCGTTCGGCCTGACGCTTGACGGCCAAGCGCAGACCATCGAGTCGCTGTTGCGCGCGTTCCCGCCCGGTGCCGTGGCCGAGGGCCCGGATATCCCTCTCGCGCGGGCGACCAGCGACATTGCTCAGGGACGCCTGAACGAGGCTGCCGCCCACCTGTCTGTGGCCGAAACCGCGATCACAGCGACGCCGCCGGACCGCAAGCACCGCCTCGAAGTGGCGATCGCAGCGCTGAAACTGTCGCTCGCGCGCAAGCGCGGCCGCCTCGCGGAGGTAGTCGAGCAGGTCAGATTCCTGGCGTCGCCGATAACCGGGCAGTCTGGCGAGGACATCGCGCTCGACAGCGACCTGCGCGCGGTGGCGCTGATGAATCTCGGAATCGTCGAAGCGTGGTCGCTGGCGAACCAGGACAGTGAGCGGCACCTGCAAGAGGGCGCCGACCTTGCGCGGAGGATCGGACGTCCGTACCTCGAGGTGGCCTGCCTGGCTGAGCTCGCCTTCGCGTCGAAGATCGAGCCTTTCGCAACTACCCGGCAGCGCTGCCGGGAGGCGATAGCGCTCGCTGAGCAGCATGGCTGGGGCGTGGAGCCGGTCATCTCGCCGGCGCTGGTGAACCTCGCAGGCACTCTCATCTGGACGGGTGAATTCGACGAGGGCGACTACTGGCTGCAGCGCGCCGCCCGCGCCCTGGAGACAGACACCGGACCCCCCATGAGGCTGTTGCTGCACATAGGCACGGGCATGGTGCTGTCCGGCCGGCGCAGGCAGCACGACGCACTGGCGGAATACAGCGCCGCCGAGCACCTCCAGGCGCAACTGGAAGGCCCGCACGCAATCGCGCATCAGGTGACGGGCTGGAGGCTGGCCACCCAAGCTCGGCTCGGGCAGGTCAGCCAGGCCCGGGCCTCGCTGGCAGCCCTCGACGCGGAACCCGCAGGCTCCGCTGAGATCGGTAATGCCCGCGCGGCCATCTGCCTCGCCGAAGGCGACCCGGCCGCAGCTCTCACCGCGGTCGCGGATGTCCTGACCGGGACAGCTCCTGCTGTCGGCTACGTGACCGTCGTTGAGACACACCTGCTGGCAGCAAGCGCGCACCACGAACTCGGCGACCACCGGGCTGCCACCGCCGCCGCCGAGCGCGCGCTGGCCCTGGCGGAGGCGGACCGGCTCATACTGCCGTTCGCGACGGCAGGCTCACTCGACCTGCTCGAGGCCATGCCGCGGCATGAGACGGCTCACGCGGCCCTGCTGGCCGACGTCCTCGAGGTGATGCGCGGATCATCCATAGCGCCGGGCCGTGAGCCTTCACTGGCGGAGATCGAGCAACTCAGCCCGAGCGAGCTGCGGGTGCTGCGGTATCTCCCGACGAACCTGTCCCGGCCGGAGATCGCCAGCGAGCTATCGGTCTCGGTGAACACCGTCAACACCCACATGCGCAACATCTACGCAAAGCTCCGGGCCCGGGATCGTTCCTCGGCCGTCCAGCGCGCACGGGAGATGCGGCTGCTCTCGGCTGGCCTGAAGAGCTGAGGTCACTGGCCGGGCATCGCCGGCCGGCACACAATCGCCAGAACTAGGTGACAGCCACTCACCCGGCTGCTGCCTAACGTTGGCCGAAACGACTCCTGCTCTGGAGGCGATGACGCCCATGACCGGTCACGAGCAGCGCTATCGCCTGGGGGCGGTAACCGTGTCACGCGTCGGCTTCGGCGCCATGCAGCTGCCAGGTCCCGGGGTGTTCGGGCCGCCGCGAGACCGCGGCCAGGCGATCGCGGTCCTCCGCCGCGCCGCAGAACTCGGCGTCGATCACGTCGATACCGCCCACTTCTATGGTCCCGCTGTCGCCAACGAGCTCATCAGGGCAGCACTGTACCCATATCCCGAGGGACTAGCGCTGGTCAGCAAGGTTGGCGCGCGGCGGGACTCGTCAGGCCGGGTGCTGCGTTTCGATTCGCCGGCGCAGCTCACGCAGGGAATCGAGGACAACTTGCGGACCCTGGCCGTCGACCATCTTGCCGCGGTCAACTTGCGCCTCATGGACGACGCCCGGCCCGGCCAGCGATTTGACGACCAGCTCACCACGATGGTGAAGGCGCGCGACAGCGGCTTAGTCGGCGGCATCGGCCTCAGCAACATCACCCTGGAGCACCTGGTTCGGGCGCTGGCGATCACCGACATCGCGTGCGTGCAGAACCCCATGAACCTGGCCGACCGCCGCTCCCTCCCCGTGCTGGAGGAGTGCCAGGCCCGAGGCATTGCCTTCGTGCCGTTCTTCCCGCTCGGCTCGGCCTTCGCCCGCGGAAACCCGGTCCTGCGCAGCCCCCAGGTCGCGAGCATCGCAGCTCGCCTCGGCCGCACTCCGGCCCAGATAGCCCTGGCGTGGCTGCTGAGCTTCCGGCCGAACATCCTGCTGATCCCCGGCACGTCGTCGGTGCGGCACCTCGAGGAGAACGTGGCTGTCAGGGACATCGAACTCGACGCGGCAGCACGCCAGGCGCTGGCCTGAGCTCGCAATCATCAGAATCTGGTGAGAGCCGCTCACCTTGATGGCCGGTAACTTCGGCCGCACTCGATCAGCCCGCTAGCTACCAGGCCGCCCGGGTTCCCGGGCGCGATCCGCATCAAGGAGTCCAGCCATGAGCACGACTGCCACGCCTGACCGTTTCACCACCCTGCCGGACGAGCACGCGTTGCAGGCCACTGTCGTGGCGCTGGAGGAGCACGGGTTCAGTGTCGAGGTCGTCGGGGATCTCGACGCCGCGCGCCAGGCGGTGCTGGCCCGCATCCCGGAGGGCTCGTCGGTGATGACCAACACCTCCGTGACGCTGACCGAGACCGGGATCGCGGATGCGATCAACGATGGCGGCGGCCAGTGGGAGTCGGCGCGGAACAAGATGTTCGCCCTCGACTTCGCGACCCAGGGGCAGCAGATGAAGGCGATCGGCGGCCAGCCCGACTACGCCCTGGGCAGCGTGCACGCGGTCACCCCGGACGGAACCCTGGTCATCGCCTCGGCGTCCGGCAGCCAGCTCGCCTCCTACGCCTGGGGCGCGGCCAACGTCATCTTCGTCGTCGGCGCGCAGAAGCTCGTGCCCACGCTGGCAGCGGCGCATGAACGGATCTATCAGCACAGCCTGCCGCTGGAGGACGTCCGGGCGCAGGCCGCCTACGGGCAGCACAGCCAGGTCGGGAAAGTCCTCGAGCTCCACCAGGAGCTGCCCGGCCGCATCCACGTCGTCCTCATCCGCCAGCAGGTCGGCTTCTAAGGCGCCGAGCCAGCGAGACTGCCCGGGCCCCTTACGGTGAGGCCCGGTGCTCCGCTCAGGACACCGCCTCAGCGAGCAGCCCGACCTGCTCCAGGCTCGACGAGGCCGGCACGAAGATGAGCTCGTCGCAGCCAGCCTCCGCGAACGCCGCGGCGTAGCCCTTCACCATCTCCGGGCTCACCGCCGCGCCGGCCGCGATCTGGCCGGCGATGTCGCCCAGGAAGGCGTAGTAGTGGCCGAGATAGCCGTCGGCCAGCGCGCGGGCGTCCGGGCCCAGCGCGAAGTAAGCCAGCGACAGCTTTCGCGGCTGGCCCGGCCGGCCCTCGTCCTGCCACGCCTGGTCAACGGCCGCCGACGCCTGAGCGAACATCGCCGGGGTGCCGCCGCCCATGATCCATCCGTCAGCGACACGGGCTACCCGGCGGAAACTGGCCTCCGTCGAGCCACCCAGGATCAGCTCAGGGCCGCCCGGCCGGGACGGTGTCGGCCCGATCGGGCCGACGCCGTCCCGTGCCTCACCCGCCCAGATGCGCTGCATCTCGGCCAGCTGCTCGTCGAAGCGCCGCCCCCGCCCGGCCATGGCCAGGCCGCTCGCAGCGAAGTCGTCCTCCCGGCCGCCGATGCCCAAGCCCAGCACCAGGCGGCCACCTGAGATGCGGTCGAGCGAGGCCGCCTGCTTGGCGAACAGCGCTGTGTTCGTGTGCAGCGGCGCCAGCAAGACCGACGTCGTCAACCGGATCCGGCTGGTGACCGCGGCCGCCGCGGCCAGTGCGATCAACTCCTCGTAGTTCGGGTACACGAGCCGGCCGATCGTGCCGAGGGTGCTGAAGCCAGCCTCCTCAGCCTGCCGGGCCCAGTCGACAAGGGTCCTGCCTTCGGTGTCCGGAACCGCGTTAGGAAGGCCGATCCCGACATCCATGCTGAACCTCCATGGTCGCTCGTTCACTCGGTCAAGGACCGAGAGTAACCGCCCGCCCGGCGGGGGCGTCATGAGGGCCACGGACGCGTCCCGCGGCACGGCGGCGTCCCCCGAACCTTCCGGATGGCCCACCCATGACGACGGGCGATCGTGGCAGCCACGCGACGTGAGTTAATTCAGCGCTTACGAGGTGAGCACGTCCGGCCAGTTCTTCTTCCACTGCTTGTAACGTCGCAGGTGTTCTTTGGTCGGCCGGTCGATAGCAGG
The DNA here is from genome assembly GCA_963781085.1 of uncultured Actinomycetes bacterium. Classification (GTDB taxonomy): domain Bacteria; phylum Actinomycetota; class Actinomycetes; order Streptosporangiales; family Streptosporangiaceae; genus RYN-230. Next base: position 261,778 of record CAWAES010000042.1, read on the forward strand.
CTCTTTCGACCGCGGCTTGAGCTGGTGGTCGGCCGGAGGATTACGGAGGACGGTGAACCGGTACGCGATCGCCCAGTCGATCTCGGCGTCCCAGAGTTGCTCCTCACCCTTGGCCGCCGCCCGCCCGAAGAACTCGCCGATTCCCTTCCAGGTCAGCCCGAACGCGGCGAGCACGGCGGTGATGCCAGCGCCGATGGTTCCCTTCGTGCCGAAGAAAATGAGGACGACGCCACCGATGACGACGAGGAGCGCGGCGATCAGCCAGACCATGAACCGGGCCGCGACTTGCCGGGCGGTCTGCCAGAGCTTGCCCGCCACGCTGTCGGCAGCCGCTACGTAGTCGGTGATGCGCAGGCCGTCTTTGCCCGAGACGTCTCCGGCCAGCACGTCGTGCCAGCGCCGCCCCTGGCTGAGCAAGTCCCCGGGGCTCTCCTGGCCGCCGGCGCTCAGCGACGCCGACCACAGGCGGAGCGAGTTGTCGGTAGCGTGCGCGGCGTTGGCGGGGAGCTTCGACGCAAGAGCCATGAGGAACCCATGGACTTCGGTGTCATGCGCCTTGACTGAATCGCTCACCGTGGTGGACGGATCGGCGAGAGGTGTCGCGCACATCTGCTCCATTTCCTGACCGAGCTGATACGACTTTGCGAGTGGCGGGGAGACCGACCACAGGACCCTGAGAATTCCTGTGTGCAGTTCCATAGCCATCGTGTTCTTACCGCCTACAGCGGTCTTGACGTCGCCCGGATCCGGGCCCAGGAGCAAATTGGCGGAGATCTTCAGCTCGGCGCTGAGGTCGAAGTCAGCATGAGTGCTTTTCAGGTGATTGTTAAGAGAGCCGCAGCGGGAGGTTATCTGGTTGACCAGAAGGTCCCACTGATCGGCGGGAGCGCCAAGCCCGGGAACCTGCGTCAAATGCCCGAAGGCCTGGTACTTAGCGCAGGTCAACGCGTCACCGACGGCCCAGCCGAGCGCGTAGGCGACTGCGACATTAGGATCTGGGCTGGGTCCGGCCGGCAGCTTTTCCGCCTGGGCCTCGAACGCGGTCAGCGCGTCGGAGATCGTCCCGGCCCCATCGCTGGCTGGGCTGCTCGCGGGCTCATTCTTGGTTTCCCTGGTGTCGCCGGCTGCGGCCATGACCTTCTCCTCCCCCATGATAGTCCCCCGCCTTCACATCGTGTCTGGAAAAGGCTTTCCGCGGGCGGCGTCAAGCTGTTGCCGTGGTCTTTAGCAGTTCGGCCAGCGGGGTGATAAATTGGTCCTTGTTATCCCAGTAGTTGTGAGCCTGGAGCCCGCCTCCGGAACTGTTCTGCAGGTTGTTCACTTCTTTGTCGGTGATCGTGACCGGGACCTGATTGCCATCGTCGTCCAGGGCGTAGAACAGTCCCAGCTCTCCAGGAGGCGGGCTGGCAGCCGCGTTCCCGTAGTGCCAGGTGTTCGGCGGCCCGAGGGGATCCGCGACCGGATCCTTCTCGTCCCAGAAGTTCAGCCACGTCGTGAGCTGGAGCCCCCCGGAGTCGTTTCCCCAGGAGAACAGGTCAGCGTACTTACGTAGCGGGCTGCCGGCCGTCACGAACGCGCGTACTCCGCCCGGCGAATCGGACGGGTAGAGGCGCAGGACGTCAAAGCTGCCGACGGTGCCCTGGCTATGTGCGTTGACGACCACGCCTGCTACGTCGGGCCGGGCCAGCAGCCGGCGCAGGGCTTCGGCGATAAATTTCCTGATGCTCTCACGCAGGTCGTTGCGGCAGACGTAGGCCACTACGTCGTCTTCCAGCGTTCTGACTACACCCAGGGCGCCAGCATTGGCCGGCTTGCGGTGCAGCAGGGCCGCGAGATGATGCTGCCTCGCGGTCAGGGCGTCATCCCGGGGACGCAGCGATGGCGAGGGAACCGAGGCTTCCGGGCCGCCGCCCTCGTGCAGGGCTGCCCACGTATCACCAGCCACGAGCCTGAGCGCCCCCACCACTGACGCATAATGGCCGAGCATAAGGCCGGCTTCGTCCACGGTGCCGACCCCCCGGCCGATACCCGGGCTGACGCCTTCCAGCGAGGTATACACCAGCGCGACGTGGACGATCGGCTCGTCACCGCCGGTCAGCGGCATGCCGGTGACGTCCATGCTGTCGCCGCTCCAGGTCCCGAGCCTCTTGAGCCCCCACTCGTGGTCACTGGTCCCGGGCTTTGCGCTCATCACGTAGACCGGCCCGAAAGGGACCGGGGTCCGCTGTGGGTCCTCACCCAGGCTGCTCCCGATCGCGCTCAGGCCATCACTCAGGTTCTTGTGGAGCACGTCCGCATATCCCGCGGCGGAGCCGACTGGTGGCTGCTGGAAGCCGATGCCGTGGACAGTCAGAACACACAATTTCTTGCCGTCAGCCATGAGATCCCCCTCCAAGACGTCAGGACCGTACCGGCAGCGTCGTCGGAATTGATCCCCCCGCTGAAGGCCCGGACTGATCTATGGTGCGCCCGAACGGCCTGGTTGTAAACAGCTACTTAGGCCAGCCCGGCAGTCGCGGCACATTTCACATATGGCGGGCCCATCACGTGCGCCGTTGACAGACGAGGTAGGGCGGCCGTCTGCGGTCTGAGGCTCCAGTCGCAGGTACGCCCACGCTCGTCCGGTCAGGCGTCCACGAAGTGGAAAAGGATCGAGGACGACGTGTAGCCCTCAGGCAGCCGGTCCCGCCAGTGCGTCAGGTAGCGGCCACGGAAGAGCAACGCGTCGCCGATGCCCTGGGTCAGCGAGACCTCCCCGTCCGCGGTCATGAGGTGCAGCGGCCAGGCGCCGTGCGTCTGCGGATCCGGGGTGGCGTCGATGCAGAGGCTGATGGTGTACTCGCAGGCTTCCCGGTCGGTGTGCGGGTCGAGGGTCGCGCCGCCCTGGTAGAGGGCCAGGTAGCTGTAGGAGGGGACGACGACCCGGCGGGCCAGGTCGCTGACCGTCCGGGTGAGCTGCTGCTGCACATACCTGGTGGTCGGCTCGTCGTAGGCGACATAGCGGCCCGGCGTCTGGTCGTCGCCGAGCGCGAACGTGCCCATCCGGGTGTGGTAGCGGTAGTAGCGGCGCAGCGCCCCGATGTGGAACGGCGGCAGCAGCCCGGACAGCTGCACGTAGCCGCGGTCGAGCTGCGCCGCCGCCTGCTCGACCATCGAGGCCCAGGCCTGGCGCCGCCGCTCGCGCGGCGTCCGGGGTGGTGAGGATGTCCGCGCTGACGCAGCCGCTCGGCCATGCCCGGCGGCAGGCCGCCGTCGTAGTACTGACCGGGGACCCAGTCCTCCAGGAGCGCCGCGTAGCCCGGGCCGAGCCAGTACGGCCACAGCGTGCCGCGGTCGGGGTCGTCCACCCAGACCGTCCACTCGAAGTCGAACAGGCTCTCGTGCCAGGTGGCGGCGGCGGCCAGGGCTGGCGGCAGCGGCCCGTGCCAGCCCAGCCAGCAGCGCGGGTTGACCATCAGCGGCGACCCGTCTGCGCAGGCCGGCGTACTGCTCGAGCGCGCCCGGCGGTACCAGGAAGTCGGGCTGCTCGTCGAGCACGCAGTAGTAGCGCTCCCGCGGGAAAGAATTCTGGGATCATCGGTGGAACCACCCGTTGTAGGTCAGCCGGCTGTCGGCGAACTGACGCGACTCACAGTGGTCGGCAGTACCTCGTGCAGGTAGTGGCTGGGGAAGAACACGATCGAGTTCTGCGGCGGGCGTGATCGTCAGTGCGCCGCGTCGCGCCTCGGGCTCGTCTCGCGTCGGCGACACGGGCCGTACATCCTGAGCTGGCCGCCCGTGAACGGGCGCGGTTCGCGGTGGCAGTAGTAGACGAACGTCAGCTCGCGGCGTGCTCGACGGCGCCGTGGCCGCTGTCGTGATGCGCCTTGAACCAGTCGCTGTCGTTGCTGGCGGTGACCTGCAGCTCGATCTCACGGACGTCGAACGGCTGCCAGGCCCAGCCGGCGCGAGCACGTGCGGAAGCACGCTCATCACCCGCTCGGTGACCAGCGGGTAGACGTCGGCGACGTCGAACAGCACCCGCGACCGCCGGAAGTCGGTGTCGTGGCGCGCCTGGTCATGGGCACCGATGACCTCGCTGGCGACGAAGTCCGCCTCCCGGCTCCATGGCGAAAGCCCACAGGGCGGCCATCTCCGCCGGCGCGAAGAACTCCTCCAGAAGCAGCACGTTGTCGGTCATCGCGTGGCCTCTCCTCACGCGTCCTGCCTACCGCCTCCACGTCGGGGGGGTAGTCGAACGGCAGGATCGACGCGTAGACCAGCCGCGCGCCGAACTCCGGTTTGTCCGAGGTCCCCGCCAGCGGCGGAGTCGATCTGCAAGACCTCGAACTCGCTGCACGACCAGCCGGAACTGGCCCGGGCGGCGGGCGGCTGGCGAAGCGCACCGTGGCCGCGAACAGGACCGACTCCGGCTGCGGCCGGCGCCGGGCTGTCCTCGGTGACCGTCACGTCCGCCGGCGCGGCCGGCTGCCAGCCGAGGTCGCCGGCCACGTCCGGGACGCCGGCTTCCACCGTCGCGGTGATGTAGGAGCGTGGTCGGGCCCGTCCGGGGCGAGGCCCGGCCACCACGAGCCGGGCGTGCCGCGGGTCGGCCGGGTCGACGGTGAGCGCCGCGGACCGGTCCGGGGCGAGCTGCGCGAAGTCCGCCAGGACCACGTGGGACAGCTCGACGCCGGGGATCGAGTGCGGCTGATAGCGGGCCAGCGCCAGCCGCACGAACGGCGCGTAGCGCGCTCGGGTTGTCGAATCTCGATGTCGCAGTACCACAGCTGGCGGTCCGGGTCGTAACCGACCGCGTGCCCGGCGACGTCGACGAGCTGCGGCGTCTCCTGCAGGGTGAGGTCGGTGGCCGGCTGCGCCGCCGCGGCGGGAAGGTCTGCGGCGCCGGCATCGGGCTCGAGCGAACCGGCCGCCCAGATCGGGGTCGAGCCCCCACTGGGTGATGAACGCCTTGTCCGCCTCGCGCTGGGCATCGGTCGGCGGGGCGGCGACGCCGACGCCGGCCACAGCACCACGCCGAGCAGCTCGTCCGGCCCGGAGGAGTACCACGGCCGGTGCAGGTAGACCCGCAGGGCGTTGCCGCCGCGCACCTCGGTCTTGGTGTTCGTCGTGGCCTGGCGGTCCCAGCCGAAGGTGGGCACGACGTAGCGCGATGTCGGGCGGCAGCGGCCGGGCCGAGCTCGGCACGTCGACGGTCAGGCTGGGGCCGGTGCGCGTGGTCACGGTGCCGGGCTCGGGGAAGTACTCCTGGAAGCGCGAGCTGCTGACCGCGCGGTAGCGCACCATGCGGTGCTTGGTGTCGCCGAGCTGGTGCACGGGCGCGGCGAGCTGGCTCGGCGTGCTGCACGCCGTCGAGCTGGTCGAAGGGCGCGGCGAACCACAGCGAGTCGATCTGCGGCACGTACACGGCCACCTGCGGCGCGGTTCGGCGCTGCCGTCCGCGGCGCACCGGGCCGGCCGTCGAGGCTCGCCAGCGTGATGCGCTCGACGTGGCTCGGAGTACTGGCGTCTGGGTCGGGCCGGGCTCGCTCAGGTCGTCGAGCCACTCGATCCACCGGGCCTCCAGATCGACCGCGGCGGTGCTCGCCCCGTTGATCTGCAGCGCGCCGAGCAGCACGGCGTGGTGCGAGCCGGGGCTGCGCCACGCGGTGATCGGGGAGAACGAGTTCGACAGGTAGGCCGCCTCGACCGGGGACGGCGGCTCGTGCACGATCGGCAGCCGGGTCCACGTCGGCAGGCCCAGCGGCTGCTGCACCGCGTGGGTGAGGGTGACCGGCAGGGAGGGGGTGATGAACTCGTTGGAGCCGTCGAGCACCATGCCGCGTGAGCAGCCCGCGCTGCGCGGTGATGTCGACGAGCTCCGGGCCGGCGTCGGGGAACTGCAGCTCGTAGGCGTCGGCCTCCTCGAACAGCACCCGCAGCCAGTCCCACACGCCGAGGAGGTCGAGATCCTCCGGGTGGACGTAGCAGCTGAGCGCGGTCTGCGCGGTCTGCCCCTTGGCCAGCGAAACGATCAGCACCCGATCCGGTGTCGTCCCAGGCGGGCGGCTGCTGGCCCTCGGCCAGCCGGATGCGGAACGCGGTGCGGGTCCGGCCACGTGCCGCCGAACGGCACGTGCGTCACCGAGCCCGGGCGCGGGTCGACCGCGGAGCCCGCGGCGTAGCCGAGCGCGCCCGCGGTCACGGCTGCCGTCGGTGTTCGGCGCCGTCTGCGGCAGATTGGTCAGCGCGGCGCCGCGGGCGAGCGGATCCGGGAAGTACGGGATCGGCGAGCTGCGGGCCTGGCTCGATCAGGTCGTCGCCCACGGCCGGGAGCTGGCCGCTGTCCCGCTGCCACGATCATCTGGTACGTCGCGGCGTCACCGCGCAGGTGGCCGGCCGGGTCGTCGAGCATGCCGTGGTGCTCGACCAGCTGGACGGCGGCCCGCGGCGGCGCGATGTGGCGCTCGTCGGTGTCGCCGGTGGGCGCGGCGTCCAGCGACGGGTCGCTGTTGTAGCTGCGGATCACCAGCTGCGGCCAGCGAGCCGCCCGGCGGCCGGCAGGGCGCGCAGCACGAGGACCGGATGCGGGACCGGCTCGTAGCGGAAGTAGGGCAGCAGCTCGCCGCCGGCCGGCGCGACCACGGAGTCCGGGGCCGCGGCGGACAGCGGCACGCTCTGGCCGGCCAGGTCGGCGGCCCGGGCCCGCACCCGGTAGCGCGCGCCGAACCGCAGCGTCGGCAGGCTGCCCGGGATGGGCGGCGAACGAGGTGGTCATCGCGAACGTCGTGACCGACTGGCCCATGGTCGGGTCGCTGTCGAGCGCCTGCGCCGGGTCGGGGCTGCGGTTCAGCGGGGTTCCCGGCCGCGGCGCGGACAGCGACCAGCCGTTCCAGCGCGCGATCCGCTCGTTGACGTACAGGTCGGTGCCGGGCTGCGGGATCCCGCGGCCTCCGCCACCGGGTCCACCGGCCGGTTCGGGTCATCGGCGGGCTGGACCACCGCCAGCTGGGTGAAGCCCTCCTCGTCGTCGGCCTGGTGAGCACCACGCTGCCGTCGCCCAGCCGGTAGGTGCCGTCGCGGCGGTGCAGGGAGTGCCAGGTCCCGGTGATGTCGGAGTAGATGTCCAGCCGGTAGCCCCGGGTGAGGTCGCGGAGCGGTGAGCGGGCGCCGCCTGCTGCCCGGACAGCACGGCGTCGAGCTCCTGGTTGTTCTGGATCGCCTGCAGCACCTGCTGGCCGCGGTCGTCGGCCAGCAGCGAGATGCCCGGACGAGCGCAGCGCGGCCAGCAGGCCGTCGGACTGCGCGGGGTCGTTGGCGTTGGCCAGGCTGTCGGCGAGGGCCATCGCCTTGAGCAGCGCGCCGTCGATGTCGACGCCGACGAGGTGGAAGTCGGCGGGCGTCAGCGCGAGGAATCCGCCGATGACGTCGCCCGCGGTCACGGTGCCGGCCGCCAGCGTCCCGGGCGAGGTGGCCGGCGCGGCGGCGAACGCCGCGGCGTCGCGGGTGTAGGCGGTCGCCGGCGGGCCGAGCACCGGCGGCAGCGGCCCAGTCCCAGCCGGGCTGCACGTCGGTCACCTGCACGGTGCCGTAGCTGCCGCCCGGCCGGGGAATCGGGGCAGAACGAGCCCGGGATCTCCACGGCGAGCACCAGGCCGGTGGCGGTGAGCAGGTTCGGGTGGGCGGCCAGCATGGCGAGGGCCTGGTGGAAGTCGATCAGCTTGGCGAGCTCGGCGGGCGTGCTCGGCAGCGGCGGCCGGGTCGGCGCGGGCGGCAGGCGGTGGTACAGCGCGAACTGCTCGGCCATGTCGCGGATCCCGGCCGGCGGGGTCAGCGGCGGCGTGGCGGCGCGGCGGCGCGGCTGGACTGGTGTCGCCGGTGCCGGCGTCCGGGGTGCCGTGCTGCTGCTGCCACAGCGTCGACCCGGAGCTGGCTGAGCGTCTCGTCGAGGGTGGACTGCCCGTCCTCGTCGCGGAAGGCGAGCTGGCTGAGCGTTTCCATCAGCTGCTCGGCCGCCGCTCGCCGGGCCGGTCGCCGTGGCGGCGACGCAGGTAGGCGTACTGGACGAAGTCGGCGGCGGTCCGGCTCGGGTAGGAGACGATCAGCCGCTCGGCGAAGTCTGGCGCCGGGTACGTCGCTGACGAGCGAGTCGTGCCCGAAGATGGCGTCCCAGACGTCGGGGCGCAGCGCGCTGGTGTCGGCGGCGACCGTCGCGGTCGCGCCGCCGCAGGACAGCGTGAACGGTCAGCCCGTGCTGGTGCACGAGGGCTGGTCCAGTGCAGCCAGTCGGGGAAGTCGGAGAGCCGCTGCGCTCCGGACAGCCGCGGCGACAGGTAGATGTTGGCCCGCAGCGTCCCCTGGGCGGTCGCCGGCCGGGAGCACCACCGCGACGAGCGACTGGCTGATCATGGCATCCCCCCGCTCACCCGAATGCCGCCGCGTACAGCGACCAGTTGCCGGAGTCCATCACCTGGCCGACGTCGGGATCGCCGCTGCCGGCGCTGAAGCTGCGCTCCACCGACAGCTGCACCGACGCGCTGAAGAACAGCACGTGCACCGAGACGGTGAGCGTGGCGCGGCCCTCGATGACGTTGCCCGACGGGTGAATCTGCCAGCTCAGGCTGATGTTCAGGTCGATGCGAGATCGACACGATCCCGAGGACCGACACCTCGCCGCCGATGTCGATGAAGCCGGTCAGGTCCGACGATGCTGCCCTTGAGCTGGAAGTAGATGCCGGCCATCGCGTGGACGCGCGCCGCTGGCCACGCCGAGGTCGAGGGAGAAGTTGGCGCCGAACTCGATCGACGCCCTCGACCATCTTGATGCCGTGGGCGTCGAGGACGACGTGCACGAACCCGCCGCCGCCGAAGATCTCGACGGTGACCAGGAACGGGCGGTTCCGCGGACGCGAAGGCGAACTCCAGCGCGGGCTTGCCGTCGAGGTAGGGCAGGTCGAGGCCGGCCATGATGGCGATGTTCTGCAGGGAGAACACGCCGCAGGGGATCGGCGGGATGCCGATCGTGTAGCTGACCTCGAGCTGCGTCGGCGTGAGCTTGATCGACGGCCCCGAGCCGCCGAACAGGCCCGGCGGCAGGATGTCGGCGAGCGTCTGGATGAACTGCCAGCGCGCCCTCGAACTGGATGGCGTGCTGCTTGGCCAGGTCCAGGGCGACCGTCGACTTGGCGCCGTTGCTCGAGTCGAAGGTGATCTTGTCGATGTTCAGGCCGATCACGCCGGACATGGTCAGCTGGAAGTTGGACAGCTGGCCGTGGGCCTTCGAGGCCGGCGGGGTGCCGTCGAGCTGCTGCTCGAGCTTCACCTGCAGGGTCAGGGCCGACGCGGCAGGTTGAACGCGATGCTCACCCCCGGGTCGCCGGCGGGCTGGGCGCCAGCTGCGGGCTCCAGTTGATGACCGTGATCGAGCTGCGTCGGGGTGGTGCTGGTTCGGGACGGCGTGGGTGCGGATCTCCGGGGCGTTCTGCGCCGCGTCGGCGACGCCCCGCGACCAGCGTGGATGAGATCGCCCAGGTCGATCGCCCCGAACAGCTGTGGCGTCGGCGGCGCCGAAGTACTGCCGCGGGATCGCATGACGCCCGCTGGCGGCGTCGTCGGCGGATCCCGGACACCAGTCCCTTGCGCGCCGACAGCGCGCTGAGCGTGATGTTCGGCTGGGCGAAGCCGCCGCTGGCTTTCGCGCTGAACGACAGCGGGGGCGCGGTGCCGGACACGACCGCGAACACGCCCGCGTGCGAGTCCAGGCCGTCTTGCAGGTACGGCAGGTACAGGTTGATGATGACGGCGCTGTTCTGGCCGAGCAGCGCGGACAGCGCGGGCACCGTGACGGCCGCGGCGTCCAGCGACGGCAGGAACGGCGCGTCGACGTACGGCTGCGGCGGCGGCTGGCCGCCCGTCCCGGTGAACTCGGACGTGAAGTACAGGGACGTCGTCTTCAGGACGGTGTCGCCGGCCGCCGGGTCGGCGTAGGCGATCTTGCTGCCCGCGGACCACGCACCGGCGCTTGTCGTTGTCGCTGGCATAGGCCTGCTGGACCTGCGCTAGCCTCGCGTCTCGCGCAGGCTGACGAAGATGAGCGGCGCGAGGAAACTGATGTCCTGCCCGGCGGCGTCCTGGCCGGTCACCGGGAACAGGTACGGCGCGCCGTTGAGCGTGACCCAGAATGACTGCGTCGCCGACCTCGATTGATGCGGCCCTCGGGCGGATCGATGTCCGGGGTCACCGCGACGTTGACGCGTACCAGCCCGGCCAGCGGCATCTCGCGCGCCGGCGTACTGGTACGGCGCGGCGGTGTAGGTCTTCTCCCGCTCGCGCGGCGACGATGTACATCCGCTGCCTGAGGTAGGCCACCGGGGAGCTCGCTGGATTGTTGCCGGTGCCGCCGTCCGGCGCGAGCACCTTCCGCTCGGTGACCTTGACCAGCGACGCCGCGGTGCCCGAACGGGTAGAGGAATCCCTCGTAGACGATGCGGACGTAGTGGTCGCGTCCCTGCGTGGCGATGTGGTCCCACTCGACGAGGTCGAGCTCGGCCACCTCGCTGAGCACGATCGGGGCTGGCTGCCCGGCCGGCCCCCGGCGGTACGGCGGCGGCCGGTGGAGGATCAGCGGGTAGCGGTAGGTCACCGGGTAGGGCCAGGAGCCGCGGGAGGTGAGCCACCCGCCGAGGGCGGACAGGAACAGCCGCTCGGCGTTCACCGGCTTGGGGACGTAGGTGTGCTCGACCAGGTCCGGCGTGGTGAGCGTGTAGCCGGAGAAGCCGGCGCTGAGGATGACGATCTGGTCCCGGTCGGACGCCGAGGTCGAGGACCGGAACGGGCACGTTGTCGGTCGTGCGGGGCGGCAGCGGGCCGTCGGCGACGAAGTCCGGCGACCAGACCACCCGCACCGGCAGCGGGTTCTCCGCCGACGCCTCGGCGGGCGCGGCGCCGTGGCTGGCGGCCAGCGAGCCGAGGCGGGTGTGCCAGAGCTCGGTGCGGCCGGCGTGGTCGACGGGCGTGGTCGGCGTGCAGCCAGGCCGGCGTGGCCTGCGGCGAGACGTTGGGCGCGAGCATGCAGCCGGTACGGCAGCTCGATCGCGGTCTCGCTGCGGCCCGGGCTCGGCGATCGCGGGCGGGCCGTGGCCCGCCGCCTGGCTGGCGCCGGGCAGCACGGAGGCGGCCGGCGGCAGCACCAGGGTCAGCTGGCTCCAGTCGAGCAGCCCTTCGACCGTGTACGGGATGCCGGCCAGGCTGTCGGGCACCTGGAACACCAGGCGGCTCTCGCCGCTCATCCGGACGTCGACGTGCCCGGGCAGCGCGGGCTGCTCGGTGCGCCGGCGGCGGGGGCAGCGGCGGGAGCGGGGGGTTGCTCGGCGGCGGGTTGAACGGCGGCGGGGTGACGCGCCGGCGCGGTACCTCGAAGTAGGCGCGCTCGGCGATCGACTGCGGCGGGAAGCGGAAGGTCAGCAGCGCGGGCTGGCCGGCCGTGTCCCGCACCAGCCGCGGGCTGGCCGGGTCGCTGGTATCCAGCCGCATGTTCGTGGCCTCGACGACCAGGGCGAGCAGGTCGTCGGGCCGCAGCAGCGAGATGGTCAGGTCCACGGCGCCGCTTCCGGCTCGGCGGACCTGGCCGCCGGCCGGCCAGCCGGCACCGAGACGGGTCACAGGATCTCACCGCCTGCCTTGTCCTTCAGGCCGAAGTGCTCGACGAACCACGAGAACGGCCGGGCCAGCGTGGCCTCCAGCTGGGCCCGGCGGCTGCCACACGTCACTGCGCTCGACGGTCGCCAGGGCCTGCTGGAACAGGTTCGGGAACTTCAGCGCGTAATAGCGCAGCAACTGAAGCGCGCCATCCTCGTCTGCGTACAGCAGGCCGAACCGCAGGCTGTTGCACACCATGTGCTCCCGGACGCTCGCGGACGAACGCCACCCGCTCCTGCGGCGGCTTGAACCGGTGCTCGACGAGCAGTTGCGGGACCAGGATCACCTCGGCGCCGGACAGCCACGCCCGCAGGCTGAACTCGGGCTCGGCCGCGCCGTACATGATCATCCCGTCGTCGTAGCCGCCGAGCCGGTGGAACAGGTCCCGCGACAGCACCGTCGCCGGGCAGGCTGCGATCTGTACCTCGGCTGGGCTGACGACCGGTTCCTTGTTCCAGTAGGTGCCCATGAAGGGAACCACCAGCCGGCAGCCGTAGCCGACGAAGGAGCGTGTTCGCCTGGGTCACCGGCGCCAGCCAGGATCCGGTCGGGACGCAGGTGCTCGTAGCACGATGGCGTCCCAGCCGGACGGGAACCGGACATGGGCGTCGGTGATGAACAGGACGTCGGCGGTGGCGAGGCGGGCAGCGTGGTTGCGGGCTCGCGGGACGCCGCGCCGGTCGGGAAGCAGGCTGAGGTGGACGTCCAGCCGGTCGTGCCGGGACAGGTCCGGCCACGCCGCGCGCAGGTGCGCCTCGGTGTCGTCGGTCGGACTTGTCGTCGGCGATGACGATCTCCACGCGGGCGTCGGTCGTGCGGCCTGACGCGATCGAGTCGATCGTGTCGGCCAGCCGGGCGCCCTCGTTGTGCGCGGGCATGACCACGCTGATGTCCGGCTGGCATCGCGCGGCTGCTCAGCTGGCCGTGTGAGATGCCGGCGATGGCGGTGATCGCCGTGATGGCGGTGGTCGCTGTGGTTGAGACCACCGACACCATCCCGACGATCGCGGTGCTGCAGCAGCACCCGCACTCCGATGGCATGGCCGGAAGGCACGGCTGGATAGCGGCTTGCGGAGTGCCTCCCGTCCCGGGTGTCCCGCCCGTCCCGTTTGTTCCGGACGTCCCACCTGTTCCTGGTGTCCCGCCTATCCCGGCCGGTGTCCCAGGTGTCCCGGGTGTCCCGGGTGTCCCGGGCGTCCCGGTTGGTCCCAGGCCCGGCGTGGCGGGGGTCGGAGTGCCTGGCGTGGCGGGGGTCCCGGTGCCCGGCGCGGCGGGAATCGCTGGCGTGGCAGGGACCGGAGTGCCCGGCGTGGCGGGGGCCGGTGTCCCGGGCGTGGCGGGGCTGGCCGGCACCGGGCTGGGCGAAAATATCGGCCCGCCCGGCGTCGGGCGTTGCGGGTAGGAAGGCAGCGGAGTCGGTCCCGGCGATGGCGTCGAGCCCGGACCCGGCCCTGGCGTAGGCGTCTGCACCGGCCCCGGCGATGGCGTCGGCCCGGCGCCCGGCCCCGGCTTAGGCCCCGGCGTCGGCCCCGGCTTGGCCCGGGCGTCGGCCCCGGCTTGGGCCCGGGCGTCGGCCCCGGCTTGGGCCCGGGCGTCGGCCCCGGCTTGGGCGCGCGGGCGTCGGCCCGGGCGATGGCTTCGGGCCGGGAGCCGGGCTGGAGGTCCCGTGTTCTGCCGCGTCGGTCACCGAGAAGGTTGACCGGGATCCGACTGAGCTGGCGCGGGCGAGGCTGCTGCTCTCAAGCGACTGGATATCGGAGTCGGTAAGCCCGAACTGGCGCTTCAGCTGGGACGGGTCATTGCGCAGCAGTTGCAGCGTCGGGGATTCCTGGGCGAGCGCCTTGAAGAACATTCGGAGTTGCGTCGATTCCACGTGTAACCCCTCCTATACGTCGGCCAGGCCAGCGAGCAGCCCACGATCTCAAAGGCCGAACTTTCTAGAAAACCATCCAAAGGTCAGCAACTCCCGCTCGCGGAGAAACGATCGCCGCCGCCACACGTCGCTTGACGCAACGAGGTCGCAGGCCTGCGCGACCGCCGTACCGGGATAATGAGTGGCCATGTCGCGCACGACTTGCAGTACCACATCGTCGGGAAGGTAGAGCAAGGCAAGTCGCAGCCGATTGTGCAGTACAAAATGCAAGTTGGTAATCAGGGTCTGCTGCCGTTCGTAGGCGCTGCGGAACCGGTGCCATACGAGGAGGGCCGGAAGACTCAGTACCTCGGCTCCGTTAAGCCACGCGCGGATGCTGAACTCGGCCTCTGCCGAGCCGTAGTGAATCATGCCGGAATCGAATCCGCCAAGCGACCGGTACAGTTCGCTGCTAACGACCATTCCCGAGGACGCCGCTACATGGACTGCCGTCAGATTGTCCGGTGGCTCGGAGTTCCAGCGAACAGTAAGGCTCGGCATTTCCAGCGACACGCCGAAGCCCTGCCCGCCGGTCTCTTCGTCGGCAATAGTCGCTGCCAGGACACGTCTGGCCTGAGCGTATTCCGCTACCATGGCATCCCAGCCATACTCAACGCTAACGTGAGCATCGGTAATGAACAGCCGGTCAGCTCGCGCGTATCGGGCACCGAGGTTGCGTGCCCGCGTGATGCCGACGTGCTGGCCTGGGTGGACCACGACAATCGATGCGTTCGGCCGTGGTATATCGAAAATCCGCTCGAACATCGCGCAATCGACGCCGGCCGGGGAGTCGTCGTCCACGATGACGAACTCCAAGCCCGTATCCTGCGACCTCGTGGCCATGAAGGACCCGATGGTCGACGAAAGCAGCGCCGTGTCGTACCGCGTCGGCATCACGACGCTAATGTCGGGGTTGGTCTCCTGCCCCAGTCGGGTCAGCTTTGGCGCGCCGCCGCTTTTCTTGGCCGGCCGGTTCGACGAAGCGAGCGGGCGAACTCTGCCGCGACGGCTAGCCGTCCGGTTCTCGACTTGCCCGCGGAGCCGAGATGATTGCACCTCGAGGGCATGCGCGTCCTGTGCGGTCACGTTGGTGATGGCCAAGGCAGCTGTCAGCCGGCGCAGACCCTCGAGGCTGCGATATCCGGCGACGTATTCACGGAAGCCTTGGTACGCCTGATCATAGAGATTGCTGAGCCGGACGCGCACGGCCTGCCGGGCCTCCGAGCCCAGGCCAGTGTCTGGCGAGGTCCGGAGTGAGCCCTCACGTATGTCGTGGTGATACAGCGGCAAGTCAACGTAGGCAAGCCTGGCGGTCAGGGACATCAGCCCGACCAGCAGAAGATCGTAGCCGAAGCGGAAGCCGCCATAATAACCGCCGATTGCGCGCAGCGCCTCCGTCCGATACAAGCCAACGTGATAGGCAATGTGAGAGAGTTGTGGCAACGGTGCCTGAGTGCACTTCGCATAGCTAAGTTTCTTGCACCGTTCTCCCACGTATTCGTTCAGCGCGGAAAACGCGGCGCCAGCGTTGTCTTCGCGGAGGACCTCGTAGAGCAGTGCCGCCCGGTCGACCGAACTCCAGTCGTCGGCATCCTGCACCATGAAATACCGGTCCGCGGTCGCAGCCAGCGCCACCGCGTCCGCAAAATACCTGCCCCGATTCGCATCGAGATCAAACCGCACCAAACGGCTATCCTTGATGTCGGCTAGGAGATCCCAGGGCTCAGGCGTTTCCCCGTCGTTGAGCACGATGAGGGTCAGATCGCCGTGAGTCTGCCCGAGTACGGATTCGACCGCCCGCCGCAGGAACGGGCGGCAATGATAGTAGGGCAGCGAGACCGTGATGGCCCGCTCGCTTGGCGACGTCATCCGCTCCGCCCGCTACGTTCCTACTGGCGGGGCGGCCATGTCGGCTTCTCTGGCATTTGCAGTCACCTTCCTGGTGAAGGTCACACTGCTTAAGATGCGAACAGGGGACGTAGCAAAACCCATGCCGCAGCAACCGGGCGGCAGTGCCTTTGCTCGCAGCAAACCGGCAGCGGTTTGCAGGGATCTATCTGCATCCGTTACCTGTACCTGGCGGGCCCCCTCCCCGCGGCCAGCACCGGCCGCCAGCCTGGCTATACGGCCGCACGGTTTGATCGTACACTTCTCACTTCGACATTCAAGAGGCTGCATTCGGGCCAGGAGTCGGAATCGGCGGCCACTGGGTTAGAGTTGAGTTGCTAGGGGGCATGGCGCCGCGGGGAGGAGCGGACGTGCGTGGAGTCCGGAAGCTTGTCGAGGCGGTAGCTCACGACCAATCCGCCCTTGAGGATCTCCGATCCGATCCCGCCACTCTCGCCCACTCGCTGAATCTGAGTGCTGGGCATCTCGCCGCCTTGCGTAGCGCGGAGCGGTTCTTCGAAACTGAGGCGCCCATACCCGATCGTCCCGGGGGGACCCCCACCCCGGTGCCCCCCAAGCGCCGGGAGACTGCTGCATTCACTCCAGTCCCAGGAATAGCCTCCCCGCTGGTGGCGTCCGCCGATACCGGAACCCTTCTTACCGGTCCCTTGACTGGCACGTTCACGATTTTTTCGTCCGCCACCGCTGCCGCCGACACCCCCGTGGCGCCGGTCCCTGCTCCCCAGCCCTCAGGGACCCCGACCGGCGGGGTCCCCTCAGCCCCGGTGACCCCCGGGGGCCCGGTGACGCCCAGGGGGCCGATAACCCCCGGGGGGACGACTACCCCCACGGGGCCGGTTTTCCCCACAGGCCCAGTGACCCCCGCAGGCCCGGTGACCCCTGCAGGCCCGGCGAGTCCGTCCGCGCCCGCCGCAGGTCCGACCCCGGCGCTCGGGGCGGCTCCTTGCCCGACGCCAGCCCGGCCCTTCCCGGGAGCCCCCGTCGCTCCCGCGCAGGCGGCCCCCGCAGGGCAGTCGTGCCCGGAACCGCCTGTCTCCGCGGTCCCCGCACCGGCCCCGCCTGCCCATAGCCATACCTGCTGCCAGGTCGCGGTCGCGGCAATGGTCGCCGATGTTGGCGCGACCGCCAATGCCGCAATGGCGGCTCTTACGGCGCTCGTGCACCAGCGTTACGCTAAAGCCAGCCCGCGCCGCATGACCCCGTGACCCGAACATGCGCTTCCGCCACCTCCTCCTCACCATGTTCAACCGTCGCCTGGGCGGACGCGCGGCCTTCCCGAGCGAGCTCGAGCTAGACGACGATTGGCTGCGTCGCCGGTGGGAGCTGTTCATGACGTACACGGTGCCGAGCGTGGCCGCTCAAAGCGAAAGCGACTTCACCTGGATCGTCCTATGCCACCCGGAGAGTCCGGCCTGGCTCACGGCGCTGACCGCCACCATCGAGGTGCCGGCGGAAGTCCACTTCTCATTCCGCCATCAGGACCCAGCTCTAACGCGCTTCCAAGATGGAAGCGCGGACGCATTGTTCGTCAGCAGAATCGACTCTGATGATTCATGGCACCGCCGGGCCATGGAGCGCGTCCGCGAGGACTGTGAGGCCGATCCATTCACGAGCGAGATCGTCACCCTGACCGACGGGTACCTTCTCGACCATCAAGGGCAGCAGATGCGTCCCTACCACCACTTCTCGCCGCCCTTCTCCACCAAGATCAGCTTTGAGCCGGACCAGAACCTGCTCGACACGGGAGGGAACCATAGATGGCTGCGACGCAGGTTCCCATCCCGGTCGATCAGTGATGGTGAACCGATGTTCCTGTCGGTTCAGCATGGGACAAACTCGGTCCAGCCCCGTTCGTTCGAGGCCGCCGACCCGCGCTGGCTGTCCATCGGCGCCACGGCGGAGATCCTCAATCGCAACTTCGGCGTTACCCTCACCGGTAGTGCTGACGGCCGGAACCCTGCTACGCCGAACGGCCCGGCCCGGCGTCCCCGCGCCAGAGCCCCGCGCAAGCCGCTAACGCGGGCCACCCGCTCCGGCGGCCCGCGGCAGCGGGTCGTCGTCTCCGTCCCGTGCTTCCGCGCCTGGAGTTCGGTTGCGCGAGCGGTGGAGAGTGTTCTCGACCAGGACCACCGGGACCTTCTCGTTATCTTGGCCAACGACGGTAATGTCAATCCCCGCTGGGATCTGGTCAGTCACCTCGACGACCCGCGCCTTGTCCGGGTCGACTACACCGCCAGCCGGGGCCGGTACTTCGCCGATCAGGTCGTGCTCATGGCTCGCCTGGGTCAGTACCTGCTCGTCCAGGACGCCGACGGTTGGAGCGAGCAGAGCCGCGTGTCCGCCCTGCTCGAGGAGATGCGTCGGTGCCACAGCATCGCCGCTGTTTCTGCCTACCGCGAGCACGGGGTCAACTCATCCGGCGCGTCGGCCGTCGTCAGGCCCGCCCTGGCACCATCCCCAGTCACCCCGCTTTATCACGGCGGCCTTGACCACCAGGAGAAGTCCGCCTATCACGCGCTGTTCGACGCCCCGGGCCTGCTCAACGTCGGCGGTTGCTATGGCGGTCACCGCGTCGGGTACGAGACGTTCCTGTTCCACCTGATGCGCATGACCGGCACGATCTCGCGTGTGGACCGTCCGCTGTATCACCGCGCCGACTGTTCGGGCTCGTCGGTCACCGGCACGCCGGAGGGTCTCCCGTCGGCCTTGCTGCCCGAGGCCGTGGGTGAACTCGCGGGGTTGTACCAAGAGGCGTACCACGTGTATTGCGAGTATTTGCAGGGAGTGATCGGTTCCTCCCAGCTCGGCCGACAGCTGCGCGCTCTCGCCTGGCGTCATGTCACGGCGTCGGAGTGGGACGCGCTGCGTGATGAGGCCCACAGGCTGCGCTGGCACGTGCAGACCGCGCGCGCAGGATCCCGGGCATGATCGTCATCTATTACTCGCTGGTCGCCGACGCGGACGGAACGCGCGAGCGTCAATGGGCCCGCAGCGTGGAGAGCCTCCGGCGGCACAACGCACATATCAGCGTGGTCCTGTGCCTCTACGGCAGCGCCCGCCCTGAGACTCTCGCCACCGCCGAAAGTTTCGGCGTGCGCGTCCAGCCGATGGGGAGTTTCGCCGACGCGTTCGGGGATGTCCCCCGGCACTGGCGCGATGCCCTCGCCACGCTCCCGACGCTGCATAAACTGCTGTCCTTGCACAGCCTCGTGACGGCCGAGGCGATCGATCGGCTCATCTATCTCGACTGTGACACGTACTTCTTCGACGATGTCGCCAACCTGGCCATGCGGTACGACCGCTGCGACTGGTATGCCCGCGAGTCTTACCCGGACAAGCAGGCGCTAGCCGAGATCGCTCACCAAGAAGGCCTAGTGCTGGTCCCCGCCTTCAACAGCGGTGTGATGGTGCTTAGCGGTGTGCTTGCTCATACCCTCGTGACCTTGCTCGACGACTTTGTCTGGTACGCCTGGCGGCTGCTTCTAGGCATATGCCTGTGGTGCCCGGAAGTGCTCGGGAATCCGGCACTGGCAGAACTCGTGAGGGCGCGCTCCAGCGAGGGCGAGCGGAGGCTTGCGTTGCCCTATCCGTCTGACAATTTCTGGATCATGGATGAGATTGCTACGTGCTTGACGCTCGGCCGGGTGCCTGGCCTTACGCACGACCTGCTCCGCCAAGACGATGTCATACAGGGCGACGAATATCCTGAGCCGTCTGACACCACCATCGTTGTGCACTACTTCAGCTCGCGCGAGAGGCAATTCCTCGCACGCATCGGCTATGGAACCGGACTGTTATCAACTGTCGTCGCCTAGGTCGGCCAGGTAGTGACCGAAGCGCAACTCGAACTTGGGCCCGGCTTCGACGGACCGGCGACGGAGCCGGGCGCCGCGTTTGCGGACGGACGGCCATGTGAACGCGTGGAGGAAGACGTCTTGAGTCTCGATCAGGTCGGCTGCTGAGGGCAGGGTCCGCCGGTTGATGAGCCGCTTCGCCTCGCTCAGCGCGGGCTTGTCGAAGGACGCGATCCGCCGCGCCAGTGTGTCTACGAAGCCGTCCAGTTCCGCGTCGGGGAGCGCGCGGTTGATCCAGCCGTAGGCCGCCGCGGTCGCCGCGTCGAAATCGTCGCTGCCCAGAATGATCTCGAGCGCTCTGGCCCGCCCGACCAGCAACGGGAGCCGTTCGATCCCGCCGCCGCCAGGCAGCAGTCCTGACCCCACTTCCGGTTGGCCGAAGATCGCCCGTTCCAGGCTGGCGAACCGCATGTCGCAGGCTGCTGCCAGCTCGGCGCCGCCGCCCCGGGTGCGACCCCGGATGGACGCGATGGTCACGACGGAAGAGTTGGCCAGCCGGGTCGTGGTGTCGATGAAGGCAGGCAGACCGGTCGGTCCTGGTTCGACGGGTGTCTCCGCGGCCCGCGAGACGTCATAGTGATTGACGAAGAAGTCTGGATGCGCGCTGTCCAGCACGACAACACGTAGCGCGTCGTCAGCTTCGATCCGCCCGGCCAGCTGCTGCAACTCGAGGATCGTGTCCGGGTCCTCCAGGTTGATCGGCGGATTACTGAACGTCACCCGCCAGTAGCCGGGGATCACTTCGGTGGTTGTGAACTGGGTCAGCACATTCGCCATGAAGAAAGCTCTTTCTTACTGCGGGGGTCCGCCGGACCCTCTGCGTCTCACAGCGGGTCTGGGAGAGGTGGTAATGGGGGCGTGAGTCGTTAGGCGGGTGTGTGGCCGGCTGCGCAGGAACCGGTCGTAGAGGGCGACGGCCGCCACACCGCCGGTACCGGCGCGGTGAGGTAGGCCCACCAGTCGGTGAGCTGGCCGGCCAGGATCATCGGCCCGATCGCCCGGGCGGGGTTGACGCCCGCGCCGCTGACCGGCCCGCTGACCACGATGGCGACCGCGAGCGCGGCGCCGATGGCCACCGCAGCCACGCCGCGCGGGACCTGGGTGTCAGTGGCGACCGCGACGACCACCACGACCAGCACGAAGGTGACCACAGCTTCGGCCGCGAGCACTCACCCCGCGGAGACCCCGGCGGCCGGGACCGGGGCGCCCAGGGCGGCGATGGCGCGGGCCTGGTTCCCGTACAGGCCCCACGTGACCGCGGCCGCGGCGGTCGCGCCGGCGAACTGGGCGAGGACGTAGCCCGGGACATGCGCCCAGGGGAAGCGCCTGCTGATAGCTAGTCCGAGGGTCACCGCGGGGTTGAGGTGGGCCCCGGAGATGGGGCCGAGGCTGGCGACTGCGACGGCCAGGGCCAGACCGCCGGCCACGGGGACGGCCAGGGACCCGTAGGGGGCGCCGGCTACTGGCCGGGACAAGGCCGCGGCGACGGCGGCGCTGGTGATGGCCAGGACCAGCACGAACGTGCCGGCCGCCTCGGCGGTGACTGCGCGGGCCAGGTTGCGCTCAAGCTGGTGGCCGTGCAGGAGAACGACCCTGCCGCTGCTGGCGGTCCGCTGCCCCGACCGGGGGCTCAGGCTGGTTGCTTTCATGATCACCGCTCCGCCGGTACCCGGGCTGAAGCCGGTAAGGACGATCTGTTTCGTGGTCACCGGCTCAGGGCTGTGCCTTCAGGCTGTCTGCGGCTCCGTCCAGGACGACCTGGATCGGCCGTTCGCTGGCCAGCACGGGGCGGCGCACGCATACGTCGAGCACCTGCTCTGATACCACCGGTTCCCTCCTTGTAATCTTGCTCTTTCTGGGCCCTGCTCCCCGGTCGGGAGCAGGGCCCAGAAAGGGTGCTGGCTCAGATGGCTGCTGCGGCGGTGCGGATGACGTCGAGGACGTTGTCGGGCTGGGACAGCATGGGGCAGTGGCTGCTGTCGAACTCGTAGGTGGTGGCGCCCATGCGCTTGGCGGCGGCCCGCTCGAGGTCGGGGTGGACGGCCTGGTCGTTTTTGCCCACGATGTACCAGCTCGGCTTGGTCCGCCACGCGACGCCGGGGACGTTGCTGCTGAACAGCTCGACGGACGGAGGCCAGGCGGTCGCCCAGACGACTTTCTGCTCTTCCTCGGGCAGGTCGCCGCAGAAGCAGGCGGCGCCGCCGGGCAGCATCCACACCCGCCCGTCGGCGACCTCGATCTGGCCGAACGCCGGCGTCTGGGGGAACTTGTCCTGCTCGCTCTGGGAGGTCTCGGTCTCGTCCGGGCCCAGGGCGTTGATGTAGACCAGCCCGGCCACCCGGTCGTCGGTGCCCGCGGCGGTGATGACGGCGCCGCCGTAAGAGTGGCCGACCAGCAGGATCCGGCTGTGGACCCGGTTGAAGGTGCGGATCGTCGCGGCGACGTCGGCCTCGTTGGTGTCCAGGCCGTACTGCGCGCAGATCACCTCGTATCCCTCCGCCTGCAGCGGCGGGAGCAGCTTGTTGAAGCACGACCCGTCGGCCCAGATCCCGTGACAGAACACGATGCTCGGCCTGGTTGGCATGGACATGGCTTCCTCCTGAACTGTGTTGGCGACGGCTCCAGCCGGGGAGCCACAGACACCAGCCTGGCCGGGCAGGCAACAGCAATCCCTCACACGTTCAGGTGAGGCCAGACCCAGTCGTTGGCAACGCCTCGAGACTGACTTCCTCGGGGGTGGTCTGCTACGTCCTGACTGGGCTCCGGCGGCCGCGGGGATCCGGCGGGGTCAGGTGGAGGCGATGAACCGGTTGATGGCGGCGGCGACCCGGGCTGGTTGCTCCTCGGCAACCCAGTGACCGCTGCCGGCGATGACGCTGGTCTCCACGTGGTGGGCGCCGGCTTCGTCTAGGCCGGCCGCCACGTCGGGCAGCACGGTGGCGTGACTGTACTCGGCGAAGGCCAGCTGGACCGGAGGGTCCACGGTGGCGGTATAGCGCTCGTTGCGGGCGATGTCGAGCGGGATCGCCCGGTATAGGGCGAAGCCCGCGGCCAGCCGCTGCGGCCCTTCGTATCCGTGTGCGTAAATGGCCACGTCAGCGTCGGTGATCGCGCCGGGATGCGCGGCGAACCGGTCGATGTGGCTGCGGAAGTAGCGATGCTCCCGGCCGGCGACCAGCAGGTCCGCCAGGCCGGTCCCCCCTGCATGGTCTGGTGGAATCCGACGTGCCAGAACGCCGCCGAGGTGAACAGGTCCTCGCAGCCGCCGACTCCGGCGATCGGGGTGTCCAGCACCATGACCCCGCGAACCTGCGCAGGGTAGCGGCGCAGGTAGGCGTAGGCGACCTGAGCCCCCATGCCGTGCCCCACCACCAGTGGGTTCTGGACGCCGCGCTGGCCGAGGCTGGCGTGCAGGTCCCCGCTGATCGACCACTTGTCGAACTGGCCGGCCGCCGGATCTGAGGAGCCGATCCCGGGCAGGTCGCAGGCCAGCGTCCGGCAGTCCGGGGCGAGCAGGGGCACCACGTGCCGCCACGCGTACGAGGTCTGCGGCCACCCGTGCAGCAAGACCAGCGGGATCGTCCCACTGCCATGCTCGGCCACGCCCAGCCGCCGGGCTGGCGCCTCCCGGCGGTCGGCATCGTCTTTTCCGGCGCCGCTCCAGCCGTGATCGCTGACCACGTGCCGACTGTAGCCAGGTCGCCACGCCAGGCGCGCTCACCTAATCAGGTGAGAGCACTAGGGCACCACGGTCTCAGCGATGTGGGAGTCAGGCCCCGGGGCGGACTGACCGGCGTGACCCTGACCGCAGATTAGACATCGCCCGAACGGGCGATGCGCCGCAGCGCGGGTCCTGGCACCGTGGCCAGGAGATACGCCGTTTCCTGGGGTGGTGTCTTGCGGTCAGGACCGTTGCGGGGTCGTAGTGAGCCGATGGCCAGTGCGTTGTCGGCGCTGCGTGGTGCCTGCCAGCACGGAACCAGTGCCTGTGTGGTGATCTGCCGGGCCGGCCGGTATCGGCAAGACCGCGTTGCTCGCGGAGATATGCCAGCAGGCGACCCGCATGGGCATCCGGGTCGGCTGGGGTAGGTGTGATCCGGTCGAGCAGGTCTGGCCCGGCGCCCCGGTGATCGCGGCGCTGCGCGCTGGGCCGGACCCGCTGACCACGGCAGGAGTGTACGAGCAGATCGCCGGCGCGGCCAGCGAACCGCTGGTGCTCGCCGACCGCGTCGCGTGCTGCCTGGAAGACCTCGCCGCGGTCCAGCCGCTGCTTATCGCGATTGATGACCTCCAGTGGGCCGACCGGGTCAGCCGGTTCCTGCTGCGCAGCCTGCTGTCACGGCTGGTCGGCCTGCCCGTGGTGTGGATGTTCGCTAGCCGCGACGACCCCGCCGGGATCGATCTGGCCGGCCCCGGCACCGTCCGCCGCGAGCACGTCCGGCTTGCGCCGCTGGCCACTCCCGACCTGGCGGCGATGGCCCGCGACCGGCTCGGGCGGGTCCCCGACGACCGGACCCGCCGTTACCTGGATGCCACCGGCGGAAACCCGTTCCTGGCCATTCAGGTCATCGACAGCCTGGCCCGTTCGGCCGCAGCCGGGGAACCCGGCACCATCGCCGGCGGGTTCGCCGCGGCGATGGCCCGCCAACTCGCCGGCCTGCCCAGTCCGGCGCGCGGCCTGGCCGAGCTGGTCGCGGCCGCCGGCCGGCCGTTGCTGGTACGCGACGCGTTCGCGCTGATGCCCTCCCTGGGTGGCTGTGACGGTCAGGACGGGCTCGCCGGCGCGGTCGAGTCCGGGCTGATCACCGTGTCCGCGGATGCCCTGGCCTTCCGCCACGACCTGGTCCGGGAGACGGTCTACTCCCTCCTGGGAGGCCAGCGTGCCCGTCAGTTGCACGCGCGCCTGGCTGAGTACTACCTGAGGGTGCTCGGTGAGCCGCTGGCCGCCGCCTCCCACGCCCGGGCGGCGGCGGCGCCCGGTGACCTGGCCAGTGCCCTGATCCTGGTCTCGGCGGCGGAGACCCTGGCCCAGACCAGCGCTGAGGACGCGGGGGAACTCGCCGCGCTCGCCTTCGCCACGGTGCGCCCGGCCCAGCCGCAGTGGCTGGAAGTGAGCCGCCGCTGCCTGTCGGTCTTGTGCCGGGCCCAGCACGCCGCCCAGGCGATCACCGTCGCCGGCCAGATCCTGGCCCGCGTCGACGACGCCAGCCTGGCCGCCCGGGTCGAGACCGAAGCCGCCCGGGCCCTGTGGCTGAGCGGGCGCATCAGCGACCTGGCCTCCAGGATCGAGAAGACCCTGCGCCGCAGCGACCTGGACGCGCTGGCCGCCGTTCGGCTGCGCGCGGCGTACGCGCTGGCCTGCACCCGGACGCTGCCCGGCGAGCCGGCTGGCACCCAAGCGGCTGGCGTGCTCGAGCAGGCCCGCGACAGCGGTGACGCAGAAGCGCTCACCCTGGCGGTTCAGGCCGCCGGCGAGGCAGCCCGCAACCAAGGACGCCACCAGGAGGCCCTGGCGCACTTCCGTGAACTGCGCACCCTTACCGGCGCGCCGTACCTGGCCGAGGAGATCACCGCGCTGCAGTTCGTGGACCGCTATGACCACGCCCAGGTCCTGCTCGATCAAGCCCGCGCCAGTTACACCGCCACCACCGGGGCCTTGCTGCCGGGCGTCGCCTGCGCGCAGATGTGGCAGGACTTCAATCTCGGACGCCTCGACGACGCCGACGCCGGCGCCCGCACCCTGATTGAGCTGGCCCGCCAGCTTGGCACCAGCCTGCACCTTCTCGACGCGATCACGGTCCGTACCGCGGTCGCGCTGTTGCACGGCGAGACCGAGATCGCCGCAGCCCAGCTGCGGCTCGCCGACACGCTTACCGGCGCCGACGAGGCCATCCGCAACCCGGGCATCACCGTCATGCGTGGCTGGCTCGCCGCCAGCCGCGGCGACCTGCCCGCAGCCCGGGACACGCTGAGGCCGGTCCTGCACGGAGCAGAACAGGCCCGCAGCTACTGGCCGCTGTGGCCGTGCTGGAACGGGCTGTTCTTCCAGGTCGGCGCCGCCGCCGGCGACGACACCTTCACCGCGTCCTGCCTCGACGTCGCCGAAGCGAACGCGGCCCGCAACCCCGGCGTGGCCAGCTTCGAAGGCGTTGCCCTCAACCTGCGCGGACTGCGCAACAACGACCTCGGCATCCTCGCCAAGGCCGTGCACGTCCTTGACCGCAGCCCGCGCCCCGTCCTGCGCGCCGTCGGCGCCGAATCTTACGGACACGCCCTGCTGGC
The DNA here is from genome assembly GCA_963781085.1 of uncultured Actinomycetes bacterium. Classification (GTDB taxonomy): domain Bacteria; phylum Actinomycetota; class Actinomycetes; order Streptosporangiales; family Streptosporangiaceae; genus RYN-230. Next base: position 287,410 of record CAWAES010000042.1, read on the forward strand.
CGCCGGGCGCCGCTCCGAGGCACTCGCGCAACTCGACCGGGCCTGGGACGCATACCACCACATGGGAGCCCGGGCCTTCCGCGACAATGTGCAAGGCGCTATGCGCCAGGCCGGAGCCCGCCGCGCCAAATGGTCTGACGCGGCCGCCGCGCCAGCGACCGGATGGGCTTCTCTCACCCAGGCCGAGCGGCGCGTTGCCACCCTCATCAGCCAGGGACACACCAATAAGTCCGCAGCATCCACCCTGGGCGTCTCCACTAACACCGTGGCCACCCACCTCCGTGCGGCGTTCGCGAAACTCGGCGTGCAATCCCGCGTGCAACTAGCTAACTACCTGGCGAGTCACGCGAGCAAGGCACCCGTCGAATAGACGCGACGGCCGACCCTGTCTCCACGACCTTGCGGGGCCATCGTCACCCATGCTCGGCGTGCGGATCCCTTGGCGATTGGACCGGCCGGGCCGCGGCAAGCCTCGTGAGGTGCACACGGGAGTTGACTCCGAGCTTCTCGAAGACGTGGCGCAGGTGAGAGTGGACAGTGTGCGGGGAGACGAAGAGCTTGTCGGCGATCTCCCGGTTGGTGCACCCATCCGCGGCAAGACTGGCGACCATGGACTCGGCTTCGGTCAGTGCGTCCCACCCGGTCTCCGGCCGGTCAACTCTGGGGGGACGCCGTCGCACGCCAAGACGGCGAAGCCGGCCCCGAACGCGTGCAGCATCCCAACTCGCCCCGACGCGTGCCGAAATCGTCAGCGCCCTGTCGAGTACGGCGATTGCCGACGCGCTGTCGCCGCGTCGCGCCAGAACTCGGCCGAGGTCTTCGAGCGCGGACGCATGGGCGAGAGGGCGAGGTCCGGTTCGATAAAGCGAGACCGCGCGCACGAGATCCTCCGCGGAGTCGTTCCAGATGCCCCGGGCGTGCGACGCCGCCGCAGCGCACGAAGGAACATCTGGATTGAGGCTCGCGCGTCGTTCAGCGATCAAGATTCCGTGTTCTGCGAGCTCCTCGTCACCGACTGCCGCAGCGATGCGCACGCGTTCGGCGTCGTACGCGACCTCGTGCGGGTAAAGCGGGAACATCGAGAGCCGCTCCTCGTGTCCGGAGGAGCAGAGCCACCCGTACGCCTGCATCGGGTCGCCCTGGGCCAGCGCGAGAAGGGCGAGGTACCACATCGCATGATGCCGGACGCACGGTGCCCCCGCCTGCAGCATGATCTTCGCGAGCTCGCCAACCTCCAGCGCACCGGACTCGTCTCCGGTATGGATCTTGAGTGTGCCAAGCGCGACGACCGAGGGGGCGTGGAGGGCTCCGGCGACCAGATGGGCCTCCTCGGCGCTAAAGCGACCTTCGAGCGCGAGCGCCGCCTCGGTGAAGTTCCCCATCTGCAGCATCTGCCGGCCGCGTGTTGTCTCGAAGATACGCAGCGCCCAATTCTGCCGGTCACGTTGGGCGGCGATCACTCCGTCGTCGGCCGCGTGGATCGCGTCCTCGTACCGGTCGAGTGCGGCCAGGATCCATGATCGCAGCATGTGCGCGAGACGAACTCGCGCGTCGCCTTGGCCACCGAGCTGACGGCGTTCTGCAGTCAGGAGAATCTCGAGCGAGCGCCCAAAGTCGAGTAGTTGATACGCCAGCCCAGACTCCGGGACCTCAAACGCGAACCGGCACACCTCGGTCGTGCTCTCGTACGCAGCCTCGCGGGCACTCGGCTCGATGTCGAGCGCCTCCTCTTTCCGTCCGGCCACGCTGAGGCTGTGGTACAGCGCAGCCCAAAGCTCGGCACGCAGATCCGCAGGCAAAGAGGGGAGGGCGAGGCCAGCGCGGGCGTTTTCCGACCGGACCTCCGGAGAGAGGTCGTACATACTGGCGACGCTGACGCGTACCCTCGCCTCTTCCTCGGCGGACATCGCCTGCCGGAGCGCAGAATCAGCGAAGCGCTTCCCCTCCTCCGCAAGACCGGCTGCGAAAAGTGAGACGACCCGTTGCGCGACCAACGGACCACGGAGAGGGTGGCGGAGGGGGGTAAGGTCGAGCGCCTTCGCGGCTAGCTCGGCCGCCGCGGCGGGATCGGAAGCGCCGAGGACCTGCGCTGCCTTGAGCACCGTCCCGATCGCGACGTCATCGCCCGGTTCTGCGCTCTCAACAAGCTGGGTAGCCACCTCTACCGGGAGCGCGCCGCGCCCAAGCAGCACGTCCGCCGCGCGCCGGTCGATCGCACGTCGGACCGGTGACAACAAGCTGCCACGAACGGCCTCCCGGATGATGTCGTGCCGGAACGCCAATCGACCAGCGTCATCAGCGAAAATATCGGCCTGAACGAGCTCGTTGACCGGGTCGATCAGCTCTGTGAGCGACATCTCGGTCATCGCAGCCAGGTCGTGAAGGCTGAACCTGCGTCCCAGGCCCGACGCGAACGTCGCAGCCCGTTCCGATGCCGGCGGCATGCGGGCCAGACGCCCACGCATGCCGTCACTCACGCGATGGGGCAGTCGGTCCTCGGTGAGCGTCGCGCGCCCTGAATCGAGGGAAATGAGGTGGTCGTCCTGGAGCCCGCGGAAGAACTCAACAAGCAGGAACGGATTGCCCTGGACCCGTTCAGCCTTCTGGAGGAGTTCCTCGTCGGCCTCGACCCCGAGCACGTCGATCGCGACCTGCGCGACCGCTTCGCGACTGAGTGGCCCCAACCGGATCAGTTCCGCTCCGGACTCGATGAGCCCGGCCTTCGCCAGCTGCACCTGATGCAGGCCCTGGCCCGGCCGAAATGCCATCACCCACGCCACAGGAAGCGACGAGAGACGCGAAGGAAGCTGCCGCATTGCTACCGAGAGACTGGTCCCACCCCAGTGCAGATCGTCGAGACAGATAAGCACGGGACTGTTGAGCGCAGCCTCCTCGATGAGGGACTGCACGTCCTGGAGGAGCCAGAACAAAAACTCCGGAGAAGCGTGCACGTCATTAAGCGCGCGCCGATCCGCGAGCGGCGGATCCCCCTCAAACAACGCGTCGAAGAGAGCACCCAGCTCGATTACCCGCCCCGGCTCGGCCGCCCCTCGCCCGACCCGGAACGAAAGCTCCCCAGCGATCGATACGCACTCGTCGAGCAGCCTCGTCTTGCCGAGCCCGGCGCTGCCCTCCACCACGACCACGCAGCCGGTCCCAGCCCGGACCTGGCTCAGCCTCCGGCGTATGACCGCAAGCTCCTGCTCACGTCCGCGGAGGGGAGGACGGAACGGAGCGTCCATCTTTCAGAGGATACTCGCGGATCGACCGGACCCCCGGAACGCCATGGTCCGGCACTGGCGCGGGCGGCGCTGACCACCCCCGCGCCAGCACGGGCGACGGCGGCAGGCTCGCGGGCGGCCAGTCAACCGGTGGCGTGGACCGCCTTAAGAATGACCCGGGTGACAACGCCAGGGGCGGAGATCATCGACAGGTGCGGTGCGTGCACTTCGGTGATGTGGGCGTGCGCACGGTGGGCCATGAACAGCGGCAACGCCGGCGGGATGGCGTGGTCAGCGGTGCCCACCACGTCCCAGGACGGGATCGTCTTCCAGGCCGGGACACCGCTCTGCTGGGTCAGCGCGGTCGTGGCCAGCGGCCGCTGCGTGGCGGCGAGGGGAGAGTCTCCACGCGGCCTTCACGCCGTCTCCGCGGCAATTCCATCTGCCTGACTCTGACTGAGTGACGGGATGCTGGCGCATCAGAACGCCCATACCAGAAATGGGAAGGCCAGACGCCGCAGGCGGCTGGAGCCCTTGAATGGCGGACACGTATTCCGGTGATCCAAGCCGGGCCGCTGGTGCCTCAAGGTCCGGTGCTGCTTGGTTAGGGTCAACTGGGCTCGACACTGGAGGCGTACATGAGCAACCATCCCAACTTCGACCGCACCCAGACCGTACTCGACGCGGTCCGGCAAGGTGACTACGCACCCGTTTTCGACCTCTACGCCGACGATATCCAGATGGACAATGGTCCTGGCGCCGGACCCTGGCACTTCGCCCGCGGCAAGGACGACATGGCGCTCATGCTCACGGAGTTCGCGGGATTCTTCGGCGACACCTTTAATCAAGACGGCCGTTGCGTCTACGCCGATGACCACACAGCTATCTGCCTGATCCACGAGACCGGGACAGCGCCCGGTGGCGACCAGTTCGACAACCTCGCGGTATACACTCTGCGCCTTCGCCCCGACGGGCACGCGGACCGGGTCTGGACCATTGACCTCGACGCCGAGCACTGTGAAGCGTTCTGGCAGAAAAACCCTGGCACACCCTCCAAAGACTTCTCCTAGGAGACGCGGCGTACCTTGACCTTCCTTCCGTGCGTGAGGCTGACTGCGAGGCCGGGGCAGGGCGGCTGTTCCGTTCGCGAGATGGACCCTCGCCGGGTCTCACCATGCCAGTCGGGGTGGTAGCACGCTACGAAGTGTCGTTCTACCACTGTTGGGCTGACCGGCTCCTAGGCCGTCTACTGAGAGTTATGGAGCGCAGCGCCGTGCCATCACGAAAGCGACGTGGCCACCATGTGTGCGCCGCGCGGGCTGCGGATGCCCGCCGTGGTGAGTTCGCGGGCGTGATGGGGCGGATGCGCACCGAAAGAGCAGCTGAGCGGGCATGCGGATTACCCTGACCTGGCTGCGCCTGGATTCACGGCGGCGCTGGCGTTCCCTGCTCGTGGTGGGCTTGCTGGTCGCCTTGGCTACCATGACGGTTCTCGGGGCGGTCGCCGGCGCCCGGCGCGGCCAGACGGCGATCAGCAGGCTGTGGGCGCTCACGCTGCCCGCGACCATCACCGTGCTGCCGAACGAGCCAGGCTTCGACTGGGCCAGGATCCGGGCGCTGCCGGAGGTCGCGGCGCTGACCACATTCGGTGTCTCTGGATTCGCCGTTGACGGCTACCCGCTCGCCGGCCAGGAGGCAGGGTATCCGTTCACGGACCGCCAGGCCATGCAGACCATTGAGCGCCCTGTGGTGCTTCAGGGCCGGGTATCTGATCCCAGCCGGGTCGATGAGGTGGTGGTCACGCCGAAATTCCTGGTGGGTTACGGCAAGGGCGTCGGCGACTCGCTCACCTTGGGCCTGCCCTCCCCGGGGCAGGTCAACGAGGGATACGACCCTGCCGATGGCGTGCCAGCCCGGGGACCGCGGGTCCGGGTACGCATCGTGGGCGTGATCCGGTCGTTCTTGTTTTCCGATTCCGTCGGGTCCATCGGGGAGGTGTTCCCCTCGCCGGCTCTGGTCGCCCATTACCCGGCCAATTTCGTTGGCCGCTCCGGCACGACCTTTACCGGCGCACTGGTCAGGCTCAGGGGCGGCGTCGGGGCGCTTCCGGCGTTCCGGGCCGGTCTGGCCCGGGTGAGCGGGGGCTCGGACATCGACATAGGGAACAACGTGGTCGATTTCGGCGGGCCCGTTCGCAGGGTCCTCAGTGTCGAGGCGGCCTGCCTGCTGGCATTCGGCGTTGCGGCTCTGGTGGCCGCGCTGTTCCTGGTTGGCCAGTCGGTCGCACGGTACGTCTCTTCGACGATGACCGACCTTCAGTTGCTGCGGGCGACCGGCCTGACGCCACAGCAAGCCGTAGCCTCGGCGTCGGCTGGACCCTTTCTCGCCGCGCTGGCAGGTACCACCCTGGGCGTGGCGGGGGCTATCGCGGCCTCGCGCTGGATGCCGATCGGCGCTGCGTCGCTTTTCGAACCGCATCCTGGCCTCGACGCTGACTGGCTCGTGCTGAGCATCGGCTGGGCCGCTGCACCACTCACCGTGCTAGCCGGATCGGCGGCTGCCGCCGCGGCGGCGCTGGCGGCCGGCCAGGCTCGCCTGGCCCCCCGCAGCTCTGCGCTCGCGCTGGCGCTGGCCCGCGCGGGCATGCCAGTGTCCGTGGTGGTCGGTGTCCGCTTCGCGCTGGAGCCCGGACGCGGGCGTTCCTCCGTGCCGGTGCGCCCGGCGCTGGCAGCCGCGATCGTCGGGGTGCTGGGCGTGGTCGCCGCGTTCACCTTCTCCGCCGGGGTTTCGGACGCTGCGGCCAACCCCGCCCGGTTCGGTCAGACCAACCAGCTCGAGAGGTTCCTCGGTCTCAACGGGCGTGACTTCGCTCCGGCCGGCCCGGTACTGCGAGCCGTCGCCCGCGACCATGACGTCACCGGCCTCAACGACGCGCGGGTCGCGGTCGCCTATTCCGGCGGCACCTCCATCACGACTTACGCCTATCACCCTGTCGGCGGCAAGCGGCTTCCCGTGGTGCTGACAGCGGGGCGGATGCCCAAAGCCTCGGACGAGATAGTTCTGGCCTCTGCGACAGCGCAGCAACTGCACGCCGCCCCCGGCTCCGCCGTGCAGTTGGCCGGCGGGTCGGCGCCGCAGACCGTCACTGTCACCGGCATCGGGTTCGTCCCCGAAGGGTCGCACAACGGCTACGCCTCCGGAGCCTGGGTTACCCCGGGCGGCTACGACCGGGTCTTTCACGGCGCCCGCTATTCCTTCAAGTTCCACATCTCCGAGGTCACGCTGCGGGCCGGCGCGGATGTGCAGGTGGTGGCGAGCCGGCTCAACCGCGAAGCGGCGCGGACCGCAGGCGGCCAGGCGCCCCCCTTCACCCCGCCTACGCCGCCGGGCGAGGTCCAGGAACTCAGGGACGTGGCCATACTCCCGACCGCGTTGAGCGGCTTCCTGGTCCTGCTGGCGCTCGGCGCGGTAGGGCACGCCCTGGTTACCGCGGTGCGCCGGCGCCGCGGCGAACTGGCGGTCCTGCGGGCACTGGGGATGACCCGACTGCAGGCCCGGACAGTGGTCCTCACCCAGGCGAGCGTACTGGCACTAATCGGACTCGCCTTCGGGGTGCCGCTGGGCCTTGTCCTTGGCCGCGGTCTCTGGCGCGCTGTCGCCGCGAGCACGCCGCTGGCCTATCACCCGCCGATCGCCGTGTGGGCATTGCTACTGATCGCCCCGGCGGTCCTGCTGGCCGCCAACCTCCTCGCGGCCTGGCCAGGACACCGCGCCGCACGGCTACGGAGTGGGCAGATACTCCGGGCCGAGTAACACCCGCGGTGATAACCAGGCGCTATCGGGGAACCGCGGGCCGCTGACATTGCTGTCGAAGAGGGAAGTATGAACGTCAAGGTGATCGCTGCGGCCGAGGCGAAGTGGGTTGCCGCGTCGGCTAGTCGGAAACGCAGCCGCCACTGGCTGCCGCCTATCCCCGTGACGGGGAAGGACTGCTCCTGGCGCAGACCGCGGACATCGCGGCTTGAGCCAGGGCGAGCGCGGCTCCTTCCTCAGCAGCTGGTTGCGGTGGGGGCGGCAGCGGGAGGAGACGGGCGAGCACACGCTGGGCCAGCCAACTCCCGGCGGCCCCCGCACCTGGAATATGGCTCAGGGGAAGCTCTCCGGCAACGAACGGCACCACATGGTGGACCACACGACGCCCTGTCGCGCCTCCGTACGTCGCCACCACCTGGTTGTAGTCAGACACAGCTACATCAATGTTCCTGCCGAACTCCCCGGGCGAGAGCAGGCCAGCTGCGGCGAGGGCTTCGGCGGTATAGAGCGCCCGTCGTGCGTCCTGGAACTCCGTGGAGTTGGCCAGCCGCAGGGCGGCGTCAAGCGCGTCTTCCGGGTTATCACGGACGGGCTGCTCCAGCACTCGCCGGAACCGCAGGGCGCTGATTTCTTCATAAGGCGCGGACGGCGATGGCTTCACCCGCGGCTGGTCTTCGTCCTCGGTGTCGCGCGAGGGGTTGTCCTCGATGACGCTACGCACGATCCCACGTGGTCCTGATGCCCACAGTACGGGCACCGGACGCACGTTGGGCCGGTAGTCCGCGCCAGCCGACGCCATCACATCGCTCCAGGCGCTCATCGCGATTACTTGCGGGGTCATCGCATAAGCCAGGTCCCTTGTGGCTGCGCCAATCTTCTTGACCTGTTCCCACTGCATTCGCCAGTTAGCCCGGAGGTGCTCGTCCCAGGGAGCGAAGTGAACCAATTCACCGAGCTGTATGATCCTGCGTGCTTGAGCTTGCGTATTCCAACCCAGACCGTCCCAGCGGTCCGCTTCCGCCACATCCGCAGGCGTGGGCAGGACGATACGATCGAATAGCAACACGCCGAGAGAAAGTGCGTTTATCTCAAGGTGGAGCCGCGTGGAACCAACTCCCCATCGCTGCGTCACCATGTCAGCGAGCACGCAAATATTCTAGCGAGGCCCACCACACAGCAGAGGCTCCGCGTCAGCGCGGGGTCAGGACGTCGAACTCGTTGCCCTCCGGGTCGGCCAGGCACGTCCACGGGACGTCGCCCTGGCCGAGGTCGATGCCGGTGGCGCCGAGTGCCCGCAGCCTGGCCGTCTCTGCCTTTTGGTCGTCACCGGGGTAGGGCCGGAGGTCGAGATGGACGCGGTTCTTCACCGTCTTCACATCAGGCGTGCGGAGGAATTGGAGATACGGCCCGGCGCCTTTGGCGGAGCGCAGCACCGCGTGATCGCCGGTCACCTCGTGCAGGGTCCAGTCCATCGCCTGGTCCCAGAACCGGGCCATGGCCCGCGGGTCGGCGCAGTCAACCGTCACCGCAGCCACTGGCCCGGTGTCCCGGCCGCCCGGCCAGGGCGCCAGCACGCAGAACTCGTTGCCCTCGGGGTCGGCCAGGACGGTCCATGAGACGTCGCCCTGGCCCACGTCGGCGGGCCTGGCGCCGAGATCGGCCAGGCGCGCGACCAGGTCCGCCTGATGGGCCGCTGAGGTGGTGGCGAGGTCGAGGTGCACGCGGTTCTTCACCGTCTTGGGTTCCGGGACGGCAATGACGTCGATGCAGACGGCGGCGGGGCCGGGATAGGCGAAGCCCGCCGGTTCGACGTTGGTCACGCCGGGCTCCTCGCTGGAAACACCCCAGCCGAGCGCCTCCGCCCAGAACCGGCCGACCGCGGAGTCATCCCGGGCATCCATCGCGATCTGAACAAGCCGCAGCGTCATGCCGCCGACCCTATGCTCAGCTGGCCGAAGGTAACGGACCAGTCGGAGAGGGCCATGCGCCACTGCCGTAGTTCCCCGGGCGTGCGGCAGCCAGGGGACGGACTGGGCGCCGGGAAGGCTCCCGTCGATGGGCCGTCTGGTCAGCGGACCCGGGCCTGCAGGAACTTCCCGATCTGCCCGGTGGCCTCGGCTGCCTCGGGGGTGCCGAGCATGATCGGGTAGACGTGGGGCAGGCCCTCGCCGACCTCCAGGGTGACGTCGACCCCGGCCTTGGCTGCTGCTTCAGCCAGGCGTTCGGAATCGCTGAGTAGCAGGTCGGCCGTGCCTACCAGGACCAGCAGCGCCGGGAGCCCGGACAGTGAGGCGAACAGCGGCGACGCCAGGGGCGTCTTAGGGTCAGCCCCGGCCAGGTAGCCGGCGGCGAACTGACGGAGCATGGCGGGGGTGGAGATCGGGTCCTGATCGGCGCGCTCGGTCATCGAGGCCCCCGAGCTGGTCAGATCCACCGTCGGGGACATCAGTGCCGCGGCTGCGGGCAATGCCTCCCCGGCGTCACGCAGGGCCACGAGCAGGGCGACGGCGAGCCCTCCGCCGGCCGAGCCACCGGTCACCGCTATTGAGGTTGCGCTCAGGTCCTGGCTGGTGCGGAGCCAGCGCCATGCGGCCAGGACGTCGTCGATGGCGGCCGGGAAGGGATGCTCGGGGGCCAGGCGGTACTCAGGGAACAGCACCCGCATCCCGCAGGCCCGTCCCAGCCGGGCGGCCAGCTCGCCGTCGCTGCGCAGCGACCCGAGCTCGTAACCTCCGCCGTGCAGGAACAGGAGCACCCGGCCTGCGCCGGCTCCCGGTGCGGCAAGCCAGTGGGCTGGCACTCCGCCAGCGCTCACCTCCGTCACGAGCACGTCGTCAGGCACCGGATGAAGGCGGCCCGCGGGAGCGAAGGTGACGCGGCGCTCTTCCAGCGTCGGCGGGGCCTGGCTGGCACTGGCCTTCTGCTGGTCGGTGAGGGCGTCGATCACATCCTGCATGGCCTGGCTCGGCATGTCAGCGTCTCCTCTGGGCTGGGCTGCCGTACGCCTCGGCCGAGGCGGCGGCGCCCTCCCTAGCCAGTGACGGTCTCCCCGTCCGGGAACACTTCACTGAGCCGCCCCGTGCTGACGTCAAAAACGAACCCCCTGACCGGAACGTCCGGCGAGATCCACGGATGTGACCTGGCCTTCTGGATCTGCTCCTTGGTGTTCGCCTCGGCGTCGGTGAAGCTGTAGAACCTGGCCGGCGCAATCGGCGCCTTTCCTGTCTCCTTACGGAGCCGGTCCTCCATCTCGCCGTCGGTGAACCTGAGCATCCCGCAGTCGGTGTGATTGATGATCATTATCTCCTGGGTACCCAGGAGCCTGGTGAACAGAACGAGCGACCGGACCGCGTCGTCATCGATCACGGTGCCGAAGTTCCTGATCATGTCCACGTCGGCAGCGGCGAGACCCAGCATCTGCTCGATGCTGCTCAGCCGGGGATCCGCACACGTGACGATCGCGATCTTGGGCGCCGGCGGTCCCCCACGGCTGGGATCGTAGCCGTTGGCGATGGTTGCGTTGGCGCTCAGCGCCTCGTCGATGAGACCCATGACCGTTTCTCCTTCTCCCTGGACGGCCCGGCTTTGCCCTCGGCCGGGCCGTAGCCGTATAAGTTCTCGAGCATCACCGGCAGCGCACCCGCGCGCCCGGCAGCAGCGAGCGTGCCTCGCCGCATCAATGGGAACCGCTCCGCCTGGACCGCGACACCCAGCCCGGCCAGTTGCGCGGTAAGACGATTTCTGGCCTGGCCAGTCCCGAACACCGCGTGCAGCCGGGCCTCCCCCATGACAGATCCTCTCGCTGACCCTCAAGTCCCGGGGTCAGCGGCAGCCCAGCCTCGACCGCTCACCCTGACGCTACGTTTGTCCTGCTGGGAATTAGCAATAGCTTTCTGAAAGCTTTGGCCAAGCTTGACCCAGCCGGCAGACGACGCCTGGATGCGGTGAGGAGCCCTGCCCCGGCGCCCGGTGCTGCCACGGGCTGCCCTTGCGCCCGAGTCCAGGCCGGGCGGAGGCCTACGGCCAGACGACGGGGAACAGGGGATGATCCAGCGCCGCGCAGGCCGGCAGCTGGGATTCGAGGCCTTCGAACGGCGGCGAGGTGCGCCACTGCCGCGGCGCGTGCCGCGCGTCGGCCGACAGGTAGCGCAGCGACAGCACCCGGCGGCGGCCGCGGAACGGGAACCCCGGCGCTCCGTGCACCGTCAGGAAGTCGAAGAAGATCGCGTCGCCCGGCTCCAGCTCAAAGCGGCGGATGTCGAAGGCGTCCCGGTCGGCCTCGATGTCCGGTAGTTCAGCCAGGCTGCCGTCGGGGAACCACTTCGCCTCCCCGGCCAGGAACGTCCGCGGCATGAGCCAGGGCCCGCGGTGCGATCCGGCCAGCAACTCCAGGCAGCCGGCCGCGGGCACCGGGTCCACCGGTATCCAGGCGCTGACCCCGCGCCCGTCAACGTTGTAGTAGGGCTGGTCCTGGTGCCAGGGGGTGCGCTGCCGGGTTCCGCCTTCCTTCACCAGCACATGATCGTGGTAGAACCGCACCTGCGGCGTTCCCATCAGCGCCGCGGCGATCTGCGGTACGCGGGAGTGGCGGGCCAGCGCCTCGATCTGCGGGACGTCCTCCCAGCGGCGGAAGTCCTCAGTGAACGAACCGGGATCACCCAGGCCGCTCGCCACCTGGGCCAGCGGGCCGGGGACGGCCAGCACGGCATCGATCGCCGCGACCGCGGCGGCTATCTCGGCCGGGTCCAGGACGCCGCGCACGCCCGCGACGCCGTCGCGGGCGAAAGCCGCCGCCAGTTCCGGGCCCGGCTGATCCAGGTCCACCGCCATCCCTCCTTGCTGTAGCGACAGTCTCGCCGATCTGGACCGTTACCACCAGGCACGCCCCCGCCCCAGACTCCTGGAGCTGTGCGGCCGTCAGCTGACGCCCGGGCCGGGCAGGCAGGCGGTAGCCCGGTGTTACAAGGACGGCCTGGCTGACGCCGGTGGGAGACCGGGGTCTATCACTGGCGAGCAGCAGAGAAGGCCCACGGGCATCACCTTGACCGCTGGGTGCAGCGCGGAGGCCACCTGGTGCTGCGGCGGAGGGGCGGGCGCGGCTACCTCTGGCTCCGGCTCGGGGATGAGGGCCGAGGCTTCGCTGGTGAGTTCTTCAAGCCGCTTCCGTGAGGGCAGCATGAGGATCGCCAGGATCGCGCCGAGCCCGAGCAGCGCGGCCGAGATCGTGAAGGCCAGGGTATAGCCGTGGGTCGCCGCGATCGCTGGTGCCTGCGGGCCTGTGTGGTGGGCGATGAGGTAGCTGGTCGTCGCGCTCGCCGCGATGGTGCTGAGGACGGAGATGCCGATCGATCCGCCAACCTGCTGCATCGTGTTGACCAGCGCCGAGGCCACGCCGGAGTCCTGGCGCGGGACGCCGGCCGTGGCCGAGTTGACCGCCGACGCGAAGATCAGGCCGAAGCCCAGGCCCATGATGAGCAGGGCGGGCAGCACACCTGCGAGGTAACTGGAGGTCACGGTGAGCTGGGCCAGGTAGGCGGTCCCGCCGGCGCCCAGCAGCATGCCCGCGGTGACCAGGGAGCGGGGCCCGACCCGGGGCAGGAGCACGACGCTGTACAAGGTGGAGGCAACCAGGATCCCGGCGACCAGCGGCAGGAACAGCAGCCCGGTGGTCAGCGGGCTGTATCCCTTGACCTGCTGCATGTAGAAGGTGAGGAACAGGAAGATGCGCGAAGAGCGCAATTCCGGTGATGCCGACCGCGACGTAGGAGCCGCCCCGGGTGCGGTCAAGGATGACCCGCAGCGGCAGCAGCGGGTGACTGGATCGCTGTTCGGCGACGACGAACGCGGTGAGCAGGACCGCGCCGAGGACCAGGGAGCCGAGGGTCAGCGTGGCGGTCCAGCCGGCCGTCTCGGCGCGGGAGAAGCCGAAGACGATGAGGAACAGCCCGGCGCAGGCCAGCACGGCGCCAGGCCAGTCCATCCGCGGCGGGCTGGCCGGGCGGCTGCTGCGGATGTAAGCCAGGGCGCCCGCCACGGCTATCGCGGCGAAGATCAGGTTGACGAACAGCGTGTAACGCCAGGACAGGTACTGGGTGAGCACCCCGCCGAGGATCAGGCCCACAGCGCCGCCGCCGACGGCGACCGAGCCGAAGACAGCGAAGGCCCGGCCCCGCTCGAGCGGGTCCCGGAACGTGCTGACCAGGGTGCCCAGCGCCGATGGCGCGAGGATGGCGCCGAAGGCGCCCTGCAGCGCCCGGGCCGACACCAGCATCACGAACGAGACGGCGGCGCCCCCGATCGCGGAGGCGACGGCGAATCCGATCAGGCCCGTGATGAGGACCCACTTGCGGCTGTACATGTCGCCGAGCCGGCCGCCCACCAGCAGCAGGCTGCCGAAGGCCAGGGCGTAGGCCGTCACCACCCACTGCCGGTCACTGTTGGCGAACCCCAGCGCCTGCTGCGCCGACGGCAGCGCGATGTTCACGATGGTGGAGTCCAGCACCACCATCAGCTGGGCGACAGCCACCACGGCCAGGACCAGCCAGCGCCGGTCGGCAGGTGCCGTCGGGTGCTCCTGCGTATCCCCGGGACCTGGTGAAGCGACTGGCTGTGCCATGTGAACTCCCGATTTGCCAACGGTTCACGGTCGGATCCATCAGAGCCGGGCTCGACTCGTTCTTGTCCGTCATCCCTTACGTTCTGTGTTCTGGTTATGCGGTGGCGTGGGTGGCGGCGGCGAGGTGCGCCGACAGGAACTGTCCGGCTCTGTCCAGCGCCGCGGCCGCTTCGTCGAGGATCGGGTAGATAGGTCTGGAAGACGTGCGGCACGCCGGGGGTGATGTCGAGGGTGACCTCGACGTCGGCGGTGGCGGCTTGCCGGGCGAGGCGGATGGCGTCGTCGAGGAGAACCTCGTGGGTTCCGGCCTGGATGATCAGGGGCGGCAGGCCGGACAGGTCGGCGAAGATGGGGCTGATGAGGCCGAGAGCGGCGTCGTGCCCCGCCGTGTAGTCGGCGACCCGGGCCTGGAGGGCTTCCCGGCTCATCAGCAGGTCGGCCTCGCGCTTGGTTTCCATGGTCGTCCCGGCCAGGGTGAGGTCGGCATACGGTGACATGACGAAGGCCGCGGCGGGCAGCGGCAGCCCGTGATCGCGGGCGTTGACCAGGGTGGCGATGGCGAGGCCGCCGCCGGCGGACTCCCCCGCGAAGGCGATGTCCGACGGGGCGGTGCCGCCGTCCAGGAGGGCCTGGTAGGCGGCCAGAGCGTCGTCGACCGCCGCCGGGTACGGGTGCTCGGGGGCGAGCCGGTAGTCGACGGAGATGACCTTGGCGCCGCGTCCGCCGGCCGACCTGCGAGGCCAGGCCGGCGGCCTGGACGGCGTCCCCCAGCACGTACACGCCGCCGTGGAAGTACAGGACAACGTGGCGGGGCTCCGACTCCGTCGACGGTGATCTCGGCGGTCGGGACGCCGCCCAGCGCGGCCGCGGTCACGGTCACGTCGGCGGGCAGCGGCTGCGCCGATAGTCAGTTCCGCCGAGCAGCCGCCGCTGCTCGCTGACATCGATGCCGGCGGGGAAGGCTGACTGCCGCAGGATCGCTTCGAGGTTCTCTCGCTGCTCGGTGCTCACGGAGGATCTCCCCTCCACTCGGCCGCCAGCCCGCGAACCGGGCCTACCGCCAGGCTCACCACCAGCCAGGTGAACAAGCCTCACCAGATCCTGGTGATACACCCCCAGCGGCCGGCGGCACGCAGGCCAGGAAGCAAGCTGCCCGGCGCTGGCACTGCTGAGGCCAGCCCCGGCGGCTCAGGCGGTGCCTCAGCCGGCGCGCGGGTTCGGGTTACGCCAGCGCCAGGCGTTGCCGGAGCTGCAGGCGGGAGCTGACGCCGAGCTTGGAGAACACCTTGTGCAGGTGGTATTCCGCGGTCCGGGGACTGATGAAGAGCTGAGCGCCGATCTCAGGGTTCGTGTGGCCCTGAGCAGCCAGCCGGGCGACCTGCGCCTCTTGCACGGTAAGAGCGTCGCGCGCGTCCACGGTGCGCTTGAGCACTGTCTCGCCTGTCGCCTGGAGCGCAGCCGGTCGGCGCTGATCTTCTTCAGTGCCGTCATCCTGGCGGTCTCCGTCATTGCGGCCCGGCTCCAGGCGGCGGCGCTCCGAGGCTCGGCGCTCCCGCCCGCGGGCGTTTGGGAGCAAGTCGCGTTCAAAGACGTTTGCGAGCAGTCGCGCTCAACGGACCGCCGGTCGCTCAGGTACCGGCGGGAGCGCCTGGTGGGTCATGGGCGACGCGGTCGGGGTAGCTGGCGGAGAACTTCAGCATGTATATGACGATCACCAGTGGGACGCCCAGGCCGACCAGCAGTTCCAGCAGGCGGTGGGGGTGGTGGCGGTCGAGGGCCGCGGCTGCGACCCGGGCCAGGCCGATGGCGAAGATGGCCACGCCCCAGGCGGCGCTGAGCACGCGGTTGATTTTCTTGAAGGTCGGCGACGACCATTCGGCCGGGGGGACGGTTTCCCGGGCGAACTGCTCGGTGAACGGGATGACCGGGACCAGGACCAGGATGATCAGGCCGAGGATGATGCCGACGCCGGCCCCGCCCCAGGTGGCCAGCCACCGGTCGTCGTTTTTCCCCAGGGTGAAGCCGAGGATGGCGGTCACAGTGAACAGCACCAGCGAGCAGCTGTTGATGATCTTCGGCGGCCAGATCGGGTGGCTGGTCAGGATGGCGGCCAGGGCGGCCACCGCGGCGACCAGCCCGGCGACGCCGATGTAGCCGTGCGGCAGGAAGCGGGCCAGCACGGAGAAGACGATCAGTGGCAGGAAGGCGAGGACGAGCGTGAGTGATTTCATGCCTGGGAGCCACCTAGGGTCGTCTGGCCGGGGAGAACTCCGCCACCTGCCGGGGCGGGCAGGTGCTCGGCCAGCCAGTTGAGCACCTTGGCGTAGTACTCCGCCGCCGCCAGCCGGGCCCGGCTAGCGGTCTGCGGATGCCCGCGCCGGAGCGCTTCGTCGCCGCAGCCGCCCCCATGCCCACCCCATACCCAGCCTGGTAATGGCGCAGTAACGCCGAAGTCATCTGTTTCCCACTTCCAGGTCCGACGCTACGTCGTGGCCCGGGAAATGCAACCGCCGCGAAGGCCGGACCCGGGGTATTTTGCAAGCAGGTGATCACGATTTTGCAAGCAGGTGGTCCGTCCGTGCAGGCCACCGTTCTCCCGCGCCGGAGGCTACTGATGGTCGCCGGAATCACCGTCAGCGTTCCGGCCGCTAAAGTCAGCCCGCACGTTCCACCGGAATTCCCGGGACAGGTCGTCGGCGTGCAGCAGCCCGAGGTCACGGCCGCGGATGACGGCGCCGAGCCGGTTGGAAGTGCCGAGCTTGGCGTAGAGGTTCTGCAGGTGCTTGCGCACGGTGGCCGGCCTGGTGGACATGCGCCGGGCGATCGCCTCCGCGGTCAGCCCGTCGGCCAGATAGCCCAGCACCGCGTGTTCGCGGCGCGTCAGGGTCATCGTCTCCCCGGGCTGGCTGGCGTGCTCGGCGAGCGTCAGCGTGGTGTAGAGGCCGACCAGGCACGGCTGCAAAAACCGGCACAGCAGGAGCTCGCCGTCGGTGAAGTCGGGGTCGGCGCGGCTGGTCCCGAAATAGACGAACTGCCCGCGCCGGGCTCCGGAAGCGCTATCCCTACCTGCGGGTGCGCAACGCCACCGTGTACACCCTGCTCGAGACGCTCAAGGCAGCCCGATGGGTCCAGACCCGGGAGGACGGGGATCACTAGGCGCTGCACGCCACCAGCGGCGGAGCGGCAGCGCTAGGCGAGCGCGTCAACGCCGAGGTCCGCGGCGGGGACCTCACGGCAGGCCGTCCTACATGGCCGCGCTGGCCTACCTCTCGATCATGCCCCCCGGGCGCGCAGCCCTGGCCCTCCATGCTCGCGCGACGGCAGTCGCGGACGAGGCCCGCAGGCTCCAGGAAGCGCTCGGCGCAGCAGGCACCCTCGAGGCCCGGATGATCGAAGTGCACTATCTCCTCACCCGGCTACAGCACGACCGGCAGTGGCTGACGGCCACCGCCCGCCGGATCGAAACCGGTGAACTTGCCTGGCCATGAACCCAGCGGCCTTCCCGGCCCTGGCAGCGGGCCGCTGACCAGCACCCAATTCCCGCAGCGCCGCCCGGTCCACCCGACGACAACGGCACCGCCTCGCGGTAGCAGGGAGCTCACAGCAGAGAGGCGACCGGGGTCTTTCTGTCCTAACAGGACGAAGTGAGGATCCAGACGTCCTTCTTACGATCGCCTCACACCCGACCCCGGCCGTTCCAGCGCTGGGGTCGCGGCCCGGTGGTGAGGAGATCCGCGATGACGGTGACCGGCGGCGACCTGGTGGCGCGGACCCTGACGAGCTTCGGGGTCGAGGTGGCCTTCGGGCTGCATGGAGGGCACCTGGATTCGCTGCTGCTCGGCTGTCAGCGGGCGGGCATCCGGCTGGTCAACACCCGGCACGAGGCCGTGGCCGTCAACGCCGCGGACGGCTACGCGCGGGCGACAGGCCGCATCGGGGTCGCGTTCGCGACCGCCGGGTCAGGCTTCTCCAACGCGACCGCGGGGCTCGGCCCGGCCCGAATTGACCGCAGCCCTGTGCTGTTGCTGACCAGCTCTCCCCCGCTCAAGGACGCGGAGAGCAACATCCTGCAGGGTTCGGTCAACCAGGTGGCGCTCGCCGCCCCGGTGACGAAGTGGGCCCACCGGATCACCGCCGTCGAGGAGATCCCGCGCCTGGTCGGCCTGGCGATCCGTACCGCGCTGGCCGGCCCGCCCGGGCCGGTCGTGGTCAACATTCCCATCGACGTCCTCTTCGCGGTTGCCCGTGAGGACCAGGCCGGCCCGGGTGGTGGAGCGCGACTACCGTTCCCGGCCGGCCCCAGCGCCTGAGGCGGTGACCCAGGCCCTGGATCTGCTGCGGAGCGCGCAGCGGCCGGTCATCGTCGCCGGCGCTGGCCTGCGCGGTCCGGTCCCCTCAGACTCCCTGGTCGAATTCGCGGAGCAGGCGGGCATCCCGGTCTTCCAGCCTGGCCTGGTCGGCGGCGCGATGCCCGCCGACCACCCGCTCAACGGCTCCGTCGCCGCCCGCAACCTCAGCGTCCTGGTCGCCGAGGGGAACGGCCCGGACGTCGCGCTGCTGGCCGGCGCCCGGTTCGGCCTCTACCTGGGTGGCCGGGGGGGCTCGGTGATCCCGCTGGACGCGGGGATCATCGAGATTGACACCGACGCCGCGGAGCTTGGCCGGCTGCGTCCCTTCGACGTCGGGATCACTGCGGACGCCGGGCTGACCCTGCGGGCGCTGACGGAGGCCGCCGTGCGGGACGGGACCTGGCCGGACTGGCGCGACTGGGCCGCGACCGCGGCCGGGGCCTGCCGCCGCGAGCCAGCCTTTGCCGGCGACCCGGCCGATGTCGGCGGCCGGATGCATCCGTATCACGCGCTCCGCGAGTTGCTCCGCCAACTCGATCCCGGTGCCACGATCGTCATCGACGGCGGCGAGCTGAGCCATTGGGCGATGATGTCGCTGCCAGAAGCACGGCCCCGGCGCACGATGGGCTGCGGTTACCTTGGCTTCCTCGGCATGACCCCGGGCCTGGCGATAGGCGCCCAGGTAGCCGAACCCGGCCGGCGGGTCGTACTGATCATCGGCGACGGCGGAGCGGGATTCCACCCGCAAGAGTTCGACACGATGGTCCGCCATGGCCTGCCGATCGTCACGGTCGTGGTGAACAACGAGTGCTGGGGCATGTCCCTGCACGGCCAGCAGATCCTCTACGGGCGCGAAGCCGGGATCGTCTCCGTGCTCGCCGACACCGACTACGAGAAGGTCGCGGCGGGATTCGGAGCCGCCGGATTCCGGGCCGACCGGCTGGAGGATGTTGGCCCGGTGATCCGGGCGGCCCTGGAGCACCGCGGTCCGGCTTGCGTAAACCTCGCCGTTTCCGGCGATGTCGTGCATCCGATCACCCAGGCGATGCTCGGCATGGTCGGGGCCGGCGGGACGGTCATCCCCTACTACGACAACGTCCCTGCGTCTCCCGCCGGGGCGCCTGCCCAGGCCGCGACCTGAGTACGCCCAGCGCCGGACTGACACCACCGGCACCACGCGCCATGCCCGCGGGTGCCGGTTAGGGCCGGAGCTCGAGGACGACGTTGACCGGGGTCTGGGCGACCTGCCGGAACCCGCTGAAGCCGGCGTCGCCGGCCAGTCGGCGTACCGCTGCCGGGCCGGCCTGGGCGCCGAGCGCGGACCCGCCGGACTGGGCCAGGGCGGCCGGCGTGCACTGGAACGTGGACGCCGCGTAGCTGAGCGCGGCCATGGGGCTGGCCAGGTTCGCTGCGTAGTCGTCGGCCGCGTACGGTTCCACGACCAGGACGGCGCCGTCGGGGGCGAGGGCCTTGCGGGCGTGGGCCAGCGCGGCGGCCGGGTCGCCCAGGTCGTGGACGGTATCCAGCAGGCAGATCAGGTCGAGGCCGTCGGCTGGGTAGCTGGTCGCGTCGAGCGGCTCGAACCGGATGCGGTCGCCGAGGCCGGCCTGGCTGGCTCGCTGCCGGGCGACCTGGATGGAGCGGTCGTGGAAGTCATAGCCGTAGACGCTCGCCTGCGGGTAGGCGCGGGCTAGCAAAATGGCGGCCACACCGTGTCCGCAGCCAACGTCGGCGACCCGGCCACCCTCGGCGAGACGGCTGGCCACCCCGGGCAGGGCAGGCACCCACTCCGTGGTGAGACTGGCGGTGTAGCCGGGGCGGAAGAAGCGCTCGGTGCCCTCGAACACGGCCGGGTCCTGCGCGGCCCAGGGGATGCCGTCGCCGGTGCGGAACGCCTCGGCGAGACGGTCGATACCCGCGAACCAGCCGCGGGTGATGGTGGCGCCGCCGGCCAGGAAGGCTGGCGATGCCTCATGGGCAAGCACCGCGGCGGCCTCGGCCGGCAGCACGTACCGCCCGTCGCCGTCCCGGTAGACGAGGAAGCCGGCGGCAGCCTGCTGAGACAGCCACTCCCTCAGGTAGCGCGCCGACGCTCCGGTGCGAGCGGCCAGTTCGTCCTCGGTAGCCGGCCCGCCGTCGGCCAGTGCCCGGTACAGCCCGAGTTGGTCGCCGACCGCCACCATGGCCGTCGTGGCCGCGCCGGTCATCGCGCCGATCAGCCGATGCACGTTCTCCTCGATCAGTTCAGTGTTCATCACAGACTCCGCGACGTGGATGGATAGGTCTTGCTGCGGACGCTAGGCCGCGGGCGGCCGGCCTGGATGAGCCGGGCATGAGGCGAAGCTGAGCGGCCCGGCTCATCTTCACCTCAGCCAAGGCTCACTGACCTGGCCCCCGCCGTCCTTACGGTGATCACGTCACCGCGTACCGGAAGGAGCTCACATGCATATGCAGGTCATCACGTTCGAGCTGGACGGCATCGACGACGCGGCGTATCAGGCGCACGCCGAGCAGGTCGCGCCCGTGTTCGCCGCGCTGCCGGGTCTGCGCGCGAAGATCTGGCTGGCGAACCAGCAGACCAGGACCTACGGTGGTATCTACACGTGGGACGACATCGCCGCGATGAAGGCCTACGAGGGCGGGGAGATCTTCCAGGGGCTGCGGGCCAACCCGCACATGATCGACGTGACCGCCAGCGACTTCCCGGTCCTGGCCGGGCCCACGAAGGTGACCCGGGGCGGGTACTGACAGATGGCTGATGCACGGCCGGGCCAGCGATGAGCGGAACCCTGCGGACGTTGCTGGGCGCCCGGGCGGCCGCCGTGGTCGGCCGGCAGGCGGAGCGGGCCGTGCTGCTCGACCTGGCCGAGCGCGACCGCCCGCTGGTCGTGGCCGTGCACGGCATCGCGGGGATCGGGAAATCCGCGCTACTCGCCGCGTTCGCCGAGGACGCGCGAGCGCAGGGCGCGGCCGTGGTCAGCCTTGACTGCGGCGGCATCGAGCCGACCGAGCGTGGCTTCCTCGCCGCGCTCGACCGCGCGATCGGGGCGTTGCGGGCTGAACCACCGGGCCGGACCCCGCCGACGGCTACGGTCGCCGAGGCCGCCGCCGCGCTCGGCGGCCTCGGCGACCGGGTGGTGCTGGTTCTCGACACCTACGAGCAACTCCGGCTGCTGGACACCTGGCTGCGTCAGGAACTCGTGCCGGGCCTGCACGACAACACCCGGCTGGCGCTGGCCGGCCGTGAGCCGCCCGTCGCCGCCTGGATCAGTGATTTCGGGGACATGCTGGCCACGGTGCCGCTCGCGAACCTGGCCCCCGCAGACGCCGGCGCGCTGCTGCGCCGCGAAGGACTCAGTGAGGCCGACGCCGACCGGGTCACCCGTTTCACCCACGGCCACCCGCTGGCCCTGCGGCTGGCCGTTTCCGCGCGGGCCGCCCGGCCGGACCTCACGGTCCCCGACGCCGCGGTCGCCACCGTCGTTACCGAGCTCGCCGGGGTCTACCTCTCCGGCCTCGACCAGCCGACCCGGGCCGTGCTCGACGCCGCCTGCACGCTGCGCCGGCCGACCATGCCGCTCCTCGCGGCCCTGCTGCCGGACGTCCCCCCGCACGACGCCTACGACATGCTGCGCCCGCTGCCGTTCGTGGAGTTCGGGCCGGACGGCCTGGTCCTGCACGACACGGTGCGCGAAGTCGTCGCGGCGCTGCTGCGGGTCAACGACCCGCCGGCCTACCGTGCCCACCGGATCGCGGCCTGGCGGCAACTGCGGCGCGAGCTGCGCTCTGCCCCGCCGGCGGACCTGTGGCGCTACACCGCCGACCTGCTGTACCTCGTCGAGAACCCGGCGGTGCGGGAGGCGTTCTTCCCCACCGGCAGCCATCGATACGCGGTCGAGCCAGCGCGGCCGGCCGACGAGACCCAGATCACCGCGATCGCCCGCGCGCACCAGAGCGCCGGGGCCGTCTCCGTGATGCGGTCCTGGTGGGACACGATGCCGTCCGCGTTCCGCGTCGCGCGGGATCCCGACGGGTCCCCCGCCGCGTTCCAGTGCCTGTGCGAGGCGGCCTCCTTGCCGACCCGGCTCCTCGCCGCGGACCCGGTGGCCGCGATCTGGCGCGAGCACCTGCGCGCCAACCCGGTCCCCCGCGGCCAGCAGGTGCTCTTCCTCCGTTACACGCTGGCCGCCGACGGCGGCGAGGCCACGACGCCTGCCCACGCCGCCCTGATCCTTGACCTCAAGCGGCGCTACCTGGAAATGCGGCCCCGGCTCCGGCGTATCTACTCGCTGGCGGCCGACCCCGCCGCGGTGCTGTCCCAGCTCGCGCCCCTCGGCTTCGCCCTGCTCCCGGACGGCACCGCCGAGATGGGGGGAACCTCTTACCATGCCCTCTACAACGACTTCGGGCCGTCCTCCATCGACGGCTGGCTGACCGACCTCGCCGCGCGGGAAATGCTCATCGGCCACCACACCCTGCTCGATCCCGACCGCCGCCAGCTCATCCTCGACGGCACCCGCGCCGATCTCACCAAGCTCGAATTTGACGCCCTGCAGTACCTGCACGAACGCGAAGGCCGCATCGTCAGCCGGGCGGTGCTGCTGCGCGACGTCTGGGGCTACGACTGGACCGGCGGCAGCAACGTCGTCGAGGTCGTGATCAGCGCGCTGCGCCGCAAACTGGGTGACAGCGCCGGAAGCCTGCAAACGGTGCGCGGCGCCGGGTACCGCTTCACCGCCCCGTCCGGCGCCGGCGCCGGCGAACGCATCCCATAGGCGGGCTCAGCCTTTGCCGCTGGGAGGTGTCATGGAGCTGATCCCGGCGAGGAACGGGCGGGTCAGCAGGTCCAGAATCCGGATCGGCCACCGCCACCATACCCAGGGATCACACGCAAGCTGCTCGTAAACCAGGGCAACACTGTCTGGTGCTCCGTCCGCCCAGATGGCCTCGGCGCCGACGCCGAGAACAGGCCAGCCAGAG
This sequence comes from uncultured Actinomycetes bacterium, assembly GCA_963781085.1. Classification (GTDB taxonomy): domain Bacteria; phylum Actinomycetota; class Actinomycetes; order Streptosporangiales; family Streptosporangiaceae; genus RYN-230. The sequence continues at coordinate 310,389 of CAWAES010000042.1, forward strand.
GGCAAAACGGCGAAACCCGTACGGACCCGCGACCTGGCAGCGGTGGTGAACTGGCCATGCCCCACTGTTGTCGTGGGCCCTTGATAGCTGCCATCCGGGCTGTTGAGATTGGCGCCAATGCTCACCTGGGCAGCCACGCCCGGACGGTGGGAGGTGACAGTCACGGTGACCTCGTCGGCGGTAAAGCCCGCCAGGGGCAGCGTGGCCTGGCACTGCTGCGTGACGGCGATCGTTATGCCCTCACCTGCCACCTGCTGGTGCGCGCCAGGGTGAGGAGCCTCGGCGGGATCGGCGCGCATGCTGCGCCACATGCTTGCTATGTCCATGTCCGTCATCTCCCCTGCCAGCTTGTCGCCAAGCCCGCGACGCTCTTCGTTCTCCCGGCCTCTCAGCCCGCCCCGCGGGCCCGTCGCCGCCGGCCACGCAGCCGATCGCTGAGCTCGCGGGCAATCTCCCGGTCGGCGTCTCGCTGGGCGATCGCCTGCCGCTTGTCGAAAGACCGCCGGCCGCGCGCCAGGGCGACCTCCACCTTCACCCAGCCGTCCTGGAAGTACAGCGACAGCGGCACGAGCGTGACGCCCGCGTCCGCCCAGCCTCCCGATGATCTTGTCGATCTCGCTGCGGTGCAGGAGCAGTTTGCGGGTACGCCGGGGCTGATGGAGGGCGCGGGTGCCGTGGCGGCCGTAGGCGTGCTCGGGGATGTGCAGACCGTGGAGCACCAGCTCACCGCCCTCCTCCTGGACGAACGCGCCGGCCAGCGACCCGTGGCCGGCGCGCAGGGACTTCACCTCGTTACCGATCAGGACGATCCCGGCCTCGTACGTCCGCAGGATCGTGTAGTCGTGCCGGGCCCGCCTGTTCGAGGCGATGACCCTACGGCCTATCTCCCTGGTCGCGGTGACCCCCTCGTCATCTGGTCGGCCCACTCAGCGGCGCGGGCACTGAGCAGCGCATGTAAGTCTGGTCGACTCCCAGGAGCGCCGGCAACCACGCCAGGCACATCCGCCATCTCGTCTCGCGTCACGGCCACCGCCAAGCAGGAGGGTGCGGGGTACCAGAAGTCCGCGAAAGAAGTCCGGGGGCGGTGTCGGATCGGGGCCGGGGTGTTCGTAGCAAGGGTGTGAGGCCGCCCGCGAGGGGCGCCCCCAAGGAGGACGGAACCGCGATCATGAAACTGACGACCATGACGCAAGTCACCGTCGATGGAGTGGTGCAGGGAAACGGCCACGCGTCGGATGAGGACCGCAGGAACGGATTCGACCGCGGCGGATGGGCCAGGGGTGCGGGCGACGACGAGACCAGAACGCTGATCACCCAGGCCTACCAGCGCGCCGACGCGTTCCTGTTCGGCCGGCGGACCTACGAGCTCTTCGCCGGCTCGTGGGGAGCAAGCGAAGAGATGCGCGCCCACCCCATCGGCGTGGCGCTGGACAAGACGCCCAAGTACGTCGCGTCGACCACGCTCACCGAACCGCGCTGGGCGGGCACCACCGTCCTGTCCGGTGACCTCGCGGCGGCCGTCGGCCAGCTGAAGGCCAAGCCCGGAGGTGAGCTGCAGGTGCACGGCAGCGGCACCCTCGTCCGCTGGCTGCTCGGCAACGACCTCGTCGACGAGATGACCCTGCTCATCGTCCCGGTGGTCCTCGGCCAGGGCACGCGGCTGTTCCCTGACGCAGGCCCGGACATGGCACTTGACCTGGTCGAGTCGCGAGCCGACTCGAAGGGCGTAACGATCCAGGTCTACCGGCCGGCCGGGCGCCCTCAGTATGCGGCCGGCTGAAGCACGTGACATAGGTGAGGCACCAGACGGCCGGCCGGCTCCAGTCGCGTGGCCGACGGCGTCTTATCCGCCGGCTCCCGGCAGTTTGATAGTCACCGCCGAGGGCGCTGGCGAGGGGATGACCCGGTGGGGGAAGTAGGAGTGGATGAAGTGCGGGACGGCGTGGGTAGCGAGCGGCGGACCGACCAGGAGGACGGCCGACAGCGTGACAAGGATGCCGCCCGCAATCAGTTTGGTGCCAGTGGAGACGCGTTCCACGCTGATCCGGATCTTTCCATCACGCACCTTCCGGCCGAAGTACAGGCCGGCCATGAGGGCCAGGAACGACTGGACGACGATGGCGGTGATGGCCTCGAGCGTGGTGAAGTACTGGCTGTAGCCGATCGTGAAGCCCACGATCAGCTCATCCACGCTGATGCTGATGCCGAGCCCGATGATGGCGCGACCGCGCGCTGCCACCAGCGCCCTCGCCTTCTCCGCCTCGTCGTCGTCATCGTCGTCGTTGAAGGCCTCGTCCAGCATCAGGATGCCAATGGCGCCGACGATCACCGGCACGACGAGCGGGACGACATACCGTCCGACGAAGGTCAGGTCGATCACGTCGGCCAGGTGGGACCGGTAGGCCAGCTGAAGTTCCTTGAGCTCAGTAGGGCTACCGAGCTGGTAAGGGTCGATGGCGATATGGTGAGGGTCGGCGATCAGGTGAATCAGCGGCGTCCCCACCGCCAACCCGATCAGCGGCATTACGGCTTCGAAAGTGATGAACACCGCTGTGACCCGCAGCAACTGCAGGCGCGTCAGCCGAATCTCCCCGAGGACGGCGAATGCGATAGCAAAGTTGTCCAGGCACAAAGGCAGCTCAGCACAGCTAAAACGGTAGCTGGCATCAGCACAGCCACCTCCGGCCACATTTATCGTGCTGTGATGAGTACCGGCAAAGGGATCGGTTCACGGCGGCGATCAGGATGGGGCGCCCGCCCCCGCCAGCCACCGGGACATGGACCCCGGCAGGATCTTCAGCGGAAACGCCGGGACCCCCGGACACGGGAACGGCCCAGCTAGCTGAGGCTCAGGGTGTAGCGCACATCGTCTGTGCCCGGAACCGGACCCGTGAGGTGGAATCCCAGGCGTTCGAGCAGGCGCAGGGAAGCCATGTTCCCGGCACCCGTGACAGCCGTTAGGCGGCAGATCCCCGGCATGGCCGCCAGCCGGCTGACGAGGGCGGCCACGGCGGCGGTCCCGATGCCCTGCCCTCGCGCGGACGGGGCGAGAGCGTAGCCGATCTCGACGCTGCCCTCGCTGTCGGGCGGTCCGTGGGTCCCCAGATCGCCGAGGATCTGACCATCAGCGCGGCGGACCACGAGCCACACGGTAGGCAGGACAGCGGCCACGCCGGAGTCGATGTCACGGATGGCGACGCTCATGGCTCCAGGAATTCTGTCGTGCCAGGCCCCTTCCTCAAACGTGCCGGTGATCGGTCCGCCATCCAGTACGGCCTGTGCGATGCGGCGCGTGACCGGCTGCAGCGTCACACTTCCGGCGTCGATCGTCCAGCGGCGCTGCCAGTCAGCGGAGTCTGGACCTGCTGGCTGTGTCATGTTCGCCTTCCTGCCCGGGTAAGAGCGGCGTGACTCCTCCGTGCCGTCACACGCTGGGTCACACGGCCAGAGCACATGGTCGATCTAAGCGAAGGTCAAACAGAAGGAGTAGGCCATGCCACTTGTCAACGTGCGCCTGATCGAGGGGGTCTTCACCTCGGAGCAGAAGCGCGAGATGATCCACCAGCTCACCGAGACTATGGTGGAGATCGAAGGCGAGAACCTCCGTCCGGTCACGTGGGTGATCGTCGAGGAGGTCAAGAGTGGGGACTGGGGCATCGGCGGGAACGGTCTCACGACCGCGGATGTCCAGGCTCTGCGCGGCCAGGCCCCGGCGACGGTCCCGGGCTGAGGTTGACCGGCGGTGACACGGCAGGTACGGTTGCTCGGGCCTCCTCGCATTGAGGACGAGGGGCAACCGTGCTCGCCTCCGCGCGGCCTGAAGTCGTGGGCGGTGCTGGCCCGGGTAGCGGTGGCCGGACGTCCCGTCGGACGGCGGGAGCTGGCGGGCGAACTGTTCGGCGAGGCAGATGACCCGCTGGGTGCGCTCCGCTGGGCACTGGCGGATTTGCGGCGTAGTTCGGGCCTGCCCTCGCTGCTGTGCGGCGACCCCCTGAGCCTGGCGCCAGGCGAGCTCTGGGTGGATGTGCGGGCGCTTGAGGATGGTTCCCTGCCCGTCGGGGACATAGGCGCTGACCTGCTGGAGGGAGTCGAACTGCGGAACTGCCCGGGGTTCGACACCTGGCTGCTGCTGGCCCGTCTGGACTGCGCAGCCCGGGGCAGGCAAGAGCTCCGCCGGCGGGCACTGAGCCTGCTGGCCGCCGGCCAGGCCGGTGCTGCGATGGCCCCGGCGGGGCGCGCCGCCGGGCTGGACCCACTGGACGAGGGCGCACAGGAGCTTTTCCTGAGAGTCCTGGTCGCAGCCGGGCGCGGCGGGCTGGCATCGGCGCATCTGGCGTCGTGTGAGGCGCTGTTCGCCCGCGAGGGGCTTGTCCCGTCACCGGCGCTGCGGTCCGCTGCCCGCGATCCTGAGCTGGCGCCGCGCCCGCGGCTGCGGGCCGGGGTGATCGCCGTGTCGCTGTTGCGGGCGGGAACAGCTGCCCTGGACGCGGGCGCAGTCAACGCCGGGGTCGAGACGCTGCGCCGCGCGGTTCAGGAGGCCCGGCGGGCCAGCGACCCGGCTACCCAGGCCGAGGTGCAGCGTGCCCTGGGCAGCGCCCTGATCCACGCGGTGCGGGGATCTGATGGAGAGGGAGCGGTGGTGCTGCACCGCGCGCTGCTGGCCGCCCGCGCCGCAGACCGGCCCGCTCTGGCCGCCGACATCCTGCGCGAGCTGGCGTTCGCGGACGTGCAGGCGGGCCGGCACGCCTCCGCCGACCGCGCGCTACGCGAGGCCGGGGAGCACGCTGGTGGTGATCCTGCCCTGCTGGCCGGGATCCTCGCCATCCGGGGAATGAACCAGGCTGACCGCGGGCGCCACCTGGAGGCGGCGGAATTGCTGACGGAGTCAGCCGCCGCGGCCCGCCAGGCCCAAACAGCCCGCCAGGAAGCATGGTCACAAGGGGTCCTGGCCCGCTCGCTGTTGCTCGCCGGGCAGCTACCGCTGGCCCAGCAGGCCGCCGAGCACAGCATGGTGGTGGCGCGCCGCGAGCGGTGGAATGCGTTCCTGCCGTGGCCCCAGGTGCTGCATGCCCAGTGCCTGGCCCAGGCCGGCCGCTGGGACGAGGCCAGCGAGGAGGCCGAACATGCGTTCGCGCTGGCCTGCGAGCTGGGCGATCCCTGCTGGGAGGGGATGGCCGCCCGGGCGCTCGGGCTGCTGGCGCTGCATGCGGGTGACCTGAACGCCGCGCAGGCCTGGCTCGCCGACGCCCGGCGGCGCTGTGACCGGGTGCCAGACCGGTACGTGTGGGTGTCCGCCTACGTCGGCCTGGCCCAGCTAGAGACCGCTGCCCGCCAGGACCGTGGCCTGGTCGCACCGGCTGCGGCCCGTCTGTACGAGCACGCGGCGCGCAGCGACCTGCCGGAGTTCCTGGCCTGGGCGCTGGTGTACCAGGCCGAGTCCGGCGACCAGGCCAAGGTCCCGCTAGCGCGCAGCGCCGCTGATGGCATCGCCAGCCGCGATTTGCAGGCCCGGGTCCGGGCCCTGCCCGGCGGCGGGCCGGACGGGCGAAGCAGGGGAAAACGGCTGCGCGGAAGTGACCACGAGACGCCACGCGTACGGCGCGGCAACGCAGTTACCGGCACCGGTGGCAGGCCCTAGGGCCAGTGTCATCGTGGCGGATGCGGGCGTGGCGAGGCTCAGCCGATGCGCTCGGCCAGCGAGACGACGATCCCTTCCGGCCCCCGGACGTAAGCCATCCGCCAGGCTCCTTCGTACTCGCCGATGCCACCGACCAGCCCATAGCCCTGGGTAGCTGCCCAATCGACAGCCGCCTGCAGGTCGCCGACCTCGAAGGACACGTTGCGCAGTCCCAGCTCGTTGGCCATGGCGGCCGGTGAGCCCGGCACGGAGTCGGGTCGCACGAAGTTCGAGAGCTCCAGGCGGGTGCCATCGCCGGGCGGCTTCAGCATGACGATCTCGGTGCGGGAGCCGGGAATGCCGCAGACCGTGTCCAGGAACTCCCCCTCGACGAACGTCCTGCCCTCGACCTCCAGGCCCAGCGCCACGAAGAAGGCGGTCACGAGGTCGAGATCTGCGACCGTGAGGCCGACGTGGTCGAAGCGCCGTACATATGACATGAGCCCGTCCTCCCGTCGCCGTACCGGCCGTGCATCCGCCACGGTAGGCGTCCTCAGTACCTCTCGTTACGGGACCTCCGCAAACGCACGCCATCAGCAGCGGGCGGGAACCGGTTCGGACGACGGCCGCCACTCCCGCCTGATCAGCCCGTAGACCCACGAGTCAGATACCTCGCCGTTCACGACGCAGTCTTCCCGCAACGTCCCTTCACGCACGAAGCCGAGCTTTTCCAGCACGCGGGCAGACGCCACGTTGCGGGTGTCGGTCTCAGCCTGGACGCGATTGAGGTCCAGCGTGCCGAATGCCCATCGCAGCAAGACGCGCGCGGCCTCCGTCGCGTAGCCGTGGCCCCACGCTGCGTCGCCGAAGCAGTAACCCAGCGACGCGCTGCGGTAGTCGCGATTCCACCGGTTCAGGCTGCACCAGCCGATGAACGCCCCGTCGGTGACACGATCCACGGCCAGCCGCGCCCCGGTGCCCTCCTGGGCCATCTGCCGGCCAGCCGTGATGAACCGCTCGGCGCGCACGCGTTCGGTCCACGGCGGCGCGTCCCAGTAGCGCAGCACGCGGGCGCTGCTGTGCAGCGCGAAGAGGTCGTCCGCATCCGCGTCCTCGAAGGGACGCAGTCGGAGGCGGGCGGTGTGCAGCGTGGGGGCAGGCAGCGACGTGCCCGTCATGATCCCTCCCATGATTGGTGGCCGGTCAATCAGACATCCGGCGGCGGCCACTCGCAACGGGATTTCTCGGCGGGCGGGCTGAAACCCCGGGGAACATCGTTTGACCAGATGACGGGAGAGCTGGAAACGTGTCAGCGATGGACGAACTGTCGCGTGCCGATGCCGCGCCTGGGGCCGCGCGTGGCTCCATGTTCAGTCAACATGGCCTGGCCGGGCCGGTGGCCGGGGCCACACCGCAGGATCTGGATCGGCTGCGAGCCAGGCACGCATCCGGGCGGCGGGACAAACCGCTCGTCCCGGCCGGCGCCGCGTCGCCGCGCCTGGGCGACGAGCTGTTCGCCCGGCTCTTGACCTACGGCACGTCGCAGGAGACTCACCCGGGGGATGTGCTGTTCCGGCCCGGCGACGAAGATGTCGATCTGATCGTGGTCGACCGGGGTTCGGCGGAGGTTGTGCGGACGGAGACGACCGACGTGCCCGCCGAGACCGTCACTGTTGTGGATGCGGGCGGCTTTGTCGGCGAGCTGAACCTGCTGACCGGGCAGAATGTCTACCTCTTGTGCCGGGTGCGGGAGGCCGGGACGGTCTACCGGGTGTCGCCGGAGCGCCTGCGGCAGCTCATGGCGAACGACGCCGAGCTGTCCGACATCGTGTTCAAGGCGCTGATCGCCCGCCGGGAGCTGCTGAGGCGCAGCACCGCCGCGCGGACGGTGGAGATCGTCGGCGGCGCCAGGTCGGCGCCGGCGCTGGCGCTGCGGACCTACGCCGCCCGGCAACGTCTGATCCACCTTTGGTTCGACGCCGACAGCCCGGCTGGCCGGGCGATGATGGAGTCCTCCGGCCTGACCGCAGACGACCTGCCCGCCGTCGTCATGCCCAGCACCACGCTGAAACGGGCCACGCCGGGCAGGCTGGCCGAGAAGCTGGGCCTCAGCTACCGTCGCTCCTCCACCAAGCCCGTTGACGTCACGATCGTCGGCGCCGGCCCAGCCGGGCTGGCGGCCGCGGTCTACGGGGCGTCCGAGGGTCTGGACACCATGCTGCTGGACGCGGTCGACACTGGCGGGCAGGCCGCGGCCAGCTCCCGGATCGAGAACTACTTTGGCTTCCCGTTCGGCCTTTCCGGTGCCGATCTGACCGGCCGGGCCGTGCTCCAGGCGCTGAAGTTCGGTGCCCAGCTAGCCAGCCCCTGCGAGGCGGTCGAGCTCGACACCGATCGCAACGGCAACCTGCTCCGCCTGCACCTGCCGGACGCGGAAGTCATAGACAGCAGGGCCGTCGTCATCGCGACCGGCGCCCGCTACCGCGCGCTGCCGCTGGAGCGCTGGCCTGATTTCGAGGGCGCCGGTATCTACTACGCGGCCACCGAACTAGAGGCCCGGGGGTGTGCCGGCAGCCCGGTCACGGTGGTCGGCGGCGCGAACTCGGCCGGTCAGGCCGCACTCTATCTGGCCGGGCGAGGGAGTGAGGTCTCGCTGGTCGTCCGCGGCCCGGACATCGCCACCGAAATGTCTGCCTATCTCGTCGACCGGCTGCTGGTACATCCGCGGGTTACGGTGCTTTGCCGGAGCGAGGTCACCCGGCTGGATGGCGGCGACTTCCTCGAGGAGGTCAGCATCACTGACCGGACGGCGGACACCACCCAGGCCGAGCCGTGCTCTGGTTTGTTTTGCTTCATCGGCGCCGAGCCCGCCACCAGTTGGCTGACCGGAATAGCGACCGAAGATGACGGCTTCATCCGGACCGACGTCCAGCTGACCGACGATGACCTCGGGTCGGCCTGGGCTGACGTGGGGCGGAAGCCGCTTCCGTTCGAGACCAACGTTCCCGGCGTGTTCGCGGTCGGCGACGTCCGCTCCGGCTCGATGAAGCGGGTCGCCGCGGCTACCGGCGAGGGCGCCAGCGCGATCGCGTCGGTACACAAGGCCATCGCCATGCTCGCCTAGCCCTAGAAAGCTTGGAAGCGGAGCGCCAGGTCTGTTGGGTCGCCCGTCACTGTCAAGGCCCGGTTGACGGCAGGGCTCATTGCCGGTCGGTCCGGGCTCAGAGGCCTGACGGTGACCGCAGGACCGCGGCGGAGGCATGGGCCAGCAGCCACTGGTTCGAACGCTCCAGCGACCAGCCGAACACGTCGCGGGTTCGGAGCAGGCCGTCGATGCCGTAGAAGTAGGTGATGGTCTGGGTGGCCAGCCGTGCGTCAACGCCGTCGCGCAGGGCGCCGATGCCCTCGAGATGACGGCAGATCTCGGTGAGATTGTGGTTGTGCCGCTTTTGCGCGGTGGCGAGCACCGCGGCGGACTCGCCGTCGTGCGGCGCGACTTCGATCACTACCCGGATGACGTCGCCCCACTGCTTGGTGATCTGGAGGTAGGCGGCGCTCAGAGTCTGCATTATCTGGACAGCGTCGGCGGCGGCGAGTGACTCCTGGTAAGACTCGGCGACTACCTGAGATTGCGTCCAGCTGTCCATCAGCAATCGCAGCAAGCCTTGCTTGCCGCCGCACTGCGCGTACACCGTCGCCGGAGACACCCGGCTCAGCTTGGCAATCTGCTCGACCTTCGTCTGGAAGAAGCCGTTCTCGGCGAACAGCTGGCGCGCCGCGGCAATCACCGCGGCGCGGGTCTGGTCGGCATACTCCTCGCGCCGTGGCCGATCAGCTGGTATGTCCATAGCACCATCCTAGTCAGTCGAGTCATACTTTGCTTGTCAGGTTAAATCCCTGACTGTTAGAGTCGGACTCCAGTCAGAAGAGCCACTGCCTAGAAGAGCCGAGAGGCAAGCCATGGCCGAGTTCACGACCAGAGACGGAACCCAGATCTTCTTCAAGGACTGGGGCTCCGGTCAGCCGATCGTTTTCAGTCACGGGTGGCCCCTGTCGTCCGACGACTGGGACGCCCAGATGATGTTCTTCCTGCACCACGGCTACCGCGTGATCGCCCATGACCGGCGCGGGCACGGCCGCTCCGCGCAGGTCAGCGAGGGCAACGACATGGACCACTACGCCGACGACCTGGCCGACCTGACGCAGCACCTCGACCTGCACGACGCTATCCACATCGGGCACTCCGCCGGCGGCGGCGAGGTGGCGCGCTACCTCGGCCGCCATGGCGAGTCCCGCGTGGCGAAGGTAGTGCTGGTCAGCGCGGTGACCCCGTCGGTCCTGCTGACCGACGCCAATCCGGCCGGCGTGCCTCAGGCAGCCTTCGAAGGCTTCCAAGCGGCGCTGGCGGCGAACCGCTCGGAGTTCTACCAGGCCGTCGCGTCCGGGCCGTTCTACAACTTCGACCAGCCGGGCGTGACGGCGTCGGAGCCGGTCATCGCGAACTGGTGGCGTCAGGGCATGATGGGCGGCGCCCAGGGACAGTACGAGTGTGTCTCGGAGTTCATCCGCCAGGACTACAGCGAGGACCTGAAGAAGATCGCCGTGCCGGTCCTGGCCATGAACGGTGACGGCGACCAGGTCGTCCCCCACGACACCTCGGGTCCCCGCGCCGTCAAACTCGTGCAGAACGGCACGCTGAAGACCTACCCTGGCTTCCCCCATGGGATGCTGACCACGCACGCCGACGTGCTCAACCCCGACTTGCTGGCCTTTATCCGCTCCTGATCGTTCTGGCCCGGGAGAACGGGGGCCCTAATCCTTTACGCTGCCTATTAGCCAGGATTTGCGCGTGGCGTGACACTGAGGGATCACTGCCCGGCCGCAGCGGCGAATTCGCCGAGCAAGGTATGACAGCGGACGGCGTGATGCTCGGCGCGCAGATGGAGAAGCGCCGTCTGCCGGAAGACGACGGTCAGGCTCATGACAGGGTTTCTGCTGTCGAGCGCAGCGTCCAGTCCATCGAGGCTGATCCCGCCACGCCCGGCGGCCTTGTCCGCCAGGTCCGCCGCCAGCACCACGCACTGACCATCGCGCGCAGCAGCGCAGACAGGCAGGTTCAGCCGCACCGGCCCCGGATCACGAGATGCAGCAGCCCGGACGGCAGCGGGCGACCGCCGGGTCTTCCACATGGAAGTCGGCCGCGGCTGGCCTAGTCTGGTTGCGGCTCGGCCTGACCAGCCGGGCAGCGGCCCGGACCCTGGCAGGCCAGCATCTGGCGTTGCCGTCGCGAAGCTCGTTATCGCAGGTTAAGGGACCCCCTTCCGGCGCTTTGGCCGCGGCGGAGATGGTAGCTCGCGGGCCAGGCCCGGGCGCTGACTGCGCTGCCTGATGGAGTAGGTCGTCCACGTCAGCCACCCAAATGGGGTAGCCAAAATAGTCCGTAAAGCGGATTCTGGTCCCTTTCTGTATCTGTAAGGTGGCGCAGGGCGAGCTGGTTCAGAGAAGGGGAGATCGATGAACCATCTCGAAGGTGGAGGCCTCGCGGGACCCGTTGCGGGAATCGCGGAATATTGTGGCGCGGATCAATGGCGCGTTGAGTCGGCCGGCCCGGGCAGCGGGTCAGGTCATCTTGCCGTAGGCGCTGAGCAGGGACAACCGGGCTCCGGCCCGCTGCTGCGGCCTGCGGGACCCGCCGGCCCGCCTCCAGCCGAGGGTGTGGACGAGGGCCTTCAACGTCTCCGGGAGATCTGTCACGACATCCGGCAGCCGGTCGCGGCGGTCCAGGCCCTCGCAGCCGCGGCCCTGGGCGATCCAGGGCTGCCGGGCGTCACGCACTCATATCTCGAACAGATCATCACGCAGGCGCAAACACTCGCGGACGTAATAGGGCAGAGGCTGCACGCCGATGGGCCCGCCGAGGCGAGGGCTCGCCTGACCGACCTCGGATCGCTGGCCGACGAGGCCGCCGCCGCTGAGCGTGTTACCTACGAAGGCACGCTTGAAGTTGAGCCGCACGCTGAACCCGTCCTGGTCTGCGTGAACCAGGTCAACGTGCGCGGCATCATTTCCAACCTGCTGAGCAACGCCACCCGGGCCGCAGGCCCGGCTGGCACGGTGACGATCGAGATCAGCCATGACCTGGGCCTAGCCCAGCTGGTCGTCGAGGACACAGGTCCCGGCTTCGGGGAGATTCCGGGGGGAATGGGGCTCGGCTGGCGCAGCATAGCCCGGAGCCTGGCCACCTGCAGGGGCAAAATCAGCTACGGGCGTGGCCCGCTCGGCGGGGTGCGGGCCAGTCTCTGGCTCCCCCTCGCGGCGGCCTGAGCCCGCGGGGGAGAGATACATGAGACTGGTTCTCTGTGACGATCAGAGGCTCCTGTGCGAAGCGCTGGCCACCGCCCTTGCGGAGCGCGATCACCAGGTCCTCGCGGTCACCACGACGGCTGCCGCTGGCGTTGCCGCGGTCGCTGCCCACCATCCCGACATCTGCCTGCTCGACCTGTGCTTTCCTGATGCGGAAGACGGACTCGACGCGGCCCGGGAGATCGCCCGGCACCATCCCGGTACGAAAGTGCTCGTACTCTCCGGGATTAGTGACCCGCAGATGCTGTCGGAAGCGATGGACATCGGCATCGCCGGGCTCCTTCCCAAGGACCAGAGCGTCGATCAGATCGCGGACGCATTAGACGTCATAGCCACAGGCGGAGCAGTGTTCGATGCCGGGCTTCACCGCGGTGTGGCTTCCAGCTCCCGGGGGCAGCGATTCATCCGCCCCGTGGACAGGCTCACGCCGAGGGAGAAGGAGATCCTGGCCCGAATCGTCGCCGGAGAGAGCACCAAGCAGATGGCCCGGGCCATGAGCATCACCACTGGAACGGCCAGTATGTACGCACGAAACATGCTCACCAAACTCGGTGTGCACACCCGGTTGCAGGCTGCTGCGCTCGTGGGCCGGGAAGGGCTGCTCAGCCTGCTGAGGCCGGCTGAGGGATCGCCTTCCTCACCCGGGCCCAATGACGTGGTCATCCCCCCGGATGGCATCGACGTGCCGGCGTAGGAGAGCGACATCGTGGCGAGATGGAGGCAGTCAGGCCCGGCACCGGTCGACGTGCTTGTCATCGACCGGCAGCGCACCTTTGCCGATGCTGTTGCGGTATGGCTGGGAACAGTGGCCGATGTGGCGAGCGCGACAGCGGTCTACTCGGCACAGTCGGCTCAATGCATGGTGGCCAGAAGCCGCGTTGACATCGTGCTCGTTGATGGTGACATGCCGGACCATGTCACCCTGCCCCTGTGCGCGGAAGCTACCTGCCGCGACCACCCGCCGCGCGTCATCATGCTGAGCGCCTCGGCAGAAGCCGGGCGGATTCTGGCCGCTATCCGTGCCGGTGCCGTCGCGTGGGTGCGCAAGGACGAGTCAGGGGAACATCTGCTGCATGTGATCGGCAGGGTCACACGTGGCGAGACCTGGATTCCGCCTTCCGAACTGGGGCACGTGTTCCGGCTGCTGCTAGACGAGCTGGACAAGGTGCGCGAAGAAGACCCTCTCGCGGCCCTTACCCGCCGCGAACGGGACGTATTGCTCCAAGTGGCCCAGGGCGCCGACCGCAAGGAGGTGGCCGAGCGGTTGCATCTCTCCGTCAATACGGTCCGGACTCACATGCAGAGCCTGATGGCGAAGCTCGGCGTCCACTCTGCTCTAGAGGCCGTCGCCGTGACCCGGCCCTGGCTCGACGTGCCCCAGCGTTGAGCAGCGTGATCGAGGCGGCATGTCTAGAGCAGCAACAATTCCCGACGCGAAGTTAGCGGCCATCGCCTCCACCGTGTATTTCTTAGAGCTCCTCGCGCAACCTTCCGCGAGTCTCTCGCGGAGCGCTCGGTCGACGAGAAGCTGAGTTACTGCGCTGGCATAGTTCTTGACTGATTCACGCTCGATCACCCGTCCATTGACTCCCTCCTGCAGATACTCGATCTCTGGACCATGTGATGCGTCGTTAACTGTCACAAGTGGCGCTCGCGCGGCGAAACTATCGACGACAACGAGTCCCACTGATCCGGGGACGAGTGTCAGCTCGCTGGATGCGAACAACCTGTCGCGCTCCGCACCATGGCTGGCCCCTTCCTGGTGGAGCCACGGCCGGATCTCGGCCTCGCTCTGGAGCCATGAGCGCAACGGGCCATCCCCCACCACCATGAGCTCGAAATGAGGAACGTCTACGGCAATGCTGTCGGCCGCTTCCAGCAGGAAGGGAAGCCGTTTGGATTCGTACAGGCTGCCAACATAGATGCAGCGGCCGGTCCGCTTCGGAACGTCTACTTCGGCCAGCCCGGTTGTGTCAACTGCGTTTTGCACCACCGTTATGCGGTGGGCTGGGTACCCAGCGGACACAACGCGGCTCGCCACCCCATCCGTGTAAGCGAACCACCAGTCGGGGGTCCGCACCGACATACGTTTCCAGCGCTCACGGAGGCTCGCCGGATTGCGTTGCAGGTTGGCCCCATGACCGAAGAACGCTACGCGAGGTCCACTGGCTGACCGGGCCGCTAGCAGCAGGTAGTTCAGGGCGAGGCGGTTCGCCTGCTCCACGATCACCAGGTCGGCTCGCCGGGCTGGCCGGCACACGGGCTGCCATACGAGGGGTCCCAGGTGGGCGTTGACGACCTGGTGCGCCCAGGGGAGCCCGGCTGCGTCGGATCGCTTCGCCACGGCGCCCGCAGGCTGCCCATAGTAGAGGCGGAGTTCGATTCGCTGGGCGCTGAGGAGATCGCGGAGCAGGTCGAAGAAGGGCAGCCGGTAGCGTGGCAGCCATTCCTGGACGAAGGCAACAGTTCGCGGAGGGCTCACGCGCTCCTCCGCAGAAGCTCCTCGTAAATCTGAAGCAGCGATCTTAGTGCGGCTGGCGGTGAGCAGGTCTCCGAATAAAACTTTCGCGCTGCCATTCCACGCGCCTCAATGTCATCCTGCGTGATCATGTCGATCGTCTCCCGCCATGAGTTGACTGTGGGAGGCACTGACCAGGCGAGCTCGTCCGTCACCATGGATGCGGTACTAGTGCCGTGATTCACGATTGCGGGGCGGCCATGGGCCAAGGCCTCGACAAAGGTAAGCGGCAGTCCCTCATACCACAACGAGGGGATAACCACCACACCGCAATCCTGAATCGCAGCTGCTACTTCACTGCGATCGAGATGGCCCAGATAATCCACGTTGTCTTCGAGCAGGCCCGTTGAGTGAATGTGCTCCTCCAACGGCCCGGTGCCAGCGATGCGCAATCTCCGGCTGCTCCCGGCCTTCCTCAGGCGCCATGCCTCGAGGAGGAGGTTAATGCCTTTGGCCTCCTCCAGGCGCCCCAGATAAAGGAAGTCCGCTCCGGGGCCTGCTGGCTCCTCCCCAGGATCGGCCGTCCAGGACGGGCGCACCGCTATCTGCTTTGCTTCGAAGCCAGCAGCGAGCAGACGCCGGGCCATAAGAGGTGTCAGTGCGACCAGTTTGTCTACCATGCCCCACGTTCCACGATGTGCGGCCTGGCCGAGCGCCATGGCCACAGACTGTGGCCGCGACCCCCGGTAGCACCCACGGAGTACAGCCGGATATGCCACTCGGTGCCCAATGCAGTCGTCGCACAGATGGCCGTCACGGAAGTGCAATCCGTTGACGCAGGTGTGCCGATAGTTATGGATCGTTTGCACGATAGGAACGCCGGCTGATTTCGCCACCCTGACCACTGCCGGACTGACCAGGGGGAAGACGTTGTGCAGGTGAACGATATCTGGACGCTCCTCCCGCAGCAAAGCCTTGAATCGCCGCACACCCTTCGGGGAGTAGACCGGGCCGAGCGCTGCGTTGCCCATGGCGATGAGGCCACCAGAGGCTATTGAGTCGCTATCCTCAATCATTTGGACAACCTCGACCCCAGCGCACCGCAAGAGGGCGATCTCACTGTCAACCACTCGGTTCTCACCGGAAGGGGAGTTCGAGCGGTAGCGGTTGTGGCAGATAAGTACCTTCATCGCCTGGCGGGCGCTCCTATCCGTGAGGTGGTCGTGCTTGATCCTGGTCCGGTCCGTCTTGGCCCGCTGGCTGGCGATGGCGGGAGAGGCGCTGGGACCGGAGGTCGTTCAGCCGCACCAGTCCGAGCCGGAGCCCGGGAATCCGGTGGCGAAGCAGCCACAGCAGGAGCGCGAGCACGGCCAGGACGGCCGTGCGCACCGCAAGCGTGGCTATCAGCGAGTGCCCGGCCGCTTGGGAGACAAGCGGTGGTATGACGGCGACAACGACGAAGACCACGGTATGCACCGCGTAGGCGCGCAAGACTTCCGCCGTGCGCAGCAGGCCGTCCCGCGCGACCCAGAGCAGCATGAACACATGCGCGATCGCGGTCGCGATAACCATGGCCACCGCGGTCGCCTCGAGCTCTCCCGACGCCAGGTACAGCGATAGGGCCATGGCCGCGAGGAAGGCGACCTGGGTGGTCCAGATCATCCGCATCCAGCGCATGGCCTCCGCCGCTGACGCCAGTACTGAGTACACGGTGTTGACGGCCGCGAACGCGCACAGCATGGGAGCTATTGCCGCTGCGGCGTGCCACCGCGCGCCGAGCAGGATGAGCGCCGCCGGCTGCACGAACACTGCGAACGTCCCGAAGACGACCGCGCTGGCACCGCTGGTGACCACGAGCGCTTCGGTCAGCGCCCGCCGGGTCCGGTCACGGCTGCCGCTCACTTCCCGGTACAGCGGGTAGGCCGCCCGCATCAGCCCGAAGCAGAACTGGTCGGCGGGGAGCGCCACGAGAGCGTAGCCACGGGCAAACAGCCCCGTGGCCGCTCCGCCGGCCAGCCGGGCGACAGACCAGAGCGGCAGGTTGCCGATCGCGTAGTGTCCCAGGTTCTGGCTGGCTACCTGGGCGGAGAAGGCGATGAACTCCCGCGCCATGGCCCGGTCGTAGGCCGGCCGCAGCGAAGCGCGCGCCCAGGCCAGGCCCACCAGCATGGCGACCGCCGCGTTAGCCACCTGCCCCACCGCCAGCCCGACGGCGCCCAACCGCGAGATGGTGGCTATCCCGACACCAAAGCCGATGAGGGAGGACGTGAGGTCGATCAGCGAGGCGGCCTGGTAGCGCTGCCCGCGCCGCAGCAGTCCATAGGAGACCGCGGCCGCAGCGAGCATAGGCGGCTGCACGGCGAGGATCCGCAGCATCTGTCCCGTGTCAGGGGTCCGGAGCCAGTACTGGATCGGCGCCGAAAGCGCGATCAGTGCGACCGACAAGAACACCCCGGACCCGAGGCCCAGTGTCAGGGCGGTCCGGGCGCCCCGGTCGGTGAGTTCGGGAACTCGCATGACCGAGTCGCCAATGCCGACCATGCCCACCAGGCAAGCCAGTTGCACCACCGTGAGGGCCAGGGCGTAGCCGCCATAGGCCAACGGGCTCACCAGGCGCGCGGTGATCGCGGTGTACCCGACTTGCGAGACCAGGAAGATAAATCCAGCGAGGTAACTCCAGCCAACCGCGTTGAGGGCGCGTGCGGTCAGCGACCGGACGGGGACCGGACCGGGTTGGCGAGCCAGCCCGCGCCTGGCTTGCTTCGTGGCAGGAGCGTCCACGGGCTACCCTGTGCGCCGCTGGCCGGAAAGGCGGGGGACTTTCGCTGGTGCCTGTTCCTGGATGGCTGTGGCATACCCGTCCAGGTACCCGCGCACGACCTCGTCCGCGCTGAAGGTGGTGACCGCACGGCTTCTGGCGGTCTTGCCCAGCTGGATGGCGAGCCCTGGATCGGCGAACAGCCGCAGAATCCCTTCGGCTATGGCTCCCGGATCGCGGACGTCCACAAGAAGGCCGCACCGGCCCTCGTCGAGGGTCCATGGAACTCCCCCGGAACGGCGGCCACCGAGTATGGGGAGCCCGGCCTGCATGGCCTCGCACATGCTTACTGGGTGTGCCTCCTCCACCGCGGTGTGCGCAAAGACGTCTGCCTCGGCGAGGTGGTACGGGATCGCGGAGTGAACGACCGGCCCGACGAACTCGACCGCAGTATCGAGTCCGTTCGCCCTCGCCCAGCCCGCCAGCCGGTCGGCCGGGCTGAGCCCGGGACCGACCAGGCGGAGGACAGCGCCGGGGCGAAGCCGCCGCACTTCGCTGAAGGCCCGGATCAGGCTGGCGACATTCTTGCGATCACCGTCCTCAGTGACGTCGAGCACGAGGCGGTGCGCCTTCGTCGTGCGTGGAGCGAGTACGGGCAGGTCAACCGAAATGTTCGGCACTACCTTGATGGGCCGCCGGTAGGCCATCTCGCGGCGCCAGCGGTGGGCGAGATACGGGGAGACAGCGGACATCGTCCGGATGCCCAGCCGTGCCCGGTAGGCGAGAATCGCGCGGGCCAGCCGGTAAGCGTCGCGCTGCAGGCGCAGCATCGTCAGGGGGGCGTCGTGCGCCGTTACCAGAACGGGGCGGCGCTCGTGCTCGCAGGCCAGGGCGAACTCGTACGTCCAGTGCGCATGGACGACGTCACCCGACGCGCGGGCCAGCAAATCGGAGACCGCGCGCCTTTCCGCCGCGAAGAAGTCCCGGGCCCGGGACCGCGCACGCTTCCGGTACGGGCCTATCCGTATGTCCAGGGCGGGCCCGGAAAGGTGCTGCAGATCAGTGACCTGAGGCGACAAGGTGACGAGGTCCACGGCAAACCCGCGCTCCAGCAGGGCCTTGACGAGCGCTCTGACCGGCCCTGCTCCCATGCCTTTGATGGCCGCGGCGCGCTGGCGGTCTGCACCGCTCAGGTGGGAGGAGAGAGCCGCCGGCGACGCCGGCCCCACGATGATGATTCGGCCGACGGAGGTCACGGGCGTTCGCCCAGCAGCTGGGCCGCGGGCGCGGCCACCGGGTCGGCCGCGGGGTGCGGCTCGCGAGCTGGGTCCCACACGAGGAGGACGGCGACCTGCGCGGCCATGATGAAGCTGGGCTGGTAAGTGAGCGAAAAGACCAGCAGCCCGATTAGCAGCAGCGCCACGGTCAGCGGTGTGACACCCAGCGCGTCCGCCGCCTGGTGGCGGTACTTCCACACGTTCCAGTACAGGAAGGCGAGAGCGACCAGGCCGATCAGCCCCAGCCTCAGTATGGTCGCGACGTAGAAGCTGTGCGGGCTCGCGGTGACAACATGCCCGTCGATGATGCGGCGGTAGCCCGTCCCGAACCGGAAGCCGAGCAGCAGCCCCGCGGCGGAGTGGTCGGTGTGCAGCAGGTCGGTCCACCCGATCACCCGCCACGTGAAGGTGCTGTGCTTGGACGTGGTCTCGGCCAGGCTGCGATCGAGCACGTTGCCGGTTGCCACCCCGGCGGCCAGCGCCACGGCCACCGTGCTGAGCACCGCCACGCCAGTTGCGGCCAGGCGCCGGTGCCGGGCCGTGCCATGACGCCGCAGGCTCGCTGCGGCCCAGACGAGGAAGGTCACGGCCAGGACGGCCCAGACGGTCCGTTGCTGGACCACGATCAGGGTGCAGATGGCGGCCGTCCCGAAGATGACCTTGCGCCGCGAGCTGATGGTCCGCGATCCCAGCAGGACGATCAGCGCGAAAGCGAGTGCCGCTGCTCCTGCGGAGTTAAGCGGCCGGGAGTCAACCAGCTGGCCGTTGATGACGATCGGGGATGTGGCCGAGTGCAGGCCATGTCTCGCCACCCCCAGCCAGGCCAGGGCGATCGCGCCGAGGGCAAACACGAGCCACGGCCGCCAGAACCGGGAAGTCCAGGGCCCCGTAGCGATCACGAACGCCGTCGTGGTGAGGAGGTACAGCCACTCCCTGGACTCGTTGACCGCCTGATGCAGCCCGAACGTCGCGACGCCGAGCGCCAGGTTGACCGTGAAGATCAGTCCGGCGACGGCTAGCGGGAACATGATCCGGGCTGGCGGCGGCTGGCGGATCAGGTAGATCGCCGTGACGATCAGCAGGACCACGGCGACCGCGTCGGCCGGGTAGATATGGGTGCTCCCCGCTTTGACCAAGGACGTGTCCAGGGGGGTCGTGGTCGCGAACTCGGTCAGAAACAGGACGGCCAGGGCCCACAGGGCGACGGCTGGCTTGAGCACGACCGCCACCACGGCGACCGCGAGCACGAGTAGCGCGCACACCGCATAGAAGGCCGTCTCCGGGTTCCCCAGGAGCTGCCCGATCACGGCGACGACCTAGCTGGGCCGCGGGCCGGGGCAGCCCGGCTGACCCCCGGATACCAGCGGCCGGCCAGCAGGCGGCCATAGGGCGGGAGCAGGAAGATGGGCCAGCAGGGGCCGCCGTGCCGGCACAGATAGCGGACCTGTGAGCGCAGCGGGGTCCCCTTCGGGCTGCGGAAGTACCGCCAGCGCACGGACAACGGCAGGGACGGATCCAGGTTCGCGCGCGCAGTCTCATTGGCCGCGCACGTACCGACGTGCCCGGGGATCAGTACATTTCCCCCTCCGGCCTGGCGTAGCCGCAGGCCGTAGTCCATGTCGGCGTACGAGTGCGCGAAACCTCCGTCGATGTGTCCCAGCAGCCGGTAGGTCTCGCGCGGCACCAGGAGAACGTTGCCGTTCACGGTGTCCACCGTGGTCGGCACGTCGGGCGGGGTTACCAGCGCGTACCGCAGCGGATGCCAGTCGCGGTGCCGCTGCCCGCCGTAGGTCGTCGCGCCGGTTTCGGGATCGCAGACCGAGCCGGCGAGAAGCACCGGACCCCAGGCGCAGGTCTCAGCCACCTGCAGCAGCCGCCGCAGCGCGTCGGGATACAGCCCCACGTCGTCGTTGAGCCACAGCAGATAGTCGGGGTCTGACCGCACAGCGCATGCCTCGGCGGTGGCCATGCCCCGCGCCCAGAACAGATCACCCGAGGCGGAGATGACCTCCGCGGCGGGGAAGGAGGCAGCTACTGCGTCGCCGGTTCCATCGGAGCTTCCGTCGTCCACCACCACTGCTCGCAGCTCGGTGGCCCGAGCATCCTGGGCGAAGTAGCTGCGCAAGCAGGCCAGGGTCATGTCCCGCCGGTCGTGAGCGGTCAGGATGGCCACGACGCGCCGCGGCGGCGTCTGGCTGGGAGCAGTACCAGGGCTGTGCGGCCCGGTTAGCGGCCCGATCTGGCGATCCGCAGACTGGAATCGTTCCCGGGCGGCGTTGGCCATCACTACCCCTGCCCCGGGGAGCCCGGACTGCCCTGTGCACCACTGGCCGCTGGCTGTCCAAGGTCCGCGGACGCGGCTGTCCCCCGGCCGTTGCTCGCGGCTGCGAGCGCCGCCGCGGGGCCTGGTCCGCCGGTACGGTACTCCGACGGCCGGACGGCAAGGTGCGCCGGGCCCAGCACGACGCCGAGGAGGTCCGCGTTCGCGTTACGCAGCATCTCCGTCGCGAGCCGCAGGTCCTCCTGCCGGGCCTCGTCGCGTTGCGCCACGATCAGAACGGTGTGAGCCGCCGCGCTCAGCTCCGCCACCACGGCATGGGCGAGGATCGGGCCTGCGTGAACGACGATGTAGTCGGACGTTCCCCGCCACATGTCCAGGAGTTCAGTCAACTCAGCAGGCGAGGGCTGTTCTGCGTCCGCTGCTCGCGAGCCAACTGGCAGGATGCGGAGGTTTTCGTGGTAGTGCTGGAAAGCCGACTCTGGTGGAGTCTCATCGCTGATCAGGGTGGTGAGCCCGGGCGGGCCGCCCATGCCGAGGTGACTGGCCATCTGGCCAGTGCGCGCGTCGGCGTCCACCAGTAGCACCGAGGAACCGGCTTCCGCCAGGGCAAGCGCAAGGTTGATGGCGACGGCAGGGCCACAGTCGCCCGGGGCCAAGCTGGTTACCGCGAGGCTCTGGGCATGATGGGCGGTCAGGGCGTGAGCCAGCCCGAGGCGGAGCCTACGGAAAGACTCGGCCACCGACGAGCCAGGGTCCGCAGGGCGGACGCGCAATCCGGCCCGGCGGATGAGCGACCCCGCCCATCCTGCCCGGTCTCCGACGGTTGTGACGAAGCTGCTCCCCGTGCTCGACGTGGCCTGGCTGACGGTCCGCACCCTCCGGTCCGTCTTCTCCCGCAGGATCACCGCGGTCAGCCCAACAGCAAGCCCGACCACAAGGCCGAGGGCCAGATCGACGGTCTTATGCGGGGAGATCGGAGCGCTGGGCGGGAGCGCGGGCTTTACCAATTTCAGCGTGACCGACGGGCGCACCGTCCCGTGACCCCGTACGGCAACGGCGGCGACCCTCTCGGCCAGGGCGGTGAGGCGCACAGCTGTGTCGTTGGCGATAGCCGTTACCGCAGCGGCTGAACCGCCACGCACCGTGATTTCGATGAGGACGCTGTTCAGCGGCGAGGTGGCGGAGACCTGGCCGCCCAGCTGGGATGGGGTCATCGCCAGGTGCAAGTCGGCGATCACCGCCCGCATGACTGCCGGGCTGTCCACCAGCGATGCGTACGACGGGGCCTGCTGCGCGGCGAGCTGGGCCGCCGAAAATGCGTTCTGGTAGGTATTCGTGCCCGTGGCGGGAGTCGCCGGGGCGACGAAGAGCTCGGCTGTACTGGTATAGACCGGAGCCGAGGTCAGGGCCACCCCGACGGCGACCGCCAGCGGGACGACGCAGCATACGGCGAAGAGCAGCCATCGGGCCCTGATGGCCCTGAGGACGTCAGCCGCGGTCATCGGGGAGCCTCGTCCGGCGCTGGAGTCACCGGAACCAGGCATGGGGGCCTGCGGGCCATACCGGCGAGGAAGCGGGGGTTGTTGTAGAAATAGCGCCCCCACAGCCGCCGCGGCTCCTGGGCCAGCCGGAACGCCCATTCCAGGCCGGAACGCTGGACCCAGCGGGGCGCCTGACGGGTCAGCCCGGCGTGGATGTCGAACGCCGCCCCGACTCCGATCAGGACGCCGGTATCGAGTTGGTGCGCGTGTGCCGCCATCCATAGTTCCTGCTTCGGGGTTCCCAGCCCGACCCACACCAGGTCGGGCTGGGCTGCGCTGATGAGCCGCACGACGTCCTCGTCTTCCTCCACCGACAGTTCGCGGAACGGTGGGGCGTACGTGCCAGCGATTTTCAGGCCTGGGTACGCGTCCTCCAGACGCGCTACGAGCCGCTCAGGCACGCCCGGCCGTCCACCGTAGAAAAACGACGAGTAGCCGCGGGCTCTCGCCAGCTCACAAGCGGCGAGCATGAGGTCGGGACCGTAGACACGGTCCATATGGCGAGCGCCGGCCGCCCAGCCCGCCCATACCAACGGCATTCCATCCGGAGTGGTGAGCCCAGAACGGTTGTGCACATTCCGCAGCCGCGGGTCGCGCTGCGACTCCATGACGCCGTGCACGCCGGTGACGCAGATGTACCGCCGGTCACCGTGCGAAATCCACTGGTCAATCAACTGCAGCGTCATGGGCATGTCAATCGCGCTCACGCCGACCCCGAGGACGTCCACCCGTGGTGTGACCCAGGTGCCTGCGATCTCGTCAAGTTCGGGCGCCCGTGCGCGGCGGCTGCCGTTCACCATCCGCTGACCAGTTCGCGGATCCAGCTGTAGGTGACAGCCAGCCCATCCCGGAGGCTGGTCTGGGGCTGCCAGCCGAGCGTTGCCACCATCTTGGAGTTGTCGGAGTTACGGCCGCGCACGCCCTGAGGCCCCGGGACGTGCCGGATCCTGACCCCCCGCTTGCCGGAAAGCTCAAGGATTATGTGGGCTAGTTCGTCGATGCTGACCAGGTGGTCCGTACCCATGTTGAGTGGGTCCCGGCACGACGACCGCATCGTCCGCATGATGCCCTCGACACAATCGTCAACGTAGCAGAACGAGCGTGTCTGCTTTCCATCGCCCCAGACTTCGATCTCGCCGCCGTCTTCGGCCAGGGCGATCTTCCGGCACAATGCCGCGGGCGCCTTCTCGCGGCCACCTTCGTACGTTCCGAGCGGCCCGTAAACGTTGTGGAACCGCAGCACCCTGGTTTCGATCTCATGGTCGGCCGCATAGTACCCACAGAGCAACTCCGTGACGAGCTTCTCCCAGCCGTACGCATCCTGGGGTGCCGCGGGGAAGGCATCTTGTTCCCGGAGCGGAACGACGTCCTCGTCGAGCTGGCGGTATTCGGGGTAGACACAGGCCGATGAGCTGTAGAAATAACGGCTCACGCCATTCAGGACAGCGGCGTGGAGCGTATGCAAGTTGATGAGGGCGTTGTTGTGCAAGATGCGTGCGTGGTTGCCCGAGATGAAGCCCATTCCGCCCATGTCGGCGGCCAAAGCATAGACCTGCTCGATGCCCCGCGTCGCTTGCAGGCACGAGTCCCAGCGCCGCAGGTCGAGTATCTCAAACTCGTCGGCGTCGGACTCGGCGAATTCCGGCGTGGTGATGTCGGTTCCCCGGACCCAGTAACCTTCCTTCTTGAGGCGGGTGACGAGGTGGTGGCCGATAAACCCACCAGCCCCGGTTACGAGCACTCGTTGCATTGTTTCCCCCTGTGTGGCCCCTCTTCTTGGTGGCCTAATCTTCTTGCGTATGAGCGGAATTCTCCAGACATGGTCAGCCAGGCTCGCCGTGTCACTCGCCGCGCCTGACGATCACTGCCTTGGCGGTGGCCATCAAGATCTTGAGATCGAGCGCCTGGCAGAGGGACTGGGCGTAGTAAATGTCCAGGTCAATCCGGTCCTCCATGGGGTCATCCCCCCGCGCGACCACTTGCCAGAGTCCCGTCATCCCCGGCTTGACGCTATGTCGTACGTGCTGCCACGGCTCGTACCTGGCCACTACCGACGGAAGTTCCGGCCGGGGGCCGATCAGGCTCATCTGACCCCGGACGACATTGAAAAGCTGCGGGAGTTCGTCCAGACTCCACCGCCGCAAGAACCGCCCGAGGCTCGTATGCCGGGGATCATTCTTTGCCTTGTGCGTACAACGGCGGTCGGGAAACGGGATCGGCACCTGGGCACGACGTCGTTCAGGGAGCATCGTCCGGAACTTGAGAACGTTGAATGGGCGCCCATGCCGCCCTATCCGAGACTGGCGGAAGAGCACACCCTGGCCCAGGGTGATGCGTATCACAACTGCGAGCAGTGCCATACCAGGAGCACTTAGCAAGATCAGGATCAGTGCGAGGACCCGGTCAGCGCCAGGCTTCCAGATACGTACATAGGCGCCTTCCGCAGTGCCCAAGCTGGGCGAGCGCGGCTGCGGCTGGATGGCTGAAGCCATCGATGATGGCGGCACGCTCTCCCTCCCGGAAGATTTCTAGGTAGCGATTGTTCCGGGCACACTCCAAGTGAAACGGTATTCCTGGGGAAACCCAGTCACCGCTGCCAGCATGACGATGCCGGCTACGACATTTTGGAGGGATGAGACGGTGAGCCACTCGCCAGTGGGTTGATCTGACCATGAGGCCGTTAAGCTGACCTGGCACCCGCCGATATCGGATACGGGGCAACCCGTCCCGGCGTCACCGGGATTCCGGAGCCAATGCTGGGCGGGAGAGCGCCGAGGAGTGAATGCACCAGAGGGGACGGGGAGTTGCGGCCAGAGGTGCGGCGACGTGTCGCCGCGAGCAGGGCGGCCCCGATCGCCGCGCTTCCTGAGCGGCTATCGGCGGTGGCTCGCTTTGACGCTCATTTGCTGCGCGAGTCGGCGACCTGGCTGCTGCGCTCGCGCGAGCACACCAACTACACCTACGACCTGACGCCGAGGAACCTGGAGCATCTGGCGTGGTGGGTGGCGACCCTGACTGGCGCACCGGTGCAGCAGATCCGCGCGGTCATCGTCGAGGCCCAGTCCGACCGCGAACTGCGTGAGCACATCCGCCGCGGAATCGAAGCGAGCGATCGTCGCGGCCTGGCCGACAGGAAAGTGCGTCTCGGTCGCCGTCTGGGCTGGTACGCGCTGGTGCGGGTGCTGAGCCCGGATCACGTAGTGGAGACAGGCACCGACAAGGGCCACGGCTCCGTCGTGCTGGCTGCGGCTCTGCTGCGCAACGGCCATGGCCGGCTGACCACCATCGACATCCATCCCCGCAGCGGCTACCTGATCTCCGGGCCCTACGCGAAGATCACCGACCGGATCGTGGGTGACTCGATTGCCGCACTGAGCGACGGGCGCGGTGTGGACTTCTTTCTGCACGACAGCTTGCACACCTTCGAGCACGAGGCAGCCGAGCTGGCCGCCGTCGGGCCTCGTCTCACGCCGACCGCGCTCGTGCTCTCGGACAACGCCCATGCCACCGACGCGTTGATGCGCTGGGCCGAGCAGTCCGGGCGGCAGTTCTCATTCTTCCGGGAGCAACCCGCGGAGCACTGGTACCCGGGGTCTGGGATCGGCGCCGCCTGGCGCGCCGCCATCCGGGCCAGCCCGGCCCACGGGGACCTCTGCAACAACGTCGCCGGAGATGAGGGTGGGGAGTGACATGCCGGCAGAAGATATGGACGACTGGCGCTGGTGGCGACAGGTTCTCGTGCGGGGCTCGGGGTTTCCGGCCAGCGGTGTCCTGCGCCTGGCCAGCGAGAAGCTGGCGCACAAAGCTGACTCCCTGGCGAATGCCGACCGGAGATCCGAGGTGTGGCGAGCGTTCTGCGAGGAGTTTCGTGAGACGACCGTCAACCTGGCCGTCGAACTGCAGTCGATTGCCTCGCAGGACGACTTCCTCCGGGCGGTGACGTGGCAGAACCACCGGCTGGTGGACAGCGCGATCCGCCCTTTCCAGCGGTGGGATCCGACGAAGGACAAGAGGAACTTCAGGCACCGGCAGCGGGAAGAATTGATCGCCAGCTACTGGCAGCGGTACTGCGTCAAGAACGACACGATCGGCTTCTTCGGGCCGTCGGGATGGGGCCGCCTGGGCGACTGCGCGCGGACGCGGTTCGCACCGGGGGAACGATTGCTCCGCAGCAGCGAGGTCTTCTTCGAGGCCTGGGCGATCGACCGGCTCGCCGAGGCGATCGAGGGGATTCCCCACATAGACGAGTGGCTTATGCCGCGCCGCCTGTCATTCATCAAACTCGACGGCAACGCACTCGCAGAGCCCGGCGGCCGCCGGGTCATGCTCTCCCCAGAGCATGTGGGCGTGCTGCGCTCATGTGACGGAACGACGCGAGCTCACGACATCGCAATCCGCATGAACCTGGACTTGCCGGTGGTCCTGGAGATCCTGCAGGTGCTGCAAGGGCGGCACTGGATCTCCTGGAAGCTGGAACTGCCGGTCAGCCCGTGGCCTGAGCGGGACCTACGTCGCTTCCTTAACGGCGTGGGCGCCGAGAAAGCGCGTCACCAGGCACTGGAGTGGCTGGACTCGCTGGAGGCAGCACGTGACCGGGTGCGGGACAGGTCCAGCGCGGGCCCGCTCGCAGATGCCCTGACGTCAATGGACGAACTGTTCGAGCGCATCACGGGTGCTGCCTCGACCCGTAACGCGGGGCGCACCTTCGGTGGCCGGACCCTGGTGTACCACGACAGCTCACGCGACATCGACATCGTGCTCGGTGACGACCTCGTTGCGGCCGCGCGCCCGCTGAGGTTGCTTAGCCGGGCAGCACGCTGGTACTGCTGGCGACTCGGCGAACAGGCACGCGACACCCTGCGCGACGTATACAGGAGGGCGGTCGCTGAGCGCGGCGGGCCGGTCAACATGCCCACGATCTGGTTCGCGTCGCTGCGTGCGCTGTACGTGTCGGTCGAAGCGTCAATGAGGCAGATCGACCAAGAACTTACCGAGAAGTGGGCCGCGATCATCCCCGTTCCCGCCGGCCCGCGCGAGGTGTGCTACCACTACGACGATCTGCTGCCCCTGGTGGACGAAGCTTTCGCGGCACCAGGGCCAGGCTGGGCCGAAGCCCGCTACTTCTGCCCCGACGTGATGGCGTCAGCCACCGACCTCAATGCCCTGCACAACGGCGACTTCACGCTCGTGCTAGGCGAGGTGCATATGGCGATCAACACCATGGGCAGCAACTGCTTCGTGACCCAGCATCCCGACCAGGCAGACCTTATTTCCTCTGTCAACGAGGACTTCCCCGAGCCCCGCCTGCTTTTGGTGCTGCCGAGAGAGAGCCCGCCCGAGCTCACGGTGCGCTTTCACCCCGCACTGGTCCGCGAGCGCGACGTCCTGGTCGAGGGCACCCACCACACGGCGGCCGCCGACCGTCCCGGGCTCGTCCTCAGCCGCGATGTCGAGCTCGTGGAGACTAATGGCACAGTTATGGTGCGGCTTCCTGGCGCCCAGATGTTCGAGTTCCTCGATATTTTCGCAGAAACGCTCAGGAGCATGGTCGTGAACCGGTTCAAGCTCCTCTTTGCCGGCCAGCCACACATGCCGCGAGTCAAGATTGACCACCTGGTCGTCGCCCGGGAGAGCTGGCGATTCGACCCGGCTGACCTGGACTTCGCGACCGAGAAAGACGAGGCGGCGAAGTTCGTGCGGACACGCGAATGGGCTGCAGCACGGGGGATACCGCGGTATGTATTCGTGAAGTCCAACGCGGCGGTGAAACCAGTCTACGTCAACTTCGCCAGTCCGATCTATGTCAACGTCCTGGCCAAGATGATCCGGCGCACGAATGCAGACGAGCGGCTGCGGGACAAGACCATCACCGTCGTCGAGATGCTGCCCACGCACGACGACCAATGGCTGGTCGATCACGAAGGCAACCGGTACACGTCGGAGTTCCGGTTTACCTGGGTGGATGACCGGCGGTTGGACCATGGGACGCGCGGATGATTTGCCGCCGCGCTGTGCTGCGTGCCGGGTTGGCCGCTATAGCTGGGGTGGCCGCTGGATGTGCCAGCACCCCCCGGACACGGCCAGGTCCTCCGGGCGTGCCGATCACTGGAAGCGACGGATTCAGCGGTCCTTACGCCCCCGGCACCTACACGATCGCCAGGGGCGGAACCTATGGGCCTGCGGAGATCGGAGATCGCAGTAACCATCCGGATGCGACCGGCGACGAGAACGGCCCGACCTTCGCCGGCACGCCGCTGCGGGTGGCCACGATTGAGCCGGTGACGATCGAGGGTGTGCGTCTGAAGTCCACGGTGCCGGGCGTCGTATGCGTCTACGCGATGGCAGGCGCCAACGTCACGGTTAGAAACTGTTACCTTGACGCATACGTCCGCAACGGCGTCGTGGCGTGGTTTAACAGCAGCACAGACTCACCGTCGAGGATCACGTTCGAGAACAACCACGTCCACGGCGGCACGATCATCGTCGGCTGGTGGGGTAGCACGGCCACCCTCAGCCAAGCACACATCCGCTACAACTTCATCGAGGATATCTACGGGCGCCTGGAAGGGACCGGACCCGAACGGCAGGCCATCCACTTTCATGACGCGTACGGCCCGAATATCGATATCAGCTGGAACCATATCGTCAACCACTGGCAGACGTCGAGCGTTGAGGACGTCATCACCTTCTACGCCGACCCGAACTGCCGCTGTGGCGGCACAGCAGCGTCCCGGGCGCAAATCCACGACAACATGATTGACGGAGGCTGGCCCCGGCCCGGGGCCCCTGCGAATACCTACGCTGGTTCAGGCACCATTGTCAACCTCTATGGTGGCGGTTATGGCGCGTTCGCCGACTTCCACAACAACCAGTACGTCGCGCTATGCAACACTGGCGCCGGGGTCAGCGCCGGCCAGTCCTCTCACGTCTACAACAACCGGGTGGTGTGCTCCGGGCGGCTTCCCGACGACTCTGGCTGGGCACCGGTGCCGTCGTACGCCAACGGCATGGACGGTTACCACCGAGGCCCCGCACTGCTGTGGGACGACATCGAAGGCCATCCGGGCTGGGGCGATATCAAGTTCACCAACAACGTCGCAGGTTTCCAGCGTCCGACGGGACGATCCGACTGGTGGTTTCAGGACGACCCGGACCGCGACCCGGTGACGCATACGGGCAACTTGGTGATCGATGCCCCGGTCCGGGCGGGCACCGCGTGGTATTCGGGTGGACATGCGTCAGACGCCGCCTGGGAAGGCGGCGATGCCTACACCATCACCAACGCCGACCAGGACGCCGAGCGGTCCCGTTGGCAGAAGAAGGTCATGGCGTCCGGCCACCTGGTCGGGCCCAGGCACTAATCCGTCCGGCGGGGAGCCGCCCCCGGATGCTGCCGCAAGTCGTAGCAGAAGTCACCACTTCGGTAACGGTAACCGCGCTGCCCGAGGTATACCTTCGCCGAAAGCGGGCTGGAACGACGGGAGCTTCCGGCCCGGAACGCTACAAGTGAGGTCGTGGCCCCCCGTGAGCCCAGAGGTCCTCGTCATCGGCCTGGGATACGTCGGGCTGCCGCTTGCGGTTGAGGCGAGCCGGGCCGGGCTGACGGTCATCGGCTTTGACACCAACGTTGCGGTGGTCGATGGACTTAATTCTGCAAGATCCCATATTCCTGATATAGCTGACGACGAGATTAAGGCTATGCTCAAGGACGGTTTCGAGGCGACCGCCAATGAGGCAATGATCGGGGCGCCGGGAACAGTAATCATCTGCGTTCCCACGCCGCTGGCTGACGACAAAGGTCCCGACCTGTCGTCCGTCATCTCAGCTACCATTTTGACGAGCCGCTTGCTTCGGTCTGGCATGCTGGTAGTACTGGAGTCCACCACCTACCCAGGTACCACGGACGAAATTGTGCGTCCCCTGCTGGAAGGACGATCCGGCTTGCGGGCGGGCCGGGATTTCGCGCTGGCGTTCTCGCCGGAGCGAATTGACCCAGGGAACCCTGACTTCGGCATACGCAACACACCAAAGGTGGTCGGCGGCACCACGCCGTCCTGCACGGAAGCGGCCGAGATCTTCTATGGAAAGATCTGTGATCAGGTGATCAAAGCCGCCTCGGCCCGTGAGGCAGAGATGGCGAAACTGCTGGAGAACACTTACCGGCACGTGAACATCGCGCTGGTCAACGAGATGGCGATCTTCTCCCATGAGCTCGGGGTCGACCTCTGGGACGCCATCCGCTGCGCGGCGACGAAGCCCTTTGGGTTCCAGGCCTTCTATCCGGGCCCGGGAGTTGGGGGTCACTGTATCCCAATCGATCCTAACTACCTGTCTCACCGGGTGCGCGCGCTTGGCTATCCCTTCCGCTTTGTGGAACTGGCACAGGAGATCAACGGCCGTATGCCCGACTACGTCGTCAACCGGGCGGTTTGGCTGCTCAACGATCAGAAGAAGGCGTTGAACGGTTCGCTGGTGCTGCTGGCTGGGGTGACCTACAAGAAAGACAGCGCTGACCTCAGGGAAACACCCGCCGTCCCGGTGGCCCGCAAGCTGCTGCGGGGTGGCGCCCGGCTGGCGTACGCCGATCCATATGTACGCGAATGGCAGGTGGATGGGCGTCCGATCGAGAACACCGGATGGTCAGCAGGGGCGGTCGGAGCACCGGATCTGGTGATTCTCCTGCAGGCCCACAGCGCGTTCGACCTCGACGGCCTGGCCAGCCACGCGCAGGTCTTCCTCGACACCCGGGGCGTGTCCCACGGCGGGTATCGCCTCTGATGGCTACCAGACGCTGATCACCGGGTAACGGGCACCGCCGGCGCTACCGGCAGGCCTGGCGCGGTCGCCCGGTCTTGAGCGCGGCCTTCCACCCGTGCCGCTAAACGTCGTAGGAGAAATCACTTCTCTGGTAACGCCCCCCGGGCCAGCGCAGGCTTATGGTCGCGACGTGGGCGAGGTGGGAATGAGGGTAAAGGGAGCCGGAATAAAGATGAGGAACCGGAGCGCATGAGCCGGCTGGCAGTTATTGGTGCCGGTCATGTGGGGCTCGTGACGAGTGCCACCCTCGCCCACCTGGGCCACGACGTCTGCTGCGCCGACATCGTGCCTGAGAAGGTGGCGATGTTGTCGCGGGGCGAGATTCCCGTGGTGGAACCAGGACTGGACCAAATGGTTCGTGAGGAGCTGGCCAAGGGGCGCTTGAGGTTCGTCCTGGGGGCCTCAGCCGCAGTGTCCGGCCGGGAGTTCGTCTTCTTGTGCCTGCCAACCCCTGAGTTGGCCGACGGCTCAGCTGACATGTCCTCCATCCTGAAGGTCGCGGGGGAAATCGGCCCGCAACTGGCCCGGGGATCGATAGTAATCAACAAGTCCACGGTTCCCGTCGGGTCGACCCACGCTGTCCAGCGGGCGCTCACGCGAGGGGACGTGACCGTGGTGTCCAATCCCGAGTTCCTGCGAGAGGGAACTGCCATCCATGACTGTCAGCATCCCGACCGTATCGTCATCGGCAGCGACGATGACGATGTCGCCATGCGGGTGGCCCGCTTGTACCACCGTACTAACACCCCGATAATGGTTACCAGGCCAGCATCGGCCGAAACCATCAAGTATGCTTCCAACGCTTTCCTGGCCACCAAGCTAAGTTTCATCAATGCTCTGGCCTGCCTGTGCGAGACCATCGGGGCAGAGTTCCGAGACGTGATCCAGGGTATGGGATATGACCGGCGGATCGGTCTCGACTTGGTTGAGCCGGGCCCCGGATGGGGAGGCAGCTGCCTGCCCAAGGACACTCGCGCGCTGATCCGGATCAGCGAGGACGCGGGTTACGACTTCAGCCTGCTTCGCTGCGCCATCGCCGCTAACGAGGAGCAGCAGGACCGGATAGTGGCCAAGATCGAAGCCATGGCAGGCGGGGTCCTGACGGATGTTACCGTCGCCGCCTGGGGATTGACGTTCAAGGCCGGGACCGACGACCGCCGGCACTCACCGGCCATCGCCATTATTCACCGACTGGCACAATGCGGGGCGAGGGTACGCGCCTACGACCCCACCGTGCGTCAGCCCCTCCCCGGAATGGACGTCTGCCTGGAGCCGTACGGACCCTGCCGGGACGCGTCCGTCCTCGTGGTGCTGACCGAGTGGGACGAACTGCGCCGGCTGAACTTTGACAAGATCAACTCACTGATGGCCAGCCCCTGCGTCGTGGACGCCCGAAACCTGCTCGATCCCGAGACTATGCGGCGCGCCGGTTTTCGTTATCAGGGAATCGGCCGGCCATGAAGTGCATCGTTGCCGGTGGCGCGGCTGGGAAATGGCGGACGGCCAGGGGTGCGGCGTGGACTTCGCACTGAGCGCCGAGCAGCGCGAGCTGACGGAGACAGCAGCCGCCTTCGCCCAGCGGGAGCTCAACCAGGATCTGGTGAAGCACGAGGATGCCGGGGAGTTTCCGCGGGAGGCGTGGCGGAAGTGTGCCGACTTCGGGGTCCAGGGCCTGCCCGTTCCGGCCGGGCTGGGCGGGGCCGGCGCCGACGTCCTCACGACAGCCCTGGTCATGGAGGCGCTGGGATACGGCTGCCACGACAATGGGCTGCTCTTTTCCCTCAACGCGCAGATGTGGAGCGTCGAGGTGCCGCTGGTGACGTTCGGCACCCCGGCGCAGCAGCAGGCGTACCTGCCCGGGATGGTGTCGGGGGACCTCATCGGCGCGCACGGGATGACCGAGGCTGGCTCCGGCTCCGACGCGCTGCACATGCGCACCCGCGCCGAGCGGCACGGTGACCACTACGTCCTCGAAGGGAGCAAGCAGTACATCACCAACGCCCCCGTCGCTGACGTGCTGCTGGTCTACGCCGTGGACCCGGGCCGCCCCGGACTGTTCGGGATCTCCGCCTTCCTCGTTGACGCAGCCACGCCGGGGCTCACGGTGAGCAGCAGCTTCGAGAAGATGGGCCTGCGTACCTCGCCGATGGCCGAGATAACACTGCACGAGTGCGTCGTTCCCGCCGGGAGCCGGCTTGGGCCGGAAGGGGCGGGCATGTCGATCTTCAACTCGTCCATGGAGTGGGAACGAAGCTGCCTTTTTGCCAGCACCGTGGGCGCGATGCGGCGGCAGCTCGAGGCGTGCGTGGAGTACGCACGGTCACGCGAACAGTTCGGCCAGCCCATCGGGAAGTTCCAGGGTGTGTCCGACAAGCTGGCCGACATGTACGTGCGGCTGGAGGCGGCCCGGTCGCTGATCTACCGGGTGGCTTGGCTGAAGCAGCAGGGCAAGGCCGCCCCGGCGGAGGCGGCCGTAGCGAAGCTGTTCACCAGCGAGGCGTTCGTGCGCTCCAGCGAGGACGCGATCCAAGTCCACGGGGCCTGGGGCTATGTGAAGGACGCGGGGGTCGAGCGGGACCTCCGGGATGCGGTGGCCGGCACCATCTACTCGGGCACGTCGGAGATCCAGCGCGTCGTCATCGCCCGGATGCTGGGGCTCTGAGCCACCCAGGCAGGCGAGGCGTCACGGCGGCTGGCCAGGAAGGAGGAGCGTGGTGGCGTATCTGCTGCAGGAGCTGCTGACCGAGGCTGCGGCGTGGCAGCCGCAGCGGCCGGCGGTAGCCTCCGACGGCTGCCTGCTGACCTACCAGGAGCTGGACAGGCTGAGCAACAAGGTGGCCCGGGCCCTGCTGCGTCTGGGCGTCGCGCCCGGCGACCGGGTGGGGATCCTCGCCCCCAAATCGGCCGCTGCGGTCGTCGGGCTGTACGGGGCGCTGAAGGCCGGGGGCTGCTACGTGCCGCTCGACCCGAAGGCACCCGCTGGGCGGCTCAGCCACATCCTGCGGGACAGCGGCGCCGCCGTGATCGTGGCGGACGAGGCGAGGGCGTCCCAGGCCGCCGCCCTGGCCGACGCTGTGCCCCGGCCGGCCGGGGTGCTGGTGGTGGGCGTTCCCGGCGGGCCGCAGCGCCAGGCGGCGGCCAGTGTCCCAGCGCAGGGCGCGGCCATCGTGCCGTGGACCGCGGTGGCCGGGGAATCAGGAGAGCCATTGCCGGCGGAACGGGCGATCGAGACCGACCTCGCGTACATCCTGTACACGTCGGGATCCACCGGTATCCCGAAGGGGGTCATGATCTCCCATCGCAACTCGCTCACGTTTGCCGACTGGGCAGCAGCCGCCGCGGGGCTCGGCCAGCAGGACCGCGTCTGCAGCCCCGCACCGCTGCACTTCGACCTGTCGGTCTTCGACGTCTTCGCCACCGGCCGGGCGGCCGCGTGCCTGACGATACTTCCGGAAGGAGCAGCCACCTTCCCGGTATCGATCGCGAGGTGGCTGGAAGCCGAACGGATCTCGGTCTGGTACTCCGTGCCCTCGGTCCTCACGCTGCTGGCCTGCTACGGCAGCCTGCAGCAGTTCGACCTGTCGGGCCTGCGGACGGTGATCTTCGCCGGGGAGGTGTTCCCCCCCAGGCACCTCGCCCGGCTGATAGCCGAGCTGCCGCACCCCCGCTACCTCAACTGGTACGGACCGACCGAGACCAACGTATGCACGGCGTACGAGGTGCCCGCGGGCTGGGCTGACACCCAGCCGGTCCCCATCGGGAAGGCCTGCGCCAACACCGAGGTGTTCGCAGTCACGAGCGAAGGCCGCCGGGTGTCCCGGCCTGGCGAGACGGGCGAGCTGTACGTGCGGGGTCCCTCGCTGATGCTCGGGTACTGGGGACAGCCCGCCAGAACCAGCGAGGCGCTGGTCCGGAACCCGTTCCGGGAAGAGTACGACGAGGTCGTGTACCGGACCGGTGACCTGGTGACCCTGGAACCAACCGGGAACTACGCCTATCTGGGCCGCCGGGACAGCATGGCGAAGATCCGCGGTTACCGGGTGGAGCTGGGCGAGGTCGAAGCCACGCTGTACCGGCACCCGGCCATCCGGGAGGCGGCGGTGCTGCCGGTGCCAGACGACCTGCTCGGCAGCCGCCTCCGGGCGGTCGTCACCGCGGACGGCGGCAGCAACCTCACCCGCGAGAACGTGCTGGACCACTGCCGGCAGTGGCTCCCGGGCTACATGGTGCCGGACCTGGTCGAGTTCCGCGAGGAGCTGCCGAGAACCTCGACCGGCAAGGTTGACCGGGCCGGCCTCGCCCAGGAGCGGAACGAACTGGAACCGGCCGGAGACGGCCGGGGGAACAAGCGCTAGCAGACAGATGTGAAAAGGGAGTGTGCTCGAGTGGAGACGATCGTCAGCGACTACATCAGCCGGGAACTCGTTCCGGACGCGGCGCTGCTGCCGCTGACGAACGAGACCTCACTACTGGACAGCGGCATCCTTGATTCGCTGAGCCTGCTCAGGCTGGTGGTCTTCCTGGAAGAGCGGTTCGGGATCACGATGGGCGACGCGGACCTGCTCCCGGAGAATTTCGCCAGCGTGAACGCCATCTGTGCCTACCTCCGCAGCCGTGAGGCGGGAAAGGAGGCCGCGCATGGGTGACAACGGCGCGGGGAAGCCCGCCAGGGCCCGAGATCCGCAGCTCCCCACTCACTGGTTCAACATCCTGCATGACCGGCCGCAGTACGTGACCTCGGCTGTGTCGAGGTCACGATTGGCGGGAACGGCGAAAGCGGCGGGTCAGGGCGCACTGCTCCAGCAGCCGTTGTCACTCGCCCGGCAGTCCATCAACACGGGCGACCGGTACATACCGATCCCCGACGAGGTCCTGGACCTGTATGCGCAGTACCGTCCGACGCCCTTGCGCAGGGCAGCGCGCCTGGAGGAGCGTCTCGGCGCCAACGCTCGTATCTACTACAAGTACGAGGGGGCCAACCTCACCGGGAGCCACAAGCTCAACACCGCTTTGGCGCAGGCCTACTACTACGCCCGCGCCGGCGTGAAGCATCTGGTCACGGGCACGGCTGCGGGCCAGTGGGGGGCCGCTCTCGCCTACGCGTGCCAGGTCATGAACCTTGGCTGCACGGTGTTCATGGTCAGGTCCACGCTGCGCCAGAAGCCCATCCGCGGCGACATGATGCGGCTCTTCGGTGCGGTTGTCTATGAGAGCCCCAGCGACCTGACCGAAGTCGGACGCAGGGTGCTCAAAGAGAACCCGGCGGCGACCGGTACCCAGTCAGTGGCCAATGGGGAAGCTCTTGAGCTCGTAGCAGAGGACAGCGAATCACGGTTTGCCGTCGGGAGCGGCGAGAACTCGGTGCTGCTCCACCAGACGGTCATCGGCCAGGAGGCCCTCTCGCAGCTAGCCCAGCTGGGCGAGTTCCCCGATTGCGTCATTGCGTCGATGGGGGCTGGATCGAACTTCGGCGGGATCGCGCTGCCCTTCCTGGGTGCGGCGAAGGATTCGGGGAGATCGGTTCGGCTCGTCGCCGTCGAGTCGGCCGCGTGCCCGAAGCTGACCCGGGGCCGGTACATGTACGACCTAAGCGACGCTCTGGGCACCTCCCCGGTCACCAAGGTCTACTCGCTCGGCAGCAGCTACGTACCGCCGCCGGTGTATGCGGGCGGTCTGCGGCACCACAGCGCCGGGCCGCTGGCCAGCGCTATGCACGCGGACGGCACCTTGGAGCCGATGGACGTCGACCAGCTCACGTCGTTCCGGGCCGGCATGCTCTTTTGCGGGACTGAGGGCATTCTGCCTGCCCCCGAG
This sequence comes from uncultured Actinomycetes bacterium, assembly GCA_963781085.1. GTDB lineage: Bacteria > Actinomycetota > Actinomycetes > Streptosporangiales > Streptosporangiaceae > RYN-230. The sequence goes on from CAWAES010000042.1 coordinate 347,315, forward strand.
TCAGCCCACGCGGTGGCCGGGCTGATCGACGTCGTGTCCCGGCACCCGCGCCGGGAGCCCCCGCTGGTCGTCCTCGTGAACATCAGCGGGCACGGCTTGCTGGACCTGGGCGCCTACAGCCGTTTCGCCGCCGGCGAGATCGAGCCCGTGACAGCGGACGAGGACAGCCTGTCGAAGAGCCTCAGCGCCCTCGAGGAGTTCAACCAATCCATCGCGGAACCTGCGGAAGCAACGTGACCGCGGGGGACCTGTGGTCCGAGCCTGGAAAGCAGGAGGCCGCACATGAGTGACACCCGGGCGAGGAGGCTGCGGCGCACCGTACAACGCGCGGCCTACTTGGCCGTGGTGGCGCCGGCCGTGGGCCGCCTGCCGGCTGCCCTCAGCTACCGCATGGCGTGCTGGCGCGGCGACTGGCATTTCCGGCGCCAGGCCGGGAAGCGTACCGAGATGGCTCGCAACCTGCGGCTGGTGCTCGGCGACGAGCTCAGCCCGGCAGCAGCGCAACAGGTGACCCGGGAGTGGTTCCGGCTCGCCTCCTGCGCGGCGCTCGACCTGATGCGACTGCGCCGCGGGACGCAACCCTTGCGGCGGCTGGTCGAGATCCGCGGGCAGGAACACGTGGCCACCGCGCTGGCCGCGGGCCGGGGAGCCATCGTGTGCACCGGCCACCTCCGCTCCAACAGCGCCTTTTCGGTGCTGCACGCCAGCGGCTTCCCGGTCACCAGCATCGGCCGCGAGTGGTACAAGTACGACACCGGCCTTTCATCCGCCGAGCGGTGGCTCTGGGAGCGATACATGAGGCCGGTGCGGCGCTACCGGCAGCGGCCGAACATCGAGCCATGGCCTGGCCGGCCCCAGGTCGCGGCGCTGGCCGCGGGCGCGCTCCGGGCCAATGAGGTGGTGACGATCTCGATCGACGCGCCGCCGCTGGACAGCGACCGGGCCCGCGCCGTCGAGACTCCCTTCCTCGGCCGCCGTGCCGGACTGCTGCCCGGGGCAGTGGCCCTCGCTCAGGTGACCGGCGCGCCGTTGCTCATGGGCGTCGCGCACCGCTCGGCCGACTACCGCCACCAGGCGCTGGAGATCTCCGCACCAGTGCCGGTGGACGGAGATATCAAGACGGTATTCACGCGCTGCGCCGCCGAGGTGAGCATCGCCATCCTGAGAAGCCCGGCCAGCTGGGAATTCTGGCCGGAAACGGGCATCCTGGCCGGCCTTGGGCTGATCCCTCCGCCGTGGGACGGGTCACCAGCCGCGGCGCCGGTCCCCCAACAACCCGGAAGACTCCTGCGTCATGATGGATCAACAGACAGCGTCCCGGCTCAGGGCTGACCGGTTCCAGCTGTTCAAGCAGCGGCCCGCCCTCCCGGGCATGAACGCGGTGACTGGCAGAGCCAGCAAGATTGCCCGCTTGCCTGACCAGGACGTGTACAGGTCGTCCCGGCCGCGCTGGACTCTTCACTGTTAGCGGGAGAGGGCACTCATGCATCCGGCTGTGGAGGTATTGGATACCTCGGTGCAAAGTGGGCACATGAATCCGGTCCGGTGGCTGCTCGTCGATGACCACCTCATGGTCACCGAGGCGCTAGCGTCCCGGTTCTCTGCGGTCACGGATATCTGGGTGGCCGGGCGATGTGCTACTGCCGACCCCAACCTGCTGGACGTCGTCCGCGGCATACGGCCAGATGTCATCACGATCGAGGTGGAGCCGCTTGGCTCGGCCATCGGCGAGGTGATACGGCTTCTCATGGCCGCACGGCCGGAGGCTCATGTAGTTGTCCTGAGTTCTGACCACAATGTGGCGCACGCGGTGGAAGCAGCGCGGGCCGGGGCGTCCGCCTGGGTGGCCAAAGAGCAGGACACCGCTGAGCTTGAGGCGGTAGTGCGCGGCGTCGTCGAGGGCAAGTCCTGGTTCCCTCCGGACATGCTCGGCGCGATCCTCCGTCAGCTCAGGGATGACATCCGCCACGTCAAAGAGCACGACAGCGTGCTTGACCTGCTCAGCCCGCGGGAACGCGACGTGCTACTGAGCATGATGGAAGGTAAGGGCGGCCGGCAGATAGCTCAGGATCTGATGATCTCCACCGACACTGTGCGGGCCCACATCCGCAACATCTTCGCCAAGCTGGATGTGCACAGCCGGCTTGAGGCTGTCCGGGTGGCCCACGCGGCCGGGCTGCACCCCCCGGAGCAAGCGGTATGACCGGCGCGCCCGTCGGCGAGGCGGGCCGGTGCGGGTGGCAGCGGTCATCACCCGGCTGAAGGGCGGGCCGCTGGGCCGGCTAGCAGCGCACCACAGTGGCGGGTCGTGGATCGTGCACCCGTCATGGCTTCCCGTCTCATGAATTCCAGCCGGCTCCCCCGCCGTCACGCTTATCTGGCTATCGAGTGCCGCCCTGGCCGGCTGACGGACGCGACCTTGTGCGTGAGCTGCTGCCTGGTCCAGGCTGCGGGCCGGGGCGCTGCGGTCGGCGTACGCCACCGGACTTGCTCCTATTACCGTGAGCTCGGCCAACTGGCCTAGTCCTACTCTCGGCCGATCCTTCGTTAAGCGAAGTTTCCAGTGGTCAGCCGGGATAACAACGGGTGAATATGGGCGTATCGCACTACCGCGAGCCTGGTCCGGTGGACTAGTCTAAGACCAAGGTCTTGGTTGCTCTGCCAGTTATGACGAGCACCCAGGTCTGACGCACCTCATGATCTCCTCTGCAGGTCGCGCCCGCGTTCTGCACTTTGGTGCTGGTATCCGGACGCTCGGCGAATGAATGGTGCGGTTCCCAGCTATTTCCCCCATCGCGTAGCTCTCTGGAGGCGGATTGCCGCCTAAGCGAGAGCGCCGGGGTGCTCGGGAAAACGACGGTGCCCGCCTGAGAATGCCCGGCTCTGGACGGAGGTTTCGGAAGGCCGTTGCATGACTAGCCTGGTTCTCAGCGACGATCACGGCGTATTCCTCGATGCCATGGCCGCAGTGCTCGGCCAGCATGGCTACACCGTCACTGTGTCACGCACGATCGAGGGAACACTGGAGGCCGTGCAGCAGGGAAAACCGGACGTCTGCCTCCTCGAACGCTACTTCGCCGGGGCCGACAGCCTGGAGGTGGTCGGAGAATTGCTCGACGCCAGCCCAGACACGAAGATCCTGGTGCTCGGCGCTGACACTGGTACCGACGGAGTGCTCTGTGCGTTGCAATCCGGAGCGGCCGGATACCTGCATAAGACCCGGGAAATCGCGGCCGTCATCAGGGCCATCCGCCGAGTACGGCGCGGCGAGGTCGTAGTGGACGTCCCCCCGGTAATGGACGGCCAGCGGCTGAAACAGCGGGACGACCCGCATCGGCTGGCGAGCCACCTCAGTCGCCGGGAACGTGATTGCCTCAGCCTCATGGTTGAAGGGCTTGATACTTCGGCCATGGCGGCCAAGCTAGGTGTTTCGCAAGCCACGGTGCGCACCCACGTCCAGGCTGTGCTCAGCAAATTGGGGGTGCACTCGCGGCTTGAGGCAGCGTCGCTGGCCGTTCGCCATCAATTGCTCAGCGCCGACCGAACCGGATCAGTACCAGGGTTCTCGTAAGGCGGCTGCCTTGCGGCGCCCCCTGAACCAAGCTGGATGCTAGCCACCAGCACCTCAGCGGAAGGTGGCCAGAACGGCATCCCTGAGGCGCTTGACGAAGACCGGCCGCCTCAGGAAGAGTTTGTTCACGGCGGCGACCGGTCGCCGAGCTGTGGAACATCCGCCCAGCCGGGGTTCCAGAGGCGAAGGGGATTCGCCCTCCCGGCCGTCGATGTCACAGGCCATCTTCCAACACCGCGTCGCTGGGGACGAGGGTGTCATGGGGAGGCTTGTCCATGACCAAGGACGCCAGCTTCAAGAAGGTTGTCCGGCGCCACGCCGAGGAGACCGGGCAGCGCTACACCGAAGCGCTGACCAGTCTCGAGGGTCTCGGCGCGCGGATGAACCACGAGCCCGTGGCTGAGCGGCTTCTCACTCATCTCCGGGATCGCTACGGCATTGACCCGGTCGCGGCGGCGAAGCTCAGTGTGCACAAGACCTACGTGTTCCGCATCGACAGGAAGGACGGCGACCCGTGGGTCGCCCGCGCGTTTCCCCCGGCCCGGCCGCGTGCCGGTGTCGAGGGCGACGCCGCGGTCCTGAGATTCCTGGAGCGCCATGACTTTCCGGCGGAGCGCCTGGCGGTCGATGACGCGGTATCGGACTTCGATGGCAGTGCGGTCCTCGTGACGCGGTTTGTTGAAGGCGCCCAGCTCCCCGACGGTGCCGCGAAGTTCGCCATGATGGGTGAGCTGCTCGGACGGCTGCACGCGCTGCCGTACGACGATTCCGTCAGCCGCCCGGGTGGAGCGAGTGGTGAGGACCCGAGCCGTGAGGGCACGCCGCGTCAGGACCTGCTGGCCGCCCTGTCGTTTCTCGACGCCGTCAACACGAAAGTCCCGGCCGCCGAGCGCGAGCGATTCGAGCAGCTCCGCGACCAGGTGCGCTCAGCCGACGACGGTCACGGCCTTCCGGAGGGCTTGCTTCACGGAAATCTCCTCCACGCCCCCGATCACGCCATCCTGAGCGAACAAGGGCCAGTCGCGATCAACTGGAAAGCGTCCGGGCGCGGACCGCGGCTCGCGGACTTCGCTTACCTGGTGTGGGGCACGGGTTCGTGGAACCCGCGCCGGCCGAACCAGGAGCGGGTTGACGCTGCCGTCAACGCCTACCACCGGCACGTGGAACCGACCGGCGACGAACTGGCCCGGCTCGAGGCGGTCATGTACATCCGGACCCTCTACCTCACCTGTTTCGGCTACCGGCGCGCCCTCACCAACGGCCGCCCGTTCAGCGAGTGGGGCTTCATCGAACCACCCGAGTACTACACCTGCACCGCAGCCGCAGTCCGGGCCGCGTTCCGCCGGTAGGTCACCGGTGCGGCAAGGGACGACAGTGATCCGCCAGCGGCGCGCCAGAGTGCTCGCGCGAGCGCGCCCATAGAGGTCCCGGAGGACATCGTCGAGCGAGTCCGCACGCTATGCCTGGCGCTGCCCGAAGTGACAGTGCGGGTCGACGGCTCACTAACCAGAACGAGATCGACGGCACACTCGTTCCACGTCCGCCGCAGGTCGTTCTGCTTGCTCGTGGCCTGGGAGGGCCCCGCCAGCAAGCCCGTCCCCCTGCTCATGTTGCGTGCCGACCCAGACGAACGCGAGGAACTGCTGTCTACTGGCCACCCGTTCTTCGCCTCGAGAGCCGGCCGTGATCGCATCGCGGTGCTGCTCACCGACGACACGGACTGGGAGGAGATCCGTGAGCTCGTGATCGACAGCTACCGGATCCTCGCGCCGAAGAAGCTCACCGCGCTGCTCGACTAGCAACACGGTCAATGGTCCAGCGCGTGCCCCAGATCGCTCGCCACAAGGCCCGGCGTCACCGCCGACAGGGTGCCGAGTATGCCGACGTACCCCATCGCGGCAGATCCGGGCGTTGCCGGATGGCGGGCACCGCACGCAACGGGCGTCAGCCCTGACTTCGGCCACGAATTGGATTTGATCTTTATCGCAGGTCGCTGACCTGCTGCTTCGGTCTTGGTGATTGCTGAAGTTGCGCACTAGCCGCGGCCGTATTGTGGTCGGGTGTCCCCGTATCTGCGGACGGTGAAGACGTCCTCGGGCGCGACGGCGGTGCAGATCGTGCATTCGTCGCGGCGCGGGTCGCGGGATATCGAGCACCTCGGCTCGGCTCATGATGATGCGGAGCTGGAGCTGCTGAAGGCCGCGGCCCGGCAGCGGCTGGCGGCCGGGCAGGGCGTGCTGGACCTGGGCCTGGATACCTCGGCGCCGGGCGGGCCGCTGCCGATCACCGCGTCGCGGATGGGCTGCCTGCTGGACGCCCTGCAGCATGCTTACCGGGTGCTGGGCTTCGGCCAGGCCACGGGCGGGGACGAGGTGTTTGCCCAGCTGGTGATAGCGCGGATCATCGAGCCGGTCAGCAAGCTGGACAGCGCGCGGGTGCTGGAGGAAGCGGGCGTGCCGGCGGCCCCGTACCGGACTGTCACGCGGCGGCTGCGCGTGTTCGCTCAGGACTCGTGGCGGCAGCAGATTTCTGCGGCGTGCGCGGCGCACGCGGGGCTGGGCCCGGCGAGCCTGGTCCTTTACGACTGCTCCACCCTGTACTTCGAGACCGACGAGGGTGACGGGTTCCGCGAGAGCGGGTTCTCCAAGGAGCGGCGGCTGGAACCGCAGATCACCATCGGCCTGCTGACTGACCAGGCGGGGTTCCCGCTCATGGTCAGCGCCTTTGAAGGCAACAAGGCCGAGACCAAGACGATGCTGCCGGTGATCGAAGCGTTCATGGCCGCGCACCAGCTCCCGGACGTGACCGTCGTCGCCGACGCGGGGATGGTGTCCGAGGCGAACCAGAAGGCGATCGAGGCCGCGGGCCTGTCGTTCATCCTCGGGGCGAAGATCCCGTACGTCCCCTACCTCGTCGCGCAGTGGCGGCGTGAGCACCCCGGCGAGCAGATCCCCGACGGGCAGATCTTCACCCAGCCCTGGCCCGCCGGGCCCGGCGGCGGCCGCCGCGACCAGGTCATCTACTACCAATACAAGGCCGACCGGGCCCGGCGCACCCTGCGCGGCATCGACGAGCAGGTCGCCAAGGCCGAGCAGGCCGTCGCCGGGAAGACCCCGGTGAAGCGCAACCGTTTCGTCCAGCTGTCCGGCGGCACCAGAAAGGTCAACCGGAAGCTGGAAGACAAGGCCCGCGCCCTGGCCGGGCTCAAGGGCTACGTCACCAACCTGCCGGCCTGCCCCGACGGCACCCCGGTCACGCCAGAGTTCGTGATCGGCGCCTACCACCAGCTCTTCCAGATCGAGCGCTCTTTCCGGATGACCAAAAGCGACCTGCAGGCCCGGCCCATCTACCACCGCAAACGCGACTCCATCGAAGCCCACCTCACGATCGTCCTCGCCGCGCTGGCCGTCAGCCGCTGGATCGAGCACGCCACCGGCTGGTCCATCCGCAAGTTCGTCAAGACAGCCCGCCGCTACCGCACGATCCAGATCCAGGCCGGCGACCACGTCATCACCGCCGCCGACCCCCTCCCCGACGACCTGCGCCAAGCCATCGAAGCAATCAACGGCAGCCGCTGACTTGCGCACTAGTTTGGCCGAACTCAGGACCGCCGACAGGGTGCCGAGTATGCCGACGTACCCCATCGCGGCAGATCCGGGCGTTGCCGGATGGCGGGCACCGCACGCAACGGGCGTCAGCCAGCCGTGCGCTATCATGTGATATCAGGGAGGTGGACCTGACGGACGTGCTGATCCGGGACGTGCCGGATGATGTCATTGCCGCCCTGGATGCACACGCAGGTCGGCTGGGCCTGTCGCGCAGCGAGTATGTGCGCCGCCGGCTGGCCCAGGACGCGGGCCGGCCTGGCTCCCCCGTCAGCGTCCAGGACCTGGCCCGGTTCACTGAGGTCTTCGGTGATCTGGCCGACCCGGATGTGATGTCGCAGGCCTGGCGATGACGACCTGGCTGATTGACAAGTCAGCCCTCGTCCGCCTGGCCGCCAGCCCTGATGCCGCTGAATGGGCCGGGCGGATTGAGCGCGGGCTGGTGCGGGTCACCACCGTGACCCGCTTGGAGGCTGGCTACTCAGTCCGGTCCGGACCGGAGCTGCGAGCCGGATGGCGGCAGCCCCCGCTGTCATCCATGCCGGTCGAGTACCTCACCCCCGCGATCGAGGACAGGGCGGTGGAAGTGCTCACGTTGCTCGCCGACCGCGGCCAGCACCGCGCGCCGTCCATACCTGACCTGATCGTCGCAGCGACCGCCGAGCTGGCTGGGCTCACGGTCTTGCACCTCGATAAGGACTTCGAGGTAGTAGCGCAGGTCACCGGCCAGCCCGTTGAGCGGCTGAGCACCGGGCAATGAGCGGCCACCCGCGGAGACCTCGGCGGATGGACTGCACTGAAGAGTTGTCCCGAGAGCCTGTGGGTCACTCGCTGGCGAGACGCAGGATGCCTGTCACGACGTCCTGGAGTGGCATGGTGGTTGAGATCTCGTGATCGGCTGCCTGCCGTAGCAAGGGCTCGATGTTCTGGGTGTCGCTGACGACACGGTCAAAGTCGCCAGGTGTCTTGCCATAAGGGTTGCTGGTCCGTGCTCCGAGCCGCTGCAGCATGGTCTTGATTGGCGCGCTGAGCAGGATGATGTGGTCGAACTGCGGATGGAACTGGACCTGGTTTTCCTCGCAGCCGGCCAGGAACAGCATGTCGCTGTCTTCGGTGGCCAGGAGGGCAGTGATGGCATCCTCCCGCCACCTTTGGCGGCCATCGGGCAGTTGCTCACACCAGCCGCCGTCAGCGTCGATGGCCTTGTATCCAAGGTCTGCCAGTGCGCGGATAACGCTCGACTTGCCGGTTCCTGACATTCCGGTCAGCAGGATCCGCTTCATGATCAGAAGCCTACGAGCGGTACCTGCCGGTCGGGCGCGCTGGGCAAGCGCACGGGGCATGCTGGAGTGCTAGGGAACAGGCCAAGGAGGCGTGGGGTGCGGTTGCGCGATGTTGAACCGGGCGATGTGGGTGCCTACGTCCGGATGCGCTGCGATCCGGTCATGATGGCTGAGCTTGGCGGCCCACTCCCCCGCGAGGGCATGGCGGCGAAAGTCGCCCGCGATGTCCGGCAGGCCGCCGCGGATACCGCGTGGATCAAGATGATCATTCCTGACGGGAGCGTGCCTGGGGTGGTCGCCGGCTCGGTGGTGCTGTGGTCGCATGAGGACAGCGGGACTGTGCTGTCGGAGATTGGCTGGATGGTCCTGCCGGAATTCCAGGGACGCGGGATCGCCAAGACGGCGGTGCGCATGCTGCTTGAGCTCGCGGGCGAGCAGGATCGCTGGGGCCTGGTGTACGCGTTCCCGGCGATCACGAATGCCGCTTCCAATGCCGTCTGCCGGTCGGCCGGATTCAGATTCGCGGGAGAACAGCAGACGTCCTTCGCCGGGCGCATGTTCCGCACCAATCACTGGGTCATCAACCCCGCCACCGACCTGACCACCCCGAACAGCCGGCCATCGTCACGGTAAGGCCCTGTCGGCGGCCGATGAGGAAGTTGAGCTGATGCCCGGGTTATGGCAGGCGTCAAGTCAGAAAATGAGCCAGCACTATGAGCGGCTGGAGGGGGGACCGGGCCGGACAGCCGAGGTGATGCGCCAGGGCACTGAGTAGCGGCCGTCTATCGAGGGTCAGTACGTCCAGTTTCCCACCCTGGTCAGCCTGAGGAACAAGACGTGGCCGGCGCGCCCATAGGTCCAGCGCATTCGGCTGAAGACGGCCGCACCCCGGTGAGTGATCACTCGGTGGAGGTAGACCTTGACGTTGTACACGTCGTAACGGCACAGGTAGCTGGGCTGGCAATTGGGGTTGTGCTGCACATACAGCTTGCCGGTCCCGTTGGCATACGCCGCATGCCATTGCCAGGTCAAACGCTTCATAAACGGCGCCCCGCCCTGCCCGATCTCTACATGTGCGGGTGATCGCACCATGTGCGACCAGCCAGTCGCGTGTGCGTCCATGACCGGGGTGGCGGCGGCGTCTGCGGCGGGACTCAGCCACAAGGCGCTGCTCAGCAGTCCAGCACTGAGCAACAGTGTGACGATCCGTTTCATGAGTGCTTCCTGACCGTCGTAGGGCGAGCCTGTCGTGTCTCGAGTGGGTCTATCGTTACCTCCAGGAACGCTGGGGCGGAAGAGCAAGGGCCTGTGAGCACACAGCGCAGCAGTCACTGGCTTTCCGGGTCTCACCAAGGAGGTGAGACCTACCTGGCCTCGAGGCGCAGTGGTCAGGCGTCCCGGCGGATCAGCACGACCGCGGTCACGGCCAGCAGGATGGCCGCGAGGCCGACGAAGACGCCGGTCTCGATCCCCTGGAACGGCCAGAACCGGCTGGAGGGCTGGTAGGTGACGAAGGAGCGGAATCCGGTCAGCGCCGCCTGGCAGGATGAGGTCAGGCCTCCCGTGGGGTTGGCCAGCCCCGCGCAGGCCTTGGGCAGGGAGCTGACCGGCACCCCGAAGGCCGCCGTCTGGTCCTGCGGGCCCGCCATCAGCTGGCCGGCCGGGTTGCGCGCGCCCTGGCTGATCAGCCAGTAGGAGCCGGACAGCCGGGTCTGGGCGGTCAGGTTGCGGACGACCGTGACGGCGCTCAGGTAGTGCGGGCGCGCCCAGAGTGTCACCGCGACGCGAGCCGCGATGAACCCGCCAAGGGTGACCGCCATCGCGGGGACGGTGCGGCGGATCAGCGCGCCGGCGCAGATGCCCAGTGCCATGGCGAACACCGCGTAGGCCACCGGGACGAGGTAGAGGACGTCGAACCGGCCAGGGTAGAACTCGCTGCCGTGCTCGGCGTTGGTCGGGCTGGCCCACCAGGTGGTCAGGGCGGCGATGACGCCGCCCCAGGCTGCTGCGGCGACCAGTAGCCAGCCGGCCTTGACCGCGAGCCAGCGGGCGCGGGTGATGCCCTGCGTCCAGGCGAACTGGGTGGTGCCGGACTCGAACTCGGCGGCCACCATGGGGGCGCCCAGGAACAGCCCGGCGAGGACCGGCGTGGCCAGCAGGGTGAGGCTCACGAAACCGACCGTGGGGCCGCCGACGAACAACCCGCCCCCGGCTGAGCAGTTCACGCCGTTCTGGCCGTTGCCGCTGGCCGAAGCGCACGCTGTGATGATGGTGTGGTACTGCGAGACGAGCTGCAGCCCCGTGAGCAGCAGCAGCAGGCAGAGCGCGGCCATTATGGCGGTGCCCACGGCGAACTGGGCCCGGTACTGCCGCCAGGTGAGCCAGGTCATTGGTCCTCTCCAACCGAGGTCAGGTGGGATATCGCGGATGCGGCGTCCTGGCCCATGTAGGCCAGCACCATCTCTTCGAGCCCAACGTCGGAGCTTTCCCACGCCGGGTCGAGGACCGGGGCGGTGCCGCGGACGAGCAGCGTGGTCTGCCGGGCGGTGTGCAGGGCCTGCACGATGGTGTGCGTCCTGGCGATCGCGGCGGTGTCCCTGCGCGGTCCGACCAGTACGCGGTGCTCGGCCAGCAGTGCGTCGATGTCGCCGGATAGCTGCACGCGGGAGGCCGACAGCAGGATGAGGTGGTCGACGACCCGTTCCATGTCCGCGAGCAGGTGCGAGGACAGTACGACGGTCAGCCCGTCGCCGGCGACGGCGTCGGCCATGGTGGCCAGGAAATGCCGCCGGGCCAGCGGGTCCAGCGCGGCGACGGGCTCGTCCAGCAGCACCAGCCGGGGCTTCTTGGCCAGCGTGAGTGTCAGCGCGAGCTGGGCTCGCTGGCCCCCGGACAGCGAGCCCGCCGCGCGGTCCAGCGGGATATTCAGCGACGTCAGCCGGTCGCGCACCAGCGCCGCGTCCCAGCGCCGGTTCAGGTGCGCGCCGATGCTGATGTGCTCCTCGGCAGTGAACCGACGGTAGAGCGGGATCTCCTGGGCCAGGAAGCCGACTTCGGCCAGCCAAGCCGGGTCCTGGCGAGGCGTGCCGCCCAGCACCGAGATATCGCCCGCGGTTGGCCGGGCCAGCCCGGACAGCAGTCGCAGCAGCGTGGTCTTGCCCGCGCCGTTTGGGCCGACCAGCGCGCATATGCGGCCTTCGGGCACGGTGACGTCGCAGTCGCTCAGGGCGGTGGCCCGGCGGAACCGCTTGACCAGTCCCCGGGTCTGGATGACCGTGGTCATGCGATCTCCTCCTCCGGTGCTGCCTGCAGCGTGAGGCGCAGCAGCGATTCGATCGACTCGTCGTCGAGCCCGGCCTCGCGGGCTTCCCGGACCCACCGGGCCAGGCTGCGGCCAAGCCGGGAGTGCGTGCCGGGGGGCGGCCCTGGCGGGAGGTTCAGCACGAACGTGCCGTGGCCGGCCCGGGCGTGCACCAGGCCCTCGCGTTCGAGGTCGCGGTAGGCCTTGAGCACCGTGTTGGGATTGACGGCTGTCGCCGCGACGACCTCGCGCACCGTAGGCAGCTTGTCGCCCACGTCCAGTACGCCCATCCGCAGCGCCTGCCGTACCTGCTGCACGATCTGCAGGTACGGCGGTACTGCCGTCCGGCCATCAATGCGGAAGTTGATCATCTCGCGGATCCTTAATGTCTTAAGCTATTAAGACATTAAGTCTTAACGAGCCAGCCGTCAACGCGCGGGTGCCCCGTGCCCCACGGGCAACCGAAACCATCGCAGCTGGGCTGGGTGAGATCGCGGCTCCACCGGCGACCGGCGAACGACCTGCCGGATAGGCGTTCCGGTCAGCACGTCTCATCGCACTGCCCTCGACCGGGGGCGGCCAGCCGGATCGTGGCCCGGCTGACCAGGCCAGTAACCATTGCGCGGAGCAACGCTGGCGTGATCCTCACCGAATACGGCGCCGCAGACCTACGCGGTGTCCCGCTGGATCGCCGGTTCGAGCGGATGCTCGCGATCGCCCGTCCCGACCACCGTGCCGCACTCGCCGCCGAACCTGAGGAACAGCTGACGAACGACGCAGTCCGCTGAGCCGCTCAGATCGTGACGCCGAGGGGAACTGCGGCGGGCCGGCCCGACAGATCAGGGCCGCGTTGCCCGGACGAAGGAGACGAGCTGGGCAGCTTGCTCCGCCCGGACTGCGGCGGCGACGGGCAGCTGCCGGGACTGTGCCTGCGCTCGGAAAGTCGCTATGGCATCCCGGGCCAGTGCCGCATCGGTAAGCCGCGATGCAAGCTCGACCGCGCGGGCCTCGACCTCGGCGTCGTCAACGACCTCCCAGGCAAACCCGAGCTGGGCCAGCCGGTCTCCCGAGATCTCCTCTCCGAGCAGCGCCGTCACGACAGTGGCCTGCGGCCCGCAGAGGCGGTCGAGCATAGCGAAATGGCCGCCTCCAGGATGGAGCCCGATGCGCAGGAACCCCGACAAGACACGGGCGTCCTTCGCGGCGATCCGGACGTCAGCGTGAGTGACCCCGACCCCACGGAGGCAGCGATCGCACCTTAACTACCGTCCTGAGCCAGTCGGCCTATGCGGTAACTCGGTCCGCAGGTCCAGCTACACCCAGACGATAAACAGTGCTCATCCTCGTCGAACGGGAGTCCAGGGCGGCCTTCGAGAGCTACCGCCAGGACCCGGCGCTGGCCGGCCTGCACCCGCACCGGGAACGAGGCACCTCGGCGTACGTGTGGCACCTGTTCGACCGGGTCGACGACCTGCGGCCGCTCCTTCGCCCATAGACCGGACCGCAGGAATACGCGCTCATGCGGCCGGCAGAGCCTTCCGCTGAAGCCTCCGCAGGCGGGCACATGGTTCGATGGAACGCATGGATCACGCACTGGAGAAGCGGACGCTAGGGACTGATGGCCTGGAGGTATCTGCGCTCGGGCTTGGCTGCATGGGCCTGAGCTATCACCGCAGCGCTACTTTGGACCGGAACGAGGCGATTGCACTGATCCGGGACGCGGTGGACCTCGGGGTGACGTTCCTCGACACGGCGCAGGTCTACGGCCCGTTCACGAACGAGCAGCTTGTGGGGGACGCGCTGGCACCCGTTCGGGATCAGGTCGTCGTCGCCACCAAGTTCGGGGAGGTCAACGCGGCCAGCCGGCCAGCTCTTTCAAGCCGCCCCGAGCTGATCAAGCAGACGACCGACGCCTCCCTCGGGCGTCTCGGCGTCGAGACGATCGACCTGCTCTACCAGCACCGGGTCGATCCCGGCGTGCCGATAGAAGAGGTCGCCGGCACGGTCGCGGACCTGATCGCGCAGGGCAAAGTCAGGCACTTCGGCCTGTCCGAAGCCGGGGCGGCGACGATCCGCAAAGCCCACGCCGTCCAGGCTGTCACCGCGGTCCAGAGCGAGTACTCGCTGTGGTGGAGGCTGCCGGAGAACGAGGTGCTCCCGGTCTGCGCGGAGCTGGGAATCGGGTTCGTGCCCTACAGCCCGCTGGGCCGCGGCTTCCTCACCGGGACTATCGACGAGCACACCACCTTCGACAGCGCCGACAACCGCAACGAACTGCCGCGCTTCACGACCGAAGCGCGCAGGGCGAACCAGGCTCTTGTCAACCGGCTGCGCGCTATCGGTCAGCCAAACGGCGCGACCCCAGCCCAGCTGGCGCTGGCCTGGGTCCTCGCTCAGGCACCGTGGATCGTGCCGATCCCCGGAACCACCAAGCTGGCCCGGCTGCAGGAGAACCTCCGCGCTGCCGCCGTCGAGCTCACCAGCGGCGACCTTGCCGAACTCGACCGGGCCGCATCCGAAGTCACAATTGTGGGCGACCGATACCCCGCGGAACTCGAGCAGAAGACAAATCGATGACGATCCGAGTGCACTTACCCTCCAGAATGCCCCTTACGGGCGGGCTGCTCTCCGGTTACCCGTTCGGATCAGCTTCCTGAACAGCCAGCTCGCTCGCGCGCTCCCCGCCCGGGCAGGCGCAGCACCGCTAGTCACCCCCCAGGGCTGGTTACCAGGCAGATCCGCGCCCCGCGTGGCCGTCCCGGCGTGATTGCGTTAGACATTTTGGTGGATGATAATCCGCAACCGTATTCCTGAGCATCAGCAAAGCTTGCATGTTCGCCTTTTGGCGCTAATTGCCCAGGAGAAGTAAAAGAGAAGGGTTCCGGCGCTGTACAGGCAGCTACCCTGACCCTCCGATGAGGGCTGCATGGGCTGCGGCGCCACTGCCCGCTGCGGGTGGCTCACGGTCGGCCGTGTTTGTCATCCCGCTGATCTGCGCCGCCCGGATAGCGCAGGGTCCGGTCGGGCGATGGTCTCCCCGGCCGCGCTGTCGCTGCTACGACGACCAGCGCCGAAGGGCCCGCACGCCACCGGATGCTGGCGATCTGGCAGGCAGACCCGGCGGAACGTGCCAGTACGTGCGCCCGTCCGTGGGCATGATGTTCGAGACCACGGCCACCCGCCTATTGACCGGCCAAGGCCCGCACTTCGCTTCTTGGGAGGACCAGCTCATGACTGCGGACTTTTCGCTGAGCGGTGGTGTCGCGCTGGTCACCGGGGCCGGGAGCGGGATCGGCCGGGCCATAGCCCTGGGGCTCGCCGAGGCGGGCGCGCTCGTCGGCTGCCTCGACCAGGTCCCCGGGAACGCCGGGGCCACCGCAGCCGCGATCCTCGCCGCAGGCGGCCGGGCAGTCCCCCTCGCCGCCGACGTGACCGACCCGGCCGCCGTCTCCGCGGCTGTCACCCACATCGAGGCGGCGCTCGGGCCGCTGACGCTCGCGGTCAACGCGGCCGGCATCGCCGACGCGGCACCCGCCGAAACCATGCCCGAACAGCAATGGCGGCACGTCATCGACGTCAACCTCACCGGCGTGTTCCTGTCCTGCCAGGCCGAGGGACAGGCCATGATCAGCAACGGCGGCGGGTCCATCGTCAACATCGCCTCCATCTCGGCCACCATCGCCAACCGCGGCCTGCACCAGGCCCACTACAACTCAGCCAAAGCCGCAGTAGTGCACCTCGGCCGGAGCCTGGCCTGGGAATGGGCCGCCGCCGGGATCCGCGTCAACAGCATCAGCCCCGGCTACACCCACACCCCGATGACCCAGCGCCCCGAACAGCGCGACGCCATGCAGGGATACGCCCACGACACCCCCCTAGGCCGCAACGCCCAGCCCGACGACATGGTAGGACCCGTCATCTTCCTCCTCAGCCACGCCGCATCATTCGTAACCGGCGTCAACCTCCTCGTCAACGGAGGCCACGTCATCTGGTAACCAGCCAGCGCGCGGCGGGCCCCCCATCCAGGTTGAGCGCAAGATCTCGGCCTAGCCTGCCCACCAGGAACTTCGTCCGTCGCACGGAATCGTCCACCCACTCGCGTCCGGTGCCGTGGGGGCAAACCAGGTGCACACCTTGCCAGGTACGACCAGGGAGTATTACTGGTTCGGCAGGCCAGCCGGGTGCGCGAGCGTGAGAGGACCGCATACAGCATCCGGCCCCGGGCCGGATTCCGGGGAGGCACCGGCATGACATCTATGGGAGCGGCGGGCCCGCCCACAAGCTCGCCGACTACTACCCTCCGTGGCTGGACAACCTGGCCGACGACGTGACCCTCGAGGGCTCAGCGATGCGCGGCTTCGTCCAGGGTCCCGAGGCAGTGCGAGCCGCATTGGTTTCCATCCGCGGGCTCTATGACTATCAGAAGTTCAACTTCGCCTGCCCATACGGCGAGTCCTGAATCGGACGCTCCTAAGACTGCCAGTACCCGGCTTTAGCGCGCCGTCCAGGTTGCGCGGCAGCACCGCTTGTGAATGGAGGCTCTCATGAACTCATCTGCCATCCCCGAAGGCCCTGGCTCGGTCGCCGACGCGCCGCACCTCCCGGACGGGTTTACCGGCACGTTCGCGAGCCGGTACGTCGACACGGGGATCTGCGCCAGCACGTGGTCACCGGCGGCGAGGGACCGCCGTTGCTGCTGGTGCACGGCTGGCCCCAGACCTGGTACGGCTGGCGGCTGATCATGCCGGCGCTGGCGCGGGACTTCCAGGTCATCGCTCCCGACCAGCGCGGCACCGGACCGTCTGTCAAGCCCCCGGGGGATATGACACCGCCACCCTGGCCGCCGACCTGGTCGCGCTGATGGACGCGCTGGGTCACCGGCGGTTCGCGGTAGCGGGCCATGACACCGGGATGTGGATCGGCTACGCTCTCGCCGCCGACCATCTCGCCCGGATCGCCCGCCTGGCCGTGGCTGAGACTCCCTCCCGGGGGTGTCTTCGTCGCCGCCCCTGTTCGCCAGCGCGCACCTGAACGGCGCGCTGTGGCACTTCGCGTTCAACCGGCTCGCCGCGGTGAACGACCAGCTTGTCACGGGGCGGGAAGAGGTCTACTTCGGCTGGCAGTTCGCCACCAAGGCCGCCCGGGCGCTGCCTGACTACGCGCTCCGGCACTACGTCGACACCCTCGCCGCTGGCCCCGACGCGCTGCACGCCAGCTTCGCGATCTACCGCGCGCTGGAAACCACTATCGCGCAGAACCAGCAGCGCCAGACCCGGCGGCTGACCCTGCCCGTGCTGGGGATCGGTGGCGCGCACAGCCTGGGCGACCAGGTCGCGGACACCATGAAACTCACCGCCGACGACGTGCAAACCCTGGTCATCCCGGGCTGCGGCCACCACCTTCCCGAGGAGACTCCTGAGGAGATGCTGGCTGCCCTGACCGAGTTCCTGGCTCCATACCGCGACGAGTCGGACGCGACACTCAACTCCGGCCCGCGGTCAGCCCAGGTCTGCCGGGGGCGGGATCCAGGCCCCCGGAAGCACTCAGGTCCTGCGAGCCCATCCCTGCACCCAGAGGCAGGAACTCCGCTCCTGTGACACCTGGCTCACGAGTGCCGGCTAGCGCAGCGGGCGGAAGGCGGCGCGCAACTCTTCCGAGAAGAGCTCCGGTTCCTCCCAGGCGGCGAAGTGACCGCCCTTGTCCACCTCGTTGAAGTAGATGACGTTGGGGTACGCCTTCTCGACCCAACTGCGCGGGGTCCGCCAGATCTCCCCGGGGAAGGTCGTGAAGCCAACCGGAATCGAGACCGGCGTGGGAGCCTGGCCGGCCGCACGAGCAGTTTCTTGTCCTTCTTCCCAGTACGAGCGCGCAGCTGACGCCCCGGTGCCTGTCAGCCAGTACAGGGTGATGTTGTTGACGATGTGTTCCCGGGTGAGATTGCCCGAAGGCTGCCCGTCGACAAAACCGCGGGCGATCTTCAGGTAGCTGTCCGTATCGTGATCGATCATCCACGCTGCCAGCGCGATGGGTGAATCCAGGAGGGCGTAGCCAATCGTCTCCGGGCGCGTCGCCTGTTCCACGAAGTACCCAGCGCCGGTCGCA
The DNA here is from genome assembly GCA_963781085.1 of uncultured Actinomycetes bacterium. Lineage (GTDB taxonomy): Bacteria > Actinomycetota > Actinomycetes > Streptosporangiales > Streptosporangiaceae > RYN-230. Next base: position 365,177 of record CAWAES010000042.1, read on the forward strand.
TGGAATTCGGCGAGCGCGTCGAGGGCGGCACGTTCTTCTGCCGAGGGCGGCGACTGACTCAGGGCCTCGGCATCGCCCAGCGCCGGGGTGAGGAGGTTGGTGTGAATGCCGATCAGCCCGTCGAGTGAAAGGCGGCCCATCGCGTCGGTGACCTGGGAGCCCACGTCGCCGCCCTGCGCGACGTACCGGGTATAACCCAGGCGCTGCATCAGCTCCGCCCACGCCTGTCCGATACGGATAGGGCCCCAGCCGAGCTCGGCCGGCTCGTCGGAGAACCCGTAGCCGGGGATCGACGGCAGCACGAGGTGGAAGGCGTCCTCAGCGCGGCCGCCGTGCGCGGTCGGGTCGGTGAGTGGGCCGATAGTCTCGAGCAGTTCGACGACCGAGCCCGGCCAGCCGTGCGTCATGATCAACGGCAACGCGTCCTTGTGTGCCGACTCCACGTGGATGAAGTGGATGTCCAGCCCGTCGATCTCGGTCTTGAACTGCGGCAGCGCGTTCAGCCGCGCCTCGCACCGGCGCCAGTCGTACTCGGTCGCCCAGTAGCGCGCGAGGTCCTGTACCGCCGCCAACTGCACACCCTGCGACCGATCGGTGACGAGTTCCCTGGTCGGCCAGCGCGTCGCATCGATGCGGCGGCGCAGCTCGTCGATCTCACCCTGAGGTACTTCGATTCGGAACGGCCGGACCGCGCTCCCCGCGCTCGCAGTGGTGGTCTCGCTCATGATCGTGTCCTCCCCGTCCGCGTCCGCTGGGCGTCTTGCCGATCGTCAGGTGCCGCGACGTCGAAGCGAAGATCCCTCGATGATCATAGAGCCGGGGGGCTCCTTGAAGGGAGAGGCGGCGCACGACTCACGCGGGCCGTTGGCGATCTGCATGGTGTGCATCTCGCGGGCGAGCCAGTTGTAGGCGTACCTCGGATTGCCGTCCCTGATCTACAGGCACCATCCGCCGGCCTGGCTGAGGATGACTCCCTCGGCAGGATCATCGGCGACCGTGCGATCGCTGCTAGCTGCTCATCAGCCACCCAGTCATCGGCGTCGCGCCATTGCCCGACGATAAAAGGCCACCCCGGCCCGGCCCGGCACGCGGCCGCGCTCTGCCCGCCAACCGCCTGGTTTACCAGCCGTTGTCCGCCCGGACACGGACATGGGCTCCCGCAACGCTGATCATGAGACGTCGGCATCCAGATCGTCGTGTCCGGCATCTTCTCGTTCATCAACGCGTTCCCCGCCGACGAGTCCGGCGGGATGCGGGTGTGGAACGTGATACTCGGGCTGCTTGGCATCGTGATCGGGCTGTACGCCGTCCGGCACATCATCGTCTCGGTGGTCGCACCGGCCCTGCTCATCGGCATCTACTGGGTGGCCTACGGGATCGCGCAGATCTACACCGCGATAGCCAACCGTGAGCTGCACGGTGTTACCGGGACGGTTGGCACCGTAGAAGGGCCCGCTGGTGTCCTTGTAGAACTGCGACCGGTCAGCGGCCAGGCCGGCCCCCAGGCCGTCGAAGACCTCGAGGGGCAGGCCGCCGCGGTTGGCGTCGGTCTTGACATCGGCGGCGGGATCGCACCCACGGTCAGCACCTTGGCCACGCGCGAGGTGCCGTGCCGGCCTATGTACCGGACGACCTCACCGCCACCAGTGGAGTGCCCGACCAGGACGACGTCGTGCAGGCCCACAAAGGCGCTGCTGACCGGGGGAGAGATAACAATACCTGCGTTACCGCTGGCCAGACGGCCATCGTCCTGTGGATCTTGCCCCTCAAAGTGCCCGTCAAAATCATCTCCCAGAGACTGCACAGCCGCATGATCAACCCTGACCGAACGGGTATTCGGCTACTCGGGTAGGAGCATAACCAGGGACGGGACTCCCCTCCCACCGACTACTTAGGGTGACCAGGTGGCGGACTCGTCGACACGGTCGCGGACCGAGCGCTGGCCAGATGCTGGCGCCTCGCGCATGTTGCCTAGCCGGTCTTGCGATCTTTGATCTGCCCGGGATTCTGGTCAGCCCCTAGCGTGTTGCCGACCGTCGGAGGGATGCTTCTGGCGTGGTTACGCCGAAGGTGCAGGCCATGGCAACTGTGCCGAACGCATACGAGCATGGCCGCGCCTGTTCGTATGAGCGGGGGCGGGTTTCGGAATCTGGGGGGCCCGGGTCGCGATCTGCGTCGGGCATGTGACTGGCCGGCTGGTCTATTAAGAGGTGTGACAGTGAGCGCTGACGGAACAGGTGACGGGGCGTCTGCGGTGCTGCCGCAGTCAGCCGCCAGGCGCAAGTTCTGGGGCTGGGGCCTGGAGGACGAAGGGCTGGCGGCGAGCGAGGTCGAGCAACTCGGGGCTGTCTTCACCGAGCGCCTCGGGATCGACGGCGTGCGCGTTCAGGAGCCGCCCCGGGTGGAGGATCTGGACCTGCCCGCGCCGCGGCTGGTGCCGCCGGTGTCGCTTGAGCCGGCCTTCAGCACGGATCCGTACGACCGGGCCGCCCACACGTACGGCCGGTCGTTCCGCGATCTGGTCCGCGCCTTCCGCCGGGATTACGCGCATGCGCCCGATCTCGTGGCATTTCCTCGTGGCGAGGGCGAGCTGGTTTCGGTACTGGACTGGTGCAGCGATGCCGGTGTCGCTGCGATCCCGTTCGGCGGCGGCTCCAGTGTGGTCGGCGGGGTCGAGCCCGATGTGGGTGACGGTTACCACGGCGTGGTCAGCGTCAACCTCCGCCACCTGCAGGGGGTGCTGGAGGTCGACCGTACCTCGCGGGCCGCACGGATCGCGGCGGGCACGCTGGGCCCGGCGCTGGAGGCGCAGCTGAAGCCGTTCGGCCTGACGTTGCGGCATTTCCCGCAGTCGTTTGAGTGGTCGACGCTGGGCGGGTGGATAGCGACGCGCTCGGGCGGCCATTTCGCGACCCTGCACACCCATATCGACGAGTTCGTGGAGGCCGTCCGCGTGGTGACGCCGCGCGGCATGCTGCAGACAAGGCGGCTGCCGGCCTCTGGTGCGGGCCCGTCGGCGGAGCGATTGTTCTGCGGCTCCGAAGGCACGCTGGGCGTGATCACCGAGGCGTGGATGCGCGTGCAGCCGCGGCCCAGGTTCCGGGCGGGCGCCTCGGTGTCGTTTGCCGATTTCGCCGATGCGGTGCAGGCGGCCCGGGAACTCGCGCAGTCCGGGCTTAATCCGGCCAACTGCCGCTTGCTCGGCCACGACGAGGCGCTGATGTCGGGAAGCGGTGACGGGTCGCATGCGATTCTCGTGCTCGGCTTTGAGTCGGCGGATCACGAGCTGGGGCCGTGGCTGGCCCGGGCGATGGAGATCTGCGGCAGCCACCGCGGCGAGGTCCGCGCCGGGGAAGGCGATCCGGCAGCGGCCTGGCGGACTTCGTTCTTGCGCGGAGGGCACCTGCGTGACGGCCTGGTCCGGCTCGGGCTGATCAGCGAGACTTTCGAGACGGCCATCACCTGGGATCGCTTCTGGGAGTTCCACGAGGGTGTGCTGGCGGCCACGAGGCAGGCAGTGCACCAGGCATGCGGCGGCGGTGTGGTCTCATGCCGTTTCGCATACGTGTATCCCGACGGCCCCGCACCGTATTACTCGGTCTTCGCGCCCGGCCGGCCGGGCCGGGAACTGGAGCAGTGGGACCAGATCAAGCTCGCGGCCTCGGAGGCGATCGCGGCGCTCGGCGGCACGATCACCCACCACCACGCCGTCGGGCGCGACCATCGCCGCTGGTACCTGCGCGAAGTGCCGCCGCTGTTCGCCGACGCGCTTCGCGGCGCGAAGCGCGAACTCGACCCGGCCGGGATCATGAATCCGGGAGTCTTGCTCGAGCCGACCGGAGCCGTGACGTACGGCCGCGAAGGAGGCAGATGATGAGCGGCGCGCTTTCCGAGGACCCAGGTCGGCCCGGACCCGGGGCGGCGGCGGGCACTGTGTTCCGTTCGGAATTGAACCCAGTCGACTTCCTGTACCGGGCCGCGTACCTGTACCCGGACAAGGTCGCCGTCGCGGCTGGCAAGCGGCGGTACAGCTACCGGGAACTGGCCGAACGGTCGTGGCGGCTCGCCAACGCGCTCAGGTCGGCGGGCCTGGCCAAGGGAGACCGCGTCGCCACGTTGCTGTTCAACTCGCCGGCCATGCTGGAGGCCCACTTCGGCGTGCCGGCCGCGGGCGGGATCCTGGTCGCGGTCAACAACCGCCTGTCCGGCGCGGAGATCGGGTACATCCTGCAGCACAGCGGCGCGAGGTACCTGCTGCTCGACACAGGGCTCGCGGCGGTCGCCGAGCCGTCCGGCCTGCCCGGCGTGGCCGTGATCCGCTGTGACGACACCGGCGCGCCCGGGGACCCGTACGAGGAGTTCCTGGCCGCCGCCTCGCCAGCGCGGCCGGCGAGCTGGCTGGAGCACGAGGAAGAGACCATCTCGATCAACTACACCTCCGGGACCACGGGGCGGCCCAAGGGGGTGCAGTACACCTACCGCGGCGCGTACCTGAACGCGCTGAACGAGGTGATCGTGGCCGGCCTGGGCAACGACTCGGCCTACCTGTGGACGCTGCCGATGTTCCACTGCAACGGCTGGTGCTTCCCGTGGGCGGTCACCGCGGTCGCGGCGCGCCACGTGACCATGCGCGCGGTAGACCCCGAACTCATCTGGGAGCTGATCGACGGCGAGGGGATCACCCACTACAACGGCGCCCCGACCGTCCAGCTGATGGTCACCAACCATCCCCTGGCGCACCGCCTGGAGCGGGCGGTGACGGCGATGGTGGCCGCCGCGCCACCTTCGCCGACGCTGCTCGCCCGGATGAGCGAGCTCAACTTCCGCGTCGTACACGTGTACGGCCTGACCGAGACCTACGGTCCGATCACCGTGTGCCCAGAGCAGGAAGCCTGGCGTGAGCTCCCGGTGGAACAGCGCGCGACGTACCTGGCCCGTCAGGGGCAGGCCTACCCCTCCTCCGACCTGGTCCGGGTCGTCGACGAGCAGATGACCGACGTCCCCCAGGACGGGCAGGTGATGGGCGAGGTGATCATGCGCGGGAACAACGTCATGAGCGGCTACTTCAACGACGAAGCCGCCACTCGTAAGGCGTTCGCCGGGGGCTGGTTCCATTCCGGGGACTTGGCCGTCTGGCATCCCGACGGCAACATTGAGCTGCGCGACCGTGGCAAGGACATCATCATCTCCGGCGGCGAGAACATCTCCAGCATCGAAGTCGAGCAGGCAATCGCGGCCCACCCGGCCGTGCTCGAATGCGCAGTCATCGGCATCCCGCATCCGTACTGGGGCGAGCGGCCCAAGGCATTCGTCACGCTCAACGAGGGCGCCGCAGCCACCCCCGAGGAGATCATCGCGTTCTGCCGGGAACGCCTCGCGCACTACAAGTGCCCGGATTCGATCGAGTTCGGACCGCTGCCGAAGACATCGACCGGCAAGACCCAGAAGTTCGTGCTGCGCCAGCACAAGTGAGCGGCCAAGGACACGCGGCTAGGCGGCGTGTAACACTGCCCCGGTGACGTGAGCGTGGTCGGCTTTGACGACATTTTCGGCTCGGACTTCTGCCATCCGCCGCTCACCACCGTCAGCGCTCCGGTCGAGCTCGGTATCACCTCACGCACACAGCCCCAGACAGCGCTGACCGAGGACCGTCGGCCCGCGGGCACCAGCGCCTAGCCGGTGAACAGCGGCATGAGAGTGCCCGGATGATGCTGGCCGGGCTGGGACGCCTCTAGCCTGTGTGAGCTAGCCGACGGTGCAGCAGGCAGGCTTGTGGCTGCATCCGGCGTCAGCCCAGGTCGGCCAGGATGGCAGCTGGGCCATCGGGCCCGGCGGAGGAACAGCTGTCAGGGGCCGGCGTCACTGCCGGCGCCCGGCCGCTGGCCAAGCCAAGCCACTGCGGATAGGAGCTGGAGTGATCGAGGCTGGGATCCACGCTGGCGGGCAGGACCTGTGCGAACACGTACGCGGCAGTGGCCTGGAGTTGGCTGCGGAGCAGGCCGACGGGGCCCGTCGCCTCGAATCCCAGCGTCCACCAGTCCTGGCCGCTGGTGCGGATCTCGGTGAGTTCCACCTCGCACGCCGGTTCGCGGCCCCGCTGCTGGGTACGGGCCGCGAACTGCCCGCCGGCGGGTGAGAACCGGCTGATGCGCCGCCTCTTGCGCACCAATCTCCAGCCGGCCGCCTGACCGCTGCCGGGGCTGGGTGGGCGCAGCGCCAGGGGCCACTTCTGCCAGGCCTCCAGGCGCCCGCGGGCGTGGCCGGCTACCTCGAGGGTTCCCGGGCTGCCGCGGTACACCTTCACCTCAACCGGGCCGCCGCCACGGACCTTCAGCGATACCCCGGGCCACTGCGGATCCAGCAGGTAGGCATCCTCGCGTGATTCTGTTCTGGCCGGGAACCGCCCGAACCATCCGGCTACCGCGCCCGTCAGCCGGCCGGGAAAGATCCAGCGCACCTCCAGGCTGCGGACCCGTTCGCCTGCCGCGGGCGGGCCCGGCGGAACCCAGCTGTCCCCGGCCGCCGCGGCGATGAGGCCGGCGAGGGTGTCATGGACGGGTGTTTGGGCAGTCACGGAGCCTCACTCCCTCCGGGGTCCCTGCGCAATGTGGTGCCGCTGGCCTGGCTGCATCGCCTGAGGTGGACGCGTGTACAGCGAGCCGCCCGGCTATCAGGGCCGCCAGGCGACCATGGCCGGGCTGACCAGGCCGGGAAAGCACACGGTTCCCCTCGGCGCCCAGCCGCGGCCACGGGTCGCGGGAATCTACCGGTTCCAGTGGTGCGGCGACGACACGCACACGGCTTCTGGAGCGCGAAAGGCTTCTGGGGTGCGAACGGTTGCTGCGGTACATCAGGCCCCCAGGACCGGCGGATTCCGGGTACCACCGGGGTCTGGAGCAGCACCATCACAACGTCTCTAACCGACGCTACCCACTGCAGCCTCATCTATTACCGCAGCTGCGGGACAAACCAGGTGAGCGCCTCAGCGTCAGCAGTAACGCAGGGTGGCTATCTCGCAGCTGTAGACGCTCGATAGGGAAGGGAACTGGACCGCCCCGGGGATCTTGGAGGCTCTGATCCCTGGAAGGATGCAGAGTCATGCCTGCACAGCGGAAGTACCCCGATGAGCTGCGCGAACGCGCGGTGAGGATGGTCTTGGAGATCCGGGCAGCGCGAGGGCAAGGGCCATGGTGAGCTGGCCCGGGTGGGCCGTCAGCTGGGCGTTCACCCCGAGGCGTTGCGTGGCTGGGTCAAGCAGGCCGAGATCGACAGCGGGACGCGGCCGGGCACCACGACCGAGGATCAGAAGCGGATCGCGGAGCTGGAACGGGAAGACCGTGAGCTGCGGCGGGCGAATGAGATCTTGAAGGCGGCGAGTGCGTATTTCGCCCGGGAACTCGACCCCAGGCTTCCGCGCTAGTCGGGTTCATCGATTCACATCGTGACCGGTTCGGCGTCGAACCGGTATGCGCGGTCCTGGAATTCCCGGTCTCCACCTATTACGCGGCCAAGAAGCGCGAGCGTGACCCGTCGCCGCGTGAGGTCCGGGATGAGTACCTGAAAGAGCAGATCATGCGTGTGTGGGAAGACCGCCGGAAAGGCCGCGGGGTGTATGGGGCGCGGAAAGTATGGCTGCAATTGCGCCGTGAGGGCATCGAGGTGGCGCGGTGCACGGTGGAGCGGCTGATGCGCGAGCTGGGCATCGCCGGGATATCGGCCCAGCGGAAGAAGCCGCGGACCACGGTGCCGGATGCGGGCGGGCAGCGGCCCGCTGACCTGCTGGAGCGGGACTTCACCGCGCCCGCGCCGAACCGCCGCTGGGTCGCGGATATCACCTATGTGCCCGCGGCCTGCGGTTTTGTGTACACGGCGTTCGTCACCGACCTGTTCTCCCGCAAGATCGTCGGCTGGCAGGTCGCGGACCACCTGCGGGCCGGCCTGGCGCTGGACGCGCTGGAGATGGCGCTCTTCGCCCGCCGCGACGGCATCACCGGCCAGCTCGTCCACCATTCCGACCGCGGCGTTCAATATACCTCGATCCGCTATACCCAGCGGCTGGAGGATATCGGCGCGGTCCGCTCGGTCGGCAGCAAAGGAGATTCCTACGATAACGCGGCAGCGGAGGCGGTCAACTCACTGTACAAGAAGGAACTTATCAATAACGAAGGGCCCGTGGGAAGACGCCGGGCAGGTAACCATGGCGACAGCGGAATGGGTGTCCTGGTACAACGAGGACAGGCTCCACTCCGCCTGCGGAAATATACCGCCAGCTGAATACGAGAATACATGGCTAACCCGCAAAGGTCACACTATAATCATGCCTGAGGCCAAAGCATCGTAGCCTCCAACGAACCCGGGGCGGCTCAGACAGCGTCAGCAGTAACGCAGGGTGGCTATCTCGCGCGCTGGCTAGACGCTCGAGTACCGCCAGATCGCTTATTACACGGGTGATCTGCGGCTACCGCGTTCTTGCGGGCCGGACTGGGCCCATGCTGAGATGGCTGCGACCCGAGCCGCAGGCGATCCCCGCGACCGACTCGCCGTCGAGCTGCTGGCCCGCACCAGCATGCGCAGATCCCGGGCCGCCTGTGCGGTCAGCGCCGCGGAAGGTCCGGCAAAGGCGCCGGCCGTGACCATGGTCAGCGACAGGACAGGGCCGTGAAGCTAGCGGTGCTGCTCTCGCTCGTCAGCGCGGTACTCCAGCGGGAAGGCCTCGGCACGAACCTGGCGGTCGTGCGGCAGCCGGCTGTCCTTCCCGGATCAAGCTCAAGCTCTGCGCCGGTCAGGATGTCTCCGGGGCCAGGGCGGCAAGTTCTGTGAGCCCATGAATCAGCGCGTTGCGGGCGTCGGGGCGCATGGAGTACACCAGCTTGCTGAGCGCTATGCGCTGCCGGTCTTTTATCCAGCGGGCCAGCCGCACGCCGGAGTCGGTGAGCACGCAGCAAGGGGTGCCCCTGCTGGTGGCGATGTCGTCTACCGTCACCAGCCCCGCTTGCTGCATCCGGTCACACACCTTGCCCGCTGCCGTCACTGAGGTGGTGAGTTCGACGGCGAGCTGGCGGGTGTCCAGGCTGCCCCCGGCGTCGTGGAAAACCAGCAGCGCGCGGAGCTGGACTCCCGGAACGGCACCCCCCAGTTTGTCAACGGCCGTGTCGCATGCGTTACGCAGGACGGCCAGGCCCATCTCGACCTGGGTCATCTCCAGCTCGCCGCTGTCGCTGCCCATAAGTGCTTCGTCGCTCATCAGTCCTGTCCTCGGATCTCTGCGATGGCGGAACTGCGCCGTTACTGCAGGGTCTGGACAGCAACCAGCTAGGGATCTTCCCCCAGATCCGGATTTTACGCGCCGACGATGCGCCGGGGCCATCGGCTGGCTGCGCTTAGCGCGTGCCGCACGATCTGTGGTGCGGTGAGCCTGGACAGCGTCTGCGGGTTGATACTGGAAACGCTGCCTTCGAGGCATGTCGATTCTGCTGGCCGTGGTGGGTCGTCCCGGAGCGTGGGTAACCACGAGAACCTGGACTGGACAGGTTTTCCGGGATGGGCCGTGGACCATGGCCGACGCTGGAGTGAGTATTGCCGAGCTGCAGGTGCTGCTGCTGGGCACCGAGAGCGTCGATGGATTCCTGCGTGAGGTGGCGGGGCTGGCGGCCGGCACACTGGGCAACGGCCTGTCGTGCGGGATCACCTTGCAACCCAATGGAAGGCCGCTGACGGTGGCCAGCTCGGATGGGCTGGCCTCCCAGGTGGATGAGCTGCAGTACGGGCTGGATGAAGGACCGTGCCTGGCGTCGCTGCGGACAGGCCAGGTGGTCCGGATTGATGACCTGGCCGCTGAACAGCGGTGGCCGCGGTATGCGGGGCGGGCGCTCGGTTACGGCGTGGTGTCCTCACTGTCTTATCCGACGCAGGTGCAGGGCAGGCCAGTCGGAGCGCTGAACCTTTACTCCCGGGATCCGGGGTTCTTCGGTGAGCTGCAGACCCGGCAGGCTGAGCGCTTCGCGCAGGACGCGTCCACTGCGGCGGGCCTCGCCGCGCGGATGGCCCAGCAGGCCGTGCTGACCGATCAGCTGCGCGCCTCGCTGGCATCCCGGCCGGTGATCGACCGGGCCCTCGGCGTGATCATGGGTGAGCAGCGGTGCAGCGCCGAGTTCGCGTTCGAGATCTTGCGCAGGGCGTCGCAGAATCGCAACATCAAGCTCCGGCAGGTCGCGGAGGAGATCATCATCCGCGTCACCGGCCAGCCCTCTCAGCCGCCGCCGTTCGACCCTCCCGGGCTGACCGCAGCGCCTCGGGGGGCGTACCCGCGAGGAGGTGAGATGCATAATGAGTTCATTGGGCGGCACGAGAGTGCTGCATAGGTCCCGAGACGTGGCCGCAACTCCTCTTCACTGCGTCTGGAGTGAGTTGTGGGTACCCGTGACCTGCCATCACCTCAGCCGCCGCAGGCGGACGTGGGGTTGTCACCGGACGGTATGCACGACCTGCCTGTGACCGGGGGACATGCTGGTTCTCCCGGTCAGATGACGCCCCGCCACTGCGTCCCGGATCAGCCGGATGGTTGCCGGGGATGGGGTGCTGCGTATCGTCCGGGCCGGAAACCTGCTCCGTCTCGCAGGAGACATTGACGAGGCGACGCATGCGGACCTGGCCGCCGCGCTCGACGATGTCGCCGATGAGCCCGGGGACATCCATGTCGATATGGCCAAGGTCGAATTCTGCGGCCTCGCGGGCTTGCGGGCCTTCGTGCTCCTCAGCCAAGCCCGCCACCCCGGCCATGATCATCGTCGCGGGCGCGTCACCCTGCACCACCCGCCCGCGTCGGTTCAGGCTCTCGTGCAGATCCTTGGCTGGGACTCCACCCCCGGGCTGATCATCGAGGAGTCCCCCGACGGCCCGTCACGCTGATGATGCTCACGGCACTGGCTGAGCATCGTCTCAACGTCTCACGACCGGGCAGTCCTGACGGTGGACTTGGCTTCGAAGAAGCAGGCACCGCAGCCGTGTGATCACGATTGGCATGGAAATGCGGCCCGGCGTGCGGCAGGCGGGCCGCCCGGGCAAGCCTGCCGCTGGCGCCGGGCCCGCGCCGTTGCGAGGCGCCGCGTTGATCGCGCACGAAAAGAACGAATCTTCACCAGCTTTACCCGGTTCACCTGGGCTCTGCCGGGTCAGGTTTGACCGGAAGGCCGCTTAGAGTATGGTTACACTCTGTTGCTGCTCCAGACCCTGGCGGCTGTGTAAGGCTGCCAGGAGGCGAAGTGAGCAGGCCGGAAATACAGGCTGTGACCGCCAGGACCGCGCCGGGAAGCCTGGCAGATGCCGCCAGGGCAGCCGGACCCGGCCATGCTCGCGGCCCGCGTCCACTCGCCGCCACGCTGGAGATCCCTCCCGCCGGACACCCTGGCCACGGCGCTACCGCGAGTCTGCGACGCCAGCCAGCCCGGATTGTGAATGGCCGGTTCGAAGGCGGCTACGCCGACGTGTTCGAGATCATCTGCCCCGACTGCGCCGACCGTCCCTATCTGGACTACTCCGAAGTCATACCCCCCCTTCAGTCGCTCCGCGGGCCTTACCCGCTGGAAGCGGGACTGGCCGAGTATGAAAGACACCTCGGACAGGCCGTTTGACCGATCAAGCCCGGGATGCGCGCGGCCCATGGATTTCCCGGCAGGGGGGCGCCGGGAACACATGAAGGGCCGCGCGCATCCCGTCCTATGACGCCCTTGACCTGCGGCTGGACTGGTCAAGAGCACTGCCGTTGCCCCGAGAGTGCCCGGGAAAACGCGGCCTGCTGACGGGCACGCAGCGGGCGGGCTGGCGGAGATCACAGACCCGTTCTTGCTCGCTCAGGCATCGGGGGCATCGCCGGTGTGCGCCCCGGCTGTCGCCTGCCAGCAGCATGGGACCACCCTGAGGGGTTTTCTGCCACGGGCACGCTGACACAGCACCTGAGGCCGGTCACGTCGCGGCTGGCGCCATAGCGATCCGAGGCTGGCGCTAACGTGGCCCACACGGAAGCTCAGACAGGGATGAGGTCGATGTGGATATCAGCGGCTTCCGCCAGGACCCTTAGGTCGCCCGGATCAGAGGTGAGAATATCGTCGCCGTCGGCGGCCAGGCACACCACGGCGGCGTCAATCGCGTCCCGCTGGCCACTGCGGGCCAGCAGCAGGCCCGCCCGGCGCCCCAGCGGGTCATCGATCGCTGCGACATCGGTCCCGGCGAGCAGCCGGGCGACTGGTACCTGGCGGCCACGGCCACCACGCCAGACCTGCGCGACCACTCCCCCGCTGGTCACCGGCACCCGGCCCGCTAGCCGCTCCCGCTTCACCAGCGCCACCACCCCGCGGTCTCCGCGTTCCACCGCGACGAACGCCCCCGCGTCCAGGACCAGCATCAGGCCGCACCCTGGCCACGGCCTCTGCCCTGGCGCCGGGACTCCGGCGCGCCGCGCACCACGACCGCCCGGCTGCGTGCGCTGCGGGCAGCCTCCCGCATCTCCTCCTCGGAGATCTCACCATGCTCGGCCTCGTACCCCGCCAGGAACTCATCTAGTGCCCGCAGCCGCCGGTCATGGTCAGCCTTCAGCCGCAGCGCATCATTGACCCAGGCGCTCACGCTCTCCGCCTGCCCGGCGGCCACCGCCTCCTGAGCCACCGCTACCAGCTCCGCGTCCACCGACGCCGACATCCGCTGCTTCGAACTCATACAAACATGCTACACTTCTGCCACGTATGTAGGAAGCCGATGCCGACACGTTCCCTGCGTCGGTCGCGGGTTCGACAGGACCGGCTCTCTTCCTCGCCGCTGACCGCACGGATCCGCGAGAATGGCAGACCCGGCTGCTGTCGGCAGCCGCCGGCAGATGGCGCGCGATGCCGCGGACGCAAGCCCAGCCGCCCGCCACCCCGACGGCCGTTGTCCCGCCCCGGGGCCGTTGCCGGCCTTTGCTGGCAGTGGCTTCGCGGACGAGTTTGGGCCCCATCTACCAACGAGTTCGGGCCCCACTTGTGGATCTTGGATGAGCTTGATCATGAATGAGTTCTGGACCACCGGGGCTTTCCTCGTTGCCCTGTGTGGCCTGTGCGGAGCACGGGCGGTGAATGGCAAACTATCGAGGAAAGCCAGGGCCTGCCCCGTTCGGGACGTGATGCCACGGATGGGGCCAAGGCTCCCCATACCGGAATTCCGTTCGCAACGACGGGGCCACTGCCCGGCCCGCCGGTAGATGCAGTCGGCATCGACCCCGGCCGTCGGCTGTGGGCCAGTCGTGGCTGAAGGGCGCAGAACTGCTGGTTCTGCCTGTCACCTGACCGGCTGGCTGAGGCTCAGCGTGTAGCGCACCTCGTCTGTGCCCGGGACCGGGCCAGTGAGGTGGAATCCCTGCCGTTTCAAGCAGGCGGCGGGAAGCGGTGTTGTCCACACCGGTAACCGCGGTCAGCCGGCGGATTCCGGGCACGCCGCCAGGCGCTGGACGAAGGCGGCCACGGCGACGGCGCCCATCCCCTTGCCCCGCGTGGACGCGGCCAGGCTGTAGCCGATCTCAACGCAGCCCTCACCGCCGGGCGGCCCTGGGTCCCCAGATCGCCGACTACCCGTCCATCAGCGCAGCGGACGATGAGCCAGACGGCCGGCAGGACGGCGGACGCGCCGGAGTCGATGTCACGGATGGCAACGCCCATGGCCTGGGGGATCCTGTCGTGCCGGGCTCCCGTCTCGAACGTGCGCGTGATCGGCCCGCCCGCGAGCACGTCTTCCGCGATGCGGCGAGTAACCGGCTGGAGCAGCACGTCTCCGGCGTCGATGGTCCACTGGCGCTGCCAGTCAGCGGAGCCACGAACGGCTGGCTGTGTCATGTTCGGCTTCCTCCGGGCCATTGCCTGCCTGACAGGCCGCAGCGCCGCGATCGTGGATTCCGTCGCCTGGCACACGATCAGGCGCCGACAGGCCGACGGCTAGGCACCTCGGCTCAGAGCACCCATTTGGCGCAATCTGTCCGCCGCACCAAGGCGAGCGCCGCGCCAGGACTGGTGACCTCCTGCAGATCACAAAGGCGCTGCTCATCCGGGAGAGATGACGATGCTTACGTTACCGCTAGACAGACGGCCATCGTCCTGTGGATCTTGCCCCTCAGAATGCCCCTCACGGGCGTGGGCTCACCGGTTTGGATGCGAACTATGTGTTTGACCTGGGTGGAGCTAAGCGGGCTCGAACCGCTGACCTCTTGCATGCCATGAAGGGCAGCCACTCCCGCTGACCAGCACGCATACAGCGTGACCAGCAAAGACACCGACGGAGAGCAACGCGGAGCGACGCACAACAACCCCCGCACACACCGATTTGCTACCCGACGCGCTACCCGCAGGCTGGCCAATAGAACCTCCCTCGCGCCAGAACCGGTTCCCCCAGGGCCAGACCCCTGCAACTCCGCCACGGCGGTGTCAGGCGGCCCCCGCCACGACGGACGAGCTAGCCGTGCGAGCTTCAGCCAGCCGCTTAAACGGCCCTCCGGGCCCACCCGGCAGATCCCGAAATGCCCGGATCTGCCGAATTGAGTGCGCCTCTTGCACTCGATTCGGCATGAGCGTTATTTGCAGACGCCGAGTTTGGCCAGCGGCACGGTAGCTGCCCTGCGGGTGCAGCGACACGATCCGCTACCTTTAGCTCGCCTTTCCCATCGATCCATTGCAGGATTAGCGTTGCACTGGCTGGTCGATGCCGGGGAACTCGACGGTCCGGACTGGGGCTGGCCCGGACCGCCTCAATGTTCTGAACCAGTTCCCGGTCAGTCTCCGGGTAGGATTTATCGTCGTAGGCGGATCAGTCAGGCCAGGATAAGATAGCTGCGCCGTGGACGGGTATGACCAGTCGCGGGGAGACCGCTCCGGAGGGGTGCGGCCTATCGGGAGACCAGCAAGGAGGCGGACTGGCCAGGAGCGGCAGCTGGCTGTCACGGCTAGCATGCCCTGGCTGATCGCCAGGCTTTCGGCAGTCCTGGGGGGACGCGATGAACCTGCCAAACCTCTGGATTTTCCTTGCGGCACTGCTTGGTTCGGGGTTGAGTGTCTATCTCGTTCACCGGTACTGGGCGCATGAGAAGCGGCAGGAGCACACCGAGGTCGCGGGGTTCATCTTCGCGGGGGTTGCGGTCCTGTACGCCGTGCTGCTGGCCTTCGTGGTCGTCGTGGGTTGGGAGACCCTCAGCAGCGCGCACGCCACGACCTACACCGAAGCCGACAACCTGTCCGACGTCTACTGGATAGCGCGCAGCCTTCCTGCGCCTCAAGGACCAGCCATCGAGGACCTGACCCTGAAATATGCGCATACTGTCATAGACAGGGAATGGCCCCTGATGAATGAAGGGAAGAGCAGCCCCGTCGCGCAGGGCCTGCTGACTCAGATCCGCGCCGATGTGTTCCGGTTCTCACCCCGCACCAGCCAGCAGCAGGTCCTCTATGAGCAGGCAGTAGTGAGCGTAAACGGCTTGACCGCAGCGCGGAGGGACCGGCTGGATGCGATGACCGAGGAGGTACCGGAGCCCATCTGGGTGGCGCTGATCTTTGGGGCTGTCATAGTGATCGCGTTTTGCCTTCTCTTCGGGCTGAAGAGCAGGGCTGTGCATATCGGGATGGTGATGGCGATCGCAGCTTTGATAACGATCAACCTCCTTCTGATCAAGGATCTGCAGTATCCTTTTGCTGGCAATCCCCATGTTGGCCCTGAGGCTTTCGAGGTGTTCCTCAGTGCAATCCCATCGCCCCCCTGAAAAGCGCAGCTGAATCTGGAGGTCACCCGACCCGCCGACCCGGCATTGCCAATCCAACTCCGTAAGATAGCCAGTCCAGGATCGTCGGTGCCCTCATCTGCCGCTCCTGGTGCGTGCCTGGGACATGATCATCGATCTTGTTTCAACGGCCCTTCATGCCCCACCACCCGCTGATTGCTGGCCTCACCGGCCGTCTGGCCAGAGCAGGCTGGCCGGAGCCCGCGCACCCATCATCGGCGGAGGGTCGCAGAGCGTGATGACAGCCGCAGGTGGGGAGGCGCAAACCCGCCGTTCGGTACGGCCTGACGTACTCTGCGGGTGATCATCGGTGTCACGCCGAACGGGTCGATTGCGAGCGGCGTCTGTTGCTGGCAGGCAGGCGGTCTCAGCGCCACTAGTACGGCCTCCGGGTCACCAGCTGGAGCCGGGAATGCCGTTGGTGGGTGCGGGACGTTGGCCTGCGCCTGGTCAGGGGCGGCCATCGATGAGTGCGGTGAGGCCGTCGAGCAGGCGCTGCAGCCCGAACTCGAACAGGTTCTCCAGATTGAAATCATAGTCGGTAGCGGTGAGGCGTTCGAAGACGGGGAAGCGGCCCGCGTCCACGATTGACCGCATGGCCGGTCCCTGAGTATCCAGCCACTCTTCGCTGTTCAAGCCGCTGGCCGCCTCGGCGTCCGCCTCGAGTTCGAGGTTCACGGCGGTGCCGCGCACGTAGGTGACGAGCGTGATGTGGATCGTGAGCATCGTGCACGGGTCGAGACCGCGCCCATCGAGAGCGCTGAGCACCCACTCGGCGCAGGCGAGCCCGCGGGCGATCGGCTGCGGCCGGGTTACCGACAATGCGCCCTGGCGCACGCAACGCGGAGAGTCGCAAATATTCGGCGATCCGGCGCCGCCCGGGCTGAGGATCAGATGACGCTCTGTGACCAGAGCTCATCCCGTGGCAGGTGCGCGCTATCCGCCGATCGGCGCGACTGATCCGCGGTGGTGGGTGCCTGTGTTTGGGACGCAGACCTGGGTGATCGGTATTCGGCGGGACTGGCGGCTGCATAGACGCGTTCAGCGTGGACCCGGATCATGACAGATGTCATCCCTGGCTCATGACATCAGGCGGTCGCGCCAGGGGTCGGCTAGCGGCAGATTGGTGTCAGGCACAAGGGACTGCACTGCTTTGGCGTCACTGCGCCAGGCAAAAGACAGGCAGGAAGCGATGAACGCGGCGCAAGACCAGTACCGGCTCCCGCAGATGAGGGCCTCCGATGCCGACCGCGATGGGGCGGTAGCGGCGCTGAGTGAGCATTTCCAGACGGGCCGGCTGACCCGCGAGGAACTCGATGAACGGACCGGGCGTGCGCTGACGGCCCGCACGCTGGACGAGCTCGATGAGCTGACGGCTGATCTTCCAGCTATCCGCCCGGCTCGGCCGGCGCCGGTGGTCCGGTCGCGAGGGCTGGGGTACCCGTGGCTGGCACCGGTTGTTGCCGCGCTGGCCGCGCTGGCCATTGCCGCCTTGGTGCTCGGCGTGGGCGATGGCCGCCATGGATGGGATTGGTGGTGGGTCATCCCGGCCGGTCTGCTCTTCGCGCGGAGGCTGGCCGGGCGGGGCGGTGTCCACCGGGACTCCGGGCCGAACTGACCGCAGAGCGACGCCGGTTCAGTGGGTGGGCAGTTCGCGGAGCACATCGCGCACGGTCCGGGGCTCGCGCCCGAGCAGGGTGCCGAGCAGCGGGTCGACTCCTGCGAAGAAGCCCTCGGAAGCGGCCTGGTACATGCCGAGGGTGAACCGGGCCATGAGTTCCGGCTGACCGGTAGCAACACGGGTGGCCACCCACTCATCCGCGGGGACGGCCTCGGTCTCGATCGTGCGTCCGGTCAGGTCGGACGTGGCCCCGGCGATCTCCGTGAAAGTGGGTGCAGCTTTCGCCGTCAGGGTGACCGGCCCGTCGTAGTCACCCTTCGAGGCAAGGATGACAGCGGCGGCCTCGGCCGCGTCCTCGCGTGCAGTCCAGGACACCGGCCCATCGGCCGGCACAGTGATGCGGCCAGTTTCCCGCCAGGGCCCCAGCAGCCAGGCGAGGCTGTGAGCGTAAAAGCCGTTGCGCAGCGAGGTCCACGGGACGCCGGAGTCGGCGAGCAGTTGCTCGGTGGCCGCGTGGTCGCGTCCCGGGCCGAACGGCGTGTCCGGGGCCGCGCCTTGGTGGCTCGTGTAGAGGATGCGTCCCACCCCAGCGGCGACGGCTGCCTCGATCGCGTTGCGGTGCAAGGCCACCGCGTCGGCCCCAGGGTCGTTGGAGGAGACGAGCAGCAGCTGGTCGGCCCCGGCGAACGCGGCCGGGAGCGACGCGGGGTCGGCGTAGTCGCCGTGGCGCACCTCGATCCCGCGGTCGGCGAACCGCCGGGCCTTGGCGGTGTCGCGCACCGCGACCGCGATCTCGTCGGCCGGCAGGCGCTCGAGCAGGTGGTCAACGGTCGCGCCGTTGAGCGTGCCGGTCGCACCGGTAACGACGATCATGCGGATGCCTTTCCAGGGGGTATCAGTGATAGCATAGATACGCTAACATTGATATGACAACGATAGCAAGGGGGTGTTATCGTTGGAACGTGACCGAGGCGCCCAGCCGCCGTGCCGATACGCGAGCGCGGATCATTGACGTCGCCGCCCGCCTGCTGCAGGAGCAGGGCCGGCCGCGGTGACCACGCGCGGGGTCGCCGAGGCGGCGGGCGTGCAGGCCCCGGCGATCTACCGCTTCTTCGGAGATAAGGACGGCCTGCTAGAGGCCGTGGCCGAGCACGTGATGGCAACCTACGTTTCCGCGAAAGCGGCGATCGTACAGTCAACGTCATTGGAGGAGGTCGACCCCCTGGGCGACCTGCACTCGGGGTGGCAGATGCAGATCGACTTCGGCGTCGCGAACCCGGCTCTCTTCCGCCTCTTCAGCGACCCCGAACGGGTGCTGCAGTCGCCTGCGGCGCAGTCGGGTCGACGCGTCCTGGAGTCACGTGTGCACCGCGTCGCTGAGTCCGGACGGCTCCGCGTCAGCGAACGACGTGCCGTCAACCTCATCCAGGCTGCGGGGATCGGCACCATCCAAACACTGCTGGCGACACGGCCCGAGCGCCGCGACGCCGGGCTGGCCGAGGGCATGTTTGAGGCCGTTCTGCGACAGATCCTCGTCAACGCGCCCGGCGGCACGGGAAACGGGTCGATCGCGACGGCAGTCGCATTCCGCGCCATCACGCCCCAGCTCGAGGTGTTGACCGAGGCTGAACGGCGGCTCCTGGCAGAGTGGCTCGACCGGGTGATCGCCGGCCTGTGAGACTCCCGCGCGCAGTTTGACACAAGGAACCAATGCGCGGTCGGGACCTGACGGAACGCACGCACATGCCGCGCATGGTATGGGTCTCGCGCCTTGGCGACGAGGTGAAGCGGCCGCAGTGTCAGGGCATGATGAACTTCACCGACCTGGCCTCCGCAGTTTTCGAAGTTCTGGCCTCAGGAGGGGCATGGCGCCTATCGAGCCCGTTTCGCAGGGTGGCCACGCTGGCCGGGGTGCGCCTCAGCTTGAGCCGAGGATGATGTCTTTCAGCTCCGCCAAGGTCTGGATCCGGTAGTGCGCCTGCGAAAAGTCGTGTGACTTCGTGAACTCGTTGTAGACGATGGCGCAGTCGATGCCGGCTGCTATCGCGGAGCGCAGCCCTCTGGCCGAGTCCTCCACGACCAGGGCCTCTTCCTTGGGGGCTCCGAACCTGTTGAGGGCCGTCAGGTAGGGCTCCGGGTCTGGTTTGGCCCGCGTGTAGTCGTCGCGGACGAGGACGAAGTCCATGTACTGCCTGATGTGACGGCCTTGGTGGATCAGCTCGAAGTCCTCGCGCTTGGAGGTGGTCACGATCGCCATGCGGACGTAGTGCGACAGTTCGGCGAGTGCCTCGACGACGCCGTCGATCTCGATTGCCTCGGTCCGCAGGTACTCCTGGTAGTAGGCGTTCCGGACCTCACGCCGCGTGCCGATGGTGTGGTCATCAACCCCGGCCGCCTTGGCTTGGGCCCAGGTGCCTGCGCCTTGGCTCAGGTCCAGGAGGTACTGGTCCGGGTCCAGCAGCAGGCCGATCTCGGCTAGCGCACGTTCGCCGGCCTTGTAGTACCAGTGCTCGGTATCGACCAGCACACCGTCGTGATCGAACAAGATGTACTTCTTCACCTAAGCGTTCCCTTCCCGGCGGCTTGGAATGGCGACAGCAAGACCATTGCGCCAGCCATCAGGCGACCGTGTCCGCCGGAACGAACGCTGTTGCCGCGTAATCATCCCGGCCGGGGTGGCAGGAGGACCAGACCTTCGCCCTCCCTGCTCAGGGGCCAGCCACAGGACCCGGCCTTGGAACCGAAGGGGACGCTCGCGAACAGTATCTGCCGGACAACATCCGCATCTGGCACCCCTTTGTGTCAAGGCGCGGCTGGGAGCCAGTGTTCTAGACTGGGTGGCGGGTCCGGGATGTGGCTTCTCCGAAGAGCCGATGTCCGGGGTCAGGTCGGTCGCGCTGGAGTCAGTAGTCGTCCCCGATTGCCCGCCCGGGCCCGCTGCTTCCCGCCGTTTCTGGTCGGCGAGCCATCCGGGCGAAGACGACGTTGGACAGGCGTCGTTTGAGGGCGCGCATGGCCATCATCGAGGGCATCCCGCCGGCCTTGCGCGCGTCGTAATAGGCGCGGCCCTGGGTCTGGTTGCGCAGCTGGACGACGGCCATGATGTGCAGCGCCGGTTGATCCGCCGGTTCCCGGCCCGCGAGAGACGGTGGCGTTCCTGGTTGCCGGATGATGCGTCCAGCGGCGCGGTGCCGTTCCAGGACGCGAACTTGTCCCGGTCGGCGAAGCGGTGGATGTCACCGACGTCGGCGAGCAGCCGCGCGCGCTGGACGGACCGATGCCGTGCAGCTCCAGCAGCGTGGATCCGCGGGCGGTCACCAGGTCGGTGAGTTCTTTCTTGATCGCCTTGATCTTCTTGTCGATGGCCTCGAGCTCGCTGATCAGCTCGGCGGCGAGCCGGCGGCGGGTCTTGCCGGGCAGGTCACGGGGCCGGATCGTGGCGAGCATCGCCGGGCCTGCTGCGCGGACAGGAACTGCTTCGCCCCGCCGGGAAACAGCTCCAGCAGCAGGCGGTGCAGCCGGTTGACGGTCTGGGTGCGGGCCCGGCCCAGCTCGTCGCGCCGGTCAGCGAGCATGCCCATCACGACCAGGTCATCATCGACCTGGACCTGGACCAGGCCAGGGCTGCGCAGCGCGGCCATCGCCACCGAGTGCGCGTCGACCGGGTCGGTCTTGCGGCCGTTGCCAGTGGCGAACACGCGCACCTGGGCCGACAGCTTCGGCGGCACGTCCACCACGGTCTCGCCGTCGTGGACCAGGCGGTGCGCGATGTGCTTGCCGATGCCGTTGCAGCCCTCGACCGCCCACATCCGGTCCGCGAACTTCCGGCCTGCGGCGAGCATCTGGGCATAGCCGGCGTTGTCCGTGCCGAACCTGCCCGCCGCCAGCACCACGGCCCGCTCGTCGACGACCTCGATCGTGGCCGACCGCTTATGCGGGTCCATCCCGATGATCACGCTCACCGGTTCCTCCTGCCTCGCTGGGATGATGACAGGCGAGGAGGGCACCGCTACTTCGAGCCAGGCAAACCCCTTTTGAGCCTCTCCTCGCACGGTGCCCGGCGAGACCGCAAGCCAGATGAGAGCCACACCAATGACACCGGCGGGCAGCCGCAATGTGGGAGCGTCTCGCCGGGCACCTGGACCGAGTCTGGCCAGACACGATCCGGAAGTCTCTATATCCACAGCCTCATCCTGCCGGACCAACATCCGCATCTGCCGCTCCTGGTGCGTGCCTGGGACATGATCATCGATCTTGTTTCAACGGCCCTTCGTGCCCCACCACCTGCTGATTGCTAGCCTCACCGGCCGTCTGGCCAGAGCAGGCTGGCCGGAGCCCGCGCACCCATCATCGGCGGAGGGTCGCAGAGCGTGATGACAGCCGCAGGAAGCGCGGAAACCCGCCGATATGGTTGGCGGCCGATGCCTGGGCAGGACCGCTCACGCTTAGCGCGGATCTGGCTGATCTGAGCGTCTCCCAGCCGCCTGCGTACTTGACGGGGTCTCGGGTACCGCCAGCTACGGCAAAGTGGCATATTTCATCACTTCTGGCCGGGCGGCGGCCCGGACGTCGGCGTCCCTGGCCTGGGTTCGGCCGGGCGGGACCCTCGGCGCTTCAATTCCTGTGACCGGGAACCTCTGCACACGCTGCGGCGCGTTCATCTCCGCCGTGCTCGACGCGGGGGTGCTGCGCGACATGCAGAAGCCGCCTCGCACGCCGGGGTCTGCGGGTGGCCTCGCAGCCGACGTCGGACGATCCAGGAAACCTCGTCCGGGCCGAAGCTGTCGGCCAAGGACGGCGGCGGCCCGCAGCACGTGACCTACACCGTCTCATAACCCACACGGCTGCGGTATCGCGGCGTGCGTGCGCTGGGCCAGTGTCGCCTGGGCAGGGCTCGACCCCGGGGGCGAAAGTTTCCCTATCAACGATAGGGCCTTGAAACCCTATCGCTGATAGGCTAATCTCCTATCAACGATAGGAACTAGGCAGGAGGACCGAGATGATCCCGATCGTGGCCCGCGGACTGGCAGACGGCCGGCACCAGGAGCTGTCCGCCGAGGCGGAACGTCACCGGCTGATCGCGGCGCTGCCCGCCGGGCCCGGCACGCTCCAGCGGTTTGCCCTCCGCGGGGCCGGCGGGGGACAGCGGCCGGCGGTGGCCCCCGGGCCGGCGGCGCTCCTGCCGCGGTCATGCCGGCCGTCGGCGATCTGACCGGCTCGCCATGGCGGACTCGGTCGCGAAGCGCCGTGAAGAGAAGATCGCCGGGATCGTCAGGTGCGCCTGGACGCTGGCCCAGGAGGACGGGATCGCCGGAGTTTCGCTGCACGGCCTGGCGCGGGCGGTCGGTATGCGGCAGCCCTCGCTGTACGTGTATTTCGACTCCAAGCACGCGCTGTACGACGCGATGTTCGCCGACGGCAACCGGCAGCTCCTCGAGCGCCTGGACGCCGTGACGTTCTCCCCGGAGCCCCGCGAGGCGCTCAAGCAGTGGCTGTACACGTTCGCGGCGTTCGGCTGTGAGAACGCCGAGCTCTACCAGCTGCTGTTCCACCGGCCCATCCCCGGCTTCGCGCCCTCGCCGCAGTCGTACGCGCTGGCCGGGAAGGTACTCGGCGATGCGTACACGCTGATGCGGGCGGCCGGGGTGACAGAGCAGGGCGACATGGACTGCATCGTCGCCATCACCGCGGGCGTTACCGACGCGCAGACCAGCAACGATCCCGGCGGCGACCGCTGGCTTCGCCATCTCAACCGTCTCGTCGACCTGCTGGCCGACGATGCCATCGCAAGGGGGAGGACCCGATGAACACTGACCGCATCGGCCGCGCGGAAGCCCGCCGCCTCGCCGAGGACGAGTTCCGGCGCTTCGCGGAACTGACCGCGGCGCTCACGCCGGAGGAGTGGGCGATGCCCACCGACTGCACCGCGTGGGACGTCCGCAAGATCGCGCTGCACGTGCTGGGGTCGGCCGACGCGCAGGCCTCGGTGGGCGAGTTCGCGCACCAGCTGCGCCGGGGGCTGCCGCTGAACAAGCAGATCGACTCGCACCACTGGGTCGACGGCCTGAACGAGCTGCAGGTCCGCGAGCGTGAGCACCTGTCCAACGCGGAGCTCGTCGGGCAGCTGAAGACCGTCGGACCGAAGGCGGTCAAGGGCCGCTGGGGGACCCCGGCCCCGATGCGGTCCGCCCCGCTGCCGTTCGGTCCGCCCATTGGCTGGCGGCCGCTGAAGTACCTGCTCGACGTGGGGTTCACCCGCGACGTGTGGTGCCACCGCATCGACATCTGCGCCGCGACAGGCAGGCCGATGGACCTCAAGCCGGACCACGACGGCCGGCTGGTCGCCGACATCGTCGCCGAATGGGCCGAGATCCACGACCTGTCGTTCGGCCTGGTGCTTGACGGGCCGGCCGGCGGGACCTTCCGCAACGGCCGCGACGGCGAGCACGTCGAGATCGACGCCATCGACTTCATCCGCACGCTCGCCAACCGCCGGCCGGGCAGCGGCGTGCTCAGCAACCCGCTGCCCCTGTAATCCCGTTTCACCGGCACACCACCGCCACATCATCACCAGGAGGAAATCATGGCCACCGTCATCATGCAGAAGTGGGACGGCATCACGCCCGACCAGTACGACGCGCTCCGCGAGACTGTGGGCTGGGACCGCGACGTGCCCGCCGGGATGCGCTTTCACGTCGCCTCGTTCGGCGACGGCGTGCTGCGCATGACCGACGTGTGGGACAGCGAGGAGCTGTTCGGCACGTTCGTCCAGACCCGGATCCTGCCCGGGCTCAGCCAGCTCGGCATCCCCGGTATGCCCGACATGATCACCCAGGCCGCGCACGAGGTCACCGCCGTAGACGGCACCTGACAAGGAATGTGGCGGTGCCGGGCCAGCCCCGGCACCGCCACGGTTACCCATCCCGCGGGCGCCGCCCATCCAGGGACCGGACGGCCATCCCTGCGGCTCGACGGCGCCGGGCCCTGCGTACAGATACCCCATCCCACCAGCCCGGAGGACCCGATGAGAAGAAACCGAACGGGGCCGGCCACCATCCCGGCCTCCGGTGAGGGGCCCGGCAGCAGCATGGTCATGGCCTGCGTGGGGCACGAGCGTGAGCAGGCCGCGGAGCGCGCCGCGACAGGCGGCGGCCGCGGGGTCGGGTCGCTCGTCGGCGGCCAGCCAGCGTTGACCGTCGGCGATGCCTGCTACGCGGTGGCGTTGCCGTGGTACGTGCTGACCGGCCATAGCGGGGCGGCAGCGCTAGGGACGACCCTGGCCGCCTACGGCACCAACTCCAGGCTCAAGCTGCCCACCAGCACGCGGCAGCGCTGATCCGCCGATCCACCTCCATGAGCGCCG
Organism: uncultured Actinomycetes bacterium; assembly: GCA_963781085.1. Classification (GTDB taxonomy): domain Bacteria; phylum Actinomycetota; class Actinomycetes; order Streptosporangiales; family Streptosporangiaceae; genus RYN-230. Next base: position 389,948 of record CAWAES010000042.1, read on the forward strand.
CTTCGCGGCCGCCTTCTTACGGTGGGTCTCCCCGGCGTCACAGATCCGCAAGATTTGCGCTGCCCGGAGCCTCGTCCGGCGGAGGACCAGGATCCTGGACCGTGTCGGCGTCATGGGCTGCGGCTGCCCGGGGGGGACGGGGAACGAGCAGGTCGATGCGGTCCCCGGCGCCGAGCACGCGCCCCCGGCCTGGACTGCCGGGCTGGCCGTCGCGGGTTATTGAAACCGGGGTCCATCCGCGGGGCCATGCGATGGCTCCCAGCGGCTGGCCGACGGCGGAGGAGTCTTCGGGGATGGTGACTTCGAGGACCTGGTAGCCGGGCAGCGGAGTCGGGGCCTCGCGGAGGGCTGACCCCGGGTCGCTAAGTGCCCACTCGGCGGCGATCTGGGCTTCGGGTGCCTCCTGCCGGGAGGTCTCGATCTGGCCGGCTACGGCGCGCAGCACACCCGCGTTGGTGACCCAGCCCAGGATCTGCTCGCCGTCCGGTGACAGCACGGGCAAGCCGTCATGGCCGTAGACCTCAAGCTGGCGCAGGGCCTGAGCCACCGACTCGTTAGAGAAAAGAACTTGCGGGTCATACTCGCGGGTGACCGGCCCGGGAAGCCGCCCTGGGCCCGGACCCTGGCCGTCGGCCTCGCCAGGCTGCCCGTCCGGTACCGGAAGCGGCGTGCCCAGTGACTGCATGGCCTCGCGGACCTTCATGTCACCGAACGCGCGCCACGGCGCGGCCCGGTTGACGTCGATCCCGCGGCGGAGCAGTTTGGTGGTGTAGATAGTGCCGTAGCTCAGCATTCGGGAGACGATGGAGGCGATGGCCACCGCCAGCATGACCGGCAGCGTCAGGGTGAAGTCGCCGGTGAGCTCGATGACGCTGGCCAGGGAGGTGAGCGGGGCCCGGGCGGCGGAGGTGAAGACCGCGCCCATGGCCACGACCGCGTACAGGGCGGGCTGGCCGGCGCCCGGGCCGAAGACGTGGCCGGCGATCTCACCGAACGCCATGCCGGAGGTGACGCCGATGAACAGTGAGGGCGCGAACACCCCGCCGGATCCGCCGATGCCCAGGGTCATGCTGCACGCGATGATCTTCCCGGCGGCCAGGACGATCAGGAACCACAGGACGTAATGGCCGGCGATGGCCTTGTCCATGACCGGATAGCCGACGCCGTACATCTGCGGCAGGGCCAGCAGGATGAGCCCCAGGGCTATCCCGCCGATGGCGGGGCGGGCCCACTCGGGACGGTTCTTCCAGGCCAGATCCCAGAGGTCTTCCATCTTGTAGAGGACGGACTTGAACAGCAGGCCGATGAGGGCGCAGACCACCGCGAGGGCCGCGACCAGAAGATAGTTGCGGGGGTGGTGCAGAGCGATGCCCGCCGGGAACTGGGACAGGAAGGGGCGGCTGCCCAGGAACGGGATCGCCACCACGTCGGCGAGCGTCGCCGAGAGCATGACCGTGAACAGCGAGTCGGCCGAGAACTCGCGCATGATGATCTCGACGCCGAAGAAGACACCGGTGATGGGCGCGTTGAAGGTCGCGGAGATGCCGCCGGCCGCGCCGCACGCGACCAGGATCCGGAGCCGGTTTTCCGGCATCCGGATCCACTGGCCCAGGCCCGAGGCCAGGGCCGAGCCGATCTGCACGATCGGGCCTTCCCGGCCCACCGACCCTCCGGTGCCGATGCAGATGGCCGAGGCGACCGCCTTGACCGCGCTGACCTGAGGGCGGATCCGGCCGCCGTTCTCGGCGACGGCGAGCATCACCTCGGGCACTCCATGCCCGCGGGCTTCGCGGGCGTAGCGGTAGATCAGGGGACCGTAGATGAGACCGCCGATGACCGGGATGACCACGAAGAACGCCAACCCCAGCCACGGCAGATGGCTACTGCCCACATATCCCTGCTGACCGAACTGGACATGCCCGGTGGCCAACCAGGTGAAGAAGTAGATCAGGTAACGGAAGGCCACCGCACCCAGCCCGGCCCCCACACCTACGACAGCGGCGACGCTGAACAGCCCCGGGCGGGTGCCCCGGGCCCAGCCGGCTGTTTTCGCGGCCCATGACGGGACCGGACCTGACCAGGCCGCCGCGGAGCCACTCATGATCGCCCCTCTGTCGTGTCAGTAAGCGGTTCGTTTCCCGGCACGGGCGGACCCAGCGCGGGCGCAGGGGGTTCGGGCAGTCTCATCTACAGCTCGGGGTCATCCCGGATTTACGCTGCTCACAGGAGTGCCTGAACTATTGCAAGATACAACACTCGTTGGCTGTTACCAGAGAGAACCCCGGCCGGAACGTCCCTACGGCCACGCCCTGGCTACTATGGCCGTTCCGCCACGCGGGGCCGGCCGTCAGCTCGATGCCGCGCTCCGATCACGGGATCCCGCGTTGCTCCGGCGCCGCCGGTCCAGGCCGCGAGGAGGAAGCCGTGACCGAGGATCGCCCGGCGCCGGCGGCTCGTTCTCTGTCGGGCCGTACCGCGTGGGCGAGGAACCTGGAAACGCCGCTGCGGGATGCTGATCTCCTGGCAATCAGCGTGGTAGAAGCGGCCTGGTGGATACCTTCGTGCACGGCCAGGAGGTCGAAGTGGAGCAGCAGGCCACAGACCCGCTGGGCACCGACGTTGCAGTCACGCACATCCTGGTAGTCGACGACCCAGTGCGCTCACGGGACTTCTGGGCGAATGTGCTGGGCGCGGAACTGTATCGCGATTATGGCGGAACCAGCGTCGTGCTGCGGTTCGCTGCGACCTGTCTGCTGCTGGTCAGCGGCGGCGGCCCGACCGCCGACAACCTGCTGTGGTGTTCGCGCCGCCCCGTGATCCTGGCCAGGTGAGTCAGGCCGTGACGCTGCGGGTGAGCGACTGCCACTCCGTCTATGCCGCGTAGCGGTCGCGCGGAGCAGTGTTCCTCACCCCGCCGCGTGGTCATCGCGGTTGACCCGCACAAGCTGTCAGTAACGATCGAGGCGAGAGACAACCGGGAGATCCTGCGCGCCACCGGCCGGTTCGGCACAGACGCGCGTAGCCACCGCCAGCTGCTCGAGGTCGCGCGGCAGTGGCCGGAGCGGATCTGGGCGGTGGAGGAGCGAACGGGATCGGCCGCCCGCTGGCGCATCTGGCCCCCAGCAACAGCCCGGTTCTCAATCCGGCGGCTCTGAAGGCGGCCATCGACACTGGCGGCGTACACGTCCTGGCCGGACTGCGGCACTTCATCGCCGATATGGCGGCCCCGCCGCGGGTGCCGTCCATGGTCGCGCCGGAGGCATTCGAGGTCGGCGTGGACCTCGCCGTCACGCCCGGAATGGTCGTGCCGCGGACCCCGGTGTTCCAGCTGATCCAGTACCGTCCGGCCACAGCCACGGTCCGGCAGGTCCCGTTGCTGATCGTCCCGCCGACCATCAACAAGTCCTACGTGATCGACCTGGCGCGCAGCACCACATCAAAGGGCTCAATCCGGAATTTTCTGGGGTTCGCGGTCGGATGCGGCCTCAGGGCGGATGCAGGGCTCCGGACCCGGTTAGGTGCTCGGTTGTCGCTTGCGCTGGTAGTGCCTGGCGGTCTTGGCCGCGTTGCCGCAGGTTGCCATGTCACACCAGCGGCGCTGGCCGCCTCTGGAGTGGTCGATGAACAGCCAGCCGCAGCGCGGGCCCGGGCAGATACGGGTACGCGCGAGCGGAAGAGCCCGGAGTAGCTCGACCGAGCGCAGGGCCAGTTCATGATTGAGGTACGCAAGCCCGGATGTCTCGACCGTGAGCTGCAGCCGCGCACCTCCGGCCACAAGCGTGAGCTCGGCGTCCCTGACAGCGTCCTTCCAGACCCGTTCGATGCACCGCAGTCCGTCCACCGGCGTCGCGTCGTTTCTGATGATCGCGGTTGTCACGTCGTGCAGCGCTTCGCGCAGTTCCCGGGTGGCGTACAGCGCGGCTGCCGCGGCGTCTGGGGCGTCGGCGCTGCGCCGGTACAGCGCCCGCAGCGCGCCGGGATCGAACTCGCCGGTCAGGCTCGCCCACTGCAAGAGCCGCGGGTACCCGGTGAGCCAGTCGACTGGCTCGGCATTGCGGGCGGTGACCGTGTTCACCAGGTCCAGCGCGAGGTGGCCGGCGATGAGGTCACGGGGCTGGAACGAGTGCTCCTGAATCAATGTCACCTCTAAAACGTTGTTATCCGGTTGACGAATCTGTCAACCAGTGTAAGCATCTTAACCGGTTGAAGGGTCGGCGGCGGATGCCGGCAGCCCGAAGGAGGAACCTGATGGGATCGGTTGCGGCGGCTGGCGACCACGCTGCGGAGACTGGCGCCGGGATGCCGCAAGCCGGGCTTGTCGAGGTGGTGAACGCACCGTCGAACCTCGGCCTGCGGCCGCCTGCGCCCGGGCGTGAACCCGGCGCGTGGCGGGCGCCGCAAGTGCTGCTGTCACAAGGCCTCGATCACCGCCTCAACGCCGCCCGGATCGTTGAGCTTCCCCGCCCCAGGTACGACTTCGGGGCACAGCCGGGTACCCGGATCCGCAATGGGACCGCGATCCGCGAGCACGCCCTGAGGCTCGCGGACGCGGTCGCTGCCGCGCTCGCCGCGTCGCGGTTCGTGGTCGTCGCCGGCGGGGACTGCAGCATCCTGCTGGGTTGCCTGGCTGGTGCGCGCCGGGCCGGGCGCTGCGGCCTGGTGCACGTTGACGGCCACCGTGACTTCTTCCATCCCGGCAACTACGACGCCGGGTCCCGCCTGGGCTCGGCGGCCGGCATGGACCTCGCGCTGGCTACTGGCCGCGGCGAGCTCCTGCTCACCCACTGGCCAGCGGCGGGCAGGCCACTGGTAAGCGACGACGACGTGATCCAGATCGGCGACCGGGAACCGGCGGACACCGGGCATGGCCCGCCGGACCCGCCGATGGCCCGGCTGACCGTTCACGATGTCCTGCAGGCCGGCATCGCCGAGGCCGCCGACCGCGCGATCGGGCACCTGAGGCACCGGGATCTCAACCGGGTCTGGCTGCATGTCGATCTCGACGTGCTGGACCGCAGCGCGCTGCCCGCGGTGGACACGCCGGGCTCGCCAGGTCTCACCTTCGACCAGCTCGGCCAGCTCTTGTCCCGCCTTATCGGCACCGGCCGCATAGTCGGTCTCGACGTCACGATCTACGACCCGGAACTGGACCCGGCCGGCGAGTATGCGCCACGGATCGTCGACTGCCTCGCCTCCGCGCTCGCCACGCTCACCTCCCCGGCAGCCGGAAAGGCGAACACATGATCACGCTCCTAGCGGACCAGCCAGCCGCGGCACACGCCGCGCAGATCGAGCAGTTCGGCCGCCTCGCCGGCCTGTGGAACACGCACATCACCTACTACCCGCCAGACGGATCACCGGGCTCTCACGCCACCGGGACGTGGGAGTTCGGCTACGCCCTGGACGGGCGCGCCGTGATCGACGTATGGCAGGTACCCGGCCGCGCCACACTCGCTGGCGCCCCGCGGGCCGCAGATCAGGAATGCGGCCTATGCGTACGTATCTGGGACCCGTGCCTGCAACTGTGGCGCTTCACCTTCCACGGCACCGCCCACGGCGATCTCATCCACATGTACGCCCGCGAGATCGGCGACGAGATCGTCATGGAACAAGCCGAGGGTGGCGACCTCGTCCGCTGGATCTTCTCCGACATCCGGCCGCAGTCGTTCCGCTGGCACAACCAGCGCTCGACCGACGGCGGCGCAAACTGGCGGCTGGAACAGCAGGTACGTGCAGACCGCGCCGCCACGCCGGCCGCAGCAGGCGATCTGCCCCCGCCCGGCACCGTCTGACCACTCCCCGGGGCTGACCAGGCCGACCTGCGGGCCCGGCGGGGGCCGCCACGCGGAATCCCGGGCCGCTGTCGGCAGTGGGCTCGGCCCGGTAGGGTTTCTCATCCTGGACTGGATGATCATGGGGACACCGTCGCGTGCAAGGCGGACTCGTCAAACTCGGCCACCCGATCGCCAGCTCCACAGTGTGGCAAATCCTGCATGCCGCTGGGATCGACCCCGCGAACCGTGCCGGCGCCTGGACGACCCAAGCAGCCGCAATTTCCTGATGGACCTCGGGCAACTCCCGACCTCAGTCAAGTTCCTGATCAGGGATCGGGCAGGCCAGTTCACCGGCTGCTTCGACGCCGTGTTCAGCGGACCCACGCACGAGTACCAGATCGCCGCCTGACGGCCACGCCCTGCTGCGAGAAGGAGCAGGTCACCATCACGATCGCGTATTCGGGCCCGACAGGAGGCTAGGTCCAGGCAACCTTGCCCGGGTGCTTCTCGTATTCCCTGATGACAGGACGGAGGCCGTGGGTGAATCACGAGGAGCAACGGCTCAGCCTGGAGCGGTTTGCCGCCGGACGGGGTGACCGTCTGCTGCGCACGGCGGCGCTGCTGGCCGGGAGCCGGGCAGACGGCGAGGACCTGCTCCAGCCGGCGCTGGAGCGGCTGCTGCGCAACTGGCGGCGGATCGACGGAGACCCGGAAAGCTACGTCCGCCGCACCCTGTACAACCTGGCCACCGACGGCTGGCGCCGCCAGCGGGTGCAGCGGCAGAAAGCGGCCCTGTCCGAGCCCGCCCCGCCGGCAGACCCGGCCAGCGCCGTTGACCTCCGCGACGCGGTGGTGCGGGTGCTGGCCCAGCTCCCCCCACGGCAGCGGGCCGTCCTGGTCCTGCGCTACTTCGAGCAGCTGAGCGAGGCGGAGACGGCGGAAACCCCCGGCTGCTCGGCCGGCACCGTCAAGTCGGCCACCGCCCGCGGGCTGGCCCGGCTCCGTGAGATCACCGCCGCCGCCGACAGCACAGAAGCGGCCACGGCAAAGGAGACGTCATGAGTTCAGACCTGGAGGAACTGGCCCGTGAGGGCATGTCCCAGTTCACCGCCCCGATGCGGGTCTCACCCGGCCTCGCCGCCCGGACGTGCGCGCGGCACCGGCGCCAGACCAGGCACAAGCTCACCGCCCTGGCCACCGGCGCCGCCACGGTGACCGCGGGCGCGGCCGCGACGGCCGCACTGACCCCGGCCAGCCACCCCAGCCAGCGGCCACCCCGCCGCCCAGCTGACAGCACGGACCGTGGCCAGGCAGGCCGACGGGAACGTCCACGTCACCATCCGCGAGCTGAACGACCCTTCGGGCCTGCAGGCCAGGCTGCGCGCAGACGGCGTGCCAGCCAGCGTCACGTTCTCCGGCCACAAGAACAGCTCGTGCCGCGACGACACCGGGAGCGCGAACATCAGGCAGGCATTCGGCCTCAAGAACATAGCCAGGGTCGCGCCCTCCCACCACGGCTACGTGATGGACATCCACCCCTCCGACCTCCCGGCCAGGACCGGGGTGCAGATCAGCACCTACCGCAGCGCAGCCCTCATCGTAGTCGCGCTGGTCCGCGCCAGCCCGCACTGCACCGGCAGCTGACCCGCCCCGCCGGTGGCGCGGCGGCGGCCGTGTCAAGGCCCGGCAGAGCCGACCCGAAGGGCGGCCCCAGCCGGACTTGACGCGGCCGCCGCGGGCGGGACGATCAAAGCCGAGGATGGCAGCCTCACGCCGCACCGGCCCAGCGTGCCAACTGGTCCGGTCAGATCTGTGGCCCCGTTCTGGCTGGGTCCGGCGCAGGCGCGCACTGGGCGCGCGCCACAAGCACAGAGCCCGCGCGATCAGGTACGGCCTGACCTCGGGCTTTCGCCAGTGACCGACTGACCTGACCCGCGCGGCCAGATGCCGCACGGACCGCGACCACAACGACGGTCGGATCACGGTCAAAGGATCTTGAAACTATGCGGAATCACATGATCACAAGCCATTCGGCTCCACGGAGTCCATAACGGACGCATGCCCCGCTTCCACGCCGCCAGCGGTAACCGCGGAGTCCCGCGCCTCATACTAATGACAGCTGCCAAGGCCGCCCGCTTGTACGATCGCCCGGCGTATCCTCAATCGCCGCTGGCGGAGTACGTTCGATGCGTGAGCCGAATCGGACATCTCGCCCGCACGTACTGGTTCGACCTGCTCATCGCGCTGCTGGCGATCGTAGCGATGCTTGACGTGGTGCTCGGACGCGGCTCGTCCGGAGCTCCGACAACGACGCTGTGGTTCTGCCTTCCCGCGCTCGCGATCCTGGTGCTACCCGTGTTCGCGCGGCGATGGTTTCCGTTTGCCGGCCCGGCGGCGTACTGGCTTTTGGCCGCGGGAATCTCGTTCGTCGACCCGCTGCTGGTCCCGTACCCTGAGTCCCTCTTCCTGATGGGGCTGGCGGTCGCATTCCTGCTCGGGAACCTTCGGGACGTCCGGCGGGCTGGCCTCGGACTGGCGATCGTGGTCGGCGCTGCGGCGACCCTTGTCTACAACATCCCCGGGCACTCGGTCGAGGAGCTCGTCTTCGTTCCCGTCGACTTCGCTGTCGCCTGGGTTGCAGGCCTTGCCGTCCGCGCGCGGGCCGAGCAGGCCGAGGTGGCGGAGTCACGTGCGACACAGGCCGAGCACGCCGTGTTCGAGGAGCGCGTGCGGATCGCGCGGGAGCTGCATGACGTCGTCGCCCACCACGTGAGCATGATGGGCGTCCAGGCCGGCGCTGCCCGCGTCGTGATCGACCGTGACCGCATTAAGGCCAAGGAGTCGTTGACCGCGATCGAGGTCTCGAGCCGACAGGCGGTGGGGGAGCTGCACCGCCTGCTCGGATTCCTGCGGCAGGCTGGCGACCAGGACGATCTGGGTCCGCGCCCTGGCCTGAGCCAGCTTCCGCGGCTGGCGGCGAGCATGAGTGAGTCCGAGCTCGCTGTCGCGGTCAGCATCGAAGGGGAGGAACGCTCGCTGCCGCCGATGATCGGCGTGTCGGCGTACCGCATCGTGCAGGAAGCGCTGACTAACACCCTCAAGCACGCGGCGGCGTCGCGCGCCGACGTGCGCGTGCGGTACTGGCCCGACGAGCTCGAGGTCGAGATCATCGACGACGGCCGCGGCGCGACGGCGCTATCAGGGACGGGCCCGGGCGGCCTGGGGTTGATCGGCATGCGCGAGCGTGCCGCCCTGCACGGCGGTCAACTCACGGCGGGGCCGGCATCCGGCGGCGGGTTCGCCGTGTGCGTCAAGCTGCCCACCTCGGACGGTGCGCTGTGAGCATTATCCGTGTGCTGCTGGCCGATGACCAGGCGATGGTTCGGGCCGGCTTCCGGATGATCCTCGAGTCCGATCCCGAGATCGAGGTTGTCGGCGAGGCGGCGAACGGCGAGCAGGCCACGGCCAGCACCCGGCGGCTGCGGCCCGACATCGTGTTGATGGACATCCAGATGCCCGACGGTGACGGACTCGAGGCCACGCGGCGGATTACCGAAGACGGCGAGCTGCACAGTCGTGTGGTGATCCTCACCACGTTCGAGCGTGACGAGTACGTGTTTGAGGCCCTGCGGTCGGGCGCCAGCGGCTTCCTGCTCAAGAACGCCCCACCCGAGGAGCTCCTGCACGCGGTGCACGTCGTGACTGCCGGCGAGGCTCTGCTCGCCCCGTCGGTCACGCGGCGCATCATCGAGCAGTTCGCACGCCGGCCGGTCAGGCCGGAGCTCGGCACGCGGCTGGACGCCTTGACACACCGCGAGCGCGAGGTGCTGACGATGCTGGCGTGCGGTAAGAGCAACGCCGAGCTGGCCGCCGAGCTGTTCGTCACCGAGGGCACGATCAAGACCCACGTCTCCAGCCTGCTCGCGAAGCTCGGGCTCCGTGACCGAGTTCAGGCCGTCGTCCTCGCGTACGAGAGCGGGCTGGTCACGCCCGGCGCGTAGACGCGCCTCTGTCCTTCG
>CAWAES010000043.1:0-20131 GCA_963781085.1 uncultured Actinomycetes bacterium
CGCACCTGCGGACCATCCTGACGTCGGGCGGCACGGTGGAGGTCGTCGCCGAGGCACACGACGGGGCCGCTGGGGTCGAGGCGGTTACCCGTACCCGTCCCGACGTGGTGCTCATGGACCTGCGCATGCCGGGCATGGATGGGCTGACCGCGATCGAGCAGATCAGCGAGCTGGCCGTTGCGCCCGCCGTGGTCGTGCTGACCACCTTCGACGCCGACCAGTACGTACTGCGCGCGCTGCGGGCCGGCGCGGCCGGATTCCTGGTCAAGTCCACCCCGCCGGAGGACCTCATCGGGCTGGTCCAGGTGGCCGCGGAGGGGCATACGGTGCTGGCCCCTGCGGCTGCCCGGCGGCTGATCGCCGCCTCGACCGACAGCCAGCCCGCCCGCGACCGGGCCCGCGAGCTGGCCGGGTCGCTCACCGAGCGGGAGGCCGAGGTACTGGCCTGCCTGGGGGAGGGCCTGTCCAACGCGCAGATCGCGGCGCGGCTGTACCTGTCCGAAGCCACGATCAAGGGCTACGTCTCACGGACGCTGGACAAGCTGGGCTGTGCGAACCGCACCCAGGCCGGGCTGCTCGCCCACGACGCGGGCCTCGTCAGCCCTTAACTAGCACGCTGCGGGGTAGGTGCTTCCCATCTCGGCGAGCGGGGGCCCCATGGGACGTGACATCCAGGCCATCAAGATCAGTGGCGAGGACCGGCGGAAGTACCGGGAGAAGGTCCAGCGTTCGCTGGACGTGTTCGCCCGGATGCTCCGCGAGCGCCGGTTCGAGGCCAGCCCGTCGCGGGTGGGCGTGGAAATCGAGCTGAACCTGGTCGACTCCCGCGGGATGCCGTCCATGCGCAACGCGGCCGTGCTCGACGCCATCGCCGACCCGGCCTGGGCGACCGAGCTCGGGCAGTTCAACCTCGAGATCAACGTGCCGCCCCGGCGGCTCGAAAAGAGCGCCCTCGCCGACCTGGAGCAGGAGATCCGCGCCAGCCTGAACGGCGCGGACGCCAAGGCCCGCGGCACCGGGAGCGGCCTGGTCATGGTGGGCATCCTGCCCACGCTGGCCGAGGAGCACATGCACGAGGAGACCCTGTCGGCCAACGACCGTTACCGGGTGCTGAACGAGCAGATCTTCGCGGCCCGCGGCGAGGACATGCGCATCGCCATCGACGGCGCCGAGCACCTGCTCACCCACGCGGGCAGCATCACCCCGGAGGCGGCGTGCACGAGCGTGCAGCTGCACGTCCAGGTCAGCCCCGACGCGTTCGCGAGCTACTGGAACGCGGCCCAGGCCATCGCCGGGGTGCAGGTCGCCCTGGCCGCCAACTCCCCGTTCCTGTTCGGCCGGCAGCTGTGGGACGAGACCCGGATCACCTTGTTCGAGCAGGCCACCGACACCCGGCCGGACGAGCTCAAGCAGCAGGGGGTGCGCCCCCGGGTGTGGTTCGGTGAACGCTGGATCACGTCCGTGTTCGACCTGTTCGAGGAGAACCTCCGGTACTTCCCGGCCCTGCTGCCGCTGTGCGAGGACGAGGACCCGCTGGCCGTGCTGGACGGCGGGGCGACCCCGCAGCTGGCCGAGATGAGCCTGCACAACGGGACCATCTACCGCTGGAACCGTCCGGTCTACGCCGTCGTCGACGGCCAGCCGCACCTGCGGGTGGAGAACCGCGTCCTCCCGGCCGGGCCCACGGTCGCGGACGTCATGGCCAACGCGGCGTTCTACTACGGGCTGATCCGGGCCCTGGCTGACGAGCAGCGGCCGGTCTGGACCCAGATGACCTTCGCGACCGCGGCCGAGAACCTGCACGAGGCCGCGCGGCACGGCCTGGACGCCCGGCTGTACTGGCCGGGGCTGGGCGAGGCGCCCGTGGCCGAACTGGTGCTGCGCCGCCTGCTGCCGCTGGCCCGGGAGGGCCTGCGCCGCTGGGGCGTCGACGCTGGCTCCGCCGACCGCCTGCTGGGCATCATCGAGCAGCGCTGCCTCACCGGCCGGAACGGCGCAGTCTGGCAGATCGCCACGACCCGGGCCATCAGCGAGCAGACCGGGGCGGACCGCGCGGAGGCGCTGCGCCAGATGACCCAGCGCTATATCGAGCTCATGCACGGCAACGAGCCGGTGCACACCTGGCCCGGGTTCGGCTGACCCGGGCTCGCCTGGCCCGGGCTCGCCGGGCCCAGGCCGCGAAATTGTCACTATGTGAGACCTGGGATCGCTGGCCGGCGTGCCAGGATCGGCAGGCAGACCTTTGTGGTGCCGGCCATCTGGAACGAGGAGACATGAGCGACACGAAACCCGCATCGTCGCAGCCACCGATGCTGACCGTCGCTCTCGACCTGCCGTCCGCGCAGATCCTCGCCGACCAGGCGTCGATCGTCTCGGATCTCCAGTTCGTCGTGGAATGCTGCAAGGGACTGCTCGGCGAGCTGGACAAGCCCGAGGAAGAGCGGGACCCGGTGGTGCCGCAGGCGCTGTGGTCGGCCGCCCTGGCCTCCTACTCCCGCTGTTTCAGCAAGGGCAAGCGGTTCGGCCTGGGCGCCGACGACATCACCAGCCTCCCCCTCGAGGGGGAGGTCATGACGTTCCACAAGTGGGCCATCGAGCAGCGCACCATGCTCACCACCCATCCGGCCGACCCGTTCGACGCGGCCAAGGTGGGGGCGGCGCTGGCGCGGCCCGGGCAGGGGAAGCGCCGGGTGGAGGGCATCGCGATCCTGACCACCAGCCGGGTGCTCGTCGACGACACCGGGGTGCGGCAGCTGGGCGCGCTCGCGTCGGCGCTGGCCAAGCAGACCGCGGAGCGGGCGCAGAAGCAGCAGGACACGGTGCTGGAGGAGGCGCAGCAGCTCGACCTGGACCGCCTCTACCGCCAGCCGCCGCTCAGCAGCGCCCGCCCGCTGCCCACCCTGCCCACCCTGCCGCAGCAGCCTGGGGCGCCCGCCAAGGCCTGACCCTGGCCGCCTCGGCCCGCCGTGCCACCCACGCAGTCACGCCACGAGTCCACTGCGTCGAGGTAAGTCTCATGTCGTCGGATGTGACTGAAAGTTTCCCCATGTCGTAGGTAGCTACTTCACGCGGTCTCATCCGCATCATGTGCCTCTCTGGCCCCAGAGGTGAGGCGCATGCATGAATGCGGCCTGCGGGGCAGCCAGGATGCTTAACGGCCGGGCTGGCGGCCCTGCGAGTGATGAGCGCGTGGGATGAGCACGCTGGAGGAGGCCGCGACCATGGCTGACGCACGGCCGCAGACCGCCGCACCGGCGGACACGGGTGACGGCGCGGGCCGGTTCCACCGGACGCTGGGCTTGCTGCCCGCCACGGCGGTGAACATGACCCAGATGTGCGGCATCGGCCCGTTCATCACGATCCCGCTGATCGTGGCGGCGATGGGCGGACCGCAGGCGGTGCTGGGCTGGATCGCGGGCGCGATCCTGGCCCTGGCCGACGGGCAGGTCTGGGCGGAGCTCGGGGCGTCCATGCCCGGCTCGGGCGGGACCTACCTGTACCTGCGCAAGGCCTTCCAGTACCGCACCGGCAACCTCATGCCGTTCCTGTTCATCTGGACCGCGATGCTGTTCATCCCGCTCATCATGTCCACCGGCGTGATCGGGCTGGTGAGCTACCTGGGCTTCTTCTTCCCGCACCTGTCGGCGTGGCAGGGTCACCTGATCGGCCTGGGCGTCACCGCCCTGGTCGTCGTCGCCCTGTACCGGCGGATCGAGCGGGTCAAGGTGCTCACCACCGTGCTGTGGGTGGTGATGGTGCTGGCGGTCGGCCTGACCATCGCCGCCGCCTACAGCGGGTTCCACCCGTCGCTCGCGTTCACCTACCCGCGCGGGGCGTTCAGCGGCGGCGGCGCGTTCTTCGCCGGGCTCGGCGCCGGGCTGCTCATCGCGATCTACGACTACCTCGGCTACAACACCACCGCGTACATGGGCGACGAACTGAAGGACCCCGGGCGCACCCTGCCCCGGTCCATCATCTTCTCGATCCTCGGCATCATGGTGTTCTACCTGGCGCTGAGCATCGGCGTGGTCGGGGCGGTGCCCTGGCACACGGTGGCCCAGTCCACCTCGGTGGCGTCCCTGGTGGTGACCAGGAACTGGGGTCACGGCGCGGCCGACGTGGTCACGGTGCTCATCCTCATCACCGCGTTCGCCTCGGTGCTCACCGGACTGCTGGGCGGGTCGCGGGTGCCCTACCAGGCCGCCCGGGACGGCGTGTTCTTCCGCGCGTTCGGGCGGCTCCACCCGCGCGGTGACTTCCCGCACGTGGCCCTGATCGTGCTCGGCGTGATCACCGCGGTGGGCTCCTTCTTCACGCTCACCACGATCATCGCCATGCTGACCGCCGTGATCGTGATCGTCCAGGCGATAGCGCAGGTGGTGGCGCTCACCGTGCTCCGCCGCCGCGAGCCCGGCCTGCGCCGGCCGTACCGTCAGTGGCTCTACCCGCTGCCCAGCCTGGCCGCCCTGGCCGGCTGGATCTATGTCTACTCCTCCGCCGGCCGGGTGCCGATCGAGTTGTCGGTCGCGTGGGTGGCCGCCGGGGTGGTGGCCTTCCTGGTGTGGGCGCGGGTGACCCGGGTCTGGCCGTTCGGGCCGAAAGAGTTCCGGGAGGCCGGGTCGGCTGCGCAGCCGTAACGTTCCCGGGACGGTCGCGGCGTAGCGTCCTGAGAGGTGGGGGGGACGCAACCGGGGAGGGGGCGTCTTTCAGGGGGTTTCACGACGTGCGTCTTCTCCGCATGCCATGCGTGCGTCGCCGGTGCCGGTGGGCACGGCGAAACCTCCCAAAGGAGAGAGAAGATGCGCAAGAGTCCATATCGCCGTGGGTGCCGTGGCCACGTTGCTGGCGTTCGGCGCGAGCGCCGCGGGGACGTCAGTAGCCCAGGCTTCCACGGGCAGCACCGCCTACGTCTCGCCGTCCGGCAGTTCGTCGGGCGCGGACACCTCGTGCGCCACGGCCGGCTACGCGAGCATCAGCAAGGCCGTGAACGCGGCCAGCGCGGGCGGCACGGTCGTGGTCTGCCGCGGGGTGTACAAGACCCAGGTCGTGGTGAGCAAGCCGCTGACCCTGGCCGGGCAGCCCGGCGCCGTGATCGACGCCAAGGGGCAGAAACCGCTGAAGATCGGCTCCATGAAGCTGCCGGGCAGCATCGGGATCGGCGTCCTGGGCACCAAGAACGTGCGGGTCAGCGGGTTCAAGGTCAGGAACGCCGGCTTCGACGCCATCCTGGTCGCGCTGAGCTCGAGGGTCTCGGTGTCCCATAACCTCCTGAAGCACAACGGCGACGTGGGCGTGGACCTGAACGGCTCGTCCTGGTCCCAGGCCACCGGGAACGTGTCGGAGGACAACACCGGCGGCGGCTTCCTGGTCGCCGACGACGTCGGGCCGAACAGCCACAACGTGGTCGCCTGGAACGTGGCCAGCGACAACCCCGGCGGCTGCGGGGTCATCGTGGCCGGGCACAGCACGGCCGGGGTCACCGACAACCTGGTGGCGCACAACGTGCTGACCTATAACGGCACGCTCAAGTCCAGCGGGCGGCGGCGCCGGGGTGGTCATCGCCACCGAGGTCCCGGGCGAGACGGTGGCCGGCAACACGGTGACCGGCAACCTCATCTACGGCAACGGGCTCGCGGGCGTCACCATCCACGCCCACCTCCCCGGCCAGAACCTGAACGGGAACCGGATCACCGGCAACGTGATCGGCACCAACAACACCCTCGGTGACCCGATCGACCTGGCCACCTCGCCCTCGTCGAAGAAGAACGTCGCGGTGCCGGACACCCGGACCACCGGCATCCTGGTCGGCTCGGCCAGCTCGATCCACGTCCTGATCAGCGGCAACCGCATCGTCCGCAACCACTTCGGGATCTTCCTGGAAGGCGTGGGCCGTCCGGTGCACGCCACGCTGTACGGCAACCAGTTCCACCGGGTGTTCAAGCCGGTGAAGCGGGTCATCGTCCACTAACGCCCCCAGGCGGCGCGGCCGTCCCCCGGATCCCGGACCCCGGGTCCGGGGGACGGCTGCGGCTCTGGGCCGCGGCGCCCGACTGCGCCCGCTGAGCGCGCGCCGGGCTGATCGGGCACCCGCTGACGGGCGCCGGGCTGATCGGGTAGAACGGGGGGATGCCGGAGCTTCCCGAGGTCGAGACCGCCCGCCGCCTGATCGCCGATCAGGCGCTGAACCGGCGGATCGTGGCGGTGGACGACGCGGACACCTACGTGACCCGGCCGCACACCCCCGGGCAGTTGCGTGACGCACTGGTCGGACGTTCCCTGACGGCCGCCCGCCGGCGGGGCAAGACCATCTGGATCGAGACCTCCGGACTGGACGAGCCGGCCACGAGGGGCCCGGATCTCGGTGTCCACCTGGGCATGAGCGGCAGCATCGTGGTCACCGCGCCCGGGCGGGGAGGCCACCCAGGCCGGCGAGCCGCAGCCCGCCTGGAGAGGTCCCGTCGGCCCGGGGCCGGGCAATCCGAAGTGGGACCGCTTCACGCTCGAGTTCGCCGACGGCGGCCGGCTGGCCCTGTTCGACAAGCGGCGCCTGGGCCGGGTCCGGCTGAACCCTGACATCAGCCTGCTCGGGCCGGACGCGGAGGAGGTCACCCCGGAGCAGTTCCGCCAGGTGTTCAGCAAGGGGACGATCGCGGTCAAGGCCCGGCTGCTGGACCAGTCCAAGCTCGCCGGAGTCGGGAACCTGCTGGCTGACGAGGCGCTCTGGCAGGCCCGGATCTCACCCGCGGCGCCGGTCAGCAGCCTCCGGCCCGCGGACGTCAACCGTCTGTACCGGGCGGTGGCGGCGGCGCTGAAGTCCGCCGCCCTCCACGGCGGCGCGCACACCGGCGAGATCATCCCGTTCCGGCACGAGGGCGCCCGGTGCCCGCGCGACGGCGCGGAGATGAAGCACGGCACGGTGGGCGGCCGGTCAACCTGGTGGTGTTCCCGGGAACAGGCCTGATGTGGCAGCCTGCAGCCTATGAGCGCGAGCGTGGTCAGCCCGGTGTTCGTCGGGCGCCAGGAGGAGATCGCCTCGCTCACCGCCCTGCTGGAGCGGGTCCAGCGCGGCGAGCCCGCGTTCGCGCGTCATCGGGGGCGAGGCCGGGAGTGGGGAAGACCCGGCTGCTCGGCGAGCTGGCCGCGCAGGCGGACCGGGCCGGGTTCACCGTCCTGCTGGGCCACTGCATCGAGCTCGGCGCGGCGGGACTTCCGCTCGCGCCGCTGGTCGACGCGCTGCGCGCGCTGACGCGGGCCATCCCGCCCGGACGAGCTGGCCCAGGTGCTCGGGCCGGCCGCGCCAGGCCTGGCCCGGCTGCTGCCCGAGCTCGCCCCGGGCCGTGGCGGCCCGGATGCCGGCCGACGGCATCCAGTCCAGCCCAGCTGCTGGAGCTGGTGCTCGGCCTGCTGGGACGGCTGTCAGCGGCCCGGCCGGTCCTGCTCGTCCTGGAGGACCTGCACTGGGCGGACCAGTCCACCCTGGAACTGGTCGCGTTCCTGGTCCGGGCTCGCTGCGCGCGGTCCGGGTGCTGCTGGTGGCCACCTACCGCTCCGACGAGCTGCACCGGCGCCATCCGCTGCGGCCGCTGCTGTCCGGCTGGGAGCGGGTCCGGACCGTGGACCGCTCGAGCTGGTGCGGTTCCAGCGCGACGAGGTCGCCACCCAGCTGGCCGCGATCCTGGCCGACGAACCCGGCCCGGGCCTGGTCGATCTGGTCTTCGACCGGTCCGGCGGCAACGCCTACCTGGTGGAGGAGCTCGCCGGCGTGATACGCCGGGGCGGGGACCCGGCGGACCTGCCGCCGTCCCTGGTCGACGTCCTGCTGAGCGGGGTTGATTCGCTGAGCGTGGCCGCGCAGCGGCTGCTGCGCACGGCGGCGGTCGCCGGGAAGCGGGTGCCCGACCGGCTGCTGGCCGAGGTGGCGGGCCTGGACGAGCCTGAACTGTTCGCCGCCCTCCGGGAGGCGCTCGGAAGCCATCTGCTGGTGGTGGACCAGAGCGGGCACGGTTACGAGTTCCGGCACGCGCTCACCCGGGACGCGGTCTACGAGGACATGCTGCCGGGGGAACGGGTCCGGCTGCACGCCGCGTACGGGGAGACCCTGGCCGCGGACCCGGGGCTGGCGGGCGAGGACACCGGGGTGGCCCGGCCGCGCTGGCCCACCACTGGTACGCCGCGCTCGACCTGCCGCGCGCCCTGCCCGCCTCGGTCGCGGCCGGCCAGGCCATGACCTCCTACGCGCCCGCCGAGGCGCAGCGGCACCTGGAGCGGGCCCTGGAGATCTGGCCGCGGGTGCCGGACGCCGAGGAGCGCACCGGCCTCGACCAGGTCGGGGTCATCCGGCTCGCGGCGGACGCGGCCTACCAGTCGGGCGCGGTGGACCGGTCGGTGTCCCTGTTCGACCAGGCCCTCGCCGACCTGCCCGCCGAGGGCGACTCCGTACGGCGGGCGCTGGTCATCGAGCGCCGCGCCCTGGCCCTGCGGGACAGCGGCCGGGAGACGGAGGCCATCGCCGAACTGGAGCGGGCGCTGGCCCTGCTGCCCCCCGGCGAGGTGACCCGGGCCCACGCGGTCGTCCTCGCGTCGCTGGCGGGCGCCCTGCTCCGCACGTCCGGCCGGGACGTGGCGGCCGGGGACGCGGCCGAGCGCGCCGTGGCGGCCGCCCGGGCGACCGGGGCCACGGAGGTCGAGGCGGACGCCTCGATCAGCCTGGGGCTGGCGCACTGTTACCTGCGGACGGCCGACGTGGACACCGACGCGATCCGGTCCGGCCTCGCGCTGGCGCTGGCGCACAATGTCCCGGCCACGGCCCTGCGCGGCTACGTGAACCTCTCCGACGTGCTGGAACTCCGGGGCCGGCACGCCGAGGCGGCGGAGGTGGCCCGGGAGGGGCTGCTCCTGGCCGACCGGGTCGGGATGGTCCGGGCCCTGGGGGCCTACCTGATCGGCAACCTGGCCGAGCCGCTGCTGCGGCTGGGCCGGTGGGCCGAGGTGGACAGGCTGCTGGCCCAGGCCCTGTCGACGGTGCCGGAGGGTGTCTTCGCCGCCTCCGTGCTTCAGTTGCGGGCCGAGCGGGCCGCCATGAGCGGGCGTTACGCCGACGCCGAGGCGGACCTGCGCACGGCGCGCGGGGCCCTGGCCGGCACGACCGACATGCAGTTCGTCCTGCCGCTGGGCTATGTCACGGCCGCGGCCGCGCTGGGCCGGGGTGACCTGGCCGCCGCCCGGGCGGCGGTCGCCGGGTGCCTGCCCGATGAGCCCTTCGTGTGGGGGGCCCGGTACAGCTGGCCCTTGCTGTGGCTGGGCATCCGGATCGAGGCCGACGAGGCGGTCCGGGCCCGGGACCGCCGCGTTGCGGTCCCGGAGCAGAGCGCGGCCCGCCACCAGGTGCTGGCCGCGGGGGCGGCCGGCCTGCCCGCCGCCACCCCGCCCGCCCGGGGCTACCGGGCCCTGTTCGAGGCGGAGCAGGGCCGGTTCCTCGGCCAGGACGACCCGCGGCTCTGGTCGGCGGCGGTGACGGAGTGGGAAGCGGCGCAGGAGCCGTACCCCCTGGCCTACACCTGGCTGCGGCGGGCCGAATCCGAGTCCGCGGCCGGCGACCGGCAGGCCGCCACCCACTCCGTGGCGCAGGCTGATGCGATCGCGGGCCGGCTCGGGGCGGACCCCATCGCGGCCGAAGCGGAGGCACTCGCCCGCCGGGCCCGGCTGGACCTGGGCAGCGGCCTGACCGGGCCGGAGCCCGCGGACGAACTCGCCCGGTTCGGCCTGACCGACCGGGAACGCGAGGTTCTGCTGCTGCTGGCCGACGGCCGCTCGAACCCTGAGATCGCGCAGGCCCTGTTCATCAGCCCCAAGACAGCCAGCGTGCACGTCTCCAACATCCTGGCCAAGCTGGGGGTCGGCGGCCGGGTGGAAGCCGCCGCGGTGGTCCACCGGCTGGGAGTACCCGGTACCCCGTGATGGGCGCCCTCCGGCCAGCGCCCAGCCACGGCTAAGGACGAGGCGGCCCCGGCTGAGCCGACCGCAGGGCCCGCTAAGCACCGCGCCGCGAAATCTGAGGCGCCCCGGAGCGCCCGCTAGGGCAGCCGGCCGATGCGGCTCCCAGCCCCTTAGCCCGACCGTGGGAAGGGACATCACCATGGCGGACGGGACGGCACGATGAACATTCAGCAGGCCAAGCCCGGGACAATCCGGGCGTCATTGCGTTACCCGGCGTTCCGCTGGCTGCTCGGCGGGCTCGCCGTGTCCCAGCTCGGCGACTGGCTCTACAACCTGGCCCTCATCGCGCTGGTCTATGAACGCACCCACTCGGCGCTGTGGGCCGGGATCACCACCGCCGCGCGGGTCGTGCCGGTCGTCGCCCTGGGCCCGCTGGGCGGGGTAGTGGCCGACCGCTTCGACCGGCGCCGCATCATGATCATCTGCGACGTCGCGCGGATCGTCCTGATGGTCCTGCTGGCCCTGTTCGTGGTCACCCACGCGCCGATCGTGGTGGCCCCGGTGATCGCCGCCGTGGCCACCGCCTTCGCCACCCCTTACCTGCCGTGCGTGGCCGGCATCACACCCCGCCTGGTCGACGACGCCGACTTGCCCGGCGCTAACGCCGCCCGGTCAGCGGTCAATGGACTCGGCATCATCGCCGGGCCCGCCCTCGGCGGTGTCCTCCTGCTGCTCGGAGCGCCGGCCCTGGCTTTCCTGCTCAACGCGGTCACGTTCGGGCTGGCGGCGCTCGCGGTCCTGGCCATTCCCGCGGGCCAGATCTCCCGGCCGGCCCGGCCGGACGGGGACACGGAAGGACTGCTCCGCGGGATAGCCACCGGCGCGGCGGTGCTGCGCTCTTGTCCCGGGGCCTTGCGGCTGGTGGGGGCGGACATCATGTGCAGCACGATCTACGGCGCCCAGACGGTGCTGCTGCTCCTGGTGTCCCGGTCGCTCGGGATGGGTGCGCACGGCTACGGCTACCTGTTCGCCGGCATCGGGGCCGGGGCCCTGGCCGGCACGGCGCTGGCCGGCCGGGTGCAGCGCTGGGGACACACCCGGTACGTGCTCGCCGCCGCGCTCTGCCCCGTCGGACTGCCCATGCCGCTGCTGGCCGTCGTGCCCGTGCCCGCCGCCGCCATCGCGCTCGTCGCGGCCACCGGCATGGGGGCGGTCCTGGTGGAGATCCTCACCGACACCGGCCTGCAGCGGATGCTGGACGAGGACGTGTTCGGCCGGGCGTACGGGCTGGCGCTGCCTGCCTCGCTGGCCGGGATCGTCGTGGGCTCGCTCGTCGCGCCGCTCCTGGTGGGCGTGCTGGGCGGGACCGGAGCGCTGGTGGCCGTGGGGCTCGCGGTGCTGGCCTACGCGCTGATCCTGGTCCGCAGGGTCCCGGCCCGGCGCCAGCTCGGCACTGTCCAGGCGGAATCGGCCACCGAGCCGGAGCCCGCCGAAGGTGTCCTGGTCGCCCAGCCGTAAGTAAGGTCCCTGCGCCTGGGCCCGGCCGCGAAGGCCGGGCTTCAGGTACGCCGGGGCGGCCGGAAGTGCACGTTACAGTGGCTGCCTATGGATGCGGAGCTCAGGAGCGCGATCACGGCGAACCTGAGCCGCTTTCCCCGGGTGGAAGCACCGGCTGACGGCCTCAAGGTCGCGTCGGTCGCGGTCTGCGTCGTGCTCCAGCAGGAGGTGCCGGCCCTGCTGATCACCAGGCGGGCGCCGACCCTGCGTAACCACGCTGGCCAGTGGGCGCTGCCCGGCGGACGCCACGACGAGGGAGAGTCGGCGGTGGACGCGGCGCTGCGGGAGTTGCGCGAGGAGACTGGCGTCGAGGTCGCTCCCAGCGCGGTGCTCGGCCTGCTCGACGACTACGTCACCCGGTCGGGGTACCTGATGACCCCGGTAGTGGTCTGGGGCGGTCCGGTCAGCCAGGAGATGAACGGCCCGGAGTCCGAGGTGGACCAGATTCACGTCATCCCGCTGGCCGACTTCGACGTCCCGCCCCGGCTGCTGCGGATCCCCGAGTCAGAGGCGCCCGTCATCCAGCTGCCGCTGCTCGGGCGGTACGTGCACGCGCCGACCGCCGCGATCATCTACCAGTTCTGCCAGGTCGGCTTGCACGGGAACCTGATCCGGGTCGCCCACTTCGAGCAGCCCGTGTTCGCCTGGAAGTAGCCGGCCGCCTGAAAGTAGCCAGCTCAGCGGGCCGGGCCGGCCTGTCCCGTTGATACCCTGCACCAACCACTACGGAGCATCGGCATACCCGGCGGCGCGGCGCCGCCGGCGCCACCCCGGGGAAGGTTGTCATGACGGCCAGCAAACCGTCGGCGGCCGCCTCCGCCGCGGCGCCGACCCTGTCCCGGCGGCACGCGGCCGGGGCTCCGAGCGCCCGCGGGCTGCTGTTCACGCTGCTGGGCGAGTTCGTGCTGACCACCGACGGGAAGGCCTGGACGTCCGCCGTGCTGGCCGCCTTCGCCCGGCTGGGTGTCGAGGAGAAGGCCACCCGGCAGGCGCTGATGCGCACCGCCGCGGCGGGCTGGCTGGAGGCCGAGAAGCAGGGCCGCCGGACCCGCTGGCGGCTGACTGGCAGCGCGCGGCGGCTGCTCACCGACGGGGCGGAGCGCATCTACTCCTTCACCGGGCCCGCCGCGGACTGGGACGGCCGCTGGCTGCTGGTGTACGCGCGTATCCCGGAGAGTGACCGGCGAGCCCGGCACGTGGTACGCAGCCGGCTCAGCTGGGCCGGGTTCGGGTCCCTCGGCGCAGGCCTGTGGATCAGCCCGCACCCGGACCGGGAGGCCGAGGCCGTCGAGGTGCTCCGGGCGGCCGGCGTTGACGGGGACGCCCACGTGTTCGTGGCCACCCGCTCGGGTCTCGGTGACGAGCAGATGATGGTGGCGGCCGCGTGGGACCTGGCCGCGGTCGAGGACCAGTACGAGCAGTTCATCGAGGAGTTCCGCGACCCCGCGCCGGGGGACGTGCTGGCCCGGCAGGTCGAGCTGGTACACGCCTGGCGGCGGTTCCCGTCGGTCGACCCAGCGCTGCCCCGCGACCTGCTGCCCGCCCGCTGGAGCGGGCTGGAAGCGGCCGGGCTGTTCGCGGACCGCCATCAGCGCTGGTCCGGCGACGCCCGGCTGGAGTGGAAGCGGCTCAACGACCTGGGCTGAGTTCCGCAGGCGCCGGCTGACCCTCCGCGCCGTCGCGCGGTCCGGCCGGCCAAGCCCAGGCCTTCGCAGCAAATGATCTACAGGGTAATGTCAGCCCCAGATCTCACTGTCGAAGGTCGAAGGGCCTGCCTGTGGCCGCCGCACGACTGTTCGCCGCGCCGCGGGTTACGGCCGAGGGCAGCGTGCTGCTGCGCTCCGCGGATCCGCTGGGCGAGTATCCGGCGACCGTGACCCGCAGCCTGCACGTCTGGGCGGACGCCACCCCGGATCACCCGATGGTGGCCGAGCGCGCCCTGGTCGAGTTGCTGTACGCCGAGTCAGCCCCGGCCGGCGTTATCGTCGCGGATCCGTCAGCGTGATTCAGAACCGCCAAGTGAGGAGCACATCCTGATGCCGAAGACAGACCAGGACACCAAGGCTCCCCGGCTGATCAGCCCCCCGGCCGCCGCGATCGGGCAGGCGATCGGCCGGGCCTGGTCGCTGCCGCCCCGGCGCAACCGCGTGGCCGTGGTCCGGGACGTGGCCGTGCCGATGTCGGACGGCACGGTGCTGCGGGCCGACCACTACCTGCCGGTCACCGACCGCCGGGTGGCCACGGTGCTGGTCCGCAGCCCCTACGGGCGCGGGTTCCCGTACAACGTGTCCAGCGCCCAGCTGATCGCCGAGCGCGGCTTCCACGTGCTGCTGCAGAGCGTCCGCGGCACGTTCGGCTCCGGCGGCGACTTCGACCCGATGCGCCGCGAGGCCGGCGACGGTCAGGACACGGTGGCGTGGCTGCGCCGCCAGCAT
Organism: uncultured Actinomycetes bacterium; assembly: GCA_963781085.1. Taxonomy (GTDB): domain Bacteria; phylum Actinomycetota; class Actinomycetes; order Streptosporangiales; family Streptosporangiaceae; genus RYN-230. The sequence goes on from CAWAES010000043.1 coordinate 13,929, forward strand.
TGGTTCGACGGGCGGCTGGCCACCTACGGTCTCAGCTACCTCGGGTTCGTGCAGTGGGCCCTGGCCCAGGACCCGCCGCCGGAACTGGTCGCCGCCGTGATCCAGGTCGGCCCCCACGACTTCAGCCGGGCCGCGTACCACCACGGGGCGTTTGATCTGCAGAATTTCCTCGGGTGGAGCGACATGGTCGCCCATCAGGAGACCACCGGGGCGGTCAGCGGCCTGTGGCGGATGGCCACCAGCGACCGGAGGCTGCGTCCCGCGCTGAACGGGCTGCCGGTGACGGCCAGCGGCCGGCGACCTGCTCGGCACCGGGGCCCCGTGGTTCGAGGGCTGGCTGGAGCACCCGGATCTGGCCGACCCGTTCTGGGCCCCACTGCAGTGCGGGGCCGCGCTGGAGCGGATCGCGGTACCGACCCTGCTCGTCGGGGGCTGGCAGGACCTGTTCCTGGAGCAGACCCTGGAGCAGTACCAGGTCCTGTCCGGCCGGGGCGTGCCCACCAGGCTGCTGGTCGGGCCGTGGACCCATGTCGAGGTGGCCACCAAGGGCGGGGCCGTGCTGACCGAGAGCCTCGCCTGGCTCGACCGCTACGCCGGCCCGGGGGTGACCGCGGATGCCAGCACCCCGGACACCGGTGCCCCGGACACCAGCGCCCCGGCCGAGAACTCCGTCCGGGTCTGGGTGGGCGGGAAAGGCGCCGGCGCCGGCTGGCGCGAGGTCTCCGGCTGGCCGCCCGCGGGCGCCCGGGAGCAGCGCTGGTACCTGGGGCCGGACGGCAGCCTGACCGCGAACGTCCCGGCGGCCGCCGGGACCCCGCCCGCCCGGTTCCGCTACGACCCGGCCGACCCCACCCCCTCGGTCGGCGGCGCCACCATGACCCCGACCGCCGGGGTGCGCGACAACCGGGACCTGGAAGCCCGCGCCGACGTGCTCGTCTTCACCAGCGAACCGCTGGCCGCGGCCGCTCGAGATCCTCGGCGAGGTGGCCGCCGAACTGTCCGTGGCCCGCGACAACCCGTACGCCGACCTGTTCGTGCGGCTGTGCGACGTGGACGAGAAGGGCCGGTCGCGGAACGTCTGTGACGGGATCGTCCGGCTGACCGCCGCGGACCCCGGCGACGGCGTGGTGCGCGTCTCGCTCCTCGGCGCGGCGCACCGCTTCGGCCCGGGACACCGGCTCCGGCTCCAGGTCAGTGGGGGTGCCCACCCCCGCTTCGCCCGCAACCCGGGCACCGGCCAGGTCGAGGCGCGCGCCCAGGACCTGGTGCCCACGGCGTACCAGGTCGACCTGGGCGCCTCGGCGCTGCTGCTGCCCGTCACCGATGAGCCAGCAGATTGAGCCAGCACCGGGTAAGCCAGCACCTGACGGGCCAGGCAAAAATATGCTACGGATGCTTGACGTAATCACCATTTAACGTAGAACATGGAAGATACCTGCGGCCCAGCGGAAGGATGATCATGACCGGCGAGGCCAGAGTGGACTTCCGCACGCATCCCGGGCAGTACCGGCACTGGCGGCTGGCCTGCGACGGCCCGGTCGCCACCCTGACCATGGACGTGGACGAGCAGGGCGGCCTGGTCCCGGGCTACGAGCTCAAGCTCAACTCCTACGACCTCGGCGTGGACATCGAGCTGTACGACGCGGTGCAGCGGCTGCGGTTCGAGCACCCCGAGGTCGCGGACGGTCGTCGTGACCAGCGGCAAGGACAAGGTCTTCTGCGCGGGGGCCAACATCCGGATGCTCGCCGCTTCGCCGCATCCGTGGAAGGTGAACTTCTGCAAGTTCACTAACGAAACCCGCAACGGCATCGAGGACGCCAGCGCGAACTCGGGCCAGACGTGGCTGGCCGCGCTGAACGGGACCGCGTCCGGCGGCGGCTACGAGCTGGCCCTGGCCTGCGAGCACATCATGCTCATCGACGACCGCTCGTCCGCGGTGTCGCTGCCGGAACTGCCGCTGCTCGGGGTGCTGCCCGGCACCGGCGGCCTGACCCGGGTGGTGGACAAGCGGCACGTGCGCCGCGACCGCGCGGACTACTTCTCCACCAAGTCCGAGGGCCTGGGCGGCAAGAAGGCCGTGGCCTGGCGGCTGGTCGACGAGGCCGTGCCCCGGGCGAAGTGGGACGAGGTCGTCCGGCAGCGGGCCGGGGAACTGGCCGCGCGGTCCAGCCGCCCCGCGGATGCGGACGGCGCCGGCATCGAGCTGGCCCCGCTGGCCAAGACCCGCACCGACGAGGAGATCTCCTACGACCACGTGACGGCCCGGCTCGACCCGGCGCGGGGGGTGGCCGAGATCACCGTGTCCGGCCCGGACACGCGCGCCGCCGGCCAGCCTGGCCGGGCTGCACGAGCAGGGCGCCAGCTTCTGGACCCTGGCCGTCACCCGGGAACTGGACGACCTGATCCTGGACCTGCGCACCAACGAGCTGGAGCTGGGTACCTGGGTGCTGCGCACCCAGGGCGACCCGGCCCGGGTGCTGGCCTACGACCAGTTCCTGGCCGACCACCACGACGACTGGCTGGCCGGCGAGATCGTGCTCTACCTGAAGCGCACCCTCAAGCGGCTGGACGTGACCAGCCGCAGCCTGCTGGCCCTGATCGAGCCGGGCAGCTGCTTCGCGGGCTCGCTGCTCGAGCTCGCGCTGGCCGCGGACCGCTCCTACATGCTGTTCGGCGTGTTCGAGGAGGTCGACCCGGACGCCCAGCCCGGCCACGATCACGGTCGGCCCGATGAACCTCGGCCCGCTGCCGATGGGCAACGGCCTGACCCGGCTGCAGACCCGGTTCCTGGGCGACCCGGACGCGCTGGCCGCGGCCGAGAAGCGGGCCGGGGAGGCGACTGGAGGCGGAAGACGCGGAGCAGGTCGGCCTGGTCACGTTCGCCCCCGACGACATCGACTGGGACGAGGAGGTCCGCATCGCCGTCGAGGAGCGGGCCAGCTTCAGCCCGGACGCCCTGACCGGCCTGGAGGCGAACTACCGCTTCGCTGGTCCCGAGACCATGGAAACCAAGATCTTCGGCCGGCTGACCGCCTGGCAGAACTGGATCTTCTACCGCCCGAACGCCTCGGGCCCCGACGGTGCGCTGCGCAAGTACGGCACCGGGCAGCGCGCCGACTTCGACCGAAAGCGAGTCTGATCCTCATGACCACGGCACCCGACTACAGCGAGAAGATTCCCAACAACGTCGAGCTGCGCGACGACCGCCGGCTCCAGCGGGCGCTGGAGTCCTGGCAGCCCAACTTCCTGAACTGGTGGGAGTCCATGGGCCCGACCCTGCCCACCCAGGACGTCTACCTGCGCACCGCGATCAACGTGGGCCGCGAGGGCTGGGCCCACTTCGGGCACGTGCCGATGAAGGACTACCGGTGGGGCATCTTCCTGGCCGAGCGGAACGCCGAGCGTCACATCGCGTTCGGCCAGCACAAGGGCGAGCCCGCCTGGCAGAAGGTGCCCGGCGAGTACCGGGCCGACCTGCAGCGGCTGCTCGTCATCCAGGGCGACACCGAGCCGGCCTCGGTCGAGCAGCAGCGCAACCTCGGGGCCACCGCCCCCAGCCTGTATGACCTGCGCAACCTGTTCCAGGTCAACGTGGAAGAAGGCCGTCACCTGTGGGCCATGGTCTACCTGCTGCACGCCTACTTCGGCCGCGAGGGCCGCGAAGAGGCCGAGGAACTGCTGCACCGCAACTCCGGCAGTGAGGAGTCCCCCCGTATCCTCGGCGCGTTCAACGAGGAGACGCCCGACTGGTTGTCGTTCTTTATGTTCACGTACTTCACGGACCGGGACGGCAAGTACCAGCTGGGGACGCTCAAGGAGTCCGCGTTCGACCCGCTGTCGCGGACGTGTGAGTTCATGCTCAAGGAAGAGGCCCACCACATGATGGTCGGCACCACCGGGATCGACCGGGTGGTGGAGCGGACCGCGCAGCTCATGGTGGAGCACGAGACCGACGACGCCGGGCCGCTGGGCGCGGTCCCGCTGACCGTCATCCAGAAGTACCTGAACTTCCACTACAGCGTGTCCCTCGACCTGTTCGGCGGGGAGACCTCCACGAACGTGGCCAACTACTACACCGCCGGCCTCAAGGGCCGCTGGCTGGAGGAACGGCGCAAGGACGACCACCGGCTGACCGACGACTCGTTCATGGTGGACGCGCTCGTCAACGCCGGAAATGGCCTGAAGAGCATCGGCCAGACCGAGGTGTCCGCGCTGGTCGGCCTCAACACCGACCTGCGCCGCGAATACATCTCCGACTGCGAGAGCGGAGTCACCCGGTGGAACCGGATCCTCGACCGGGCCGGCCTGCCGCAGCGCCTCAAGCTGCCGCACGTGGCGTTCAACCGGAAGGTGGGCGCGTTCGCTAGCGTGGAGGTGAGCCCGGACGGCGAGCTGCTGACCGAGCGGGAGTGGGCGGATCAGAAGGGGCGGTGGCTGCCCACCGACGTGGACAAGACCCATGTCCGGTCGCTGATGCAGCCGGTCCACGAGCGCGGGCAAGATCGCCGCGTGGATCGCCCCGCCGCGCAACGGGATCAACGGCCAGCCGTTCGACTACGACTACGTCCACCTCGCCTAGATCACCGGTTGGCCGCCGTCAACCACCGCGGAGGCAGCCGCAATGCCGCAGCTGTTCAACGCGTGTGAGTACCTGCTGGACCGCCGGCTGGCCGAGGGAGACGGGCCGCGCACCGCGCTGACCGGCGTGGCCGGCGAGGTGAGTTACGCCGCCCTGCATGACCAGGTGCGGCGGACCGCGGCCTCGCTGCGGGCCCTCGGCCTGCAGCCCGAGCAGCGGGTGCTGATGCTGATGGCCGACTCGCCGCAGTTCGTGGTGGTGTACCTGGCCGCCATGCGGATGGGCGCGATCCCGGTCCCGGTGTCCACGATGCTGAAGGCCGACGGCGTGGCCGAGCTGCTGCAGGACTCGCGGGCCCGGTTCCTGGCCGTGACCCGGGAGTTCGCGGCGACCGCGGCCGCGGCCGCGGCGGCAGGCGCCCGAGCTCGACCGGGATACTGGCCGACGAGGCACCTGGCCGGGGAAACGCTGGCCGGGGAGGACCAGCCGGGCAGCCCGGTCCCGGTGCACCTGCTCGGCGCGCTGGCCGCCGGTCCCCCCGACGACGACGGTGTACCCGACCACGGCCGACTCGCCCGCGTTCTGGCTCTACACCTCGGGCACGACCGGCCAGCCCAAGGCCGCGATGCACCGGCACGGCAGCGATCCAGGTGGTCTGCGAGACGTACGGTGTCCAGGTCCTCGGGATCCGCCCCGGCGACCGGTGCCTGTCCGCCGCCAAGGCCTTCTTCGCCTACGGCCTGGGCAACTCGCTGCTGTTCCCGCTGTCGGTGGGCGCCTCCGCGGTCCTGGAGCCGGCCCCGTCCCGGCCTGGCCTCATCGCGGACGCGGCCCAGAAACACGGCGCGACCCTGTTCTTCGCCGGGCCGACGTTCTTCGCCAACATGCTGCGGGCCGGGCTGGCCGCCGGACGCGCTGGCCGGGGTGCGGCTGGCCGCCTCGGCGGGGGAGGCGCTGCCCGCGTCGCTGTACGAGCGGTGGACCTCGCACTTCGGGGTGGACATCCTGGACGGCATCGGCATGACCGAGATGCTGCACATCTTCCTGTCCAACCGTCCGGGGCAGGTCCGGGCGGGCACCACCGGGGTGGCCGTGCCCGGCTACGACCTGCGCGTGCTGGACGAGTCCGGGCAGGAGGTGCCGCGGGGCACGCCCGGCACGCTGTTCGTCCGCGGGGACTCCACCGCGACCGGGTACTGGTCCCGCTACGACGCCTCGCGCCAGGTCTTCCAGGGCGAGTGGCTGCGCACCGGCGACACCTACGTCCAGGACGACGACGGGTACTACGCCTGCCTCGGCCGGACCGGGGACATGCTCAAGGCCAGCGGCATCTGGGTGTCGCCCGCCGAGGTCGAGGCCCGGCTGCTGGCCCACCCGGCGGTGGCCCAGGCCGTGGTGGTCGCCGCCCCGGACCGCGAGGGGCTGGAGAAGCCGGTCGCGTACGTGATCCTGGCGGCCGGGCAGGCGGTCACCGAGGACGAGCTGATCGAGTTCTGCCGCCAGGCGCTGCCGTCGTTCAAGCGGCCGCGCAAGGTGGTGTTCGTGGGCGGCTACCCGACCACGGCCACCGGCAAGATCCGCCGGGTCGAGCTGCGCCGGATGGCCGCCACCGTGCTGGTCCCC
>CAWAES010000044.1:0-63544 GCA_963781085.1 uncultured Actinomycetes bacterium
GCAGGCCGCCCGGGTGCGTCATCATGTGTGCGTGTCGATCGTCGGCTGCGACCAGCTGCCCGTCGGCTACTACGCGGTCAAGACCGGCCAGGAGCACGTGGTCGAGCAGGGACCGGTGCCGTGGACCATCGTCCGCGCCACTCAGTTCCACGAGTACGTCGCGAACGTCTTCGCCGCCGCGGCCCGCTGGCGGGCGCTGCCGGCGCCGCGCGCGCTGCTGCAGCCGGTGGCGTGCGCCGAGGCCGCCCGGTACGTGGCAGACGTCGCGGAGCAGCCGGCCCGGCGGGCCGGGACCAGCGTCGCCGGGCCCGAGGTGACCGAGTTGCGCACGCTGGCCCGCGCCTGGCGGTCGGTCACCGGCCGCCGGCTCGCGCTGATTCCGGTCCGGGTGCCAGGCCGCGTCGGCCGGGCGCTGCGCTCAGGGACGCTGACGACCGGGCAGGCTGAGGTGACCGGCCACGTCCCGTTCGCGGCCTGGGTGGAAGCGGAAGCGGGCTGGCGCGCTGGGCAGCGCCCGGTTGAGGCGCGGACGCGGGGCCCGCGGCGGGACGTCGCGGGGCCGGACGGCTAGCTGCGGGCCCGGTAGAGCACCTGGAGGGCGGTGAACTCCGCCAGTCCCCACGGCCCGTTCTCCACCCCCATGCCACTCCACTTCATCCCGCCGAACGGCAGGTGCGGCTGCAGGGTGAGGTGGTCGTTCACGAACGCGGTCCCGCATTCCAGCCGCTCCGCGACCGCGGCGGCCCGGTCGGGGTCGGCGCTCCAGACCGAGCCGGACAAGCCATAACGCGTGTCGTTGGCCCGGGCCACCGCGTCGTCGAGATCCCGGTAGCTGATCACCGGCACGGCCGGGCCGAACTGCTCCTCGTCGACGATCGGGGTCCCCTCGGCCACCCCGGTCAGGATGGTGGGTGCGAAGAAGTAGCCGTCCCGGTCCACCGGGTGGCCGCCCGCCGCGGCCGTCCCGCCGCGGGCCAGGGCGCCGGCGACCAGCCCGGTGACCCGGTCGAACTGCGGCTGGTTCTGGATGGGGCCGAGCTGCACGCCCGCGTCGGTCCCGGGTCCCACCCGGACCCGGCTGGCCCGGTGGGCGAGTGCCTCGACCACGTCCCCGTGCAGCATTTCCGGCACGTAGATCCGCTTGATGCCCGCGCAGATCTGGCCGTTGTTGATGAACGCACCCCAGAACAGGCCCCGCTCGATGACCGCCGGGTCAGCGTCGTCGAGCACGATCGCCGCGTCGTTGCCGCCGAGTTCGAGGGTGAACCGCTTGAGGTCGGGGGCGGCCGCCGCGGCGACCGCCTTGCCAGTCGGCACCGACCCGGTGAAGCTGATCTTCGCCACGGCCGGGTGGGAGGTCATCCAGGCCCCCAGCTCGTCGCCGCCGCTGACCACGCTGAGCACACCGGGTGGCAGGACCCCGGCCAGGACGCGGCCCAGGGCCAGGGTGGACAGGGGCGTGAACGGCGACGGCTTGAGCACCACGGTGTTGCCGGCCAGCAGGGCGGGTCCCAGCTTCCACCCGGCCAGCAGCAGCGGGTAGTTCCAGGGCGTGATCGCCGCGACTACGCCGAGCGGACGGCGCACCAGTTCGGCGCGGCCGTGCTCGTCGTCCTGGAGCACCGTCCGGGGCAGGTCCAGCCCGGCCGAGTACTCCAGCCAGCGGGCCATCTCCGCCACCTCGAACGCAGCCGCCTTGAGCGGCTTGCCCTGCTCGGCGGTGAGGAGCGCGGCCAGGTCGCCGGCCGCGGCCAGAGTCGCCGCGGCCGCCGCGCGCAGGGCGGCCCGCCGGGCGTCCTCGTCCGCCCGCCACGAACCCGCTGCCCTCTGCGCCGCCCGCATGGCCTGGTCGAGCTGGTCCCGGGAACAGTCCGGGGCCTCGGCGAACACCAGGCCGGTGGCCGGGTTGATCACGCCGAAGGTGCCGGGGCCGGTCACCGGCTCGCCGCCGATCGTCATCGGCGGGCTGGCCGTCACGAGGTCGGTCATTTCATCACCACCACAGCGCGGGCGCCCTTTTCCGCGGCGCAGTACTCGACGGCGTCGTTCACCTGGGCGAACGGGAACGTCTCGGTGACCATCTCGTCCAGCTTCAGCAGCCCGGACTGGTACAGGCTGACCAGCCGGGGCACGTCGCGGCGCACGTCAGCGGAGCCGTAGAGCGAGCCCCGGATGATCTTCTCGGTCATCACCACCCCGGAGAAGGCGGGCAGCGAGACGGTGACGTCGTCCCCGGCCGCGCCCACCAGGACGACCTGCCCGCCGCGGCGGGTCATCCGGATCGCGTCACGCACGGTCTGCTGGCGCCCGGCGACCTCGAGCACGTGATCCGCGCCCCGCCCGCCGGTCAGCGCGCGGACCTCCCGGGCGATCGTGTCCGACGGCTGGAGGGTGTGCGTGGCCCCAAGCCGGGCCGCCATGGCCAGCCGCTCCTCGTGCAGGTCGATGGCGATGATCATGCCTGCGCCGGCGATCCGCGCGCCCTGCACGGCGCTCAGCCCGACGCCACCGCAACCCAGCACGGCCACGGTGTCGCCGACGCGGATGCCCGCGGTGTTGACGGCCGCGCCGAACCCGGTCAGCACCCCGCAGCCGATCAGCGCGGCCGAGGTCAGCGGGATCGTGTCCGGGATCTTGACGGCGGCGCCCTCGGGCACCACGCAGCGCTCGGTGAAGGTGCCGAGCCCGGCCATCTGGTAGAGCGGCTGGCCGCCCCGGCGGTAGCGGGTGCTCCCGTCCAGCAGCGTGCCCCGGGCGAACGCGACCCCGGCCACCTCGCACAGTTGCGGCTGGTGATGCACGCAGTAGAAGCAGGTGCCGCACTGGGCCAGCCAGGACAGCACCACCCGGTCACCGGGGGCCACGGACGTCACGCCCGGGCCGGCCGCGGTCACGGTCCCGGCGGCCTCGTGCCCCAGCACCAGCGGCATCGGGTGGGCCAGGGTCTCGTTCCACACCGAGATGTCGGAGTGGCAGACGCCGGACGCGCCTACGTCCACCATCACCTCGCCCGCCCGGGGCGGCTCGACGTCGATCTCGGTGACGGTCAGCGGCTTGCGGGGCGCCTCGAGCACGGCGGCGGCGGTCACCGGGTGCTCACGTCCGGCTCGCTCCGCAGAGTACGTTCTACATTCATAGCGATCCAGTTGCTCATCTTGTATAGTTTAGGCACATGCCTGCCCCGGCGCCAGACCCGGGGGCCGCGGCCTACTGGAGGACCGATGGAGCTCAAGGTCACCCGCTACGCCGTTGACGACGCGGGGGTCGCGACCATCTGGCTGCACCGGCCGGAGCGGCGGAACTCCTGGACCGGCCGGATGCACACCGAGTACCGCTGGATCTGCCATCAGCTCGACGAGGACCCGGCGGTCCGGGTCATCGTGCTCACCGGGTCCGGGCACACCTTCTGCGTCGGCGCCGATCCCAAGGCCCTCACCGGGTACGTCGAGGCCGGCCACTACGACCCGGCGCTGCCACAGGACGCGGCCCGGCCGGGGTACGGCGTCCGGCCGGAGTTCGACGCGGACATGACCTGGCAGCTGGGCCTGCGCAAACCGATGATCGCCGCGGTCAACGGGGCCTGCGCGGGCATCGCGGTCGCGCTGGCCGCGTTCTGCGACCTCCGCTTCGCGGTGACCGGCGCGAAGATCACCACCGCGGCGCCCCGGCTGGGGCTGCCCGCCGAGTACGGGCTGTCCTGGATCCTGCCGCGCCTGGTCGGCATGACGCACACCGCGGACATCCTGCTGACCGGGCGGGTGCTGCTGGCCGAGGAGATGGAGGGCATGGGGTTCTTCAACAAGGTCTCGCCGCCGGAGGAGTTCGCCCGCGAGGTGGACACCTACGCCCGGACCATCGCCGCCGCGTCCCCGCTCGCGGTGACTACCGCGAAGCGGCAGATGTGGGCCGACGTGCTGCATGGTGACCCGCGGGCGGCGGTGGAGGAGAGCAAGGCGCAGATCGGGAAGCTGATGGCCGAGCCCGACTACGCGGAGGGGGTGGCCGCCCTGCTCGAGAAGCGGCCGCCCCGGTTCACCCGGTGAGAGCTGGCCGCTGAGCTCCAGCTGACCGGCCATGATAACAGCAAGAGGGGCAGGCATGAAGGTTCGCGTGGATCCCCGGCTCTGCCAGGGGCACAACCGGTGCATCTCGGTGGCGCCTGACCTGTTCGACCTCGACGAGGAGGGCTTCGCCTCGGCGATGGGCGACGGGACGGTCCCGCCGGATCAGCAGGACCTGGCCGGGCTCGCGGTGGACAACTGCCCGGAACAAGCCATCTCGCTCGCCACCGATGCCTGACCAGCCAGGGCCTGCTAGGCCGGTGCCTGCCGGGTGGGCGGCGGCGCGCTGGGGCCGGGAGGTCGTGGCCGGCACCGCGGCCGGGCATCCCTGCCTGACGTACGCCCGGCGGCCGGGCTGCCTGGCGGAACTGCTGCGCGGTACCGGGCCCTGGGCGGAGCGCGAGTTCCTCGTCCAGGGGGAGCGCCGGCTGAGCTACGGCGCCTTCACCGGCGCCGTGGCCCGGGTCGCGGCGCATCTGCACCGGCTGGGCGTCCGCCCGGGTCAGCGGGTCATGCTGCTCGGCTTCAACCAGGTCGAGTGGGTTGTCGCGTTCTGGGCCACGCAGACCCTGGGCGCCGTCGCGGTGCTCGGCAACGCCTGGTGGAACGAAGCTGAGACCTCCGCCGCCCTGGCCCAGGCCGCGCCGTTCCTGGTGCTGGCCAGCCAGCCACCTGCGGCCGGCGTACTGGGCCCGGTCCCGGCCGGCCGGGTGCTCAGCCTGGACGCGCTGCGCCCGCTGGTGGACGCGGCCAGCCCGCCGGCCCCCGAGCCGCCCGCCCCGGAGCCGGCCCACCTCACCGAAGACGACCCGGCCCTGATCATGTTCTCCTCCGGGACCACCGGCACCGCCAAGGGCGTCGTCATGTCCCACCGCTGTGTCATCGCCAACCTGCAGAACCTGCTCGTGCTGACCGGGCGGCTGCCCACCGAGCTGTCCCCGGGCCACCCGGGCACGGTCAGCCTGCTGTCGGTGCCGCTGTTTCACCTCGCAGGCGTCCAGACCAGCTGCCTCACCCTGCTGACCGGCGGCACGCTCGTCTTCCTGGACGGCCGGTTCGACCCCGCCGCGGTACTGCGGCTGATCGAGGAGGAACGGGTGCGGGTCTGGGGCAGCGTGCCCACCATGGTCTCCCGGGTGCTCGATCATCCCGACCTGTCCCGCCGGGACACGTCCAGCCTGCGCTCGGTGCCGATGGGCGGCGCGGCGGTCAGCCCGGAGCTGCGCCAGCGGGTGGCTGCGTCCTTCCCCGGGGTCCGGGCCGGCGCGGGCAGCCTGTACGGCCTGACCGAGGCGGGCGGGGTGCTCGCCGCGGGGTCGGGCCGGGACCTGGACGACCGGCCCGGCTGCGTGGGCCGGGCGCTGCCGGTCGTGGAGCTCAGGATCGCCGGGCCCGGCCCGGACGGCGTGGGGGAGATCCAGGCCCGGACGCCTACCCAGACCGACGGCTACCTGGGGGACCCGGAGCCGCTGGCCGACCCGGACGGCTGGATCAGCACCGGTGACCTGGGCCGGATCGAGGAACCGGGCTGGCTCTACGTGACCGGCCGGTCCAAGGACATCATCATCCGCGGCGGCGAGAACATCGCCTGCGCCCACGTCGAGCGGTCCCTGCTCCGCCACCCGCAGGTACTCGAGGCCGCGGCCGTGGGGCTGCCCGACGCCGATCTCGGGGAGCAGGTCGGCGCCGTGGTCGTGCTGGCGCCGGGTGCGGCCGCGGACATCGCGGCACTGCGCGCGCACGCCGGGCGCGAGCTGGCCCGGTTCGAGCAGCCGGCCCGCTGGTGGCTGCGCCGCGACCCGCTCCCGGTCAATGCGGCCGGAAAAGTGCTCCGCCGCGAGATCCGCGCGCAATGGCTGGCTCGCGGCGGCGCCGACCTGACCGGGCCGCCCCCGCCCCGCGAAACCCTCCTTCATCCCTGACGCACCTCACCGCCCGGGTCCCCCGGGCGCGACTTCCGGGAGGCAACAATGCCGGCCACCTCAGCCCGGCTGGCCAGTTCTTACTGGCCGGCGGACCGCAGCCAGCCGTTGCTGGACACCACGGTGGGAGACCTGCTGCGGGCCGCCGCCGCGCAGGTGCCCGGCCGGCTCGCGCTTGTGGAGGGCTCGGCTGATCCGGCCGCCCGGCGGAGCTGGACCTACGCCGAGCTGCTGACGGTCGCAGAACGGGCCGCCCGGGCCCTGCTGACCCGCTTCGCCCCCGGGGAGCGCATCGCCGTCTGGGCCCCCAACTGCCCGGAGTGGATGCTGCTCCAGCACGGCGTCAGCCTGGCCGGGATGGTTCTGGTCACGGTCAACCCGGCGCTGCGCGGCCGGGAGTTGCGGTACGTGCTGGCCCAGTCCCAGGCGTCCGGGATCTTCTTCGCTGACGAGTACCGGGGCCTTGACCTGGCGGACGCGGTGGCCAGCCTCCGCGACGGCCTGCCCGGGCTGCGTGAGGCCATCCCGCTGAGTGACTGGGACACGTTCGTGGCGTCCGCGGACCGCACGTCTCACCACGGGGCTGTCACCCTGCCGCCGGTGCACCCGCAGGACCCCGCGCAGATCCAGTACACCTCCGGGACGACCGGGTTCCCCAAGGGCGCGATCCTGCACCATCGCGGGGTCGTGAACGCGTCGACGTTTCGTCGCCCTCGGGTCCGGGGTCGAAGACGGCGGGGTCTGGGTCAACGCGATGCCCATGTTCCATGTCGGCGGCGGCACACTCACCGAGCTGGGCACGATCGCCCAGCGCGGCACGTACGTGCTGCTGCCCGGCTTCGACCCGGGCCTCGTCCTGGACCTCGTCGAGGCCTACCGCGGCACCATCATGCTGGCCGTCCCCACCATGCTGCTGGCCCTGCTGGACGAGCCCGGCCTGGCCGGCCGTGACCTGTCCAGCCTGCAGACCCTGATGTCCGGCGCGGCTGTCGTGCCGGCCGCCCTGGTGCGCCGGGCCACGGAGACGTTCGGCTGCCAGTTCACGATCGTGTTCGGCCAGACCGAACTGCACGGGGTCATCTCCCAGACCCAGCTGGACGACAGCGCGGAAGACCAGTCCGAGACGATCGGGCGGCCGCTGCCGCAGGTCGAGGTGAAGATAGCGGACCCGGTGACCGGGGACGTAATGCCGGTCGGTCAGGTCGGGGAGATCTGCGCCCGCGGCTACCAGACCATGCTCGGCTACTTCGGGATGCCCGGGGAGACCGCGGCGGTGCTGGACGGCAGCGGCTGGCTGCGGACCGGGGACCTGGCCGCCATGGACGGCCGCGGGTACCTCACGATCACCGGCCGGCTCAAGGACATGATCATCCGGGGTGGCGAGAACATCTATCCGCGCGAGGTCGAGGACGTCCTCTTCGCCCACCCAGCCGTGTCCCAGGTGGCCGTGGTGGGCCTGGCCGACGAGAAATGGGGAGAACGCGTGGCCGCGGTGATCAAGCCCGCCGATCCGGCGAACCCGCCGTCGCCCGCGGCACTGCGGGACTACTGCCGCGATCACCTGGCCGGGTTCAAGGCGCCGGCCGAGTGGTTCTTCGTTGCGGAATATCCGCTCACCGCATCGGGGAAGATCCAGAAGTTCCGGATCCAGGAGGACATCGCGGCCGGGCGGATCACCCCCGCGGCCCTCTAGCCGTCGCCGGCCCCGTCGCCGTGGTGGCCATCGCGCTCCCGGAACGCGGCCCCCGTCCCGTGCCGGGACCGCTCACGCAGGAAGTTGAACTCGTCCGGCTCGAACCGCAGGTTGGTGCCGAGCGTGTGCCCGACCGTGCCGCGCCAGAACTGCTGGGTGCCGCCCAGGCTGTCCAGCGCCATCTGGTGCACGGCCTTGGCGGTGACCAGCGCGTCCCGGGGGTGGCGGGCGATCCGCCGGGCCCAGTCGTCCACGGTCGCCCCGAGCTGGCCGGCCGGTACGGACCGGTTGACCAGGCCCCAGGCCTCGGCCTGCGGCCCGTCGAACTCCTCGCCGAGCAGCATCAGCTCACGGGCGCGTTTCGGGCCGTAGAGGAGGATCTCGGTGTTGAGCTGCCAGGTGTTGCCGGCCAGCCCGAGCCGCTGCTCGGCGTGGCTGAACCGGGCCGTGTCCGCGGCGATGGCCAGGTCAACCAGTTCGACCAGGTACAGCCCGGCCCCGGTGCAGACCCCGTGCACCTGCGCGATCACCGGTTTCATCGAGTACTGGAACGCCATGTAGTTCATCCCGAGCCTGCGGTCCGTGGCCAGCCTCGACCGCTGGCTGGGGCGGCGGGGTTTCGCGCCGGACGGGCCGGGTTCCAGCCCGTAGGCGCGGGCCGCGTCGTCGTAGTCGTGCCCGGAGCAGAACGAGGGGCCTTCGCCGCGGAGCACGATGACCTTCACCTCGTCGTCGTCTTCGGCCTCGTGCAGCAGCGCGACGAGCCGGTCCAGGTCGGCGAACCGCAGGGCGTTGTGCTTGTCCGGGCGGTTGAGCACCAGGCTCGCCACCGGGCCGCTGCGTTCGAGCAGCACTGCGTCCGCCACGTTCCGCCTCCCGTTCCACCGGGCGCGGCCACCGGATCCGGCCGTCTGTCATCCGCCCGCCGTCAGACGACACTCTACACGTCTCGACATTGAGTCTCTATAACTGTAGACTTTTGGTCATGAGCAGCCAGCCCGCCGAGGACGGCCACGACGGTTACGACATCTTCTCGCCGGGCTTCCGCACCGACCCGTACGCCACCTGGTCGGCCATGCGGGCGTCCGGATGCCCGGTCGCGCACTCCGACCAGTGGGGTGGTTCCTGGATGCCGGTGCGCTACGACACGGTCCGGGAGATCGCCCGCGACGGGGAGCGGTTCTCCTCGCGCGCGGTCGAGGTGGCGGGCCCGCTGGAGTCCGCGGGCGGGCTCTTCCTCCCCCCGCTGACCTCGGACCCGCCGCAGCACAAGCTGCACCGCGACGTGCTGATGCCGTACTTCCTGCCCAAGCGGATCGCGGCGTTCGAGCCGTTCGTCCGGGACAAGGCCCGGGACCTGGCCAGCGCGCTGGCCGACCGGGGCGGCGGCGACGTGGTGACCGACTTCGCCCAGGAACTGACCATCGCGGTGCTGACCAGGATGCTCGGCGTCCCGCCCGGTGACCAGTTCACCGACTGGATGATCCGGATGATCCGGATCGGCCCCAGGGACCAGTCGGTCCGGGCCCAGGCGGTCGGGGAGATCCTCGCCTACCTCGGCGGGCTGCTGGACGAGCGGGAAGCCGAGCCGCGCGACGACCTCATCACCTACCTGGCGGGCGCGGCCATCGACGGCGTGCCGCTGTCCCGCAAGCATCAGATCGGCTCCGCGTTCCTCATCCTGATCGCGGGCGCCGACACGACCTGGAGCGCGATCGGCTCCAGCCTGTGGCACCTGGCCACCCACGACGAGGACCGGCGCCGCCTGGCCGCAGACCCGGGGCTGATCGACACCGCCGCGGAGGAGTTCCTCCGGGTCTACGCGCCGGTGAGCGTCGGCCGGATCGCCACGGAGGACGCCGACCTGGACGGCCGGACGGTCGGGGCGGGGGAGCGGGTGCTGCTCGCGTTCGCGGCGGCCAACCGCGACCCGGACGTGTTCGAGGACCCGGACGCGATCCGGATCGACCGCAGGCGCAACCGTCATCTGACCTTCGGCTCCGGCGGCCACCGCTGCCTCGGCTCCAACCTGGCCCGGCTCGAGCTGCGGATCACCCTCGAGGAGTGGCTGCGGGTCATGCCGGACTTCCGGCTGGAGCGCCCGGCCGGGATCGAGTGGAGCGGCGGGCAGACCCGGGGCCCGGAGCGAGTGGACTTCGTGGTGGTCAGGTGAACGCCCCGCCGCTGCCTGAGCCCGGCGGCGCCGCCTGCGCCGCTGCGCGGCGTCCGGGTGGTCGAACTAGCGCACTGGATGGCCGGCCCGGCCGCGGGCGGGGTGCTCGCGGACTGGGGCGCCGACGTGGTGAAGGTCGAGCCCCACGGCGGCGAGCCGATGCGTCACATCTGGGGCTCGATGGGTGCCAATCCCGACGCTCCGAACGGCGCGTTCACGTCGGCGAACCGCGGCAAGCGGTCCATCGAGCTCGACCTGCGCACCGAGCAGGGACGGGAGGTCCTTGGCCGCCTGCTGGCCTCCGCCGACGTGCTGCTGACCAACCTGCGGCCGGCCGCGCTGACCCGGCTGGGCCTGTCGCCCGCCGAGGTAGCGAACCGCTACCCACGGCTGGTGTTCTGCTCGCTGACGGCCTACGGGTGGACTGGTCCCGACCAGGAACGGGCCGGCTACGACCTGGCCTCCTTCTTTGCCCGGACCGGGATCTCGCATGAGATGACCACCCAGGGCGAGCCCCCGGCGCCGCTGATGCAGGGGCTCGGTGACACGTTCACCGCGATGACCGGGGTGGCCGGGATCCTGGCCGCCCTGCACGAGCGGCAGCAGACCGGCCGCGGCGCGATGGTGGACGTGTCGCTGCTGCGCACCGGCATGTGGGCGCTGGCCGGCGAGCTGGGCGTGGCGGCCATGGGCGGCCGCCCGCGCCCGCCGTACCCCCGGGACAACTGCCCCACCCCCATGTACAACTCCTACGCCACGGCGGACGGCCACTGGTTCTTCCTGGTCGGCGTGCAGGCCGCGCGCCAGCTGCCCAAGGTGCTGGCCGCCATCGGGCGTGCTGACCTGGTGGACGACGAACGGTTTGGCTCGCCGCGCAGCCTGGCCCGGCACCGCCGTGAGGTGATCGCGATCCTGGACGAGGCCTTCGCGGCGCGGCCGCTGGCTGACTGGGTGAAGGCGTTCGAGGACCACGACGTGTTCTGGGCCCCGGTGCAGACCCCGGCCGACGTGCTGGCCGACCCGCAGGCGCGGGCCGCCGGGGCCTGGGTCGAGATCGAGGGTGCGGGCGTGGAGTCCGTGGACGCCCCGGTCAGCTACGACGGCGCCCAGCGGCATCTGGTGCCCGGACCGCCCCGGGCCGGGCAGCACACCCGCGAGGTCCTGGCCGAGCTTGGCTACCCGCCTGACGACATCGACGCCCTGGCCACGGAGGGCCAGCCGAGGGACGGGCTGCCCGGCTGAGCCCAGCTGGCTAGGCGGGGGAGGTCTCCTTGACCACCTCACGCCAGCGCGCCTGGGCGTCGTCGTACCACTGCGCCCGCAGCTGCCGGAACACCACCGCGGCCCGCCGCCCGATCCAGTCCGGGCACAGCTCGGCGGGCAGTTGCGGGTCCAGGAACGGGAACCGCTGCCACTCGCTGACCAGCTGGACGTGAGTGAACAGGAGCGGGTCGCCCGGCTCCGGCGCCATCCCGCTGAACCGGACCAGCAGCTGCTCGTACCTGGCGGTTACCTCGTCCAGGTCCCAGGCGCGCCGGACGATCTCCTCGTCCCGCAGCCCGATGGACATCGAGCTGCCCACGAACGCCAGCGTGGACTCCCGCAGTCCGAGCGTGCTGATCACCTGCTCCACCCCGGCCTGCCGGTCTGGATGCGGCGACAGCCAGACGCCGGGAGTCGGGTTCCCGAACCCCTCCCAGCTCAGCGCCGCGTACAGCTTCTTGCGCACGGAGCGCTGCTGCTGCGGGATGCTGACCAGCAGGATCAGCCAGTTACCGTCCCACGCGGCGGCTTCGCTGCTCATCGAGTAGACGCGCTCGGCGCCCTGGTCGATCAGGCGCCGGCCAGCCGGCGTCAGTTCCCACTGCACCTCACGGCCCTGCCGGTGCCCGGTGATCCAGCCCGCGGCGGCGCCGCGGGCGATCGCCTGACGCGCCGTCTGCTCCTCGACGCCCAGCCCGGTCAGGACGTACAGCAGGGAGGAGGTCCACACCGAGTTGCCGTTGGGCATGACCAGCTCGCCGAGCACGGTCAGCAGCTGCGAGCGCGCGCTGCCCGCGCTGACCAGCGGCCGCCCAGGCCGATCCGGCTGCCCGCGTTCGGCCGCCCCCGCGCCCGACGTGCGCCGCGCCGCCATCTGATCCTCTCCCGATCCGCCCAGGTCAACCAGGCCTGCATTTTATCTGGCTGGGGCCAGCTGGCCTGGCTTACCGCGCCGCCATCCGCTCGACGACCTCGGAGCGCAGTGTCACCTTGCTCAGCTTCCCGCCCGCCGTCCGGGGCAGCTCGGTGAAGATCTCCAGCCGCTCGGGCAGCTTGAACGGCGCGACCTCCTGGGCCCGCATGTACCCGGTCAGCTCGTCCAGGGCCAGCGCCGTCACCCCCGGCCGCAGCACCACGCAGGCACAGGTCCGTTCCCCGAAGACCGGGTCGGGGATGCCGACCACCGCCACCTCCGACACCGCGTCGTGCCGCGCGACGATCTGCTCGACCTCCAGCGGGCTGATGTTCTGGCCACCACGGATGATCAGGTCCTTGCTCCGCCCGGTGATGGCCAGGTAGCCGTCTTCGTCGAGGCTGCCCAGGTCACCGGAGTAGAACCAGCCGTCGCCGCGGAACATGGCCTCGGTGCGCTCGTCGTCGTTCAGGTAGCCGAACGACTTGGTCGGGGTCCGCCAGGTCACCTCGCCCGCCGAGCCGGTCGGCACCGGCTCGCCCAGCGGGTCACGGAGTACGACCTCGCCGCCCGGGATGGGCCGGCCCACCGTCGCGCGCCGCTTGGCTACCGGGTCCGTGGTCCTGGTCACCGTGATGACCCCGCCGTCGGTGCTGCCGTACACCGTGGTGACCGCGCACCCGAACGTCTCCTCGGTCTGCTCCGCGGTGTCCGGCGTCAGCGGGGCCCCGGCGCTGGTGATGACCCGGACGGCGGTGAAGTCCCGCGCCGCGATCCGCGGATCCTGGAGCATCCGCACCAGCTGGGTGGGGATGGCCGCGGCGTGCGTGGCCCGTTCGGCTTCCAGCAGGTCCAGCGCGGCCGCCGGGCCCCAGTCCTCCAGCAGCACCGCCCCGGCCCCGCACAGCAACGGCGCGAGTACGGGGAACAGGTACCCGGTAGCCCCGGTGTTGGCGGGCGCGATCGCCGCCGCGACGTCCCCGGGGCCCATCCCGACCGCCTCCGCGTAGTCCCGGAGCAGGAACGACAGGTTGTTGTCGGTCCACTGCGACATCTTCGGCGTGTCCGTGGTGCCGGAGGTGATGGTGACGAACCGCGGGTCGTCCGGGTGGCGCGGCCGTCCGCGGCGCGCCGGCCGCCGGGCCGGTCTTCAGGACCGCGTCGAAGTCGAAGTCCGCGGCGAGCCCGTCGGTGCCGCCCACGAACCGGAGCCGGGGCAGGTCGCTCCGCATCGCGTTCACCGTGGCCAGGAAGTCGGTCTGCTCGGTGGCGGGTGGCAGCACCAGCACGCTGACCCCGGAGCGGCGCAGCAGGCTTTCCATCTCGGTCCGCCGCCAGTGCGTGGACAGCGGCACGAAGACCAGGTCCGCCCGGCTGCACGCGAAGTGGGCCAGGGCCAGCGACACCCGGTTCCCGGTCTGGATGGCCACCACCGAGCCCGGTTCGACCTCGCGGGAGACCAGCCAGCCGGCGAACGCCGCGGCGCGCTCGGCGAACTCCGCGTACGTCAGCCGCTCGTGCTGGTCGGCCACGGCCAGCGCGCCAGGCGTGCGCCGGACGTGCCCGTCCAGCAGGTCACACAGGGTCTGGTCGCGCCACAGTCCCTGCTCGTAGTACGGCCCGGTCAGCTCCGGCGTCATGGCGCGGATCGGCATCAGTGTTCCCCTCCCGGGTGCGGCGGTCCGGTCAGCGCCCGTAAGGCACGAACTGCCGGCCGAACAGCTCCCGCGCGATGATGATTTTCTGGATCTGGGCGGTGCCGTCGGCGATCTCCACCGCCAGCACGTCCCGCAGCCGCTGCTCCAGCGGGAACTCGGCGCTGTAGCCGACGTTGCCGTGCAGCAGCAGGCAGTCCCGGATGGCCTGGCTGGCGTGGTACGGGCCGTACCACTTGGTCATGGCGGCCAGCGCGGTGTGCGGCTGGCCGGCCGTGCGGTGCCACAGCGCCGAGTAGCACAGCAGCCGCGCCGCCTCCAGGTGGGTGGCGTGCTCGGCCAGCGGGAAGGACACGCCCTCGAACCGGGCCAGCGGGGACCCGAACGCCCGCCGTTCGCTCACGTAACCAGCTGTCTCGTCCAGCGTGGCCTGGGCACAGCCGACCGCGGTCAGCGCGAGCAGCGGCCGGGTGAAGTCGAAGCCTCCCAGGACGCTGCGGAACGCCGCCCCCTCCGCGCCGAGCAGGGCGCCGGCCGGCACCTCGACCCGGTCGAGGTGCAGCAGGCCGCGGCCCATCGGCGTCCAGCCGGTGTCCTGGAGCGGGGACCTGGTGACGCCCGGGGCGTCCAGCGGGACCAGGAACGCCGAGGGACCCGCGTTCTGGCCGTCGCGCACGGTCCGGGCGATCACGATGATCGCCCCGCCGTGGCTCAGCATGGTGACCGAGGCCTTCTCGCCACTGATCAGGTAGCCGTCCGCGGTCGCGGTGGCCGTGGTCGCGATCGCGGTGACGTCCGAGCCGCAGCCGGGCTCGGTCAGTCCCAGGCACACGTACGCGTCGCCCTCGACCAGCGGGCGCAGCCAGGTGCGGCGGACCGGCCCGGGGGCGTGCTGCGCGATGAGCGCGGTCATCAGCATGACCGGGATGGCCGCGTTGGCCAGGTTGAAGTCGGCGTACGCGAGTTCCTCCACGGCCAGGCCCGCGGCGACGAAGTCCTCGCCGGGCAGCGGGTTGAACTCCGCGCCGGCCAGCAGCCCGAACACCCCCAGCCCGGCGATCTCGCGGTGGGCGTCCCAGGGGAAGCGACCGGACTTGGCCCGCTCCAGGTAGCCCGGGGCGAGCTTGGCCCGGGCGAACCCGCGCACGCTGTCCCGGACCGCAGCCTGATCCTCGCTGAGCCCGAAATGCACGACTGGTCCTCCCAGCGGCGACGGCGCCGGCGCTCTTCCCGGGTAGCTGGCTTCCGGCGACCGGCGGCCAGCCAAACATTAGACGTGTAACGGAAGTATGTATCCCTTAGTGTAGAAGGTCAAGGTGGCCACTAGGCTCGCGAAGTCCAGGGAGGAACACGTGAATGGTGCCGGCTCGATCCCGGCTTCGGTCATGACGACCCCGCTCGGCCGGCCCGAAGCCCTGTTCCGGGTGGGTGCCGCCGAGCGGGACGGCCAGGGGGTCCGGGCCCAGATGCGCACCGGCCCCTGGATGCGCGGCCCGGGCGGCCGGCCCTGTGCCGGGTCGCTCGGCGTATTCCTCGACGACCTGCTGGGCAACGCCCTGCTCGCCGGGCGCCCGGAAGACTACTGGCCGGTCAGCACGGAACTGTCCATCGACCTGGCCGCCCCGCTGCCCGCCGACGGCTCGGTGCTCACCGGGCGGGGCTGGCCGGTCAGCCTCGAACCGGGCGGCGGGCTCAGCCATGGCACGGTCACCGACGGTTCGGGTGCGCTGATCGCCACCGCCACGACCCGTGAGCGCTTCCTGCCCGCGCCGGGGGCCCTGCTCACCGGATCCGGGGCAGACGGCGCACCGCTGGCCCTGGACGACGAGGCGGGCCCCGAGTCGGCCATGGATCTGCTCGGTGCCGTGGCCCACCGCGAGGAGGGCGCGGTGACCGTGACCGTGGCCGGCTCGGGCGACTTCGCCAACCCGATGGGCAACACGCACGGGGGCGTCCTGCTCTGCGCCGCTGAGATCACCGGCTCGCTGGCCCTGCACACGGACGCCAGCCCACTGCAGACCGCGTCCATCCGGGTCGTCTACGTCCGGCCGGTGCCGGTCACCGACACCATCACCTACACCGCCGAGGTACTGCACCGCGGCCGGACCCTGGGCGTAGCGCAGATCACCGCCCGCGGCGGCGGCAAGACCTGCGCGGTAGCCACCATCACCGCGCACGACCAGGCCCTCGTCTCCTGACCTCCGGCCGCGCTGGAGAACGCCGTCCGGGACC
Organism: uncultured Actinomycetes bacterium; assembly: GCA_963781085.1. Taxonomy (GTDB): domain Bacteria; phylum Actinomycetota; class Actinomycetes; order Streptosporangiales; family Streptosporangiaceae; genus RYN-230. The sequence continues at coordinate 15,913 of CAWAES010000044.1, forward strand.
AGCCAGACCGCAGCTGAACAGGACGCAACTCCGGTTTAGGCCGCGCCGGACAGTTCGGGGTGCGCTCCGCTGTCCTGGATGAGCAGGCTCGCTTCGTCGGTCACTGATGTGCCGTTCGTGGCAAAGGTGAGGTAGAAGGTGGCACCCTGGCCCACGGCGCCCTCGGCCCAGATCTGCCCGCCGTGGCGTTCGACGATGCGCCGGACAGTCGCCAGGCCGGTGCCGAGTCCGGTGCCACCGTACTCGGCGGCGCCGTGGAGCTGCTGGAAGGGCTGGAACAGCTTGTCGATGTAAGCAGGGTCGAAGCCTGCACCGTTGTCGCGCACGTAGCAGCAGATGAAAGCCCCGGTGACAGGCATGGTGGCGAATTCGATGGTGGCGTCGTCGCGTCCGGCGGTGTACTTCCAGGCGTTGGCGAGCAGGTTGCTCAGCGCCATCCGGATCAGGCCGGGATCCGCGGTGACCCGGATGCCGTCTTGGATGGTCACGCGGACCTGGCGGCCGGGATCGCGGGTGCGGAGCAGATCGCCGATGGCGGTGACCTCGGCGCTGATGTTAACGTCCTGGGGGTTGATGTCGGCCTGGGACACCCACGACAGATGGGAAAGGCTGTCGAGCACGGCGTCCATGTGCTCCGCGGCAGCCTGGATGCGCCCGGCGTAGCTGCGGCCCGTATCGCCGAGAGGGTCGCCGTACTCCTCGGCCAGGATTTCCGCGAACCCGCCGATGGCCCGGAGCGGGGTGCGCAGGTCGTGGGCGGCGGTGTAGGTGAAGGCGCCCAGGTTCCTGTTGGCCACCTCGAGGTGAGCGGTGCGCTGCCCCACCTGCCGTTCCAGGGTTGAGTTCATGGTCTGGAGCCTGCTCTCGGCCTCTTCTGCCTCGGCCAGGGCCTTGACCAGCCGGGTCCGCATCCGTTCGGTGGCCCGGCCCAGTTCCGCGAGCTCGGCCGGGCCGACGGCGGGGACAGGGGTGTCGTAGTGGCCGTCAGCAACAGACTCGGCCGCCAGGCGCAGCGCCGCGAACGGCCGCAGCAGCCACCGGCGCACGGCCGCCACACTACCGGCGGCGATCACGGCCACGACCCCGCAGACGACGGCCAGGGCCAGGAGGAAGCGGCGCTGGGCGGCGGGCTGTTTCGCAACGACGCTGGCCTGTGTCCTGATGATCTGCGCCTGCAGCGCTGCGACCTGGTTGCGCGCCGCCAGAGTGTATGGGCGGGTCAGCGGGATATCGGCCTGCATGATCCGCGCGCGGTCGAAGTCTCCCAGAGTCGCCGCCGCGAGCTGTGGCCCAGCTACCCGGGCGAGCCACGCCTGAAGCGCCGCCTGCTCCGCCGCGAGAAGGCCCGCCATGTGTGGGTAGCCGCGGACCAGCGCAGCGACCCGGGCCTGCTCCCGGGGCATATGGGCTACCGCCCGCCTGAACGTTCGGATGGCCGCCGGCCGTCCGGCGGTTACGTAGTCGCGCAGCGAATTCGACTCCGTGTTGTACCCGGCGAGCAGCGCGCTGGCTGCCTCGGCGGCGGGTACCAGCCGCTTGGACAGCTCCTGGTTGTTGGCTTGCGCACCGGCGCCGGCGGACAGCGCGAAAGCCAGCGCGACGGCCGTCACGGCCAGCGATACTCCCGCCACGATGGCCGCCCATCGGCCCAGGCCGGGCGCTGTGGTCACCGTGTACCACCCCATCACGCCGCCTGGCCCGGGCAAATCTGCGATAAATACTTAGAGTAGCGTAAATGTTACTTAAAGTAAAATCCTGAGATGAATCGGTGTACCCCGGTGACAGACCTCGTGGCCAGTCATGTCGGGCCGGTGCACGTCCAGCAGGATCAGGTCGGGATGGTGCTCGCGGGCGAGGTCAAGCCCGGTCCCGCCAGACGCAGCCGCGAGCAGGGTGACGGAAGGGCGCCGTTTGAGCACCCGCTCGACCAGCCGCAGGTTCTCAGCCCCGTGCGTTTCTTGAGGTTCTGGGCGGTTAGACGGGCTGAACGACGGTGGCCATGGTGCCGATCAGGCGCCGGAACCTGTGGACGGGCAGCGTTTCGCCGGCGATGTCGACGCCGGTGTCTGACCCGGTGAAGATGAGGGCGGTCAGGGCCTGCGTGGTCGCGGTGATCGTGACGTCGGGTCGTGCGGGTGGGGTCCCTGCGGTGAGCGACCACTGGCGGCCGTCGCTTTCGACCAGGTAGTCCGCACCGTCGAGCCGGAAGTGCCAGCGGGCTGGCTCGTGGTCGCCGGCGGCGAGGTCGATGGCCCGGGTGACGGAGCGGAGCAGGTGCTCGGCGTGCAGTGGCTCGCCGGCCTGGGGCCGGCGCCAGGCGTGCTGCAGTCCCCACTGGCCGAGCGCGTCGATGACGGGCCCGAGGTCGGCTCCGGCCGGGGTCAGGCGATACCAGACCTCACGCCGCCCTGGCTCGCGGTCGGCGATCACGATCCCGGCGTCCTCTAGCTCGCGCAGGCGCTGGCTGAGCGTCTTGGGGGTGATCCCGCCGAGGCGGTCCATCAGGTCGGTGAACCTTTTGGTCCCGCTGAGCAGGTCGCGGATCACCAGCAGGCTCCACCGGTCGCCGACGCGCTCCAGGGCCCGCGCGGTCAGGCAGAAGTGGTCGTAGGTACGAACGTTCCGGGTCACATCAACGATAATACTAGTTGACAGATACTATCTGCAACATACTATCTTGTAGTTACTTAACTCGACCGGGGAGGGTGTCATGTACGACCCGCCTGGCTATCTGTGGGCGATCACCATCGCCGGGATCGTCGCGATCCCGGCCGCGACCTGCCTGGTGCTCTACGGCGGCGCGGTGCGCGCTGGCCTCGGCCGGACGCGTGCGGCGCTGCTCGCCGTCGGCGCTGCCGTCGTGCTCGGCGGCTGGTTCACCGCCAGCGCGGTGATCGCGGGTCACGGCTGGTACCACGCCCGGCTCGGCCACGGGGTGCCGTGGATGCCGGTCGCGGTGGCCGGCTTCTTTGGCGCGCTGCTGGCGCTGCGCCGGATCCCGGTGGTGGCGCGCGCCCTGGCGGCGCCGGGCATGGCGGCCCGCCTGGAGCTCCCGCATTCGTTCCGGGCGGCCGAGGGCACAGCCTTCCTGGCCATCATGGCCCTCGGCCACCTGCCCGCGCTGTTCGCCCTGCCGGCGGGCCTGGGTGACGTCACCGCAGGCATCGCTGCGCTGCTGGTCGCGCGCATGCTCGCGCGGGGCGGGAGCCGCCGCGGCGCCCTGTGGTTCAACGCGTTCGGCATGACCGATCTGGTCGTGGCCCTGACCCTCGGCACTCTCACCGGATTCCAGCTGATCAACGTCACCCCGTCCGGTGCGCCGATCAGTGAGCTGCCGCTCGCGCTGATCCCGACCGCCGCCGTGCCGCTGCTGTTCGCCCTGCACATCACGTCCGTGTCCGCGCTGCGCAGAGCCCGACGAGCACCGCTGCCAGCCACCGCCCCGCTCACTGCCGTCGCGAGATAGAGGAGAAGAGTTCCGGGGTCAGGCGCTTTCTTCGCCGTGCAAGGAGGGGGCGTATGAGATGCCGACGATCAGGCCGTCCTCGGTGAGAAGACGGGCCACCGTCTGTCCCCACGGCTCGGTGCGGGCTGGGTGCAGCAACTCGTAGCCCGCACGCTCAAGCTCGCTGCCAGCCGCCGAGACGGCTTCGGCGTCCTCGACCTCGAACTCGATTGATGCCTGGGGGACCAGCTTGCCCGACGGCCACACTGCAGTACCAAAGCAGGCCTCGGCCGCCTGCGAGAGCGGCCACACGCCGAAGTGCTTGCTGCCGGGGACGTGATCGCTGGAGTAGTACTCGTCGGCCTCGTACTTCTCCAAGGGCAGGCCGAGGGTGTCCATGAACAGCTTGCGGCTCCGCGGCGGGTCAGCGGCCACGACTGACATGCTCGTAATGAAGAGAACGTTCATGCGGCACAGCCTACGAACAGCGGGTGACCTGGACCGGTTGCTTGCGCCCGACCGGATCATCGTCAGCGGCAGCAGCGGGTCCGCCCTCTGGTCCGCGAGTTAAGGGCGCGGCCTTCTAGCCCAGCGTCTGCCGATCTCGGTGGCCAGTTTCGCGGTACCTTTGGCGGCCGTCCAGGCGGCTCCCGCCGGGGACAGGCCAGCCTCGGCGAGCAGGCCGCCGGTGATGACCCGGGTTCCCGGCGGCGGTTCTATCCGGAACGCGGTCAGGTCCACCTCGGGTGTGACGGCGCTCAGTTCCGTACGGGAAACGGGATGGCCCGCGAGGTACCAGATCTGGCTGAGCGCCACGCCGAGCTGCACGTTGACGGTCACCTCGACCTTGTCGGCGGCGATCGGCGTGCCCGACAGAGGGCTCCGCGCGAGCCTGTCTGTCCGCTCGGCCACGACCCGCAGTGCGGGGCGGCCGGAGTCGGTGACCGTTTCGTTGACGGAGAGCGGATATTCGTGCAGGAGCCACGCGGAATCGACGATCAGTGAGATGCCCGCCGGAGGTGGCGCGGCCGGCCTGACCGCGATCCGGTCGGGGTAGACCAGCCACAGCCGGTCCCCGTCGCAGGCTGTGGTGACGGGCCTGGTACCGGGATCGGTGACCGCGTCGATCCGGTAGCGGTCCGGCATGGCCACCTGGAGCCGGGCGGTGAGGTTGACGTCTTCCGGCGGGGGGTCTGCTGGAGACTGCCAGAGCCAGCTGGTTCGCCGGCCGAGTTCTGTCGCCGCCAAGGTGGCCTGCGCTAGCCGGGTCACGGCTTTCACGTCCGCCCGCTCGTTCAGGTCCGCTGCGAACGTAGGGGGTTCCAGCACGCTGCGGTACAACACGTTCACCTGCTCGTCGCTGAGATCAGGCGAAGGCAGCGGATCGGCGGACCCCGCAGCATCCACCGTCAGGCTGGTGAATTCTGCGGTCTGAGCCTGCCCATGGGCGCCTGTCTGCTCGTATCGCAGCAGCACGCCGAGCTCGGCGTCAACGAGGGCGCTCACGCGCAGCGCTGTGTCTTCGCCGGCCCGGCGGGGCTGGCCAGCTATGGCATACGCGGCCCGGCCAACGTGGTCTGTTTGCCCGATGACTTTCAGGTCGAAGTGCGCGAGCAGCCACGACGGGATGAGCAGGTCGGGGAAGGGGACACTACCCGAGTGCCCGTCGGAGACGCTGAGCTCACGCTCACCGTCTTCGTCGACGAGGTCGGCGCGATACAGCCCGCCGGGTGCGGCCTGCAGGCTGCCGCTGAGCTCGTCGTACCCGCCGTCGCCGCCACGCTTGCGGCGGCTCCTGACTTCACCGGACAGGCTGAACCGGAGCCAGCGCGCCCGGTATATGAGGGGGACCAGGTCGCTGATCGTGGTCTCGGCTGACCTCATCGTCACCGCCCGCCAGACGGGTCCACCGAACGGCGGGTCCCGGAGTCCCAGACTACGGATCAGAGGGAGAATTCTCCGCGTGCAACCTGATACCTCCACCCGGGACACCTGGACTGAGCCCGGCACGTTCGAGATCACGCCCGGCGTCTACCGGATCCCGCTCCCGCTCCCTAACGACGGGTTGCGCGCGGTCAACGTCTACGCGCTGGCCGGCGGCGGCGAGCTGGTCCTCATCGACTCCGGGTGGGCCATCGCCGGGGCCCGCGCCGTGCTCGACGAGGGCCTGGACGCGCTCGGCTGCTCCGCCGGGGACGTGCGCCGGGTCCTGGTCACGCACATGCACCGGGACCACTACACCCAGGCCGTCTACCTGCGGCGCGAGTTCGGTACCCGGGTCAGCCTGGGTATCGGGGACCGGGAGTCGCTGGCGAGTTCCATGCGCCGGGACCGGCTCCCGCTGCAGCACCAGCTCGAATACCTGCGCCTGCTCGGGGCGGGGGAGCTGGCCGACCGGGTGGCCAAGCTGCAGGCCCCGCGGGATCCGTACAAGACGGGCTGGGAGATGCCGGACGACTGGCTGCGCGACGGCGAGGTCATCGCGCACGGCGACCGGAGCCTGGACGTGGTGGCCACGCCCGGGCACACCCGCGGCCACGTCGTGTTCCACGACACCGGCGGCGGTCTGCTGTTCGCCGGTGACCACGTGCTGCCCGCCATCACCCCGTCGATCGGGTTCGAGCCGGTGCTGTCAGACGATCCGCTCGGCGCGTTCCTGGGCTCGCTGACCCTGATGCGGGAGCGGCCGGACGCGCGGTTGCTGCCCGCGCACGGGCCGGTCACCGGGAGCGCCCACGCGCGGGTGGACGAGCTCATCGCGCACCACGGCGCCCGGCTCGACGAGACCGAGGCGGCCATCCTCGGCGGCGCCCAGACCGCCTGCCAGGCCGCGGCCCGGCTGCGCTGGACCCGGCGCGGCAAGGCGCTGGCCGACCTCGACCCGTTCAACCAGATGCTCGCCATCACCGAGACCGCCGCGCACCTGCAGCTGCTGGCCGCGCAGGGCCGGGTGACCAGGCACGAGGCGGACGGACTGCGCTACTACCTGCCCGCCTGAAACATGACCTGCCACGGGCGGACCGTGACGGTGAAGAACCCGCTCGCGACGCTGCTGTCGTCCTTGGTGGCCAGTTCGGTGGCCCGGCCGAGCTGGCCTGGCCCGGGCAGCCGCAAGATGGTCATGCCCTCACCCGGCACGTCGGTCAGCGGGCCGGCCGCGACCAGGTAGCCCGCGTCCTGCATCCGGGTGAGGAAGGCCACGTGCTCGGCGAACCTCGGGTCCTCGAACAGCGCGGCCCCCTCCGGAGCGGCCGGGCCGGGGCGGTGCAGCAGGGCCACCCACGTCTCCCCGTCCTCGTCCGGGCCGCCGTCCGCGAGGGTGCCCTCGTCCGGGGCGGCGACGGCGCGGGCCGCCCTTCGGCCGGGCTGCCCCCGGCCCGCGCTGCTCTCGTCCTGTTCGTGGTGGGCCACGTGGTCGCGATACGTGCCCAGCACCACGGGCCAGCCCAGCTCGTACTCGGCCCGGGCCTCAGCCGGATCCGCGAACCGTTCCCAGCCGGTGTGCGTAAGCGTGACCAGAGTCTGGGCGTCCGCCTGGGTGAAGGTGACCTCGGCATGGGTGGCCTGGTCCGGCGGCCCGCCGGGATGCCAGCTGAACGCGAGAGCGGCAGCCGGTTCCCAGAGGTAGACCGTGCCCCACACGGCGGCGTCCCCGCTGGCCGACTGCTCCACGATCTGCCCGTCGGCGAACCCGACCGTGCCGCCGGGCCCGTAGACGCTCAGGTCCTCCAGCGGCCACCACTGGCCGATCCGCTCGGTGAACACCGCGAACGCGGTGGCCGGGTCCGCGTTGACCAGGATTTCCCGGCGGATCGGCGGCACATGGCCAGGCGGCGTGGCGGGCGGATCGGTGCTCACGGTGATTCCTCCTCGGATGAGACCGTCGCCAGGTCTTCCGGCGGCGGCGGGTAGGCGCTCGGGGTACCCGCGCAACCCGCTGTCATCCTCGCACTCAGGCCTTCTTGGCGCGGCTGGGCGCGACCCGGGGCGGCTCGCCGGGCTGCTTCGGGTACACCGGCGGCCAGGGCGCGTCCAGCAGGCCGCCCGCGAGGTCCCGTTCGCTCATGGCCAGCAGCGGCTCGAGCGACTGCGGCGCGTCGTTCATCTGCTGCCACGGGTCGCCGGGGCCGGCCAGCCGCCCGGGCATGGTCGCCACGGTGAACTGGTCCGGATGGATCTCGTCGAGCTCGTCCCAGGCCAGCGGGGTGGACACCTGCGCGCCGGGCCGGGCCCGGACCGACCAGGCGCCGAACACCGTCTTGTGCGGCGCGTTCTGGTTGTAGTCCACGAACACCCGCTGGCCGCGTTCCTCTTTCCACCAGGCCGCCGTGATGAGGTCGGGCCGCCGCCGTTCCAGTTCCCGGGCGACCGCCACCGCCGCCGCGCGGACCTGATAGGAGTCCCAGCGCGGTTCGAGCCGCGCGTACACGTGCAGGCCCCGGTTCCCGGTCGTCTTGAGATAACCCGCGATGCCGGCCTCGGTGAGCAGCCGCCTGAGCTCCCGGGCGGCCTCCCGGATCTGCGGGAAGTCCACGCCGGGGGTCGGGTCGAGGTCGATCCGCAGCTCGTCGGTGTGGCCGGGGTCGTCCGCCAGGTAGGGCCAGACGTGAAAGCCCAGGCAGCCGAGGTTCACCGCCCACAGGATGTGGTCGGTGTCCGCGGCCACCAGGGCCTGCGACGTGGTGCCGTTGGGCGTGGACACCGTGGTGGTCTGCAGCCAGTCCGGGGCGTTCTTGGGGACCCGTTTCTGGAAGAACGAGGGGCCCCCGGCGCCCTCCGGGAACCGCTGCAGGAGCACCGGCCGTCCGCCCATGGTCCGCATCAGCGGCCCGGCGACCCGCAGATAGTGCTCGGCCAGGTCGGCCTTGGTCTCGCCGCGCTCGGGGAAGAGCACCTTGTCCGGGTGGGTGATGAGGCCGCTGCGCATGGTGTCTCATTCCTGGGCGGGAACCGTCTGACCAGGCTACTCAGCGGGCGTGCACCGCCCGGGGACGCCCGGGCGGACCGGCGGCGGTGAGTTCGGCGCCCCGGCGGCGTCCTAGTCAGCATGAGCGACAACAAGGTAGACCTCACGCCCGCGGCGCAGCGGCTGGCTGACCTGGTGGCCCGGGTCAGCGACGACGAGCTGAGCGGCCCGACGCCCTGCCCGGCGTACACCCTCGGCGATCTGATCGAGCACGTCGGCGGGCTGGCGCTGGCCTTCCGGGCCGCTGCGGAGAAGGACGTAGCCAGCCCGCGGGTCGGGGAGGCGCCCCCAGGTGACGTCACCCGGCTGGAGGCCGGCTGGCGGGAGCGGATCCCGGCCGACCTGGCCGCGCTGGCGGAGGCCTGGGCGAATCCAGGCGCCTGGGCCGGGATGACCCGGATCGCCGGGCAGGACCAGCCCGCGGAGATCGTCGGTGTCGTCGTCGCGGACGAACTGGTCGTGCACGGCTGGGACGTGGCCCGCGCCACCGGGCAGCCCTATTCAGCCGAGCCGGAGCTGCTGGACGCGGCGCGGACCTTCCTGGGTTTCTTCGCCAGCCCGGACGCTCCCGCCGGGCCCGAGGTCGCCTTCGGCCCGTCGCAGCCGGTGGCCGACGACTCGGCGCCGCTGGACCAGGTGGTGGCGCTGGCCGGCCGGGACCCGGCCTGGGCCGCCCGCTGACCCGGCGGACATGACTGCGGGAGAGCGCACAGCCGTCCGGCGCGGGGGCGCGGGCGGCTGTGCGGGGGCCGGCTGATGGCCGGCCGCCTGTCGTCGAAAGTCGTGATCGTCACCGGCGGGTCGACCGGAATCGGCCGGGCGGTGGCGGACCGGGTCGTGGCCGAGGACGGCGCCGTGGTCATCGCCGGGCGGCGCCGGGAACCGGGGGAGCGAGCCGCTGCCGAACTGCGCGCCGGCGGCGGCCGCGCCCGGTTCGTAGCTACCGACGTCACGGTGGAGCACGAGGTCCAGCGGCTGGTCGAGGCGGCGGTGGGCGAGTTCGGCCGGCTCGACGGAGCGCTGAACAACGCGGGCGGGGTGAACGCCACCGCCCCGCTGCCCGGGGTCGACGCCGGAACCTGGCACGCGGAGCTGGCGCAGAACCTGACCAGCGTCTTCTACTGCCTGAAATACCAGATCCCGGCGATGACCGAATCGGCTGGCGGCGGCTCGATCATCAATAACGCCTCGATCGGCGGAGTCCGTGGCATCCCGGGACTGGCGCCGTATGCGGCGGCCAAGCACGGGGTCGTCGGCCTGACCCGCTCCGCGGCACTGGAAGGGGCGGCCCGCGGGGTCCGGGTCAACGCGCTGGTCACCGGCAACGTGGACACGCCGCTGTACCGGGACCTGATCGGCGCCCCGCCGGACGGCGAACTGCCGGGACCCGCACCCAACCCGACCGGCCGGGTCGCCACCGCCGGCGAGATCGCGTCGTACGTGGCGTACTTGCTCAGTGACGAGGCGGCCTTCGTCACCGGCGCGGCGCTGGCCGTCGACGGCGGCGCCACCGCCTGACCCCGGCCCCGGCCGCATGACCAGTGGCACAAACCAGCGGCCAAAGACGGAGGCTCGCCGGGCCGCCCCCGTGGGTGACAGATCGCCAGCCTGCGGCGCAGACTGTGATCACCGTATAACGACAGCACCCGGGGGCTGGGCGGCGTTTTTGCGCGTGCGCCGGGCGTGAGCTGGCCTGCGCTGGCGAGTGGGGAGTGGTGATGGGTGCTGACCGCAGCCTGCTGGTGATCGGCGGAGGGCCGGCCGGAATCACCGCCGCGCTTCAGGGCTGCGAGCTTGGCGCTCAGGTCACCCTGCTCGAGGCGGCCCAGATCGGCGGGACCAGCCTGAACCGCGGCCCGGCCCCGGTGCGCACGCTGGCCCGGGCCGCCCGGCTGGCCCGCGACTGGTCCTCGTGGGCCACCTTCGGCCTGGAGGGCCGCGCGCCGGTGCCGAACCTCCCTGCCGTGCTGGCCAACAGCCAGCGGGTGGCCCGCCACGCCCACGACAAGAAGGACGTGGCCGGCCATCTGCGCAGGCAGGGAGTCGAGCTGGCCGAGGACCTCGGCCCGGTCGGCTTCACCGGCCCGCACACCGTCGCCGCCGGCGACGGGCACACCTGGTCCGCGGACCGCGTCATCCTGGCCGTCGGCGGCCACGCCGGCCGCCTTCCCATCCCCGGCGCCGGCCTCGCGCTCACCTACGAGGACATCCCGTCCCTGACCACTCTCCCGGCCCAGGCCGCCGTGGTCGGCGGGGCCGACACCGGCTGCCAGATCGCCTCGATCCTGCAGGACCTGGGTGTCACCGTCAGCCTGTTCGAGGCCGCGCCCACCCTGCTGCCCGCCGCGGACCCCAGCGTCTCGGTGGCGCTGGGGGACTCCTTCCAGGCCCAGGGCATGAACGTGTACACGGGCACGCTGGTGGACAGCCTCCGCGCCGAGGCCGGCGCCGTCCGCGTTGACTACCGCACGGGCCCGGTCAGCGGCCAGATCGTGGCGGACGCGGTGTTCTTCGCCGTCGGCTGGCCCGCCAACCTCGGCTCCCTGGCCCTGGACGCGGCTGGCGTGCACGCTGAACCAGGCCTGATCGGAGTCGACGACTACCTGCGTACCAACGTGCCGCACATCTTCGCCGCTGGCGACGTCAACGGCCGGTCGATGCTGGTGCAGACGGCCCGGATGGAAGGCCGGATCGCCGCCGCCAACGCCCTGCTGGGCGCCACCCGGGTCGCCACTTACGAGGTGGTGCCCAGCGGCAGCTTCACCGACCCCGAATACGGCCGGGTAGGGCTCACGGAGACCGAGGCGGTGCGGCAGCACGACACGGTCGTCGGGATAGCCCGGTACGACGACCTGCTCCGCCCCGTCGCGGACGGCAGGTCAGAAGGTTTTTGCAAGCTGATCGCGGACTGCCGGGACCACACCATCCTCGGCGGGCACGTGCTCGGCGAGTACTCGGCCGAGACCGTGCAGACCGTCGCCGCGTGCATGGCCGCCGGCATGACCGTCGAGCGGGTCGCTGAACTCCAGCTCGCGTTCCCCACCTTCACCGAAGGCGTCAGCATGGCCGCGCAGAAGATCTGCCGGACCCTCGGCGTCGGGCGCTTCCCGCAAGCCTGGAGCTACCTCGGGTCCGACGACTGACCAGGCGCAGCCGGGCGCGGGAACCCGGTCCGGCTAGCATGCTCTCGTGAGCCGAGGCGGGTCAGCCCAGTGAGTGATCCGCCCCAGCCCCAGCCCGAGGGATCACTCGCCGCCCGGATCGACAGCCAGAAGGCGCACCCTCTGGCGTGGCAGACCGTGGTCAAGCGGGCGGTCGTGGTCGCGGTCGCCGGTGTCTCCATCTACCTCGTGTTCCCGACCATCACCGAGGTCTTTGCCTCCTGGCCGCGGCTGTCGACCCTGGACCCTAAGTGGTTCACCCTGGCGGTGGCGGCTGAGGTCGCGCACTTCACCTGCACGTTCGCCCTGCAGCGGCTGGCGCTGCGGACCAAGGCCTGGTTCCCGGTCGTCACTTCCCAGCTGGCCGGCAACGCGATCACCCTGATCGTGCCGGGAGGCGCGGCGGTGGGCGCCGCCGTCCAGTTCCGGATGCTGGCGGCCAGCGGGCGGGACACCACCTCGACCGTCGGCGGGCTGGCGGCGTTCTCGCTCCTGGGGGTCGGCGGCCTGCTGGCCCTGCCGGTCTTCGCCCTGCCTGTCATCCTGGTGGGCGCGCCCACCAACCGGGGGCTGGTCAACGCGGCCATCCTCGGCGCGGTGGGGTTCGTGGTCTTCGCCGCGCTGGGCGGGGTCATCCTGGCCTACGACGCACCGCTGCGCTGGTGTGGCCGGACGGTGCAGCGGATCCGGAACGCGATCTTGCGCAAGCGCCCCCCGATGACCGGGCTGGACGAGTCCCTGCTCGCCCAGCGCAACGACATCCGGGCGGTGCTCGGCGCGCAGTGGTGGCAGGCCCTGCTGCTGTCCGCGGGCCGCCTGGCCTTCGACTATCTCTGCCTGCTGTTCGCGTTGCGGGCCACCGGGGCCCGCCCGCGGCCCTCGCTGATCCTCGTCGCCTACGCGGTGGCGGGCGTCGTCGGGATGATCCCGGCCACTCCCGGCGGTCTCGGGCTCGTCGAGGCGAGCCTGACCGGGCTGCTGGTGCTGGCCGAGGTCAACTCCAGCCAGGCCGTGCTGGCCACGCTCACCTACCGGCTCGCCTCGTACTGGCTGCCGCTGCTGGCCGGGCCGGTCGCGTACGGCCTGTTCCGGATGCGGTACCGGACCGGCAAGTCCCCGCCCCAGCCCGCCGCGACGCCGACGTAGGGCCAACCCCCCGACGGCGGCGGGCGGCGCGAGCTTACGGCCGGTCAGCTGCGGGGCCAGGCGGCGAACTGCTGCCGCAGCCGGGCGACGTCCTGCGGGGTGAGCCCGTAGCGGGTGAACAGCCCGTCGGGCATCCGGTCCAGCTGCGTGCCAGCGTCGGCGAAGTCACGGTCTTCCAGGCCGGGGTCCAGCCGCCTGGCGAAGCTGATCAGCTGATCAGCGGTGTAGCGCTGGAGGGCGGCGGCCGTGTCCACGTAGTCGCGCGGCTCGACCCGGCTGGCTTCTCTGAACTAGGTGCTCAGGGTGGGCTGACCGCGACCCCGGCCGGGGCGGGCTGGTTCTGGACGATGGCCTGCGGGCTGGTGCCGTCGAGGCCGGCCTCGTTGATTGTGTTCAGGTCGGCCCAGTAGAGATGACTGGCGTCAGCCGCCACTCCATGCGGGTCGTTCTGGCCGGGAACGATGATGTGCGGGTTGCTGCCGTCGAGGCCGGCCTCCCAGATGGCACCGAGCCCCCCCGTGCCCGGGGTACTGGCCCAGTACACGTGGCTGCCGCTGACTGCCATCCCGAGCGGGTTGTCCAGGGTGGGAACGATGATGTGCGGGTTGCTGCCGTCGAGGCCGGCCGCCCAGACCGCGCCATCCCCGTCCAAGAGGCGGGTGCTGCTGGTCCAGAAGATGTGGTCAGCGTTGACCGCCAGTCCGCCCATGAAGATACCCTGGCCGGTGACGATGGTATGCGCGCCGGTGACGTCCAGGCCGGCCACCCAGATCGCAGCATTGCGGCCCAGAATGCTGGTCCAGTAAAGGTGGCTGCCGTCCACCGCGACCCAGTTCACCCCGTCCGGGTCAGTGAGTTCCACGGCCTGTGGGTTGGTGCCATCGAGATTGGCCTCGTTCATGGCGCCGCCGGCCGGCCAGTAGATGTGAGTGGTGCCGACCGCGATTCCGTTCGGGTCGTTCTGGCCGGGGACGATGGCATGCGGGCTGGTGCCGTCGAGGCCGGCCTGGTTGACCGTGCCGTTGGCCGATTCGGCACCCCCCGGGTCGTTGATCCAGTAGAGGAGGCGAGGGGCCGTGGCAGCAGTGAGCGCGACGGTGGCGGTGGCGGCCGGGTTCGCGCTGGCCGAAGTCAGCGCAGCGGTGAAGGCGCCCCTGCTGGCGGGCGCGAACTGCACGGTCACCGTGCAGGTGCCGCTGGCTGCGAGGCTGGTGCCGGTGCAGGTGTCGCCGGTGATGGTGAATGCCGCCGAGCCGGTCAGCGTGTCCGTCAGCGTACCGGTGGCCTGGCTGCCCGTGTTGGCCAGCGTGAACGTCTGCGAAACCGGCTGCCCGGTGCCGACCTGCCCGTAGTCGAACGGGGAGGGGGTGAAGGCCAGGGCCGCCGGTGGCGGGGTGACCGCCATGAGCTTCAGGTCGCCCAGGCCGGTGACGATGGCCTGCGCGCTGCTGCCATCCGGGTTGGCCTGTTCGATCGCCTGGTCAAGGACGTTGGCCCAGTAGACGTGGCTGCCGTCGGTCGCCACCCCGAGCGGCCCGTTCTGGTTGAGGGCGATGGCATGCGGGCTGGTGCCGTCGAGATTGGCCTCCCAGACCGAGCCGGCCCCGGCCGCGTCCGCGGCGTTGTCGGTCCAGAAGAGGTGGCTGCCGTCGGCCGCCACCCCGCTCGGGTCTATCTGGTCAGGAACGCTCGGGTCTGTCTGGCTGGGGACAATGACACGCGGGTTGGTGCCATCGAGGTTGGCCTCGTTGATCGTGCCGATCTGGGACGCAGCGGGGCCGGCGTTGGCCCAGTACAAGTGACTGCCGTTGACCGCTACCCCGTACGGGTCGGTCTGCTGGGCGACGATCACGTGCGCGTTGCTGCCGTCGAGGTTGGCCTCGCTGATCGTGCCATCGAAGCTGCTGCTCCAGTAGATGTGGCTGCCATCAGCCGCCAGCCCAGTGGGCCCGTCCTGCCCGGGAATGAGAGTTTGCGGATTGCTGCCGTCGAGGTTGGCCTCGTTGATGGTGCCATCGAAGTTGCTGGTCCAGTAGAGGTGAGTGCTGTTCACGGCCACCCCGACCGGCATGTTCTGGTCTTGGATGAGTTGCTGCGAGGTGCTGCTGCCGAAGCCGGCTGCGTTGATCGTGCCATCCCCGGCGTCGGCCCAGTAAATGCTGCCGAGGTCCTGTCCGAGCCCCTTCCCGGTGCCAGTGAGCGCGTTGACGGCGTGGGCGGCGTGTTTCTTGCCGGCCACGGTAAGCGTCGCGGTGACGGTGCCGGACGTGACGGGGGTGAACCGCACCGTGACCCGGCACGTCTTCCCGGGCGCCAGGCTCTTGCAGGTGTTTCCGGTGATGGTGAACGCGGCCGAGCCGGTCAGCGTCACCGTCAGCCTGCCGGTGGCCGAGCGGCCGGAGTTGGCCAGGCTGAACGTCTGCGAGGCAGGCTGCCGGACGATGACCTGCCCGTAGTTAAACGGGGCGGGACTGAAGGACAGCGCCGGTGAGGCCGATGCGGCCGCCGCGATCCCCGGAGCGACCAGGACAGCCGCCGTCAGCATCGCCGCCGCGCCGGCCGCCGCCACCCGTCGCCGCGCGGTGAACGCCCGCCAGAGCCTGCCAGATCTGCCGCAGTAGGGCATGCACGCCGTCCCCCCGATAGCCGCTGAACCCTGACCCTGATGCCCGATGTCAGCGGATCACGGTAGGGCCGCCGATATGACCTGGCTGGTGCTCGACCCGGCTGTTTCTCATGAAAACCCCAAAGCGCTGGGTTTGTCCATAAGCAACTGCATCTGCCTGAAGCCCGCGCTGGCCGGCGATCCGCTGGGCACGGCGGATCCCAAGTTCAGCGAGTTCGCGCGCAGACTCCTGCGGCCGCAGGCCCGTCAGTCATGAACTGCGGAAATCAGCTCCTGGGCCAGCCAGAGAACCGCTTCCGCAGTCGGACGACATCCTGCTGGCTTAGCCTGTAGCGGGTGAATACCTGGTCGGGCATCTGGTCCAGCTGTCGGCCAGCGTCGGCGAAGTCACGGTCTTCCAGGCCGGGGTCCAGCCGCTTGGCGAAGCTGATCAGCTGACACGGTGTAGCGCTGGAGGGCGGCGGCCGTGTCCACGTAGTCGCGCGGCTCGACCCGGCTGGCCAGCGCGCAGACTTTGGAGCCAGCCAGGTCCTCGAGGTCGAGGACCGGGCCGACGTCCATGGTCACCGGCCCGCGGGTCCGGTCGAAATAGGCCATCTGGAGCATCGTCTGCTCCCCGCCCGGAGCGGTGATGACCCACTCGGCGAGGCCGTCGCCCAGCCCGTAGAAGACGTCCTCCAGGCCGCCGGCCTGGTCCCGGCGCTCGGCCTCGAACCCCGCGGCGCGCAGCGCGCCTTCCACCGCGTCGGCGGCGGCGGCCACGGCGGTCTCCTGGTCACTGAACAAGTCGACGTCATCGGTGGGGCGGTCGATGATCCCGTGCGCGATCAGGGCGTTGCCGCCGGCCAGGGCGAACCCGTGCCGCGCGGCGGTGCGCAGGGCGATCGTGGCCACCTCGCGCTGGAGTTCGTCGATCGGCATCAGGCGGCGGGGACCGCGGCGGCCCGCAGGGCCGGATGCTGCTCCTCCCACGCCTGGCGGACGCCCTTGGGCAGGAACAGGCCCGGCCACAGGGCGATCAGCGTGTCCTCGTCGAGGTAAGCCAGGTCCTCGGGGCGGCTGGCCTCACGGAGCACGATCTGGTACATCCAGGGCAGCATGCCCGGCTCGTCCAGGTCAAAGGTGCGGTCTGGGTACCAGAACAGCCAGATCGGCAGTTCGACCGGGCCGTGTACGGGCCCGCGCAGGTCGGCCAGGCTGGCCGCGACCAGCACCCCGCGCCCGGGACGGGACGTGTGGCGGCGCCGGGGGGCGGCTGCACGCACGGTGGCCATGCTCATAACAGTACCCGTTCTGGCTTCAGTACGCCCTGGCCCGGGCCCCATTTTCTCAAACACACTAGTCATAGGCAGGTCAGGCCAGCGGCACGATCGTTATCGTGTTCTAATTTTAGCATTGAGCTTGACCGGCGCTCAGGACGTGCGGATCGCGGAATGATCCGCGCCGGGCGCGGGGTTGCGGCTCACATGACAACTGTGGGTTTCATCGGCAGCGGCATGATCGGCGGTACCGTGGCCCGGCTCAGCGTGGCCGCCGGGTACCAGGTCGTCCTGAGTAACTCCCGGCACCCGGAGACGCTCAAGGACCTCGTGGAGGAACTGGGCCCGCTGGCCCGCGCGGGCACCCCGGAGCAGGCGGCTACCGCGGGTGACCTGGTGCTGGTCAGCGTCCCGGTCCGGGCCTGCCCCAGCCTTCCGGCCGCCTCGCTAGCGGGCCGGACGGTCATGGACACCGGCAACTACTACCCGCAACGGGACGGCCACATCGCCGAACTCGACAGCGGGTCGCTGACCAGCAGCGGGTGGCTGCAGGACCAGCTGCCCGGGGCCTCGGTCGTGAAGGTTTTCAACAACATCTTCTACAAGCACCTGTGGTCGCTGGCCCGCCCGGCGGGCGCGGCCGACCGCACCTATCTGCCCATCGCCGGCGACGACCCGGCGGCCAAGGCGGCGGTGACGGAGTTCCTGGACTCCATCGGGTACGGCGCGGTCAACACGGGAACGCTGGCCGACAGCTGGCGGCAGGAGCCCGGGTCACCGGTCTACGGCGCTCCGTACGGGCCGTTCGAGGACGAGGCCGGCGCTCCGGCCAGCGCTGGCGAGATCCGCGCCGCCCTCGCCGCCGCGACCCGGTAGCCGCCCTGGCCGCCGCGACCCGTAGCCGCCGTGGCTGCGGTGACCCGGTAACCGCCCCGGGTCCCGCTGGCCGGTCAGCGGGAGCGCTAACCTACGCAACATGGCAGGCAGTCAGGACGTCACCGACCCAGCGGTCCGGGCCCTTATCGCGGCGATCAACGCCGGGGACCGGGCCGCGTTCCTCGCCGTGCTCGGGCCCGGCGCCACCATGTCCGACGACGGCACCGACCGCGACCTGGCCAGCTGGGCGGACCGGGAGATCTTCACCGTGCACGGCCACATGGAGGTCGAGTCCGCCACGGACGGGGGACGCTCCCTGATCGCCGCGTTCCGCAACGACACCTGGGGCGGCATGCGGACCCGCTGGGCCTTCACGGTCGCCGACGGGAAGATCAGCCGTTTCGAGACCGGCCAGGCCTAGCCGGCGCATCTCCGCCCGCCCCGCTGCCCGCGCGTACCCGGCCATTCAGCCCGGCCGTCCAGGTGCCACGATGGGGATGTGAGGTTACGCTTCGCACCCAGCCTGCTGGTCGCACTGGCCGCGGCGGGCGCGGCCGGCCGGGCCGCGTGCACGGGTGGGTCCTCCGGCGGGGACGTCGCGCTGCACGTCACCCCGGCCGCGTCCGTCGCCGATCAGCCGGTCAGCATCACGGTCAGCGGCCTCACTCCCGGGACGGCGGTCTCCCTCCGGCTCCGGTCCACCGACGCCACGCATACGCCCTGGTCGTCCTCGGCGACTTTCCGGGCCAGCGCGGCCGGCTGGGTCAACCCGGCCCGGATGGCAGTTCAGTCCGGGAGCTACACCGGCCGGTCGGCGATGGGCCTGTTCTGGTCGATGGAGCCGCCTCTGCCGGGCCCGGCCTCGGCCTACTACTGGCCCGGAACCCGGCCGGCGGTCTTCGACCTCAGCGTCACGGCACACGACAGCACGCTGGCGTCGGCCCGGCTGACCCGGCGCTGGCTAGCGGCGCCCACGACAGCCGGGACGCATACCGTGGCGGCCTCGGGGTTCGACGGCCAGTTCTTCCCGCCCCGGGGGGTACCAGCCGGGCCGACGGCGTCCTGCCGTGCTGATCATCGGCGGATCGGAGGGCGGGCTGTCCTCGCCGCTTCTGGCCGCCGCGCTCGCCGGGCACGGCTACCCGGCGCTGGACATCGCCTACTTCGGCGCGCCGGGCCTGCCCGCGTCGCTGTCCGGCATCCCGCTGGAGTACTTCGCCCGGGCGCTGCGCTGGCTGCGCCGCCAGCCCCAGGTTGACCCCGCGCACGTCCTCACGCTGGGCATCTCCTTCGGCAGCGAGGCGGCGCTGCTGGTCGGCGCGCACTACCCGGGCCTGGTCCACGGGGTGGTGGCCGCAGTCCCCAGCGGGGTCACGACCAGCCCCTGCCCGCACTGCGACTACCCGGTCTGGACGCTGCACGGCCGGGGGGTGCCGTTCACCACGCACTTCAACACCCCCGACCCCGCCGGGGCCGCGGCTGCGGTCATCCCGGTCGAGCGGATCGACGGCCCGGTGTTCCTGGTCTGCGGCGGGGCCGACAAGACCTGGGACTCCTGCGGATACGCCCGGGCCATCATGACCAGGCTCGGGGCCCACCACGACCGCTACCCCTACGAACTGGCGGCCTACCCGGCCGCCGGGCACGGCGTCGGGTACCTGGTGCCTTACCTGCCGGGGGCGGGAGTGCCGGCCCCGGCAGACGGTGGCGCGTCCCCGGCCGCCAACCCCAGCGCGACCGCCGCGGTGTGGCCCAGGCTGCTGCGTTTCCTGGCCGGGCCCGCGCAGAAGTAACGGTGCTGACATGGCTGTGCGCGGAAACCGCTGCCTGGGCAGCGGTTTCCGCGCACTCTTGACTACGAAGATCATCCGGGTGGGCCGGGCGGGCCGGGCCGGTGGGACCGGCCCGGGCCCGGCCAGGACGTCACGCACCCGGCCTGGTCAGCTGGCACTCGTGGCCACCTGCTGGCGCCGCCCGGACCGCGCACGGTCGAGCAGCACGGCGAACACGGCGGCCAGCACCGCGGCGGCGACGATGAACAGGGCGATCTGCCAGCCAGGCGTGCCGCCGACGGTCACGGTGTGCACGACTGCAGGCGCGGCCGGGGTGCTGGTGTCCCCGATCCCGGGCGGCGGCACGTTGCTCGCGAAGGCAGCCGGGGCGGCGAGGACGCCGGCCAGCAGGGCGACGGCCGCGGCGGCGAGACGGGTGGCGGGGCGGAAGATGCGGCGGATGGCGGTCATGACGGTCTCCTTGAAATTGAACGCTGACGATTGAAGCTGACGATTGAGAGCTGATGGCTGAACGTTTCTGGCTAACAGTTCTGGTGGCCTGACGAACGGCTTCAGGTGCCTTCTTGCACCTGGAAGATCTCGTCGGCGAGCAGGCCGTGGGCTTCCTTGTGCACGGTCGCCGCCGCCTCCGCGGAGGGGGCCTCGACCAGGCAGAACACCTTGCCCTGCTGCTCGTCCACCCAGTACCGGAGGTAACGCACGTCGTGCTGGCCCTCGGCCTGCAGGTCGGCCTTGTGCGCCTCGGCGACGTCCCCGGCCGCAACGCCCCCGGAGAAGTTGTGAATGTCCATGTAGAGCGGCATTGCGCTGTCCTTCGTCTCGATTGATGCGAACGAGACGAACGTAAGGCGGCGCCCCCCAGGTGCGGATCGGGAGCGGCTCCCTAGATTTCGCGGCGTCACTCCCCAGTTTTCCGCTGATCACCTATATAGGTGTCCTGGCTGGTAGCGCTGCAGGCCAGCGGCATGGACACTGAAGACGTGCTGTTGGAACGGGAGGCGCAGCTGGCCGCTCTGGCCAGTTACGCGGGGGAGGCCCGGAAGGCCCAGGGCCGGCTGGTGCTTGTCGCCGGCGAGGCGGGCGTGGGTAAGTCAGCGCTGGTCGAGGAGTTGCAGCGGGACCTGCCGGAGGCGGCGTGGTTCTGGGGGGCCTGTGATGGGCTGTTCACGCCCCGGCCGCTCGGCCCGCTGTTCGACATCGCCGCCAAGCTCGGCGGCGAGCTCCTTGACCTTTGCCGGGCCGACGCTCCCCGCGCGGACCTGTTCGCGGCCCTGCTGCGCCAGGTCAGCGAGCCGGGCCAGCTGCACGTGCTGGTGATGGAGGACATCCACTGGGCCGACGAGGCCACCATCGACCTGCTGCGGTTCCTGGGCCGGCGCATCCGCGACGCCACCGTGCTGCTCATCGCCAGCTACCGGGACGACGGGCTCAGCGCCACCGATCCGCTGCGCATCGCCCTGGGCGATCTGGCTACCCAGCGTTCCGTCCGGCGGATCGGCCTCGCCCCGCTCTCGGCCGAGGCGGTCCGGCTGCTGGCCGGGGACCAGGGACTCGACGCCGCCGCGCTCTACCGGCTGACCGGCGGGAACCCGTTTTACGTGACCGAGGTCGTGGCGTCCGGGGTCGGCGACGTTCCCGCCTCGGCTCGCGACGCCGTGCTGGCCCGGGTGGCCAGGCTGAGCGTCAGTGCCCGCGAAGTGCTGGACGTCGCCGCGCTGATCGGCACCCGGGTCGAGCTGCCGCTGCTGACGATGGCCACTGCGGTGCCGTCGCCGGCGGTGGACGAACTCCTCGCGTCGGGGCTGCTCGCCGGGACGGGCGCCGGGCTCAGCTTCCGCCATGAGATCGTCCGGATGGCGGTGGCCGGAGCCATCCCGCCGCTGCGCTGCGGCCAGGTGCACGCCCGGATCCTCGACGCCCTCCGTGACCGGGGCTGTGACGACGAGGCCCGGCTGGCCTTCCACGCCGAGGCGGCCGGGGACGGCCCGGCGGTGCTGCACTACGCGCCCGCCGCCGCGCGCCGGGCGGCCGCGCTGGGCGCCCACCGCGAGGCCGCCGCCCAGTTCGAGCGGGCGCTGCGGTTCTCCGGCGGGCTGGATCCCAGGTCGGCGGCCGGGCTGTACGACGGGCTGGCCGTGGAGCTGGGGCTGCTGGATCGCTGGCAGGACGCGGCCGACGCCCTGGAGCGGGCGCTCGGCCGGTGGCGTCAGGCCGGCGACCAGCGGCGCGAGGGCGCTACGCTGCGCACGCTCTCCCGCACTATGTGGCGGCTGTGCCGGGGCCAGGAAGCCCTCGCCGCGGCTGAGGCGGCCGTGTCGCTGCTCGAACCGCTGGGCCCGAGCGCCGAGCTGGCCTGGGCGTACGTGAACCTGGGCAGCCGTCGGCTGGATGACGGCCTGGACCAGGAGACCGTCGGGCTGACCCAGCGGGCCGAGGTCATCGCCGAGTCGCTGGGCGTGCCCGAGGTGCTCAGCGAGGCGCTCAACACCCACGGCTGTGCCCTGGCGGACCTGGGTGGCGAGTGGACCGGGCCGCTGAAGCGCGCGCTGGAGATCGCGGTGGCCGAGGGCCTGCAGGAACAGGCGGGCCGGGCGTTCGCCAACCTCCACGTCCTGTACTGCAGCGAGCTGCGGTTCACCGAGGCCGAACCGTACTTCGCAGACGGCGTGGCCTACTGCGACGAGAGCGACATCGGGACGTTCGGCATCTGCCTGCGCGGTGAGCACACCGCCACCCTGGAAATGCTCGGCCGGTGGGACGAGTCGGCTGCGCTGAGCCGGGAGCTGCTTACCCGGAGCGGGGCTTCCCCGGTCAACCGGATCACTCCGCTGACCAGCCTGGGCAAGATCCTGGCCCGCCGCGGCGAGCCCGGCGCCCAGGAACACCTCGACGAGGCGATGCGGTCCGCGGACGGGACCACCATCCCGTCACACATCCTGCGGGTCCGGCTGGCCCGGGCCGAGGCCTGCTGGCTCCAGGGCCGGGACGCCGACGCGCGGCGCGAGGCCGAGCTGGCCGACGACGTCTCCGCGGACAGCGACCCCTGGGAGCGGGGCATGATCGCCGTCTGGCTCCGGCGCACCGGTTCGGTTCGCCCGCCGCGAGGTGAGCTGGCCGAGCCCTATCGTCAGCAGGTCGCACGGTGACTGGGAGCAGGCCGCGAGCCTCTGGACCCAGCTGGGCTGCCGGTACGAAGCCGGGCTGGCCCTGCTCGAGTCCGGGCAGGAAGCCGCGCTGCGCGACGCGCTGAGTATCTTCACCGACCTGGGCGCGACGGCCGCCGCCGGGGTCACCCGGCAGGCGATGCGCGAGCGCGGTGTCCGCTCGATTCCGGCCGGGCCGCGCGCCGCGACGCGGGCGCATCCACTCGGGCTGACCCGGCGCGAGCAGGAGGTGCTGGACCTGATCGTGGACGGCCGGACCAACGCCGAGATCGCCGGGCAGCTGTTCATCTCCGCGAAGACTGTCGATCATCACGTGTCGGCCGTGCTGGCCAAGCTGGGGGTGCCGGACCGCAACGCCGCAGCCAGGCAGGCGGCCCGGCTCGGCGTGGCCGGTGCGGTGGGGGGATGACCCAGATGCTGCTGGAACGGGAGGCGCAGCTGGCCGCGCTGGCCAGTTACGCGGGGGAGGCCCGGAAGGCCCAGGGCCGGCTGGTGCTTGTCGCCGGCGAGGCGGGCGTGGGTAAGTCAGCGCTGGTCGAGGAGTTGCAGCGGGACTTGGCGGGGGCGGCCTGGTTCTGGGGGGCCTGCGATGGGCTGTTCACGCCCCGGCCGCTCGGGCCGCTGTTCGACATCGCGGCCAAGCTGGGCGGTGAGCTGCTCGACCTGTGCCGGGCGGACGCTCCGCGGGAGGAGCTGTTCAGCGCGTTGCTGCGCCAGGTCAGCGAGCCGGACCAGCTGCACGTGCTGGTGATGGAGGACATCCACTGGGCGGACGAGGCCACCATCGACCTGCTGCGCTTCCTGGGCCGCCGGATCCGGGACGCCACCGTGCTGCTCATCGCCACCTACCGGGACGAAGGCCTGACCGCGAACGATCCAGCTCCGCATCGCCCTGGGGGACCTGGCCACCCAGCGGTCGGTCCGGCGGGTCAGCCTCGCGCCGCTGTCCGCGGACGCGACGGCGGTGCTGGCCGCCGGCTGCGGGCTGGAACCGGCCGCGCTGTACGGGCTGACCGGGGGGAACCCGTTCTACGTGACCGAAGTGGTGCAGTCCGGGATGGGCCAGGTCCCGCCCTCGGCCCGCGACGCGGTCATGGCCCGGGTGGCCCGGCTGGACCCGGGCGCCCGCGACGTGCTGGACGCGGCCGCGCTGATCGGCGCCCGCGTCGAACTCGGGCTGCTGGAGGCAGTAACCGGCGCCCCCTCGCCGGCCGTCGACGACCTGCTCGCCGCCGGGCTGCTCACCGGGGACGGCGCGGCGGCGAAGTTCCGGCACGAGATCGCCCGGCTCGCCGTGCAGGACACCATTCCCGCGCACCGCCGCGGCGAGATCCACGCCCGGATCCTCGACGCCCTGCGCGGCCTCGGCTGCTGACGACGACGCCCGGCTGGCCTTCCACGCCGAGGCGGCCGGAGACGGTGCGGCCGCGCTGAGCTACGCGGCCGCGGCCGCGCGGCGGGCGGTCGGGCTGGGCTCGCACCGCGAGGCCGCGGCACAGTTCGAGCGGGCCCTCCGGTTCGCCGGCGGGGTGGATCCCGCGACGGCTGCCGGACTGTACGACGGGCTGGCCCGCGAGCTCGCGCCGCTGGACCGCTGGCAAGACGCAGCCGACGCGGGTGAGCAGGCGCTCGCGCTGTGGCAGGTCGCGGGCGACCGGGTGCGCGAGGGGGACACGATGCGCCATCTGGCCCGCGCCATGGGCAGCCTGTGCCGGGGCGCAGACGCGGCGGCGCTGGCGCGAGGCGTCGGTGGCCACTCTCGAACCGCTCGGCCCCAGCATCGAACTGGCCCGGGCCTACGCGAATCTGGCCGGCCAGCGAATGCTGGACGACCAGAGTGCGGCGGCAATCGGTCTCGCGGCGCGGGCCGAGGACATCGCCGAGTCGCTGGGTGACGCCGAAGTGCTCAGCGGCGCGCTCAACACCGAGGGCTGCGCGCGGGCCAGCCTGGGCCAGGAGTGGACCAGCCAGCTGGAGCGGGCGCTGGACATCGCCGTGTCGGCGCGGCTGCCGGAGCAGGCCGGCCGGGCCTTCACGAATATCAGTACGTACCTACGGGGACCACCGGCAGTTCGCCGAAGCCGAGCGGTACTTCGCGGAGGGCGTGGCCTACTGCGACGAGCACGACATCACCACCTACGCGAGATGCCTGCGCAGCGACCGGATCACCGCCCTGGAACGCACCGGGCGCTGGGCGGAGGCAGAGGCCCTGAGCATGGAGCTGCTCAGCCGGCGCAACCCCTCCCCGCTCAACCGGCTCAACCCGCTCAAGCTGCTCGGCCTGATCGGCGCCCGCCGGGGCGAGCCAGGGGCCTGGGACCATCTCGACCAGGCCATGAGCTACGCCGACGGGACCGGCGAGCCACAGCACATCGTGCCCGTGCGGCTGGCCCGCGCCGAAGCGTTCTGGCTGGAGGGACGCCTGGACGAAGCCGCCCGCGAGGCCGGGCTGGCCGACGACGTGTCGGCCGGACAGCGACCAGTGGGATCGTGGCGCCGTGGCGGTCTGGCTGCGGCGCACCGGCTCGGATCGCGGGCCGCGCGGCACCGTCGCCGAGGCCTATCAGCGGGAGCTGGACGCCGGCCCGCTGGCCGCGGCCCGCATCTGGCAGGACCTGGGCTCCCCTTACGAAGCGGCGCTGGCCCTGCTGGCCAGCCGCGAGGAGGCGGCGCTGCGCGAGGCCGTGGCGATCCTGGCCGACCTGGGTGCGACGGCGGCGGTCCGGGTGGCCCGGCAGACGATGCGCACCCTGCGGTTTCCGGTCCATCCCGGCGGGCCCGCGCACCGCGACCCGGGCCCACCCGCTGGGCCTGACCCGGCGCGAGCAGGAGGTGCTGGACCTGGTCGTGGACGGCCGGACCAACGCCGAGATCGCCGGGCAGCTGTTCATCTCCGCGAAGACTGTCGATCACCACGTGTCGGCCGTGCTGGCCAAGCTGGGAGTGCCGGACCGCAACGCCGCAGCCACGCACGCGGCCCGGCTCGGCGTGGCCGGCCCGGTGAGAGGATGACCGGAATGCCGCTACTGGAACGGGAAGCGCAGCTGGCCGCGCTGGCCAGCTACGCGGGGGAGGCCCGGAAGGCCCAGGGCCGGCTGGTGCTCGTCGCCGGCGAGGCGGGCGTGGGCAAGTCAGCCCTGGTCGAGCAGCTGCAGCGGAACCTGCCCAGTGCGAGCTGGTACTGGGGGGCCTGTGACGGGCTGTTCACCCCCCGGCCGCTCGGGCCGCTGTTCGACATCGCGGCCAAGCTCGGCGGCGAGCTGCTCGACCTGTGCCGGGCGGACGCGCCGCGGGAGGAGCTGTTCAGCGCCCTGCTGCGGCAGGTGAGCGAGCCGGACGTGCTCCGCGTGGTCGTGGTGGAGGACATCCACTGGGCCGACGAGGCCACCATCGACCTGCTGCGCTTCCTGGGCCGCCGGATCCGGGACGCGACGGTGCTGCTCATCGTGACCTACCGGGACGACGGGCTGGCCGCCGGTGACCCGCTCCAGGTCGCGCTGGGGGACCTGGCCACCCAGCGCTCCGTGCGGCGGGTCAGCCTCGGCCCGCTGTCGGCGGGTGCGGTGCAGGTCATGGCGGGCGGCAGCGAGCGGGACGCGGCCTCGCTGCGCGAGCTGACCGGCGGGAACCCGTTCTACCTGAGCCAGGTGATCGCAGCCGGGACGGACGAGATCCCGGCGTCCGCCCGGGACGCGGTCCTGGCCCGGACCGCACGCCTGGACGCCAGCGCCCGCACGGTGCTGGACGCGGCCGCGCTGATCGGCACCCGGCTGGAGTACTCGCTGCTGGAGTCGGTCACCGACTGCCCGCCGTCCGCCGTCGACGAGCTGCTCGCGGCCGGGCTGCTCACCGGGGACGGGACGGGGCTGAAGTTCCGGCACGAGATCGCCCGGCTGGCGGTGCAGGACGCCGTCCCGGCGCACCGGCGGGGACTGATCCACGCCCGGATCCTGGACGCCCTGCGCGCGTCCGGCGGTGACGACGACGCGCGGATGGCCTTCCACGCGGAAGGCGCGGGGGACGGGCCCGCCGTCATGCGGTACGCCCCCGCCGCCGCGCGGCGCGCCGCGGAACTGGGCGCGCACCGCGAGGCGGCCGCCCAGTACGAGCGGGCGCTGCGTTTCGCGCGACGGGGCCGACGCCGCCACGGCCGCCCGCCTGTACGACGCGTTCGGCTACGAGGCCTCGCTGCTGGACCGCATGGAGGACGCGGTCGCCGCCCGCGAGCGCGCGCTCGCCCTGTGGCGCCAGGAAGGTGACCAGCGGCGTGAGGGCGACACGCTGCGCTGGCTGGCGTGCGCGCTGAACGCGGCGAGCCGGGGCAGCGAGGGCCGGGCCGCGGCCGTGGCCGCGATAGCACTGCTCGAACCGCTGGGACCCAGCCCGGAGCTGGCCTCGGCCTACTCCAGCCTCGCCTCGCTGCGGATGGTGAACTACGAGCACGCTGAGGCGATCGAGCTGGCTCACCGGGCGGTGGCCATCGCCGGGCCGCTGGGCCGCACCGACATCGTCAGCGACTCGCTCAACACCGAGGCCTGTTCCCTTCTGGGGGTCGGCCGTGAGTGGGGCCCCACGATGCGCCAGGCCCTGGACGTCGCGGTGAGCGGCGGGCATGAAGCTCAGGTGGGCCGGGCGTACGTCAATACCTACGCCATGTACGTCGACGAGAAGGACTTCGCCACCGGGGAGGCCTACTTCACCGACGGCGTGGCCTACTGCGACGAGCACGACCTCACGTCCTACTCGATCTTCCTGCGCAGCCAGCGGACCAACATGCTGGAGCGGACCGGGCGCTGGGACGAGGCCGTGGCCATCGCCGGGGAACTCCTGATCCGGGGTGGCCCATCGCCAGGCATCCGGCTGTGCCCGCTGAACCGGCTCGGCACGATCCGGGCCCGCCGGGGTGAGCCGGGAGTCTGGGAGTGCCTGGACGAAGCCGTCGGGTACGCCGACGGCGCGGGAGAGGCCCAGAACATCGTGCCCGTCCGGCTGGAGCGGGCCGAGGCCCGCTGGCTCGAAGGCGACCACGCCGCCGCGCTCCGCGAGGCCGAACTGGCCCACGACTCAGGCGCCGGCGCTGACCAGTGGGGGCGGGGCGCGCTCGCGGTCTGGCTGAGGCGCACCGGTTCAGGCCGGGAACTGCCCCGCGACCTCGCCGAGCCCTACCAGCGGCAGCTCGACGGCGACTGGGCCGGTGCGGCGCGTTTGTGGCAGGACCTGGACTGCCCCTACGAGGCCGCGATGGCCCTGCTGGACAGCACGGAGGAGGACGCCCTGCGTGAGGCCCTGCAGATCCTGACCGGCCTGCGCGCCGCCGCCGTCATCCGGGTCGCCCGCAAGAAGATGCGCGACCTCGGCATCCGGTCCATCCCGGCCGGCCCGCGCTCCGCGACCCGCGAGCACCCGCTCGGGCTGACCCGCCGCGAGCATGAGGTCCTCGACCTGATCGTGGACGGCCGGACCAACGCGGAGATCGCCGAGCAGCTGTTCATCTCGGCCAAGACCGTTGACCACCACGTCTCGGCCGTGCTGGCCAAGCTGGGCGTGCCGGACCGGACCGTGGCCGCGTCCGAGGCGGTCCGGCTGGGGCTGGCCCGCGCGGCCCGCTAGCCCCAGGTGTTGACGCGGACCGGCCGGATCGTCACGACCACCCGGGACACCCCCGGCTCGTCGTGCTCCCGCAGGTCCGAGCCGTACTTGGCGCCCACCTTGTCGGCGAACACGTAGTCGTCGTCCGGGGTGATCTCCGCGTCGCCGCGCAGCTCCAGGTAGCGGTACGGGTTGGCCAGGTCCAGGATGAGGAAGCTGACGGCCGGGTTGGCCCGCAGGTTCTTGGTCTTCTGCCGTGACGTGTTCAGCGAGATGGACACCGAGTCGCCCTCGGCCAGGAACCACACCTCGGAGAGCTGCGGCCGCCCGTCGGGCCCGACGGTGCCCAGCGTGCCGACCTGCGCGGACAGCAGGTCGCGATGGGAATCAGGAATAGCGGTCATCACAGCATCCTCATCGGTGTCGGGGGTCGTCGGACCGTCAGGTCAGGTGGAGATGTCGGGGTAGGGCAGGTCCCAGTGGCTGAGCCGGGTCGCGTACTCGCGCTGGAAGGCCAGCGGCTCGTCGTAGTCCCGCTCGAACAGCGCGATGAACAGGGTCAGGGTCAGGAAGTTGTGCGCGCCCAGCTCGAACAGCCTGACGTAGTCGTGGCTGGCCAGGGCCTCCCGCTCGTCGCCGGTGAACTCCAGCCAGGTGCTGCGTTCCGCGCCCGGGCAGTTGAGCAGCAGGTTGGCCTGCTCCGCCTCCCACCAGGTGACCGTCCCGCGCGGGTCTTCCCGGTAGCGCTCGACCAGGTCCGGGTCGCGGTCGATGGTGTAGAGGAACTTGTTGACCAGGTACTTGCTCACCGTGCCGCCGTCCCCTCCGGGTACCAGGTGAAGTAGGCCTCCATGGTGTGGAACAGGTCCAGGGAGTCGGTGTAGTCGGCCTTCACGCCGGCCCCGGCCGCCCCCATCATCAGCATGAAGTCCATGAATCCGTGCGTGGCGTTGCCGGGCTGCCACAGGCTGTCCAGGCTGACCTGGGCCAGCGCCGAGTCCAGGTCGCCGGAGGAGATCCACTCCACCGCCTTGCGGTCGAACTCCGGGTCCGGGCCGTGCGGGCCGAACTGCCGCGGGCCGCCGAGCTCCAGGGACAGGTGGCCGGTACCGATGATCGCCACCCGCAGGTCGGACGGCCAGGACTCCACCAGCTGGCGGATGGTCCGGCCCAGCTCCACGAACCGCCGGGGCTGCGGCATGGGCGGGGCGAAGATGTTGGTGTAGATCGGCACGATGGGCAGGTCCGCGTCGGGCCGCAGGGTGATCAGCGGGCACGTGATGCTGTGGTCGATCCGCAGCTCGTTGCTGAACGCGAAGTCGAAGCCGGCGTCCATGCCCTCGCGCAGCAGGTAGCCGGACAGCTCCTCCTGCCCTTGCAGGAACATCCGGGGCAGCCCGAACTCGCGCTCCTCGTTGTACCAGTTCGCGTCGTAGCACGGCGCCTTGCCGATGAGGAACTGCGGCATGTTGTCCAGCCACAGCTGGTGGAAGTGGTCCGAGCCCACCATGACCAGCACGTCGGGGCGGGCCCGGGTCAGGGTCTCCCGGAACGCCGCGATCTTGGCCACCCACTCGTCCGCGAACGGGGGCCGGTCCGCGCCGGTGGACGTGCTCGCCCGGTAGTAGAACGGGTGATGGGTGGAGGCGATGACCGCGGCGACGGTGGCCATGGCTGCTCCCTCGGGGTGTCGGGACCGCGCTGTGCTCAGCACCACTGGGGGGCTCCAGCGGTGCTGGCCCTAGGCGGGGTCGAGGGGGAAGGTACTCGGTGTTGCGGTCCACGGTCAGGTACATGTCCATGCCGACCGGGCGGCGCTGCTCTTCGGCCAGGTGGCCGAGGATCCCGGCCGCCCGGGCCAGCAGCGCGAACCCGCGCAGCAGGCTGGGGGGCAGGCCCAGGTCGGCGAGCGCGGCCCCGCAGGTGCCCGCGCCGTTCAGCGGCAGGGTGCGGCCGAGCAGCTGGGGGTGGACCCGGCCGATGGCCTCGAACAGCCGCAGGTGCGGCCCGCGCAGGCCTTCCTCCTCGGCGATCTGGATCAGCACCGGGGTCCGCGGGTCGGTCACCTTGTGGACCGGGTGGCCGAGGCCGGGGATGAACTTTCCCGCCGCCCGGGCCCTGGTCACCGCGCCCACCGCCAGCGCGTCCCAGCCCGCGTCGTCCGCCGGGAGCGGCTGGCCGGCCTCGGCCAGCGCCGCGGACAGGAACTGGCCGGCGTCCTCGGTGACCCCCAGGAAGCGGGAGCCCCCGCCGAGCAGGCCGGCCGCCAGCGCGCCCTGCACGGAGTCGGGGGCGCTGAGGTAGGTGAGCCGGGCCGCCATCGCGGTGGGCGTGAAGCCGTGGTCGGCCAGCGCGACCAGGACGGCCTCGAACACCCGGACCTGGGCGGAGGTCGGCCGCCGCTGGGTGACCAGCCACAGGGCCAGCTCGCCGAAGCCGACCTTGCCCATCAGGTCCGCGGCCAGGTCCTGGCCGAGCAGGGTGATGGTCGTCTCGCTGGAGGTGCCCAGTGAGGTGGGAAAGGACGGGACCGAGTCGGGATGGGTCATGCGGTGCTGTCCTCCTGCGTGGTGGCGTCCGGCCCGGGCCGGCCTGGCTCGTGCCCGAGCCAGGCCCGGATCTCCGCGCCGTGCTCGTCGAGCTTAGGCGGGGGGAGGTGGTAGCGCGGCGGGGTCGCGGGAGAAGCTCAGCGGGTGCCGGACGGTGCGCATCGTGTTGCCCGGCGGGCCGGCCAGCACGACCGGGTCCAGGCCGACCTCAGTCGCGAACGCCACGCCCCCGTCGACGGTGTTGATCGGCCCGCACGGCACGCCCTCCGCGATCAGCTCGCCGAACCATTCCTTGGCCGTCTTGCGGGCCAGCTGCTCGGCCAGCAGCGGCCGGAGCTCAGCCCGGTTCGCGGTCCGGCCCTCGTTGCGGGCGAACCTCGGGTCCTGGGCCAGTTCCGGGGCCCCGATGACCTGGCACAGCCGGGCGAACTGGGCGTCGTTCCCGGCGGTCACGATGAGCTCCCCGTCCCCGGTGGGCAGCGGCTCGTAGGGGAACAGGCTGGGATGCGCGTTGCCCATCCGGAACGGCACCACCCCGCCCGTCACCCAGGCGCTGGTCTGGTTGACCATCCCGGACAGGGCCGACGACAGCAGGTTGGCCTCCACGTGCTGCCCGGCGCCGGTGGCGGCCCGGTCGTACAGGGCGGCCACGATGCCGAACGCGGTGTGCAGCCCGGCGATCACGTCGAAGACCGAGATCCCGGCCCGGAACGGCGGGCCGTCCGGGTCACCGGTCAGGCTCATCAGCCCGGACATGGCCTGCACCATGAGGTCGTAGCCGGGCAGGTCCTTGCCGCCGCCCGCGCCGAAGCCGCTGATCGACGCGTAGACGATGGCCGGGTTCGCCGCGCTGACGCTCTCGTAGTCCAGCCCGTAGCGGGCCAGCCCGCCGGGCTTGAAGTTCTGCACGAACACGTCCGCCCGCCGGGCCAGTTCCTGCGCGGCGGCCAGGTCGGCCTGGTCCTTCAGGTTCAGCGCGACCGAGCGCTTGTTCCGGTTGATGGCCAGGAAGTAGGTTGACCGGCCTTCCTCGTTCACCGGCGGCATCCACTGCCGGGTGTCGTCGCCGCCCGGGCTCTCCACCTTGATCACGTCGGCGCCGAGGTCGGCCAGCAGCATGGTGCAGTACGGGCCGGCCAGCACCCGGGAGAAGTCGGCGACCAGCAGGCCGGACAGCGGTCCCGCGGGGGCTGGGGAGTCCGGCGCGGGGGAGGCAGGTGTTCCCGGGGCTGGTGCTCCGGGAACAGCGGCGTCGGGGGCCGGGTCTGGCTGGGTCATCGGCGCTGGCTCAACTCCCTGTCCCTGGCTGTCCGCTAGCCGGACACTTGTCCGGCGATCTGCAGTCTACGGCCCCTGGCGGTACAGCGCAGGGCGCCTGGAACGACTGTAGTGTCACCCGGCCGGCCCGTCCGCCCTGCGGACATGCGGCGGGTCGGGGCGTTCACCACGCCCCGTAATCGGGCTCTTGACATCAGTCCGTGAACCAGCCACGCTTCCGGACTAGTTCCCTGCGGCCCGTTGTGCGGACAGCTGTCCGTGAGCAGTCCCGACAAATGCATCGCACCGCCTGCCCGCCTCGAAGTGGAGGTCTGCCATGACCCTGGTGTTCCGGAACGCGACGGTGCTGACCATGGACGACGCGCACACCGTGCACCACGGCGGCGACGTCCTGGTCAACGGCGAGCGGATCGAGGCCGTGGGCCCGCACCTGGAGGTCCCCGAGGGGACCACCGAGATCGACGCGACCGGCGGCATCGTGATGCCGGGCATGATCGACACGCACCGGCACATGTGGCAGACCGCGATGCGCGGCTACGGCGCGGACTGGACGCTGACCCAGTACTTCGTCTGGTACTACCTGCAGTGGGGCAAGACCTTCCGGCCGCAGGACATCTACGCCGGCAACCTGCTGTCCGGGCTGGAGGCCCTGGACGCGGGCGTGACCACCACGGTGGACTGGTCGCACGGGCTGCAGACGGTGGACCACGCCGAGGCGGCGGTGGCGGCGCTCACCGAGGTGCCGGGGCGGTTCGTGCTGGCCTACGGCAACATCCAGGCAGGGCCCCTGGGAGTGGTCGGCCGCTCCGGAGTTCCGCGACTTCGTCAGCCGCCACTTCGGCGCGGCCAACGACATGCTCGGCTTCCAGATGGCCTTCGACGTGACCGGCGATCCGGCGTTCCCGGAGAAGGCCGCGTTCGAGGTGGCCCGGGACCTGGGCGTGCCGGTCACCACGCACGCGGGGGTCTGGGGCGCGACCAACGACGACGGGATCCGGCTCATGCACGAGCACGGGTTCATGACGCCGTCCACCATCTACGTGCACGCGGCCACCCTGACCCGGGACTCCTACCACCGGATCGCCGCCACCGGCGGCACCGCCTCGGTGTCCACCGAGAGCGAGCAGAGCGCGGGCCAGGGCTACCCGCCCACCTGGCAGTTGCGCGAGCACAACATCCCGGTCTCGCTGTCCATGGACACCAGCGTGTGGTGGAGCGGCGACCTGTTCTCGGCCATGCGGACCACGCTGGGCGCGGACCGCTCCCGCGAGCACCTGGAAGCCCACGGCCGCCAGGAGACCGTGACCCACTGCCACCTGCGCGCCGAGGACGTGGTCGACTGGGCCACCCGGGGCGGGGCCAGGGCCCTGGGCCTGGACTCGGTCACCGGCAGCCTGGAGCCCGGCAAGAAGGCCGACGTCGTGCTGATCAAGAACGACGCCTCGCCGGTCATGTTCCCGCTGCTCAACCCGTACGGGCACGTCGCGTTCCAGGCCCAGCGCGGTGACGTGCACACGGTGCTGGTGAACGGCCAGGTGGTCAAGTCCGCGCACGCGCTGACCGGCGGCCTGGACCGGGCCCGCCAGGTGGTGGGGGAGACCGTCGAGTACCTGCAGGGCCAGCTCGGGCCCGAGGCGTGGGCCGAGGGGATGCACCCGGAGATCCCGGAGACCAAGGTCCTCGACAACCCCTACACGTACACCAAGTGGGACGCGGGCTCCGCGCAGTGGAAGGGCGGCGCCGGGCCGGACGCCCCCGGCGGGAACGGCTAGAATCCGGCGCCCGCAAGTGGCCCATCGACCGTGTGATGATGTTCGGGTGACCGACGAGGTTCTGGCTGATCAGGTCGATTACTACCGTCGCCGGGCGGGCGAGTACGACGCGACGGCGTACGGCGACGTCGCGGCGGCACGTGCGCGCATCGCGCGGCTGGTCGCGGAGATGCACCCGGCCGGAAGTGTGCTGGAGATCGCGTGCGGGACTGGCTTGTGGACGGAGGCGCTGGCGGGGTGGGCTGACACGGTAACAGCTATCGATGCGGCGCCCGAGGCGGTGGCGATCGCTCGTGACCGCGTGCGGCCGGCGAATGTCAGCTTCGAGGTTGCCGACGTGTTCTCGTGGAACCCGGGTACCCGGTTCGACGTGATCTTCTTCTCGGCGTGGCTCTCGCATGTGCCTGCGAGCCGGTTCGGGCAGTTCTGGCAGTTGCTGGGGAACCTGCTGGCCAGGAACGGGCGGGTGCTGTTCATCGACGAGCACGTCGATGAGCGCGGGAAAGAGGCCTATGTGCGCGGGCCGGGATGAGGTCATCGAGCGGCGGCTGCGCGATGGCAGCACGTTCCGCGTGATCAAGAACTTCGTGGACCCGCAGGAGCTGGAGCTCCGGCTGCGCCGGCTGGGCTGGGATGGCACGATCCGCCGGGACGGCAGCGACTGGGTATATGGCGAGGCAAGCCCTATCCAGTCACAGCACATCTACGTGGCCAATTACCGGTACTACGGCACTGCGACGATAATCACTCGCCATTAACCGGATCAATCACCAGTAACCGGGTTATGGTGAGGGCCGGTGCCGTGGGTGTGTCCCCGGTATCCGGGCGGGGAGGTCAGCATGCCGGCGTCACGAATTCGCGGGCTCGCCTTAGTTCTCGCCGTGGCCGCCGGGCTCAGCTTCGCGGTCCCCGGGGCTGGCCGCGGCGGCACCCGCGCCTGCGCGCCGGACGCGTGTGGTGCTGTCGGCCACTAGCGGGCCACCGGGCGCGGCCATCCGGGTGTCGGGATCCGGGTTCGCCGCCCGGGAGACGGTGGATGTCTCTTTCGCGGCCGCGGATAAGACGGCCGGGCACACCAACCGCGCCGGGAGCTTTTCCGGGGTCCTGGTCAAAGTGCCGATTGGCGACCGTGCCCGGCACGTACCGGATCAGGGCGGTGGGCCGCCGTTCTGGCCGCCGGGCCGGCGCGAACTTCACCGTGCACACCAACTGGGCGCAGTACGGCTACGGGCCCGCGCGCACCGGATACAACCCGGACGAGAATGTGCTGTCCGCGTCCGCCGTCCCCAGGCTCGCCATGGCCTGGCGGTTCAGCACCGGGAACGAGGTGTTCTCCTCGCCGGCGGTGGTGAACGGGGTGGCCTATCTCGGCTCGCTGAACGGCGCGGTGTACGCGCTGAACGCGGCCACGGGGACCCGGCGGTGGGTGTTCCACACCGGCGGCGGCGTCGGATCCTCCCCGGCCGTGGTGCGCGGGGTGGTCTATGTCTCGGACGGCAGCCGGCTGTACGCGCTCAGCGCCGCCACCGGCGCCCGGCGGTGGGCGTACCCGGCTGGCGGCCATCCCCTCTCTTCCCCGCCGCGGCCAACCGGACCGTGTACACCGTCACGGGAAACGGCACCGTCTACGCGCTGAACGCGGCCACCGGGGCCCTGCGGTGGCGGGTGAGGCTGCGGACCGAGGTTGACGCCTCGCTGGCGGTGGCGGACGGCGCGGTCTACGTCCCCGGGGAACCGGGCGAGCTGTACGCCCTGAAGGCGGCCACCGGGGCCAGGCTGTGGCACACCCTGCTGCCCGGCTACGCTGTCTCCTCCCCGGCGGTCGCCGGCGGCGTGGTCTACCTCGGCACCGATCACACCGACGTGGGTGACCTCCTCGCGTTCAACGCGGTCACCGGCAAGGGGGTATGGGACATCCAGAACAGCAACGGGGCGGTCGACGCCACGCCGGCCGTGGCGAACGGGGTCGTCTACTGGGTCGCTAACGGCAGTGTGTATGCCACGGACGCGGCCACCGCCACCAACCTCTGGTCCGTCAACCTGACCCCGACGGTGATGGACGTCCGATCCCGCGGTCGCCGACGGGGTGGTGTACTTCGGGGCCGGCGACGGGAACGTATACGCCCTGAACGCGGCCACCGGCAGCCAGCTCTGGGACTTCAGCACCGGCAGCGCGATCCAGTCCTCCGCGGCGGTGGCCGACGGCCGGGTCTACATCGGCTCGGACAACGACTACGAATACGCGTTCGCCCTGCCCGGTAGGTAGCCGGATCAGTCCGCCGGGCCGCGGCTTCCGCGTGACGGGCAGCATGAGCACTATGACGACTCCTGCGGTATGGTCCGGGAGTCTACGAGAGCCAGCCGGCCTGCGGCCTCAGCCTCCAGGGAGTGACATGAACGACGTGGTGGTAGTGACCGGGGCCGCTGGGGCGCTCGGGCACGCCGTGCTCGCCGAGCTGCGCGGCCGGCGTCTCACGGTGGTGGCGCTGGACCGGCCGTCAGCCGCGCTGGACAAGCTGGGCGGCCAGGACGGCGTGCACCCGGTCGCGGCCGAGCTGGCCGACCGGGCTGCGGTCCGGGCCGCGTGGCAGGAGATCGACAAGGTCGGGACCCCGGCCGCGCTCGTCGCGCTGGCCGGCGGGTTCGTCCCCGGCAAGCTCGCCGACCTCGACGAGGACGCGCTCGAGGGCCTATGGCGGTCCAACGTGGTCTCGATGCTGTGGTGCTGCCAGGAGGCGGCGCCCCGGATGGCCGCGGCCGGCGGCGGCGCGATCGTGACCATGGGCTCCAAGACCGCGGTCGCCGGGCCGGCGCCGCTGGCCCACGCCACCAGCAAAGCCGCGGTGGTGCGGGCCAGCGAGTTGCTGGCCGACGAACTCCGGCCGCAGGGGATCCGGGTGAACTGCGTGCTGCCCTCGGTCATCGACACGCCGGCCAACCGGACCTGGATGTCCGCCGGACCTGGCCGCCCGGGCGGTCGCCCCGGCCGCGGTCGCCAAGGTGATCGCGTTCCTGATCGGCCCGGACGCCGCGCCCGTCAGCGGCGCCCGCGTCGCCCGTCTACGGCGACTCCTGAGACCGGGCGGCGCCCGGTCAGGGCTGGCCCGGCCGGAGGGCGACGAACAGGCCCTCCACGTCGGCGCACAGCGTGCCGCCGTCACGCAGTTCGCCGGACAGGAACCGCTTGCGGCCCTCCTCCCGGTCGAACCGCGCGGTCACCTGCAGCTCCCGCCCCACCGGGGTGATGGAGCGGTAGTTGACGTGCAGGTACGCGGTCCGGGACGGTGACCGTCCGCCCGCGCTCGACAGCCGGCCCAGCACGTCGTCGAAGACCAGCGGGATCGCGCCGCCGTGCGCCGCCCCGTTGCGGCCCAGGTAGAGGCGGCCGAACGTGACCCGGCCCGCGGCGTGCTGCTCGTCCTGCTCGTCCAGGTGGACCACCGGCACCAGGGCCTGGGCCCGGCCGGGCACCTCCACCTGGTCGGCGATCTGGTCCGGCTCGTCCACCGCGTACTCGCCCAGCTGGACGGCCAGGTCAGTGAGGGTCCGCGACACCTCGGCGGCGAGTTCCGCGCTGGGCGCCGCGCCGGTGATCCGGTCCTGCAGCACGCGGAGCGCGTCGATCATCCCCAGGTAGCTGGTCACGTCCGGGGTGATCAGCACCTCGGCGCCCGGAGGGCTGGCTGGCGTCGCTGGGGTCACAACGCTTCCGCGCGGCCAGCCATGACACTGCTGCTCATGGTGGTGACCTTATAAGCCCGGGTGGTGCGGCCCGCGGTGCCCCGGCCGTGGATTTTCCGGCGCTGCATCGCCGCCACGCAGCGGGCCGGCGCCTCCCTACGACCCGGCGCGCTGGCACTGACAGCGGGTGGCTGCGGCTACGCGCTTCCGGCGACGCCGATCAAATGGCCCTCGGGATCGGTGAAGTGGCCGACCACCAGCCCTGTTGGCGCCCGCGCGGGGCCCATCTGGCGCTGGCCGCCGAGGCTCTCGGCCTTCTGCAGGGCGGCTTCCACGTTGGGAACAGCGACGTAGAAGATCGCGTGGCCGTCGTAGCCTGCGCCCCCGCCGACGCCGCCCGGGATCCCGGTCCCGTCGCTGGTCGTGGGGCGGTTCACGAAGCCGTAGTTCGCTGGCTCGGACACTTCCTCCGCGACCGGGGAGCTCGTGTCGTACTCCCATCCGAACAGTTCGCCAAAGTAGCCCCGGAGCTTCTCCGGGTCCTTCCCGATGATCTCGAAGTGCACGACTGGCTGGGCCACGATGACTCCCTTCCGCGCCGGCCGCCCGGCGCTCAGAGGTGCTCGTTTCGTCAGTAATGACGGACGTGACCACGGGGAACTCACCGGTGACCGGCCGCGCCGTCCGGGGGTTAGCTGCTCTCGGCCGCCGTGACGAGGCTTCGGACCGTGGCGGCGAGCACATCCAGCCCGCGGTCCGGGTCGATCCGGCCGCCCGGACCTCCCCGGCGCAGGCGTGGATGAGCGCGAAGCAGCTGGCCACCAGCCAGCCGGCCTGCAGGTCGGTGCGGGAACGAGCCGTCGCCCTGGCCTCGTTCGACCAGCTTCCGGACACGTTCGTGTGCGGATTCGTGGGTCTGGGTCAGCGCGTCCGGGCTGAGCTGGGCGGCGGCGGCCGCGCCGATGGCGCCGTAGCGGTCGAGCTCCCGCCAGCCTGCCGCGAGGACCCGTGCCAATGCCTCGGGCGGCGGCCCCTGCTCCGGCCGGGCCTCGTCCATCGCCGCCGCGCTGCGGCTGACCGACGCGCACCACCGCCTCCAGCAGCGCCCCGGAGGTAGGGAAGTGCGCGTAGACGGTGACCCGGGAGACTCCCGCCTCGATGGCGACCGCCGAGACGCTCGGCTGGCCGCGCCGGTCCAGCAGGTCCTCGGCCGCGTCGAGGATGGCCTGGACATTCCGTTCAGCGGTGGCCCGCCGGTGGTCCGAGGCTGGTGCTTCCATCTGGCCCCCTCCCTCCTGGCCCTCCCCCCCGGAACAGGCTGACAGTCATGTTAACCCTGATCGGTGGTGTGGGCGGGCCAGGGCCGATCGCCTCCGTGATCACGGTCAATTTCTGACACAGGGCGCCGGTTTTTGACCGTGATCACGGAGCTGTGAGGTTCCTGGGGCTGGGGCCTAGGCGGGATGGGTCTCGGCTTGGTGCTGGCGGATGATCGAGATGAAGTCAGGGTCGGGGGTCAGGCCCAGGCGGGCCGCCCGGTCGGAGTGGAAACGGGCGGCCCAGCCCGACACCATTCCCGCCACCACCGGGTCCGGGACCCAGTCGATGAGGCTGGTCACCGCCGGCCCGGCCACCTGCTCCAGCGCGGCGACCATGTCCCCGACCGTCACCGTGAGGCCGGGCATGGTCACCGCGGTACGGCCGCCCCACACCTCGTCCGGCGAGGAGGCGGCGCAGCGCAGCGCCTCGATAGCGCGGGCCGGGGCGGCCAGCGCCACCTCGGCGGCCGGATCGACCGGGCAGGCCGCGCGCTGGCCCGCGAGCGGCTCGCGGATGATGCCCGACATGAAGCCCGAGGCCGCGGCGTTGGGACGGCCGGGGCGCACGCTGACCGTCATCAGCCGGATGCTCCGCCCGCGCAGGAATCCCTTGCGGGTGTAGTCGGCCACCAACTGCTCGCCGATGAACTTCTGGATCCCGTAGCTGGTCTGCGGGTTCGGCAGCGTGTGGTCCACCACCACGGCCGGGAGCGGGAGCTCGGGGGACCCGCCGAACACCGCGATCGAGCTCGAATAGACCACCAGCGGGCTGGTGCCCACCGCGCGGCAGGCGGCGAGCAGCGCCTCCGTGGCGTGCAGGTTCGCCCGGATACCCAGGTCGAAGTCGGCCTCGCACTCCCCGCTGACCGCGGCGGCCAGGTGGAAGACCACGTCGGCGCGGGCCAGCGCCTCCCGCCCGGCCTGCCCGGGGGCCACCAGGCCGGCGAGATCGCCCTGGGCCACCGCGACCCGCGGGTCGGCCGCCAGGTCCGGCGGCGCCGGGGCCTGGTCCAGGAGCGTCACCCGGGTCAGCGGGCTGGGCCCCGGCGCCCGCCACGTCGATCGAGCCCGCCGCCAGCAGGTCCCGGGCCAGCCGGGAGCCCAGGAACCCGGCACCGCCGGTAATCACCACATTCGTCACGACGTCTCCGTCCCGGCCCGGGGTCTGGAATACAGTGCGATCTTAGGCAGTGGTGATGGCCTGTGCCGGATCCCGGGTGGCCGACTGCGCACCCGGCCGCGGACCCGGGCGGGGACCACGGATCAGGGGACCGCAGGCGCGGGGGGGTCAGGGTGCTCGGGGACAGGCGGCCGGACGCGGCCGAGGTGTTCGCCGGGCTGCCCCCGGCCCGCCCCGACGACGAGGGTCTCCGCGAATCGATCCGCGCCACCGGGCGGCCGGTGACCTGCTCCTGGGGGTCCTCGACGACGACCCGACCGGGTCACAGGCCGTGCACGACGTCCAGGTCGTGACCGTGCTGGAGGAAGACGCCTACGCCGCGGCGCTGGCCGGGCCGGCCGCCACCTGTTTCGTGCTGACCAACTCGCGCAGCCTGGACGGGCCGGCCGCCGCCGAGCTGACCACCCGGGCCGCCCGCGGCCTGATCACGGTGGCGGGACGGCGCGGCACCCGCATCCAGCTGGTCAGCCGGAGCGACTCCACGCTGCGCGGCCACGTGATGGCGGAGGTCGCGGCGCTGCAGGCGGTCCGGCGGGACATGGTCGGCCGCGGCTACGACGGCGTTCTGCTGGTCCCGGCGTTCCTGGAGGCAGGCCGGGTGACCGCGGCCGATATCCACTGGGCGCGCACGGCCGCCGGGCTGGTCCCGGTCGGTGAGACCGAGTTCGCGAAGGACGCTGCGTTCGGGTACTGGGCTTCGGACCTGCGGGTTTTCGTTGCGGAGAAAAGCGGGGGGACGATCCGGCCGGAGGACGTGCGCAGCATCAGCCTCGCGGACATCCGGCTCGGCGGGCCGGCCCGGGTGCGCGAGGTGCTGGCCAGCGCGGCCGGCGGGGCGTGGGTGGTGGTCAACGCCACCGAGTACTCCGACCTGGAGACGGTCGCCCGGGCCGTGCTGGACGCCGAGCGGGAGGGGCAGTCGTTCCTGTTCCGCACCGGGCCGTCGTTCGTGCGGGCGCTGAGCGGCCTGGGGCCCAAGCCGCCCTGCGCGGAGCGCAGATCTGGGGAGCGGAGAGCGACGGGCCGGGCGGGCGGGCACGGCCTGGTCGTGGTGGGCTCCCACGTCGGGCAGACCAGCCGGCAGGTGGCCGCGCTCCGGGCGCGCGCCGCCACCACGGACATCGAACTGGACGTGCCCGCGGTGCTGGCGCGGCGGGCCCGGACGCGGCCGCCCGGTGGTGGCCGCCACCGCGCGGCAGGTCGCCGCGGCGCTGGGCCACTCGGACGTGCTGCTGTACACCAGCCGGGCGGTCGTCAGCGGCCCCGGACGCGGCGGGCAGCCTCACGATCGCCCGGACCGTGTCCGCGGCCCTGTCCCGGATCGTCCGCGACGCGCTGGCCGCCCGGCCCGCCTGGGTGGTCGCCAAGGGCGGCATCACCTCGCACGACGTGATGCTGCACGGGCTGGGGATCCACCGCGCGGAGGTGGCCGGCCAGCTGTTCCCCGGGACGATCTCGGTGTTCCGGCCGCTCGACGCCGCCCCGGAGGCGGTCGGGATGCCGTACGTGGTCTTCGCGGGCAACGTCGGTGACGACGGCACGCTGGCGCAGGTGGTGGCGATCGTCCGCGGCGAGCAGGAGGTTCCCTGATGCGAGTCGGCTGGCTCGGGCTGGGCGCGATGGGCGCGCCGATGGCGGGCTGCCTGGCCCGCGCGGGCCACGCGGTCGTGGCCTACGACATCGTGCCGGGGCGGGCCGCGGCGCTGGCCGCGGACGGGGTGCAGGCCGCGGACAGCATCACCGGGGCGGTCCGGGACGCGGAACTCGTCGCGATCATGGTCGCCACCCCGGACCAGGTGGACGAGGTGCTCTTCGGGCCAGGCGGCGCGGCCGGCGCCCTGGCGGCCGGGGCCGTCGTGATGATCATGGCTACGGTGGGCCCCGAGGTCGTCGCGGAGGTCGCCGCCCGTCTGGGCCGCGGCGGGGTCACCGTGGTCAACGCGCCGGTGTCCGGCGGGGTCCAGCGCGCGGCCGCGGGCGATCTGCTGATCATGGTGTCCGGGGCGGACGACGCGGTCGGCCGGGCCCGGCCGCTGCTCGACGCGCTGGCCCGCAGCGCCCCGGTGGTCGGCCCGGCCCCGGGCGACGGCCAGCGGATGAAGCTGGTCAACCAGTTGCTGTGCGGGGTGCACATCGCGGCCGCGGCCGAGGCGCTGGCGTTCGCGGAGTCGCTCGGCCTGGACCCCGGCGAGTGCTGGCGGGTGCTGCGGGACGGGGCCGCGGCGTCGTTC
Organism: uncultured Actinomycetes bacterium; assembly: GCA_963781085.1. GTDB lineage: Bacteria > Actinomycetota > Actinomycetes > Streptosporangiales > Streptosporangiaceae > RYN-230. The sequence goes on from CAWAES010000044.1 coordinate 57,948, forward strand.
ATGTTCGAGGACCGGGGGGCCCGGATGGTCGGCGGGGAGTTCGAGCCGCCCCGCAGCGCCCTGGACATCTTCGTGAAGGACATGGGCCTGGTCAGCGCGGCGGCGGAGCACGCGGGGGCGTCTGCGCCGCTCACCGCGGTCACCCGGCGGCTGTACCAGGAGGGTCACGAGCGGGGGCTGGGCCGCGATGGACGACGCGGCGCTGATCGAGGTGCTCCGCCAGGACCGGCCGCCGGCTGGCTAGCGCCGCGATTCTCTGACTAAAGTCAGAGGATGGATGCTGCCATGGTCAGCCAGGTCCGGCGGTTCAACCGGACCGTCACCCAGCGGGTCGGCGCGCTCGATGACGAGTTCCTGGCCCGGGACCGCCCGCTCGGGCAGGCGCGGCTGCTGTGGGAGATCGGCCCGGACGGCGCGGACATCCGGTCGCTGCGCGCCCGGCTGGACCTGGATTCGGGTTACCTGAGCCTGCTGCTCCGCGCGCTGGAGGCGGACGGGCTGGTCGCGGTGGATGGCGGCGGGGCGGACGGGCGGGTGCGCACGGCCCGCCTGACCACGCTCCGGCCGGGCCGAGCGGGCCGAACTCGACCGGCGCGCGGACGCGGCGGCCGAGTCGATCCTGGAGCCGCTCAGCGCGTCCCAGCGGGACCGGCTGGTCAGCGCCATGGCCGAGGTGGAGCGGCTCCTGGTGGCGTCGGCGGTCGAGGTCACCGTGCGCTCTCCCGCGGACCCGGCCGCCCGCGCCTGCGTGCGGGCCTACTTCGACGAGCTGGGCCGCCGGTTTCACCGCGGCTTCGATCCCGGCCAGAGCCTCCCCGCCGAAGACCAGGAAATGATCCCGCCCGCGGGGCTGTTCCTGGTCGCGACCCTGCACTCCGAGGCGGTTGGCTGCGGCGGGCTCAAGTTCCACGACGGCGCGCCCGCGGAGGTCAAGCGGATGTGGGTCGCCCCGGCCGCGCGGGGACTGGGGCTCGGCCGGCGGCTGCTCGCCGAGCTGGAGGCACACGCCGCCGCGCACGGGGTCACCGTGCTGCGGCTGGAGACCAACGGCAGCCTGGCCGAGGCGATCAGCCTGTACCGGACGTCCGGCTACCACGAGGTGGACGCGTTCAACGACGAGCCCTACGCGCACCACTGGTTCGAGAAGACCCTGGATCACGCCGGCGCTTGACGCTTTGGATCAGGGGCCTTGACGTATTCCCATATAGGAATATGATGCTGTCATGGCGAGAGCAGCGACGACAGCAGATGCGTTCAACGCGGTGGCCGAGCCCCGGCGGCGGGAGATCCTGGATCTGCTGGCCGGCGGGGAACGGCCGGTCAACGACCTGGTCGCGCTGCTCGGGCTGGCCCAGCCGCTGGTGTCCAAGCACCTGCGGGTGCTGCGGGAGGTCGGCCTGGTGGACGTGCGCGGGGACGGGCGGCAGCGGGTGTACCGGCTGAACGCCGGGCCGCTGAAGCCGATCTACGACTGGGTGCAGGCCGTACGAGCAGGCCTGGTCGCAGCGCTTCAGCCAGCTGGACGCCGTGCTGGAAGAACTCAAGGCAGAGGAGGACGGGGAGAATGGCCGTGACGAGTAGCCGCCGGGCAGTGGTAACCCTGCCGGGGGACACGCAGATCCTGATCACCCGGGAGTTCGACGCTCCCGCCACGGCTGGTCTACCGGGCCTGGACCGAACCGGAACTGGTCCGGCGCTGGTGGAGCGGGGACCGGGGCGAGGTGACCAGCGTGGACATCGACTTGCGGGTCGGCGGCACGTGGCGCTACGTGATGACCGCGAACGCCGGATTCGAGGTCGCGTTCCACGGCGAGTACCGGGAGATCGTCCCGGCCGAGCGGATGGTCTGGACCGAGGTGTTCGAGGGCATGCCCGACGCCGAGGCGCTGGCCACGGTCACGTTCACCGAGGCGGGCGGGCTGACCACGGTCCAGATGCTCGTGCAGCACACCAGCCAGGAGCACCGGGACATGCACATCAACTCCGGCATGGAAGACGGCCTGCAGGAGGCCCTGGACCAGCTGGAGGAAGTCGCGCAGTCGCTGCGCTGAGCGGCCGCCGGAGCCCGCAGGGGAGACCCCCGCGGCAGCGGGGAGCCGCCCGGCAGGCCGCGCCCGGGTCAGCCGGGCGCGGCCTCCGGGTGCTGGGAGGCCGCCGCCGCCGGATCAAGGTCGGAGACGGTCAGCAGGTGCGCGGGCTCGGCCGGGAACGGCGCGCTGCTCTCGATCTCCAGCGTGGAGCTGACGTGCAGCAGTTCGCCCGGGTCCAGCAGCCGCCAGCCAGGATCGTCGTCCATCCGCTCACTGGCGATGACCACCGACGGCTGGTGCGCCAGGTGAGGGGACCGGGCATGGATCCGGTGGCTGGCCGTCGTCGAGGGCCTGCGGCGGTGCCGGCGCCGGCGGCCGCCGGCCGGGCGGTCCAGCACGTACAGCTCATGGGTGGCCGGGTAGCGCAGCGCCCACAGGTCGGCCGGGGTGATCAGCACCAGGTTGAGCGCGTACACCGGCAGCTGCGCGCCGATCCAGCTGACCGCGGCGGTCAGGCCGGCGGTCACGTCGCCACCGTTGCGCCGGGTCTCCGCGGTGATCAGCGCGAAGACCCGCTCGCTGTCCGTCTCGCCGCCGACCAGCCCGGCCGCGCCCAGCCCGGCCAGGCGCCCGTCCAGCTCGCCGAGTCCCTGCACCACCCCGTTGTGCGCGAACAGCCGCCCGTCCTGCTGGAACGGGTGGGTGTTGGCCATCGTGTGCGCGCCGGTGCTGGCGTACCGGACGTGGGCCACGAACGTGGTGCCCCGCAGGTCCCGGGCCGCCGCCGCGAACTGGGCGTCCTCCCAGGCCGCGATGGGCTGCTTGCTGACCTCCGGCTGGCCCGCGGGCCCGAACGTGCCGACCCCGGCGCCGTCAGGGTTGCGGTGGCTCTGCGCCGCAGGCTGTCCGGGGCGTCGATAAGCCAGAACGTCGCCGCCACGTCCCGCGGGCCGGCGTGCAGTCCGAACAAACGGCACATGGCGCTCGCCTATCCGAACGCCGCGCCGGGGAACAAGGAGCTCACCTGCCCACCGTAGTCATCGCCGTCAGTCACCGGGCATCCATCTCGAACCAGACGGTCCAGCAGTGCTCGCTGTCGCCTGCGCGGCCCGAGGCCCGGGCCAGCGACCGACGATCAGTAACCCGCGGCCGTGCTCGTCGGGCTGGGCCTGCCAGACCCACGGGCGGCCTCGTCGCGGACTTCACCCGCAGGTCCTGGCGTTCAGCGCGGCCCGAACCGCGAAGCGCCCGCCCGGGCGGCGGGACCGGCTGTGCAGGCACGAGTCGCTTAGCGGCTCAGACAGGCAGAGGATGGCGTCGTCAGCGGCGGGACCGCTATCCAGCACCGCGGCCAGGAACCGCCGCGCCGTCCCCGCCTGCTCGGGGGCGCCCGGAAAGTCCCGCGCCCAGGTGATCGCTGGCGTGCCTGAGATCGCGACTCAGCCCGCCGGGTCGATCCCATACCGATCTCTTTTTTTCCGCTAACGGCCCCTCGCCAAGGACGAACGCGTCCGCAGCGCGTGGAGACGGTTCCCGGCGGCGAAACGCTGGGCTAGAGAAATGGCGCCGCCACGGACCGTCGGGAACCAGAGGGGCCCGTGTTGGGATCGCCCGTCGTGTCGTCGGACGCCGCGGAATCTGGGACGCCGAGTCACGAGTTCTCACCGGGGTTCGAGCCTGCTCGCGTTTCGGCGCCGAACTGCGCCGCCGCCGGGCTGCGGCGGGATGTCCAGATCAGTTAGGGACGCGATCAATTAGTTGGATGGCGAGTCGGCCGGGTTGAAACCGGTGAGCGGGTGCCAAGCCCGTATTTCGCCCGCCGCTGCGACGATGTGGTTTCCGCGGACGGGCTGTTTGCTCACCTGCGGACTCGATGAACAGCGACGTGGACGCGTATCCCACGTGGTTCTGGGAGTTCGTCGAGCGAGAGCGCGAGGCCACCAGCATCCGGGAGTTCAACGGCTGGCGGTGCCGGGGCTGCTGGAGACCGAGGAATCGCCCGGGCGCTGTTCCGGGCGCGGGAGCCCGCCGAGAGCGACGAGGAGATCGGCCAGCAGGTCGCGGGGCGCCTCGAGCGGCAGCGGAACCTGACCGCCCCAAGCCGCCCATGCTGTGGGCCGTAATGGACGAGGGCGCGCCCACCGGTCGGCGGCCCGGAGATCTTTGGTGGTCAGCTCGCCCAACTGGCCGGGGCCGGCAAGTGTCGGGGGACCGTTCTCCAGGTCCACGCCGTTTCGGCCGGGGCGCACGCCGGGCGGCTGGATGAGTTCATCCTCCTCGGCCTGCTGTTCGGCGGCGACCTCGCTTATACGGAGTCGGTCGAGAGCGCACGCCTGATCGAGCAGCCAGACGAAGTAGCGGCCTTCGACCTCGTCTTTAACATGATCCGCGCCGTGGCGCGTCGCCTGAGGTTTCAACTAGACCTCCAAGTTCAAGCGCAGGGAGAGATCAGCGTGGGCTGGCTAGCGCAAATGGCGGAAAAGAGCCGGAACAACGGCAACGGTGGCGCGTGTGTCGAGGCCGCCCTGAATCTGCCTGATGCTGTGGCGGTCCGCGACTCGAAGGACCCGCATGGGCCGAGGCTGGCCTTTAGGCCGGAGCAGTGCAGTCGTTCACCGCGCAGGTCAAGGCGGCGACTTCGATCTGCCCTGACGCTCTGGTGCTGAATCCTTCAGCGACTTCCGAGGTCCCGTCGATCCTGCCGGGGCACGCTTCGGTCCGTCAGCGGTGGCTGAAGCCCCTGGGGCGCCAGTCGCCGTCCCCGTGAAGACCTGTGTGGCGGCCCCTACTACTATGGCCTGCGCCGTCCTGGCTACCCGGGACGCGGATCCCTTCCACGCGCGTGCCGATGACTTCGGAAGCGAAATCCAGCCGTCTTCCATCCCCGCGGTCAGGGCGTGCACAATGGCCGCGATCACCCCTTCCATGGCCACCGGCGAAGCGGGGCCCGACGTGATCCTGGTGATGATTTGCTGCCGGGCGACCTGGCCATCTTGGCCCGCCGAGGCCCGCTTCTCCCGGCCGGGGTAGATCACGTCGCCCAGCCCCACCGCGTGGCCAGGCCCGCCAGAGCCGCCCCCGCGGGGCGGACTGCGTCCCGCTGAACCGCGGCCCGGCAACCTGTGACCTTCCGCGGGCGGCGCCGTCGGCCGCGTCCCGCGGTCGGCGGCGCGGCGGACTGCGTGACGGCGCTCAGCCGTGACCGGGCCACCGCCGCCCGGAAGCGTCGGTGACGCGGTAGCGCGGGGTACCCATGTGGAGCGCCAGACGGCAGGACCGGGCCCGACTCAGCGAAGGGTCCCGGCTGAGGCGAGCCAGGCCGCATAAGCGGCCCGGATCCGGCGCCGGGGGAGACCGACCGATGTTTCCGGCCGCGGAAGGGCGGGGGCACCAGTCAGTCCTAGCGGCGCGGCGTCAGTTCGGGTCGCCGGTGGCGGCCTGGTCCCGGGCCACGATCGGAGTTCAGCGATCCAGGCCGTCCCGCCGCCGCCAGCCGATCAGCTCGGATGCCATCAGCGCAGCATCATCCGCCCCCGGGTCAGAAGCTTCCCGTCCCGCCGCCGGATC
>CAWAES010000045.1:0-78541 GCA_963781085.1 uncultured Actinomycetes bacterium
TCGCCGATCACGTCGTAGCCCGAGGCGGCCAGCCCGCCGATCAGGACCTCGGCCTGCTCCTTGGCCCAGGCCTCCCGGTCGGCGGGCAGCACCAGGCGCCCCTGCCGCGGCCGGTCGGCGAGGGCGCGGTGGCGACCCTCTCCTTCACCGTCCACATGTAGAACCAGTCCGGGACCTCGGCGGGCAGGGCCTCGTTGAGGCGCCGCAGGAACTCGATCTCCGGCAGGCCGAGCGAGGCGTTCGCCCGGGCCCGGGACAGGTCGACCCCGCCGGGATCGATGCCGAGCAGCGCCGGCGAACCGCTCCCACAGCAGCGCGTTGTCTGACCCGCGCGGCGGCGTGATGATCACGTGCACCCGCTCCGGCGGCACGTGGCCGGGACCAGAGGCCAGGAGGGCCAGCGTGTCGTGGACCCGCCAGAACCAGTACTGGCGCCGGTCCGTCGACCGACTCGCGGTCGATCACGTCGGCCAGCCAGTCCTCCCAGCCGCGGTGTTGCGGTGCTTGACGGTCTCCTGCCACTCGGCGGGCAGCAGCGAGGCCATGTCCCGCACGGTCAGCACGACGTGGACCTCGGCGGCTGCAGCGAGCGCACCGCCCGCTCGGCCTGCTCGGTCGTCGACGGCCGAGAAAAGCTCGTGGGAGATGACCGCGGTCCGCGGGCCTGCGGGCCTGGTGGCCAGGATGTCCCACTCGCCGGTCCAGGACCCGGCCGGGTCGTCGGCAGTTCTCGATGCCGCGCAGGTCCTGGCTGGCCCGGAAGTGGTCCTGCGGGTGGTGGCCCGGCAGCACCACGCCCTGCGCCGCCAGTTCGGCCCGATTGCGCCACATCACCTGCTGCAGGAAGGTCGTGCCGGTCTTGGGCTCGCCGATGTGGACGAACACCCGGCGGCGCGCCGGGCCGTCGGCAGGCGGTGCGGGAGACTGGTCGGCGGCGCGCGTGGCCATCGGTACACTCACAGGTCAGCGGCGTGGACGGGACAGGTCAGGCATCTGGGTGGATGGCATCTGGCTGCCAGTGTAGACCAGGTGCGTGGGTGTTCGCGCGGACTGACGGTAACCCGAGCAATCCGTGCTTATGGCGGCTGTAAGAGTGGCGTCCGTCCACCGCAGTTTGCTGCCGTACAGACCCAAATGTGCTACACGAACGCACGCCGGCCGGGGCTGCTCGCTCCTGGTCCTCCAGCTGCGCCGCAGTTCGTGCCCCCGCACCGCGACATGAAAGGCGACCTCTGCATATGCACGAGCCCTTCTCGCTGCTGCTTTCGGTCTACGACGGCGACCGGCCGGATTACCTGCAGCGGGCGTTCCGCAGCGCGGTCCACGACCAGACCGTGCGCCCCGACCAGGTGGTCATCGTCCGGGACGGGCCGGTGCGCGAGGAACTGGCCGCGCTGCCTGGACGAGCTCCGGCCGGCAGCCCGGTGCCGGTGACCCTCGTGCCGCTGGAGCGCAACGGCGGCCTGGGGCCCGCCCTGGACAGGGGCTGGCGGCGAGCTGGTACGACGTGGTCGCCCGGATGGACGCCGACGACGTGGCCATGCCGCAGCGCTTCGAGGTGCAGATCCCGCTGATCGCCGAGGCCGACATCGTCGGTTCTGGCCTGCTGGAGTTCGTGGGGGACACCGACAACATCGTCGGCCAGCGCGTCCGCCCATCGACCCGGCCCAGATCCGGCCTACGCCCGGATGCACGATCCGTTCAACCACCCGACCGTGGTCTACCGGCGGAGCGCCGTGCTGGCCGCAGGCGGCTACGGCGACCTGCCGCTGATGGAGGACTACGCGCTGTTCGCCCGGATGCTGGCAGGACGGCGCCGGCGCGGTCAACGTGGCCGAGCCGCTGGTCTGGTACCGGGTCGGCGCACGGCCTTCAAGCGCCGCGGCGGCACAGGCCCTGCTGCGTTCTGAGCTGCGGCTGCAGCGCGAGTTCCGGCGGCAGGGATTCACCATCACGGCCCGAGTATGTGCGAAATGTCCTGGTCCGCGGCGGGTACCGCCTGGTTCCCTGGTGGCTGCGCCGCGCCGTCTACCGCCCGGTCGTCGCCCAGTACACCGAGCAAGGCGAGCAGCCGAAACAAAGGACGGCCGTGAGGCCGCCGGGAGCGGCCCGGATCGGCCGCGCCGCGACCCGGCTACGGCGAGCTGCGGGCCCGACGCGCCCGGGCTCGGCTGCGGGCCCGGCCAAGCCGCGGGTGAGCCGTGAACGTCGACCTGGTCATCGTCGGGTCCGGGTTCTTCGGCCTGACCATCGCCGAGCGCTGCGCCAATGACCTGGGCCTGCGCGTGCTGATCCTGGAGCGCCGGGCGCACATCGGCGGCAACGCCTACAGCGAGCCGGAGCCGCAGACCGGGATCGAGATCCACCGCTACGGCGCCCACCTGTTCCACACCTCGAACGCGCAGGGTCTGGGAGTACGCCAACCGGTTCACCGACTTCACCGGCTACCAGCACCGGGTGTTCTCGGTCTACAAGGGCCGGGTCTACCCGCTGCCCATCAACCTGGGCACCATCTGCGAGTACTTCGGCGCGGCGATGTCGCCGGACGAGGCCCGGGCGCTGATCGCCGAGCAGGCGGCCGAGGTGGCGGCGGGCCGCGCGGCCAACCTCGAGGAGAAGGCGGTCTCGCTGATCGGGCGGCCGCTGTACGAGGCGTTCATCCGCGGCTACACGGCCAAGCAGTGGCAGACCGACCCGGTCGACCTGCCCGCCGGAGATCATCACCCGGCTGCCGGTGCGCTACACGTTCAACAACCGCTACTTCAGCGACACCTACGAGGGGCTCCCGGTCGACGGCTACACCGCCTGGCTGGAGCGCATGGTCGACCACCCGAACATCGAGGTGCGGCTGAACACCGATTTCGCGCAGTGCGCTCGGATCTGGCCGGGCAGGTGCCCGTGTGTACACCGGGCCGCTGGACGAGTACTTCGCAATACGCCGCGGGCGAACTGGGCTGGCGCACGCTCGACTTTGAGCTTGAGGTGCTCGGCACCGGGGACTTCCAGGGCACGCCAGTCATGAACTATGCCGACGAGGATGTGCCGTTCACCCGCATCCACGAGTTCCGCCATTTCCATCCTGAGCGTGACTGGTATCCGAAGGACAAGACAGTGATCATGCGAGAGTTCTCGCGCTTCGCCAGTCGCGGTGACGAGCCGTACTACCCGATCAACACGGCGCAGGATCGGGAGCGGCTGCTGGGTTACCGGGAGATGGCCGACCGGGAGCCGGGCGTGCTGTTCGGCGGCCGCCTGGGCACCTACAAGTACCTGGACATGCACATGGCCATCGGCTCGGCGCTGAGCATGTTCGACAACCGGATCCGGCCGCATTTCGCCGTCGGCGCGCCGCTGCACCGGGCCGGGGAGTGGCCGGATGACTGAGCCAGTTCGCGCCACGCCCCGGCCAGCGAGCCTGCGCGTCCTGCAGCGGGTCGTGTTCCCCGGCGATGACCTGGACGTCGTCCCGCTGTACGTCGAGACCAAGATGGACCGCGGCGCCGCCGAGCTGGCGGCCGACATGCTGACCAGTTCGCTGACCGGGGGCAAGGCGCGTCGTGACCAGCTCGGCCACCACCGCCCCGGTGGGCGAGGCCCAGACGCAGCATCCGGTTCGGCATGGACGTGCCTGGCCATCCGGCCGAGGAGAGCCGGCCCCGCCGCAGCGCGCTGATCGCCGCGGCCGGCGGGTCTCCTTCGCCACCTACTTCAACGCGTTCCCGGCCAGCTACTGGCGCCGGTGGACCACGGTGGACTCGGTGACGCTGCGCATCCGGCTGGCCGGGCAGTCGAAGATCATGCTGTACCGGTCGACGGCCGGGGCTTCAGCCACCCGGTCGAGACCATCGAGGTGCAGTCCGACGAGCCGGAAACCATCCAGCGCACGCTGCCGCTGTCGCCGTTCATCGACGGCGGCTGGTACTGGTTCGACATCATCGGCCGGGGCGGGCGGCACCACGCTGATCGAGGCCGACTGGCTCGGACCCGCGCCTGCTGACCCGCCGGGCCGGGTCAGCATCGGGATCACCACGTTCAACCAGCCCGACTTCATGATCGAGCAGCTGCACCGGCTCGGCGAGGCGAGCGAGATCCTCGACGTACTCGACCGGGTCTACGTCATCGACCAGGGCAGCGACAAGGTCGTCCAGCGGCCGGGCTTCGACGAGGCGGCGAAGAAGCTCGGCGACCTGCTCAAGGTCATCGAGCAGGGCAACATCGGCGGCTCCGGCGGGTTCGCCCGGGCCATGGACGAGACGGTGCAGGCCGGGCGCGCCGACTACGTGCTGCTCATGGACGACGACGTCCGGCTGGACCCCGAGGGCATCCTGCGGGCGGCCACGTTCGCCGACCTGGCCCGCCGTCCGACGATCGTGGGCGGCCACATGTTCAGCATGTACGACCGGTCGGTGCTGCATGCCTTCGCCGAGGCCGTCGAGCCGCACAAATGGTGGTGGGGCCCGTCCCCGAACACCAAGGCCCGGCACGACTTCGGGCGGCGGAACCTGCGGAACACGCCGTGGCTGCACCGCCGGGCCGAGTCGGACTACAACGGCTGGTGGATGTGCCTGATCCCGACCACGGTGATCCGCGAGATCGGCCTGTCGATGCCGGTGTTCATCAAGTGGGACGACGCCGAGTACGGCGTCCGGGCCCGGGACCGCGGCTTCCCGACGGTGTCGCTGCCCGGCGTGGCGGCCTGGCAGGTGCCGTGGGACGACAAGGACGACGCCCGGAACTGGCAGGCCTACTACCACCTGCGCAACCGGCTGGTGTCCGCGCTGCTGCACTCGCCCGCGCTCAAGGGCGGCGCCGTCATCTCCGAGAGCCTGGAGCGGCAGCTGCAGAGCCTGCTGTCCATGCAGTACTCGACCGTCGCGCTGCGGTTGCTGGCCGTCGAGGACGTGCTGACCGGACCCGGGCACATGCACCGCGAGATCGGGACCAAGCTCGCGCAGCTGCGCGAGCTGCGGGCGCCGTACACCGACGCGAAGGCCGCAGCCGACCTGGAAAGCTTCCCGCCGCCGCGGCGCAAGGCCCCGGACGAGCTGAAGCAGTCCACCCGCCGACCAACAAGCTCAACCTGATGACCAAGGCCGCGGGCGGCACCGTGCGGCAGTTCAGGCGGACGCCGGAGCGGGCCAGGAAACGCCCGCAGATGGCGCTGCCGTACCAGGACGCGTCCTGGTGGGTGCTGGCCAAGCTGGACAGCGCCCTGGTGTCCGCGGCCGAAGGCACCGCCGCGGCCTGGTACCAGCGGGACCCGAAGCTGTTCCGGTCGCTGGGCTGGCGCAGCCTGGTGCTGCACCGGCGGCTGCGCCGGCGGTGGCCGCGGCTGGCCACGGAGTACCGCGCGCGGCGCCCGACTTCAACTCACCCGAGCAGGTGGCGCGAGACCTTCGCGGCGTCGGTCGGCGACTCGCCCGGCGGCCAGTGAGCTCCGTCCCACGGGCAGCGAGGCCAGTCCTCGCGGCCAGCGGGCCGGACGGCACGGCGTCTGGACGCCGCATGGCCGCCGACCCGGCGGGCCAGGCGGCGCCGGACGGTGCCGGCGACCGAGCCTGGCCGGCGCTGCGCCGGCCGCCGGCCGGCGGGCTGGCGGGCGGCCGCGGGCTGGTACCTGCCCGCCGGCCTGGCCGCCGCGGTCATGGCCGTGCTGGGGCTGTGGGGCCTGGCGCGCGACTCGGCCATGGGCAACGACGAGGTGGCCACCCGCTGGGCCGCGCTGCTCGCCGCTGCAGCGGCTGGCCCATCTGCTCAGCAACGTCGACGCGGTGCACGGGCTGTACTACCTGCTCATGCACGGCTGGATGGTGGTGGGCACCAGCCCGGCGGTGATGCGGATCCCCTCGGTGATCGCCATGGTCGTAGCCGTGGCGCTGGTCGTGATCATCGGCCGGCGGCTCACCGGGTCGGCCTGGGCCGGGCCTGTTCGCCGGGCTGATCATCGCGCTGACCCCCACCATCAGCTACTACGCCCAGACCGCGCGCTCCTACGCGCTGGTCTTCGCCTGCGTCGTCGGCTCGACGCTGGTCCTGCTGCACGCCCTGGCGCCGAGGCCCGCGGCCGCGGAGGCGCGCGCAGAGGCCCGGCTGGCCCGCTCGGCGGTGGCTGGTCTACTGCCGTGCTGCTGGTCGCTGGGCGGCTACCTGAACGAGCTGGCCCTGCTCGTCGCTGGCGGCGCACGCGGTCACGGTGCTGCTGGCCCGGTACGGCCGGCGGGTCGTCATGGCACTGGGCGGCCGTGGCCGCGGTCTCGGTGATCGCTGGTCCTGCCGCTCGCCGCGCTCAGCGCCCGGGAGGACGCGGCCGTCGCCTGGATCCCCCGGCCGGGGCCTGTGGAGCCTGCGGATCCTGTTCCACGACTACTTCGGCGCGACGCACCGCGGTCGCCGTGCTCCTGTTCTCGCTGCGCGGTGGCCGCGTGCTGCCGCCGCCTGCACCGGGGGTCGGCCGCGCGGCCCGGGCGCCGGCGTGGTGGAGCCAGGGCGGCGTCTCGCTGCCGTCGGTCGCGGCGCCGCTGCTGGTGCGTCCCCGGCTGCCTGCTGATCCTCGAGTCGCTGGTAGCCCAGCCGCTGTACGTGGACCGCTACGTCCTGTACGGCGAGGCCGGGGCCGCGCTGCTGGCCGGGGCCGGGGCGCTGCGGATCGGGCGGTGGCTGGCCGGGGCTGGACCGGCCGGCCGGAGCGCTGCTCTGGGTCCCGGGCGTGGTCGTCTGCGTGCTCGCCCTGGTCCTGCAGCTCGCGCCGCAGCAGCGGGTCCGCACGCCGCAGAGCCGCCTGTTCGACTTCGGCGGCCCGTCCCGCTACCTGGCCGCGCACGCACGGCCCGGCGACGGGGTCCTGTTCTTCAGCGACTTCTACCGCAAGGCCCGGCTCGGCTACCCGGCCGACTACCGGAACGTCAGCGACTTCGCGATGGCGCAGTCACCCGCGGCGGCCGGAAACTTCCAGGGCCGGGACAAGCCGGTCGGGACGGTCCAGTCCCTCATGACCGGCTACCAGCGGATCTGGGTGGTGGGCCGGTCCCCGTTCGCGCACCTCACGGCCGGGCCGGTCCGCGCCGAGGACGCCGTGCTCACCAGCCACTTCTCCCTCGCCGCGAAGCGGCATTTCAAGGGCATCTTCGTCACGCTCTGGGTGCGCCGCTGACCATCCCCGCCGCGACCCGGATCACGGTCACCGGCCCGTAGCCGTAGCGGTCAGCGGCTCGAGCAGCTCGGCGACGGCCTCCCGGCCGTGCTGCCGGGCGCTGTCCAGCGGTGTCGCGCCCCATTCGCTCCCGATGTTCGGGTCGGCGCCCAGCCCCAGCAGCAGCCGCGCCATCTGCGGCGTCGCCCGTCTGCGCCGCCTCGTGCAGCGGGGTGAACCATTGCTGCTCGAGCGGGATGTCGAGGCGGCCCCGGGCGTTCACGTCGAAGCCGAGCTCGGCCAGCAGCGCGATCGCGTCCAGCTTGCGGCCCGATGCCGCCCAGGCCATCAGGCCGGGCCGCCGCTCGCGGGCCCCGGGGGCGAAGGCCCGCAGCCGCGTCGCGGTGTCCCGATCTCCGGCCAGGACGGCAGCGATCAGCGAGTTGACCTCGTCGAGCGCCGGCGGGGCGGCGCCGCGGCTGACCAGCCACCCGGCCAGCTCCGGGTACCCGCTCAGCTTCGCCAGCTCGGCCGGGGTGAGCCCGTCGGAGCTCCGCAGCGCTGTCGGCCGTCCGCCCGGTGCCGCGTACGGCGTACGGAAGTCGACGCCGTGCTCGACCAGCAGCCGGACCCGGTCGCGCATGTCGTGCACGATCGCCCACCACAGCTGCCCGCGCAGCATCTCGCGCGGCGAGTCGGCCTTGTCACCGAACCGCCTCGCCCACGGCCCGCCGTCCCCCCGGCCGAGACCATGCTCGAACAGCAGTACCAGGTGACGGTCGTCGTGGCCGAACTGGCGGTCATACAGCAACTGCCCGTCGTTCGCGTCGGCGCCCGCGGTCAGCAACAGCTCGGCGAGCGCGAACGCGTGCGGGTGCGCGTCCTCGTCGTGGCTGCCCAGCGCGCAGGCCGCCGCCGTGTACGGCGGGTACAGGCCGTGCCACAGGTAGCCCGCGTTCGGGTCGCCGCCGTGCTCCAGCAGCGCGCGGGCCGTGCCGAGCGTGGCTTCCTCGCTGATCCCCGGGTCGTGCCGGGCGCTCGCCAGGTACAGCAGCGGCTCCCACCGGTACGGGCCGCCCTCGCGGCTGGCCAGCGCCGGGTCGGCCGCGACCTGCGCCCGGACCGACACCTCGGCCCCGGCGGCGGCCGCGACATAGATGCTGGAGCGGGTCAGCTCCGGGTGGGCGGCCAGCACCCGGGCCGCTCGTTCCCAGCGGGAGGGCTCGTCGTCGCCGCCGAAGCGCACGCAGGCGAACGCGAGGAACTCATCGGCAGCTCCGGAGGTCTGGTCGACCTCGTCGGGGGACCGGCGGTACCTCTCGACCATCTCCAGGTGCTGCTTCAGCCGTGCCCAGGACGAGAACCCGTTGTGCCGGGCGACCACGAGCTGCGCGCCGGTCAGCGTGACCGCGTGCGCGCCCTTCGGGTGGTACTCGGCGACCAGATCCAGGGCTCCGGGCACGCCCGCGCGGGCCAGGTCCCGCACGTCCTTGGCCTGCTTGCGGAGCTGTTCCAGGCTGGCGTCGTCGGGCAGAGACACGGGTGGCATGCTGCCAACCCCCTTTCACCGCCTGCGGTCCGCGTCGTCAGGCCGAAAGGAGGCTGATTAGCCAGTACCGTTCGTGGCAAACCTGCTCGGGTGGGCTCGGCCCTGTCCGCGGACCCGGCGGCGCCCCGCGCGCCGACCCCCGACACTACGCCCCGGCGGGTGCCGCCGTCAGGTGGCCCTGGACGACCTGGCCGGGCCGGGACGGCCAGTCCTGCGCGGCAGGCGCAGCTAGCCCCGGTTTCGTCAGCCCCCGCGATTACCCTGGGCCCCAGGCCGGTGCCTGGCTCGCCGGTGCCAGCTTGCCGGTCCCGCCCGCCGGTGCCAGCCCGCCGGCGCCCCGCCGGGGCGATGAGTTCGCCTGGCCATGTTCGTCATAGCCACCAAAACGCGAAGCGGGACGGAGTTTATGGGTTCGCGGATCAGGCGGCGCTGCCGATAGGTTCGGGATCGCTGGGCGCTGACGACCGGGGGCCCACCCAGGAGGAAGTAGTGACAGAGATGAGTACCAGGCCCGCCATTCTGGTGGAGGGCCTGACCAAGTCGTTCGGGGACGTGCACGCACTGCGCGGCATCGACCTGTCCGTACCCCGCGGGCACGGTGCTGGGAGTGCTGGGGCCGAACGGTGCGGGCAAGACCACCGCGGTCCGGATCCTGACCACCCTGCTCCAGCCCGACGGCGGACGGGCCCTGGTCGAAGGGCGCGACGTCGTGCGCGAGGCCGCCGCGGTCCGCCGGTCGATCGGCCTGTCCGGGCAGTCCGCGGCCATCCAGGAAGAGCTCACCGGACGGGAGAACCTCGAGCTCATCGGGCGGCTGTACCACCTCAGCTGGCCGCAGGCCCGCAGCCGGGCGGTTGAGCTGCTGGCCCAGTTCGAGCTGACCGACGCCGCCGACCGGGCGGCCAAGACCTTCTCCGGTGGTATGCAGCGCCGTCTGGACCTCGCGGCCAGCCTGGTCGGGCACCCGCAGGTGCTGTTCCTCGACGAGCCGACCACGGGCCTGGACCCGCGGGCCCGGCTGGGCATGTGGGACATCATCCGCTCACTGGTGGCCGACGGCACCACGCTGCTGCTCACCACCCAGTACCTGGACGAGGCCGACGAACTCGCGGACGAGATCGTCGTCATCGACCACGGGCAGGTCATCGCGGCAGGCACGTCCGAGGAGCTGAAGGGCCGGGTCGGCGGGGACGTGCTCGAGTTCACCGTGCCCGACCGGACCAGGACCGCCGACGCAGTCACCGCCATCGTCAAGGTCGGCGAGGGCGAGCCGCACGTGGACGAGGACACCGGAGTGATCACGCATAGGGGTCGGGGGGCGCGGTTCCGACGCGCTCATCGAGGCGGTGCGCGCGCTGGACGGCGCGGGCGTCGCCACCCAGGGCCTGTCGCTGCGGCGGCCGTCCCTCGACGACGTGTTCCTGGCCCTGACCGGGCACGCCGCGGAAGAGGAAGAGCAGCCGGCGAAGGGCCGCCGCGGCCGCCGCCGGTCCGCCAAGAAGGACACCGCAGGAGCCACGTCATGACCGCCATTGCCGTTCCCGCCGCCGCGCCTCCGGTCGGGGATCCGAACCTGTTCACGCGGGCCCGCTGGGCGGTGAGCGACACGCTCACCATTACCCGGCGAAACCTGCTGGTCTGGATGCGCGTGCCCGCGTACATCATGTTCACGGTGATCCAGCCGGTCATGTTCGTGCTGCTGTTCCGCTACGTGTTCGGCGGCGCGATCCCGGTGCCGGGCGTCCCGGGCGGCTACGTCAACTTCCTGATGCCGGGGATCATCGGCCAGTCGGCGGCGTTCGCGACGTTCGGCACCGCCATCGCGCTGGCCCAGGAGCTGAAGAAGGGCGTGATCGACCGGCTGAAGTCGATGCCGATGTCGCGCTCGGCGGTGCTGGCCGGCCGCCTGGTCGCGGATACCCTGCGGATGTTCATCACGATCCTGATCCTCGTCGGCGTGGGGTACCTGGTCGGGTTCCGGTTCCAGAACGGCTTCGGCCTGGCCGTGGCCATGGTCGTGCTGGCCACCATCTTCGGGCTGGCCATCTGCTGCATCGCGGCGTTCACCGGGCTGGCCATCGGCGACGAGGAGTCGGTGCAGGCCTTCGGGCTGGTCTGGCTGTTCCCGCTCACGTTCGTCAGCTCGGCGTTCGTGCCGATCTCGACCATGCCCGGCTGGCTGCAGGCCTTCGCCAAGCACCAGCCGGTCACCATCGTCATCGACACCATGCGCTCGATGGCCCTCGGCGGGCCGATCGCGACGAACCTGTGGCTGAGCATCGCGTGGCTGGCGGGATCTTCATCGTGTTCGTGCCGCTCGCGGTCCGCGCCTACACGCCGGGCCGCCTGAGGCTCTGCTGGCTGGTCCGGCTCCGGCACTGTCTCCTCCTGAACGGCCGGGGATGGCGGGTGCCCTTTGGCTCGCTCAAGGACTACCCGCCGATCCTGGTATTGACGGCCCGGAACGGCGGGGTTATGGTCACGTCAAAACAAATAGGAAACTTTCCTTATAGTGTGTGACCGAGGGAGGTTGCGGCCAATGACAGCGGCGTTACGAGGTTGCGGCCAATGACGTCTGACCGGGCCGCCGAGAACGCTCCCCGCCGGGGGCCACGCCGGACCGGCCGCGGCCTGGGGCTGGCCTCGCCGCCGCGGCGGCCGCGCCGATCGTCGCCCTGCTCCCGGCCGCCCGCGTCCGCCGCGGCCGCGGCCGCCGCCTCCGCCGCCGGGCCGCCCGGCCCGCAGCGTTAGCCGCCGCGGCGGCGGCCGCACCCGACGCCGGCGGCGCGCGCCGCCGGGCACGGCGGCGGCCGCGCCGGCCGCCGTCCCAGGCCCGCCCTCAGGCTGGTCCACGGTCTTCAGCGACGACTTCAACGGCTGCTCGGGCAGCGGCCGTCGGTCCGCAGTGGCAGTACGACACCGGCCCCGGCTCCAATTTCGGCACCGGCGAGATCGAGACCATGACGAACTCGTCCAGCAACGTCCACCTCGACGGCAACGGCAACCTCGACATCACCGCGCTCGAACCAGGGCGGCTCCTGGACATCCGGCCGGATCCAGACGACCAGCGCCAACGTGGGCGCCCCGGCCGGGGGCGAACTCGAGGTGACCGCCTCGATCCAGCAGCCCACCGGCGGCCTCGGCTACTGGCCGGCGTTCTGGATGCTCGGGCCCGGGCAATGGCCGGAGAACGGCGAGATCGACATCATGGAGGACGTCAACGCGCTCTCCGAAGTGTCCGGCACCATCCATTGCGGGACCGATCCCGGCGGGCCGTGCAACGAGCCGAACGGCATCGGCAGCGGGCTGCAGTCCTGCTCCGGCTGCCAGACCGGGTACAACACCTACACGATGATCCTCAACCGGACGAACACGTCGGATGAGTCGGTCACGTTCTACCTGAACGGGAACCAGTACTTCAGCGTCAGCGAGAGCCAGGTCGGCACCTCGACGTGGCAGGCCGCCTTCGACCACAACCTGTCCATCATCTTCGACCTGGCCATGGGCGGCGGGTACCCGAACGGGGTCTGCGGCTGCACCACCCCGACCAGCAGCACGGCCTCCGGCGGGACGATGAGCGTGGCGTACGTCGCGGCGTACCAGACCACTTCCGGTGGCGGTGGCGGTGGTGGCGGCGGGACCGGGGCTACCGGGCAGATCACCGGCTACGGCGGCCTGTGCGTCGATGACCGCGGCGCCAGCACCGCCAACTTCAACCCGGTGCAGGTCTACACCTGCAACGGCACCGCGGCGCAGCAGTGGACGGTAGTCGAGGCGGGCAGCACGCTGCACGTCCTGGGCAAGTGCATGGATGTCAACGGCGGCGGAACGGCCGACGGGACCACGGTGGACCTCTACGACTGCAACAACACAGCCGCGCAGGTCTTCGTCCCGCAGTCGAACGGTTCGCTCTACAACCCGCAGTCCGGCAAGTGCCTGGACGACACAGGCTGGTCCACCACACCGGGGACTCAGCTCCAGATATGGGACTGCACCGGCAACGCCAACCAGCAGTGGAGCCTGCCCTGACGTGAGCCCGCGGGGCCGTTCTGGCGGCCCCGCGGGAAGTCAGGCGCCGCCTTGCTGGGGCAGCCCGGTGGCTGATCTGGCCTGGTTGCCGATTAGGGCCAGTGGTTGATCAGGGCCAGTGGCCGATCAGCCCGGGTGCTGGGTTAGGCAGACAGGCGGACAGAAAGGATGCGGCGAATGTCCGCCGTCTCCTCCGCGCTGTGCCGGTCGAGGATCGCGCCCAGGTCGTTCAGGTCGGCCTGGGAGGTGTAGCCGGCCAGGTCGTGCTCGAGAGCCTTGCGCGCGGCACGCGCCGCACGGGCCTCCCGAAGCTCGTCCCGGACGCTGGTCCACAGCTGGGTGACCGGCGAGGTGTTGCTGTTCATTGTTCCTTCCTTAGGGCTAGTGCTTCGATATCTAGTCTCACCGAACAGCACTCATGCGTCCAATGAAAAGAAATCAAGTAACCCATGAGCAAGTCGTCATGTATGGCCCTCAGCAGCCAAGACGGGGCCGCGCGGTCGACGCGGGCCGGAAAATGAGAGCCACAAGGGTGGGTGGCCCGGCGCGGCGCCGCGCTGTAACTTGGGGTGCCTCAGAGGACGCGGCCCGGGCGTCCGGTGCGGGTCACCGGCCAGCGCGGCTGGCTGCGGTGGGGGATGTCATGGACAAGGACCTGGTCAACCACGTCATAGACACCGCCCAGCGGGTCGTGGCCAGCGGGGCAATCTCGGCCAACGGGCACGGGAACGTCAGCCTGCGCGTCCCCGGAGCAGCGGAGATGTACTTCACCGCAGGCCCCTCGCTGCGTAACCACCCGGCCGCAGCGGTGGTGCGGGTCGGGCTGGACGGAACGCTGCTGGAAGGTGAGCTGCCGCCCATCCAGGGCGCTGTCGTCGCCATGCACACGGCCATGTACGCCGACCGCCCGGAGGTCGGCTGCGTCCTGCACACCCATTCGCCTTACGCCACGGCCTACGCCGTAGCCCGGCGGCCCATCGGCTGCTGGGTCGAGGCGCTGGCCATGTTCGGGCTGCCTGACGGGGTACCGGTGGCGCGCTACGGGCCGCGCGGGTCAGAGCAGGCCATCGCGGGTATCCGGGCCGCGGTCAGGGCCGGAGTGCCCGCGGTGCTCCTGGCCAACCACGGCGTGCTGGTCTTCCACCGTTCCCCGGACCTGGCGATCCTGGTCGGAGGGGTAGTCGAGGAGGCCGCGCAGGCTGGCATCAACGCGGCCGCGCTGGGCGGCCCGGCAGAGATCGAAGAGGACCTGCGGGCCGCGGCGCTGCAGCGGAGCATGACCTTCGCCAGCCGCGGCACCATACGCGCCTAGGGCGGCCGGGCTCGGTAGCTGTGCCCGCCTCCTTGCTCCGGGGCCGCGCCGCGGGCCGGTCAGGCCTGTGGGGCAGGGATCGGCGCGGCTGTGCCGCGCTTGCGCCGGGCAGGCGCTGAGGCTCCGGCCGGCGCCCCCGGCCCGTCGTCCGCGGCAGCTGGCCTGGGGAGGCCGTTGATCAGCAGCTCGGCCTCGGCCGCGACCTCGGGAAGTACCCGCTGCAGATCACCGCGCTCGACCCGCAGCCGGACCGGGACACCGATACCGTGCGGGCATTCGCGCCTGGTGAACTCCCCGAGCTTCACCCTGGCCAGGATGGACGCTGGGCCGTCCGTGGCGTCCGCCACGATGACGACGATGTCGAGCAGTGCGTTGCGCTGCCGCGCCTGGGACGCTGCCTGCCGGAGAGCCGCGCCCGACTCGGGAGAGCCGTCCACCACCACCACGACCACCCGGTGACGACCAGGCTGGCCTGTCCCGTAGCGCCCTGGCTGGCCCGTCGAGTCCATAGTGGTCTGCTCCTCCCGCCCGGCGTCTCGTGCCGCCTGGCACCTCGTGCTTCCAGTCTCACCCTGCTTCCTGGCTGGTCAGAGCACTAGAGGCCAACGGCCCCCATGCTGGCCCGGCCGGTTGCCAGCAGGCGGCTGCGTGGGTGGCTGACCCGGGTGGTTACCACGAGGCACTACGCCAGTGAGGGAGGCAGCAGGTGCTCTGCTGGCAGGCCGGGCTGGGCCCGGACAGCGGCGCGCTCAGGAAACGGGATCGGCCGCCCGGGCCGGCCGCGCGGCGTTCTGGCCGGCCGTGTCCTCCGGCCCGGGAGCGTCCCTGACCTTCCAGTGCCCGCTCACGCACAGCGCCACGAAAGCGGCCGCTGCGGCCAGCATGACCACCGGGGTGAGCACCCGGACCGCGAAGTGGTCGATGTGCCAGAGCAGGAGACTGTGCTGGAGGTAGGGGTTCCCCGGCATGTTGGAGATTGTCCCGGCGGCCAGGCGGCCCAGCACCAGCCAGTCCAGCCGTGACGCTGGGTAGAGGATCAGCACGCAGATGAGCATCGCGTCGTACCAGGGCAGCTGGTAGGGCCAGAGGAACAGCCAGGCTGCGCAGAGGGCCACGGTGGGCCGGATGGCCGGACGGGTGACCGCGCCCGGCGGCATCCGGCGCAGGGCCAGAATCGCCACTGCGACCACCAGGACGGTGGCGATCAGCCCGAAGTCGTGATGCCAGCTGTGCGGCAGGAGCGCCCGGTAGAAGTTGTCCGCGCTGCTCTGGTTGCGCCTGCTGAGCAGGGCCCGGACCGCCGGTGTCCCGAAGTAGGCGTAACTGGGCAGAAGGACCGCGAGGGCGGCGGCGCCCGCGAGAGCCAGGGCGAGCAGAGACCGGCGCAGGGCCCAGGCCGCACCCAGGCCGAACAGCACGTAGTTGACCTTGATGTCCGCTGCGATGCCGAGCAGGGCGCCCGCGGCCAGGACACGCACCAGCCCAGGGCGGTCCAGGGCGGGGTGCTCGCCCAGCACCAGCAGCCCGAGCAGCCCCGCCATGACGGCCAGCACGTCCAGGTGCCCGGCCGCGACGAGGTCCCACAGCAGCAGGGGGTTGACCGTCCAGAGCAGGTGGGCGCGCAGCCGCCGGGCCGGGTTGTGGCGCAGTACCCGGTCCAGGACTATGGCCACGACCGCGAAGGCGGCCGAGTCCCACAGCTTGAGCCAGAACGTGATGCGGGCGGCGGAGGCGCCGCCGAGTTTGGCCGCCAGGAACTGCTCCATGGTGGCCAGCGGCCCGTAGACGCTGACGTAGTGATCCCAGACCCGGGGCACGGACAGGGCGAAGGCGTTGTGCATGTGCCGCAGGTACACCGGGGTGGTCACGTACGGGCTGTGGCCGAGGGCGACGAGCCGGCCGTAGGTCGCGTAGTCCAGCGCGTCCGTGGAGCCGGCCGGCGGCAGGACGGTCAGCACCGCCACGGTGATCAGGCCCGCGACGAGCAGTATCCGCGCGCTCATCCGGGCTCCGCGGTGGACGGCCAGCAGCCCGGCCACCACACCGCCGGTGCCGAGCAGCGCGGCCAGCCAGAGCGCGTAGGTGACCAGGTCGGCGGACACGTGCCGGACCAGGATCTCCCAGGGTGGCCCGGCGGCCGGCATGACCAGGGGTGGCAGCATCCAGCCGCCGCGCACCAGGGACACGGCGATCATGATCAGGATGGCGACACCGATCCCGGCCGCGGCCACCACGGTGAGGCCGCGGGCGCGGCCTGGCTCCCGGGGTTCACGGGGGATCAGGTCCCGGCCGGCGGGCCCGGAGCGGCTCTGGTCACGGCCGGCCGGCCCGGGAGCCACGGCCGCCAGGCCGGAGGCCTGCCGGGCCGCCGGTGCCGCCGGGAAGGCCTCCGGCTCCAGGGCAGGAATTTCCCCCGTGGCAGTGGTGTCGCTGCTCATTGTCCCCTGGCGGTCGGTCGCGGCTGTCGGTCGGGTGCCAGGCGCAGACGACGACCGGCAAGGGCCGAGAATAGCTGAAACTTCCGCATGAATAGGACAAATCTAAAAGATCCACAAGGACCGGCCGAATTGTTTCTGTGTCAGCAGTACATTGACCGGAAGGAACAATAACGAATCGATGACTAAAGTTCTGCTTTCGCATTACCTTCAGCCGGGGTACGCGAGGTGGGCGTTCGCGGGTGACCGATGGGATCGCTGGGGTCGACGTGACGATTGAGGCAGGACTCAGCGCCGGACCGCGCCGGTGACCAGCCACCGGGAAGACCTGGCCCGCGCGGTGAGCGTGACGAACCGGGCCGCGAGCCACAGGCTGATCGCCAGCCACAGCGCGACCAGGCCTGCGTGCTGCGTGACGACCAGCGCCGCGCCAGCCGCGAACACGCCCGCGGCCACCAGCCCGGCCAGCGCGAGGTAGTCCTGGTCTCCGGCACCGATGAGGACGCCGTCGAGCACGAACACGACCCCGGCCACCGGCTGCTGCGCGGCCGCGATCAGCAGCACCCCAGGCAGCAGCCGCCGCACGTCCGGCGCGGCCGAGAACGCGGTGGGCAGCAGCGGGATGGCCGCGACCAGCACGATCCCGAACACGACCCCGTAGACCGCGCCCCAGCCGATCATCCGGTTCGTGGCCGCCCGGGCTCCAGCCACGTCCCCGGCGCCGAGGTACCGGCCCGTGATGGCCTGGCCCGCGATCGCGATGGCGTCGAGCGCGAAGGCCAGCAGGGTCCAGGCCCGGAACGCGATCTGGTGCGCGGCGATGGCCGCGTTCCCCTGCCGCGCGGCGATCGCCGTGACCACGATCAGCACCGCCTGCAGCGCCAGCGTGCGGACCACCAGCGATGCCCCGGTGACGGCGGCGGACCGCAGGCCGGTGAGATCGGGGCCGAATCTCACCCCGGCCCGCCGCGCTCCCCGGGCGACCATGGCCAGGTACGCGGCGGCCGCCGCGGTCTGCGCGCCCACCGTTCCCCAGGCCGAGCCGGCGATACCCCAGTGCACGCCGAGGACCAGGAACGCGTTCAGCGCTACGTTGAGGACGTTGGCCGCGACCGCGACGGTCAGCGGCGTCCGGGTGTCCTGCAGCCCGCGCAGTACCCCGGTCCCGGCCAGCACCACGAGCATGGACGGCGCGCCCAGCAGGCTGATGCGCAGGTACGTGGCGGCCTGGCCGCTCACGCCGGGGGAGCCGCCGAACGCGTGCACGATCTGCGGCGCCAGCGGCCACCCGACGGCCAGGACGACAGCTCCGATGACGCCGGCCAGCCAGAGGCCGTCGATGCCCTGGCGGATGGCGGCTTCCCGGCGGCCTGCGCCCAGCTGCCGCGCCACGGCGGCGGTGGTGCCGTAGGCGAGGAAGATCGAGATACCCACCAGGGCAGTGAGAGCCTGGCTGGCCACGCCGAGGCCACCGAGGGGCGCGGTGCCGAGCCGCCCGACGATCACCGAGTCCGCGAACAGGAACAGTGGTTCGGCGACCAGTGCCCCGAACGCCGGGACGGCCAGCCGCAGTATTTCCGCGTCGTGGGGGTTCCGGGGCCCAGGCCGGAGCCGGCGCCGGCGAAGCTGGCTAGGGGCAGGGCTGGGTGCGCGGGAAGGGGATGCCGGGGAGGGCATGGCTCGCATGCTAAGTGCGACAATTGTCTACTTGCAAACTCTTTGCAGCAGCGCCCGGTAGCCCGGACGGCCGGCCGTCCGGCGGACAGCCCGCCACGACGGGGTCAGCCAGCACCGGCCAGGCACCGGACCCGGATATCCGGCTACCGGCCTGGGTGGCGGAAGCACCAGCGAGCAGGGATAGCCAGCGTGCACGGCGAGACCGTCCGGAAAGGCACCGGAATGGCGCCTACCCGATATTGAGTTTCTTTGTTCAGGCCAGTGGAAACATGGTTCCGTTACCGTTTTCCGCCGTTCCGTCCAGGACTTGCGGACGCAGTGAGCCATTATCGCCGGGGTACTCAACAAGGGCCGGTTCCCGGTCCGGTGGCCGGCCGGCTGGCCCAGCCCGCCGTCACCCCCTGCGGCTCGTGGCGTCCCTTACTGCCCGGTGATGCGGCTCGAGCCGGTCTCATGCCGGACCGCGTCGAAGGACTGCCAGCGAACCGAGTGCTGCCCCCGCAGGAGGGCGTAGCTGAAGAACTTCTGTTCCCCCACCCGGACGGCCTGGACCCGGAGGGTCTGGCCGCTGGCGAGGGTGATGATCACGTGCCGTACGTCTGGCCCCGCGGTTCCGTAGACCACGGCGAGCGGGCCGCTGGCCGAGCCCAGCACCGTCGTCCCCTGCGGCGCGGAGACGGCGTCACAGACGCTGCTTGGGCCGCCGTTGCCGCGGGTGACCAGGCACTCGCCCCACGGTCCCACGTAGGCCGTGGTGGACCAGGCGTGGCCGCCCACTGTTCCGGACCCGACCAGGCCAGTGGCGCGGTGCATTCCCGTCTGGCCCGGCGGCAGCCACACGCCGGTGTCCAGAGTCGCGTCCGGTGCGTTGAACGGGATCGTCGAGGCCAGTTCCCCGCGTGCCGAAGAGGCGGTGATGCTGCTGACCTGCAGGCTCCGCGGAAGGGCGTAGGCCACGAAGCGGGTGCCGTAGACGGAGACCGGGTGCAGGCTGAGCGCCTCGCCGTCGGACAGCCGGACCGTGACGTAGCGGACTGCCGCGTTCACTGGTCCGAACTGGACGTCGGTGAAGCCGTCGGAGGTGCCCGTGAACGAGACGGGATCCGAGCGCCCGGGCCGGGAGCCGGGGACTGGACCGCAGCTGCGGGCCGAGATCGCCGTGAAGCACTGACTCGCGTGCGCGGCGCCGGCCGGGCCCGGCCTGGAGGCGGTGAGCCGCCAGTGCCGGCCCCCCGCGGTGCCAGAGGCGATCAGCCCCGCTGGAGCGTGCGGCCCGGCCGGGGACACGGTCACCGTGGGGTGCCGGGGCCCAATCAGGGCCGGCTGGGCGGCCTGCTGGTGCAGCAGGACCGGGACGGCGACACCGGCCGCCACTACCGCCAGGCCCGCCGTGGCCGCGAGGCGCCGCCGGAGCCGGATCAGCCGGCCCTGCCGGACGGCCTGGTCCAGTGGCGCCGGGCGCGGCGTGACGGCCTGGAACGCCTGGTCGAGCCGGTCCTGCAGGTCGTGCTCGTCGCTGACGCTCACGAGAGCCCTCCATCCACGAGTTCGGTGCTGGTGCGGAGGGCGGCCAGGGCCCGGGAGGCCTGGCTCTTCACCGTCCCGACGGAGCAGCCCAGCACGACCGCGGCCTCGGTCTCGGTGAGTCCCACCCAGTAGCGGAGGACCACCACGGCCCGCTGCCGGGGTCCTAGCCGCTGGAGCGCCGCGATCAGCGCCAGCCGCTCGTCCTGCCGGCCGGTCGCGTCGGCCACTGGATGCTCGGGGAGGTGGTCGGTGAGGTGCTCAGGCACCCGGTGCTTGCGGAACCGGTTCCGGTTCTCGTTGACCACGATCTGCCGCACGTAGGCGTCCGGGTTACCACTCCGCCTGACCCGCGGCCAGGACGCGTAGGCGCGGGCGAACGCAGCCTGCACCACGTCCTCGGCGTGTCCTAGGTCGCCGGTGAGCCCGTACGCCAGCCGGACCATGCTCGGCCACCGGCCATGCATGAACTCGCGGAACTCCTCGCCTGACCGCTCGTCCATGGGCCACACCCCCTTCGTCCCTACAGACCACGGGTGTGCCTCGTACCGTTGCACGGCGGGCGGCGCGGCGGGAAGGGCGGGCCCGGGGTGGGCTCAGGCCGGGCGGGCTCAGGCCAGGGGAGTGGCACAGGCCAGGGGGGCGGGCCCAGGCCGGGGAGGCGGGCTCAGGCGACCGCGTCGTACGCGGCCGCCTGCAGCGCGTCGTGCACGGTCGGCGGCTGCGAGCTGTCGAACATCCGCTGGGTCAGCACGATGACGGTGAGGTCCCGGACCGGATCCGCCAGCCACGTGGTGCCGAAGCCGCCCGCCCAGCCGAACGCGCCGGCCCGGGGCCCGGCGGTGACCACCGAGGTGCAGAAGCCCCAGCTGATCTCGTGGAAGAAGCCCGGGCCGAGGCCGCCGCGCGCCTTCTGGGCCGGGGTCAGCTGGTCCCGGGTCATCTCGGTGACGGCGGCCCCGGACAGCACCGGGTCCCCGCCGCGCAGCAGCATCCGGGTGAACGCGAGCAGGTCGCCGGCGGTGGAGACCAGCCCCGAGGCCCCGTCGCAGAACGCCCGCGGCCCGCTCCACAGACCTTCCGGCTTGTCCCAGACCTCCAGCCCGCCGCCGGGAGCAGACCGGAACGCGGACCCGAGGCGCCCGGTATGCGGCGTCCAGAACGCCGTGTCGGGCATGTCCAGCGGCTCGAAGAGGCGGGTCCGGAGCACGTCGGCGAACGGCTGGCCCGCCGCGCGCTCGAGGAGAACCCCCAGGACCGAGGCTCCGGTGTTGTAGAACCAGCGCTCACCGGGCTGGGCCAGCAGCGGCAGCGAGCCGAGGCCCGCGATCCAGCGGTCCGGGCTAGGCTGCTCGGCCGGGTCGGGCGGCCCGATCGTAGACAGGTGCAGCGCGTCGGCCTGCGCGACCACCGGCCACGGCGGCTCCGCGCTGAACATCTCGGCGGTCACGCCGAACCCGAACGTGAACGTCAGCAGATCGCGCACGGTGACCGGACGCCCAGCCGGCCCGGTGTCGTCCAGCGGCCCGTCCATCCGGCGCAGCACCCGCCGGGCGGCCAGTTCGGGCAGCAGCCTGTCCACCGGCTCGTCCAGGGCCAGCAGACCTTCCCGGATCAGGGCCAGGGTCGCCGCGCCGGTCACCGGCTTGGTGATGGACGCGATGCGGAACAGCGAGTCGCGCTGGACCGGGGGCCCGCCGACGGACAGCGACCCCAGCGCCTCGACGTGCACCTGATCTCCCCGGGCGGCGAGCGCCACCAGGCCGGGCACCGTCTCGTCCGCCACGTGCGCGGCCGCGGTCGCGCTGAAGCGGCGCAGACCCTCCGCGGTCAGCAGGTCAGGCATGCTCAGTCAGCTCCCTCTGGTGACGCACAGATCTATTGACGTACAGCTGCATTGACGTACAGCTGCATTGACGTACAGCTGTACTGACGTACCGGCCGCGGGAGACTCACCGCCGTCCGGGCGGGTCAGCCAGCCTAGCCGTGCAACTGCTCCAGGGCCTTCTCGATCCGGCGCTCGGACACCGGTCCGGAAGTGCCCAGGGTCTGCGCGAACAGGCTGACCCGCAGTTCCTCGATCATCCAGCGGACGTCGCGGACGTCGCGATCATCCCGCCGGGCCGGCGGGAGGTCGGCCAGGGTCTGCTGGTAGTCCTCGCTGACCTGCTGCACCACGGCCATCCGCTCGGCGTCGCGGCCCAGCGCCTCTGGCATCTTCTCCAGTCGCCGGCTCATCCCGCGCAGGTAGCGGACCAGGTCGGGAAGCCGCCGGGCCCCGGTCTCGGTGACGAAACCCGGCCGAACCAGCCGGGCCAGCTGGGCCCGCAGGTCAGTGAACGCGGCCCGGACCGGGGGGCTGGGCGTCGTGGCCAGGCTGGCCTCGACCTGGTGCGCCTCGCCGAGCGCCCGGGCGACGAGCGCGACCACGTCCGCGGTGCGGGCGGCCAGCCCCGACCGCGCCGCCTCCAGCAGCCTGGCGAAGCCCGCTTCGTCCCAGGCCGGGCCGCCTGCGTCGGTGATCAGCTGGTCCGCGGCGGCGGCCGCGCAGTCGTCGAGCAGCGCGTCGGTGCTGGGGTACGGGTGCCGGCTCATGGCCAGCTTGGCACTGACCGGCAGGCGGCTGGCCACGGCCCGGGCCCCGGAGGGCACCTGCAGCAGGAGCAGGCGGCGGGTGCCGCGCAGCATGGCCGCGTCAGCCTGGGCCCGCGTCTCGAACAGCCGGACGTCGACCGCGTCGCCGGTGTCGGCCAGCGCCGGGTACGCGCGGACCTGCCCGTGGCTGAACACCCTGGGCAGGGTGCCGACGTCCCAGGCACGCAGTCCGGTCCGGGTGATGCCGGTAGCCGCCTGGCTGAGCGTGGCCTGCAGCCGGGGGCGCAGCTGGCGGCGCAGTTCGTCCAGGTCCTTGCCCTCGGCGAGCACCCGGCCGTCCTCCACGACCCGGAAGGTGATCCGCAGGTAGGCGGGCAGCCGTGACATGTCCCATGCCGACCGGGGGATGTGCACGCCGCCGA
The DNA here is from genome assembly GCA_963781085.1 of uncultured Actinomycetes bacterium. Classification (GTDB taxonomy): domain Bacteria; phylum Actinomycetota; class Actinomycetes; order Streptosporangiales; family Streptosporangiaceae; genus RYN-230. The sequence goes on from CAWAES010000045.1 coordinate 22,673, forward strand.
GCCGGGACAGTTCGGTGCCCAGCGCGTCGAGCAGGTCGCCGCGGGCCGGGCCGAGCCGGGGCAGTATCGCCCGGGCGGTGTCCGGCACCGGCACGAACGTGGTCCGCAACTGCTTGGGCAGCGACCGGATCAGCTCGGTCACCATCTCCTGGCGCAGGCCGGGCACCTGCCAGCTGAACTCCTCCGCGCTCACCTGGTTCAGCCGGGCCAGCGGGATGTCCACGCTCACCCCGTCGTCCGGCTCACCCGGCGCGAACTCATAAGACACCGGGAGGTCAGCCCACTCGGCTGGGTAGTTGTCCGGGCTGATCTGCTCGGCTGACGCGGTGATCAGATCGGCGGGGGAGAGGTCCAGCAGCGCCGGGTCGGCCGCGCGGGCCTGCTTCCACCAGGTGTCGAAGTGCCGCGCGGAGACCACCTCCGCCGGGATCCGCTGGTCATAGAACGCGAACAGGGCGCTGTCGTCGGCGATGAGCCCGCGCCGCCTGGCCTTGCGTTCCAGGTCCCCGGCGTCGGCCAGCGTCTGCTGGTTGCGGGCGAAGAACTTGTGGTGGGTCTGCCAGTCGCCTTCGACCAGGGCGTGCGTGATGAACAGGTCCCGGGCGGCCGCGGGGTCGATCCGCCCGAACATGACCGTCCGGGCGGCCACGATCGGCAGCCCGTACAGGCTGACCTTCTCGGTGGCCACCGCCGCGCCGCGCCGGGCGTCCCAGCGGGGCTCGCTGTAGCTGCGCCGGACCAGGTGCGCGGCCAGGCTCTCGGCCCATTCCGGTTCGATGCGGGCCGCGACCCTGGCCCACAGCCGAGACGTCTCCACCAGTTCCGCCGCGACCACCCACTGCGGCGGCTTCCTGGCCAGCGACGAGTCCGGGAAGATGGCGAACCGGGCCCCGCGGGCCCCGGCGAACTCGGTCAGCGGGCGCCGCTTTCCGCGCGGCCTCGCGTCGGTGTCCTGCATGCCGATGTGCGACAGCAACCCTGAGAGCAGGGACATGTGCACCCGGTCAGCCAGTTCGGCCGGGAAGTGGCTGCCCGCTTCGGCCTCGCGGGGAGCCGGGGCCGCTCCTGGCCGCCCGTCCCGGCGGCCGGGCCGCCGGCCCGGCCGGCCCGCCGCTTCGCTGGGCCGCCGGCCTGGGCCGCAGCCTGCTCGCCGGCCTGCGCTGCGCCGCCGGCCTGCTCGCCGCCGCCCTGCTCGCCGGTCCCGCGCCCGCGGCCCCGGCGCTCCCGGCCCGCCTGGATGCCGAGGTCCGCGGCGGCCTGCCGGAGCTGCCCGTACACGTCCTGCCACTCACGCACCCGCAGGAAGTGCAGGTACTCACGGCGGCACAGCCGCCGGAACGCGGACGTGGACAGCTGGCTCTGCCGCTCGCGCAGGTAGTCCCACAGGTTCAGGAAGGCCAGGAAGTCCGAGCCCGGCTCCGCGAACCGGGCGTGCATCTCGTCGGCCGCCTGCCGCGCGTCCGTGGGCCGTTCCCGCGGGTCGATGATGGACAGCGCCGCGGTGATGATCAGCACTTCGCGGACGCAGCCGTGGTGGCCCGCCTCGAGGATCATCCGCCCCAGCCGCGGGTCCAGCGGCAGCCGGGACAGCTTGCGGCCGGTCTCGGTCAGCCGGGTCCGGCCCCGGCCCGGAGCGTGGCCCGGGGAGAAGGCACCGAGTTCTTCGAGCAGCCGCACGCCGTCTGCGACGTTCCTGGACTCGGGCGGCTCGACGAACGGGAAGTCGGCCATGTCGCCCAGGTCCAGCGCGGCCATCTGGAGGATGACCGAGGCCAGGTTGGTGCGCAGGATCTCCGGGTCGGTGAACTCGGGGCGGCTCTCGAAGTCCGCCTCGGTGTAGAGCCGGATGCAGATGCCGTCCGACGTCCGGCCGCAACGGCCCTTCCGCTGGTTCGCGGAGGCTTGCGAGATCGGCTCGATCGGCAGCCGCTGGACCTTGGTCCGCTGGCTGTAGCGGGAGATCCGCGCGGTGCCCGGGTCGATCACGTACCTGATGCCGGGGACGGTCAGCGAGGTCTCCGCGACGTTGGTGGCCAGCACCACCCGCCGGGAGAAGTGGCTCACCTGGCCGGGTTTCCTGTCGAACACCCGGTGCTGCTCGGCGGAGGACAGCCGGGCGTACAGCGGCAGCACCTCCAGGCCGTCCGTCCCGTCCAGCGCGTCGGCGGTGTCCCGGATCTCCCGCTCGCCGCTGAGGAAGACCAGGACGTCGCCGGGACTCTCGGCGCTCAGCTCGGTGAGCGCGTCCAGGATGCCCTGGACCTGGTCCTTAGGTTCCTGGTCCGGGTCGTCCGGGTCGGCCAGCGGCCGGTAGCGCACCTCGACTGGGTAGGTCCGCCCGGACACCTCGACGATGGGCGCCCCGCCGAACTCCGAAAAATGGTCGCTGAAGCGCTGGGGGTCGATCGTGGCCGAGGTGATGATGACCTTGAGGTCCGGCCGGCGGGGCAGCAGTTGCTTGAGGTAGCCGAGGATGAAGTCGATGTTCAGGCTGCGCTCGTGCGCTTCGTCGATGATGAGCGTGTCGTAGCGGAGCAGCTGCCGGTCACGCTGCAACTCGGTGAGCAGGATGCCGTCGGTCATCACCTTGATCAGCGTGCTGTCGCTCGAGGTGTCGGTGAAGCGCACCTTGTAGCCGACCGTGGTGCCCAGCTCGGTGCCGAGTTCGCTGGCGATCCGCTCCGCGACGGTGCGTGCCGCGATCCGGCGCGGCTGGGTGTGCCCGATCTGCCCGGTCACCCCCCGGCCGAGTTCGAGGCAGATCTTGGGCAGCTGGGTGGTCTTCCCCGAGCCCGTCTCCCCGGCGACGATCACCACCTGGTGATCGCGGATGGCCGCGGCGATCTCGTCCTTGCGCTGGCTGACCGGAAGCTCCGGCGGGTAGCTCAGCACGGGCACGCTGGCCCGGCGGGCCTGCGCCTGCGCCGTCGCCGTCTCCACCTCGGCGAGTACCCGGTCCAGTGCCTGCTGCCGCGCGCCGGAGTCGGCCAGCGCGGCCGCCTGCTCGGCGCGGCGGCTGAGCCGGCGCTGATCGCGGAGCATCAGCCCGGGCAGCCGGTCCTGAAGCTCGGCGAGCGAGGTGGTCACGGCGGAACTCTCCATGCGGGGGTAGAGCGGAAGGGGTAAGAGCGCAGCGGGCGGGACGGCCATGTGCCACGGTGCCAGTCCAGGCCCTGCTTACCTAACGCTTTTGCGCGGCAACAACTTCCATGGCCCGCGGCCCTGCGCCTAGCTCGTCCTGACGTGCCCAGCCTGACCTGGATCAGCCGGCCTGGTGCACGCTGAACGAGGTAATAACGCCGTTCCCGACGACGTAGGTACCCATGTAGCTCAGCACCGTGCCGTCGGTGTGCACCGCCTTGAAGTCGGCCGTCACCGTCTGGCCCGTCCAGCCGGTGATGACGACGACGTCGCGCACCGTGGTGCGAAAGCCGGCCTTGAAGCTGGAGAAGCTGGACGTGGCGTGGTCACCGCCCAGCTGCCAGGCCCGCAGATAGGCCCGGCGGCTGATGGCCGCGTAGTAGCGCTTCACCACCGTAGGCGGCGAGACCGTCGCCACGACCGCCCCGACGGTGGGCGAGGAGCCCGCAGACCCGCCGCCCGCCGTCCCGTGCTGGGTCAGAGACCCTTTTTTCCACAACGCCAACCCGACGGCGAGCACGGCCAGCACGAGCACAGTGGCCGCTAGCACGGCCAGCCCACGTCGCCGCCCGCGTGGTCGCTGCCCCGGCGGCGGCCCGGGTGGCCGGGTGGGCGGGGCCGGCCGGGACCCGCCGCCTCCGGCCGGTGCGCCCACCCAGGGGCCTGGGCTAGCCGGCGGGGCCGCACCGAATTGTTCAGCCTCAGCCCAGGAGGCCGGGCGGGAAGGCTCAGCGCCGGTCCGGTTGGCCGGGCGGGAGGGTTCAGCGTCGGCCCAGGAGGCCGCGCGGGAGGGGTCAGCGCCGGCGCTGGCTGAGGAGGCCAGACGGGGCGGGTCGGCGCTGGTCGGCTCCGCCGGGCGGGGCGCCGGGAACCCGGCCGCGGGGCTGACCGGGGGTGCCTGCCCCCGGGCCGCCAGCGGCGAGGCCGCCTGATCGGACGCAGCCAGCCGGGAGCCGCTCGGGTCGGTGGGGGCCGCGTCGGGCCTGGGAGCCGCGTCGGGCCCGCGGAGCGGGGGAGGGATCAGCCCCTGGGCGGCCAGGGCCGGGGCCGCGAGCTCGCCGGCGCTGACCCCGCAGGCTTCCTGGAGCGCCGCCGCGAACGCCCGGCAGCTCGGGTAGCGGTCCTCCGGGGGCTTGGCCAGGCCCCGGGCCATCACCTGGTCTACCGCGGGAGGCAGGTCGCGGCGCATGCTGGTCAGCGGGGGCGGGGGCGCGGACAGCTGGGCCCACATGACCGCCAGGCTCTGCTCGCGCCGGAACGGCGGCTCGCCCGCGAGCATCTCGAACGCCGCGCACGCCAGCGAGTAGGCGTCCGCGCGGCCGTCCACCCCGCGCCCCTCGATCTGCTCGGGAGCCAGGTAGTTCAGGGTGCCGAGCACCTGCCCGGTCAGGGTGAGGTTGGTGGTTGCCTGCGAGGTCTTGCTGATGCCGAAGTCAGACAGGTAGACGTGGTCGTCCGACCCGTCCCCGGCCACCCCGTCGAGCAGCATGTTGGCCGGTTTCACGTCGCGGTGCACCAGCCCGGAGGCGTGCGCCGCGTCGAGCGCGGAGGCCACCTGGGCGACGATCCCGGTGGCGCGGGCCGACGGCAGCGGGCCCATCCGGTTCAGCAGGCTGTGCACGTCCTGGCCGCCGACGTAGCGCATGGCGATGAACAGCATGCCATTGGCCTCGCCCGCGTCGAAGATCGGGATGATGTTCGGGTGGTCCACCGCGGCCGCCGCCCGGGACTCCCGGATGAAGCGCCGCCGGAAAGCCTCGTCCCGGGCCAGATCCTCGCCCAGCACCTTCAGCGCCACCCAGCGGCCCAGCCGCACGTCGCGGGCGCGGTAGACCACGGCCATGCCACCGCGGCCGAGTTCTTCGACCATCTCGTAGCTGGCGATCTGCCCCGTGTTCCCGGGCGCCGGGCGGTCAGCTAACCCCGAAGGGAAGTCCTCAGCCACCCATGCCTCCAGCGTTCTGGCCCCTAGCGCACGCCGGCCCCCGTGGCCGAGCACGGCGGCCCGTACCGCCGGCGCACACGCTAGCAGTCACCCTAAGCCAGGCGCCGCTCAGTAGCCCAGCGGGTGAGCTGGTGCCGGGTGGAGAGCTGGAGTTTGCGGAGCACCGACGACACGTGGCTCTCCACGGTCTTGACCGAGATGTACAGCTCGCGGGCGATCTCCTTGTAGGTGTAGCCCCGGGCGATCAGGCGGAGCACCTCGCGTTCGCGGGGAGTCAGCTGATCCAGTTCCGGGTCCAGGGACGGGACTCCGGGGCCGTCGGCGGGCAGGGCCGCGAACGCGTCCAGCACGAACCCGGCCAGCCGGGGGGAGAACACGGTGTCCCCGCCGGCCACCCGGCGGACGGCGTCCACCAGGTCCGCCCCGGAGATGGTCTTCGTCACATAGCCCCGCGCGCCGGCCCGGATGACCCCGATGACGTCTTCGGGCGCGTCCGAGGCGGACAAGGCGAGGAAACGCACCTGAGGCTGGCTGGCCCGCAACGCGGTGATCACGGCCTGCCCACCTCCGCCCGGCAGGTGCACGTCGAGCAGCACCACGTCCGGCACGCACTCGGAGATCACGGCGATGGCGGGCGTCACGTCGTCGGCTTCGCCCACCACCTCCACCTGGTCGCCTAGCTCGGACCGGACCCCGGAACGGAACAGCCCGTGATCGTTGACGATGACCACCCGCGGGCGTCCGCCCGGCCCCGGCCGGCCCGGCCGGGCTGGTCATGACCGTCCCGGCTGGCGTTCCCCGGCCGGGCGGGGCATGGTCAGCGACACCTCGGTGCCCGCACCCGGGGAGGTGCGCACGACCACGGTCCCGCCGCGGCGGGCCATCCGGGCGTGGATCGACTGGGCCAGGCCCTTGCGGTCCGGCGGGACGGCGGCCGGGTCGAATCCCTGGCCGCGGTCGCGCACGAACAGTGCCACCTGGCCCGGCTCCACCTCGGCGAAGATCGAGACCACGGGGGCGCCGGACCACTTCACCGCGTTGACCGTCGCCTCCCGGGCCGCGGCCAGCAGCGCCCGCAGGTCGTCGTCCAGGTCGCAGTCACCGACGGTGACTGCCTCGACGGGGACCTCGTGCTGCGCCTCCACCTCCTGCTGGATGAGCCGGACCCCGGCCGCGAGCGTCAGGTCCTGGCTGTCCAGCGAGCCGGGAGCCTGGCCGTCGAACAGCCAGGCGCGCAGCTCACGTTCCTGAGCCCGGGCCAGCTGGATGACCTGCTGGGGGTGGTCGGCGCGGCGCTGGATCAGGGCGAGCGTCTGCAGGACCGAGTCGTGCAGCCGGGCCGCCATGTCGGCGCGTTCCTCGGCCCGGATCCGGGCCTGCCGCTCGACCACGAGGTCGCGGGCGATGCGCAGCCACCAGGGACCCAGCAGGATGGCGATGGCCGCCACGACCAGGATGACCCCGGCTAGCTGGCGCAGGGCGCTCTGGTCGGGGTGGCCGGTCAGCAGCCAGACCAGGCCGAGCACCAGCGCCACCGCGGCGACCGCGATGCGGACCACCATGCGCCGGCGGCTGCTGCTGCCCTGGGCCAGGCCGAGCAGCGGATCAGCCAGGCGCTGGAGCACCGCCTGCTCGTCGGGCGGCGCGTTCCGCCAGATCAGGGTGACGCCCGCCATGCAGATCACCAGCGGCCAGGCCAGGGTGCTGAGCCAGCCCGCGTGCAGCGCCGACGCGATGACCAGCACCACGACGAGCAGCGAGGCCAGGCCGGCCGCGAGAGCCATACCGCGCCGGTCGGCCAGGGCTTTACCGGCGATGTTGCCGTCCGCACCCTCCGCGGGGATCAGCAGCCAGGCCACCACGTACGCCGCCGCGCCGAAGAGGCTGAACAGGGCCGCGACCACAAAGCCGGTGCGGACGAGGTTCACGTCCAGGCCAGTGCGCGCGGCCAGCCCGGCGGCCACGCCGCCGCCCAGCCGGTCCTCGCGGCTGCGCCGCAGCGGCCCGGTGCCCGGGGGATGGCGGATCCAGGTATGACGGCTGCCGAGCCGCCGGAATACGCCTCCGCCGCGGCCCGTGCTGGCCGGCTCCGTGTTCACCGGGCCGGCCCCTCAGGTTCCAGCGTCGCGCGCCCCAGCGTCCTGCGGGCCGGTGCCGTGCGGGCCGAAGCCGTGCGGGCCCGCGCCGTGCGGACCGGTGCCCGGGCCGGGCCCCGGCGGGCCCAGGATCGGTGCGCGCGGTCGGCCCGGGATCAGTGCCTGCCGCCATCCCCCCATCATCACCCCATCCACCCCCGCCGGCTATCAGGGATGACCCTGATCCTGGCCGGCCCCGGTTCAGGGACAGGCCGGGGGTGTTCCCGATGGTGGCACCGGCCGCCCGGACGCACGCTGGAGCCATGGAGACAACCACCAGTTCCGCAGCGAGTGACCAGACCTCGCAAACCCCGCACGACCCACGCCCGGCCCAGGTGCTGGGCCGCCCAGTGCATGACCGGATGCTGGCCGGCGTGGCCGCCGGCGTCGCCCGCTACCTCAACGTGGACGTGACCGTCGTCCGTATCGTGTTCGCCGTGCTCACCGTGGTCGGCGGCGCGGCGCTGCCCATCTACCTGGCCGGCTGGCTGCTCATCCCCGAGGATGGCGCGGACCAGTCCATCGCGGCGGGCTGGTTTCAGCCCCGCACCAACTGAGCGGAGAGGCCACCTTCACATGTCAGTGGTACGGACGCGGGGATCCGGAGCGCGCCAGCGCGCCACCGATGCCACCATGCGAGTCTCCGATGCCGAGCGGGCCGAGGTCGCCGACCAGCTGGCCCAGCACTACGCAGACGGGCGGCTCGACCAGGCGGAACTGGACGAGCGCCTGACCCGGACGATGAGCGCCAAGACCCGGGCCGACCTGACCGGGATTACCGACGACCTGCCTGAGGCCGGGGGCCACCCGGCCGCCCGCACCAGCGCGTACCCGGCCCGGTCCCGGGCCATCCCGCCGGCTCCCCGGGCCCGGCGGCAGTGGCCGCGGGCGCTGCTGATCGTGCTGCTCGTCGCGGTCGTGGCCACCACCTGGCACGGGCTGGTTTCGTTCTGGCCCTGGTCGTGGTTCGGCTTCGGGTTCGGCTTCGGCCCGTGGCTGTGGATCGCCCTGCTGGTGTTCTGCTGGCTGCGTTTCGGCCCCCGGCGCCACCGCCAGTAGCCGGTCCCCAGCGTCAGCGCGGCGCGTTGTGGGCACGGGGGCACACACAACGCGCCGCGCTAGCCGCGGTCTGCCTCCGGCGGTCCCGGGCTGCCCGCCGCCGGGGCGCGGCGGGCCGCCCGGGCCCGCCGCTTGCCTTCGTGCATGGCCTGGACCCGGGCGATCGGGATGGTGTGGCCCTCCTCGACCAGGTCGGCCGGGAGCCGCTGCGGCGGGGGCAGCTGGCCCGCCCACCGGGCCCCGGGAGTGATCAGCCGGGCGGCGGTACGCACGGTAAAGTCGGCCGGCGTCACCTGGTCCAGCTCGTCCCAGGGCAGGGGGAAGGACACCGGGACTCCGGGCCGGATCCGGGGGCTGTAGGCCGCCGCCACGGTGGCTCCGCCTGCCCGGGTCGAGTCGAGGAAGACCTTCCCCTCCCGGTCTTCCCGGATGAAGGCGGTGGTGGTGAGCACCGGGTCGAGCCGCTCAGCCCGGGCCGCCACCGCGCGGGTGGCCGCCGCGGCGTCCTCGGCCGAGGCCTGCGTGATCGGCACGAATACGTGCACCCCCTTCGCGCCGCTGGTCTTGACCGCGCCCGCCAGCCCGCAGCCGGTCAGGGCCTCGCGGACCAGCTGGGCGGCGCGGACCACCAGCCGGAACTCGCCGCCGGACGGCGGGTCGATGTCCATCACCAGGTAGTCGGGATGGTTCTGCTGGCCGGCCTCGGACAGCGTGGGGTGATACTCCACGGCCCGCTGGTTGGCGAACCACAGCAGGGTGCGGCGGTCGTCGCAGAGCGCGTAGCACACCTCGCGCCGGGAGCTCTCGGCCCACAGCCGGATCGTCGGGACCCACGGCGGGGTGTATTTCGGCAGATTCTTCTGCATGAACGGCTTCTGGCCGCGCAGGACCCGCATCACCGACAGGGGCCGGCCGCGCAGTTCGGGGAGAATCTGGTCGCGTACCGCGTCCAGGTAGTCCACCAGGTCCCGCTTGGTCGCGTCCGCCCCGCCGAACAGTGGCTCATCGAGGTTGGTCAGCGGTACCCCGTCCCGCTCCTCATCGACGCTGATGACGCACCATCCCTTCTAACGTCCCGTGGCTGGCCCCATCCTCTCGCCTGAGCGCCCCGGGTCCTTTCCTTCCCACCCGGATGCTGCTGATGTGCCTGGGTTCGTGAGACGGTTGGCGGGTGAGGGATCAGTACCGGGACGGGCCCGACGTGCTGCTGGTGGGTGTGGACGGCTCGGACACCTCGCTGCGCGCTGGCGCGTACGCGGCGGGCATGGCCCGGCGGCAGCAGGCCCGGCTGGTCATCCTCTATGTCCGGCCGTTCAGCGCGGTGTCCGGGATCGGGGCGGGCGCGGTCACCTCCATGCAGGAGGCCTACGACGCGGTGGCGGCGGAACTGCGGCAGAACGCGGAGGAGCAGGGCCCCCGGCTCGGCATCGACATCGTGTTCGTCGAACGTGACGGCAACCCGTTCACCGAGATCGTCCGGCTGGCTGACGAGATCCAGGCCGACGCGGTCATCGTGGGCGCCTCGACCAAAGCCGGCCACCGTTTCGTGGGTTCCCTGGCCGTGCACCTGGTCCGGGCCAGCCGCTGGCCCGTCACTGTCGTTCCCTGAGCGGGGGTTCCCCGAGCGGCGCGATCGCGGCTACCACGTCGTAGCGCAGCGGGCGCGGATGGACCAGCAGGGCCCGGGCGACCTCGCGGATCTGCAGCCGCAACGGGGTCAGGACCTGCTCGCTGTGCCGCCAGGCGCGCACTTCGTCGCGGCCGTACCGGGCGGCGATGGCCTGCCGGAAGTGCCGGGCGTCGCCGCCGTCGCTCTTCCAGCGGGGCAGCCAGCCGCGCAGGTCGTCCTCGCCCTCCAGCATGGTCCAGTTCATCAGCCGCTGGGCGATCTGGCCGGCCGCGTCCACCACGAAGGCCAGGTCGTCCCCCCCGCGGATGCCGTGCACCCGGCCTTCGCTGCCCGGGCTGTGGTGGATGCTGGCCGAGCTGAAACGCGCCCCCACGGCCAGCGCGGCGACCGCGTGACCAGCCTCGTGCCAGGCGGTCTCCACGGTGGCTTTCCGGGCCGGCGTCAGGCTCGGGTAACAGCCGCAGTCGTAGCGCTGCCTGATCCAGTCGTCGTGCACGACTGACTGATCGTCATACCGGGCGAGGCGGCTGAGCTCGGCCCGGATCGCGGCATGCGCGCGCAGGTCCGCAGGCTTCATGGTGTTGACTAAACGGTATGCCTATCGACGGTGAATACGAGCCGAGCACGGCCGCCTGGGTCCGCGACCAGGTCGAAGAATATGAGAGCTCGGGTGGCACCCGCGGGACGACCCTCCGGGACTCGGGCCTGCCCGTGGTGGTCATCACCAACCTCGGGGCGCGCACGGGAAAGGTGCGCAAGACCCCGCTGATGCGGGTCGAGCACGACGGCCGGTACGCGGCGGTCGCGTCCCAGGGCGGCGCCCCCGACCACCCCTTCTGGTACCACAACTTCCGCGCTCACCCGCAGGTCGAGCTGCAGGACGGGCCGGTCAAGGGAGACTTCGTGGCCCGCGAGGTGACCGGGGACGAGCGTGCCGAGTGGTGGAAGCGCGCGGTCGCTGCCTTCCCGCCGTACGCGGAGTACCAGGAACACACCTCGCGGACGATCCCGGTCTTCGTGCTCGAGCCAGCCGACGGGGCCTGACCAGGCCCGGGCCTGCTGGCCTGACCAGGCCCGCGGTCGGCGGCCTGACCTGCTGACCTGCTGGCCTGACCAGACGCGGTTACGGGCCTGCCGCCTGACGGCCTCGGCCACGTCCCGTCCGCCTGGGCCCGGCCCAGGCGGCCCGGGGCTTTGTGCTGCCCGCACCCCCAGGTGGTTACCGGTTCAGTTGCACCGGCTGGTCGTCGTTGTTTCATATATACTCTATCGGAATACTTGACATTTATCGGTTGGCGGCGCATCTTGCTGCTAAGACCAGCCATCCGAAAGGTGCCTTCGCATGACCAGCGTCCAGGACCATCCGGTCCGCAGTCATGGCTCGTACCAGCACATTGACGTCACCCAGGTGGGCGGCGTGATCGGTGCCGTCGTCGGCGGCCTCCGCATCGGTGGTGACCTCAGCCCCGCCACCGTGGATGAGTTGCGCGCCGCGCTGCTCCGGCACAAGGTCGTGTTCCTGCGTGACCAGCAGCACGCCACCGACGCCGACCAGCGCGCTTTCGGCCAGCTGCTGGGTCCGCTCACCAAGCCCCACCCCACGGTCTCCGGGGAGGGCGGCGTGCTGCCCGTTGACGCCGAGCAGGGTACGGCCAACAGCTGGCACACGGACGTGACGTTCGTGGACCGGGTCCCGGCGATCAGCGTGCTGCGCGCGATCACGCTGCCGCCCTACGGGGGGACGACCGTCTGGGCGAACACCGCCGAGGCCTACCAGCGGCTGCACCCGGCGCTGAAGGCCCTGGCCGGCGACCTGCGCGCAGTGCACACCAACCTGTACGACTACGCCGCCGAGCGCCCGCAGATCGGCGGCGTCGACGTCAGGGAAGAGCAGTACCGGGAGGAATTCCGTCACCTGGCGTTCGAGACCGAGCACCCGGTGGTCCGCATCCACCCGGAGACGGGGGAGCCGACGCTGCTGCTCGGCCACTTCGTCACGTCGTTCCCCGGGCTGAGCAGGACCGACTTCCACGACCTGTTCGGCGTGCTGCAGCGGCACATCACCCGGCTGGAGAACACCGTCCGCTGGACCTGGCGGGACGGGGACATCGCGATCTGGGACAACCGGGCCACGCAGCATTATGCGGTCGCCGACTTCGACGACCTGCCCCGGCTGCTGCACCGGATCACGATCGCGGGCGACGTCCCGGTGGGAATCCACGGTGACACCAGCATCGTCCGCAAGGGCGACGCGAGTCATTACTCAGACCTCGCGGCCTGAGCTGAACTAGCCCGGACCTGGCGGAGGACCAGGGCGCCGGCGCCGGGGCGACAGCCTGCCGCCCCGGGTGGGCGCTGGGCCGGCGGGCTGCTGGCGGGGCGGGTGGGGGTGCTGGGTCTGCCGCCGGGCGGGCCGCTCAGCCGTTCCCCGGGTCGGCGGTGTAGGCGGCCAGGGTCCGGTCAGCCGCGGCCTGGGCGGCGGTCTCGTCCGTGCCGGCCGCGACGTCCGCGTCGCGCCACCGGCGGCTGCTCAGCGTGACGAACTCCCGGCCCGGGGCGGACGTCATCCAGGCCGCGCTGGCCTGGGGGTCGACGGGCTGTCCCGACGACAGGTGCAGGACCAGCCCGGTCAGGGCCATGTCCCAGCCCACGCCCACCGCGCCGGGGCCGAACTCGGCCCACGGCGTGCCGGGGTCGGCGATGTGCTCGAGTTCGAGCCGCGTCCCGCCCGGCTCACTGGTCAGCCGGACCTCGATCCAGGTGGTCTGCCCGCCGAACTCCCAGGTGGCGCTGAACTCCCGGGGAGGGTCGCAGCGCTCGACGGTGCCGCCCGCGTTGCCCTCGATCTGGTAGTGGCCGCCGGGCTTCAGGTCGCCCGTGACCGGCAGGAACCAGCGGGGGATCCGGACGGGGTTGGTGCAGGCGTCCCAGAGGTCGTCGATGGGGGCGGCGTAGACCTGGCTGATGATCACGCTGTGCGCTTCGCCCGCGTCGAGGGTGCGGTGGCCCACCCGCCTGCGCACCGCGTTGATCTGCTCAATGACCTCGATCATGCCGAGCTCCCTTCGTCGGTCAGTCCGGTGCCCTCGCGTTCCGCCGGCCCGGTGCCCTGCTGAAGCCGGCGTTCGCGGCGGCCGCGGGCCAGTTCCGTGGCCAGCGCGTCCAGGTGCGGAGCCCAGAAGCGCCGGAACGGATCCAGCCACTCGGCCACCTCGCGCAGCGGCTCCGGGCTCACCGCGTACAGCCGGCGGGTGCCCGCGGCCCGCACCGTGGCGAAGCCGCTGTCGCGCAGCACCCTGAGGTGCTGCGACACCGCGGGCTGGGAGATGCCGAACTCGGCCCGGATGACGGCGCACACTCCGCCGGAGGTCACCTCGCCGTCCGCGATCAGTTCCAGGATCCGGCGGCGGACCGGGTCGCCCAGCACTTCGAAGGCCTGCACCAGCCCAGAATTACAGCTGCCACTTATATAAGTCAACTCCTATATTGTCGGGTGCCCGGCTAGGATCGGCGGATGCCCGACGCCCCAGTTCGCTACCAGTCGGACGAGGAGGACAGCGGACGGTGGTCCGGGTTCCCGTTCCGGGACGGCGACATCGTGATCAGCACCCGGTCCAAGAGCGGGACCACCTGGATGCAGATGATCTGCGCGCTGCTGATCTTCCAGACCGCGGAGCTGCCCGGCACGCTGCCGGAGCTGTCGCCCTGGCTGGACCGGCTGCTGATCTCGCGCGACGAGAGGTTCGCCGGGCTCGCCGCGCAGCAGCACCGCCGGTTCATCAAGACGCACACGCCGCTGGACGGGATTCCCATCGACCCCCGGGCGACCTACGTCGTGGTGGCCAGGCATCCGCTCGACATGGCCGTGTCCCTCTACCACCAGGGCAACAACATCGACCGGGCCCGGCTACGGCAGCTCACCGGCCAGCCCGAGCCCAGCGAGCCGCCGCCACCGCGGCCGCCGCTGCACGACTGGCTGATCAGCTGGATCCACGAGGACACCACGCCCCGGCAGCGGATGGACTCGCTGCCCGGGGTGATGTGGCACCTCGCCGACGCCTGGGCCCGGCGCGACCAGCCAACGTCGTGCTCGTGCACTACGAGGACCTGTCCGCCGATCTCGACGGGGAAATGCGCCGCCTCGCGGGACGCCTGGGGATCGGCGTGCCCCCGGAGGCCTGGCCCAGCCTGGTGCAGGCGGCCACGTTCGGCCACATGCGGGCCAACGCCGAGCGGCTGACCGGGCCGCCGGTGATCATCAAGGACGCCAGGGCGTTCTTCCGCCGCGGGGTCTCGGGGGCTGGCCGCGAGGAGCTCAGCGCGGCTGAGCTGGCCGGCTACCAGGCCCGGGCGGCCCAGCTGGCCCCGCCGGAGCTGCTGGCCTGGCTGCACCGGGACGGTCACGCCGGTCGGTGACCCGGCGCTGGGCCAGGCCGGGCGCCCGGCAGGGCCGGGCCGGCCGGTGGCGGCCGGCCTGAGCCAGATAGCGGTAAGTGGTGGGCCGGGCCGCGCGCTCGTACGGTTAGCTGGGGTTCTGGGGGGACAGTCAGTCCCAGCTAGCGGGATTGGAAGGTCAGCGGATGGCGCACGGCACCCGGATCGGCTCAGCTGTCATGTTCGTGCAGCAACTGGACCGCTCGGTCAGCTTCTATACCGAGCTTCTCGCGATGCGGGTCGCTGACCAGAGCCCCACCGCCGCGCTGCTGGTCAGCCCGGGCGGGACGCAGCTGTTCCTGCGCGCCATGGGCGCCAACGCGGGCCATCCCCTCGGCGGCGTCGGCCTGCAGTACGTGATCTGGACCGCCGACGGAGCCGGGGACTTCGAGCGGTGCGAGCGGGTGCTGAAGGCGCGCTCCGCGCACCGCGACACGCGCAGCAGCGGCGGGGTGAAGCTGGTGGAAGGCCATGACCCGGACGACACGGTCGTGATGGTGACCTATCCCGGCCCCGACCAGGTACCTGCCCACGAGCTGCCGGTGCGCATCTACGGCTGGTAGGCCGCCCCCGCGGCCGCCGCCGGGACCACGCCCGTCCCGGGGCTCCCCAGGCCCTGCTTGCTGCCCACCCGGAAGCCACCGAACAGCAGCGACAGCAGCAGCAGGACCAGGATCGCGGCGACTACCCAGAGCAGGCATCCCGCCCGGCCCAGCCTCCGGCGCCGGACCCGCCTGGGCCGCCTCCTGCGTCTGCTCCAGCTCACCCTGCACCACCGCCACCCACGATCCGGCCTGCACCTGCTGGCTCATTCTTCCCGATCCGCGGGCGTAGCGGAATGTCTTGGTCACGCTGGGGTACTGGGACCGGGCAAGGTCCGCGCGGCTACCGCGCCGGCCTGACCCGCAGGGGTCGACCGGGAGGTTGGAGGGACCATGGTACGGAGCACGCCCACGCAGCAGGACCGAGACACCGAACCGCAGCTCGTGCGCGTACGCGGCCGCGGCGATGGCCGGGAAGCTGATGGCGGGCGCGGTCGCCATCGTGGCCGTCGCGGTGCTGCTCGTCGTGCTGTCCGCGGTGAGCCTGCTGCCCCGGCTGCACAACCCGTTCGGGGAGACCACCTCCGTCCGCAGCCAGCCGGTGCTGCTCAAGTCGATCACGGCCCTGAGCCGTTACCAGGCGGCCAGCGGCTCGTTCCAGGTCGTGGTGAACCTGACCCAGAAGGCGAACCTGCTGCCGGCCTTCCTGGAAGGCAGCCAGACGCTGTTCGTCGGCCAGGGCAGCGAGATCGCGTACGTCGACTTCGGGCGGCTGAAGGGCCCGGCCATCCAGGTGTCGGCCAACCGGACGGCGGTCACGATCCGGCTGCCCCGGGCCCAGCTCGAGCCCGCCGTGCTCAACGTGAAGCAGTCCTACGTCTTCGCCCAGCAGCAGGGGCTGCTGAACCGGATCGGGAACTTCTTCTCCGGCAACCCGAACAGCCAGCAGCAGGTCTACGTCCTGGCCCAGCAGAAGATCCAGACCGCGGCGCGGCAGAGCCCGCTGCTGGCTGAGGCGCAGAGCAACACGACCGGCATGCTCACCGGGATGATGCACTCGCTGGGCTTCCAGCGGGTCACCGTGACCTACGCCGCGCCGGGCACCCAGCAGGGCTAGCGGACGCGGCTGGTCAGAGCTTGCGCAGGAAAGCGTTGGCCACCGGCCCGGCGCTGTCGGCGCCGAGGCCGCCGCCCTCGACCAGGACCGCGAAGGCCAGATCGCCGCGGTAGCCGATGAACCAGCCGTGGGAGTGGCTGCCGGTGCCGTACTGGGCGGTGCCGGTCTTGCCGTAGACACCGGCCGGGAACCCGACCCCGGCGGCGGTGCCGCTGGTCACCACCGCCCGCATCATGGGCCGCAGGGTGCCCAGAATGCTGGCGCTGATCTTGCGCGGCGAGCTGGACTGCCGGGGCTGCCGGGCTGGTCACCAGGACCGGGGAGCGCCAGGTGCCGTCCGCGATGGCCGCGGCCACGCTGGCCTGGCTGAGCGGGTTGACCAGGTCGGTCCCCTGGCCGAAGGCGTCGGCGGCCAGGTCGACCGGCTGGTGCGGGGTGGTGAACTTGCCGAGCGTGGCGGGGATGCCCAGGTTCGCGGTGGTGTTGAAGCCGAACCTCGCGGCCATCGACGCGAGCGAGGAACCACCCAGCCGCTGGTAGGCGAGCATGGCGAAGGTCGAGTTGCAGGACACCGCGAACGCCGTCTGCAGGCTGGTCGTGCCCAGGTGCTCGTTGTCGTCGTTGTGGAAGGTGCGGCCGCCGATCGTGACCTGGCTGGGGCACTGCACGGTGCTGGCCGGCCGCATCCCGCCCTGCGCCAGCGCCGAGGCGGTGATCACCTTGAAGGTCGAGCCGGGCGGGAAGATGCCGGCCAGGGCCCGGTCGAACCCGCCCGGGCGCTCCACCACGGCCAGCACCTTGCCGGTGGACGGCTGGATGGCCACCAGGTCGATGGGCTTGGAGGTGCGGGCGGCTGACACGGCCGCCGACGCGGCCATCTGGTCCTGCATGTCGAGGCTGGTCTGCACGGGCTTGCCCGGCGTGGCCGCGAAGCGGGCGGCCGTCGCGTCGACCCGCTTGCCGGGTCCCTCGACCTGGATGGTCTGCGACGGCTTGCCCGCGAGCTGAGCCTGGTAGGCCTGCTCGATGCCGCCCTGGCCGACCAGGTCGCCCGCCTGGTAGGGGGCGCCGAGCGCTTTGGCCTGGGCCTTCGTGGCGGCGACCACGGTACCGGTGAGCAGCGCGATGGAACCCGACTGGGCGATCACCGCGGGAGAGCTCAGCGCGGTGCCGTCGGCGGCCAGCACCGCGGCGCGGGCCGGCCAGGTGGCACTCAGCACGAACCGCTCACCCGCCCGGAGCCCGGGGTAGATGGCGGACGGGCTCCAGTTCACCCACCAGTGCCGGTTCCGGACGACGAGCTGAAGCTGCCCCGGATAGGTCCAGGTGTGCCCGCTGGCCAGATCGGCGGTGGCCGTGAAGCGGGCCCGGGCCGATCCGCCGCTCACCGTGACCCGGCCGAGGTGGAGGTGGATGCTGCGCAGGCCGAGCTGCTGCGAGGTCTGGCGCAGCGGGGTGGCCAGGCCGCCGCCCGGCACGTTCACGCTGACTTTGCCCATCGCCGCGTAGCTGCCCTGCTGCCAGTCCCGCAGGTAGCTGGCCGCGGTCTGCTGCGGGCTGCCCTGGGTGCGGGTCAGCACGACGTAGCCGCCCGCCGCGCCGGTCGCCACCACGACGGCCGCGATCACGGCCACCACGATGATCAGGGACCGCCGCTTGGTCCGGCGCATGCTGCCGTGGCTCATGGACGGCCTTTCCCGCTGGTCTGCCGCAGACGACTGGTCCGCGGACCGGGCCATAACGATAGTCGGGCCGGCCACGCGCGTAGCCACGAACGGGGTTAAGCCGGCCGGCGCCCGGGGCCCCGGGACGCGACCCGCCGGGGGCGCAGTTACGCGGCGGGCTGAAAGGGGCGGGCCGGCCTGCCGGGCCGGCCACGGTCAGGCAGGCTGGTGCCATGGCCGACAACCTCACCCTGATGGCAGTGCACGCGCATCCCGACGACGAAGCCTCCAGCACCGGGGGAGTCCTGGCCAGATACTCGGCCGAGGGCGTCCGCACGGTCGTCGTCACCTGCACGAACGGCGAGTTCGGGGACGCTCCCGGCGGGATCAAGCCCGGCGAGGAGGGTCACGACGAGCAGGAAGTGGCCGAGATCAGGCTGGCCGAGCTCAGGGAATCCGCCAAGCTCCTGGGGGTCACCGACCTCGAACTGCTCGGCTACCACGACTCCGGGATGGTGGAGTGGGACTACAAGAAGCCGGCCGAACGCGTTCTGCAACGTGCCGCTGGCCGACGTCGCGGCCCGGATCGGCGGCCTGATCGAGCGGTACCGGCCGCAGGTCGTGGTCACCTACGACCCGGAAGGCGGTTACGAGCATCCCGACCATGTGCACGCCAGCCTCGGCGCGGCCGAGGCGGTGCGGCTCACCGGGATCCCGGCGAAGCTGTACCTGACCGCGATGCCGGTCAGCAAGTGGCGGGAACTGTGGACCGCGCTCCGGGAGGCCGGTGCGGACGTGCCCGGCCGGGACGACATCAGCCCCGAGACGCAGCAGCAGATGGAAGCCTCCGAGCAGCGCATCACGACCACCATCGACATCCGCCCGGTGCTGGCCCGCAAGCAGGCCGCGCTGATGGCGCACGCCAGCCAGATCAGCGAGTCCTGGTTCAGCAAGATCCCGCCCGAGCTCGGCGAGCGGGTGTTCGGCGAGGAGAGCTTCATCCGGGCGATGGACTCGACCGGGGCCCCGCTGCCCGAAGACGACCTCTTCGCGGGCCTGCGTTAGATAACGCTCTTATCGTCGCCGGTCACCGGCCTGCCGGTGGCCAATTTGCCGGGCGCGGCCCGGGACGGGGGACAGGCGGATCCGCGGCCTTTACGAATTATTGCCCTGCGGGGCCCTTGGCATTCCGGCGAATCCAGGGTTTGACTGATCACTGCGGCACGGGCGAAAGTGCTCGCCCCGGGTGGGACCGGCCGCGACCGTCTGCAGGCAATGGAGGCCGTGCTATGACGAGTATCCGCGGTTCACGCACCAAGCGCCTTCCAGGAATGGCGGCTGCCGCGTTCCTGGCCGTCTTACTGCCCGCCGGGCTGGCCACGGCCGCCTCCGCGTCGGCCGGCTCGCTCTTCGGCGCGCTCCGCCACGCACGACGCGGCCCGGACGGCTGCCTCGTCCGCCTCCTGCCCCTGGCTGAACCAGTCCCTGCCGGTCAGCCAGCGGCTGAAGATGCTGATGGCCAAGATGACCCTGGCCGACAAGATCAACATGGTCACCGGGGCGGGCACCAGCCAGCCGTACGTCTTCTACATCTCCGCGATCCCGAGCCTGTGCATCCCGGCCATGGGCGAGGAAGACGGGCCGGTCGGGGTGGGCGACGGCCTCACCGGCGTCACCGAGATGCCGTCCGCGGTCTCCCTGGCCGCCACCTGGGACCGGGCCCTGGCCAGCCAGTACGGGAAGGTCGTCGGGTCGGAGGAGCGCGGCAAGGGCGCCATGGTCAACCTGGGCCCGACCGTGAACATCGACCGCGACCCGCGCTGGGGGCGCTCGTTCGAGGCCTACACCGAGGACCCGTACCTCAACGCCGCGCTGACCGTGTCGGACATCGACGGGGTGCAGAGCCAGGGGGAGATGTCCCAGGTCAAGCACTTCGCCGTGTACAACCAGGAGACCAACCGGAACACACCGGCCGATGACGTGATCATCAGCCAGCGGGCCGAGCACGAGATCTACCTGCCCGCGTTCTGGGCCGCCACCAAGCAGGCCCACGCCTCCTCGGTGATGTGCTCCTACAGCACCATCAACGGCCAGTACGCCTGCGAGAACGACTACCTGCTGCACCAGACCCTCGACCAGCGCTGGAAGTTCCCGGGCTTCGTGACCTCGGACTACGGCGCGACCCACTCCACCGTCGCCTCAGCGGACGCCGGCAACGACCAGGAGATGCCCAGCGCCGTGTACTACGGGCCCGCGCTGCAGGCCGCCGTGCAGGCGGGCCAGGTCAGCATGGCCACGCTGAACGGCATGGTGTCCCGCATCCTGACCGAGCTGTTCCGGTTCAACGAGTTCAACAACCCGCCCACCGGGACGACCAGCGCGACCGTCACCACCCCGGCGCACCAGGCCACCTCGGCCGCCGTGGCCGAGGCGGGCACGGTGCTGCTGAAGAACAGCGGCGGCACGCTGCCCCTGAAGGCAGCCGGCGGCGGATCGGTCGCGGTGATCGGGCCGGCCGCCTCGGCCTCGCCCACCTACACCGGCGGCGGCAGCGCCTACGTCACCGCCCCGTTCCACGTCACCCCGCTGCAGGGCATCCAGGCCGCCGCCGGGACCGGGACCAGCGTCTCGTACACCCAGGGCCTGCCCACCGACACGTCGCTGACGCCCATCCCCGGCTCGGCGCTCAGCCCGGCCTACGCGCCCACCGGCTTCGGCGGGACCTACACCGGCACCCTGACCGCCCCGGAGACCGGCACCTACGTGCTGGCCTTCGAAAACCCGTGCGGCTGTTACTCCTCGGTGAACCTGTCCCTGGACGGCAAGGAACTCCTGGCCAACCCGGGCACCCCGCCGGTGTCCACGTACTCGGTGGGCGTGAACCTGGTGGCGGGCCAGACCTACACGCTGCAGCTGTCGGGCGGCGGCGAGTCGGCCAACCTGAGCTGGGCCACCCCGTCTGACCTGGCGCCCGGCATCAGCCAGGCGGTCGCCGCGGCCAAGTCGGCGTCGTCCGCGGTCGTCGTGGTCTCCGACGACACCGAGACCGAGGCCGCCGACCGGCCCGGCCTGAACCTGCCCTCGGCGCAGAACGAGCTGATCTCGGCGGTGGCCGCGGCCAACCCGCACACCGTGGTGGTCGTGAACGCGGGCGCCCCGGTGGCCATGCCCTGGCTCAGCCAGGTGGCCTCCGTCGTGGACGCCTGGTACCCGGGCGAGAGCAACGGGACCGCGCTCGCGGCGGTCCTCTTCGGCGCGGTGGACCCGTCCGGCCATCTCCCGGTCACCTTCCCCGCGAACCTGTCCCAGGTCCCCGCGTCCACCCCCGCCCAGTTCCCGGGGGTGAACGGCAAGGTGCTGTACTCCGAGGGGATCAACGTCGGGTACCGCTACTACGACGCCAACCATGAGACGCCCTTGTTCCCGTTCGGCTACGGGCTGTCCTACACCAGCTTCAGGTTCAGCGACCTGAGGATCACCCGCCAGGCAGGCCAGCAGGTGGCGGTCTCCGCGACCGTCACTAACACCGGCCGGGTGGCCGGGGCCGACGTCGCCCAGCTGTACCTGAGCGATCCGGCGGCCGCCACCGAGCCACCCCGGCAGCTGAAGGGCTTCCAGAAGGTCACCCTCCGGCCCGGGCAGTCCGCCACCGTGCGCTTCAGCCTGAACGGCCACGACCTGTCCTACTGGAACAGCGCCGCGAACCGGTGGGTGGTCCCGGCCGGCCAGTTCGGTGTCTACCTGGGCGACTCCTCGGCCCTGGCCGGGCTGCCGTTGCACGGCGGGTTCACCGTGGCTAGCTGATCGGGGAGGACCTGGTTCAGGTCCTCCCCGGTGCGGAAGGGATCGCCGATCCGGGCCAGCCGGCCCGGCACGTCCCGGATCGGCGATCCCATCCGGCCGCAGCAGCGGATCCTCCAGCTCGTGCCATTCGATGGGCGCGGGCACCTGCGGCAGGACGTTCCCCGGGACGGCCTTTACGAATTATTGCTCCGAAAGGCTCTTGGCATCCCGGGGCGGCCGGGGTTTCACTATTCAGTGCGGCATGGGCAGCGGAATGCTCGCCCCGGGTGGGACCGGCCGCGATTTTGCTGCGGGCAATGGAGGCCGTGCTATGACGCTTATCCGCAGTTCACGCATACGGCGCCGGCCAGCAATGGCGGCGGCTGCCGCGTTCGTGGCCGTTTTGGTGTCCGTCGGGCTGGCCACGGCCAGCCCCGCTCCGGCCCGCGCGGCCTCCGCCGGCTCAGCCTCGGCCGGCCTGGCGTCGGCCCACTCGGCCGCGGCCAGGTCAGGCGCGGGCTCCTCGTCCTGCCCCTGGCTGAACCAGTCGCTGCCGGTCAGCCAGCGGCTGAAGATGCTGATGGCCAAGATGACCCTGGCCGACAAGATCAACATGGTCACCGGAGCGGGCACCAGCGAGCCGTACGTCTTCTACATCTCGGCGATCCCGAGCCTGTGCGTCCCGGCCATGGGCGAGGAAGACGGCCCGCTCGGGGTGGGCGACGGCCTGACCGGCGTCACCCAGCTCCCCTCGGCGGTGTCCCTGGCGGCCGCCTGGGACCCGTCCCTGGCCAGCCAGTACGGGAAGGTCGTCGGGTCGGAGGAACACGGCAAGGGCGCCATGGTCAACCTGGGGCCGACGGTCAACATCGACCGCGACCCGCGCTGGGGGCGCTCGTTCGAGGCCTTCACCGAGGACCCCTACCTGAACTCCGCGATGGCGGTGTCCGAGATCGACGGGGTGCAGAGCCAGGGAGAGATGTCCCAGGTCAAGCACTACGCCGTGTACAACCAGGAGACCAGCCGGAACACCGCCGCCGACGACGCGATCGTCAGCCAGCGGGCCGAGCACGAGATCTACCTGCCCGCCTTCTGGGCCGCCACGCAGCAGGCCCACGCCTCCTCGGTGATGTGCGCCTACAGCTCCATCAACGGCCAGTTCGCGTGCCAGAACGACTACCTGCTGCACACCACGCTCGACCAGAACTGGGCCTACCCGGGCTTCGTGACGTCGGACTACGGAGCCACCCACTCCACGGTGGGGTCGGCCGACGCGGGCAACGACCAGGAGATGCCCAGCGCCGTGTTCTACGGTCCCGCGCTGCAGGCCGCCGTGCAGTCGGGCCAGGTCAGCATGGCCACCCTGAACGACATGGTGTCCCGCGTCCTGTTCGAGCTGTTCCGCTTCAACGAGTTCAACAACCCGCCGACCGGCACCACCGCCGCGACCGTCACCACCCCGGCCCATCAGGCCACCTCGACCGCGGTCGCCGAGGCAGGCACGGTGTTGCTCAAGAACAGCGGCGCCACGCTGCCACTGAAGGCCAGTGGCGGCGGATCGGTCGCGGTGATCGGTCCCGCGGCGTCCGCGGCGCCGGCGGACACCGGAGGCGGCAGCGCCTACGTCACCTCCCCGTTCCAGGTCACCCCGCTGCAGGGCATCCAGGCCGCCGCCGGGTCGGGCACCACCGTCTCGTACACGCCGGGCCTGCCCACGGACACGTCGCTGACGCCCATCCCCGATTCCGCGCTCAGCCCGGCCTACGCGTCCACCGGGTACGGCGGGACCTACACCGGCACGCTCACCGCCCCGGAGACCGGGACCTACGTGCTGGCGTTCCAGAACCCCGGCAGCTACACGGTCACCAACCTGTCCCTCGACGGCAAGACCATCCTGGCCAACCCGGGGACCCCGCCGGTGTCCACCTACTCGGTGGGCGTCGACCTGAAGGCGGGCCAGACCTACGCCCTGCAACTGAGCGGGGGCGGCCCGTCCGCCAACCTGAGCTGGGCTACCCCGTCCGACCTGGCGCCCGACATCAGCCAGGCGGTCGCCGCGGCCAAGTCGGCCTCGTCCGCGGTCGTCGTGGTGTCCGACGACACCGAGTCGGAGGCGGCCGACCGGGCCAGCCTCAACCTGCCCTCGGCCCAGAACGAGCTGATCTCGGCGGTGGCTGCGGCCAACCCGCACACCGTGGTGGTCGTGGACGCCGGCGCCCCGGTGGTCATGCCCTGGCTGAGCCAGGCGGCCGCGGTGGTGGACGCCTGGTACCCGGGAGAGAGCAACGGGACCGCGCTCGCGTCGGTGCTTTTCGGCCAGGTCGACCCGTCCGGCCACCTGCCCGTGACCTTCCCTGAAGACCTGTCCCAGGTGCCCGCGTCCAGCCCGGCCCAGTTCCCGGGGGTCAATGGCGAGGTGCAGTATTCCGAGGGGATCAACGTCGGCTACCGCTATTACGACGCCAGCAATGAGACGCCGATGTTCCCATTCGGATATGGCCTCTCGTACACCAATTTCTCCTACAGCCATCTGGCGATCACCCCGCAGCAGGTGCAAAACAGCTCGTCGAACCCGGGGCCGACGAGTTGCCGGTGCGATGGCCAATCGAGCCGCCAGGTCACGGTGTCCGCGACGGTGACCAACACCGGGAAGGTAGCCGGATCGGACGTGGCCCAGCTCTACCTGGGCGATCCGGCGTCGGCCAGCGAGCCGCCGCGCCAGCTGAAGGGCTTCCAGAAGGTCACCCTGCAGCCGGGGCAGTCCACCACGGTGCGCTTCAACCTCACCGGCCACGACCTCTCCTACTGGGACAGTGCGGCCAGCGGGTGGGTGCTGCCGGACGGGCGATACGGCGTCTACGTGGGCGACTCCTCAGCCCTGGCCGGGCTGCCGCTGCGCGGGGGCTTCGCCGTCACCCGCTCCGTGGGCGCCCGGTACGCCACCGTCAGTGCGCCGTCCACGGTGTCGGCGGGCAGCACCGTCACGGTGAGCGTCACCCTGGTGAACCACGGTGACTACGCCCTGCCGAACGCGCGGTTCAGCCTGGATGCGCCGGACGGGTGGTCCGTGGCCAGCCCGGCCCCGGTCACCGTGGGCCCGGGCCAGACCGTCACCCGGAACGTCCGGGTCCGGGTGCCCGCGGCGGCCCAGCCCGGCACCGTCACCCTCACCGCCGAGGTGACCGCCCCGGGCGGCCCCGGCGGGAGTCCCAGCCTGGTCGAGGCGTCCACGACGGTCGCGGTCGCCGCCGCCTCGCTGAGCGCGGCCTACAACAACACCGGGATCAGCGACAACGCCGACGAGAGCGCGGCCGACTACGACGGCTCCGGGGACAGCTTCTCGGCGCAGGCGCTGGCCGCGGGCACCCCGACCGCCCTGACCCCCGGCACCAAGGTCACGATCGGCGGGACCACCTTCACCTGGCCGAACGTCGCCGCGGGGACGCCGGACAACGTAGTGGCCGCCGGTCAGACCATCGCGCTGTCGGGGTCCGGGACTGACCTGGGCTTCCTGGGGTCCAGCCAGAACGGCACGGCCACCGGCACGGTGACCGTCCACTACACCGACGGCAGCACCACCTCGACCTCGCTCAACATGGCCGACTGGTACGCCAACGCGCCCGCGGTCGGGAACCAGCTCCTCACCACCACGTCGAGCTGGAACTTCCAGACCAACCCCCTGGGCGCGCACCCGGTAAGCCTGTACTTCGCCTCGGTGCCGCTGGCCAAGGGGAAGACCGTGGCGTCGGTCACGCTGCCCACCCTCAGCACCGCGGGCGGCACGACGGCGATGCACATCTTCGCCATGGCCACCGGGTCGGGGACGCCGACGGTGGGCGCCCCGTACTCATCCGTGGCCGCGGCCTACGACAACGTGGGCATCAGCGACAACTCCGACCCGGCCGCGGCCGACTTCGACGGCACAGGGGAGAGCTTCTCGGCCCAGGCGCTGGCGGCGGCCACCCCGAACGCACTGAGCCCGGGGCAGGTCACCGTGGACGGGACCACCTTCACCTGGCCCGCGACGGGCGGGCCGGACAACGTGATCGCGGACGGGCAGATCATCGACGTGTCCGGATCCGGGACCGAACTCGGCTTCCTGGGCGCCGCCGGATTCGGCGAAGCGTCCGGCAACGGCACGATCACCTACACCGACGGCAGCACGCAGACGTTCAGCCTGAGCATGGCCGACTGGTACAACAACGCCGCCGTCAGCGGGGACCAGGTGGCCGCCACCACGTCCAGCTGGAACTTCTCCAGCAGCACGCAGACCGCCCACCCGGTCAGCGTCTACTACGCCTCCGTGCCGCTGGACAAGGGCAAGACGGTGTCGTCGGTGACCCTGCCCACGGTGAGCAGCGGCGTCGGTAACGGGGTGAACGCGATGCACATCTTCGCGATCGCCACCGGGTCAGGCACGGTGACTGGCTGAGCGGGGCCGCCGGGCCGCCCCTGGGTGGGCGGCCCAGCCCGGCCCGCTAGCTGATGGGCGGGAGCACCTGGCCGGGGCCCAGCACGGTCCGGAACGGGTCACCGAGCCGGGCCACCCGGTCCGGGACGGTACGGATCGTGAACGCGTCGGGCCGCGGCGCCGGGTCGTCCAGCTCGTCCCACTCCAGGGGGGTGGACACCGGCGCCCCGGCGGCGGCCCGCGGACTGTAGGGCGCGACCAGGGTCTTGTTGCTGGTGTTCTGCGTGTAGTCGAGCCGGGCCAGCCCGCCCCGCTCACGCACGTCCCACTTCCAGCTGACTATCTGCGGCACGACCGCGCCGATGGCCCGGGACAGCTGCTCCACCCAGGCCCGGGTCTCCTCGAAGCCAGTCCCGGGGGCGACCGGGATCCAGATCTGGATGCCCCGCCGGCCGGTCAGCTTGGGCTGGCCCCGCACCCCGAGGTGGTCCAGGGCGGTGCGGTGCAGCCGGGCCAGCACCAGCACCTCGTCCCACGAGGTGGCCGGGCCGGGGTCGATGTCGACCAGGGCGTAGCTGGGCTGATCCGGATGGTCGGTCCGCGCGGTCCAGGCGTGCCACTCCAGGGCGCCGAAGTTGGCCGCCCAGATCAGCGCGGCCGGCTCGTCCACGACCAGGTAGGTCGTGGTCTTGTCCGGGCCGGCCTTCGAGGTTGTGCCAGCGGGGCAGCCACCCGGGAGCGTGATCGGGCAGTTGCTTGTGCCAGAAGCCCTGGGTGTCGGCGCCCCCCGGGAAGCGGCGCATGTTCAGCGCGCGGCCGGCCAGGTAAGGCAGGACCACAGGGGCGATCTGCGCCGCGTAGCGGACCAGATCCCGCTTGCTGGCCGGCTCCTCACCCGGGCGGCCGGGAAACAAGACCTTGTCCAGGTTGGTCAGCCGCAGGTCGCGGCCGAACACGTGCCAGCTGCCGCCGGCGCCGAGCGCGTCCAGGGCGGCCAGCTCGTCAGGGCTGGGCCCGGTTGCCGGGCTGTCCGGCTGGGGCCCCGCCGGGGGACCCGGCGGTCCGTCTGACGGGCGGCGCAGCGTCACCGACGCTTGCGAGGGGGGCAGGTCCGAGCGCCACATCCGGGCCGGGTCGGCCTTGACCTGGTCGTTGGTGCGCCCGCTGAGCACCGAGGCCGGGAAGTCCTCGGGGTCCCAGCCTTTCACCGCGTACTCGTCGTGCTTGTGCATCAGCAGCCACTGGTCGGAGTCCGGGCCGCCGGTGCGCACCAGGATGAGCCGGCCGCGCAGTTTTTCCCCGTACACGTCGGCGTGGAACTCGCCCGCCTCGACCGCGGCGGCTGGGTCGTCGGTGGCGTGCGGCTCCCAGGTGCCGCGGTCCCACACGATCACGTCCCCGCCGCCGTACTCGCCCCGCGGGATGACGCCCTCGAAGTCGAGGTACTCCAGAGGGTGGTCTTCCACGTGCACCGCGATCCGCCTGATGTCCGGGTCGAGGGTAGGGCCCTTGGGCACCGCCCAGCTGACCAGGACGCCACCGATCTCGAAGCGGAGGTCGTAGTGCAGCCGGCGGGCCCGGTGCCGTTGCACGACGAACCGCGGCCCGCCGTGGTCCGCCGTCCCGCCCGCCGCCTGCCCGGCTGGTTCGGGTGTCCGGCTGAAGTCACGCTTGCGCTGGTACGGGGTGAGCTTTCCGGGCACTGGTCACCTCCCTGCCCTGCTGCTGGCATGCCCGCGCCTGGCGTGGTCACACCCGCCTGCCCCGGCCCTGCCTTAGGCCGCGGCCGGCGTCAGGCGCTGTCCCGGGCCGGTCCGGTCACCAGCTAAAGTCTTTGCTATATAGCAACTATGTGGCGGCGAAAGGTGCGGCCCGTGACAGCTGCCGGCGGCCAGGCCCAGAACGGGACCCCGGCGGCGCTCGCCGGTGACGCCGAGGCCAGGACCGAGACCGCGGCCCGGCTGCGCACGGCGGTCGGCCGTCTCGGCCGGCGGATCCGGCCGACCCGGGTCGGTGCGGACCTGACCCTGACCGAGGCCACCGTGCTCGCCACCACGGCCCGCCACGGGCCGGTGGGCCTGTCCTGGCTGGCTCGCGAAGAGGGCATGAACCCGACCATGCTCTCCCGGGTGGTGTGGCGGCTGGAAGACGCCGGGCTGCTGGCCCGGCGGCCCGATCCGCGGGACCGGCGGGCGGCCCTGGTTGACGCCACCCCCGCCGGACGGCGGCTGCACGAGCGGATCAGGGCGGAGCGCACGGACGCGCTCAGCCAGCTGATCGAGCATCTCGGCGCGGACGAGCGGGATGTCCTGGACGCCGCGCTGCCGGTGCTCGAGCAGCTCGCCCGCGACCTTAAGGAACGCCGGCCATGACCGCCCGCCGGCCGCCCGTGGTCCGCCCCGCCAGCCTCCGGCCGCACCCGAAGGACGTAGTCCCGCGGTGACGCCGGACCCTGCCCGTTAGCCGGCCGCCCGCAGGGCCGGGAGCAATTCCTCCTCGGCCCACGCGATGAACTGCCCCTGCTGCTCGCCGCCCACCTGGACCAGGGCCAGATGCGTGAAGCCCGCCTCGGCGAACTGCCGCGCCGCGGTGACGTGCACCGCCGGATCGGGTCCGCACGGCACCAGCGCGGCGATGTCCGCCTCACGGACCTGGCTGGACGCGGCGTCGAACGCCCGCGGCTCAGGGAGCTCCGACGTCACGGGCCAGCCGGGCGCCGCCCACCGCCATAGCCGCCGGGCCCGGGCTCGGGCGGCCCGCACGTCCGGGTCGTAGCAGACCGCCAGCTGCCCGTACTTCGGCTTGCCGGTCCCTCCGGCCTGATCGAAGTCCTGGACCAGCGACGCGTCCGGCTCGCTGGCGATCAGGCCGTCGCCCTGCTCGGCGGCCAGTTCCGCGGACTCGGTGCCCGAGGCGGCGATCCCGATCGGTACCGGGGAGTCCGGCAGGTCGTAGAGCTTGGCCCGTTCCACC
This sequence comes from uncultured Actinomycetes bacterium, assembly GCA_963781085.1. Lineage (GTDB taxonomy): Bacteria > Actinomycetota > Actinomycetes > Streptosporangiales > Streptosporangiaceae > RYN-230. The sequence continues at coordinate 51,507 of CAWAES010000045.1, forward strand.
TGAAAGTGCTGGCCGCTGAAGTTCACGTAGTCGCCGGTGAACAGATGCCGGATGATCCGGATGGCCTCGGCCAGCCGCTCGTGGCGGACCCGCGCGCTGGGCCATCCGCCGCCGACCACGTGCTCGTTGAGGTTCTCGCCGGCACCCAGCCCCAGGGTGAACCGGCCGCCGGACAGTACGCCGACGGTCGCTGCCTTCTGGGCCACCACCGCGGGGTGATAACGGAACGTGGGGCAGGTCACCATGGTCATCAGCGGCAGCCGGTGGGTGGCCTGCGCGGCCGCCCCGAGCACCGCCCACGTGTACCCCGAATGACCCTGGTCCTCGAGCCAGGGAAAGTAATGATCGGACATGACCGAGAAGTCGAATCCGGCCTGCTCAGCCGACTGGAGGTCGCTCACCAGCTGCCGGACCGGGGTCTGCTCGCACAGGGCCGTGTACCCGAACTGTGTCATGGCGGGTCAGTACCCGCGCGTAGTGGGCCCAGCCGCGGGTAGCTGGATGTCGTGGACAAGACCACCGAAGGCGCCGGACGCGACGGCGAGCCCGCCGAGCTGACCGGCCAGCCCGCGACGCCCGGGGAGATAGCCGAGTTCGTCGGCGAGATCAGCGAGGACCACGGCCTGACCCGGCGCCGCCGGGCGCTGGCGGCCACCTCCCGGCTCGCCCGCCGGGGCAGCCGCGCGGGCTGGTCCGGCGCGACCTCGGGTGGCCGGTGGCTGACCTCCCAGGTGCTGGCGATGGCTCCCCGGCTGCCCGTCCGCGATCAGCAGAAGCTTCGCGCCCAGTTTCCCGGCCTCGGCCCCGAAGAGCTCGCGGACCAGCTGATCCGGGGGGCGTCCCGGGCTTCCGCGTCGGTGGGCGCGGCGGTCGGCGCGGCCATGCTGCTGCCGCTGCCGTCGGCCCCGGTGGAGGTGGCGTTCGAGACTGTGGCGGTCGTCGGCATCGAGCTGAAGCTGGTGGCCGAGCTGCACGAGGTCTACGGGATGCGCGCCCCGGGCTCGGCCCCCGAGCGCATGCTGGCCTACGTCGTGGCCTGGGCACACCGGCGCGGCGTGGCCCTGGTACCCGGAGGCCTGGCGCTGGCGGTGGGGTCCCCGCTGCGCCGGCAGCTGGAGCGGCGGCTCCTGGCCCGGGCTGGCCGGAGCGCCGTGTCCCTGGGGCCGCTGCTGACCGGCGCCGCCGCCGGGGCGATGCTGAACCGCCGGGAGACCCGCCGGCTGGGCGCCGACGTGCGCAACGATCTGCGGCGCCGCTCGGCACAGGGCTCAGCCTGGCCCGGCTGACCGCTGCCGGGCCCGGCTACGACGGCAGGGGTTCGACGGCCAGCCCTGGGAGCGCGTCCCAGCCGGTGACGGCCAGCGCCACCCGCATGTGGTGCGGCACGTTGTGCAGCAGGACACGCCGCACCGGACCCGCTTGGCCGTCGTCCGCCAGCCGCACTATGGCCCGCAGCCCGGCCAGGTCGCAGTAACTCACCCCGCTCAGATCGAGGTGAAACTCGTGATGCCTCTCGGCGATGTCGTGCAGCGTGGTCACCAGGGCGGGGTAGGTCGCCTCGTCGATCTCCCCGGTAATCGCCAGTCCGGCCGGGCCGGCGGTTTCGGTGATCCGCAATACCCCATTGTCATAAGCGGGATGACGGTCGTCGCAGGCGGGATGACGGTTGTCCATCGCGGATCTACCTCCCTCGCGCGGGTATGAGGCACCTGCTGCCAGGTGGGGCGGGATGAAGAATACGCTGACCAGCGCCCCTCCGGAAGGAATCCTGGTCCCGGCCGGGGCCGTCTGTGGCCGGGCCGGACTGAACGCCCTCACGCTGAATACGTGGCTGGCCGGCGCGGTGGTTGCAGGCCGGTCAGGGTCAGCGTTGCGTCCCAGGGGCGGGCCAGCCGGGCCGCCGACTCGAACATCGCCGCGTGCACGAACGACTGGGGCAGGTTGCCGCGCAGCTGGTGCTGGTGGGTGTCGTATTCCTCGGTGAACAGCGCGGGCGGGCCGCAGGCGCCCCGGTGGCGCTCGAACCAGCCGACGGCCTCGCTGGTCCGGCCCAGCTGGTGGGTGGCCAGCGCCATGAGGAACCCGCAGAGCACGAACGCGCCCTCGGCCTCTTGCAGCGGTCGCTGATCGTGACGGTAGCGGTACAGGTAGCCCTCGCTGGACAGGTCGGTGGTGATCGCGTCGAGGGTGGCCAGGCTGCGCGGGTCGGTCGCGGGCACGGCCCCGCGGATCGCGGCCAGCAGCAGGGCGGCGTCCACCCGGTCGTCGTCGGGAGCGCGCTGCCAGCGCCCGCTGGCGTGCACGCTGTCGCCGCCCACGTCGGCCAGGATGGCGTCGGCCAGCGTTTCCCAGGTGGCAGCCTGGCCGGGCGGGGCCCCCGCCCGGGCGATGGCCCGCAACCCAGCGACGCACATGAGCCGGGAATGGGCCCAGTGATGGTTGTCCAGCTCCCAGACGCCGGCGTCGGCGTCGGTCCAGCGCTTCTCGATGGCGTGCACCGCGAGCTCGGCGGCCTGCCAGTGCCCGCTGTCCAGGTGGTCGTGGCCGGCCGCGGCCGCGAAGAGCTGGAGCGCCTCGCCCAGCGCGTCGAGCTGGAACTGGCGGTTGACCCAGTTACCGGCCTTGTTCGCGCCGCCCGGGTAGCCGGACAGATGAGCCAGCGACTCCTCCCCGGGCACCGGACCGCGGGCCACGGTGTAGGCGGGCTTCAGGTCAGGGCCGTCGGCCAGGATGCGTTCAGCCACGAACGCGACGGCGTCATCCAGCAGGCGGTGCGGGCCGTCGGCCGCCACGGCCTGGCCGGCGTAGCACTGGTCCCGGATCCACACGTAGCGGTAGTCGTAGTTCCGGCCGGCCTTGGAGCGCTCCGGCAGCGACATGGTGGCGGCGGCGACCATACCGCCGGTTCTGCTGGTCAGCCCGGCCAGCACCGCGTAGCTGTGCCGGCTGTCCTTGGCCGCCAGGCTCGGGCCGAGCTCCGGGACAGCGGCCGCCCAGGACGTCTCGGTGGCCTGCCATGCCTCCGGCGCCTGTACCGGGTCACCGGGGAGCGCCTGGTCCGATATCTCCAGCACCAGGTCATGATGAGTACCCGCGTCCAGCGCCAGGTGCAGCTCCAGCGCTCCGTCCGCCCGGACGGTCGCGTCCGCCCCGCCCGACCAGCGCGCCCGCAGCGGGCCGCTGCGGGCCGTCCACAGCCCGGCGGCCTGCTTGAGCTGGCTCATCCGGGACCGCCCGAAGCCGGCGCGCAGGTCCAGGACCACCCGGACCCGGGCGGGACCGTCCAGGGCCACGACCCGGCGCAGCACCACCATGGTGTGCGGGTCGCCCGGATAGGCCAGGGCCTCACGGCACTCGGTGAAGCCGCTGCCGGTGATCCAGCGGCTGCGCCAGATGAGCGTGCTGGCCTCGTAGTACCCGCCCCAGACGAAGCGCGGTTCCTCGGGGGTCACGGCGTAGACGCCGGGCCCGCCGATCAGGCTGGAGAACACGGCGCCGGAGTCCCACCGGGGCGCGCACAGCCAGGCCAGGTCGCCGCGCGGGCCGATCAGCGCGCCTCGTTCCCCGTCTGCCACCAGCGCGTACTCGCGCAGAACGTGCGGGGAACTCGCCGGCCGCGCCGAGGTCGCTCGTGGTCATGTTCTCTCCATTGACGCCTGGTACGTCCGGCTACCCGTCTGCGGGTCCGGCTACCCCCGCCTGACCGGCCCAAACGATTGCGGTAGCGGTGCCGCTGCGACCGGGCTGATGGGCCCGGCGACGCCGTAGCCTTCCCCCGCCGAGGCGACCAGCTGGTCCAGCACGCTGGTGAGCTGGGTCCTCGTGGCGGGCGGCAGGCCGGCCACGATCCGGCTCAGCTCTCGCTGCCGCCACTGCGAGACGATGCTGACCAGGCGCTCCCCACTGGGGGTGAGCTCCAGCGTCACTACGCTGCGGTGCCGTGGGTCGCTGCCCCGGGCCACGTGGCCCGCCGTGACCAGCCGGTCGGCCAGCCTGGTCACCGTGGACGCGTCCAGCGCGAGAGCCCGGGCCACCCGCGAGGACCGGGTGCGGCCCAGCTCAGCCAGGACGGCCAGCATCCGGAACTGGGGCAGCGTGGTCACGCCGTCGAGGACCTCCAGGCTGCGCAGCGCGACTCCGGCCAGCACCCGGGTCGCCGCCTGCAGCGCTTCCACCTGCTCGGCGAACTCCGCTCCCGCTGACGGGGAGGGCACGGGCCCGGCCGCCGGGGGCCCGGGCGCCGGGGGCGACGGTGCGGCCGCGCCGGAGTTTTCCACGGCACAACATTGTATTGGGAAACACTTGCCATCTGCCAGAGTTGACGAACCTTTGGTGTAGGCGGCCCGTGCACGGGTAGTGCCGCCGCCAAGGCAATCCAGCGAGTGCGGCGCCCCGGCCAGAAGACGGCCGCAGGAAGGACGGCGGAGATGACCCTGGTGGTTACTTCCGCTCCGCGAGCCAGGTACTGCCGCGACTGCGGGAGGGATGAGCACGCACAGTCCAAGAGACGCTATGTCAGCGCTGGTAGGCTCTCCGCCGGCAGCACAGGCGGGCCCGGGTGCTGGCCGGATGGTGATCCTGATGGGATACGACATGTTCCGGGGTTCCAGGGATGAGCAACTCGAGGTGAGTACGGCAGAGCGGGGCCTGGCCGCCCTGATCGAGGTAGCTGAGCGGGCCGTGGAGAAGATCGGTTCCTCCGTGCCGCCTGCCCAGCTGCGGGCGTTGCTGATCATCGACCGGGCCGGAAGCCTCAACCTCAACCGGCTGGCGACCTACGTGGGCGCCTCCGCGTCGGCCACCAGCAGGCTGTGCGACCGGATGGAGGTCGCGGGCCTGCTGACCCGGGACCGGGCGGAAGAAAGCCGCCGGGAGATCGTGCTGCTGCTGACCGAGTCAGGCCGCAGGCTGGCCGGATGGGTACGGGATCAGCGGCGGGCCGCCCTGGCCGAGATGCTCCAGGCCATGACCCCGGAAGGCCGTGACGCGCTGGTGCGCGGGCTCGGCGAGGTGGCGGCCGACCCAGGCTGACTTTTCCATATGGAAACATTTGCCTTGCGCGGCATAGTCGTGACAGACTTGCTAGATGGAAATACTTGTCGCAGGCGAAACAGCTGCGGCGAGTCCGCCCCGGACCATGGGCCGGCCCGCTGACCTAGCTGTGAGCGAGCTTGAACAACTGGACGACGAAGGACTGCTGCACGAGATCCGGTCCCACCCGCCGGACGACCCGCGCCGGGAAGAGGCGTGCGACGTGCTGGTGAGCCGGTACCGGGGACTGGTCCGGGCCTGCGCGAACCGCTACCGGCGCAGCCCGGAACCGACCGAGGACCTGGTCCAGGTAGGTTACGTGGGCCTGCTCAAGGCGATCAACAACTTCGACCCGGGGGTCGGCCGGAACCTGGCTGCCTACGCCCAGCCCTGCATCACCGGGGAGATCAAGCGCTACTTCCGGGACAAGCGCTGGCAGGTGCACGTCGAGCGGCCGGTCCAGGAGCGGCTGCTGGCGCTGCGCGAGACGTCCCGCGAGCTCACCCAGCAGCTGGGTCACGCGCCGAGCGACGCCGAGCTCGCCAGCGACCTGGGGATCACCGAAGCCGACGTGCAGGAGGCGCGGGGCGCCGACTTGCTCCTGCAGCCAGCCTCACTCGACGCGCCCCTGGCCGGCCAGCCGGACACGGCCAGCCTGGCCGAGCTGCTCGGCGGGGACGACCCGCAGATGGAGCACACCCTGTCGATGGAGGCCCTGGCGGCGCACTGGGGTGAGCTGCCCCGGCGGGAGCAGCGGATCCTGCTGATGCGCTTCTACGGGGACATGACCCAGGCGGAGATCGGCCGCACCCTGGGCATCTCGCAGATGCACGTCTCCCGGCTGCTCGCCCACGCCCTCACCTTCCTGCGCCAGCGCCTGCTGGCCTCGCCGGACGGCGCTGGAAGGCCGGCTCGCCGCCAGCTGAGGCGGGCTCGAGTCCATGTTCTGGACCGCTCTCGTCCCCCGGCGGGGCTTGCGTGGCCCGGCGTTCCCGGCCACGCTTTTCCTAGCCGGGCAGTAGACAGGATGAAAGCGGAAGTTTCTGGGCTTTCGCGACACTATTGTGTCGCGGAACACCGAGCGTGGCCGCCGCTGGCCCCCAACCAGGGGGCTAGCGGTGTGGCGTTGAGGAGCACGGATTGAGGCTACGTCGCACGGGCGCGCGGTGAGCGTGCCGACCCGGGCCGGCGTGCCTGCTCCGCGCGGCCCGGCCCCGCCGCCCCTGGAGAGCACCAGCCTGGACCCCGGCCGCCTCGCGTGGCTGGGTGACCCGGACACGATCCTCCTGGTGGAAGACGACGCCGGCGACGCGCTGCTGGTCGAGGAACTGCTCGCGGACAGCGGGGTGGCGGCCTCGCTGTCCGCGGTGCGCTCACTCGCCGAGGCCACCGACCTGCTCAGCCAGGGCCTGACCCCGGGCTGCGTGCTGCTGGACCTGCACCTGCCCGACGTGCAGGGGCTGGACGCGGTCACCCAGATGCTCGCGGCCGCGCCGGGAGCGCCCGTGGTGGTGCTGACCGGGCTGGCCGAGGAGAGCGCCGGGCTGGCCGCGGTCGCTGCGGGCGCTCAGGACTACCTGATCAAAGGGCAGGCGCCTCCCGACGTGTTCCGCCGCGCGATCCGTTACGCGACTCAGCGCAAGCACGTGGAACAGGCGTCCGCCGCGCTGCAGCGCAGTGCGCTGCAGGCGGCGGAGAACGCCCGGCTGGAGCGGGCTCTGCTGCCGACCCCGCTGATCAGCACCGGCGCGTTCGACATGGTCGCCCGTTACCGCCCGGGCCGGGCCAACGCCCTGCTGGGGGGCGATTTCTACGACGTGGTCGAGACCGCGGACGGCGTCGTGCACGCGGTCATCGGTGACGTCTGCGGTCACGGTGCGGCCGAGGCCGCCATCGGGGTCTGCCTGCGGGTGGCCTGGCGCTCCCTGGTGCTGGCGGGTGCCGCCCCGCCGGCGTTGATGAGACTGCTCGAGCAGATGCTGATGGCGGAGCGAGAGGACGAGCACGTCTTCGCCACGCTCACTCACCTGGCCTTCGGCCTGGACCGGCGGAGTGTCGCGGTGCTCCGGGCCGGGCACCCGGGACTGCTGCTGCGCACGCCGGGGCACGTTGACCTCGTCGAAGGACCGGCCGGCCCGGCGGTGGGCCTGGAGCCCGGCCAGCACTGGCAGGAAGAACACCTGCCGCTTCCCGCGGACGCGGGCCTGGTGCTGTTCACCGACGGGCTGTTCGAGGGCCGGGCGGGGCCGGGCAATGAGCGCCTCGGCGAGGAAGGACTGCTGGCCGTGGCCCGCGATCTGGTCATGCTGCCTCCCGCTGCTTTCGTGGATACCCTGCTGGACACGACCGAGGCAGCGGCCGCCCCCTACGGCGGGCTCGCCGACGACGTCGCCATCGTCCACCTCGGCTGGAAGGCAGCGCAGTGAGCGCATCCGGGCTGGCGGCTCGCCGTCCCCGGGTGGCGGAACTCGGCGTCCAGGACTGGTTCCGGCTGGTGTTCGCGGCGCTGGGGGTCCTGGCCGTGCTGGCCGGGGTGCTCGTCGCGTGGCTGACCGTCCAGACCCGGGACACCTCCAACGAGCTCACCGACTCGATCCTGCCCGCCCAGGCTCAGGCGTACCGGCTGCAGGGCGCTCTGCTCGACCAGGAGACCGGGGTCCGCGGCTACGGTCTCACCGGGGACGTGCGGTTCCTCCAGCCGTACACGGTCGGCCTGGCCACCGAGAAGGCGGCCGCGGCCCAGCTGCGCGCCGCGGTCGGCGGCCGGAAGGCGCTGACGGCTGATCTGGCCCGGATCGAGCGGGCCGCCCGGGCCTGGCGGGCCGGATGGGCGGTGCCGACCATCACCCGGGCCCGCGGGGGCCCGCTGACCGGCGACGACCTGACCCTGCTGGACCAGGGCAAGGCCGCCTTCGACCGGCTCCGGGTGCTGTTCGCCACGCAGAACACCCACCTGGCCGGGCAGGCGGTGGCCGACCAGGCTGCTCTCGGCCGGGCCCGGGTCTTCCAGAACTGGGTCTACCTCGCCATCCTGGTGGTCTTCCTGCTCGCCGCCGCCGCGCTGGCGGTGCTGCTGGACCGGACCGTCATCCGGCCGCTGCACCGGCTGCGCGCGGCCGCCGACGAGGTGGCGCGCGGTGACTACAGCCACCGCATCGAGCCCAGCGGCCCCGCGGACCTGCGCGCCCTGTCCGAGGCGGTCGAGGGGATGCGCAGCGAGCTGGTCACGGCGCTGGACGCCAGCCGGGCCGCGCAGTCCGTGCTGGACGCCCAGGCCGCGGAGCTGCGCCGGTCCAACGCCGAGCTGGAGCAGTTCGCCTACGTGGCCTCGCACGACCTGCAGGAACCGCTGCGCAAGGTCGCGTCGTTCTGCCAGCTGCTGGAGAAGCGGTACAGCGACAAGCTCGACGAGCGGGGCCTGAAGTACATCGACTTCGCCGTGGACGGGGCGAAGCGGATGCAGGTCCTGATCAACGATCTGCTGACCTTCTCCCGGGTCGGCCGGGCCAGCGACGTGCTTGGGCGGGTGGCGCTCGACGAGCCGCTGAACGCGGCGGCCGCCGCCCTGTCCGCCGCCATCGAGGAGACGTCGGCGGTCATCGAGCGTCCCGGATCGCTGCCGGAGGTGATGGGCGACGCCACCCTGCTCGGCATGCTGTGGCAGAACCTCATCGGCAACGCGATCAAGTTCCGGGCGGCGGACCGCACTCCGGTGATCCGGATCACCGCGGACGAGCAGCCGGACGGGGGATGGCAGATCGGCGTGGCCGACAACGGCATCGGCGTGCCGGCCGAGTTCGCCGAGAAGGTCTTCGTCATCTTCCAGCGGCTGCACGCGCGGGACGCGTACCCGGGCACCGGGATCGGGCTGGCCCTGTGTAAGCGGATCGTCGAGCAGCACGGCGGCGAGATGTTCCTGGACACCACCTACTCGGGCGGGACGCGCGTCTACTTCACGCTGCCCGCGCCTGACCCGGCCACCGCGCATCCACCTGACCGCGCTGAGATCATCGGCACCCTCACCCTCGCGGGCCCGGCCGCCCCGGGCCCGGCCGAGGAGAACACCAGCACCAGCCCCGAAGGGACAACGCATGTGCGACCTGGAACCGATCGAAGTCCTGCTGGTCGAGGATGACGCCGGCGACGAGCTGATGACCCGGGAAGCCTTCGAGGACAACAAGATCCGCAACCGGCTGCACGTGGCGCGTGACGGGGAAGAGGCGCTGGACTTCCTGTACCGTCGCGGCGCGCACGCCGAAGCACCCGCGGCCGACCTGATCCTGCTCGACCTTAACCTGCCCAAGTACGACGGGCGGCAGATCCTCGAGCAGATCAAGTCCGACCCGGAGCTTTCCCATGTGCCGGTGGTCATCCTGACCACGTCCTCGTCCGAGGAGGACATCCTGCGCAGCTACCGGCTGCACGCCAACGCGTACGTGACCAAGCCGGTGGACGTGGACCAGTTCATCGCCGCGGTGCGGCAGATCGACGAGTTCTTCGTGTCGGTGGTCAAGCTGCCGAGGCGCTGACCTGCGGCCCGGGCCCGCCGCGCGTCGCGGACCGGGGGCCGCTCACGCGCGGTCGCGGGCGTGGTCTTCGTCCGCTGTGGCCGGCGGACCGCCGTCCCCGCCGGGAGTGTCCGGGCCTGCGCTGTCGGTGCCCGGATGGTCCGGGCCTGCGGCGCCTGGCCGCCGGGCCGTCGGTGTCCTCGTCGCCGTTGCGGTTCCGCTTGACCATGTCAGCCAGCGCCTTGCGCCTGTCGGCCCAGCTGGAACCGCGCGGCACCTTGAGCGAGATGAAGGCCAGCGCACCGGTCGGGATGGGGAGCCAGAAGTTGACCAGCCGCCAGGCCAGCACGCCGAGCGTCGCGACGCTGCGGGTCAGGCCGAAGCTGACCAGGAGCACCGGGGTCACCGAGTCGATCACGCCCAGCCCGGCCGGGGTGATCGGGATGGCGCCGAGCACGTTGGCGATCCCGTACGCGGCGAACAGCCCGACGGGGTTGGTGAAGCTGCCGAACGCGGCGATGAAGCACCACAGCGATGCCGCGTCCAGCAGCCAGTTCAGCGACGCCCAGGTCAGCGAGCCGACCAGGACCCGCCGGTCACGGGCCAGGCGGCGCAGTGAATCGTCGGCCTGCAGGACGATGTTCTCCAGCCGCGCGCCGCCGACGTAGGGGATCTTGTTGCCGATCGCGCGCAGGATACGCCCGGCCCGTTCCGCGCCCCGGGTGAGCCCGACCACCAGCGCCGCCATCAGCCCGAGCAGGACCGCGCCCACGATGGCCACGGTCACGTAGATGGGCCGGAACCCGGCCAGCGGGATGGAGATGACCAGCGACAGCCAGAGCAGCACGTTGAGCACGACGGTGGAGCCCATGCCCTTGGTCGCCATCATCACGCCGACGTCGGTGCCGTCCAGGCCCTCGGCGGTGAACAGCGTGAAACCCACCCCCGCGCTGCCGACCGTGCCGGCCGGGATCATGTGCGCCACCGCCGCCGCGGCCAGGTCGATCCGGAACAGCCGGGAGATCCCCGGTCGGCCCTTCGGCGGCAGCAGGTCCCGGGTCAGCAGGGCGTAACAGAACAGCGAGAGCCCTTCCAGGACGATCCCGGCGATCATCCAGCCGATGCCCAGCCGGTCGAGCAGGTACAGGTCCTTGCTCGCGCCCACGAGTTCCGGGATGACCAGGTACTCGACGATCAGGGCCAGCAGGAACAGCAGCACCACGCGGCGTATCGGCCGCCGGGCCGCCCGCGCCCAGCGGCTGTGCAGCCAGCGGGCCCGCAGCCAGCGTGGCAGCGGGGGAGCGCCCCCGCCCTGCGGTGCGTCCCCCGGCTCCTCCTGCTTCGGCGTGGTCAGCTTCTGTCCAGCCGGCGGAAGGTGACCTCGTTGAGCAGGAGGCGCAGCGCCGCCGCGGCTGGGATGGCGACCAGGGCCCCGATGAGCCCCATCAGCGCCCCGCCGAGCAGCACCGCCACCACCGTCACCACCGCCGGCACCTCCACCGTCCGCCCCATGACTCTTGGCACTATGAGGTAATCCTCCGCCAGCCGGTACGCGATGTAAAAAGCGAGGGTAGCGATAGCTACCGGCAGGGACACGGTCAGGGCCACCAGGGTGACGATTGCCCCGCCGACGGTGGACCCGATGACCGGAATGAGGTCCAGCAGGGCCACCAGGAGACCGAGCAGCAGCGGGTAGGGGACGCCGAAGATCTGCAGCCACGCCCAGGTGCCGACGCCGGCGATCAGTGAGGTGAGGAAGTTCCCCAGCATGTAGCCGCCGACCTTGACGAAGATCTCGTCGCCGATCAGGATGACGCGGGACCGCCGGGACTGCGGGGCCAGCCGGTACAAGAACAGCTTGATCCGCGGCATCGCGGCCAGGAAGTAGACCACCAGCACGACGACGACCAGCACTGAGCTGGCCGCGCTCAGCACCAGCGCGCCGGCCCCCAGCACCCCGCCCACCAGCGCGGTTCCCTTGCTGGACAGCAGCTTGGAGATCCGCTGCTCGATGTGGTAGCGCGAGTTCAGCTTGCCCAGCTCGGAGTTGTGATCTTTGAGCGTGGTCACGTAGTGCGGCAGCTCATGAACCAGGGCGGTGACCTGGGCGGTCAGCGGAGGGGTGGCCGCGGCCACGAAACCCGCGACGACAGCGGTCACGACGAGCAGGATGACGATCACGGCGGACCAGCGGGGCAGCCGCCGGCGGGTCAGCCAGTTCACCGCGGGGTCCAGCCCGGCCGCGATGAACAGGGCCAGGCCGATGAGGATCAGGACCGAGCGGGCTCTGATCAGCAGCTCGACCAGCCCGTAGGTGACCGCCACGCCGGCCGCGGCGGCCATGCCGACGAAGAAGGGCGAGCGCCGGTTCATCGGGCGGCCGAGCCGGCCCAGCCCCCCGGTCTCCTCGGCGATCGAGGCGGCTGTCTCAACCGCCCGCTGCATGTGGTCAGGCGGCTCGGTCCCGCGAACGTCCCCGGTGCCCTCCGGGCCGGCTGGACCCCGGCGGCCCGGCTGGGAGCCCGGGCCGTCCCCGCCCGGGCTGTCCGCCGCGCTCTGCTCGCGGAGTCCGTCGTCGCTGGCCAGAGCCGGCTCGCTGGGACTGGTCTCCGGATGGTCGGGGTACGGCTCGCCCGGCTGGTCGGCGGCACCGTTACGTGGCTGGTCCAGGTCGCCGCGCGTCACGTCGCCCAAGCCTCCTGCGGGCACGGCTGGCCTCCTGCGGGCGCTGCCGGGCTGACCGGAGGCCAGCGGGGGGCGGCAGAGCCATGAGGCTCTACGGTGCCCGGCCGCGGCCCGTTCACACATTCCCCCCGGGCAGATCCGGCCCGCCGTGGCCCGCCGGGGCTGCGGGCACGGGCTACCTGCTCCCTGAGGCGGGCTGCGGGCTGGCTGTGCGGCAATTGCCGCCCCCCATGTCCGCCACGCTGCTCCCCGGGGCCTGGCCGGCGGTCGTCCGCTGCCGGGCCGCCATGACCATCACCGCAGCCTGCCCGCACCCGCGGCCGGCTGTCCCGGCGGTGACCAGGCTGCAGATAAGCAGGCTCGCCGCCGCGATCAGCAGCAACGGAAGCAGCACGACCCGGCCGAGCCGGCGGTCGGCCCCCTTCGGCTGCTGCCGCCCCGGGCGGTAGGGCCGGCCCGGCAGCCGGTACCGGGTCCACCACCGGCCCGGCGGCAGCGCCTCCACAGGCGGCATCACCTCTTGCCGGGTGAGGTGGGTGAAGACGCCGAACATCCGGGCCAGCCGGGGCTCCGTCAACTGGAGGGCGTCGTCGATCGCGTCCAGCGCATGCTGCTGGCTTGCGGGCAGGGTCATGGCTACTCTCCGGGTCAGACGCTGGGTCTAGCGCTACCCGTGAGCCGGGAATTAAACGGCCGATCACGGCTTCGCGCACCGGCCGGGATCAGGCCGCCGAGGTCAGGCCGCCCGGGAGCACCCGGCGCCGGGGAGCAAACCGGCATGAAGCTGGCCCGCACGGGTAGAGGCGGGCGCCCCGTGACTGATGAGGAGCGCCGCAGATCATGACGAGCATCGAGGCCGCGCGCGGAGAGGTGGACGTGGACAGGCCGCCCGCGTGGCGCGTGACCGCGGCCGATTTCACCGCGGCGGTGGAGTCGGGGAGGCTGGATCTGCCGCTGCCCGGCAGCGGGCGAACCCGGGAGCGCTGGGCCCGGCTGGCCGACCTGGCGGCCGAGGACCTGTCCCTGGCCCGGCTGGGCGAGGGGCACGCCGACGCGGTGGCCATCCTGGCTGAGCTGGGCGGCCCGGCGCCCGAGCCCGGCAGCCGCTGGGGGGTCTGGGCCGCGCAGCCCCCGGGCCACGGCCTGACCGCGACCCGCGCCGCGCGGGGCTGGCGGCTCACCGGTCTCAAGCAGTACTGCTCCGGCGCCCGCGTCTGCACCGGTGCGCTGGTCACCGCCGCCGCGCCGGACGGGACGCGGCTGTTCGCGGTGGCCACCGGCGGTCTCGCGCCGGTGCCGGGCAGCTGGCCGGCGACCGGCATGGCTGGCAGTGACACCCTCGACGTCGGCTTCGACGACGTGGCCGCCGAGCCGGTCGGGCCGCCCGGCGGCTACACCGGGCGGCCCGGCTTCACCCACGGCGGCGTCGGCGTGGCGGCCTGCTGGTACGGCGGGGCCCGCGCCGTCGCGGGCACCCTGCTCGCGGCCGCGCGCCGCCGCGACGTGGGCCCGCACGCCCTGGCCCACCTGGGTGCGGCCGACATAGCCCTGACCAGTGCCCGGGCCGCGCTGGACCAGGCCGCAGACGAGATCGACACCGATCCCTGCGACCTGGACGCCGCCGGGCCGGCCCGGGCGCTGCGGGCCCGGGCCCAGGTCGAGGCGGCCGCGGCCGAAGTGATGACCCGGGTCGGCCGGGCGCTCGGGGCCGGCCCGCTGGCCCACGACGAGGAACATGGCCGCCGGGTCGCCGACCTGACCGTGTACCTGCGCCAGCATCACGCCGAACGCGACCTGGCCCAGCTCGGCGCCCTGGTCGCGGAGCAGGGCGCGACGTGGTGAACCTCATCGACCGGCCCGGCACCGGCGAGGCGCAATGGCAGGCCTGGGCCGGGCTGCGCCAGCTCCCGGCAGCCGACCTTGCCGGCTGGGCGCGCGTGCTGGTGCTCGCCGCCCATCCCGACGACGAGGTGCTCGGCGTGGGCGGCACGATGGCCTTGCTGGCCGCCGCGGGGGCCAGGCTGCGGCTGGTCGCGGTGACCGACGGCGAGGCGTCCCATCCCGGCCATCGCGACCCGGCCGCGCTGGCTGCCCTCCGGACGGCCGAGACCGCCGACGCCCTCCGCGTCCTGGGCGCCGCGGACACCGAGGTGATCCAGCTCGGCTTCCCCGACACCGGCGTGGCCGCTCGTGAAGACGCCCTCGCCGCCCGGCTGCGCGACCTCGCGGCCGGCTGCGACGTGGTCCTGGCCCCCTGGGACCAGGACGTGCACGCCGACCACGAGGCGGTGGGCCGGGCCGCCCGGCGGGCCAGCCCGCTCACCTACTGGTACCCGGTGTGGACCTGGCACTGGGCCACCCCGGGCGACTCGCGGGTGCCGTGGCATCAGGGCCTGCGAGTTTCGTTGCGGCCCTCGATCGTGGCCCGCAAACGCGCGGCCATCGGCTGCTTCGCCAGCCAGCTGGAACCCCGGGGGTCCGGGACCGGCCCGGTGCTCACCCCGGAGACGGTGGCGCATTTCGTCCGCGACTACGAGGTCCTGCTCCGGGCGGAACACGGATGAGCCTGGAGCAGGGCTACTTCGACCAGATGTACGCGGCCTCGTGCGACCCGTGGGGGATGGCCACCCGCTGGTACGAGGCGCGCAAGTACGCGCTCAGCCTCGCCCTGCTGCCGGAGCGGCACTACCAGGAGGCGTTCGAGCCCGGCTGCTCCGTCGGGGTGCTGACCGCGATGCTGGCCGCCCGCTGCGGCCAGGTGCTGGCCTGGGACGCCTCGGCCGGAGCGGTCCGCTCAGCGGCGGCGCGGACCGCCGCGCTGCCGAACGTCTGCGTGCGCCAAGCCGCGGTTCCCGGGGACTGGCCGCCCGGCCAGTTCGACCTCGTCGTGTTCTCCGAGGTGCTCTACTACTTCGCCGGCGGCGAACTGGACGAGGTCCTGGACGCGGGTGTCGGGTCGCTGCGGCCCGGCGGCACGATGCTCGCCGTGCACTGGAGGCACCCGGTGGCCGACTACCCGCGCAGCGGCGACGACGTGCACCGCGTCCTGGCCGCACGCCGCGACCTGGCCCTGCGGGTCGGGCACACCGAGGCGGACTTCCACGCCGGGGTCTACCAGCGGGCCGGCCACCCCCTGGTCTCGGTAGCCCAGGCCGAGGGCCTGGTATGACCAGGCCCGCGCCGAACAGCAGCGCGTTCACGCAGGCCGGCGTGATCGGCGCCGTCGGCGTGGTCATCCCCGCGCACGACGAGGAGGACCTGCTGCCGTCCTGCCTGGCCGCGGTGCGGCTGGCCGCGGCCCCGCTGGCCGGGATCGCGGTTCACGTGGTGGTGGTCGCCGACGCCTGCACCGACCAGACCGCGCGGCTGGCCCAGGCCGGGGGAGCGGCGGTGCTGGACATCCAGGCCCGGAGCGTCGGCGCCGCCCGCGCCGCCGGCGTGGAGGAGGTGCTCCGCCGGACCGCGCCGCTCGATCCGGGCTCCGTCTGGCTGGCCACGACGGACGCGGACACGCTGGTGCCGCCGTGCTGGCTCACCCGGCAGTTGCGCTACGCCGGGGGAGGCTGGGACGCGGTCGTGGGCACAGTCACCGTCACCGACTGGCGGGCCTACCCCGCCGAGCTGCCGCCGCTGTTCGCGCGGCTCTACGGCACAGCCGACCCCGACGCCCCGGGAGGCACGGGCCACCCGCACGTGCACGGTGCCAACCTGGGCTTCAGCGCGGCCGCGTACCTGGCCGCCGGCGGTTTCGGGCCGGCCCGGACCGCCGAGGACCACGCGCTGGTCGGTGCGCTCACCGCCGCGGGCCGCCGGGTCCTGCGTACTACCACGGTGAGCGTGGTCACCTCCGCCCGGCGCCGGGCCCGGGCCCCGCACGGGTTCAGCCATCTGCTGTCCGCGCTGGCCGCACCGGCGGGCCTGGTCCCCGACCACGTCCAGCCCGCCGAGGCCTAGTCCGGCCTAGTCCCTGCTCAGGTCCGGCGCCGCCGGCTGCCGGCCGGGCGGCCGACCGGCGGACAGCGCCCTGGCGGACGGCGCTGGGGTCGTCCTCGCCCGACGCGGTCTGGGTCGGATCGATGAACACGTACGGGGTGACCGGCAGCCGCTCGGACAGCCGGTGGTCGATGTCCTCGGACAGGTCCTCCACCTGGCCGGCGCTGGAGTCGTCGCTCAGCGCCACCCGGGCCGCGACGATCAGGCTGTCCGGGCCCACGTGCATGGTCTGCAGCTCGAGCAGCTGGTCCACGCCCGGCGTGCTCTCGATCTCCTCGCGGATCACCTCGCGCACCTTGGGGTCGGCGGACCGGCCGATAAGCAGTTCCCGGCTGTCCATGCCGAGCCGGAAGGCCACCACGATCAGCAGCACCCCGATGGCGATCGAGGCGCCCCCGTCATAGACCGGCGAGCCGGTGATCTGCTCCAGCAGCAGGCCGCCGGCGGCCAGCGCGAGCCCGATGACCGCCGCGGTGTCCTCGAACAGCGCGGCCTTGACCGTCGTGTCCCGGCTGGTCTTGACGTGCTCCAGGGTGTGCGTGTTCGACCGGTGGGCCTCGCCGCGCAGCTGGCCGTAGGCCCTGACGAACGAGGTGCCCTCGGCGACGGCGCACACGGCCAGCACCACGTACGCGATCAGGAAGTCGTTCGTCTTGCTGTGCAGCGAGAGGATGCCTTCGAAGATCGAGAAGCCCGCGCCCGCGACGAAGATCCCGAACGCGGCGAGCAGCGACCAGAAGTAGCGTTCCTGGCCGTACCCGAACGGATGCTCCTCGTCGGCCGGGCGCTGGCCCTGGCGGACCGAGGTGAACAGGAAGACCTGGTTGAGCGTGTCCGCGAACGAGTGGGCCGCCTCGGCCAGCATCGCACTGGAGCCGGTGAGGACCCCGGCCGCCAGCTTGGCCAGCATGACGATGACGTTGGCCGCGCCGGCGATGAGCACCGTGCGGGTGGTGGACTGCCGCGACTCGGCCTGCTGCTCCTCACGCGTCTGTCCTGACCCGGACGTCATGGCCGGCCTGCCCCGGTCGCGGTGTCTTTCATCGCGGTCCAGTTGCCCGGGGCAGATCCGGCTAAACAGTCCCGGGGTCGTGTCAGCTGCGTTCCCCTGGCGGCCTGCGGGACCTCAGCCCCGGTGCTGCAGCGTGTAGCGGACCGTCTGGACCTGGATCAGGCCGTCCCGGAACACGAACGTGTCGATGCCGTCGTCGGCGAAGGTGGCGCCGGCGTCCGCGGCCCACTCCAGGAACAGCACGTCACCCTCGTAGATCTGGGTCTTCAGGGTCCAGTCGGCGTTCGGCACGTCCGCGAGCAGCTGGGTGAACGCGGCCCGGATCCCGTCCTTCCCGTGCAGCGAGCCCGCGGGCGTGATGAGCACCCCGTCCTCGGCGTAGTCGGCGACGATCTCGTCCAGGTCGCCCGCGCCGAGCGCCTCGACGTGGTGGCCGAAAACTTCCTCTGGTGTACGTGCCATCGCCATCTCCCTTGGTCGCGAGCCGTGCAGACCTACCATATGGTCTCGGCCTCAGCCCCGGCAGGACCCAGAGGGCCCCGGCCGGGCCGGGTATGTACCTAAACTCCAGGCCGCCTCACCCGAGAAAGCAGAGACCCATCGTGACCGCAATCGCCTCCGCCACCCCGGAGCCGCCCGCCACCGCCGGAGTCCAGCGCCGGATCGCCGAGGAACTCGGAGTGCGGGAGGGGCAGGTCAGAGCGGCGGTCGAGCTGCTCGACGGCGGGGCCACGGTGCCGTTCGTCGCCCGGTACCGCAAGGAGGTGACCGGCGCCCTGGACGACGCGCAGCTGCGCACGCTGGAGGAGCGGCTGCGATACCTGCGCGAGCTGGACGAGCGGCGGGCAGCCATCCTGGAGTCGATCCGCGCCCAGGGCAAGCTCGACGACGCGCTGTCCGCGCGCATCATGGCCGCCGACTCCAAGGCCCGGCTGGAAGACATCTACCTGCCTTACAAGCCGAAGCGCCGGACCAAGGCCCAGATCGCCCGCGAAGCCGGGCTGGAGCCGCTCGCCGACCAGTTGCTCGCCCACCCCGAGACGGTCCCGGAGCAGGCCGCCGCGGACTACGTGGACGCGGAGCGCGGCGTACCGGACGTGGCCGCCGCGCTGGACGGCGCCCGGGCCATCCTGGTCGAGCAGTTCGCCGAGGACGCGGACCTGATCGGCGAGCTGCGGGAGCAGATGTGGTCCCAGGGCCGTCTGGTCTCCCGGGTCCGCGAGGGCCGGCAGGAGGCGGGCGCCAAGTTCGCCGACTACTTCGAGTTCGCCGAGCCGTTCACCGCGCTGCCCTCGCACCGGATCCTGGCCATGATGCGCGGGGAGAAGGAAGAGTTCCTCGACCTGACCCTGGATCCGGGCGAGCCTCCGGCTGACGGCCTGGCTCCTGCCGCTCCTTCCGGCTACGCAACGAAAATCGCCCGGCGTTATGACGTCCGCGACCAGGGCCGTCCGGCGGACCGCTGGCTGGGGGACACGGTGACGTGGGCCTGGCGCACCAGGATCACCGTGCACCTCGGGGTGGACCTGCGGATGCGGCTCTGGCAGCGGGCCGAGGACGAGGCGGTCGCGGTGTTCGCGGCCAACCTCCGTGACCTGCTGCTCGCCGCGCCCGCCGGTTCCCGGTCCACGATGGGCCTGGACCCCGGGTTCCGCACCGGGGTCAAGGTCGCCGTGGTGGACGGCACCGGCAAGGCGGTCGCCACCGACACGATCTACCCCCATGAGCTGAAGCGGGGCGGGACAGGCGGGGCCGGCTCGCCGCGGTGGGCGGAGTCCATCACCACGCTGGCCCGGCTGGCCGCGGCGCACCGGGTGGAACTCATCGCGATCGGCAACGGCACCGCGTCTCGGGAGACCGACCGGCTGGCTGCGGACCTGATCAAGGCGCACCCGGAGCTGAAGCTCACCAAGGTGATGGTGTCCGAGGCGGGAGCGTCGGTGTACTCCGCGTCGGCCTACGCCTCCCGCGAGCTGCCCGGCATGGACGTGTCGCTGCGCGGCGCGGTCTCGATCGCGCGGCGGCTGCAGGACCCGCTGGCCGAGCTGGTCAAGATCGACCCGAAGTCCATCGGGGTCGGCCAGTACCAGCATGACCTGGCCGAGATCAAGCTGTCCCGCTCGCTGGACGCCGTGGTCGAGGACTGCGTGAACGCGGTCGGGGTGGACGTGAACACCGCGTCAGTCCCGTTGCTGGCCCGGGTGTCGGGTATCAGCGAAGGGCTGGCCGCCGCGGTCGTGTCGCGCCGGGACCAGGCCGGCCCGTTCCGGGGCCGGACGGCGCTCAAGGAGGTGCCGAGGCTGGGCCCGAAGGCGTTCGAGCAGTGCGCCGGGTTCCTGCGCATCCCCGGCGGCGACGACCCGCTCGACGCGTCCAGCGTTCACCCGGAGGCCTACCCCGTGGTGCGGCGCATCCTGCGGGCCGCCGGGACGGGCATGCCCGGGCTGATCGGCAACGCGTCGCTGCTGCGGTCGCTGCGGCCGCAGGACTTCACCGACGAGCGCTTCGGCCTGCCGACCGTGACCGACATCCTCAGCGAACTGGAGAAGCCCGGCCGCGACCCGCGGCCCGCGTTCACCACGGCCAGCTTCGCCGAGGGCGTGGAGACGCTGGAGGACCTGGCGCCCGGCATGGTGCTGGAGGGCGTGGTCACCAACGTGGCGGCGTTCGGGGCGTTCGTGGACGTTGGCGTGCATCAGGATGGCCTGGTGCACGTGTCCGCGATGTCGCGGAACTTCGTGTCCGACCCCCGGCAGGTGGTGAAGTCGGGTGACGTGGTCCGGGTCCGGGTGCTCGGCGTGGACATCCCGCGCAAGCGGATCTCGCTGACCCTGCGGCTAGACGAGGAGGCCCCCGGCCGGGGCGGCGGCCCGCGCCGTGAGCCGGGCCGGCCCGACGCGCCGCCTCGCGGGAAGGCGGGCCGGGAAGGCTCCGCGCCGCACCGGGAAGGCTCCGCGCCGCACCGGGAAGGCTCCGCGCCGCGCCGGGAAGGCTCGCGCCGACCGGGAGGCCGCCCGCCGGGAGCGAGGTGGCCGCGATCAGGCGGACCGGGGCCAGGAGGGGGGGTCCATGGCCGATGCGCTCCGGCGGGCCGGCCTGGCCGCGGACCAGCCTGACCAGCGGCCTAAGGGCCGCCGCGGCTGAGTTCAGCCCTGGCGCCGGAGCTGGGCTCGGCCGCGGCAGAGCACCTTGGGGCCTACGCGGGTAGTAAGTAGAGAGCACGCTCTGTCTAGAGTGTGTTACTGATTGTTAAACGTGAGCCTGCTGTGGTAGATGTCCACAGATCGGCCTGGGTGGGCTCCTGGCATCAAGCGGAGGGGGCGATCCCGCTCTCACCAGCGGGTGGTGGCGTGCGGGGGAGGTCACGCCAGGCAGATTCTCGTCCGCCGGGGCTGCGGCCCTGGGCGGAGTCCCGGGCGGGGGCCCGGGAGGCGTGCGGGGGTGGTGTTCGTTGGCGTGGCGACGGGGAATGATGGCGGCCTACACCGCCTGGATCGTGCTGCTCGCCTCCGCCTATTTCCTGCTGCCTGGGCAGCGGGCCGTGTTCTGGGGCCTGCTCGCGCTCAGCGGGGTGTTCGCCATCGTGGCGGGCGTCGTCCTGCACCGGCCTGCCGCTCCAGCGGCGTGGCTGCTGCTGGCCGCCGCGAACCTGAGCTTCGCCATCGGCCAGATCAGTTTTCTCGTCATCACCGAGGTCAGGCACGAGAGCCTGACCTTCCCGTCTCCGGTAGACGGGTTCTACCTGAGCACCTACCCGATCTACGCAGCCGGGCTGCTGATCTTTATCCGGCGCCGCGGGGGCGGGCGCGACCGGCGCAGCCTGCTGGACGCCCTCACCGTGACCGTCAGCCTGGCCCTGCTGTCCTGGCTGTACCTGATCCTGCCCTACGTGCACAACCCCGCGCTGTCCTGGCCGCAGAAGGTGGTCTCGGTCGCCTACCCCATCGGGGACGTGCTGGTGCTCGCCATGCTGGCCCGGTTCCTGGCCGCTGGCGCCTGGCGGACCAGGTCCGTCCAGCTCCTCACCATCGGCTCTTTGGGGTTGCTGGCCTCGGACGTCTCTTTCGGGCTGCTCCAGCTGTACAGCTCGTTTCATCCGGGTACCGTCACCGACCTGGGCTGGCTGGTGTTCTACGCCGCCTGGGGGGCCGCCGCGCTGCATCCGACGATGACCACGCTGACCGAGCCGATCCCGCGCTCCCAGCCACCGAGTTCGCCCCTCCGGCTGGTTCTGATCATGCTCGCCGCGCTGGTCGCGCCGGTGGTGCTGTTCGCCGAGGCCGTCCACGGCCGCGTAGTTGACGCCGGCGTCATCGCGGTCTGCTCCGCCCTGCTGTACCTCCTGGTGCTCTCGCGCCTCGCGGACGTGGCGGCGGCGCTGCGCCGGGCCCTGGTCCGTGCAGAGGTCTTGCGGCAGGCCGGTGCCGCGCTGGCCGCGGCGGCCACCGTCGAGCAGGCGGCCGGCGCGGTCCGGTCCGGGGTGGGATCTCTGCTCCCCGGGCATCAGCCAGAGGCCGTGGTGCTCGCCGTGCGGGAGGAAGGCCGCCTCCGGGTCGTGGGTGCGTCCCCGGGCGAGCCCCCCGTCTCACCGGACCTGCCTGCCGCCGTGACCGACAACTGGCCGTCCCTGCTGTCCGGGCCCGCCTCCCGGATCCGGCCGCTGGGGGACGCCGGGAGCGGCAGCGTCCTGCTGTGCCCGCTGGCCCTGCAGGACCGGCCCTCCGGTGACCCGCTGATCGGGGTGCTGGCCGTGTTCGGCCCGGGTCAGGACCTGGCCGCGCTGTCCGGGACCCTGGAGGTGCTGGCCCGGCAGGCGGCCCTGGTGGTCGAGCGGGTCATGCTGAGCCGGGAGGTGATCCGGCGCGACAGCGAAGCGTACTTCCGCACCCTGGTGCACGACACCTCCGACGTCATCCTGATCGTGGACGACGACGGCCGGGTCCGGTACGCGACCCCCTCGGCCCGCGGCATTTTCGGCGAGGTCCCGGTGGAGGGGGAGCATCTGTGGGATCTCGTCCAGCCGGACGAGCAGGAAGAGATCACCCGGGCCCTGGCCCGGATGCGCGGCGGCGACGGCCAGGACGCCGGCGAGGACTGGCGGATCACCTCCCGCGACGGCAGCTACGTCGAGGTGGAGGTCAGATGCAGCGACCTGCGGCACGAGCCCACGGTCGGCGGCCTGGTGCTCACGCTGCGGGACGTCACCGAGCAACGCCAGCTGGAGCGGGAGCTCAAGTTCCGGGCCTTTCACGACTCGCTCACCGGGCTGCCCAACCGCATGCTGTTCCAGGAGCGGGTGGTCCGGGCGATGGCCCGTACCCGGCGCACGGACGCAGTCGTCGGGGTGCTCTTCATCGACCTGGACGACTTCAAGGTGACCAACGACACCATGGGGCACAGCGTCGGTGACGAACTCCTGGTCGCGGCCGGGATGCGGCTGTCCGCGCTCAGCACGGGCCGCGGCACCGCGGCCCGGCTGGGCGGGGACGAGTTCGCGCTGCTCGTCGAGGACGCGCCGGACGGCGCCACGGTGGAGAACCTGGCCGAGGCCGTCGTGCTGGGCTTCCGGGAGCCGTTCATGCTCGCCATCGGCTCGGCCATCGTCACCGCGACCGTCGGCGTCGCCACCAGCGAGGACGCCACCAGCGCCGGCGACCTGGTCCGGGAGGCGGACCTCGCGCTGTACGCGGGCAAGGCCGCGGGCAAGCGGCAGTGGCGCCGCTACCAGCCGGTGCTCAGCGCCGGCATGATGCGGCGCCGCGATCTGCAGGCCGCCCTGGACAGCGCGGTGGCCGATTCGGCGTTCACCCTGGCCTACCAGCCGATCGTGGAGCTCAGCACCGGGGCGGTAGCCGGGTTCGAGGCGCTGCTGCGCTGGCCGCACGCGGAGTGGGGCATGGTGCTGCCGGACCAGTTCATCGCCCTGGCCGAGGAGACCGGCCACATCGTCCCGCTCGGCGCCTGGGTTCTCCAGCAGGCCACGGCCGACCTCGCCCGCTGGCAGCAGGGCACCCGCGACCACCTGGCGGTCTATGTAAGCGTGAACGTGGCCGCCCGCCAGCTGCGTGACACGGGCTTTGTCGGGGAGGTCAGGCGGCGGCTGACCGAATCCAGCCTGGCCCCGTCGTCCCTGGTGCTGGAGCTGACCGAGAGCGGCCTGCTCCGCCCGGACCAGCGGTTCCGGGCCGACCTGGACGAGCTGAAGGAGATGGGGGTGCAGCTAGCCATCGATGACTTCGGCACCGGCTACTCGTCCCTCAGCTACCTGCGCGAGCTGCCGATCGACGTGCTCAAGATCGACAAGTCCTTCGTGGACGGGATCGCCGTGTCCACGAAGCGGCTCGCCCTCGCCGAGGTCATCGTCCGGATCGCGAAGACGCTGGGGCTGACCGTGATCGCTGAGGGGATCGAGAGCGAGGTGCAGCGGGACATGCTGGTCTCGATGGGCTGCCACTACGGGCAGGGCTACCTGCTGGCCGCCCCGATGCCGGCCGCTGAGGCCGAGGCGCTGCTCCGGGTCGGCCGCGGCCTGGTGCCGCAGCTGCCGGGTTCCAGCCGTTAGGCCGGCCCAGCCGGCCCAGGCTTGCTGACCTGGCCGCCCAGCCCGCCCAGGCTTGCTGACCCGCCCGCCCCGCCGGGCTGGCCTGGTTGACCGGCCCGACGTCTAATGCTCTTATTAAGCAGAGGAATCAGATGATATGAGGGGTGAGCCATGGCAGACCGGGGCGCGGACGGCCATCACTATCAGCCTGGCTTCGGGAACGAGTTCGTCAGCGAAGCGGTCCCGGGCGCGTTGCCCGCCGGCCGCAACTCGCCGCAGCAGGCCCCGCTCGGCCTGTACGCGGAGCAGCTGAGCGGGACCGCCTTCACCCAGCCGCGCGCGGTCAGCCGGCGGACCTGGGTCTACCGGATCATGCCGTCCGCGGCGCACCCGCGCTTCGACCGGATCGGCAACGGGTCCCTGCGCAGCGCACCGTTCGACGAGATCGAGCCCGACCCCAACCGGCTGCGCTGGGACCCGCTGCCGCTGCCCGCCGACCCGGTGGACTTCGTCGACGGCCTCTACACGGTGGGCGGGAACGGGGACCTGCGGACCCGCACCGGGATGGCCGTCCACCTGTACGCGGCCACCTCGCCGATGACGACCGCTATTTCGTGGACGCGGACGGGGAACTGCTGTTCGTGCCGCAGCAGGGCACCCTGGTCCTGCACACCGAACTCGGCCCGCTGCAGCTGGGCCCCGGTGAGATCGCCGTCGTCCCGCGCGGGATCCGGTTCCGGGTGGACCTGCCCGCCTGCCCGGCCGGGGCTACCTGTGCGAGAACTACGGTGCGCCTTTCACCTTGCCTGAGCGCGGCCCGATCGGCGCCAACGGGCTGGCCAGCGAGCGTGACTTCCTGGCCCCCACGGCCGTCTACGAGGAACGCAGCGGCCCGGTCGAGGTGGTGCAGAAGTTCGGCGGCAACCTGTGGGCGGCGCCGTACGGCCATTCGCCGCTGGACGTCGTGGCCTGGCACGGCAGCTACGTGCCGGTCAAGTACGACACCGCGAACTTCATGGTGCTGGGCTCGGTCGGCTTCGACCACCCGGACCCGTCGATCTACACCGTGCTCACCTCACCGTCCGAGTCCCCGGGCCAGGCCAACGTGGACTTCGTCATCTTCCCGCCGCGCTGGCTGGTCGCCGACGACACCTTCCGGCCGCCCTGGTTCCACCGCAACGTCATGTCGGAGTTCATGGGGCTGGTCGAGGGAGCCTACGACGCCAAGGCCGAGGGGTTCCTGCCCGGCGGGGCCAGCCTGCACAACACGTTCACCTCCCACGGCCCGGACGCCGAGACGTTCACCCGGGCCAGCCAGGCCGAACTGGCCCCGCAGAAAATCACCGGCACCCTGGCGTTCATGTTCGAGAGCCGCTGGATGATCATCCCGACCCGGCAGGCTATGGAGGCCGCCCACCGCCAGCCTGACTATGACTCGGTCTGGGCCTGCCGACCCCGTCCTTCGCCGGGCCTGCCGCTCAGCGGTGACCGGGCCAGCGGTGACCGGGCCCCCCGTGCGGGAGGCGGACCCGCAGCCCCCCGGCGCCGCGCTGCTGGCGACACCGCCGCCGCGGTTCACCGGCATGCTGCCGCTGTGGTACCAGCTGGCCCAGAGCCTGCGCGCCGCCATCCTGGTCCTCGACCGGGACGGCCCGCTCCGGCTGCCGACCGAGGTGCAGTTCGCCCGGCACTACGGGGTGAGCCTGACCACCGTGCGCCAGGCGCTGAGCTCCCTGGCGGCCGAGGGCCTGATCAGCAGGCACCGCCGCCGTGGCACGTTCGTCAACGCCGGCGCGCTGCGGATCCGGGCGCTGCGCGTGCTGGGCTCCGCGGACGCGGTCATGGCCCAGCAGTCCAGCGACGAGGTACGGGTGCTGGCCGGACCCGGGTGCGGTCCGGCGCCCTGCCCCGCGGCTGGGACCGGTGCGCGAGGCGGTGCTGATCCGCCGGCTGCGCCTCGACGACGGCGTGCCGGTCAGCTACGCCGAGAACTACCTGCACCCCGAGCACGCGGCCCAGGTCAGCGACGAGGCCCTGGCGCGCGACCCGGTCACCAAGATCCTCCGCGACGAGCTGTCGCTGCCCCTCAGCCGGATCGACAACGAGGTCTCCGCCCGCCTCGCCCCGGCTGACGTGGCCGAGCTGCTGCGGATCGACGGGCTGACCCCGGTGCTGGTTTCCGAAAACGTGACCTACGCGGGGGCTACCCCGGTGGACGTGGCCCGGATCCACTACCGTGGCGACCGCTTCACATTCGCGATCTCCCTGGACATTCCTTGACCTCGCTGACTTTCACCGAGCACGCCCTGCCGTACTGCGTGTTCTCCCGCGGCCCGGACAGTCCCCGGGTCGGGGCGGGCCTCGGCGGCTACATCGTGGACCTGCACCGGACGTTCGGCGACCAGATCTTCGCCGGGCCCTCGCTCAACGCCTTCATGAGCCGCGGGCCGCGCGCCTGGCAGCGGACCAGGGAACGGCTGCTCGCGTCCGTGCGCGGCGGCCAGATCAGCGAGCTCGTCCCGATCGCGGACGCCACCTTGCACCTGCCGTTCGAGGTAGCGGACTTCGCCGACTTCTACTCCTCGCTGGAGCACGCGACCAACGCCGCGCGGGTGCTGCGGCCCGGCGATCCGCGGCTGCACCGCAACTGGCGCGAGAATGCCGGTCGGCTACCACGGCCGGGCCGGGACCGTGGTGGTCAGCGGCACGCCCGTACTCCGCGCCTGCGGCCAGCTCGCCCCGGAGCACGCGCGGCCCAGCTGGCGCCACCTGCCGGCTGGACTTCGAGGCGGAGCTCGGCTTCGTGGTGGGGGCCGGATCGCCGCCGGGCCGGCCGTCCCGGCCGGGCGTTCGCCGAGCACGTGTTCGGCGTGGTGCTCCTCATCGACTGGAGCGCGCGGGACATCCAGGCGTTCGAGTCCCGGCCGCTGGGCCGTTCCTGGGCAAGTCCTTCGCGACCACGATCTCGCCGTGGGTCGTCCCGCTGGCCGCGCTGGAGCAGGCCCGGGTCCCGCCGCCGGTGCAGGACCCCGAGCCCCTCGGCTACCTGCGGTCCAGCCCGCCCTGGGGCCTGGACGTTGACCTCACGGTGAGCGTCAACGGCCAGGTGATCTCCCGGCCGCGCTTCGCCACTATGTACTGGACCGCGGCGCAGCAACTCGCTCACCTGACCATGAACGGCGCCGCGCTGCGCACGGCGACCTGTACGGCTCGGGGACGTGTCCAGCTTCCGCCGGGACGAGATGGGCTGCTGCTGGAGATCACC
>CAWAES010000046.1:0-111955 GCA_963781085.1 uncultured Actinomycetes bacterium
TCGTCGTGCACAGGGTCAGCGGCGGGAGCCGTGCTCCGGGGCTATCGTGCCGTCCGCCTCGTCGTGCTGCGCGGGGGCGTGCGATCCGGTCGGGTCATGGGACCACGCAGAACGACCGTTGACCCGCGCTGAGCCGCTGGTGTCGGCGAACTGGGCCTGGTCGGCCTGCGGCCTGGGCCCGTGGTGGTGGTTGTGGTGGCGGTCGGTGGTCAGCAGGGGCTCCACGGGCTCGTCCGTGACCGGCGCCCGGCCCTCGACGACCTCCAGCGTGTCGACCTTGGCGTTCCGGTCGGCAAACAGGATGAAGTGGAAGATAAGGAACCGGAGCGCGAACGTCAGGCAGTTCGCCGCGAAGTAGAAGAGGTCGGCCACGATGACCCGGGCCGCACCGTCCAGGTTCATCTCCATGGCCACGTGGTTGCCGAACTTGCTGGCCAGGGTCAGGATGACGCCCGCGCCGACCGAGACGAGGACGAACGGCAGGGTCTCCTTCAGCAGGTGCGGGCGCCCTTTGCGCTCCCACGCCCAGCGGCTGATCACGTAACTGACGGCCGCCCCCGCGAACCAGCCGGCGAACCCGGCCACGCCCGCGGTCAGGTTGGCTGGCCCCAGGCAGATGATGTACGTGATCTGCGTGGCCGCTACCGCACAGAACGCCGCCGGGGCGAAGCGAACGAAACGCTTCACGACCGTACTGCGCAGCCTGCGCTGCAGCGGTGCGGGAACGATTCGCCACAGGGCGTCAGAAATCCTGGGCGGAAAAAGAGTCATTAGCGTCCTAGCTCTTTCGGAGACCGACAGGTCACCCAGATAGGTATACAGTACGGGACCCCGCTGGTGTCCCCGGTACGGACCTCCTCAAAGCAATCATTCAGCATCACCTGTCGCTGAGCGGTGCATGAGATCCCTAGCTGCCCACTACAGCTGCCCACTAAGTACTGCACTAACACATCCGTCCCACGCCGACCGGCCTGACACGCCTGGCTGTCCGCGCCAGTCACGTCCGTCCCGGCCCGGGCTGACCTGGCCAGCCGAGTGACCTGGCCAGCCGGGCTGACCTGATCCGCCGGGCTGACGTGGCCGCCTAGCCGACCTGGGCACCTAGCTGACCTGGCCGTCTAGCTGACCTGGCCATCTAGCTGACCGCACCGCCCAGGCTGGCCGGGCCGCCCCAGATGCTCCCGCTGTACCGGGCGCGCCAGAGGTTGCTGCTGGCGCCTTTCCAGAACACGTCGATCACGCCACTGGGCTGAGCGGCGGCGAATGGCGCACCGCCCAGCAGTCCTATTCGCAGCGGGACCGCCCTCGACCAGCTGCTTCCCTGGCTGGCCGACCACCAGAGCTTGCCGTCGGTGCCCTTCCAGAAAACGTCCGCTCCCCGGCCGGGCACGCTGACGGCGACCGGGCCCGCGGACAGGCCCCCGCTGAGCTTGGTGGCCTTGCTCCAGCCGGAGCCGGGCGTGTAGGTGGCGTGCCACACGCCGTTGTGTGAGCTCGCGGCCCAGGCGACCACCACGGGGCCGCTGGCCAGGCCGGCGACCGCCGGGGCACTGCCCAGCTTGCCCATGCCCCGGTTGACCGGCTGGCCCCAGGACCGGCCAGCGCCGCGGATCACCCACAGGTGGCCGTTGGCGCCTCGCCAGGCCACGGTCAGCGCGCCGTGGCCGGACACCGCGGGAGCCGGGGCCGACGCCAGGTGGCCGCCCAGGTTCTGCGGCTTGCTCCAGCCCTTCCCCGGCCGGTACTCGGCATGCCACAGGTGATGGTCGGAAGAACCGCGCCAGAACACGTCGATCTGGCCGTCGGCCTGGGCCACCGCAGCCGGCTTGCTGCCGATAATGCCCATTTTCAGCCGCCGCAGCCTGGACCAGTTCGTCCCGGGGGCATAGGAGGCCTCCAGCAGGCGGCCGTTCCTGCCCTTGGCGAACACCGCCACGTCGCCTGGCACCGACGCGACCGCGGACGGCTGGCTCGCCAGCGAGCCACCCATGCTGACCGGGCCGTGCCAGCCGCTGCCGGGCGCGTACCAGTCGTGCCAGAGCTTGCCGTCCGTCCCCTTGAAGAACGCGTCCACGTCCCCGGCGGACTGAGCCGCCGCCTGGGACGCCTGCGATGATCCCCCGGAGGCCGCGACCGCTACCGCTTGCTGGACGTCGAGGTAGTCCTTGTCGATATTGACTTTGTCACCGCCGTAGGTGACGTTCTGGCCGCCCTGGTACTGGTGGACGCGGTGGTGCCCGGCCCATTGCGTGCTCGACAGGACGGGGTCGAGGGTATTCGCGGTCCCATTCCACAGAGCGTCATAGATCACGTCGGGCATCGTGTCGGCCGTGTTGGTGTAGTTGCTGGCCAGAGCCCGGATACCGGACAGCGAATTGCTGTACACGCCGGACGAATATCCGAGGGTATGCAGTTCATCGGTCCACGAGGTCAGGAAACGCAGCACCCGGCCGTTCAGCGTGGCGGGATAGGCTTCCATGTCGTAATACAGCAGCGTCCCCGGGCCGAAGCCCAGCTGGCGGGCCTGGCTCACCGCGTCCTGGGCCGCGCTGACCGCCTGGCCCGCCGCGCTCGCCGCGGAGTTGATTTCCCCGAAGCCCGCCTGCGGGCCCACGTAGATGGGCATGAAGTGCCATCCGGCCGCCTGCTGCTGGCTGACCCAGGAAGCGGTCAGGGCCGGCTGGGCGCAGGCCCGGTCCGAGCCCCCGATATAGACGCCCACCGCCCGGTACGGGGACAGCCGCAGCCAGGTCGCCATCGTGGCGGCACTGGGCGCGGCGCAGGCGTCGAAGCCCTTCCCGGTGAAGTCGGTCGCGCTGGCCGGCACCGTCGCCGGTGCGGACGCCGCCCGGGCGCGCCCCGCCCGGGCGGTTGCGTGACCAGGGACGTCGGGCGCCGCCACGGCGCGGCGCGTCCCCTGCGCCGGGACCCGGAGCGATGCGCTGGCCAGGATGCGGTTGACCAGGGCCCGGTCGGTGGAATAGGTCGCGGTGACCTTGATCCGCGCGGTGGTCACCGTGATCAGGCGGTCCACCGGGTACATCGTCGCCGCCGCGGTGGCTCGTGCGGCGGCCGGCTGGACGAGCAGCGCTTCCGTGGTCCCGATGAGCGTGCTCGGGCAGTCCTGGGTCCGCCCGGGCGTGCCCAGGTAAAGGACATGCCGGTCGAACCGCACGCAGCTGTGCGGGTGCGCGGCCAGGCGGACCACCCGCCAGGTGCGCGGGACCGTGAAGGTGTACCCCCGGTACGTCACCCGCTGAGTCCGGGCCCGGGACTGATCCCGTGGCGAGGACTGGGACCGGGCGTGCGTGACGCTCGCGGTAGCGCTCGTCACCGGTCCCCCGGTGAGGCTCACCGCCGGTCCTGCGGTGGCGAGCAGCAGGCCGAAGGCCAGCGCGGCCGGCGTCAGGGCACGGCGGCGCCCGGACTTCCGGGCATACCTGTTGAAATGCATGACGAGTCCCCCCCGGGCAAGCAGCGTTCACTCCCATTTCCGGCAACCCGCATTTGTGCTGCCCCCTGCGGCGCCGGGCGGTGATACGCGGCCACTCTTCAGCTACGACTTGAGCTTAAAGGCTAAAGTTCCGCATGACTAGAGCGACTCCCCGGGAGCTGGTCATTTTTCGCAAGAAGCTACTTGCTAAACAATCAAGGAAATAGAAACAAGAAATGATTCGGCCGGACAACTAGTCCGAATTACTAATACCAGCGTCCAGCCCGCCGGAACTGCCGGGGCTCGCATGCCACAGCTTGCGGGGTGGCCCTTTCAGCCCGGGGCCGGGTGACCCGGTCTCCGCGTAGGGGGATAGCACGAAGCCGTTCGGGTAAATGATCTTCTCGCCTGCCTCCGGCGGGACCGGCGGCCTGCCCGGCCTCCTGCCCTGGGCTGGGCCGCCCTGGGCCGGGACGTCACCGGCCGCCATCGCGGCGCGTACCGCCTCGATGCCGCTGGACACCCGGATCTCCTCCAGCGCGGCCAGGTCCCAGCACTCCTCCCCGTTGACCGACACCGACCCGCCGGTCCGGCGCACCCGGCCGCGGGCCACGAGCAGCCAGGACCCGAACACCCGGGCCGCGCACCGCGGCTGGACCGACTCGAAGAACGCCAGGTCCACCGGGCCGGTCGCGTCATCGAGGGTGGCGAAGATGATCCTCATCCCGGACCGGATGGCCGGGGTCTGCGTGGCGATCTTCACCCCGGCGACCAGGATCCGCGACCCGGCCTGGCAGCGGTGCAGGCCGGCGGAGCGCACCACGCCCAGCTGGGCGAGCAGGTCCTCGTAGAAGCTCACCACGTGCTGGCTCAGGTCGATGCCGAGGATCTCCAGCTCGGTCTCGACCCGCTCGGCCGGGGTCAGTTCCCGCAGTTCCCCCGCGGGCACCAGTTCCGCGAACCCGTCCCGGTCCGCGTCCAGGTCCAGCAGCGCCTGGCTCCCCCCGGCCACCGCCCCTCCGGCCAGGCCCGCGCTCCAGGCCAGCCCGCCCGCCGCGACGGGCCCCTCACCCACGACGGGCCCCTCACCCACAGCCGGCCCGCCCGCCGCGGCCCGCTCCTCCCGCGCGACGGGCCCGCCCGCTTCCCACTTTTCCCGCGGATGGTGCGCTTCGGTGTCCTTTTTGGAGGGGTTTGCGGGCGCGGAACGCGGGAGAAGTCGCGAGGACGCCCCCGGACCGGGGCGGGAGGGGCGCGTACGGCGGTCCAGGACCCCGACCCGGGCCAGCAGGTCGCGCCGGGACGGTGGCGGCCCTGCCACGCGAGGCTCCCCCGCCACACTGGACTCCTTCGCCACACCAG
The DNA here is from genome assembly GCA_963781085.1 of uncultured Actinomycetes bacterium. Classification (GTDB taxonomy): domain Bacteria; phylum Actinomycetota; class Actinomycetes; order Streptosporangiales; family Streptosporangiaceae; genus RYN-230. The sequence continues at coordinate 4,796 of CAWAES010000046.1, forward strand.
ACTCCCCCGCCATACCAGACTTCCCCGCCATACCAGGCTCCCCCGCCGCACTGGACTCGCCCGCCCCCGCGGCCGGCTCAGCAGGGTCGTAGAGCGAGTCCAGGGCGCCCACCAGGACCAGCCGCTCGGCGACCGGGCGGGACACCGCCGCCCGCTCCCACAGGTCCCGCAGCGACGTATAGGGCTGGCCCGCCACGATCCTGGCCACTTCGGCCTCGCTGATCCCCTTGACCTCGCGCAGCCCCGGCCGCAGCCCCTCCCCGGGGAGCTGGGGCACCCGTTCCACGCACCAGTCCCCGGCGGAGGCGTTCACGTCCACCGGCAGGATCGGGATGCCGGCCAGCCGGGCGTCCCCGACGATCACCCGTTTGGGATACATCCCGGGATCATGGGTGAGCACCCCCGCGTAGAACGCGGCCGGATAGTGCCGCTTCAGCCAGGCCGACTGATACGTCGGGACCGCGAACGCCGCCGCGTGCGCCTTGCAGAAGCCGAACCCGCCGAACGACTCGAGCACCTCCCAGACTCCCACCACGGTCACCGCGTTGTACCCCCGGTCACGGGCCGCCTCCCGGAACCACTCCCCCGCACTGGCCCGGGAGCGGTCGTCGGAGAGCATGCGCCGGATCCGCTCGGCCTCGGAGAGCCCGCAGCCGGTCATCGCGTGGATGATGCGCAGCACCTGCTCGTGGAAGATGACCACCCCGCCGGTCTCGGCGAGCGTGGCGGCCAGGTCCTCGTGCGGATAGACGGGCTCGCGGCGGCCGTGCCGGGTCTCCAGGTAGGGCGTGACCATGTCGGAGTTGACCGGGCCCGGGCGGAACAGCGAGATGTCCACGATCAGGTCGCCCATGGTGCGCGGCAGGAGCTTGGCCACGAGCTCACGCTGGCCCGGTGACTCGATCTGGAAGCAGCCCAGGGTCCGCGCGCTGCGGATCATCTCGAACGTCGGCTCGTCGGCGCAGCCGACGGTGTCGATGTCCACCTGCTCGCCCCGGGTCCGGTCGATCTCGGTGAGCGTGTACGCCATCGCCGACTGCATGCGCACGCCGAGCACGTCCAGCTTGATCAGGCCCGCCGTCTCGACGTCGTCCTTGTCGAACTGGCTCAGCGGCAGCCCCTCGAAGCTCCGCTCGACCGGGGTCCGGTCCAGCAGGGAAGTGTCGGAGAGCACCACGCCGCACGGGTGCATGGCCACGTGCCGGGGCAGCCCGTCGAGCCGTTCGGCCAGCTGGAACACGGCGGTGAGCTGAGGCATGGCCAGCCCGCTGGTCCTCAGCTCGGGCAGCTCGGTGAGGGCGCTGCGGATGCGGCCCGCCCGGATGTGCGGGAAAGCCTTGGCCACCGCGTCTATCTCGTGCGGCGGTAGCCCGAGCGAGGCCGCGACGTCCCTGATCGCGCTGCGCGCCCGGTATGTCTCCATCATCGACACGCAGGCGACCCGCTGGTCGCTGTAGGCGTCCACGATCGCCCGGTACGCCTCGATCCGGCGGGCCGACTCCACGTCCAGGTCGATGTCGGGCAGGCCCTTACGGCCCTCGGACAGGAACCGCTCCATGATCAGGTCGTAGTCGAGCGGGTCGATGTTGGAGATGCCGATCAGGTAGTTGACCAGGCACCCGGCCCCGGACCCGCGGATCGAGCAGCGGATACCCCGGTTCCTGATCAGGCTGGCCACGTCGGCCACGGTAAGGAAGTACGAGGCCAGCCCCGTCTTGGCGATGATGGAGAGCTCGTGGTCCAGCCGCTGGGCCGCGCGGCGCCGCACCCGGCGCTGGCCGCGGGCCCGGATGCCGCCCGGGTACCGGCGGCGCAGCCCTTCCGCGCACCTCATCCGCAGCGTGACCAGCGGCGCGCCGCCGGTGGTCTCCGGCATGAACCGGCCGCCCAGGCCCAGATCACGCTGGGGATCGAGGGTGCACCGCTCGGCCAGCACCGCGGTCGCGTGGAGCAGTTGCGTCATCGCGGAGTCGCTGGAGCCCCCATCGCCCGGGGCGCCCCCGCCCGGGGTACCACCGCCGGAGATATCACCACCGGGGGTGCCGCAGACCCGCGCCGCGATCGCGGCCATGTCGTCGCCGCTGGCGAGGTAGGCGCGGGCGTTACGCCGGGCCAGATGACGCTCGCTGAGCGGGGCCAGCTGGCGGGCCGCGTCGAGCACCTGGGCCACGGCGGCGTCGGGCGGGTCGAGGTAGCGGACCGCGTTGGTGAGCACGGCCGTGACCCCGGCCTCGCGGGCGAGCCGCAGCATCCGGGCCGCGCGGTGGGTGCTCCCCCGGGTGCGGTGGTCGGTGATCTCGATGACCACCTCGCCGTGCTCCCGCCACCGGGCCAGGGCGGCCGCAGCGTGGTCGGGCCGCCGGGCGGCGATCGCCCGGCCCACGTCGCTGCCCGGGCCGAGCAGGATGATGAGGCCCTCGGCGTGCTCGGCGACCAGGTCCTGGGTGATCACCGGGGCCCCGCGCGCGCCCGCCTGATGCGCCGCGCTGACCAGCCGGCACAGCGACGCCCATCCCCGGCGGCCCGAGGCCAGCAGGGTCACCCGGGCGGCGTCCTCGCTGCGCAGCCGGGCCGGCGCCGCGGAGTTCAGGACCCGGCCAGACGGGTCCCCGCCCGTCAGGCCCGCGAGCGCGAGATCGGCGCCGAGGATCGTGGAGATACCCGCTTCGGCGCAGGCCACCGCGTGCTTGACCGCCCCGTACAGCCCGTCCCGGTCGGTCAGCGCCAGCGCGCGCATCCCGTGCTGGGCGGCCCGGGCCACCAGGGCGGCCGGGGTGGCGACGCCGTACCGCAGCGAGTAGGCCGACGCGACGTGCAGGTGCACGAAGTCGGCCGCCCAGCTCACCCCGTTAAATCCCATACCCGGGCCAGGATCCACTGGCCGGTCGCGAGGTCATGACGCAGCTCGTAGGTACCCGCCCGGGCGCTGCGCCCGGGCGCCGCCTCGATCCGCCAGAACTCACGTTCGGCCGGGGTGTCCAGATCCGGGTTCTGCTGCTTCCACCACTCACGGCTGATCACCCAGTGGTCCAGCACCCCGAGCACCGTGTAAAGCCTTCCCCGCCACACAAACCTGGTCGGCCTGCCGTCCAGAGACCCCGACGTCCACCGGCTCCGCGTACGTCCTGCTCACCTGGCTGCCCGCTCCCTGTTGTTCCGCTCGCCACCCCGGGGAAGGCAGGCAGACACTATTACATCGAACATAGGTTCGATGCAAGCAACCGGGGTGGCCGGGCCGTGGCCCGGCGGTCACCCGGAAGGCCAGGTCACAGGCCTGCAACGCCGGCCTGGCCGGCGATTCAGGGCGGCGGGTTCCCTTCGCCGGCGAGTTCCGCAGCCGGGCAATCCAGGCGGCGATTCACCCCCGGTCGCTCCGGCCGCGATTCGCCCCGGCCGCCCCGGCTGGCGGCTCCTCAGCCCGGCCGCTCCAGGCGGCGGCTCCTCAGCCGGGCAGCCCGGCCAGCCGCCCCTGGCAGGCCATGGCGTGCCCGAAGAACGCGGCCCGGTCGGTGATGACGTTCTCGAACTGGCCGAACAGCTCAAAGCTGATCATGCCGAACAGGGCGGTCCAGGTGGCCAGGGCCACGGCGATCACGTCGTCGGGCACCCCGGGCAGCACCGACTCGCGCAGCACGGCCGCGTCCGCGGCGAACGACTCCGGGGGCGGCGGGCAGATCCCGGGCGGCTGGAGCACGCCCGCCCGGAAGGCCTCGCTGACGATCTTCCCGAACACCGCGGCCCCCCGGGCCGCGGGCCCGATGGTCTGCTGCGGCGCCTGGTAGCCCGGCACCGGCGACCCGTAGACCAGCGCGTACTCGTGCGGGTGGGCCAGCGCCCAGTCCCGGATGGCCCGGCAGACGGCCAGCCAGCGGGCGGCGTAGTCCCCGGCCGGGCAGGCCGCGTCGGCCTGCTCGGCCGCCTCGCCGATCGCGTTGTAGCCGTCCACGATCAGCGCGGTCAGCAGATCGTCCCGGCTCGGGAAGTAGCGGTAGATGGCCGAGGAGACCATGCCCATCTCCCGGGCGACCGCCCGCAGCGACAGGCCGCCGGCTCCCTCGGTGGCCAGCTGGGCCCGCGCCACGTCAGTGATCTCCCGGGTGAGCTCGGCGCGGACCCGCTCCCGGGCGGTACGGCTCGCATTCACGCCGCCATCGTAACAGAGCAGCGACACGAAAGGAGAGCAATGCTCTTGCGATCTTCCCGGCTGTGCGAGAGCATTGCTCTCAGGCAAGAGCGACGCACTAAATGAGGCGGCATGCCTGCCAAGCTGTTCTACACCGGGCCCGCGCTGGGTGCCCCTGCACGAGGAGTACGCCAAGAAGTCCCGCATCGACGAGCAGGCGCCGCTGGTCTCGGTGGCCAGCGTCACCGTCGACGCCCCCGGCCCCGTGGTCTGGGCGGTCCTGAGCGACGTCACGGGCTGGCGGCCTGGTACTCCGGGTTCACCGTGCTGGAGCTGGGCGAGGTCCGCCCGGGCGCCCCGATGCGCTGGAAGCTCGGCGGGCTCACCATGCGGTCCACCTTCGCCGTGGTCAACCCCGGTCGCGAGCTGACCTGGACCGGGCGGTTCCTCGGTTACAAGGCGGTGGACCAGCACCTTCTCGAGCCCGCCGGGAATGGCCGCACCACCGTCACGATCAGGGAGTCGCTGGCCGGCCCCCTGCTCACTCTTCTGTACCGCCCGAGCCAGCTGCAAGCCGGCCACCAACGGTGGCTCACCGCCCTGAAAACCACTCTCGAACAGCGCTGACCATAACCAGCGATCATGGGCAGCGGTGACTTGTCCTACGCAGGGTGCGTGGTGGCGGGTAGTTTGCCCGGATTTTGGAGCGCGCTGCGTAGGAAAAGTGCGCCCTTAACGCCGGGAACGGCCTGGAAGTAACTGAAAGGACCCATGTCGGGCCCGGGATGATCTCTAGGCTCAGGCCGCATGGCGCACCGTCCCAGTGGTCCTGGGCGTATCCCCCGCCGGCGGCTGGCCGGCCGGACTGGTCCAGCTGGTGGCCGTCGGCTGGCGGGTTTCCGGATCGGCACCCTGGCCGCCACCGGGGCGGGCGCGGTCGTGGTCGTGGTGGCGCTGGCCGTGGGTATCTCGCAGGCCACTGCCGCCCCGGCCTGCGCCTCGGTGATCATGCCCGGCACCGGCGCTGGTGCCGCGGCAGGCGCTCAGACCAGCGGCGAGGCCACCCACTACGAGCTGGCGTCCGGCGGCATGGGGAACTGCTCCTACCCGTCCCCGCCCGCCGGGCAGCTCTACGTGGCCCTGCCACCGTCGGAGTACGGCAGCTCGGCCGCGTGCGGCAGCTACCTCCAGGTGAGCGGCCCGGATGGCTCCGTCACGGTCGAGGTCGTCGACCAGTGCCCGGAATGCCAGGCGGGCCACATCGACCTCAGCGAGCAGGCCTTCGCCAAGATCGCCCCGCTCAGCGCCGGCCTCGTCCCGGTGACCTACCGCACGCTCGCGGACCCGCCGCTGCCCGCTCCGCTGTCCATGCTGGTCAAGACCGGCTCCTCCGCGTACTGGCTGGCGCTGCTTCCCATCAATAACGGAAATCCGCTGGCCACCGTGGCCGTCAGCCAGGGCTCGGGAGGCTGGCAGGAACTGAGCCGGACCACGTACGGCTACTGGCTCGCCTCCTCCGGCGCCGGGCCGGGCCCGTTCTCGGTCCGGCTGACCGACTCCCTGGGCCATCAGGCCACGGTGCACGGGATCACGATCAGTCCCGGCGTCGTCCAGCCCACCGGGACGTCGATGTACGGCGCGGCCGTCACCCCCACCGCCACGGCTACCACCGCCGCACCGGCCGTGGCGCACAAGGCGCGCAGGTCTCACCGGCACCGTCACGCGCGGCCCACCGCCAGCCCGGAGCAGAGTCAGGGCGTCAGCGTCGCCGCGGCGTCCGTCGCGCCCGGCCCCGCTTCCCCCACGCCGTCCTGCCGTTAGCTGACCGGGCGGACGACTCTAGGCACGAAGGTCCCCCACCTGGGCACGATGCCGCCAGGCCTTCGCCGGCGCAGCTAGGCCAGCACCCTGGCCACTGTGCCCCGGGCGACCTCGTACTCGCCCGCTGAAGCTCAGCCACGGGAGGCAGTGCCTCTCCGGTCGCCCACTCGCCCGCGTCCAGCCTGCGCCGTAGGTCAGCTTCGACACGTGCGCTTGGCAGCTGCTCGGAACGTGGCACATCTTGATCTTTCCCATGCTGACTGACCTGCGCATCCTGTCTAAGTTGACCCTCGTGTCTAATCTGTCTATCGTGACTCACATGACTGGACGAGACGACGCGGAGTTAGCGGCCACGATCGAGCGCCTGCGGCGTGAGCATGAGCACCTGGAGATCTCGGCCGAGGTCCTTATCGAGCGCAGGGTGTTCGTGGCCAAGGGGCGTGACGGTGGTCATCCCTGGCTGGTCCTCTCCTCAGACCTCGCGCGTTTTGAACTGGCCCTCGCGGCAGTGGGACCCAGCTAAGCGGTCAGCGGGCCGCTGAACTGGGCGGGCTGGTCCGCCAACGGCCGGTCAGCTCGCCGGGCTGCCTGGCGGTTACTCTTCGCCAAGGGCGGTGGCTAGGGTGTAGAGCTATGCCGGATAACAAAGCCGACCTCAGTTCTCCTGCTGGTTCCGCTTCGCCCGGCTCGGGAGTGAGCGCCCGGCGCGTCGTGGAGCGCTTGGATGAGCCCGAATGCATGAAGCTGCTCAGCACCGCAAAGATCGGGCGCCTGGTCTACAACAGCCGGTATGGGCCGGTGGCGCTGCCGTCTGAGTACAAGGTCCAAGAAGAATCGATTGTTTTCCGCACCTACCGGACCACCTTCACGGAGGAGGACTTGCGTACTGGCATCGCGTATGCCGAGTACAAGGTCGCGTTCGAGGTCGACCAGACTGATCCCGAAGCGCGGATGGGATGGGTGGTGCTCGTGCAGGGCGCAGCCCATCACATAGACACCGAGGCCGAGCGGGCAGCGGTCGCCGGCCTCGGCCTTGAGTCGTGGGTCGAAGGCGAACCCGAGCACTTCATCCGGATCCATCCCAGCCAGATCAGTGGCCAACGTCTCCGCCAGGCATGATGCCAGCGCTTGCAGACAGCAGCCGACCCGCTTCGTAGCAGGCCTAACTACTGCCCTGACGGTCAAGCCGACCCGGCCTGGCTGGCTGTCGGGCCGACGCCTGGGAGACACGGGCAGCCTTGCGGGGCCGGGACCTGCGGATAGGTTCGGTGGGTGGCCGACGAGCAGGTGGCAGTCGTGGATCACGACCCTGGGTGGTCCGGCCAGTTCACCGAGCAGAAGGTACTGGTGGAAAGGCTGCTCCGGCCGTGGCTTGCCGGGCCGGTCGAACACGTCGGCTCGACGGCGGTCCAGGGGCTGCGGGCCAAGCCGGTCATTGACCTGCTGGCCCCGGTGAGCTCGCTGCCTGCGGCACGGGCCGCGGTACCGGTCCTGGCTGGTGCGGGCTGGCTCTTCTGGCCGCAGGACCCGTGCAGCTATTACCGGCTGTGGTTCCTGCGGCCCCGCCCGGAGGCACGGACCCACCACCTGCAGGTGGTCGAGCAGGGACATCCGCAAGCCAAAGCACTGCTGGCGTTCCGGGACGTGCTGCGCGCCGATGCCGGACTGCGCCGCGAGTATGCCGACTTGAAGGACCAGCTCGCCGGGCAGCATCCTGAGAGCCGCAACGCCTATACCAATGCGAAGGGTGCCTTCATCGAGCGGGTGCTGCGGCAGGCAGGCGTCGAGCCACCGCCACGGGATTTGCTGCCTGAATAGGCCGGCCACCGAGTGAGTAGTAGCCAGACCCGTACCGCTGCTAGGCGGTGAGGAGGCGGCCCACTTCAGCTGGCTGGTCCCAGTCAGAGGGCAGCCCGAGGGTCCCGGGCAGGTTCTCCCGGCCTGAGTCGGTGAGCCGGACCACCCGGCGCCGGTCACTGCGCCGTACCCAGTCCAGCGCGAACAGCCGGTCAGCCAGGGCCGTGCCCAGCGGGCCGGCCAGATGGTGGCGCTGTTCGGACCAGTCGAGGCAGTACCGGACGGCGGGATGCCGGGCCAGGACCGCGTCCAGGTCCACGCCGATCTCCGCGAGCGCGGCCTCCCCGCGGGGGGTGAGCCGGTAGCTCAGGTCGCGGCCGGGGGCGGACAGCCGGTCCGCTACAGCCCGCTCCGGGTGATGCCGGCCGTCCCCGCCGGACAGCAGCCCGCTCTCGAGCAACCCGGCGAGCAGGCCGACCCCGAGCCGGCCGGCCAGGTGGTTGTAGCAGGTGCGGGCCTCCCGCAGGGCGCGGGCGTGGGTGCCCTGGCGCAGCGAGCGGATCGGCTGCGGCGGGGAAATCCGGGAAATCGCCTCCAGGGCGTCGGCGACCGCCGGCGACGCGAGCCGGTAGAACCGGGACCGGCCCTCGGGCCGCATCGTGACCAGCCCGGCCGCCAGCAGCCGGGCCAGGTGCTCGCTGACCGTGGACGGCGCGACCCCCGCCTCGGCGGCGAGGCGGCTGGCCGGGAGGGCCCGCCCGTCGGTCAGCGCCGAGAGAACCCGGGCCCGGGTCGGGTCGCCGATCAGCGCCGCGATCGGGGCGATATCCGCGTCGCCTTGCAAGGGCTGCTCAGTACGCATATCTGCACGCTAGCAACGGAACGCTTCGGCGCGGACCGAACGATCTGGCGGGCAGACTGCGCCGCATGGGCACCTCACTACGACGCAGTCCAGACCCGGCCAGTCCAGACCCGGCCAGTCCAGGCCCGGCTACCAGCGCCCCGGCCCGCGGGGCCTCGTGGACGCCGCTGGTGGCCGTCTCGCTCGGCTACTTCATGGTCATCCTGGACGCCACCGCGGTGAACCTGGCCCTGCCCGCGCTCGGTCAGGACCTGGGCGGCGGGATCACCGGGTTGCAGTGGGTGGTCGACGGCTACACGCTGGCCTTCGCGGCGCTGCTGCTGTCGTCCGGGGTGGCCGCAGACCGGTTCGGGCCGCGGCGGGTGTTCCTGACCGGGCTGGTCCTGTTCACGGTCGCCTCGGCCGGCTGCGCGCTGGCCCCGGCGATCGGCGTCCTGGTCCTCGTCCGGCTGATCCAGGGCGCGGCCGCGGCGCTGCTGGTGCCCAGCTCGCTCGCGTTGGTGCAGGCCAGCTACCCAGACCGGGCCAGCCGGGCCCGAGCCGTGGGCCTGTGGGGCGGGATCGGCGGGCTGGCCGCCGCCTCCGGACCCGTCCTGGGCGGCGCGCTGACCGCGGTCGCGAGCTGGCGGCTGGTGTTCGCGATCAATATCCCGGTCGGCCTGTTCGCCTGGTGGCTCACCCGCCGCCGGGTCGCGTCGCCCACGGGCCAGCGTGACCGGCGCGGCGACCCCATCGGCCAGATCACCGCCATCGTGGCGCTGACCGCGCTGGTCGCAGGCCTGATCGAGGCTGGCCCGCACGGGTGGGCTTCCTGGCCGGTGGCGGCCGGCCTGGCCGTCGCGGCCGCGGGCGCCACCGCGTTCGTCGCCGCGCAGCGCCGGGTCCGCTCCCCCATGCTGCCGCTGCCGCTGCTGCGGCGTCCGGCGCTGTCGGGGGGCAGCGCCGTGGGACTGCTCATCAACCTGGGCTTCTACGGCCAGCTGTTCGCGTACAGCCTGTACCTCCAGCAGGTCCGGGGGGACTCACCGCTGATCGCGGGACTGTCGCTGCTCCCCGAGGCCGCCGCCGTGCCGGTCGCTTCCGTGCTGTCTGGCCGCCTGACCAGCCGCCGCGGACCGCGGGTCACCATGATCACTGGGCTGGTGCTGGGGGCGGCCGGGCTGCTCGGCCTGATCGTGACGGCCCACGCCACGCCGTACTGGGTCCTGGTGCTGCCCATGGTGGCCGCCGGGTCGGGGATGGCGCTCACCATGCCCGCCGCGACCACGGCCGTGATGGACGCGGCGCCGGACAGCCGCGGCGGGACGGCGGCCGGGCTGATCAACACCGCCCGGCAGGTCGGCGGGGCCCTCGGCGTCGCCGTGGCCGGCTCGCTGGTCAGCGGGGCGGTGGGGTTCGTCCCGGGGCTGCACGTGGCCCTGGCCGTGTGCGGCGGCGCGTTTTTGCTGGGTGCCGTCATCACCGCGGCCACCGTCGGCCGGGACCGGGCGAGCCACCAGCCGGCCTAGGCCCGGCCCAACGCCCACCAGCCGGCGCCGGCCTGGCCCGATCAGGAGGCGTCGGCGGCCCGGCCGAGGCGCCCGGCCACGGCACGCAGCACAGGGATGAGCTCGGGCGGGTCGAGAACCTGGAAGTCGAAGCCCTTGATAGCGGTGTAGAGGGCCAGTTCCTCGAGGGAGTCTGACCCGGTGTGCAGCACGCAGGTGTGCGGGCCGGTGGCTTCCAGCCGGCCGGACGCGGCGGACGAACGCGCGGCGACCGCCTCGGCCGGGGCGTGGATGAGGATACGGGCCTGGTAGCGGTAGGGGGCGGAGGAGATGGACTCCGACACGTAGGCGGCCACGTCATCCGACGGCGGCGGGCGGGGGGTGAAGCGGGCGCCGGGCAGGCCCAGCGGCCCCTCGATCCGGTCCAGGCGGAAGGTCCGCCAGTCGCCGCGGCCGGTGTCCCAGGCCAGCAGGTACCAGCGGTGCGTGGTGTGCACCAGCCGGTGCGGCTCGACGTTGCGGGTGGTGACGCTACTGCGGCCCTGGTAGCGCAGCCGCAGTTGCCGCTGGTCCCGGCAGGCCGCCGCGACCGAGGTCAGAAGTTCGGGGTCCACGGCGGCGGGCGAGGATCTGGTGAGCGGGAGCGTGGTGGCGTGAAAGGCCGTGACCTTGTGCCGGAGCCGGGACGGCAGCATCGCCTGGAGCTTGGTCAGCGCCCGGAGGGCGGTCTCCTCCAGCCCGGCCACGCTGCCGGTCGTCGCGGAATGCAGGCTGATCGCCACCGCGACCGCCTCCTCGTCGTCCAGCAGCAGCGGCGGCAGCGCAGCGCCGCCGGTGCCGAGCCGGTAACCGCCCGCCGCGCCCGGGGACGCGTCCACCGGATACCCCAGGTCGCGCAGCCGGTCGACGTCACGCCGCACGGTGCGCAGCCCGACGCCGAGCCGGCCCGCGAGCTCGGCGCCCCGCCAGTCCCGCCGGGACTGCAGGAGAGACAGCAGGCGGAGCAGGCGGGCCGAGGTCTCTAGCATGCGTTTCATTGTGCCGCTCATTGGTGCCAGAAGCTGACACCAATGCTCTCTACCTTGAGATACATGACGAGCAACGACCTCACCTCACAGCGGACCGTCCCCACCGCCACCGGCGCCGGCGCCCCCACTGACGCCAGGATCCGGCCTTACCGCATCAGCGTCCCGCAGGCCGACCTGGACGACCTCCGCGAGCGGCTGGCCCGGACCCGCTGGGCCCGCGACCTGCCCGGCGCCGGCTGGGAGCGCGGCGTCCCGACCAGTTACCTACGTGAGCTCGCCGCCTACTGGGCTACCGAGTACGACTGGCGGGCTCACGAGGCGGCGCTCAACGCCCTCCCCCAGTTCGTCACCACGATCGACGGAGCCAGCGTGCAGTTCCTGCACCTGCGCTCCGCCCAGCCGGACGCCACCCCGTTGCTGCTCCTGCACGGCTGGCCGGGCTCGATCGTGGAGTTCCTCGACATGATCGGCCCGCTCACCGACCCGGCGGCGCACGGCGGCGACCCCGCCGACGCCTTCCATCTGGTCATCCCGTCGCTGCCTGGCTACGGATTCTCCGGTCCGCTGACCGAGACCGGCTGGACGGACGGCCGCACCGCCGCCGCGCTCGCCGAGCTGATGGACCGGCTCGGCTACGAGCGCTACGGCGTGCAGGGTGGGGACGTGGGCGCCTTCATCGGCCCGCTCATCGGCCGGATAGCTCCCGGCCGGGTCATCGGCGTGCACGTCAACGCGCTGGTCACCTTCCCTTCCGGTGACCCGGCCGAGATGGCCGCGCTGACCGGGCCCGAGCGCGCCCGGCTGGCCGCGATGGAGAAGTGGCAGCAGCAGTCCAGCGCGTACATGCAGGTCCAGGGCACCCGGCCGCAGACCATCGGGCAGGCGCTGACCGACTCCCCCTCCGGGCTGCTCGCCTGGATCGTGGAGAAGTTCCAGGAGTGGACCAACCCGGCCGCCCTGCTGCCCGAGGACGCCGTGGACCGCGACCGGATCCTGACCGACGTCAGCATCTACTGGTTCACCGCCACCGCCGGCTCGGCCGCCCACACCTACTACGAGCGGTTCAACGACCCGTCCATGTGGATGCCCCAGGAGCGCTCCACCGTGCCGACCGCCGTGGCGGTCTTCCCCACCGACATATCCGTCCGCCCGTTCGCCGCCAAGACCAGCAACATCGTCCGCTGGTCGGAGTTCGACCGCGGCGGTCACTTCGCCGCCCTCGAAGCCCCCGGCCTCCTCACCGCCGACATCCGGGAGTTCTTCCGCGCCGCTAAGGCGGGCCGGTGCCAGCCTCGCCCGCTAGGGCGAGGCTGGTACCCATCCGGGCATCGGGAAGCCGGCCAGCAGATCGCTGACCTGCGCGGCGATCCGGCCGATGGCCGGCTCGTCCTCCTTGACCGCCGCGCCGATCGCCTCGTCCATCCAGGCCGCGACCTGGGTCATGTGCTCTTCGCGCAGGCCGCGGGTGGTGATAGCCGGGGTGCCGATCCGCAGGCCGGACGGGTCGAAGGGCCTGCGGGGGTCGAACGGGACCGTGTTGTAGTTCGTCTCGATGCCGGCCCGGTCCAGGGCCTTGGCGGCGGGCTTGCCGCCGATCCCCTGCCGGGTCAGGTCGATGAGGATGAGGTGGTTGTCGGTGCCGCCGGACACCAGGTCGTAGCCGCGTTCGGTCAGCGCCGCGGCGAGCGCCTGGGCGTTGGCCACCACCTGGCGGGCGTAGTCCCGGAACGACGGCTGGGCCGCCTCGTGCAGCGCGACCGCGATCGCCGCGGTGGTGTGGTTGTGCGGGCCGCCCTGCAGGCCCGGGAACACCGCCTTGTCCAGCGCGGACGCGTACTCGGCGGCGGACATGATCATGGCGCCGCGCGGGCCGCGGAGGGTCTTGTGCGTGGTGGTGGTGATCACCGGGGCGTATCCCACTGGCGAGGGGTGCGCCCCGCCGGCGATCAGTCCCGCGATGTGCGCGATGTCGGCGACCAGGATCGCCCCGATCTCGCCCGCGATCTCCGCGAACGCCGGGAAGTCGATGGTCCGCGGGATCGCGGTGCCGCCGCAGAAAATGATCTTGGGCCGTTCGGTCCGGGCCAGGTCCCGGACCTGGTCCAGGTCGAGGCGGCCGGTGTCGGCCCGGACCCCGTACTGCACCGCGCGGAACCACTTGCCGGTCACCGAGACCGGCCAGCCGTGGGTGAGATGCCCGCCCATCGGCAGCGCCATCCCCATGACCGTGTCCCCCGGCTGGAGGAACGCCAGGTAGACGGCGAGGTTGGCCGGGGATCCGGAGTACGGCTGCACGTTGGCGTGGTCCACGCCGAACAGCGCCTGCGCCCGTTCCCGGGCCAGCGTCTCGATCGGGTCGATGAACTGCTGGCCCTCGTAGTAGCGGCGGCCCGGATAGCCCTCGGAGTACTTGTTGGTGAGGACCGAGCCGGTCGCCTCCAGCACGGCCACCGAGGCGTAGTTCTCCGACGGGATCAGCCGGACCTTCTCGAACTGGCGGCGGGCCTCCCCCTCGATCAGGCCGGCGATCTCCGGGTCGGTGCTGGCCACGTGCGGGATGGGCGGCTGGTGCATGACGACCTCCTCGTCCTCGCCACGAGGCTACCCACGCAAGGTCGGCACGTCATGGTCCGAGGCGGCGAGATCCTGGGTACCGAGTACCGCGAGGAGCCTCAGCTTGTCCGCGTCGGCGCTGCCCGGGGCGGCCGTGAACGCGACCACCCGCAGATCGACGGCGGGCACGGTGAGCACGTCACAGTCCACGGTGATCGGGCCGAGCTCGGGGTGGTGCACGGTCTTGTGGTCCCGCTCGTGGGTGCCGACGCAGCGGTCGTCCCACAGCTTCGCGAACCGGGGGCTGGCGGCGCGCAGGTCCGCCACCAGCCGCCGCAGCCCCGCGTCCCGCGGGTACCGGGCGGCCGCCGCCCGGAGGTCGGCCACCGCCGAGGCCTCAAAGCGGGGCTGGTCCTCCGGGGTGTGGGTGACCCGCCCGGGGGCGCCGGTGAAGTGCCGCCACAGCACGTTGCGGTCCCGGCCGCGCTGCCCGGCGGGATCGCCGACGAGCGCGGCCCACAGCGGGTTCCAGGCCAGCAGCGTCCAGCTCGCGTCGTTGACGCAGACCGGGATCCCGCTGAGCTGGTCGAGCAGCCGCTGCAGGCTGGGGGTGAGATGGGCCGGCATGATCCCCGGACCCGGGAGCGGCTGGCCGGCCAGGACGAACAGGTGCTCGCGTTCGGCGCCGGTCAGCCGCAGCGCGCGGGCCAGCGCGGTGAGCACCTGGACCGACGGCGCGCTGGCCCGGCCCTGCTCCAGGCGGGTGACGTAGTCGGCCGACATCCCGGCCAGCTGGGCCAGTTCCTCGCGGCGCAGGCCGGGCGCCCGGCGGGGGCCGTAGTCCGGCAGGCCGGCGTCGGCCGGGGCCAGGCGGTCCCGCCAGGCCCGCAGGGCCGCGCCCAGCTCGGTGTGCTGGCTCATCAGTCCAGTATGCGCGGCCGGGCCGGCGGCAGCCTGGTACCGGCGTTCCCAGGAAGAGGAGTCCGCTGGCTGCCCGGCGGACCGCCGGCCACGCTGGCAGGCATGACGACAACACTGATTACCGGAGCCAACAAGAGCCTGGGATTCGAGACCGCCCGCCGCCTGGCCGAAGCCGGGCACACCATCTACCTGGGCTCCCGTGACGAGCAGCGCGGCAAGGAGGCGGCCGGCCGGATCGGCGCCCGGCCAGTCCAGATCGACGTCACCAGTGACGACTCGGTGCAGGCCGCGGCGGCCCTCATCCGTGACGAGGCCGGCCACCTCGACGTCCTGGTCAACAACGCGGGCATCAGCGGTGGCCGCAAACCACCCGGCGACGTCACCGCGGCCGACATGCGGGCCGTGTACGAGACGAACGTCTTCGGCGTGGTCCGGGTCACGCACGCGTTCCTGCCGTTGCTGGCGGCCAGCGAGGCCCCGGTCATCGTCATGGTGAGCAGCGGCCTGGGCTCGCTGGCGATCGCTACCGACCCCAGCCGGCTGGAGTCCAGCCTGGAGCTCCTGCCCTACCCGTCCTCCAAGTCGGCGCTGAACATGGTCACCGTCCAGTACGCGAAAGCGTTCCCGGGCATGCGGATCAACACCGTGGACCCCGGTTTCACGGCGACCGACTTCAACCAGCACCGCGGCACCCAGACCGTCGAGGAAGGCGCGGAGATCATCGTCGCGATGGCCAGCATCGGCCCCGACGGCCCGACCGGCGGGTACTTCTCCGCGGCCGGTCCCGTGCCCTGGTGAGCGGCCGGCGCCCCTGGTGACCTCTACTCGGGCAGCATCGCGGGCACGAACTCCCTCGGCAGCCCGTGGGTCTCGTGCAGGTAGCGGAACTCCTCCTCGGTGAGCGGTCCGCTGTTCCGCCGCCGGGACAGCACCCGGCGGCCGCGGGCGAGCAGGTCACGGAACCGGCGTTCCTCGTCGAGCAGCACGCCCATGACCTGCTGGGGCCCGGTGAGCTGCCCGAAGTGATCCAGCGTCCCGCCGACCAGCTCCAGGGGCAGGTCGGACAGCGTCCGGGACGGGTCGTCGCGCCACAGCGAGGTCAGCGTCCGGCGGACCAGCCGGCGCAGCACGTAGCCGCGCCCGGTGCTGGACGGCGTCACCCCGTCCCCGACGACCACCACGCTGGACCGCAGATGGTCGCTGACCAGCCGCCACGAGGTCTCCCCCAGCGGCCACAGGCGGCCGACGGTGTCCGCCAGGGCCGGAGCAGGTCGGTGCCGAACACCGAGTCCTGGCCCTGGAGCACCATGACCAGCCGCTCCAGGCCCATGCCGGTGTCCACGCACGGCCGGGACAGGGGCAGCAGGGTGCCGTCGTCCAGACGCCGGTAGCGCAGCATGACGTGGTTCCATACCTCGACCCAGCGCCCGTCCGTGCCCGGGGTCCCCTGCGGCCCGGTTCCTGACGGCCCGGTGTCCCCGGTCCACACGAACAGTTCGGAGTCCGTGCCGCACAGCCCGGTCGGGCCGTTCGACCACCAGTTGTCCATCCCGGTCAGCTCGACCGGGACACCCAGCTCACCCCAGACCTCCAGCAGGCCGGTGTCCGGGCCGACCTGATCGCTGCCGCCAAAGACGGTGGCATGCAGCCGGCCCGGGTCGATGCCGAATCCGCTGGTGACCAGCTCGTGGCCCCAGCGCAGGCTCTGCTCGCCGGGGTAGTCACCAAGCGACCACGAGCCGAGCATCTCGAACACGGTCAGATGGGTGCGGTCCCCCACCTCGTCGAGGTCGGTGGTGCGCAGGCAGCGTTGCACGCCGGTGAGCCGCCCGCCGTCCGGGTGCGGCTGGCCTTCCAGGTACGGCGTGAGCGGGTGCATGCCCGACGTGGTGAACAGGACGGGGTCCCCGGGCCGGGGCACCAGCGAGCTGCCCGGGATCGGGCGATGCCCGCGTTCGCGGAAGAATTCGAGGAACGTGTCGATGACCTGCTGTGAGTGCATGACGGTGTCTTTCCGGGTTGGGCACCGGAAACGAGCCGCAGGACGAACACAGGGAACTGGGACCTGGCGACCAGTTTCCGGTCGCCAGGGACAGTGAGAAAGGTCAGGCAGCGGCAACCGGCGAGCCGATAGCTCGCGCGGCCGCGACAGAGCGCTCAGTGGTGTGCTGCCAGTTGACCTGCATGCACTCCATTTTACGGCGATCTCAGAACTATCCCTAACGCTTTAACGGCCGGCTCACTCGCTCACAGTGACCCAGGACGCGGTGCGGACGGTACGGGGCCTCCAGCCGGGCGGCTTCCGCGTCGTCCAGGGTCAGGTCCACCGCGGCGATCGCGTCCTCCAGGTGGGCCAGCCGGGTCGCGCCCACGATCGGCGCGCTGACCGCGGGCTGGCGGAGCAGCCAGCTCAGCGCGACCTGCGCGGCGGGCACGCCCCGCCCGGCGGCCACCGCGCGGACCGCGTCCACGACGTCAAAGTCGTCGTCGCTGGTGTACATCTCGTCGGCCAGCGGGTCACTGCCGGCCCGGACGGTCTGCTGCGGGCCCGCGCCGCCCCGGGACCGGCTGCCCGCGAGCAGGCCGCGGGCCAGCGGACTCCACGGGATGACGCCCACGCCCTGGTCTTGGCACAGCGGCAGCATCTCCCGCTCCTCCTCCCGGTACACCAGGTTGTAGTGGTTCTGCATCGAGCTGAACCGGGTCCATCCGGCGGCCTGGGCGGTGTGCTGCGCCTTGGCGAACTGCCAGGCGAACATGCTGCTCGCGCCGATGTAGCGGGCCTTGCCCGCCCGGACCACGTCGTGCAGCGCCTGCATCGTCTCCTCGATCGGCGTGCCGTAGTCCCAGCGGTGGATCTGGTAGATGTCCACATAGTCCGTGCCGAGCCGGCGCAGCGAGGCGTCGATGCTGGCCAGCACGTGCTTGCGGGACAGGCCGCGGTCGTTGGGGCCGGGTCCCATCGGGAAGTAGACCTTGGTGGCCAGGACGTAGTCGTCGCGGCTGCGGAACAGCTTGGCCAGCAGCCGCCCGGTGATCTCCTCGGTCAGCCCGCCGGAGTACACGTCGGCGGTGTCGAAGAACATCACGCCCGCGTCCACCGCCCGGGCCACGATCGGCTCGGCGGCGTCCTCCGGCAGATGCCACGCGCGTTCTGCGGTGCTGCCGTAGCTCATCATGCCCAGGCAGATCCGGGACACCTGCAGTCCCGACGAGCCCAGTCGCGTGTACTGCATGAGGCACTCTCCTTATCGCTGAGGGGCAGGGTTGGTGTCAGTGCGGGGAACCTGGTGTATCGCGACCCCGGCGATCACCAGGGCGACGCCGGCCAGGTCCTGAGGCGTGGGTATCTGGCGCAGCACGATCGCGCCGATGACCACGGCGAACATGGGCAGCAGGGCGAGCATCAGCGCGAACGTGGCCCGGGGCAGCCGGGCCATGGCCAGCTGGTCCGTGACGTAGGGGATGACCGAGGAGCACACCCCGACCCCCGCGGCCGCGAGCAGCAGCACCGGATGACCGAAGGCCCGGAGCGCGCCGCCCAGCCCGACGGGGGTGATCACTACGGCGGCGATGAGCATCGAGGCACCCAGCTGGTCGATCGCGGCCATGCGGGCTTCCCGGGCCGGGCCGCCGCTGGCTATCCGGTGGCCCAGGACGACGTACCGCATGAACAGGACGCCGTTCCCGAACGCGCAGGCGAAGCCCAGCGGCTGCCCGGCCAGGCGGACGTCGGTGATCGTGGCCACCCCCGCGACGGTGAGGGCGAGGGCCAGGACGTTGCGCCGGCTGCGGGCGGCCGCCGCGGCGAGCAGCACGGTGCCGAGGAACTCGATGGCGCCCACCGTGGACAGCGGCAGCCGGGCCAGCGCCAGGTAGAACAGCGTGTTCATGGCGGCGAGCACCACCCCGAGCTGGACGAGAAGGCACCGTCCGGCGCGGTCGAGCCGGGACACGAGCCGCCACGGGCGGCGCCAGAGGGCGAACACCACGGCGGCGGAGACGATGCGCAGCCACGCCATCCCCAGGACCGGGACGCGGAGGAACAGCAGCACCGCGAGCGACGGCCCCAGGTAGTGGAATACCGCGCTGACCAGGAAGAACGATGAAGGCGGCAGGCGCGCGGCTAGCCCGCCGGCCGGGCCTGCCTGCGACCCGGCCAGCGCCTGCGGCGGAAGCGCTGCTTGCCTTCGGTACGGCACGTGGGTAACCATACGAAGGTCAGGCTCAGCTGTGAATGGCCAAACAACGGAGCACACATGAGTACGGCGTCGGAACTAAGGAAAAATCCCCGGGATACCGTTCAACCGCCTGACGACATCGACCTGCGCCTCATCGCCGAGCTCCAGTCGGACGCCCGGGCCCGGGTCGCCGAACTCGGCCGCCGGGTGGGGCTTTCCCCGCCCGCGGTGGCCGAGCGGCTGCGGCGGCTGGAGGACACCGGCGCGGTCACGTTCCGGGCCGAGGTGAACCCGCGCGCCCTCGGCTACACGCTCTCGGCCATCGTGCGGGTCAGCCCGATGAGCGGGCACGTGCACGCGATCCCCGACATCGCCCGGCAGACGCCGGAGATCACCGAGTGCTACCGGATCACCGGCGAGGACTGCTACTTCATGCGGCTGTACCTGCGCTCCATCGACGATCTCGAGTCGATCCTGGACCGCTTCGTGGCTCACGGGCGGACCACGACGTCGATCGTCCATTCGGCCCCGGTCCCGCCCCGCTCGCTGCCTGCCGTGCCCCAGCCGCCGTCGGCCGCGCCCTAGTCGCCACCCCCCGCTCCCGGGGCGGGGCGCTGGCGGGTTTCCGTTAGGGAAATAAAGCGGCGTCGCAGCACGGTCCGCTCGCCCAGCGTCCAGGCGGTCGTGGTGAGCAGGTAGAGACCGGCGGCCAGCGGCACGATCGCGGCGGTCACCAGGGACGCGAACGGGATCACCCAGCCCACCAGGCTGGCCGCGCGGCCGCGCCGGCGCGGCGGGCGCTGCCGCTCGCCGATCCTGGCGCTGCGGGTCCTGCTGCCGGGCCCCCGGGCGGGGTGGCCCGCCGGGCCACCCGGACCGCCAGCACCGCGACGGCGGCCAGCAGCGCGAACAGCCCCGCGAACACGGCTCCCTGCGCGCTGAGCGGGCCCGCCCCGGCGAGCCAGTGACTGCCGAGCGGCGCCGCGAGCAGGCTGTGGCTCAGCAGCGTGTTCGGGGCGCCGCCCACCGAGTGCTCCAGGAACAAGCGGTACATCACGCTGAAGAACGGCAGCTGGAGCAGCAGCGGCAGGCAGCCAGCGAACATGCCGGACCCCTCGGCCCGGTACAGGGCGCCCAGTTCTTCCTGCAGGCGTTGCGGGTTCCGGGCGTGCCGCCGCTGCAGCTCGGCGATCTTGGGCTGCAGCCGGGCCCGGGCTCCCTCGCCCCGGACCGAGCCGCGGACCGCGAAGTAGCCCAGCGGCAGCAGGAGCAGCCGGATGGCCACGGTGAACGCGATGATCGCCGCCGCGGTGGCCAGGCCGCCCAGCAGCGGGGCCAGCAGCGCGGCGATCCAGCAGACGAGGTGATACGCGAGATCGACAGGAATGCCAAAGACGGTGTTGCCAAAGAACAGGGACATGACGGAGCACCCTCCAGCGGGCCGGAATCGGATGACAGCTGGAGACGGCCGCCTGGGAGGCCAGCGCCGCCCGGCGCCAGGGCGGCGCTCGAGGGCTCAGGTCAGACTCGGGTCAAGCAGATGATCAGGCGGCCGCCGGGGCCGCCGTGGGCGCCCGGGGCCGGGCGCGGCCCGCGGCGTCCGGGTCCCGCTGAGGCAGGAACCCAGCGCGCCAGGACTTCTCGCGCAGGGCGCTGGCGCGCCGGCCCTGCGGGATCGCGGTGACCGCGGCGGCCACCCGCGCGCTGTGCGCGAGCAGCGCGACCAGCATGCCGGTGAGGGCGATGGCGGCCAGCACCAGCAGCCCGGACGGCGCCGACCCCGGCAGGGCCAGGCCGGCGAGGGCCAGCCCGCGAAGGGGCAGGCCGAGCACGGCGCTGGTCAGGACCGGGATCACGGGTGATGCCTCCGCGGGATGCCTGTTCGCCGGCCGGGAGACCCGGCCGCCGTTTCAGCGTACGCCGCCCAGGCTCGATGCAGACCGCGCCGAGCAGCGCCGTCCTTGCGGTCAGCCGGCCCCCGCGGGGGGGACCACGGGCAGCCCCGGGGGCGCCCCGTTCTCGATGAGCCTGGTCACCGCGGCGGTGTCCAGGTGCCCGGCGACCAGGTCAGCGAGCGTGTCCAGCCGCGCCTGCCGGGCCGCCGCGAAGCTGGTGTCCGGCGCGACGGTGAAGTCCCGCCCGGCCAGCGCGGCGACCTCGGTCAGGAAGGCCCGCCGGAACTCGTCGCACTCCAGCGTCCCGTGCCAGGTCGTGCCCCACACGGCTATCGACCGGCAGCCGCCGGGGAACGGGTCCACGCCCGGCCGCTCGACCGCGGCCACCCCGTGGTGGATCTCGTACCCGCGCACGGCGGCCCCGTAGCCGGTGCCGCTCGGCCGCCCCAGCACCTTGTCTTTCCCGAACGTCACCCGCACCGGCAGCAGGCCCAGGCCGGCCACCACGCCCGTACCGGACTCGACCGGGTCGTCGATCTCCCTGGCCAGCATCTGGTAGCCGCCGCAGATGCCCAGCACCGGCTGCCCCCGCCGGGCCCGCTCGACGACGGCCGCCGCGAGTCCCCGCTCCCGCAGCCAGGCCAGGTCGGCCACGGTGGCCCGGGTGCCGGGCAGGATCACCAGGTCGGCGTCGGCCAGTTCGGCCGGGCTGGCCGCGAACCGGACCAGCACGCCCGGCTCCGCGGCCAGCGCGTCCACGTCGGTGAAGTTGCTGATCCGGGGCGTCCGGATGACGCTGACCCGGAGGACTTCTTTCCCGGCCGGCCCGGCTGGGGTGCCCGGGACGGCGGCGTCGAGGGCCAGGGAGTCTTCCATGTCCAGGCCCAGTCCCCCGCGCCAGGGCAGCACCCCCAGCACGGGACGGCCGGTCAGGCCGGTCAGCATCCGCAGCCCGGGGGCGAGCAGGCCGGGGTCGCCGCGGAACTTGTTGATGACGAACCCGCTGATCAGGGCCTGGTCCTCCGGGTGCAGCAAGGCGAGCGTCCCGTACAGGGCGGCGAACACGCCACCCCGGTCGATGTCGCCGACCACGATCACGGGCAGCCCGGCCGCCCGGGCCAGCCCCATGTTGGCGATGTCGGTGTCCCGGAGGTTGATCTCCGCCGGGCTGCCCGCGCCCTCGCAGATGACCACGTCGTACTCGGCCCGGAGGTCTTCGAGGCTGTCCAGGGCGATCTTGAGCAGGTCCCCGGAGTGCGTGCGGTACTCCGCGGCGCTGACCTCGTCGCGGGGCTGGCCGAGCACGATGACGTGGGTGCGGGTGTCGCTGCCCGGCTTCAGCAGTACCGGGTTCATCCGCGCGTCCGGCTCGATGCCCGCCGCCGTCGCCTGCATCGCCTGGGCCCGGCCGATCTCGGCACCGCCGGGGGTGACGAAGGAGTTGAGGGACATGTTCTGGGCCTTGAACGGCGCGACCCGGACTCCCTGCCTCGCCAGCCAGCGGCACAGCCCGGCAGTGAGCACGCTCTTCCCGGCGTCGGAGGTGGTCCCGGCGACGAGCAGGCCGCCCTTCACGGGCGGATCCCTGGTCCGGGCCGGCGGATAGCGGTCGTTCTGGCGGCGGTCACCCCACGACCTTAGGCAACCGGCGCCGACTGTGCACTCTGGCCCGGTTCGCGGCCTCTAAGCTGGGACAGTATCCTCTCTAGGCCAACTCCGCAGAGCGACCAACCCGGCTCTGCTCTGTGTCCGACGCGTGACCTTGGCCCTGCACAATAAGTTGTCCGGCGCCTGTAGCTCAGTTGGATAGAGCGGCTGCCTTCTAAGCAGCGGGTCGCGGGTTCGAATCCTGCCAGGCGCACCAGCCAAAACTCCAAGATTCAAGATCGCAGACGAGCCGTCTGTAGCTACTTTGTCTTTGCCTGGTAGTCGTGCAGCAGCTGGATCACTTGCTGGCGCACCCGGTTCAAGTCGGCGCCCAGCCTTACCAGCACCTGCGCGGCCACCCCGTCGCCCTCGCGGACGAGGCCGAGCAGGATGTGCTCGGTGCCGACGTAGTGGTGGCCAAGGGCCTTCGATTCGGACAGGGCCAGCTCCAGCACCTTCTTGGCCGCCGGCGTGAACGGGATGTGCCCGGACGGCGCGTACTGGCCCTGGCCGATGATCTCCTGGACCTGCTGCCGCACGGTATCCAGGCTGATCCCCAGCGACTCCAGCGCCTTCGCCCCGACACCTTTGCCCTCCCGGACGAGGCCGAGCAGGATGTGCTCGGTGCCGACGTAGCTGTGATCGAGCGTCCTGGCTTCTTCTTGCGCCTCGACAACAACCCGCCGCGCCCTGTCGGTGAACCTCTCGAACATGGTCCGCGCCGCCCTTCTCACCCTCATCCCGGCTCTGACCGATGCCCACACGATAGGCCGCCCTGGCCGGAGGACTGGCCGTCCCGCTGCCGGGCGAATGCGGTCACGGCTGGCGACGTGGCTTGGGGCTGGCCTTCGCTCATGTGGGGGCAACGCGGCGGGCCCCGCTGACCGACAGTTCGGCGTCGAGCCGTCCGTAACCTGGTCGCCGTGACCGGGTCGGCTCTGTATGGCATCCGGGTAGGGGTGACGCTCCCGGCCCGTTGAACTCGCTGGGTCATCCACCAGCCGGAGTCGGGTAAGTCTGGTGTCACCTGTGATCCGACGGGCGATAAATCCGTGGCGGTGTCGGTGGTCATCCCGCGAGAATGGCCGGCGTGGAGGAGGTCGAGGTCGTCGTCGCCCATCACGACTGCGCGACCCTGCGCGTCGGCGACGTGTTCCTGAAGATCGACGCTGATCAGACGCGCACCGACGTCGAGGTCGAGGCGATGGCTATGGCGCCGATCCCGACTCCGGAGGTCCTGTGGCGGAAGCCGCCGGTACTCGCGCTCGCCGCCCTGCCAGGGAACGGCACTCAGCCGCCTCGGCGAGCCGTCGACCGCGTCGCCGGCGGCGTGGGCCGCGGCGGGTGCCGCCGTACGGATGCTGCACGACGCGCCGCTGCCGCCATGGCCCGGCTGGAGCCTCGACGAGTTCGCGTCGGAGCTCGACGGCGAATGCGAGTGGCTCGTCACCAACGACGTCCTTCCCGCCGGCCTGGTCACGCGCAACCGCCGGATTGCCGAGGCTGCGCTCCGGCCGTGGACACCGGTGTTCACCCACGGCGACCTGCAGGTCGCCCACGTGTTCGTCGACGGTGACCAGATCACCGGCGTGATCGACTGGTCCGAGGCGTGCCAGGGCGATGCCCTGTTCGACCTCGCCATCCTGACGCTGGGGCACCAGGAGCACCTTGGCGACGTCGTCGCCGGCTACGGCACCGGCGTCGACCTCGACGTGATCCGCGCGTGGTGGTCGTTGCGATGCCTGGTGGCGGTCCGATGGCTGATCGAGCACGGGTTCGACCCGTCCTCGCCAGGCTGCGAGGTCGACGTGCTGAGATCCCAGCTATGAGGCGCCAGCCACTTGGCACGTGCCTAGCTTCACTTGATGCGCGACACATCGGCTCCGCTTGATGCGCGACACGCCCTAGGTTTTTGGGTCTTGACGCAAGATATCGGACCGCCGAGTCGGACGACTACTCGAGCAGGTGCGCACTTGGCTGAGGTCCGATCGCGCATTACGAACGAAACCGAGGGCTCTATAGCTTGCGCACACGCCGCTAGCCCCGCGTTCTGCCGTCTACGACGCGTCAGTCACGGTCCTGCCATGTGCACACGCAGACTTCATTGCCCTCGGAGTCTGCCAAGATCCAGAATGCTCGCGCATGGTCGTCGCTGACGAGCCGACCGCCGGCCGCGAGGGCGGCTTCGACTCGGGCAACGGCATCGTCGTGCGGAACAGTCAGATCAAGATGAATTCTGTTGCGCTGCGTGCGCGGTTCGTCCATCTGCTGGAACCAGAGAGACGGACCGCCCGCGGACGGGTCCATTAGGTCGGCGGGCGCAGGGACGTGGTCATACCCGAGTACCGCCTTCCAGAACGGGCGCACTGCGGGGATGTCCATCGCATCGATCGCGATTGCAAGCGACTGAACCGGATGATGAGCAGGGTGCGCGACCGTCTGGTAACCGGCCGTGCGAACTGCCTTCGTGATAGAGCGGGCTAGATCAACGTCCTGCGTAGTCACTCGAAATTTGCCACGTGTCTCCAGCGTGAGTTCCACTCGGTCGGCGGTCGCGCGCAGGCGCAGATGGTCGTTCGCGTGTGGGCCGGCGATGTCGACCGCAGCGCGGATGACTTCGCACGCGTCGAAGAGAGAGTCGACCGTGACAGCGGTGGTGAGGCAGTCGAGGAGGTACCGCCAGCCGAGGTCTTCAACTGCCAGCGACGCTTCGCTTTCCGTCAGAATCGTGTCAGCCATATGGTCATGCTCTCCAGTGTCATCGTGGCTTCCCTGGACCCTACTCGGTCGTTTCGTGGAGGCGTGGTAGCAGTGGAGCCAGTGATAGCCGGTGCACCGTCTGGCGGGCTACCCCGAACCGCTGCGCAACCTCGGTGACCGGAGCGCCGGCCAGGACCTCAAGCACTTCCTGGTACCTCTGCTCGACCACGTTCAGCTCCCGAAGCATTGCGGGAGTGTCGCGCATCAAGTGAAGCCACGGTGTCGCCCATCAAGCGGAGCCGGACACAGCCACTTGGCACGTTCACCGTGCGCGCTCGGCGGTCATCCAGAAGCCGGGTGCGGGGAGCGTCTGTACGCCAATGAGCGTGTGCTCGACCGCCTCGAGATCGTCCCGGGCCAGCAGCCTGGCGAGATAGGGACGGCGGACCTGCAATATGTCGTACATCTACTTATGATGGTCATGTGAGTAAGGTGAGTGGCCCGATGCGGGAGCCGACATACTTCGTCCTGGCGTCCCTGCTGGATGGGCCCCTGCATGGTTACGCCATCATCCAGCGCACCGGGGAACTGTCAGGCGGCCGGGTCCGGCTGGCGACCGGCACGTTGTACGCGGCGCTGGACCGCCTCACCACTGAGGGCCACGTGGAACTGGTGCGCGAGGAGATCGTCAACGGCAGGGTACGGCGCTCCTATGCGCTGACGCCGCCTGGCGCTGGGGCGCTGCGGGCCGAGGCAGCGCGGATGGCGGAGGCGGCCCGCCTGGTGACGGACCGGGGCCGCGACCTGAAGGCGGGCAGCCCAGCCCGGAAGGCGAGTCCTGCGTGACCCCGCTGGAGCGGCGCTGCCGCTGGCTGCTGCTCACGTATCCCGCCTGGTACCGGCGCAGACGGGGCGAGGAAATGCTCGGCACCCTGCTGGAGGCCAGCCCGCCCGGCGGGAGATGGCCTTCCTTCCGCGACGCGCGGGCACTGGTCGCCGGGAGCCTGCGCGTCCGCGGCTGGGCCTGGCTGCTGTCGATGCTGTGGGTGGTGGCAGGAGCTGTCGGCACTGGCTACGACTTTTACATCACCACCAAGCCGTACACCTGGGCTGACGTCAGCCTCGGGATCGAGGGGTGGAGCACAGATCCTCAGGTAGTCCAGATCACCGTAGTTCTGGCCATTGCCGCATCGCTCGCTCTGCCGATTCCAGCGCTGATTGCCGGGTTCGTCAGGCTTCGCGGCTGGCGGCCGCGCAATTGGCTCCGCGCAGCCGCCTGGGTGGGGGCCTGGGTTGCAGGCTTCGCGCTCACGTACCAGGCCGAGGTCTGGGGAGAATACCCAGGGAGCGAGAACTGGCGCTACTGGCCATCTCCATCCCACATTCCTAGCCCGGCCGTGGTGAGCTGGGGAGAGCTGGCGATCGGTGCCGCGTGGCTGGTACTCGGGGCGGTACTGACCTGGATCCTGGCCGGGCCAGCCCACCGTTCGGATGCATCCGATGCAAGCAGCCGTGCTAGCGGCGAAGCTAGCCGACGGCCGCCCGCTGCCGGTGATCTGCAAACGTAGAGCCCGTATCTCGAGTCAGGCACCTCAGACCGCTACGCCGAGGTGAATGACATAGCACCAGCAGCTAGCCATTCGGGCCCCACAGCAGGCGCCGCCACCATCGTCGGCTCCCCACGAGTCGCACCCGCTCCCGCCAGGGCCGTCTAGGTACCGGGTTGTGTATGCACACACCCGTCTCGCCCGTGTCGCCCGGCAGCAAGCAGTCACCAGGGCAGGCGCCAAAGCAGTGGCGGCAATGGCCGGCGCTGGGCATTTGACCTCCTCCAGGGCGTGCCGGTGGCTGTCAGTGAACGCTCCTGTCCTCGGGGGCAACGTGGAGGTCACGCAGAACAGCGCGGGGACGGACGTCGTTGACGCTGGGCAGGCTCGGCGTATCACTGACGATGCTAGAGGCGCCCAGGTTCACTGGTCCCGAGCCGCAAGCGCCAGGACCAGCCGCGTCGTGGCCCTTTCGGCCAGGCCGGTGAAGTCTGGGAACAAATGGTAGTTGTTGATCCCCATCGAATCGAGGTCGGGCAGCGCCTGCAGCGCTTCCGTTGCAGGCAGCACGGCCTTGGTGAGTGCCGTGCCCTCGGCGGACTGCTCCACGTACTCCTCCAGGGCGACGAAGGGCGTCCTGGATAGCGTGAACTTGCCGCTCCGGTTGCGCAACCGGATGTTTTCCAGCGTTGGCGGGGTGACGATCTCGACACCCATCTCCCTTGACCAGACCGGGTTCTCCAGGTGCAGCACCCAGATCGCGACCTGGCTGAACTCCTCGGGCAACCGGATGACCCAGCCGTAGAAGGCGAAGAACGCTGCAACGTATGGACTCGTGGTCCAGTCGAGCAGACGGGTCGGCAGTCCATTGTGCTGTCCAAGAGCCCAGAGCTTCTGGTCATCGTGCAGGACCGCATCCTGTACGCCCGTCTCCTCGCAGCTGCGCTGCCATACTCGAGGATCCGTATCGCGGCAGCCTTGAACGCCCAGTGACCAAGAAGCTAAGAATTATTGTCAGCCATGAGGATTTCGATCCCCGCGCGTTTTCTGCAGCCAGCGAGCTGCTTGGCTACCTGGGATACAAGAAAGTGTCATGACTCTGCGGGCGGATATGGCCTGCGAGCCGTCTGTGGCTACTCGCGCTCGATCCTGCGCAGCCCGTGCGTGGGCGTCCACCACTCGACGACGAGCATCGTGGCCGCCTCGTTGAGATGGGTGTGCACAACCTCGGCGACGTCGGCGTGGAAGCGGTCGCCGTCCGGACCTTCGGTGATCGCTCCGGCAGCGATCACCCGCCCGGAGATCTTGGCCTCGCCCGGCCACTGCGCTTCGGAGCCCTCGACCGGGTCCACCGTCGCGCTGTGCAGGGCGAACCGCGGATCCCGGCGCAGATCAGCGCCCTTGCGCGCGTTCGGCATCGAGCCGAGAACCAGCTCGCCGTCCTCGAAGGCCGCCTCGATCCCGGAGATCCGCGGCGCCCCGTCCGCTCGCAGGGTGGCCAGTGTCTTGTGCCGGTGCGCGTCGAACAGCGCCCGCACGCGCTGCGCAAACTCCGGCTCGGCCTGCTCGACGTCCCGCCACGATGTCACGCACCCATGATCGCACCGCTGAGCGGTTCGATCTCGCCGGGCCGCCAGGTCTTGTCGAACCAGGGTGCGAGCGGCCCGTAGAGCCGCAGCATGGCGAACCAGGACTTGCCGGGTACGGTTTGCACCCAGTTCGACTGCTTGCCCTCGGGCGCTGCTGGCCCGAAGTACAGGCTGGTGCTGCCGTCGTCGTTGGCTCGCACGGTGCCTCCCAGGCTCATCACCGAGGGATAGGGGTTGTCGGTCTCCAGCAGCGAGCGGGTCTGGGTGTCGTAGAGGTTGACCGACCAGAAGTTCTTGGCCGGGATGCCCGCCGGGAGGGTGAGCCGGTAGGTCTGGCCGCCGTCGAGCCAGTCGCCGTTGGCGTCCATGGCGGTGTAGGCGTAAGCGGAACCGGTGCCCACAGTAGCGGCGGCCATGGCCGGGGTGATGACGGTGGCGACATAGTGGAACTGGGCGCGTGCGTCGAGCAGGCGGGCGTGGTTGCGCAAGAATTCGTAGCTCCCGCCGATGAAGGCGCTGAGCCAGGCGCTGCCGGGATACAGGTAGGCGGCCGGGTCGCGCGGCTTGTAGGTGATGGCGCGGGCAGCTGCGGCGGCGAGCGGCGCGGCCTGGGACAGGATGCGGCGCATCCGGTCGTCCGGTTCGAAGGGCTGGCCCTTGACGATGCCGATCGCTGCGCACTGCCCGGCTCGCTCGGGGTCGAGGGCCTCGGCGGGCTCTTCCTGGATGAGGGTGTTGATCTCCTCGTAGAAGGAGAAGTCGTTGGCGTGCACGGTGTTCTGGGTCTTGGCCGCGATGTTGAGGTAGGTCATCTGCGGCGGGTCGCCCGCCTGGGCGAGCGGGTAGACGCGGGTCTTGACGATGTCCTCGACACCGCCGAGCGCGCGGACCACCAGCCAGTTGGTGAAGGTGGGGCTCCGGTAGGTGAAGTAGCCGCTGGGCTCGTCGCCGTCGTAGCCGGGCGGCAGGATGAGGTACTTGCCGCCCGCGCCCTGGTCCGGGCCAGCCAGGCCGAGGTCGGCGACGTAGCGGAACCAGAAGTCGTCGAGGACACAGAGCGAGTTCGGCGGGTTCTCGATGACCGTCGGCCCGTTGGCTCTCAGGTCCAGGAACATCGACCCGTAGGTGGTCTCGGTGTTCGCGGTGAGGAAGAAGCTGCCGGAGTTCGCCCTCGGCGCGGTGTAGCCGAGCACTCCGGCGCTGTCGACACCAACGCTGCGGAACCCCTTGCGCATCGCTACCAGCGACGCGCCGGGGATCGTGTTGAGGTACACCTCGACCCCGCGGACCAGGTCGAGCAGGTCGTAAATCGTGTCCAGCGACTCCAGGGCGGGTAGCCCGTCGAAGAAGTGCAGGTCCCCGAGCGGGGACGGCACCAGGTCGGGCACAGAGATCGCGGCGCGGACACTTTCGGGGATTCCGGGCTGGTCACTCATCAGGTCTCCTGGGCTCGGCACTGACCACCATCACGTCATCCACGCCGCACATCGGCATCACCCGTCCCGGATGAAGCCTCCGCGCACCCGGTCCGTTCACCTCTTCCGGATACGTTGTCACGGGAATCTCGCATGGCAGGATCCAAGCGCTCCCGACCGGAAGGCGAACATGGCTGGCATCGCGCCCAGTGGCACCGCCCCGCCGGGGCCGGCCACCAAGAAGCGGGAACGCCGCGCCGCGGGCATCTACGGCGCGATTGTCACCGCGGCGCTCCTCGCTGCGATCGGCGGGCGGCTGCCTACCGACGCACTGGTGGTCTCGGTGGTGGTCACGCTGCTGGTGTACTGGGTCGCGGAAGAGTACGCCGAGATCCTGGCCGAGCAGGCCGAGGGCGGGGTCCTGCCGACGTGGGCGTCCATCCGCGGAGCCCTGGCCGCGACCTGGCCGATGGTCAGCGCGTCCTTCGCGCCCCTGCTCGCGCTGCTGCTGGCCCGGCTGGCCGGGGCGTCGGCGTCTCGCGGCCGCCAACGTCGGGCTGGTGGCCGCGACGGTGCTGCTGGTGATTCCACGGCTGGTGGGCGGCCCGCTCGTCGCAGCTGCGCGGCTGGCGGCTCCTGCTGGCCACCGCGGTCGCCGCGGGACTGGGACTGGTGATGATCGGGCTCAAAGACCTGGTGCTCATCCACCTGCACTAGGAGGAAAGTCAGTCGGTGCGAGGCCCTGGCCTGGCCGGGCGGTTCTGGTAGAACACCAGCTCCGGATCGCCCTCGTCCAGCCCGCCGAGTCCGCCGCTGAAGGACCAGTCCTCCGCGGCCAGCAGCGCCCTCATCGGGCGGTTAGAGGCGTTGGTTGACGTGAACACCCGGGCCGTGCCCGCCGAAGCCAGCGCTTCCCGCAGCAAGATCCGGCCGATACCCGACCGGCGGCGGGCCGGATCGACCATCAGGAGCTCGACGAAGTCGCGGCCGAAGAAATGCGCCGGCAGCACGACGACGAAACCCGCCACCGCCTCACCGGTCACGTACACCCGGCATTCGCCGAGGTCCACGGAGTGCCGGAGGAACTCAGCCCGCTCGCGATCTCCACTGGCCGCCAGGTGATCCATGCGGAGGATGGCCGGGAGGTCACCGGCCACTGCCCGGCGGCTGAACTGGTGGACCGTCGCCATGTCCACACCTTAGGCCGCAGTACTGGCGGCCCGCATGTCTCGCCCGATCCCAGTACACTGAAGTACTAGGCCAGGGAGGTCTGGTCATGGGCTACCAACTCCGGATGCACCGCGAGATCCGCGACCGGCTCACCGGCCTCCGGGGCGACGAACCGGAGCTGGCCCGCCTGGTCGGCGAGGCGGTGCTGGCGCTGCTCGACGCGGGCGAGAGCCTCGGCCCGCCGCTGGTGGTCCCGCTGGAATCCGTGCTCCAGCCACCGGATGACCCCCGGGAAGCTCTCGACTACTCCTACCAGCGCCAGCTGGAAAGCCTGACCAAGGTGCGCCGCGGCGTCGCGGACGTGGCGACCTCGCGCGAAACGCATCGAGCTGCAGGTCGCCACCCTGGAGCGGCAAGCCGGCAAGCTGGCCGGCCAGCGCGAGCGCGCGATAGAGGCTGGGCGAGCAGACCTGGCCCGGGAAGCGCACATGCGCGAAGCGGAGGTCCAGGAACAGCTCGCCGGGCTGCGCGAACAGCTTCTCATCCTGACCGGTGAGGAGGAGAAGCTGACCACGGCCAGTCAGCGCCTGCAGGCCAAGGTCGAGGCGTTCCGGGTCCAGAAGGAGACGCTCAAGGCCACCTACACGGCCGCCGAGGCAGCTGAGACCGTTCGTGAGGCCTTCGCCCTCACCGGCACGGACACCGACGATCCCGAAGCGGTGCAGGCGGACGCTCTCGGCCGGGTTCGCCAGCGCCACCTCCACGGCGAGCGAGATCCTGCAGGAAATCCGGGATCTCACACCGCCGTTCCCGGTCAGCCCCGGGCCCGGATGAGGGCGGCATCCAGCCGCCGCCCGGCCTGATGGAACTGCGGCCCGGCGCTCCCGACGACGTGCGGGCCGGCCTGCTGTTCGCCGTCGAGCCGCCGGACACCGCGGTCCTGGTGGCCTGGGTCGACGATCCCGGCGGCCCGCCTGACCGCTACCGGGACGTGATCGAGCTCGCGGCAGGCCGCCTGCCGCCGGCGGGCACGTCTTCTCCCGCTGACTTCTTTTCCTATAACGCCGAATCGTTGCTGGACGAGTTCTTCCCTGGTGAGGGGACCGAGGTCGAGGTCGGCGCCGGCGTCGCTGGTGGCCCGCGACCGTGCCCACACCCTGGCGGAGGCCCGGCAGCGGATGAGGCTGACCCAGGCGCAGGTGGCCGCGCGCATGAACGTCCGCCAGGAACGGGTCTCCGCCATCGAGCGCGCCGAGCCAGGTGCCACCGAGGTCCGCACGCTCGCCGCCTACGTGCGCGCCCTGGGCGGCAGGCTGGAGATCGTGGCCGACGTCGGCGGCGAGCGCATCGTGCTGAGGTAGCCACTCCCCGGGACCGCGGTCACACTCCCCTGGGCCGGAGTTAGTAACGTGGCGGCGTGACGTCACCGCTGGTCCCCGAAGGTTTCGCCGTTCCGGCCGGGCTCCGCAGCGAGCTGTTCGTGCTCGAGCCGCTCGGCGTCCAGCACAATGTGGCCGATCACGCCGCCTGGATGTCCAGCATCGAGCACATCAGGGCGACCCCGGGCTTCGCGGGCCGCACGTGGCCCGCGCCCATGTCGCTGCAGGAGAACGCCGCCGACCTCGTCAAGCACGCCCAGGACTTCGCCGACCGGACCGGCTTCACCTACACGGTGCTCGATCCCGCGTCGGGCGACGTGATCGGCTGCGTGTACTTCTACCCGCCCCGCCGGAGCGGCTACGACGTCAACGTGCGCTCCTGGGTCCGCGCCGATCACGCCGGGCTGGACAAGCCCCTGCATGATCTGGTCTGCCAATGGCTGGCCGGCGCGTGGCCGTTCCAGAAGCCTGACTACGCCGAGCGTTAGACATCCTGGCGGGCGTTAGCGCATCCTGGCGGGATGCCACCCGCTCCGCCGCGTTTGCGGACGCTCGGCGGAGTGAGCCACGCCGTCGACGCGGGGGGATCGACTGCCTACGCTGGGGCTAGCAGCCGCCCCGGGAGGGCCCATGTCTGGTTACGCCGCCGTATTCGTCGTGGTCGCGGTGATGGCCGCGCTATGGGGCGTCACGATGATGATCAAGCGCCGGCGGGAGGGCGAGCGGCCGCACCTCGGAGACGCGGACGCGTTCGAGGGTAACCTCCTGGTCCCCCCGGCTAACGGGCTGAACGGCCGGTCGGGCGGACATGCCTCACACGGCCACAGCGGGCACGGGCACAGTCTCGGCGACCATGGGCACGGCGGCCACGGCAGCCACGGAGGGGGCTACGACGGAGGCGGCGGCCACCACTAGCTGCCTGGAAGGTGCGACAGCACGCGAGGTCGGGGGCTCGAGCGTGCTGCCGCACCCGCTCGGGTAAACGGGCAGCCTCGGGAGACCCAGCGGCCGCCCGGGCCGGGACCGGCCGTTACCCGCCGTCGCGGCCCGCCAGCCAGAGCATCGTCCCGGACGGGTCGCGCATCACCAGGACCGAGGTCTGCTGGCGGTCAAAGCTGTCCCAGATGAAATCGAGCTCGGTGACCCACCCGGTGGCGGGCAGGCCCCCAGGCACGGCGTCCAGCGCTTCCAGCATGAGGGCCTGGGCCTGGGGCGCCAGGTTGGTCACGCCGGCCGGCAGCCGCCGGGGCCGGCCTTCGACGTCTGCGACGACGCCCCATTCGTACAGGCGCTTCAGCATGGGACTGGCCAGTGTCGGGTGAAGTCATCACTGAGATCCTGACTGCGGATTACGTTGCGTCGTTACTTCGTAACCGTCTTATCTGCAACGAGGCCGTCTCGTCCGCGTCTCGTGCTCTATCTAACGCTTCGTCACATGGATGTAGCCTTCCGGCACATCGCCGCCGGGACCTGGACCGGGGCGGGCAGCGATCTGGACGGCGGCGGGCTACGGCGCACCGAGCCGGTCCCAGCCCCCGCTCCTGGCTAAGCCCAGGAACCGGACGGCCAGCAGGCACACGTCGTCGGCGCGCGGGGTTTCGCCCAGCAACGCGGCCTGCACCGTGGCACACGTCTTCTCGGCACTGAGCGACGGGACCTGGCCCATCACCCCGGCCAGGTCGCTGAGCCCGTCGGTGATGTCCCGGCGACGGTCCTCGATCAGCCCGTCGGTGTAGAACAGCAGGCTGGTGCCGGGGTCCAGGGTCCGGCGGCCCACGGTGAATTCCGCCTCGCCCGGGACGCCGAGCATCACCCCGGACGCGTCATCCAGGTACCCGGTCTGGCCCGAGGCGCTGGCCCAGACCGGCGGCGGGTGCCCGGCGTTGG
This sequence comes from uncultured Actinomycetes bacterium, assembly GCA_963781085.1. GTDB lineage: Bacteria > Actinomycetota > Actinomycetes > Streptosporangiales > Streptosporangiaceae > RYN-230. The sequence goes on from CAWAES010000046.1 coordinate 38,798, forward strand.
CGTAGCTCAGCTCGCCGGTGGCCGGGTCGAGCAGCGCGTAGACCACCGTAGCCAGCGCGTCCGGCAGCAGCCTGGCCTGCGCCCGGGCGGTGCGCTGCAGTACCTCGGCCGGCTGCATGGTGTCCACCGCGTACGCCCGGAGCAGTTGCCGCATCTGGCCCATCACCGACGCGGAGCCGATGTTGTGCCCCACCACGTCGCCGATGACCAGCCCGACCCGGCCGCCGTCCAGCGGGAACGCGTCGTACCAGTCGCCGCCGACGTCCACGCCGGCTGTCCCGGGCAGGTAGCGCACCGCGAGGTCCAGCCCCGGGATCTTGGGCAGCGAGTCGGGCAGTACGGACCGCTGCAGGGTTTCGGCCACCGTGTGGTCGCGGGCTGAGGTGGCCGCGTTGACCAGCCCGACGGCGGTCTGCCGGGCCAGTTCCTCAAGCACCGCGACATCGGTGTCCGCGAATCCCGGGTGGTCGGCGCTGCGGCCGACGGCCAGCACCCCCAGCGCTTCCGGGCCGGCCACGAGCGGCACGACCAGCACGTCCCCGGGACGTATCCGGGCCACGATGTCGCGCAGCGGCGGGGTCCCTTCGACGTGCGTGGCCATCTGGGCCGCGGCGCCATGGACCAGATGGGCGGTCCCGGTGAGGTAGGCGGTCTTGACGGTCCACGTCCCCAGGGCGGGGACCGGCTCGTCGCGCAGGTCGGTGAACTCGACGCCGCCGCCGGGCTCGCGGTGGGCGATCGAGACGGCCCGCAGCACCCCGTCCGGGCCGGGCAGGAAGACCAGGCAGAAGTCGGCCAGGCTGTGCACGACCAGCTGGGCGGCGTGCTGGAGCAGCTCGTGCCGGTCCTGCGCGGCGGCGACCAGGTCGCCGGCCTGGAGCAGGAAAGCGACCCGCTCCTTGGCGCCGTCCGCCTCGGCCCGGGCGATCCGCTCCCGGGTCAGCAGCACCGCCCGCTCCTCCTCGGCGCGCCGCCGGGCCGTCAGGTCGACGACGTAGGTCACCCAGCGCAGCGGATGGTTGCTGACCACGGCGGCGCCGACCAGGACGGGCACCCGGTGCCCGTCCCGGTGCACGTACTCCTTCTCGTACGGCCGGAAGGCCCCGGTGCTCTTGAGCTGCCGGCGCGCATCGGCGTCGGCCTCCAGCCACTCCGGGGCCGTGATCACCTCACTGGAGATGCGGCCAGCCTCCACGTCGTCCCGGGTGTACCCGACGATGTCGAGGAAGGCGTCGTTGGCGTCGTGCACGTGGTCCTCGCCGTTGACCACCACGCCGATCACGTTGGCCTCGCGCAGCCGGCCCATCAGCTCGGCGCCCTCACGCAACGCCGCCGCGGCCCGGCGCTCCCGGGTCAGGTCCCGGAACATGGCGTACGCCCGCTGTGGCCGTCCGTCCGCGTCCCGGGCGTCCGGCACCGCGGTGACCCGCAGCCAGCGCTGCTCCCCGGTCCGGCCGTGCGGGACTCCCATCACCACGTCGGTGACTACCTCACCGGTGCGCAGCGCGACCGCGACCGGCAGCTCGCTGGCCAGGAACGCAGAGCCGTCTTCGTGCACGGCCTGCGTGGAGCCGACCAGCGGCCAGGTGATCAGTTCCTCCTCGTCCAGGCCGAGGGTCTGGCAGGCGGCCGGGTTGGCCCCGAGGATCAGGCCGTTGGTGTCGTAGTAGATGACGCCCTGCGGCAGGGTCTCGAACAGCGTCCGGTACCGCTCCTGGGTCGCGGCCAGCTGCGTGGCCAGCGCCTCCTGGGCCCGCCGGTCGAGGACCTGGGCGGTCACGTCGCTCACCAGCAGCAGCAGCCCGTCAGCCGGCCCGTCCGCGCTGCGCACCGGCTGGTAAAGGCACTCAACGAAGACCTGCTCGGGGCCGGACTCACCACCCCGGGGGACCAGCAGCTCAGTCTCATAACCCTGGAATGGCTGCCCGGACTCCAGCACGGCGGCGAGGAGCTCGGTGCGGCCTTGCGCCGCGAGTTCCGGCAGCGCCTCGCCTGCCGGGCGGCCGACGAGGTCCTGGCGGCCGACGAGCCGGCGGTACGCGTCGTTCGCGAACTCGAAGACCAGTTCCGGCCCGGTCAGATAGGCCACCGGCACCGGAACGGCCGCGAAGAGCTCGTGCAGCACCGCCAGGCGGCGACTGGAACTTCGCCCCCGCGAAACCGGACCTGAGACCACCCTGCCCCCCCGGGCAACGCCTGGGGGTGTCACGCCAGACTCCCCCGATATGTCGGCATCGTCGCCCAGGGTACCTTTCCGGGCTCACGCTCCGGTATTCCCCCGCCGCTGCCCCGGGCGGGCCGGTAGGTTCATCCAGCTGAGGCATTCCCGATGGAGGCGACGTGAAGCTGCTCCGGGTGCTGGCCGTGCCAGCCGCGCTGACCCTGGTGGCGGCCTGCGGAGGCGGCAGCAGCCCGAGCGCTGCGCAGAGCACGGCTCCGGCCTCGACGCCGTCGGCCACGACGGGCGCCCACCCAGTCAGCCAGACCACGGCCCGGCCCCCCGCGATGGTCGGGGTGACCGCCCGGGGCTCCCTGGTCCTGCTGAGCTCGGTGACCGGGGCACCGATCCGGGCGCTGGTGCGGGGCGGCGTTATCGGCGACGAGATCTCGGTCTCCGCGGACGGCCAGACCATCTACTTCAGCAGGCGGCACGGGTGCGTGGACGACGTGGAGTCGGTCGCGCTGTCCGGCGGCAAGCCCACGCTGATCACCACCGGCAGCCTGCCCGCGATCAGCCCGGACGGCAGCACGCTGGCGTTCGCCCGGCAGCCGACGCTGACCAGGCACTGCACGGCGGGCTCGGGGGACGTCTCCGCCCAATATGACCTGGTCACCCGCACGCTGAGCACGGGGGTGGAGCGGGTCTACCCGGTGCTGCCGGCCGGCCAGTCGAGTGGGCTGCCCGCGCCCATCTCGCATCTGTCCTGGGCTCCGGACGGCACCGAGCTGGCCGTGTCCATCGCCGCGATCCAGGACAACGAGGGCTGGCAGATCGCGCTGCTGGACACCGCGACGGCCCAGAACTACCTGGGCGGAACCGGGGTCACGCCGGTGCCGATGACCGGCCCGGAGCGCCGCCGCAGCTACTGGCGTGAGGGCGTGTACCTGCCCGGCGGCAACCTGTTCGTCAGCCGGGCCTGCTGTGCCGGGGAGCCGGTGCGCAACGTCTCCAAGCTGATGTGGGAGATCACCCCGGCCGGGGTGCTCAGGCACCAGGTGGCGATCGGCTTCCCCGGGCTCGATCACACCAGCCTGGCGGTGAACCATTCCGGGAAGTGGCTGCTGTATCTGGCCGGCACCGGGCTGTACGTGTCGGAGAAGGGCGCCCGGCCCAGGGCTCTCGGCTCCGGCCTCATCGCCGCGGCCTGGCTCTGACACCGGCGCCAGCCACCATGGCGCCCGGCGCTGGATACCGGCGCCAGCCACTACTCCTCTGGCCGCCCCGCCTCTTGCTGTTATCACGGGAGGTGATGCCTCTGTGCGGCGCCGGAATTATCGCTCCCGCCGCTACCCCGGCCCGGCGCTGGCTCGGGAGGTACACGGTGCGGCGGCTCTGCCGGGCCTGACGGGCGGCGGGCACCCGGGGCGCCATGCCTCCCGCCATCCGGGCCTCGGCCTCGGCCCAGTCGAGGAACTGGGCGTCGTCCAGTTCCTCCTCCTGCAGCCGGATGGCACCGGGATCGCCGAGCACACCCCCGTCGAAAATGAAGTTCATGATCGCCTGCGGCCGGTCCTCCGCGGCGGCCACCCAGTCGACCACGAGAAGATCACCGGCCGGGATGTCCAGGCCGAGTTCCTCGGCGATCTCCCGGGTGGCGCACTGATCCGGCGCCTCGTCGGCCTCGACGATGCCGCCGGGGATCCCCCAGTCCGGCCGGTAGTTGGGCTTGACCAGCAGGATCCGGTCGTCCTGATCGGTGATCAGCATGCTCGCGGACAGATAGACGGTGGACAGGCTGGCGAACCAGTCGGCGGTGCTCAGCAACGGTTCAGGCACGCTTAGCAAGCTACCGGGTGCGCCGCTTGGCCGCGTACATGGCCCGGTCGGCCTCACGCAGCGCCGCGTCCGCGGACTCGCCGGGCGTGGCGAGGTGAATGCCGATGCTGACCGGAACCGGGACCAGGTGCCCATGGATGAGATGCGGCTGGCTCAGCGCGGACCTGACCCGCCCGGACAGCCCGTCCAGTCCGGCGGCGCTGATCCGGGGGGCAGTGACCGCGAACTCGTCCCCGCCCAGCCGGGCCACCGTGTCCTGCGGCCGGACGTGCGAGCGGAGCCGGTGCCCGATGGTGAGCAGGGCCTCGTCACCCGCCTCGTGGCCGTAGGTGTCGTTGATCTGCTTGAACCCGTCCGCGTCCAGGTACATCAGCCCCACCTGGGCGGCGGTGACCTGACTCCGGCGGCCGGTCAGGGCGGCGGTCAGCCGGTCCGCGAACAGGCCCCGGTTGGCCAGGCCGGTGAGCGGGTCGTGCGCGGCCTCGTGGGCCAGGGCCTGCTCGGCCATCTTCCGGCGGGTGATGTTGACGTGCGACATCACCGCCCCGGTCAGGTCGCCCGCCAGCGGCGTGATGCGCAGCAGGAACCAGCGGTTGACCGCCGGGGACGGGCAGGGATACTCCACCTCGCTGTGCACGGTGTGCCCGGCCAGGACGGCCTGCAGGCCGTCCGCGGCCCGCTGCGCGTCCTGGCAGCCCGCCGCGGCGGACCGGGCGCAGAGATCGAAGTAGTTGACGCCAACGCCGGTGCTCTCCGGCTGGCCGCCGTTGTCCATGGCGAACATCAGCCAGGCCCGGTTCACGGCCACCATCGTCCCGTCCGGGTCCACCACTGCGGTCGCGTCTGGCAGGGCGTCCATGACGGCCCCGGCCAGCCCGTCGCTCATCATCGCGGCCTCCGCCGGACACTCAACAGCACGGAGCAAAGAAATGACTACCAGTAGCCTACTGACGCGGATGGCGCGGTCACAGCCGCCAGGCGTTCCCCGGCGGCGCCCAGGCGTTCCCGGCCGCGGGCGTACCTGCCACGCGAGGCGCTACCGGCGGTGCCGGGCGGCGGGCGCCGCGGCGGCCGGCACCGTCTCGTCTGGCTGCACATCCTTGCGGGTCACGGCCAGGTAGGCGACGAAGCCGACGATCACGACGGACAGGATCAGCGCCACCAGCCCGCGGCCCAGCCCGACCCCACCGTAGCGATGCGGCACCCCCAGCCAGTCCGCGTAGGACGCGCCGAGTGGCCGGGTCAGCACGTACGCGATCCAGAAGGCCAGCACGGGGTTCAGGCCCAGCTTCCAGTAGGCCAGCGCCGGGAGGCAGATGAGCCCGGTGAACATGAGCCCCGAGGCCAGGAAGCCCAGGTGCAGCGTAGTAGCGGTGAAGTCGCCGAGCGCGGTGCCGAGGGCGAACGTGGCGAGCACCGTGGCCCAGTAGAACACTTCCCGGCGCGGCGTGGTGATGCTGTGGATGGACAGCGTGTGCTCGGTGGCGTACCAGGCGACGAAGACCACGGCCAGGCAGGCGGCGAAGAACGCGCTGGACAGTGCGTAGGGCACGCCCAGCTTGATGTGCAGGCCGTCGGCGGCCAGAGTGCCCCAGACCGCGACCATGGCCACCGCGAACCAGTAGATCCACACCCGGTACCGGCGGGCCCGGAACTGGAGCACCAGCGCGACGGCGAAGACCGACGTCCCCACCACCCCGGCCAGCACCGGACCGTACCGGAGGGCCAGGAAGTCGGAGAGGGCCTCACCCATCGCGGTGGTGAGGATCTTGATGATCCAGAAGTAGGCGGTGATCCGGTACGGGACCTTGCTGGCCCCGGACGGCGCGGGGATGCGGGGCCCGTTCTGGCGGACCTGAGGTGATGCCACGACGCCAGGATGCCACCCGGCCCGGAACGCCCTACCCGGCCTTTACCACTACCACACCATCTGCCGGCCCCAGCCCGATTTCGCCAGGTCAGAGTCAAGCGGCCCCCGCCCTGTTCGTCAGGGCGGGGGCCGCCAGCGGTCAAGTACTAGTGGTCAAGCTTGAGCCAGACGGGATCAGCTCCCGACGCGGCCCCGGATGTAGATCGGCGTGCCGTTGGTCTCGTTGACGTGCACCATCTTGTGGAAGAAGGCGGCGATGTCCATCGGGATGCGCACGCAGCCGTGCGACACCGCGGCCAGCGGGACCGGGACGTCGCCGTGGATCGCGTACGAGCCCCCGATGAAGAACACCGGGTTGTACATGGTGCCCAGCGGGACCTTCACCCAGCCGCTGGCGAACCAGTGCGCCCGGTAGTTCCCGTCCGGGGTGATCGCGGGCCCGCAGGTCGCGCTCGGGTCGCCACCACAGGGGTAGTAGTAGCCGCCGCCAGGCGAGATGTGGCTGATCAGCTCGGGCACGTTGTGCCGGTACAGCACCAGGTAACCGAGGGACAGGTGGACCTCGATCCGCCAGCTGCCGCCCTTGGGCTTGAGCACCTTCGGCTGCCTGGGGTGGACCAGCGCGCGCTTCATGGCCCGGGTGACGTTATTGGGCGCTATGGCGGTCTGGACGCCCTGGACCTCCTTGAAAGCCCACACGGCCTCCAGCGTGTCCTGGCCGAACTGCCCATCGACCTTGCCCGGGTAGTAATGCAGATAGGCCAGCCGCTCCTGCAGGCGCCGCACCGCCGGGCCGCGCATGCCGTAGTTCAGGGGCCCCTTCGGGGGGGTATAGACGGCCCCGGCGGCCGGGGCGCTGCGGGCGGCCGGCGAGGTCGCCGCCGCGTCCGCGACGCTGCTCTGGCCGAGCACCGCCGCGCCCACCGCGGTCACCACCCCCGCCGTGGTCAGCCAGCCCCACACTCTTCGCCTCATGGCGCTTCCTCGCTTGTCCTTGCTCGATGGCTGACCGCGAGTCATGCCGCACACACGCGGAATGCTGACGCCGACAGCGCGACCCTTAACAGATTTCCCGACCACTTTCCTAGACGTCCTACCGGCGGTCACGGTTGCCCCGCGGACCACACCGGTAATAATGCCCACTCTCGCCGGAATGCCTCCCTGGACGTGAAAGGGAAGCTGCGACCGCAGGAGAGTACCGGTCAGCGTGGGAGGCTGGCGACTGGACGCGCCGCATCCGGCCGGCTGGGCCGCTGATGACCACGGGGTAACATGCCGGTCGTGCCGCCAGGTAGCGCGCCGGGGACCACCCCGGACATGCAGGACGACGTCAAGACGTGGCTGCAGCAGCGCACCTCGCACTGGCAGGACTGGCCGCCGGAACGGCTGCTGGCCGCCAAGCGCGCCGCGGGCACGCAGATCAGCGTGGTGATCCCGGCCCGGAACGAGGAACGCACCGTGGGCCGCGTGGTGGGGGCGCTCCGGCAGGCCTTGCTGACGGCCACGCCGCTCGTGGACGAGATCGTCGTGGTGGACTCCGATTCCACCGACGGGACCGCCCGGGCCGCGGAGCGGGCCGGCGCGGTCGTGCACCGGGCCCGTGACATCGCCCCCGCGCTCGGTTCCTACCCGGGCAAGGGCGAGGCACTGTGGAAGTCCCTCCTGGTCACCCGGGGCGAGCTGCTGGTCTTCGTGGACGCCGATCTGACCCGCTGGGGACCGCACTTCGTCACCGGCCTGCTCGGGCCGCTGCTGGCCGACTCCCAGGTGCAGCTGGTCAAGGGGTTCTACGAGCGGGTAAAGACCGAGCGTGACGGCTCCACCTCGACCGAGGGCGGCCGGGTGACCGAGCTGGTGGCCCGCCCGCTGCTGAGCTTGTGGTGGCCGCAGCTGGCCGGGGTGGTCCAGCCGCTGGCCGGCGAGTGGGCGATCCGGCGTGACCTGATGGAGTCGCTCAGTATCCCGGTCGGCTACGGCGTGGAGCTGTCCACCCTGCTGGACACCTTCAGCCGGTTCGGCCTCGGCGCGCTGGCCCAGGTGGACCTCGGCTCCCGGGCGCACCACCACCAGGCCGACCACGACCTGGCCCTGATGGCCGCGGAGCTGCTGGTCGTCGCGGAAGCACGGCGGGAGCACCCGGAGCCGCCAGGCCAGCTCCTGCACCAGTTCGTCCGGGAGGACGGTGCGGCGCGGCCGCGGTCCCGGGCCATCCCGAGCCACGAGCGGCCGCCCGCCAGCACCGTCAAGGCGGCGCGGTGACCACCGTGGCCGCGCAGCAGGTCCTCCGGCTGGGCCGGCACTCGTTCACCCCGGACCAGCGGCTGGTCATGGGCATCGTCAACCGCACCCCCGACTCCTTCTACGACCGCGGCGCGACCTGGGACACCGGCGCGGCCATGGCCCGGGTGCACGCCGTGGTGGCCGAGGGCGCCGACATCCTGGACATCGGCGGCGTGGCCGCCGCCCCCGGCGCGCCGGTCGACGTGGCTGAGGAGATCCGCCGGTCCGTCCCGTTCGTGGCCGCGGTCCGTGCGGCCTACCCGGACCTGGTGATCAGCGTGGACACCTGGCGGCACGAGGTCGGCCGGGAGGCGTGCCGGGCTGGCGCGGACCTGCTCAACGACACCTGGGGCGGCCAGGACCGGCAGCTCGCGGAGGTCGCCGCCGAGTTCGGCGCGGGCCTGATCTGCGCGCACGCCGGTGACCAGGCCCCCCGCACCCGGCCGTTCCGGGTCGCCTACGACGACGTGATGGCCGACGTCCTGGACCGCACGCTGGCCCAGGCGGCGCGGGCCACCGCGGCCGGGGTGGAGCCGTCCCGCATCCTGATCGACGCCGCGCACGACTTCGGCAAGAACACCTGGCAGTCACTGGAGATCACCCGGCGGCTGGGCGAGATGGTGGCGACCGGCTGGCCGGTACTGGTGTCCCTGTCCAACAAGGACTTCATCGGGGAGACGCTGAACGCTCCCCCGGACCAGCGGCTGACCGGGACCCTGGCCACCACGGCCATCTGCGCCTGGCTGGGCGCCCGCGTGTTCCGGGTGCACCAGGTCCGTGAGACCCGGGAGGTGCTGGCCATGGTGTCGGCGATCCAGGGTGAGCAGCCGCCCGCCCGGACCGTCCGCGGGCTGGCCTGAGTGGGCCGAGTTGACTAGGCCAGGCCCATGATCACCGGCGCCGCTCTCTGCCCCTGGCCCCCGCTGCTCGTCCGCGAGCTGACCGGGGCTGACCCGGTCCTGCCCGAACTGCGCGCCGCCTGCGCCGAGGCGGTCGCCGCGCTGCTGCGCGACGGCCCCGAGGTGGTGGCCGTGGTCGGGCCCGGGACCGCGACCGCTTCGTGGCCAGGCGACGGGCGGCTGGACATCGCCGCCTTCGGACCCGGGCGCGATGGCCGCCGATCGCCCGGCTGCCGCCAGGACTGCGGACCGGCCGACGCCGTCAGCCGCCCCTGGAACCGCGGACCGGCCAGCGCGGCCACCCGCCCCTGGAGCCGCGGACCGGCCTGTGCTGCCACCCGCCCCTGGAATCGGCGCCTACCTGCTCGACCAGGCGGGTTACCACGGGGAACGGCTGATCTGGTCGGTCAGTGCGGACGAGCCGGTGGCCGGCTGCCGGAAGCTGGGCGCGGACCTGGCGGGCGGGAGTACCCGCACCGCGCTGCTGGCCATCGGGGACGGCAGCGCCCGGCGCGGGCCCCGGGCGCCGGGGCACTTCGACGAGCGGGCCGCCGCGTTCGACGCGGAGGTGGAGCGGGCCGTCCGGGCCGGCGACTTCACCGCCCTGCTGGCCCTGGATCCCGCCCTGGCCCGCGAGCTGATGGCGACGGGCAGGCCCGCGTGGCAGGTCCTGGCCGGGGCCCTGGAGGGCATGGCGGGCCTCGCCACGGAGGTGCAGTACGCGGGCGACCCGTTCGGGGTGGCCTACCTGGTGGCCACGCTCCGGCCGTCAATCGCCCGGGGATCAGGCGCCCGGGGCTAAGCGGAAGGCCAGGCCCGGGGTCAGGCGCCGGGAGATCCGCTGCCCGCGGCGGAACCGCGGGTGATCCCGCCGCCCCCGGTCAGCCGGGCCGCGATGATCACCGGCACCACGGTGAGCAGCCAGCACCGCGACCACGACCACGTTCACCTCGGGAAGCTGCTGGCCCAGCCGGATGGCACCGAAGATCCACAGCGGCAGGGTGTTCTGCGCGCCCGCGGTGAACGTGGTCACGATGACCTCGTCGAAGGACAGCGCGAACGCGAGCAGCGCGCCGGAGATCAGCGCGGTGGACAGCATCGGCATGGTGATCGTGCGGAAGGTGAAGAACCCGTGCGCGCCCAGGTCGGCGGAGGCCTCGTAGACGGAGCCGGAGACCCGGCGGAGCCGGGCGATGACGTTGTTGTAGACCACCACGATGCAGAACGTGGCGTGCCCGATGATGATCGTCAGCAGGGACAGCCCGATCCCGGCGAAGTTGAACGCCGAGTTGAGCGCGATCCCGGTGATGATGCCGGGCAGCGCCAGCGGCAGGACCAGCAGCAGCGACACGGCCTCCCGGCCGAAGAAGCGGAACCGGTGCACGCCGAACGCGGCGGCCGAGCCGAGCAGCAGGGCGATCACGGTCGCGAACACGGCCGCCTTCAGCGAGAGCACGAAAGCCGCGCGGACCTGAGGGTCGTGCCAGGCCACCGGGAACCACTTCAGGCTGAGCCCCTGGATCGGCCAGCTCTGCACGTTGGAGGCGTTGAACGCGTAGACGATGATGATGGCGATCGGCACGAAGAGGAACAGCAGCACGCCGCCGACCCAGATCCGCAGGCCGATGCGGGCCAGGCGCCCTTCCATCAGACCGACTCGAACGCGCCGAGCAGCCGCGCGCCGAGCAGGTAGAAGATCATGATCACGATGGGCACCACGGCCAGGGCCGCCGCGAACGGCAGGTTGCCCGCCGTGCCGATGTTCGAGTAGATGACGTTGCCGATGAAGTTCGAGTTGGCCCCGCCCACGAGCAGGGGGGTGATGAAGTCGCCCAGGGTCAGCGAGAACGTGAAGATCGAGCCGGCCACCACCCCGGGCAGCGCGAGCGGGAGCAGCACGCTGCGCAGCGTGCGCCAGTTGCGCCCGCCCAGGTCCCCGGACGCCTCCAGCAGGGAGTCCGGGATGCGCTCCAGCGCCCCGTAGACCGGGACGATCATGAACGGCAGCCAGATGTAGGAGAACACCAGCCACATCGCGGTGTTGGTGTAGCCGATGTTGACCGCCCCGAAGCCGATCTTGGTGAAGAACCAGCTCAGCGTGCCGCCCTTTTGCAGGATCACGATCCAGGCGTACACCCGGGCGATGTAACTGGCCCACAGCGGCAGCAGCACGGCGGTGAACAGCAGCTGCCGGCCACGATGGCTGGCCACCCGGGCCATGTAGTAGGCGAACGGGAAGGCCAGCACGGCGTCGGTGACCGTGACCAAGGCGGCCATCCCGATGGTCCGGCCGATGATCGTCAGGTAGGTGCTGGTGAACAGCTGCTGGAAGTTGGTGAGGGTCCAGCTGTGCACGAGCGTGTTGGTGAACGGGTTCACCGTCCAGAAGGCGGTCACCAGCATGACCACCAGCGACGCCAGGTAGATGACCAGGAACCAGGCCAGTGGCGGGGTCAGCGTGAGCGTGGCCCGCAGCCAGCTCCGGCGCCACAGCGACGCGGAGATACGGGCCCCCGGGCCGCTGGCCGGCCGCGGGGCGGGCCCGCGGCAGGGCGGCCCGGCGCGGGGCCGCCCTGCTGCGCGGTCGTGGATGCCATCCGGTGCTGCCCCTACCCGGTGATCTGGGTCCAGGCGCTCACCCATTGCTGGAACGGCACGCAGTCGTTCTTGCCGTTGCCGCACTGCGCCAGCGGGGTCTTCCAGAACTTGATGGTCTGGAAGTACGACTCGGGCGCATCGGCGTGGTAGGCGGCGCAGGAGCCCTTCTGGATCGAGTTCATGATCGGGCAGGCCAGCTTGTTGGCCGGGGTCTCACCGAAGTAGACCGCCTCCTGGGCCTGCACCTTGGGCGTGGTCACCCACTGCATCCACTTGTAGGCGCAGTTGGGGTCCGGGGCCTTGGTGGCCAGCATCCAGGTGTCCGCCCAGCCCGTCGCGCCCTGGCTGGGAATCGTGTCCGCGACCTTCGCACCCGCCGCGACCAGGGTGTTGGTCTGGTAGGGCCAGGCCGCGCCGACCACCGTGGTGCCGCTCTGGAAGAGCGAGATTTCCTGCGAGGCCAGGGCCCAGTACTTCTTGATCAGCGGGTGCTCCTGCTTGAGCAGGGTCACCGCGGCGTTGAACTGCGTCTGGGTGAGCTCGTAGGGGTCGGTGATGCCCAGGCCCGGCTGGGTCTTGGACAGGTAGAGCGCGGCGTCCGCGATCTGGATCGGGTTGTCCGGCACGGTGATCTGGCCGGAGTACTTCTTGTCGTAGAGCACCGCCCACGAGGTGGGCGCGGACGAGAAGTCTTCGTCGAGTAGAGCAGCACGTTCGGGCCGAACTCGTAGGAGACGCCGTAGTGCTTGCCGCCGATGGTGTTGAACGGCGGCGACTGCAGGAAGGGGTGGAACTGCTTCCACGACGGGATCAGGTTGATATTGACGGGCTTGACGTCCCCGCCGTAGATGAGCCGCAGGTCCGCGTCGCCGGAGGCGGAGACCAGGTCGTACTGACCGCCGCCGCCGTTGGCCATCAGCGACACCATCTCGCTGGAGGACCCGGCGTATTTCACGCTCACCTGGCAGCCGGTGGCCGACTGGAACGGCTTCACCCATTGCGGCTGGGCGTAGCCCTCCCAGGCGATCAGGTTCAGGTGTCCCTCGGTCTTGCCGACCGAGGTCGGCACGGCCGTGCCAGCCTGCGGCGCGGTCAGGCCCGCGGTCGCGCCACCGCCCCCGGCACCGGAGGAGTTGCTGGGCGATCCGCTCGAGGATCCGCAGCCCGCTATCAGCACCGCTGCGGACGCTGCCGCCAGCAGCGCTCCGCCCCGCGTCCATCTCCTCATGCCTGTTCCTCCTGATCATGGGTGATTTCGACGCTCTGCCGGTCGGGCCAGGCCACGGTGACCGCGGCCCCGCGGTCCCCCGCCACGTCGGCGGCGTAACCGTCGAGGTTCTGCCGGACGGCAGTGAGCTGGCCACCGCCGTCCAGCGTGACCACGTAACGGGTCAGCATGCCGAGGTAGACGACCTCGTCGATCCGGCCCGGCTCCGCATGGCTGCCCGGCGGCGGCGACTCGCCGCCGGTCAGCAGCCGGACCTTCTCCGGCCGGACGGTGATGTGCCGGCCGTCCCGCTCCAGCAGGTTGGAGATGCCGATGAAGCCGGCCACGAAGTCGCTGGCGGGCTGCTCGTACACCTCGACCGGGGTGCCCAGCTGCTCGATCCGGCCCTGGTTGAACACGGCCAGCCGGTCGCTCATGGTGAGCGCCTCCTCCTGGTCGTGCGTGACGTAGATGAACGTGATCCCGACTTCACGCTGGATCCGCTTCAGCTCCAGCTGCATGCCCTGGCGGAGCTTGGCGTCCAGCGCGCCGAGCGGCTCGTCGAGCAGCAGGACCTCAGGCTCGTTGACGATGGCCCGGGCCAGCGCGACCCGCTGCCGCTGCCCGCCGGACAGCTGGACCGGCTTGCGGCCGCCGAGCCCGCTGAGGCGGACCATGTCCAGGGCCGCCTCAGCGCGGCGGTGGCGCTCGGCCCGGGCCACCCGCCGCACCCGCAGGCCGTACTCCACGTTCTGCAGGACGCTCATGTGCGGGAACAGCGCATAGTCCTGGAAGACGGTGTTGACGTTCCTCGCGTAGGGCGGTTGCCGGGTGACATCGGCCCCGCCGAGCTCGACGGTGCCGGAATCGGGCCGCTCGAACCCGGCGATCAGCCGCAGCAGCGTGGTCTTGCCCGACCCGGACGGGCCGAGCATGGTGAAGAACTCCCCCTCGCCGATCTCCAGGTCGACTCCGGCCACCGCGGCGAGCGAGCCGAACGACTTGCGCAGGGCGACGAGCCGGACGGCAGCCGGGCCTGCACGCGGCCGTGCGGCAGACGGCCCGGCCGGGGTCGTGCTCGGCACTGTGGTGCCCTCCTGGGTATGGTTCGCCGCTGGACGGTAATGAGCCCGTAAACTACAGGACTAGAGGAATACAGTGTCAAGGGCCTGATGCGCGACTGGTTTCGTGCCGTGACCCGCTCGTTGCCGCCGTGAACCCCGTGCTTGATGGCCCGCGCTGGACAGCCCATGCTTGATAGTCCGTATTGAGGCATCGTCGCCGAGGAGTGAGCTGGCGTGGCCCTTCCCGCCCTGACGACGGTCCGGGCCCGCACCGTGTTCGCCCCGCTGGACGAAGGCGGCCGGGCCGGGACCGTGGCCCGGCGGCTCGCCCAGGCCATTACTCTCGGCCTCCTGCTCGACGGCGAGCGGCTGCCCGCGGAGGCCCAGCTGGCCAGCCAGTTCGGGGTGTCCCCGGTCACGCTGCGGGAGGCACTGGCCGAGTTGCGGGAGGCAGGCCTGGTCGAGACGCGGCGCGGGCGCCGCGGTGGCTCCTTCATCCACGCCCCCGACGGAGTTCAGGCGGCCCAGCTCACCGGGCAGCTCCGCCAGCTGTCCCTGCACGAACTGCGGGACATCGGGGACCACCGGGCGGCCGTGGCGGGCGCCGCCGCGCGGCTGGCCGCGCAGCGGGCGCTGGCCGGGGAGGTGGCCACGCTGCGCGAGCACGTCGGGCGCTTGCGCGCCGCAGGCACACTGACGGAGCGGCGCCGGGCCGACGCCCGGATCCACATCGAGATCGCCGCCGTGGCCCAGTCCCCCCGGCTGACCCGCGAGGAGATGGACCTCTGGTCGGAGGTCGGCGACCTGGTGTGGCTGCCGGTGACCGGCGGCCAGATCGCCGGGGTGACCGGCGAGCATGACGCGCTGGTCGAGGCGATCGGGCAGCAGGACGGCGAACGGGCGCGGCGGCTCGCCGAGCAGCACGTGCTCCAGGAGACCGCGCGACTGCTGGACCTGCGCCTGGCGCTGGGGTGAACGGCACAGGGGTGAACAGCCGCCGCGGTAAGCGCGGCGGCAGACGGCGGCCGGCCGCGGGGCCCGGCTGCTGGCCGACGTGACCCGCCGGATGGAGCAGGTGCTCAGTTCCGTGGCCGGGATCGTCACGGCCGCCGAGTCCATCGCCGGGGCGGCCGGCCAGCCTCCGGACGGCCGAGCACCGTCTGGGCCAGCGCTTCGCCGCGACGACTTCGCGGCCACGCGCCCGCTGGTGGCTGGGCTGTTGCGGGAGCACGCGGGGCTGGCTGCCGGGGCTGGCGTCGTGCTCGCCCCGCACACGGTGGCCGACGCTCCCCGGCTCATCGAGTGGTGGTGGGCCGACCAGAGCGCGCGCATCGTGCCGCTGGAAGTGGACCTGGACCCGGAGTCCGCGGAGTTCTACGACTACACCACCACCGACTGGTACCGGGAGCCGGAGCGTACCGGCGCACCGACGCTGGCCGGACCGTACGTGGACTTCATCTGCACCCACGAGTACACGTTCACGCTGGCCGCCCCGGTCCGCCGGGCCGGGCGGTTCATCGGCGTCGCGGCAGCGGACATCCTGGCCACGCAGGTGGAGCGGCTGGTGCTGCCTGGCCTGTCCGGGCTGGGACTAGCCGAGCTGGGCTGCACCGCGGTGCTCGCCAGTGCCCACGGCCGGGTCATCGCCTCGACCAGCGCGAGCCTGCCCCCCGGTGTGGCGCTGCCGCGCGGGCCCCGGGCCGCAGGGTTCGTCCCGCTGGCCGGGCCAGGCCTGCGGCCGCCGGCGGAGCCGGGGGCAGGCGGCAGGCCGGGCGCGCCAGTGCGCCAGACGCTGCTCGCCCGCTGGATGATCCAGGCCTGCGCGCGATCGCCGTTCCCCCGCTGCATGATCAACAGCACGTTGTCCCTGTTAAGTCGTGGCCTGCGGGGTAGTTCATTCGCGATGAACGCCCTGAAGAAACTCATCGCCAAGCTCGACCGGCTGCAGCAGAGCCGGCCGTGGCTGGCGTTCCCGCTGGCCGTGTGGAAGAAGTTCGGCGACGACCAGGCCGGGAACCTCGCAGCGCTCATCGCCTACTACGGGTTCGCGTCGCTGTTCCCGCTGCTGCTGGTCCTGGTGACCGTGCTCGACATCGTGCTGGCCCACGACCCGACGCTCAAGGCCAAGGTGCTGAACTCGACGTTCTCCCACTTCCCGGGCATTGGGGACACGCTCAGGAACGCGACCGCGGGGCACACGGTGAGCGGGACCGGCATCGCCCTGGTCATCGGGCTCGTCCTGACCTTCCTCGGCGCCCGGGGCGTGGCCGCTGCGGCGCAGAACGCGCTGAACTCGGTGTGGGGCGTGCCGATCTCCCGGCGCGCGGGTTTCCCGTGGTCGCTGCTCAAGCAGATCGGCCTGATCCTGGCCGTCGGCATCGGGCTGCTGGCCACCACCCTGCTGTCCGGACTGGCCGGGGCGAGCGCGCACGTGCTCGGCGGCCTCGCGGCCCAGATTGGCGCCCTGGTGGTCTCGCTGGTGCTGAACGTCCTGGTCTTCTGGCTCGGCTTCCGGCTGGCCGTTCAGCGCGAGATCAAGGCCCGGGAGATGCTGCTCGGGGCGGTACTGTCCGCGATCGTCTGGCAGATCCTCCAGCTGCTCGGCACCTACCTGGTGGCCCACACGCTGAAGTCTGAATCGGTGTACGGCGTGTTCGGCGTGGTCCTGGGCCTGCTCGCCTGGCTCTACCTGCAGGCCCAGTTCACCCTCTACGCGGTGGAGGCCAACGTGGTCAGCGTGCGGCGGCTGTGGCCGCGCAGCCTGGCGCCGCCCCCGTTCACGCCGGAGGACCTCCGCGCGTTCGACATGTACGCCAAGATGCAGGAGCGCCGCCGCGAGGTGAACATCGAAACCCAGGTCGCGTCCCCGGTCCGGCAGACCACCGATCCGGAGCAACCGGCCGAAGACGGTCCCGCCGCGGACCGTGCCGCCGGGGACAGCGCATCCGGGGACAGCGCACCAGAGGACAGGGCCGCCGGGGACAGCACAGCCCGGGACAGCGCCGCCGGGGACGATGCGCCTAAGCGAAGCGCGCCCCGTTCCTTAGGGAGCTAGGGACTTAGCGGCGAGGCGCTCGCGCTGCGGGCGGACCGTGTACTTCGGGTCGCGGGCCGAGGCCACGGCCCGCCTCGAAGATGCCGAACCTGGTCAGCGCGGAGGACGCCGACCAGCGCCGCGCCGGCCAGCCGGGTCACGATCCGCGCTCCGGCCCGCCAGCACCGCCCCGGCCAGCCCGGCCGTGGTGAGGATCTCGGCCACTTCCATCAGCTTCCCGGACCGGCCGCTCTGGTACGGCTCGGCGGTCTCCCCCAGGCGCCTGAGCAGCAGGCTCTTGGCGGTGAGTTCGGTGGCGGCGCCCAGCACCGCGAACCGGATGGCCTGCCCCGCGTCCTCGGCGGGCACGACCATCATGCCCAGGCCGCCCGCCGCGCTGGCGGCGGAGCCGGCGAACAGGTAGGGCATCTCGCGGTGCGCGTCGTGCCAGGCGGGCACCGCGGTGTCGCAGATCAGCGCGGCCGTGTACGTGCAGATGGCCGGGCCCACGAGCGCCGCGCCGGCGGTGGCGGCGGCGCCGGCCTTCGGCAGCCGCCCCGTCACCGCGCAGGCGGCCGCGGCCGCGGACGCCCCGCCGAACGCGGAGATCAGCCAGGAGCCGACGCTCATCGGCGAGCTGGGCTTGAACACGCGCAGCATGTTCAGGAAGCGCTCCGGCCGGCCGAGGTCGGCGACCAGGGCCACCCCGGAGAGGCCGATCGCCCCGGCTGCGGCGATCTTCGACGCCTTGGCCTGCTTGTGGTTGCCGGCCGCCTGGGCGAACCCGGCCAGCACCGAGGAGGCGCCGGCCAGCCCGCCGAGGAACAGGTAACCGCGGCACGTCCCGGCGACCCCCAGACCGGCTCCTTGAGGATCGGCTTGCCGTAGTAGGAGTCCGGGCGGGCCCGGGGCACCACGAGCTGCTCGCCGCCCCGGCCAGCCACGGCCGCCATGACGGCGGCCGTTCCCGCCACCGGGGCCCGCCGGCCTGGTCCGGATGCCCGCCGTGCTGGTCGCCCGTGCTCGTCACGCTCATGCTGGTCACGTTCATGCTGGCCGCGGCCGTGCACGCCAAACCGCTCCCGCACGCGGGCGGCCAGGCCGGGCTCCGCCCGGCGGGGACGCGGTCCCCCCGGCTGGAGTGCCCTCTCCGTTCGCCGCGCCAGGCCAGCCCCAGGCCTCCCGTCCGGCTCATGGGCGCAGGTCCCGGCGCAGCGAGGCGGCCAGGCCGCCGAGCAGCAGGGCACCGGCGGCGGTGGCCACGTGCTTCCACATCCGGGGCAGGTCCCGCGTGGTGTCCACCGGGTCCGGCGGCAGCCCGTACACTTCCGGCTCGTCCAGCAGCAGGAAGAACGCGCCGCCGCCGCCGATGCCGTCGTCGGGGTCCTCCAGGTACAGCCGCGCGCCCGGTCTCCCCCGCCTCGTGCAGCTCCTCGACCCGCAGCTGGGCCCGCTCGCGCAACTCGTCCACCGGGCCGAACTGGATCGACTGGGTCGGGCAGGCCTTGGCGCAGGCGGGCTCGAGCCCGTCGCCGATCCGGTCGTAGCACAGCGTGCACTTCCAGGCCCGGCCGTCCCCCTCGCGCCGCTCGATGACCCCGAACGGGCAGGCCGAGACGCAGTACCCGCAGCCGTTGCAGACGTCCTCCTGGACCACGACCGTGCCGAACTCGGTGCGCATCAGCGCGCCCGGTCGGGCACACGTCCAGGCAGGCGGACTCGGTGCAGTGCTTGCACACGTTGCTGGACATGAGCCAGCGGGAGCCGTCGGCGGAGAACTCCCCCAGCGCCGACTCGGTGAGCACCGACGCGCCGGAATCATCCGCGTGCCCGTGCCCGGGCCCGGGCGCGTCACCCGGGCGCTTGATCTGCTCGATGAACGCGACGTGCCGCCAGGTGGAGGCGCCCAGGGCGCCGGTGTTGTCGTAGGACATGCCCAGCAGGTTCAGCCCGTCCTCGGGGACCTCGTTCCAGGTCTTGCAGGCCACCTCGCAGGCCTTGCAGCCGATGCACACCGAGGTGTCGGTGAAGAACCCCATCCGGGGCGGGTGCTCGTCGTATCCGGCGTGCGCCGCCGGATCATGCAGCCCCAATTCATGCGGCGAGGCGGAGTGAGCCGCGACGGGTGGTTTTCGTTGCGGCGAATTTGCAGTCATGTCACTCACGCCTGAGTCCCCGTCTCATCGGTGATGCCGGCCCGCTCCTGGTAGGAACGGATCAGGTCGCGCAGTGCCGGGCCGCGCGGCCGGCGGCCGGGCTGGATGTCGACGGCCAGGGCCTTGACCTCCTGGATGTGCACGTTCGGGTCCAGGGCCAGGTGGGACAGCTCGTTGGCCGCGTCCCCGGTGGTCAGGCCGTTGGGGCCCCAGTGCCAGGGCAGGCCGACCTGGTGCACGGTCCGCCCGCCCGCGCGCAGCGGCTTCATCCGGCGGGTGATCATCACCCGCGCCTCGATGGCGTTGCGGGCGGTGATGATCGTCGCCCAGCCCATGTGCTCGAGACCTCGCTCGGCCGCCAGCTCGGGCGACACCTCGCAGAAGAACGCGGGCTGGAGTTCGGCCAGGTACGGCAGGAAGCGCGACATCCCGCCCGCCGTGTGGTGCTCGGTGAGCCGGTAGGTCGTGCTCACGTACGGGAAGATCTCGGACCCGGGCTCGGCGCCGCTGGGCTGGAAGAGGTCCTGCGGGTTGCGTGAGGATCTCGCGGACCGGGTTGTGCTGCTGGCGGTACAGCAGGTTGGGCAGCGGGGATTCCTGCGGCTCGTAGTGCGCGGGCATCGGGCCGTCCACCAGGCCGGCCGGGGTGAACAGCCAGGCCTTGCCGTCCGCCTGCATGATGAACGGGTCGATGCCGGAGATCGCCGCCACCCCGGTGGCGCCTTCCGGCGGCCGGTAGGACGGCGGCCGGTCACCGACGAAGTCCGGGATGTCGTGCCCGGTCCACTTGCCCTTCTCCTCGTCCCACCAGACCAGGGCCTTGCGCTCGCTCCACGGCTTGCCGTCCGGGTCGGCCGAGGCCCGGTTGTAGAGCACCCGGCGGTTGGCCGGCCAGGCCCAGCCCCACTCGTTGGCGACCCAGTTCTGCTCGCGGCCGGGCTTGCGGCGGGCGGCCTGGTTCACCCCGTCGGCGCGGACGCCGCAGTAGATCCAGCAGCCGGCCGCGGTCGAGCCGTCGGATTTGAGCTGGGTGTAGGACGAGACGCGGCTTGCCGTCGGCGTCCCAGCCGTTGATCTCGGCCAGGACCGCGTCGGCGTCCGGGTCGTCCTGCGGGCCCACGGTCGGGTAGTCCCAGGTGAGGTCCAGGATCGGCCGGTCCATATCCAGGGCCTCGGCCTCGCCCAGGATGGTTTCGGCGTCCGCGGCCTTCTGGCGGGCCGCCGCGGCCAGCTTCTCCCGGATGCGCCGGCCCAGGTGGTAGGTGAACCACAGGTCGCTGCGCGCGTCACCGGCCGGCTCGCACCGCGGTGTGGTGCCACTGCAGCATCCGCTGGGTGTTGGTGAAGCTGCCGCTCTTCTCGGTGTGCGCCGCCGCGGGCATGAAGAACACCTCGGTCTTGATGTCCTCGGTGCGCATCTCGCCGGTCTCGATCTCCGGGCCGTTCTGCCAGAACGTGGCGCTCTCGATCATCACCAGGTCGCGGACCACCAGCCAGTCCAGGTTGGCCAGGCCCATCCGCTGCATCCGCGCGTTGGCCGAGCCGACCGCCGGGTTCTGGCCGAACAGGAAGTACCCCTTGCAGGTTCCTGCCATCTGGGCCAGCACCGTCTCGTAGGTGCTGTGGCTGCCGGTCAGCCGGGGCAGGTAGTCGTAGCAGAAGTCGTTGTCCGCCGTGGCGGCGTCGCCCCACCAGGCCTTCAGCAGGCTGACCATGTAGTCGCCGGTGTTGGCCCAGAAGCCCTTCTCGACACTCTCGTCCCGCACGTAGCTGTCCAGGTCGTCGTCGCCGTGCGCGAACGGCATCGGCAGGTACCCGGGCAGCAGGTCGAACAGGGTCGGGATGTCGGTCGAGCCCTGGATGGAGGCGTGCCCGCGCAGGGCCATGATGCCGCCGCCGGGACGGCCCATGTTGCCCAGCAGCGCCTGCAGGATCGCGGCGGTGCGGATGTACTGCACGCCCACCGTGTGCTGGGTCCAGCCCAGGCTGTACACGAACGCGGTGGTCCGGTCCCGTCCCGAGTTCTCCGTGATGAGCCGGGCCACCTGGAGGAACTGCTCCTCGGGCACCCCGGCGACCTCGGCCACCACCTCCGGCGTGTACCGGGCAAAGTGCCGTTTGAGGATCTGGAACACGCAGCGCGGGTGCTGCAGCGTGTCGTCGCGTGTCCGGGTCGGGGTGGGCGGCCGCGCCGCCCGAGCCGTGCGCCTCGCCGCGGGCCGCCTGCCGCACCTGCCGTTTGCGGCCCGGTTCCATGCCCCGGGCGCCGCTGGCCGGGGCCACGTCGCCGCCCTGGTAGCGCCAGGTCTCCGCGTCGTAGACCCGGTGTCTCGGCGTCGAACCCCGAGAACAGCCCGTCGAGATCCTCGGTGTCCGCGAAGTCCTCGTTGATGATCACCGGGGCGTTGGTGTACGCGCGCACGTACTCGTCGAAGTACTTCTCGTTCTGCAGCACGTAGTTGATCAGGCCGCCGACGAACGCGATGTCCGCCCCGGCCCGGATCGGCACGTGCAGGTGGGCCACCGCGCTGGTCCGGCTGAACCGCGGGTCGACATGGATGATCTTCGCGCCGCGCTTCTTGGCCTCCATGACCCACTGGAATCCGACCGGGTGGGCCTCGGCCATGTTCGAGCCCTCGATCAGGATGCAGTCCGCATTGGCCAGATCCTGCTGGAAACCGGTCGCGCCGCCGCGGCCGAAGCTAGTTCCCAGACCGGGAACTGTGGAGGAGTGTCATATCCGCGCCTGGTTCTCGATCTGGATCGCGCCCAGCGCGGTGAACAGCTTCTTGATCAGGTAGTTCTCTTCGTTGTCCAGGGTGGCGCCGCCCAGGCTGGCGAAGCCCATCGTCCGGCGGGTGCGGCGGCCTTCGTACTCGCTCTGCCAGCCCTTGCGCCGGGCGTCGATGACCCGGTCGGCGATCATGTCCATCGCCGTGTCCAGGTCCAGCGACTCCCACTCGGTGCCGCCCGGGCGGCGGTAGAGCATCTGGTACTGGCGGGCGTCGCCGGTGGTGAGTTGCAGGCTGGCCGACCCCTTGGGGCACAGGTGGCCGCGGCTGACCGGGGAGTCGGGATCCCCCTCGATCTGGACGACCTTCTCGTCCTTGACGAACACGTTCTGGGCGCAGCCGACCGCGCAGTACGGGCAGACCGACTTCACCGTCTTGTCGGCGGTGGCGGTCCGGGGGCGGAGGGACGCGCTGCGGGCGGTCTTGGTGGCCGCGCCGAGGCCCAGGCGGTCCGTCCCGGTCAGCTGCCGGTAGACGGGCCAGGACTCGATCCAGGTGCGCGTGCCCACCATCACATCCTTTCCCGCGGCGGCCCGATTGGGCTGTTACTAGCCAATCATGGCGATCGCAAACGCCGGTCTGGGGCCCCGGCCGGGACCGGGCGGCACACGACACGGCTGGCCGGCGATTGCATGACCCGACGTTCATCCGTGCGCCCGGTCCTCGTCATCCCCGGGCCGCGTGGCTGGGCCAGCGTGATCAAGCCCGCTTTGTTGCTGTGATGGAAAGAAGACGCCGATGCTACTGACCGCCCGACGCGCCGCCACGAGGCTGGCTGCGGCGGCTGCCGCGGCGAGCCTGCTGCCTGCGGGCATCGCCCTCGCCACCGCTGGGCCGGCCCAGGCCGCCGCGCGGCACGCCCAGGCGCTTCTGGTAGCCCGGCCAATAACGGCGCGGCCTTCACGGTCCGGCAGATCCTGTCCGGGAAGCGGCTGCACCATTCGTTCCGGGTCGCGGGCTCGGCCAAGCTGCACTCGGCCCCGCTCACCCAGCCGGACGACATCACCGAGGCCGGCCGTACCTGTTCACCGCCTTCCAGAACGGGGTGGGCCCGCAGGGGGAGACGGCCCCGGGCGGCAACCGGGACAGCACGATCGTGGAGTTCACCCGCAGCGGCCACGTGGTCCGGCAGTGGGATATCCGCGGCAAGTGCGACGGCCTGACCGCGGACCCGGCCCGCCACCGGGTCATCGCCACGGTGAACGAGGACGCCCACTCCAGCGTGTACACCATCGACCCGTGGGCTTCCCCGGCCGGCAGGTGCGCCACTACGCCTACAGCGAGCCGCTGCCGAGCAAGGGCGGCACCGACGCCATCTCCATCTTCCACGGCATGGTGCTGATCAGCGCGTCCGCGCCGGGCACCACCGGAACCGCGGCGCCGCAGCCCGGTTACCCCGCCGTGTACCAGGTGACGTTCCACCCGCGCCGCCTGATCGCGGGGATCCGGCCGGTGTTCTACGACGAGGCGCGGGCGACCGTGGCCAACTCGGGGCCGCACGGCCAGGTCCGGCTGGCGCTCACCGACCCCGACTCCAACGAGGTGGTCCCGTCCGACGCGGCCCGGTTCGCCGGCGAGTTCATGCTCACCAGCCAGGGCGACAAGGAGCAGATCTTCGTCCGGCATCCGGCCCGGCGGCGGCCGTCGCTGTCGGTGTTGCGGCTGAGCCAGTCGGTCAACGACACCGCGTGGGCCACCAGCACGGGGGGCCGCATTTACACCACCGACAACGGCGCGGGCACCGTAGACGTGGTCACCGGGCCGTTCACCCCCGGCACGGTGTTCGTGGCGGTCACCCCGTGCGACGCCAACGGCGCCCCGGCCACGTGCCCGGGACCCGGTTTTCCGGCCAACTACCTCGGCTCACTGAACCCGTGGACCGGGCATATCACCCGGGTCCCGGTGCGCGGGGTGGTGCCGCATCCGCAGGGCATGCTGTTCGCGGCGCCGGGGCGGTGACCAGCAGCCGCTCCGGTCTTACAAGACGGGGCTGCACCGGTGGTGGCGGGCGGTTCAGCTGGGCTGACCGGCGGCTGGGCTGACCGGCGGCTGGCTTGACCTGGGCCGAACCGGCCTATGAGGCGTGCTGCTGCTTACTGGTTAATAGCTGCCCGGTACAGCGCGGCGGCGCTCGCGCCGAGCCGGGCCGCGTAGGACACCGAATCGGTGTCCCCGCCCTGCTGGTATCCGCCGATCACCCCGATCACCGTGCCCAGGCCGGTCGTGGGGCTGATGTCGGCCAGCAACGGACTGCCGCTGGTGCCGTTGGTATATCCAGCGCAGTCGAACCTGAGCTGAGTCGGGCTGAAGGCGGACACCCAGTTCTCACAGGTGATCGGGGCGGACCGGCGATCCGGGTAGCCGGTGACCCGGACGAACTGGCCCGCGGGCTGGCTGAGGCCGACCCGTTCGCCCCCGGTGACGGACTGCACGGTGGTATCCGATCCCACCTTCTTGACCTGGAGGAAGGCCACGTCGTGATCGGGATCGGCCGAGGTGGCCCAAGCCTGGTCGACGGTCACCCGGGTCACCGGCCACACCCCGTACGGGGTGTGGCCGTCGCGGAATCCCGGGACGAAGGCGAACTGGCCGGCGCCCAGTCCGGTAACGCAGTGCGCGGCCGTCATGACCAGGTCGCCCTGAGGGCTGTCAACCACGCTCGCCGTGCAGAAGTGGCCCCCGGTCAGCCGGCCCCCATGGGTGATGCGGAACAACGCCCCGATGGGGTCGGACGGTGGCGCCGGATGACTGGCCCCGATCGCGGCCTGATGTGCTGTGCGGCCGAGGCCCTGCACCGCGGCAGCCAGCCGGACCGCCAGGCGCGTGCCGTCGGGGGCGGCGGGGGCGAGGACGGCGAGCACCGCGAGCGCGGCTACCACGGCGGCCAGAGTCTTCGTGGGCCGACGGCCCGGGCCGGAAAAGGTACGCCAGGCAGTTACGGCGGCGCGGACACTGCGGGCCGCGGCCGCCCGGACACGGCGGGCCGGGGACTGCCGAGAGCAGCCCCAACGGGCCGCTCAGCTCGGCGCATCCATTCTCCCCGCTGGGGTCGGATCTGAAGCTGTCCGCCACATCCACCGCAGGGGCGGCACAACACGTAAATATTGGTACACACGACCTTATGCGCTGATCAGATCCCCGGACGGCGTACGGCGCGGCGCTGAACCCGCAGGGGATGCCATTCGAGTCGCGGGTCGGGCGGCCGGGGCTGGTGGCCGGCCGGGCTGGTGGCGCCGGGCCGGGACTGGAGGCGGACAGGAGCTGGTGGATCGGCCGGGCTGATCGGGCCCGGAGGGCACCGGCGCACCGGGCCTCCCACTCGGCGCCCTCCGGGCCTGAGAATCCCGGTGCGGAGGGCGCCGTACATGAGTAAGGCGACGGTTCACGCATAGGGGTGTTATCGAATATATATCTGAATCAGAGTCGCGGAGGCTCGAATTATTCGATATTATATTCGTATAGCTGATCGTCCCAGGTCCCATGAGTCGTCCGGCGTCTAGACCGGGAGGTGAGTCCCACGTCAGCTGAACCCGCAGGCCAAGAACGGTTCTCTGACCCTCCGGGCTTCGCGCCCCGGCCGCGCGGCCGCCCGGCCGACCACGGAGTAGGCATGTGCTGGGCGGGCGACGTCGCGCTAGAGGAAGTCCTGGCGGCCGCCGATCGCCTGCGGCGCACCCGTGGGGGCCAGGACCTGCCCGCCTGGGGCGAGCCTGAGCGACCGGCCAAGGGTGGCTCCGGTCGCTTAACCAAGGTCTCGCCCGGCCGCTGCCGGGCCTGCCGGGCACCTGCATCCGCCAGCCGCGGACCCGGCTAGCCAGGGCCCAGCCAATCGGGACCCGGCGGACGAGGACCCAGGAATCCAGGACCTGCTGGCCGAGGACGAGTTGCGGGCCGCTGAGGCGGACGCCGGCGGGCCGATGCTGAGTTCGGAGATGGCGGGGCACGTTCGCATGCCGCCGGGTCCAGCTCTGGCGGCCTGGTTAGGTCAGGCCCAGCCCGGCCAGCTAGACGAGGCGGGCCTGGTCAACAGCATCACCGGATGGCGCAAGCTCACCTCCTGGGCCCAGGCACAGGAACTAGCCGCGGTCGCCGAGCTCGGGCGCCGCCGGGGTGTCATGGATGATCCCGAGGCTGGACCGTGACCCCGTCCGGGAGCTGTCGGCGGAGTTCGCCCCCAACGAGGTCGCGCTGGCCCTGACCTTGACGCAGTACGCCGCTGAGTGGTGGATGAGCCTGGCGGTCAGCATGTCCCGCAGGCTGCCCGCGACATGGTCCGCGCTGAGCCAGGGGACGATCGACCTGGGGCGGGCCAAGCTCATCGACGCGTGGACGACGCCGCTCGACGACGACCTGGCCGGGGCGGTCGAGCGCAAGGTTCTGGTCCGGGCGGGACAGCAGACGACGGGCCAGCTTCGCGCGTCGTTGCAGCGCGCCGTGATTTCCGCGGATCCTGCCGCCGCCGAGCGCCGGCGCGCTCAGGCCGAGAAGAAGGCCCGCGTGGAACTGGCCGGAGAGGACAGCGGGACTGCCGCCCTCTCCGGGCACTTCCTCCCGGCGGCACAGGCATCGGCTGCGTGGGCCCGCATCAGCGGGATGGCCGAGGCGATGAAGGGCGACGGAGCCGGGGGCGGCATCGACCTGCTCCGCGCGCAAGTGTTCGTCGGCCTGCTGCTCGGCACCCTTCCGCAGCCACCCGGCCCGGCCGACCCCGGCCGAGCACCCGGAGGCCCGGACCTGGCCCGGCATGGCGCCGGGAGGCCCGGCGGCAACTCAGCCCGGCGACGGCGGCACCGACGGCGGCGGCAGCACCGCCCGGCGACGATGGCACCGACGCCCTCGGACGCGACCTGGGTGAGGATCCGGGCAGCGGTCCGCGCGGTGAGCCCGCGGCGAAGGACCCGCCCGCTGGCAATGGTCGCGACGACCATCCCCCTCACGAACCCGCGAACGGCGATACCGGTCAGGGCCCGAGTCCGGGCGCGGCTGATCACCAGCCATGGTGCTGGCCGCCGATCCCGGCGCCGGGGGAGGCCCCATGGCCGGGCGCAGGCAGCGGCAAGGTGAAGATCCGACGCCCAGAGCTCAATGTGTCGTGGCGGACGCTGGCCGGGTGGTGGGATGAGCCGGGCCAGCTCACGCGGATGGGCGCGATCACGGCGGCGGTGGCGCGAGAACTGGCCCGGGCCGCGGCGGCCGATCCGACGTGTCTCATGGCGGGTCGTCGTGACTGACGCCCGAGGGCCAGGTGATGGCGGTGACCCGGCTCCGCTGGCCGGGCCGACCGCCCGGAAATCAGATCACCCGCCCGGGTCAGACGCTGACCCGCCCCCGGCAGGTGCGCGCCCGGACCCGGGGGCCCGGACCCGGCGTGCCCGGACCCGGCGTGCCCGGACCCAGCGTGCTCGGGCGGATCACCGTCACGGTGCCGGTCACTCTCCTGGATGAGCCACCGCCCGCCACGCAGGCTGGCTTGAACACGTCTGCTGAGCTGGCTGGCCGCGCTGCGGGCCATCCTGGCGGCGCCGTGACGGCGGCCCGTGAGGTTGGCCCCGCGGACGGCGATCACGGGATTGGCGATCACGCGAACTCCGATAACGCGGACGGCGGTTCGGGCGTCCCGTGCACCCACGCGAACGCGGCCTCCGGATACCGGATCCCCGACCGGATGCGGGACCTGATCGAGGTGCGTGACCAGGACTGCGGGTTCCCGATCTGCCGTCGGCCGGCGTCGCGGTGCGACCTTGATCACACGGTCCCCTACGATCAGGGCGGCCTGACCTGTCCCTGCAATATTTCCTGTGGATGCCGCCACGATCACCGGATGAAGGGCTCGACCGCCTGGCGTCTGCGGCAGCCCCGGCCGGGCACCTTGGTCTGGACCGCACCATCTGGCCTGAGCTGGACCGTCACTCCTCAGCCGCAGGTGGCCTGACTGACTGGCGGCCCTGACCTGGCCCAGGCTGACGGCCCCGGCCTGACCAGCGGAGCTGATCCGGCGAACTTCGCGGAGTGGGCCCGCCGCCTGCGCCGACGTTGCCCCGCGGATCCCCATGCCGCTGGAGCGCGAGCGCGTCACCGACTCGCGGCATGAGCAACGCTGAGACCAGCGTACGGAGACCTCTACCGCAACTCCCGCACCACTGGGTACAGAGAGCAGCCGTGATCTGACGCTGTGATTACGGACCAGGCGGGTGCCCTGCAGACGGCCAAGGGCGGCCGGTAGCCTGGCCTCAAGCCAGGAACCTCCAGCCGGTCCGACCTTCGGGGCCGGCCGGACAGGCCTGGCGGGGAAGCGGACCCGGGGAAGAACGATGGGAGATCGGCCGTGAGCCTGCCGGCGCGCCAGCAGCGGATGCTAAACCGGATCGACCGGATGCTGCGGGACTCCGATCCCCGCCTGGTCGCGCTGTTTACCATCTTTACCCGGCTCACCTGGGACGAGGAGATACCCCGGATCGAGCAGGTCCGGGCCAGGCTGACCCGGATCGGCAGCTGGTTCGCCCGGCGAGCGGAGCCAGTGCGGCGCCGCACTCCCCGGGTGCCCCGCCGGCTGAAGGCGATCCTGGTCTTCCCCGCCGCGCTCGCCGCGGTGGCCTGCGCCCTGCTCATCGGGAGCAGCGGCCCGGCTGCGCATCGCTGCGCGGCGACGGTCCGGGCTCCGGCCACCGAGCTCATCGTCAAGGCCCGGCAGTGCCGGCTCACGCTGGCCCGGCCTGCGGTTCCGTTCTTCGCGCACTGACCTGGGCCGGGTCCGGCTCAGCACGTCCTGACCATCGCGTTGGCCTCGTCCCGGCCTAGACCGCGCACGTCCTAAGCGCGGTCGTGGCCCGCCCTCAGCACGTCGCGCCCGGCGAAGGTGAACATCTTCCTGGTCGGGCAGCGGGCTTGGACTGTCCCTCGAACCGGTGCGCGCCGACCGCCCAGTGTGTCCCCGGTTGCGGGACGCCCACCGGCTCCGAAACGCCCACCAGGGCGAAGTCTTCCGCGGCGAACCAGTCGCAGATCTGCGGGACGAGGTCGGGCTCACCGCGCCCGCGGGTCCACACCACCGTGCCCCCGGGGGCGCACAGCCCCGTGCAGCAACGGATGGTCCGGGCCACGTCCTCGTCGGTGATGTTGCCGAACACGCCGCAGGCCAGCACGAGGCTGGCCGGGATCAGCCCGGCGTACGCGCCGGTCTGCGCGGCGTCCCCGGTGACCACCTCCACCTGGGTCAGCCCGGCGTCCGCGGCCAGCTGGCGGGCGGCCGCTGCGTTGCGCGGGTCCAGTTCCACCAGGCGTGCGGTGACGTCACGGCGGCGCGGATGCTCGCGGAGCACGCCAATAAGGTCGCGGCCCTGGCCCGCGCAGATGCTGATCGCGCGCAACGGCCCGGCCGGGCCTGGTCGAGCGCCTCGGTGATCCGGGCCTGCACCGCGCGCAGCCGGTGGGCGAGCGCCGTATCCGGGTTGTCGTAGGCCTCGTGCCAGGCGGCCCAGTCCCGTCCCGTGCTCATCGGGCCCCCGTGACCTGGTCCCCGGCCCGGCCCACCGGAGGACTGCGTGCCCCAGTCCGATCCCGGGTCTCACCGGGGACTCCGTGACCCACACCATCCGGCGGCCCACGTTCTCCCGGCGCCTCCGGCTCGTGCGGGTCGATCCGGTCCAGCCGATAACCGAGCTTGCGCGGGATGGCCGCACTCGCCTGGTTCGCCTCGTCACAATGGATCTCCGCCCGGGTCACGCCGGGCAGCGCCAGGGCGACACCGGTCAGCATCCGGGCCGCTTCCGTACCCAGGCCACGGCCCGCGTACCGGACGTCGATCCAGTACCCGATCTCCATGCCGCCCTCTCCCACCCGGCGGTGCAGCCCGATCTCGCCGACGACGGTCCGGTCGGGCCGCAGCAGGACGGAGTAGATGAAGTCGCTGCCGCTCTCCCACAGCTCATCCGCCTCGGCCACCCGGATGCGCTGGGTCCTCGGCTCGGCGGCGTCCCGGGTGGCCCAGGCCATCCAGGGCTTCAGGTAGTCCAGGCTGGCGCCGACGGCCAGGGCGATGCCATCCGCCTGATCCATGTGCACCCGGCGCAGCACCAGCCGCTGCGACCGCACCTCTTCCGGAGGGGCGGGCTGAGCCGCCCGGTCCTGGCCTGCTGTGCCTTCGCCTGCTGTGCCTTCGCCTGCTGTTTGCCTTGGCCTTGGCCTGCCTGACCTGCTCTGCCTCGGGCTTGGCCTGCTGCGCCGCTACCGTGTCCAGCCGCAGATCGCTCAGTCGCTGGGGGCATGGTTCATAGTAAGCAACCGCCGGATGGCTAGATCCGGGAAGGGACCGTCCCGTGACCACGATCACTGCCCACCGGAAGCGGCCCGTCCACCAGGAACGGGGGCGGATCGTCGCCGACGATGACACCGCCGCCGTGGCCCCAGGTCAGGTACCGCCAGGACAGGTTGAGCATGGCGGACATGCGGTTGCGGTTGCCGAGCAGCGCGACCAGGTGCAGGGCCAGCCACGCGAGCCAGGCGAGCGTCCCCCGGATCTTGAGCCGGCGCGGCAACTCCACGACCGCGGACCGGCGCCCGATCGTGGCCATGATGCCCTTGTCGTGATACTCGAACGCCTCGGCCGGCTGGCCTGCGACGAGCCGCTGGATCTGCCGGGCCGCGTGCCGTCCGGTCTGCAGCGCGGGCTGGGCCAGCTGCGGCAGCGGCTGATCCTCGATCATGCGCGACGTCACCGAGAGCGAAGATGCGCTCCTGGCCGACGTACCCGCAGATCGGGTCCGGTGAGGATGCGCCGGCCCGGGCCTTGCGGCAGCTGCCATCCGGCCACCTCGGCGGGCGCGGTCACCCCGGCGGCCCATACGGTGACGTCGCTGGGCAGGTCCTCTCCGTCGGACAGGATGACCCGGTCGCTGCGCACTTCCCGGATGGCGGTGTTCAGCCGGACCTCCACGCCCCGCTGCTCCAGCTGACGGCGCGCGTACTCGCGCAGCGCCGGGTCGAAGGGCAGCAGCAGGGCATCCGCCTGCTCGACCAGGCGGATGTGCACCGACGCCAGGTTCACCTCGGGGAACGCGGCATCCAGCGCGGTGCTGCGCAGTTCGGCCAGCGCACCGGCGAGCTCGACCCCGGTCGCGCCGCCGCCCACCACAGTGAAGTTCACGCTCTTGCCCGGACCGGCGATGTCCAGTCGCTCCAGCCGGGCCATGATGTGGTTGCGCAGCTCCACCGCGTCGCGGCGGGTGTACAGGCCCAGGCTGTGCTCGGCGGCGCCGGGCACCCCGTAGTAGGCCGCGGACACCCCGGTCGCGAGGACCAGGTAGTCGTAGTCGAACGAGCCGCCGTCGGCCAGGGTGACCCGCCGGCGGTCCGGATCCACGCCGACGACCTCGCCCAGCCGGAACCGGGCACCATGGCGGCGGGTGAACGCCCGGGCCGGGTAGGACACGTCGCCAGGGTTCAGCCCGCCCGTGGCTACCTGGTAGAGCAGCGGCTGGAAGGTGCTGTAGACGTTGCGGTCGATCAGCAGCACCTGGGCTCCGGCCCGGTCCAGTTCCTGCACCGCAGCCATCCCGGCAAACCCGGCGCCCACCACGATCACCCGCGCAGCGTCACCGGCTGGCTGCCGGTGGGTGCGCCACATTCCTGCCACCTCGATCCCCCGATTCCTTTGCTCGCGCCGGGCACTCCGGCCCGGCTCCTCCTGCTTGCCACTCCTGCTCCGTACAACAGCGCCACCACCTGGAACATGCCGCGGCGGCAGCCCCGCTCGCACCGCCCCAAACCCGCCCTGAGCTGGGGATGAATCCGGCACGGCGGCAGGAATGGATCACGGATTCGAAACAATGGCCGGCGGCATGTTTATCTTCCCCTCAGCGGGCACGAATGGGTCGCCTGGGCTTCCCCCCGAAGTTCAGGCGCGGAGGTGATCATGACGAAGACGGCCCTTCGCCGTCGCCCGGCTGGCGCGGATGCTCAGCCCTTCCCCGGCCCCTCCGGGGAAGGCGCAGATCTGGCCCTGCCGCCGCCGTGGTCGCGTGCGAACCTGCTCAGCCGCGACGACAGTGAGCTCCTCGAGCTCGTGAAATCCGAACCCATTGGAAGTGCCGTGCGCAGCGCGGCGTGCGAGGTCCTGGTGACCCGCTACGAGGCCCTGGTCCGGTCGTGCGTGCTGCGCTACCGGGACAGCCCCGAATCGGTCGAGGAACTGATGCAGGTCGGGTACGTCGGCCTGCTCAAGGCGATCAACAACTTCGACCCTTCGTTCGGTGGCGCTCTCGCCGCCTACGCCCAGCCATGCATCAGCGGCGAGATCAAGAGGCATTTCCGGGACAAGAGGTGGCAGGTCCGGGTCAAGCGCTCAGCCCAGGAACTGCTGCTCGAGATCAGGAAGGCCACCGGCGACCTCGCCCAGGAGCTGGGGCACGCTCCCGCCGACGCGGAACTGGCCCGGCACCTGGGTGTGACCGACGAGGAACTTCATGAGGCCCGCCAGGCCGACATGTTCTTCCACACGTCGTCGCTGGACGCCCCGCTCAGCCAGGCGGACGGCCTGGCCAAGCTCGCGGACCTGATCGGGGCGGACGACCCCGAGCTGGAACGGGCCGTGGACATGGACGCGGTCGGCGCGCACTGGAACGAGTTGCCGTCGCGCGAGCGGCGCATCCTGCTGATGCGGTTCTACGGGAACCTGACCCAGGCCGAGATCGGCGAGCGGCTCGGCATCTCCCAGATGCACGTGTCGCGCCTTCAGGCGTCAGCTCTCCGCTACCTGCGGGGATGCCTGCTCGGCCAGGAGCCCGACGACGACATGGCGCCCGCGCCTCCAGCCGCGCGCCCTTAACAGAAGAAGCAAGGAGACAGGCATGAAGACCGCCACGGGTCTTGCCATCGTCGCCGTCGGCGCCATTCTCGCGTTCGCCGTCACCGGCCACCCAGGCTGGCTGAACGTGCAGGCGGCCGGGTGGGTGCTGATACTTGTCGGGCTGGCCGGGATGTTCATCCCACGGAGCGGCTTCGGCTGGCTGCGGCGCCAGGTGGTGCGCAGGCCCGCCCGCCGTGCGGTGGCGGCCAGCCATGTGACGGCCAGCCACGTGATAGACAGCAACGTGGTGGCTAGCAATGGCACCGCGCTGCCGCCTGGCGCGGTCGTGCTCACCCCGGAACAGGCGGAGGCGGTCAAGGCCGGCGCCCTCCTGGAAACCGAGCCCGAGGTCTTTCCCGGCCGGCAGCTGAGCAAGGCCGAGGTGGAGGAGCAGGTCGCCGCCAGCCCCCTGAACTCCACCACCTCAGAGACGATCGAGGAATACCTGGAGGAGTAGCGGCCGGGCCGGCACCCCTTCTGGCCCCGGCACGGCACCGGGCCGGCGGTGGGCGCCGGGTCCCCGACGGCCGCTCTCGCCGGTAACCGGGCCGCCGGGCCAGTGCGTGGCTTCACTGGTCCGGCGGCTCGGCCACGCGCAGCACCAGCATGGTCATGTCGTCCCGCAGTTCGTTGCGGCAGAACTCCACCACCAGGGTCTGCAGGCCGGCCACGATGTCCCGGGGCGGCTGCCCGGCCAGGCCGGCCAGCTCGTCGGTGAGGCGGTCCTCGAAGTACGTCAGTTCCGGGCTGCGTGCCTCGGTCACCCCGTCGGTGAAGAAGAACAGCACATCCCCCGGCTCCAGGTCGATCTCTTCGCGCCCGGGCTGCGCGGTGGGGAACAGGCCGAGCGGCAGCCCGCCCGGGTTCATGATCGTGGTCCGGCCGTCGGGACGGACCAGCACCGGGACCCGGATGCCCGGCGCTGCCCAGCACGACATGCAGCCGCCCGTCCTGCCAGCGCAGGTGGGCGTTCTTCGCGGTCACGAAGAGGTCGCCGAACTCCTCGGCCAGCATCACCTCGTTGGCCTTGGCCAGGACCTCGGCCGGGTCGGCGGTCCAGTGCGCGAGGACCCGGATGGCGTGCCGCGCGGCCGCGGTGACCGCGGCGGCCTCCTCGCCTTTGCCGCACACGTCCCCGATCGCCACCCCCCACCCGCCGGGGGTCCGGTAGATGTCATAGAAGTCGCCGCCGACCTCCAGGCCCTCGGTGGCCGCGACGTAGGCCGCCGCGATCTCTACACCGGGGATCTGCGGCAGGTCGCGCGGCAGCAGGCTCGACTGGAGCGCGTCCGCGATCTCGGTGTGCCGCCGGAACATGCGGTCCACCCTGATAGCCAGGGCCAGCTGCTCGCCGAGCTCTTCGACCACGCCGAGGTCGGCCATCTCGAAGTGACCCTCGCTGGCGTTGCGGGCCAGGGTCAGGGTGCCGTAGGTGTGCTCCCCGTCCGACAGCGGCACGCAGAGCACCGAGGTGGCGTCCAGCATCATCATGACCGGCACGCCCTGCGGCCCGGCGCCC
This sequence comes from uncultured Actinomycetes bacterium, assembly GCA_963781085.1. GTDB lineage: Bacteria > Actinomycetota > Actinomycetes > Streptosporangiales > Streptosporangiaceae > RYN-230. The sequence continues at coordinate 73,057 of CAWAES010000046.1, forward strand.
AGGATCCCGGCGTCCTCGGCGTGCGCGACCAGCAGCGAACTGCCCGACTCGTGTACCTGGTGGGGCGCGCTGCCCGCGGCCGGATCCACCTGCCCCACCGCGTTGGCCAGGTCAGAGGGCTGGTCCTCGGGACCCATGACGAACTGCCGCCGCAGCCGCTGCCGCCGCTCGACGTCCACGATGACCCAGGCGGCCAGCTCACTGGCCAGCAGCCGGGCGCAGCGCTGCAGGGTCACCGATTCGCTGTAGGTCGCGTTTTCCAGGAACAGCCTGGTCGCGGACGTGACCAGGTCGTAGCGGTGGATCATCGCCTCCATGAGGCGGGCCGGGCTGTCCGGGCCTGCGCCCGGGCCCGGAGCGCCGGGCGACGTGGCGCTGGCCGCCTGATCTGCGCCGGTCCCAGTGTCCGGGCCCGTCCCGGGCCCGCTGGCCACCACCACGAGCTGGTCGCCGTCTCCCCGGACCTGGGCCAGCCCGACGGTCAGCTCAGTGCCCGCTGGTCCGTCGGGGTGCAGCAGGCGGCACTGGATCCGCCGGGTCTTGCCGGTCCGCGCGACCGCGGCGAGCTGGCTTTGCACCGCGGCCCGGGCGGGCAGGTCCACGAACGCGGTGAAGAGCTTGCCGACCGCGTACCCGGGGCCGGAGCCGAGCAGCTCGGCGGCCCGCGTGTTGACCCGCTGCACGGTGGCGTCCGGGCCGAGCAGGAACATCGGCACCGGCGCGTCCTGGAACACCGCGCGCAGCAGCCGCCGCTCCGTGAGCAGCGCCTCGGGTCCGGGACCACTGGCCTGGGACGGGCCGGGAGCAGGCCCGGCCCGCATCGCCCCGAGCACGTCCACCGCGGTGTCCAGCTCCGCGAACGCGGCCTCGAGCACGGTCCTGGCGTCCGCGCCCGGCAGCGCGGCGGCCTGCCGGAGCCCGGCGTAGCGCTCCTTGAGCGCGGCCACCTCGAGGTCGAGCTCGGGCGGGCCGGCGGGTTGCGGCATCGAGGTCCAATCGCGGAGAAGGAGAGTGAACGATGGTAAGGGTGTCGCGGAGGTTAGGTCGGGACGACGGGGGTAGCGGACAGCTGATGATCCAAGCTAACCCGGGATCACGGTAGCCGGATCCCCCCAGGGCCGCCTTCCGGGCTGGCCGGGGCGGGCCGGCCCGAGCGCCGCCGGTCGCCCCTGCGCGTGGCGGCTTGGCAGCCGTCCGTTTCGGGGTTATATTGCTTGCAGTGTCTACGACGCAGGCACGCCCCCACGCCGTCTGGCGTGGCCGGAGAGGCGTGCTTGCCATGGAAATTTTCCTGGTCTGGCCTGGACCTTCGTAGATCCTGTCTCACTGCCTCTTCGGCGACTCGTGGCGTACCGCGTGGGCACCCCGTATCGAGGAGGCTGCTCCCCATGAAGATTGCCCTGGTCACACTGCAGGGGAACCCGTTCGGCCAGACCCCGGAGGCCGGACCAGATAGGCAGGACCAGCGGCTGGCGTCCCTGGTGTCCGCGCTGGCCGAACAGGACCACGACGTCACCGTGTACGCCCGCCGCGACCGCGAGGGGCAGCCGGAGAAGTCGGAGCCCGCGCCGGGCGTCACCGTCGAGCACGTGCCCGCGGGCCCGGCCAAGGAGCTTGCCTCAGACAGCCTGGCCCCGCACGCCGCGGAGTTCGGCCAGTACCTGGCGCGGCATTGGCAGGACAACGCGCCGGACGTGGCGCATGCCTACTTCTGGACCAGCGGGCTCGCCGCGCTGGCGGGCGCCCGCGATCTGGGCGTGCCGGTCGTGCAGACCTTCCTGTCGCTGCAGGCCACCGACCCGGCTTCGGCCCGGCCCGTCGCGGCTCCGCCCGCCCAGGCCCAGCCAGCCCGGGCGAAGTCCCGGTCCGGAAACGGCGGGGGTGCGGCCCGGCTCCGGCTGGAGCCAGTCATCGCGCGCAGCGTGCGCGCCGTGCTCGCCAGTTCCTCCAGCGAGATGTCGGCGCTGTCCCGGCTGGGCGTCCGGCGGGACTCGGTGCGGCTCATCCCGCGCGGCGTGGACACCGCGACGTTCTCCCCGGAGGGCCCGGTCGCCGAGCGGGGCAGCCGGCCGCGGCTGCTGTGCGTGGCGCCGCTCGCGCCCAATCAGGGCGTGGACGTCGCGGTGCGCGCGCTCGCCGACATCCCCGAAGCCGAACTGGTCATCGCGGGCGGTCCTGAGCACGGCAAGCTGCGCGGGGACAAGGCCTACCGGGCGCTGGCCCGGCTGGCCAGCGACCTGAACGTGCGGGACCGGGTCATCTTCCACGGCAGCGTGGGCGACGACGACCTGCCCGCGCTGCTGCGCTCGGCGGACCTGCTGGTGGACGCGCCGACCGGCGAGCCGTTCGCGACCGTCGCGCTGGAGGCCATGGCCTGCGGCACCCCGGTCGTGGCCTCGGCGATCGGCAGTCATCTGGACACCATCATCGACGGCACCACCGGCTTGCTGGTCCCGCCTGCCCGCCCCGGGCTGATCGCCCAGCGGATCCGGACCCTGCTGGCCAGCCCGATGCTGCTGGAAGGGTTCGGCATCGCGGCCGTGGACCGGGCCCGGGCCCGGTACTCCTGGGACCGGATCGGCCAGGAGACGCTGGCCATCTACGAGCGGTCCGCCGCCTGAACCAGACTGGCCTGGCTTAGGCCAGACCAGCCCGGTCTAAGCCAGGCCAGCCCGGCCTGAGCACGATCCGGAGGCCGGGGCAGGCTCAGCCTGCCCCGGCCTCCGGCGTGCCTGCCCCCTGCGAGGCGATGATCTGCTGCGCGACCTCGGTCATCGTGACGTGCTGGGCAGTGGCCATGGCGCCCATCTGCGTCAGCGCCTCCGCCGCGGTGCACCCGCGCGCGTGCATCAGCACCCCCCGGGCCTGATCGAGCAGCGCCCCGGACTCGACGGAGTCGCGCAGCCGCAGCACCGTCCGCTGGACCCCGTCGTAGGCGTCCGCGTTGCCCATGACCGCTCCCCCGAACGCGACCAGCAGTTCGGCGAGCGGGAGCTGATCGGGGTCGAGCGACCGGGGCCGGGCGCCGAACATGGTCAAGGTGAGGGCCTGCTCCCCGGACCGCTGGGCCAGCGTGACGCAGCACCGGACGCCGCGGGCCAGCGCCGCGGCCGCGAATCCCGGCCAGCGCTCCTCTTCCAGGGTGTCCTGGCAGCTGACCGGCGCGTTGCTGGCCAGGGCGTCCAGCCACGGGGCGGAGCCGGCCGTGAGCTGCAGCTCGAACAGGTCGGCGAGGTCGGGATGGCTGGCCGCCCGGACCACCGGCTCGTCCTCGCGCCAGACGGCGGAGGCCGCCCCCGAGCAGCCCGGGACCTGACGCGACACCAGCCCCACCAGCTGGTTCAGCGACCGTGAGGCGGATCCGCCGGTCATGCTGAGCAGCTCACGGGCCTGGCGGGCCAGGTCATCTGGGGCCACGCCGCCTCCTGTCTTGCTGCCGCGCGAGCGTAAGACTGCCTAACTATTGCAGGATGGCACACTACTCATAATCAGCCATCGGACGGAGCTACATCCGCAAGGATGACACCGGTACTTCACCAGTTCACGGCGACCAGTTCCGGGCGGTCGCAGACCTGGCTGCTGCTGCCCGCCGCGGACGCCCCGGCCTGGGCGCAGACGGCCAGCAGGATAGCTCCGGACTCCGGGCTGGCGCTGCCGCCGATACCCGACAGATCCTCGAAATAGTGCGGCCACGGCAGGTCGGCGTTGGTCCAGAGCACCCGGCCGACGGCCACGTCGTAGCCCCACGCGTCCCCCTGGGCTCCCTGATCGAGGCCGAGCACCACCCCATCCCGCACAGCATAGAAGCCGGAGGTGCCGGTGGTCGATCCGCCGGACACGTGGACTTGCGTCCGGCCGGTCTCCGGGTCCACGCCCGCCAGGCTGCTCCCGTCGGTCAGGTACAGCAGTCCCCCAAGGGGGTCAGCGTTCTCCGGGACGGCGCCCAGCCGCCGCCACAGCTTCCGCCCCGTCGTCGCGCTGTAGGCGATGGTGCCCCGCGCGTCGGTGAACACCGCCACGCCCGCGAACACGCGGCTCAGCACCCCGCGGAAGGACCGGCCCGGCGGGCGGATGATCCGCTGCGCACCGGAGCGCAGGAAGATCTTGCGCAGCGCCCGGACCGGGCCGTTGCTGAGGTAGCCCCCCGCGGACACGGTCAGGTAGAGATCGTTGCCGCTGACCTTCCAGGCCTGGGCGGCGGGCCCGGTCGGATGGCTCCACAGCACGGCTGCGGTCCGGTTGCTGTAGCTGGTCACCGCGGTGCTTCCGACGACGACCGTGCGAGCCGGGCCCGCCGCGACGGCCCCGCCGAACGGCGCGGCCGGGACGGACCGGAGCTGCCGCCCGGTGCGGCTGTCCAGGACCACCTCGTGCCGCGTGCCCAGGCTGCCGGCCCGCCGTCCCGGCACGTCGACCCCGACGGTGACCACACCCGGCCAGGTCCGCACCGACACGATCCTGGAGCCAGCCCGGAAGCCGGCCAGGGAACTGGCCCAGGCCGGCGCGCCGGAGCGGGACTGGTAGGCGAACACGGTGGTGCCGATGCCGATCACGGCGATCTGCCGGCCCATGGCCGCGTACGCGGCGCCGCGGGCCGGCGTGGTGCCGGCCAGCCCGGCCTGCGCCACCCAGGCGCCGGGCAACTGCCGGGCCCACCGCACCACGCCCGCGGACTGGCAGGCCCGGTTGGTGCAGGGCCGGGCCGCGGAGGTCGGGCCGGGCACGACCGCCAGCGCGACGAGGATCGCGACGAACGCGACGCGCCGCACTGACTTCAGCGAAGCCAGGCCTCCGCGAGCCCGGCCTGGGGAAACCCGGCTTCAGCGAGCCAGACCTCAGGAAACCAGGCCGCAGCGAACCGGGCGTCACGTCAATGTCTCCGATCGGGCCAGTTAAGGTTTTCCCGGGTACCGCTTAGCAGTAGTCCTTAAAAGAAGGTAGGGAGATCATGGCCGATCGCGCACCGCTTCCGTACGACTTCCTCCCGCCAGTGCCGGGCTTCACGGTGCTGAGCGACGACGTCGCCGACGGCGAGCAGATGGGAAATGCGCAGGTTTACCACAGCTTCGGCATGTCTGGCGACAACATCTCGCCGAGCCTGCGCTGGTCCGGATTTCCCGCGGAGACCAAGAGCTTCGCCGTCACCTGCTACGACCCGGACGCCCCCACCGGCTCCGGATTCTGGCACTGGCTGGTGGTCGACATCCCCGCCTCGGTGACCGGGCTGGCTGCCGGGGCGGGCGCAGCGGGTGGCGCCGGCCTGCCTGCGGGCGCGTTCTCCGTCCGCAACGACTACGGCACCAAGGACTTCGGCGGGGCCGCACCCCCGGAGGGCGACGGCCCGCACCGCTACGTCTTCGCGGTGCACGCCGTGGACAGCGAGAAGCTCGGCATCGACTCCGACGTCTCCGCCGCGGTGACCGGCTTCAACCTGCGCTTCCACACCATCGCCCGCGGGCTGCTGGTCCCGGTGTATGGGCACTGACCACGGGTGGTTTTCGTTGCGGGCCGTGAAACAAGGCATCGGCGGTCCGGGTGACCCGATGACGGTCACCCGGGCCGGCCCGCGGCGGTGACGTCCGTAGGCCGGTCCCCGTTCGACCCGGTCGCGGCCGACTACGACGCCGGGCGCCCGTCCTACCCCGACGGCGTGTTCCGCGAGATCGAGCGGTCCGCGGGCGGGCTTCGCGGGGCGGTGGTCCTGGACGTGGGCGCGGGCACCGGCATCGCCACCCGCCAGCTGGCCGCCCGCGGGGCGCGGACGGTCGCGATCGACTTCGGCGAGATCATGCTCCGCCGGGCCCGGGACCGCAGCCCGGCGCTGGCCTACCTGCAGGCGGACGGCAACACGCTGCCGATCCGCTCCGGATCCGTCGACCTCACTTGCTTCGCCCAGTCCTGGCACTGGTTCGACCAGCATCTGGCCAGCTGGGAGGTGGCCCGGGTGCTGCGCCCGGGCGGTTCGTGGGTGGCCTGGTGGAGTCACGCGTGGGCCGACGGCCAGAGCTGGTTCGACACCTACCAGGAGGTGATGGAGGCGGCCTGCCCGGGCTACCGCCGGCATCACCGCGACCCGGACTGGAGCGAGGAAGGCATCGCCGGCACCGGGCTGTTCGAGCCGGGGATGCGGATCGTGGTGCCGTGGACCCGGCAGGTGGAAGTGGGCACCTGGATGGCGGAGGAGCGCAGTAAGTCCTACATCGCGCAGCTCGCCGCGCCGGTCCGGAACCGGCTGCTGGGCCGGATCCAGGAGCTGCTGGGCACGCACTTCCCCGGGATCCCGATGATCGTGCCTTACCAGACCCGGATGTGGCTGGCCCGGCGGCGCTGACCTGGAGCGCGGCCCGCGACGGCGCGCGGCGCGGAACTCAGCCGGTATCTTCGACGCCCGGGTTCCCGACCCCCGCGTCCTCCACGCTGGCGTCCTCCACGCCCGCGTAGTCACGCACGAAGCCCAGCAGCGCCGCCTGCCGGTCCAGCAGCCCGGCCAGCTGCGCCGCGCCCAGTTCCCGGAAACCCGGCTCTTCCAGGCCGAACTCGAGCAGGTCCACCCGGACGTCCGCGATCACCTCGGTCATCCCGATCACCAACGCCCGCGGGTCCACGGTCCCTTCCAGGTCCCGGTCGGCCCGGTCCAGGATCTCCGTCCGGACCAGCAGGTCGGCCAGGGCCTGGGAACAGCTCAGGCCCGCCTCGATCAGGTCGGCCCAGCCGCGGCAGAGCGTGCGCCGTCCCCGCCCGGTCCGGTAGGCGGTGTACACGGCGTCCCACTGGCGGCGGACGAACTCGTCCCAGCCGAGGTCCTCGAGCTCACCCAGATCATGGTCGTACACGGGCTACCTTAACCGGCCGGAATTTACAGCGTGGCCACGTGCTCACCGCAGCGGGCCCGGTCGTAGCCGGGCAGGCTGTCCAGCTGACCGGCCAGCCAGGGCGAAGACAGCACCTTCAGCAGGCCGTCCACTTCCCGGGAACCGACCTGGGCCGCCGGGATGACCAGGTCGAAGCGTTCCTCGGCGAACGGCACGAAGCCCAGCCCGTAGGCCAGGGCGGCCGGCTCGCTGGCCACCCCGGCGTCGGCCAGGCCCGCCACGGTGGCCGAGGCCACCTGCAGGTGCCCGGCGGCCTGGGTGGCGTAGCCGCGGAGCGCGGCGGAGGTCAGCCCGGCCCGGCCCAGCTCCCGGTCCAGGACCCGGCGCGCCTCGGACCCCTTCTCCCGGTTCACCAGGCGCAGGCCACGTTCAGCCAGGTCGGCGAGCCCGCTGGACGGCGCCGTCCAGCCCGGCCGGAGCACCAGGCCCTCCCGCCAGGACGCGAACCCGAACACCTCCGCCCCGCCCGGGGACAACTGCTGCCGGGCCGGGCCGGTGTTGTACTCGCCGGACCGGCCGAGCAGGTGCGCGCCGGCCACGTGGACCAGCCCGGCCGAGGCCAGCCGGAGCGCCTGGCCGCTGCTGCACGGCCACCAGCTGAACGCGACCGGAGGGTCGAGCAGCGCCAGCGGGGTCTCCAGCAGCGGCAGGGCCGGGTCGCAGCCCGCCACCACCAGGGTCGGGCGGGGCGGGCCCAGCGGCCGTACCGGGACACCGGGCCGCCGGGGCCACCCGGGCGCCGGGGCCACCCGGGCCGCCGGGGCCACCCGGGCCGCCGGGCCGCCCGGGCCGGGCCGGACGGCATCGCGACGAGCCCGCCCGCCGGGAGGAAGCCGGCCCGCATCGCGGAGTCCGCGACCAGGGGCAGCGCCACGAAGGACTCTCCCACCTGGGCCAGGGTGACCCGGGCGCCTTCCCCGCCGAGCGGCGCCACCGGCCGGGCCCCGACCACCGGCACCGGGATTCCCGGCCCGAACAGCTCCTCGACGGTCACGCCCAGCGCGCTGGCCAGGGCCAGGGCCACCCGCAACGACGGGTCGGAGTGCCCGGCCTCCACCGCCGACACGGCCTGCCGTGACACGCCCGCCATGCTGGCCAGCTGCTGCTGGGAGTAGCCGCGGGCCTGGCGCAGCGCGCGCAGCGTCACGTGGGTACCTCCTCGGGCCGGCTGACCCGGAGCCCGTCGGGTCCGAAGCACGGCGGGTCCAGCACCGTGAACGCGAAGTCCGGCCCGCCGCCGGGCGGCTCACGCAACTGGGCCGGCACGAGCGTCCCGGCCGTCTCGATCGTGGCCTCCCACCCGGCCCCGGACGGCCGGCAGGACCGGACCGGGCCGGCCAGGACCACGCCCCGGCCGGGCTGGCGGCCCGCCACCACCCGGTCCGGGTGCACCCCGGCCACCACGCCCGCCGCGGCGCCCGCCAGGGGCACGAAGCTCCGGTAGCCGACCAGTTCGGCGACCCGGCGGGCCGCGGGCGCCGCCACCACCTCGGCCGGCGTCCCGGTCTGCCGGATCTGCCCGTGGTCCAGGACCGCCATCTGGTCCGCGAAGGCCTGCGCGGCCTCGAGCTCGTGGGCCACCAGCACGGACGGCACCTGCCGGGCCGCGACCAGTTCGCGGACCAGGTCGGTGAGATCGCGCCGGAGGCTGGCGTCCAGCCCGGTGTAGGGCTCGTCCAGCAGCAGCGCGTCACACCGGCTGGCCAGCAGCCGGCCGAGCGCGACCCGGTGGGCCTGGCCGCCGGACAGCCGGGCCGGGCGGTCGTCCAGCAGCCCGCCGATGCCGAGCCGGTCCGCGATCCGGGCGATCTCGTCCGGCCGGCCGCTGCGGGCCCGGGCCTGGTCCGGGCCGCGTAGGCCAGGTTCTGCCGGACCGACAGGTGCGGGAACAGCGCCGGATCCTGGCGCAGCAGGCCGACCCGGCGCTGCCACGGGGGGACCTGGCGGCGCGGCGGCGGCGGTCCGGGTCAGCACCCGGCCGTCCAGCGTCACGGTGCCGCGGGCCGGCTCCAGCAGCCCGGCGACGACCTCGAGGATGGTGGTCTTCCCGGCGCCGGACGGGCCGAACAGGGCGAGCCGCTGCCCCGCGGCCACGGTGAAGGCGGCGGCCAGGCGGAACTCGCGGCGGTCAAGCTCGACGTCGGCCTCGAGCACGCGCGCTCCAGATATAGGCGGCCAGCGGCAGTGGCAGGGCGACGACCAGCAGGACCAGGGCGAACGGGAGCGCCGTGGACAGCCCCGTCTCCTGCAGCGTCGTCCAGATCTGCAACGGTATCCCGTACGGGTGGTACGCGATGATCACCACGGCGCCGAACGCGCCCATGGCCCGGGCCCAGGCCACGGCCAGCGCCATGGCCAGGCCGGGCGCGGCGAGCGGCAGCGTCACCCGGCGCGCCACCCGGGAGGGCCGGTCGCCCAGCAGCGCGGCCTGCTCCTCGATGGCCGGCTCGACCGCCGCGAACGCGGCCTGCGCGCCCAGCACGTAGTACGGCGCCGACTCGTACACCTCGGCGATGACCAGGGCCAGGAAAGTGTTGGTCGCGGACAGGTGGACGTGGCCGAGCAGCTCGCCGATGGGCGTGTACGGGCCGACCATGAAGACCAGCAGCAGGCCGATGACCAGCGGCGGCAGCAGCAGGCTGCACAGCACGCCCGCCTCCCAGAACCGCGGGAACGGGAGCGAGCCGCGGGCCAGCTTCCAGGCCAGCGGGGTGCCCAGGACCAGCAGCACGGCCAGCGTGATCAGGCCCGACTCGACGGACGTGACCAGCGGGTCGAGCGCGCCCGGGACCGACAGCGCGGCGCTGACCTGCGACCAGGACAGGTGGGCCAGCAGCGTGATCACCGGGCCGAGCAGGGCGACCCAGATGACCGCCGCGCCGGCCAGCGAGGCGACCCCGCTGGCCGAGCGCGCGGTCCGGCGCAGGGCCGACCCGCCGACCTGGGCCGGAGGGCTAGCCGCCCAGCTCACTCGTCACGGCTGAGGGAACCGCGCTGGCGTCACCGGTGACCGTCGGGGTGATCAGCGTGAACCCTCCCTGCTTGTACTGGGCCAGGCCCGCCGGGGACAGCGTGTACTTCACGAACGCCGTGCCCGCCGGGGTGGGCTTGCCGATGATCGTGATGTCGATCACCTGCGGCGAGCCCGATCTTGGTCGACTTCGGCATGCCGGGCGGCTTGATGGTCACCGTCGCCTTGGCGTACTGGTCGGCCAGCGCGGCGTCGCCCAGGTTGATGGCCGAGGGCAGCTTGATGTAGGGCAGGTGCAGCTCGACCGCCTGGGTGATGAACGCGCTCGACGCGTCGAGCTGGCCGGACTGGAGCGTGGAGTCCAGCGAGGACTCGGCGTAGATCTGCGACGAGTTGGCCGTGCCGTAGTCCGAGGTGCCGAGAATCTTGCTGACCGTGTCCTTGGGCAGGTTGTAGTGCATCTGGGCCAGTTCCAGCATGTAGATGAAGTCGCGGCCCTGCGGGTCGATGTTGGGGTCGGTCCGGCCGAGCTTGAGGCCGGGCGTCTGCAGGAGCGTGAACAGCCCCTGCAGCGGCTTGGAGCCGTCCGCGTAGGCCTTGAACTGGCTGGCGTACTTGCTCTTGGGGTTGTAGGCCACCACCATCTGGGTGCCCGCGTAGGGGATGAACCACTTGGTGAACTTGGGCTCCAGCGGCATGATGTTGTCGCCGCCGACCGCCTCGAACACGTTGGGGGTGATCTCGCCGCCGGCGATGTCGGCCTCCAGCGCGCCGGAGGAGTCACCGCGGCCGGTGTACTTGTACCCGGTGGCCGTGGTGAAGGCCGGGGCGGCCACCTTCTCGTTGAGGAACTGCAGCGACGAGGCGTACGCCACGCTCGCGGTTCCCTTCGGGGCGGCACTCGACGGTGCGGACGAAGAGGAAGCGGAACCTGACGAGCCGGATGACGAGGAACTGCACCCCGCGGCGACCAATCCGGCAAAGACGATCGTCAGTATAGGAATCTGCCAGGGCCGCATTCCCCGTCTTGCGGCACCGGATCCTGCGAATCAATGTTCGTACGCGCGCTCCAGCGCGGGGTAGCCACCATGCCCCCGAAAATAGCTACCTGTGATTGCGCGGCGCAAGAAGATCTAACGTCAAGATCCCGTCAAGTTCCCGCAACGAAGACCGTTCGCCGCCGATCCCCGCCGGGCCCGCGGAATGGCCCGCAGCCCCCGGGGACCGGACATCGCGCGGCCGGCCCCAGGCGCCCGCAGCGACGGGCTCGCGGCCTGACCCCGGATTCGGGGACTAGCCCAATTCGCAGCGAACTGCCAATGTGGGTAGCGCAAACGAAAGCATTCCGTCCCGGCAGCATCAGCAGTACCAGAATCGGGTAACCGCTAATAGCTGCCTCCGGCTGACCGGGCAGGCAGGTGTGAAGTACTCGAGCTCAAAGGGGCTTGACGTGCGGTAAATGCAGTGAGCCTGGGCCAGCCGATACTGGCGGCCGGCCGCGCGAAATGATGCGACACTGACGGTAAGCGGGCCATCCTGTTTAAAGGGAAAATGGAATCAGAGGCACTGGAATCACGGGCACTGGCGCCTGCACTGCCTGAGGAGCCAAACCGGTTCATCGGGCGGGAGCGTGAACTCGGCTCGCTGCGTGACATGCTGCACCGCACCCGGGCGCTGACCCTGTGCGGCGCGGGCGGGATCGGCAAGACCCGGCTGGCGCTGCGGCTGCTGGCCACCATGGCCGGGGACTTCGCTGACGGCGTCTACGTGGTCGAACTGGGCGACCTGTGGGAGCCAGACCTGATCGTCTCCCGGGTGGCCGCCGTCATCGGCGTTGCGGCCGAGGCCGGGCACCCGCTGCAGGACACGCTGGCCGGCGCCCTGGAGACCCGGCAGGCGCTGATCATGCTCGACAACTGCGAGCATCTGGTCGAACGCGTGCGCCGCGCTCTGCCAGCACCTGCTGGCGTGCTGCCCGGAACTGCGCATCGTGGCCACCAGCCAGGAGCCGCTGCGGATCCCGCAGGAATCCGTGTGGCAGGTCGCGCCGCTCGCCGTGCCGCCCGCGGACGCTCCCCGGGACGCTGCGCAACTGGCCGGCTTCGAGGCGGCCCAGCTGTTCGCGGACCGGGCGGCGGCGGCCCGGCCCGGCTTCGCGATCTCCGAGCGGAACGCGATGGCGGTGGCGGACATCTGCCGCGCCCTGGACGGCGTGCCGCTGGCCATCGAGCTGGCCGCCGCCCGGGTGAGCGTGCTGTCCGCCGAGCAGATCGCCGCCCGGCTGGGCGACCGCTTCACGCTGCTGGGTTCCGGCGACCGGACCGCGCCGCCGCGGCAGCGGACGCTGCGGGCCACCATCGACTGGAGCCATGACCTGCTCTCCGCGCCCGAGCAGATCCTGCTGCGCCGCCTGTCGGTGTTTTCCGGCTGGTCCCTGGACATGGCCGAGCAGGTCTGCGCCGACGGCGCGCTGCCCGTCGAGGACGTGGTCGGCCTGACCGCGGGGCTGGTGGACAAGTCGCTGGTGGTGGTCGAGCCGGAGGTGCTCGGCCAGGCCCGCTACCGGATGCTGGACAGCATCCGCGCCTACGCCGCCCAGCGCCTCGCCGAGGCGGGCGAAGCCGCGGCGACCCAGGCCCGGCTGCGCGACTACGCGGTGGCCGTATGCGAACGCAACGAGGCGGTCGGACTGGCCACCGTCCCGTCCAGCTGGCCGATGGTGGTCGCCGTGTTCCGCCGCTACGACGTGGACGTCGCCAACCTGCGCCAGGTCCTCAGCAGCTGCCTGGCCAGCGGGGGACGCGGAGGCCGGGCTGCGCATCTGCGCCGCGGTCCGGCCGTCGTGGATCGTCCGGGGCTCGTTCGACGAGGGGGAGAGCTGGTTCGCCCGCTTCCTCCGCCTGGGCCGCCAGGCCGTGTCCGACCCGGTGCTGGGCACCGCGCTCATCGGGCGGGCGCAGCTCATCCTGCCCAACGACCCGGCGCGGGCGCGGCGACTGGGCCCGCGCCGGGCTGGGGCTGTGCCAGGCCGCAGGCCTGCTGGTCTGGGCCGCCACCGCCCAGAACGTGCTGGCTGAGGCCGCTCTGCAGACCGGCCAGCTGGCGGAGTCTGCCCAGTGGGCGGCCAGCGCCCTGGCCACCGCCCGGGACGCGGGCCACGCCTGGAACGAGGGGTACGCGCTCGGCACCCAGGCCACCCTGGCCGCCGCCGAGGGAAGGCTGCGCGAGGCCCAGCAGCTCGGCGAGGCCGCGCTGGGGGTGATGCGCGGCATCGACCAGCGCTGGGGCGTGGCCCGCACCCTGCTCGGCCTGGGCGCCCTGGCCCGGCTGCGGCGCGACCCGGCCGGCGCCATGGACTGCTACCAGGCGGCCCTGCCGATCCTGCGCGAGATCGACTCCCGGCCGGACATCGCCCGCTGCCAGGCAGGTATCGGCCGGATCGCCCTGGACCAGGGCCAGCTCGCCCTGGCCCGGCTGCACCTGGCCGAGAGCCTCCGGCTGAGCCAGCTGACCGGGGCCCGGATCGGCGTGGCCCGCGGCCTGGAAGCGTTCGCGGCCCTGTGTTTCCGGGAGGGACAGGGTTTCCGGGAAGGACAGGGTTTCCGGGAGGGACAGGGTACCTCAGAGGGACAGGCCCGCCTGCCGGTCCTGCTGACCGCGGCGGCCGCCGCCCTGCGGGAGGCGGCCGGGCTGCCCGCGGCGGCCGCCCGGCGGACCCAGCAGTACCTGGACGCGGCGGGCGGCCTCGGCCAGGAAGCACTGACTGAGCTGTGGGAGCAGGGCCTGGGCCTGTCCCCCGACGCCGCGGTGACCCTGGCCCTGAGTTCCGGCCCGCAGGCCAGCGCGGGCAGCCCGGCGGGAGCGGCGCCGAGCAGCGACGACGGGTTCGCCGCGGGCCCGCCGGAGGCCCCGCCGTCGCCAGCCTCCCGGCCCCGCCCTCGCGCTGGCCCCGCCCTCGCCGCCGCGCCGTCGTCGCTCGCCGCACCGCCTTCGCTGACCCCCCGCGAGCGCGAGATCACCGCGCTCATCGCCCAGGGGCACAGCAATAAGGGCATCGCCGAGGAGCTGGTCATCAGTCCGGCTACCGCAGCACGCCACGTTGCGAATATCCTGTCCAAGCTGGGCTTCACCTCGCGGGCCCAGATCGCTGCCTGGGCTGCGGGGAACGGGTCAATCCAGCCGTCTGCGGCCCACGAACGGGGCAGCCTCATCCCGTGATGCCGCCTACGATGGACCCTGGCCGGGCGACCATTGGCATCATCCAGAGGACGGGTAATGGGCAAGGCGAGCAGAGTCAAGCGGGATACCGCCCGCGAGAGAATAGCGGCGCAGCGGGCGGCGCAGCACAAGCGGGAGATGCGCAACCGGATGCTGTGGACCGGGGGCAGCATCCTCGGCGTCATCGTCATCGTGGTCGCCTTCATCGTGATCAAGACCACCCAGAGCCCGGCCTCGGCCAACAGCGCGAATTCCAGCCTCGCCGGCGGGCACCGCCCTGCCGGCCAGCGTGATCAAGGACGTCACCAGCGTGCCGTCCTCCACGCTCGCGTCGGTGGCGGCCGGCACCGCCGACCCGAAGAGCGTGACCACGGTGTCCTCGGCCAAGCCCCTGACCTCCGGCGGGAAGCCCGAGGTGCTCTACATCGGCGCCCAGTACTGCCCGTACTGCGCGACCGAGCGGTGGGCCCTGGCCGTGGCGCTCAGCAGGTTCGGCACCTTCACCGGCCTGAGCGGCATCCACTCGGCCGGCGGCCAGGAGGTGTACCCGCACACCGCCACGCTCAACTTCTACAAGGCGCAGTACGCCAGCAAGTACCTGACGTTCACCCCGGTCGAGCAGGAGACCGTGAGCGAGAAGCCGCTGGAGAAGCTGACCAGCGCGCAGACCGCGCTGATCACCAAGTACGACGCCCCGCCGTACGTTCCGGCCAGCGACGAGGGCGCCATCCCGTTCATCGACTTCGGCGGCAAGTACTTCGTGCACGGCGCCCAGTACAACCCCCAGGTGCTGTCCGGCCAGACCTGGGCCCAGGTGGCCGCCGCGCTCAAGGACCCGTCGAGCGCGATCGCGAAGGGCGCGGACGGCGCGGCCAACATGATCACCGCGACGATCTGCAAGACCACGAACAACCAGCCCGTCGAACGTCTGCACCACGCCGACCATCAAGACCATCGAGGGTCAGATCTGATGGCCGCGCCCCGGCAGGCCGCAGGCACGGGGGCCAAGAAGGACAAGGGGACCCGCGGCGGGCGCCCCGAACCTCAGGCGGCCCGGGCCCGGGGCCAGGCAGGCCCCGGCTAAGCAGGCCCAGCGGCCTACCCAGGCGCAGCGCGCCCGCGAGCGGAAGGCCGCCCCGGCGGCCCCGCCGGCCGAGCCGGGCATCAAGATCGCGCCGCTCTGGTTCCAGCTCGTCACGTGGGCGCTGGCCATCGCCGGCCTCGGCGTCTCGACCTACCTGACCATCACCCACTACGACTCCTCGATCCCGCTGGCCTGCTCGGACACCGGCACCATCAACTGCGCGCTGGTCACGCACAGCGCCGAGTCCATGGTGTTCGGCGTCTTCCCGGTGGCCGTGCTCGGGCTGGCCTTCTACGTATTCATGGCCGCGGCCACCTCGCCGTGGGCCTGGCGGCTGAAGTTCCCGGCGCTGACCTGGGTCCGGATCGCCTCGGTCGTCGTCGGCATCGGGTTCGTGCTGTACCTGGTGTACACCGAGCTGTTCACGCTGGACGCGATCTGCCTCTGGTGCACGAGCGTGCACGTGCTGACGTTCCTGCTGTTCGTCCTGATCGTGGGCGGTGCCGCGGCCGGGTACGGCTTCCGGGAGCGCGAGGTACTACTGACCCGCGGTCCTGGCCCAGGACCCGGGGGCGATCCGCGCGACCGCGGCCTCGCCGGAGTCCCGGCTGACCGTGCCGTCCCGGTAGCCGCGGGCCAGGCCCGCCCCGGCCTCCAGCGCGTCCGGTGATGGTGACCCAGCAACGGCGCCCGCAGCGGATTGCGCCTGCTCGCGTCGGCCCCTGTCGCTGCACGTACCGGCTGGCCGGGTCAGCGGCAAGTTGTATCGTTGAGATCACGCTGAGTATCGCTCACCCGGAGTGCCGGTCCGGGAATCGCCGGGTCCCGGTGATGGTTAGAGAGGCTAACCGAATTGTTGTTAGACTAGCTAACTGTGAGCCCAGCGTATGAGATTCGAGCGGCCGGGAGCCCGGCGGGCGGAGTCCCGGCGGGCACGATCCCGGCCGGTCAGGCGGCTCCGGGCGAGACGCCGGCCCGCGACATGACGGTGAACGACGTCACGGGGCTGGCCGGGGCGGACATGTCCCAGGCCATCATGGTCATCCTCCGGCTGTTCCGCGGCCTGGAGTGCGTGGACGCGGGGCTGACCCCCTCCCAGTACCGGATCATGAAGCTGGCCAGCGCCGGCGGTGAGCGTTCCACCCGGCTGGCCCAGCGGCTGGCGGTCGCGAAGCCGACCCTCACCGCGACCGCGGACGGCCTCGTCGCCGCCGGCTACGCCTGCCGGGCGGCCGAGCCGGGCGACCGGAGGGTCGTGCGGCTCTCGCTGACCCCGGCGGGCCACGCGGCGCTGGACCGGGCCGACGCCGCCTACACGGGCTGGCTGGGCCAGCTGCTGGACGGCACCGGCGATCCGGAGGCGGTACTGGACGCGCTCGAGCTACTCGGCTCGGCGATGACCGAGGCGAGGCGGGCCAGGCAGGGTCTCGCCCCTCAGACGGCGGGAACCACGACGGCGGGAACACAGACGGGGACGGAAAGGAACGGGCCCACGGACACCGAACGACAGACCACCACGACCACACGGGGCAGCAGGAAGGCGGTGCGTAAAGCACGCGGAGCGGGCCGGGATCGCGCCCGGCGCGACGACGGCACGGGCCGGGGCTGGCTGAAGCGGCTCGCGAGGTACTGCTGGCGCTACCCGCGCAACGTGGTGCTCGCGCTGGGCGGGACCCTGGTCGTGACCGCGATCGCGGCGGTGGTCCCGCTGATCCAGCGGCAGATCGTGGATGAGCTGGTCGGCCCGGGGCACCCGGCGGTCTGGCCTCTCGCGGTCCTCTTGCTGGGCGCGGCGCTGGCCAGCTTCGGCGGCCTCTACCTGCGCCGCTACCGCGGCGGCCAGGTTTCCCTGGACGTCCAGCACGACCTGCGGACCGAGATGCTCGGCGCGCTGTCCCGGCTGGACGGTAAGCGCCAGGACCAGCTGCACACCGGCCAGATCGTCAGCCGTTCCATTTCTGACCTGTCCATGGTTCAGGCCCTGCTCAGCATGATCCCGATGCTGCTCGGCAACGCGGTGCTGTTCGTGGCCTCCCTGGCGATCATGCTTTTCCTCTCCCCCTTGCTGACCCTGATCGCCCTGGCCGTCGGGCCCGCCCTGTGGTTCATCTCGATTGCCTCGCGCCGCACGCTGTTCCCGGCCAGCTGGGACGCCCAGCAGCACGCGGCCGCGGTGGCCGGGGTGGTGGACGGCGCCGTGACCGGCGTCCGGGTGGTCAAGGGCTTCGGCCAGGAAGAGCAGGAGATCGGCCGGCTGGAACGGGCCAGCCGGCTGCTCTACGCCTCGCGGGTGCGCGCGGTGCGGCTGATGGCCCGGTACAACCCGGCTCTGCAGGCAGTACCCGCGCTCGGCCAGGTCGGGGTGCTCGCGCTTGGCGGGTGGCTGGCCATCGAGGGCTCCATCACTCTGGGCACGTTCGTTGCGTTCTCCTCCTACCTGCTCCAGCTGGTCGGCCCGGTTCGCGCGCTGGCCGCACTGGTCACCACCGGCCAGGAAGCCCGGGCCAGCGTGATCCGGGTGTTCGAGGTCATCGACACCGAGCCGGGCGTCACCGACCGGCCCGGCGCGGTGCCGCTCGGATCGGCCCCCGCCGACGTGGAGCTCGACGACGTCAGCTTCGGCTACGTGCCCGGACGTCCCGTCCTGCGCGGGCTGTCGCTGCACGTCAACGTGGGCGAGACCGTCGCGCTGGTCGGCACCTCCGGGTCGGGCAAATCGACCATCGCCTACCTGCTCCCCCGGTTCTACGACGTGACCGGCGGGGCGCTGCGGGTCGGCGGCCGAGACGTCCGTGACCTCACCCTGGACTCGCTGCGGGCCTCGATCGGGCTGGTCAGCGAGGACTCGTTCCTGTTCTCCGACACGGTCCGGGCCAACATCGCCTACGGGCGTCCCGACGCCAGCTGGGAGGAGGTCCTGGCCGCGGCTCAGGCCGCCGAGGCGGACGAGTTCATCGCCGGGCTCCCGAAGGGCTACGACACCGTCGTCGGGGAGCAGGGCCTGACCTTGTCCGGCGGGCAGCGCCAGCGGGTGGCCCTGGCCCGGGCGCTGCTGACCGATCCCCGCATCCTCATCCTCGACGACGCCACCTCGGCGGTCAACACGCGGGTCGAAGCCGAGATCCACGCCCGGCTGAAGCACATCATGGCCGGCCGGACGACCCTGCTCATCGCGCACCGGCGCTCCACCCTCCAGCTCGCCGACCGGATCGCCGTCCTCGACCAGGGCCGCCTGGTTGACATCGGCACGCACGCCGAACTGGAGGCGCGCTGCCCGCTGTACCGCGACCTGATCACCGGGCCGGACGACGACGCCGAGGGCACTGACGCCGTACTGGCCCGTGACTACGGGCAGGCCGGCGACCCGCGCGAGCAAGCCGCCGGGCAGGCCGGGAACGCCGTCACGCCGTGGCTCTGGCCCGCTGAGGCGGCCCCGGACTCCGGCGCCGCGCTGGCGGCCGCGGGCGACGGGCAGGGCGCCGGTGCGGACCAGCTGGCAGGCCTGGCCGCGCTGCCCGGAGCGGCGCGCCCGGCTGGCCGGGTCGGGGCCCGCGGGCGGACCGGCGGCCGTGGTGGCGGCGGCGGGGCCGGGCTGAGCAGCATGATGGCCGGCATTCCCGCGTCACCGGAGCTGCTGGCCAAGGTTGACGCGCTGCCACCGGCCCGGGACGTACCGGGTGTGGACGTCGGCTGGGCCCGCAGGCCGGCGCCCCGGTTCAGGCTGCGGCAGGTGCTGCGCCCGTTCGCGGTGGGCCTCATCATCGGCCTGATACTGGACGCTCTCGACGCGCTGGCCAGCCTGGCCATGCCGGCCCTGGTCCGGGGCGGCATCGATCATGGCGTGGAGACGAAGGTCACCGGCGCCGTGCTGCTGATCGCGGGCCTCGCGCTGGCCGTGGTGCTGGCGGACTGGGTCGTCAACGCGGTCCAGACCGTGGTCGTCGGGCGCAACGGTGAACGGGTCCTGTACTCGCTGCGGGTGAAGATCTTCGCCCAGCTGCAGCGGCTCGGCCTGGACTTCTACGAGCACGAGATGTCCGGCCGCATCATGACCCGGATGACCACCGACGTGGACGCGCTGTCGTCGTTCCTGCAGACCGGGCTGATCACCATGGTCAACTCGGTCCTGTCCTTCGCCGGCGTCATGGTCGCGCTGCTGATCATCAACCTGCGGCTCGGCCTGACCGTGCTGACCCTGATCCCGCTCGTCGTGGCGGCCACGCTGGTGTTCCGGGTCAAGTCCTCCCGGGCCTACGGCGAGGCGCGGGAGAAGGTCGCCGCGGTGAACGCGGACCTCCAGGAGAACGTGGCCGGCCTGCGGGTCTCCCAGGCCTACCGGCGGGAGCAGGTCAACCTGGCCCGCTTCACCTTGCTGAGCGCCAGCTACCGGCGGTCCCGGCTCCGCGCCCAGCGCTACATCGCGGTGTACTTCCCGTTCGTGCAGTCCCTGTCCACCGCGGCGACGGCGCTCGTGCTGCTGGTGGCGGCTGGCCAGATGCGTGCCGGGCTGCTCAGCGCCGGCGCGCTGGTCGCCTACCTGCTCTACATCGACATGCTGTTCTCGCCGGTGCAGCAGCTGTCCCAGGTGTTCGACGGTTACCAGCAGGCCGCCGTCGGGCTGCGCCGGATCAGCGGGCTGCTGCGCACCCGGACCAGCACCCCGGAGGCGGAGAACCCGCGGCCGGTGACCCGGGGCCGCGCGCGGATCGAGTTCCGCGACGTGCGGTTCAACTACGGGGCCGGGGACAACGAGGCGCTCAGCGGCGTGAACCTCACGGTCACGCCCGGCGAGACCGTGGCCCTGGTGGGGCAGACCGGGGCAGGCAAGTCCACGCTGGTCAAGCTGGTAGCCCGGTTCTACGACGTGACCGGCGGCGTGCTGGCCGTAGACGGCGTGGACGTGCGCGACTACGACCTGGGCAGCTACCGGCGGCGGCTGGGCGTGGTGCCGCAGGAACCCCACCTGTTCGCGGGCACCGTGCGCGACGCGATCGCGTACGGCAACCTGGCGGCCACCGACGCCCAGGTGGAGGCCGCGGCCCGGGCCGTGGGCGCGCTGGACATGATCGCCGAGCTGCCCGGCGGCTTCTACCACGAGGTCGCGGAGCGCGGCCGGAACCTGTCCGCTGGCCAGCGCCAGCTGATCGCCCTGGCCCGGGCCTACCTCGTGGACCCGGACATCCTGCTGCTGGACGAGGCGACCGCCTCGCTCGACCTGTCCGCGGAAGCGGCCGTCGTGTCGGCCACCGAGCGGCTGACCGCGCGGCGCACCACGCTCGTGGTGGCGCACCGGCTGACCACCGCGGCCCGCGCGGACCGCATCGCCGTGGTGGACCAGGGCCGCATCGTGGAGCTGGGCACCCACGACGAACTGCTGGCCGCGGGCGGCGCCTACGCCGCGCTCTGGGCGGCGTTCACCGGCGTGGCTCTGGTCGCCTGAGAAAGTCCTCGTCCCGCGGACCCTCGCCGGGCGCGGGCGGCGGTCCGGGGGGTGACTGGGCCGGGATGACCGGGGCCGCCGGAACGCCGGGCCCCGGCGCCCGGCGCCGGGCCAGGCGGGACAGTGCGGCCAGGTCCCCGACGAGCTGGTCGGCCTCGCCGGCGGGCCGGTCCCGGAACTCGGCCCGGACCCGCCGCCCGGCCGCGTCCACGTGCACGGTGGAGAGGGACAAGGCCCGCTGCACCGGGCCGGTGACCATCCGGACGCTCTGCACCTTCTCCAGCGGCACCCAGGTGGTGACCTTGCGGAGCCGGCCGGTGACGCCCATCGCGGTGGTCGCGTCGTGCCCGGCGGCCAGGAAGTGGTAGCTCAGCGGAGCCTTCCGCCGGGCCCGCCGCGGCGGCCGGGACAGCGGGGGCGGCGCAGACCCGACGACCAGCCGCATCAGCTCCCAGGCCGGCGCACGGTGGCCGACCGGGAGCAGGGTCTTGCGCATCCGGCCCGACCCGTCGGCGTGATCCCGGCCCGGGGAGCCCGCCACGTCGATCTCCAGCCGGCACCAGCCCAGCGGCCGCCACAGCACGGGCTCGACCATCCGCACCGCCTGCACCCGGCGCAGCGGGATGGTCTCCGCTACCGTGCCGAGCAGCCCGCGGCGGATCCGGATGCCGTCCGGCGACTGCGCCAGGGTGAAGCCGTACTCGGTCGCGATCCGCCGCCACACCACGGGTGCGAGCGTGATCAGGGACACCACGAACGTGCCCCCGGCCGCGGCGAACACCGCCGGCGACACCACGATCGCCACGACCTCCGCGACCAGCAGCGCCCCGAGCAGGCTGGCCGGGGAGGCGGCCACCGACCCGACCAGGCGGCCGTTGGGGACGCTGGCCAGGATCCGCTCGCCCGGCTCGGGGGTCGCCGGGTCCAGCCCGTGATGCGCGGCCAGCAGCCGCGCCCGCAGGTCGAGCGCGGCCTGCTCGGGAAGGTAGGCCAGCCGGCCGTCGGCGTGACTGGATCCGGCCAGCCGGACCCGCAGCTCGGCCAGGCCGAGGGCCCGGGCCAGGAACGGCCGCACCACGTCCACCGCCTGGATCCGGGCCACCGGCAGCTGCCGGGAGTCGCGGCGCAGCAGGCCGGTCTCGATACGCAGCGTGGCCCCGTCCAGCTTCCACCGGGTGACCAGCCAGTTGACCACCGCCCCGAGCACCACGAGCACGGCCACCGCCCAGTCGTACAGGTGCGAGCCGTCGGGGCCGAACTGGCCGGACGCGGAGATCGCCACGATGGCCAGCACCCCGACAGCGGCCCGGCCGGACCGCACCAGGGGGGACAGCGGGTGCAGCCGGTGCCACTCCCCTGACTGGTCGTCAGTCACAGGCCCGCGGCCTTCGCCTCGCCGAGGGCGGCCAGCCGGTCCCGCAGCCGGGCGGCTTCCTCCCGTTCGAGGCCCGGGATCCGCGCGTCGCTCGCCGCCGCCGCGGTGTGCAGCTTCACGGTGGCCAGCCGGAACGCGCGTTCCACCGGGCCCGCGGTCACGTCCACGAACTGCATCCGGCCGTAGGGAACCACCGAGAGGCGGCGGACCAGCACCCCGCGGGCGACGATGAGGTCGTCCTCGCGCTCGGTGTAGGTCCAGGCCCGGACCCGGTTACGGGCGAACCAGAAGGCGGCCAGCCCGGCGGCGAGGACCACGGCCACCGCGAGGACGGCGGCCGGGGCACCCACCGCTAATGCGCAGACGACCCCCGCGGCCAGGGCGGCGGCCGCCGCCGTCGCGGCGACCTGGACGCGCCGCATCCGCCACAGCCGGGGAGACGGGGACTTCGGGGCCGGTGCGGCGGAGCCAGGCATGGCCCAAACGGTACAACCCGTGCTGGCGCCGACCAAGTGCCCGGCCCGGCCGCGCATAGCATGAGGCGGCAACCGGCACGCACAGAGCATCGGGTGAGAAGGAGCGGCGTGAGCAACACCAGCATCCCGACGACCACGGTCGGCGACATCACCCCGCACGCGATCGCGTCTGTGGCCACGCTGATCCGGCCCTATGTGCTGTGCACCCCGGTGGTCTTCCTGGACCGGTCCACCTTCGGGCTGGACCCGGGCCCGCTGGTGCTGAAGCTGGAGCAGCTGCAGCACTCCGGGTCGTTCAAGGCCCGGGGAGCGTTCGCCAACCTGCTGCTCCGCCCGCTGCCCAGCGCCGGGGTGGTGGCCGCGTCAGGCGGCAATCACGGCGCGGCGGTCGCCTACGCGGCCCAGGCCCTGGGCGTGACCGCCCACGTGTTCGTGCCGGAGGTCTCGTCCCCGGCGAAGATCGAGCGTATCCGCGGCTACGGAGCTGACCTGGTCGTCGGGGGCGCCTCGTACGCGGAGGCGCTGGCCGCCAGCGAGGAGTGGGCGGCCTCGTCGGGCGCCCTGCGCGTGCATGCGTTCGACCAGATCGAGACGATCCTGGGGGCTGGCTCACTGGGGGCGGAGCTGAGGCAGCAGGCCCCCGCGGTCAGCACGGTGCTGGCCAGCGTGGGCGGCGGCGGGCTGCTCGCCGGGACCAGCGCGGCCTACGCGGGCCAGGCGCGGGTGATCGGGGTGGAACCCACCGGCGCGCCCACCCTGACCCAGGCCCTGCGGGCTGGCGGGCCCGTGGACGCGGAGGTGGGCAGCGTGGCCATTGACTCGCTGGCCCCGCGCCAGGTCGGCCAGCACACCTTCGCCGTGATCCGCGAGTTCGTGCGCCAGGTGGTGCTGGTCAGCGACGAGGACATCACGGCGGCGCAGGAACTGCTCTGGGACCGGCTCCGGCTGGTCGCCGAGCCCGGCGGTTGCGCCGCACTGGCCGCGTTGCTCAGCGGCGGGTACTCCCCCGGCCCGGACGAGACGGTCGCGGTCGTGATCAGCGGGGCGAACACCACCGCAGTGGACTTCCGGCGCTGATCCGGCCAGCGCTGATCTGGCCGTCGCTGATCCGGCCAGCGCTGGTCTGGCCGGCCGGGACGTCCGGACGCGGTGTGCGACGGGCCGAGTCCCCGGGGGGGTTGGGACCCGGCCCGCCGCACGGCACCCGCCGCCGCGACATGAGGCGGCGGGTGGTCAGGGAGGGCGTGTGCTGTGCTCTGGGAGCTGGACGGGCTCTGGGAGCTGGACGGGCTCTGCTGAGGGTGCGGCGGCGCGGATTGGCTGGGGCTGGGGGCGGCTGACGGCGACGGGGTCGCGCTGGCCGGGGGGCTGACACTCGCCGAGGGCCATGGTGCCTGGACCGGCCCAGGCTCGCCAGCGCGGCCGGGGCGGCCGGACCCGCCCTGGCGGCCCGAACCAGGCTGACCCGAACCAGGGCGGCCCGAACCAGGGCGACCCGAACCCAGGCGACCTGACGCGCTGGCGGATGGGGAACTGGATGCCCCAGGCCGGTAGCGGGTGGCCGGACACGGAACCGCTGGGTACCTCGCGGTCCGGCCTGACCAGTGCATGGGTGGTCTGCTGGCCGGCTTGGCCGGCCGAGTGCGGCGACCCGGACAGCTGGGGCGAGACCGCCGGGTCCCGGTCAGGGCGGGCGGCGGGCGCATCGATGGTGTGATGGGCCAGCCGCTGGGCCGCCACCGGCAGTTCCCCGGCGTAGGCCACCGCGAGGAGTCCGCCCATCAGGACGGCGCCGGTCGCCGCGGCCACCGCCAGCCTTCTCCCGGGCAGCCAGGTCATCCGGCGCGGGACCCGCGCGGGGCCGGGGGCCGGAGGTCTCGCGCCGCGCGCCGGGGCCGCCGCGAACGCCCCGGACTCCGCCGAACGCCCGGAACTCGGCGAGCGCCCGGGCCTCCCCGGTCAGTTCGCTGCTTTCCGGCGCCGAGGTCAGGGCGGTGAGTACCCGGGTGACCGGCTGCGACCGGGCGGGGTCACCGTCCGGCAGGGCGTCCCGGTCCGGCAGACCCCGGTCCGGCACACCACTGTCCGGCAGCACACCGGGTCCCCGGAGCTACCGTCTCGCGGGCTCCGGTCCAGCAGGTACCGGTCCAGCAGCGCGTCAGGGAACCGCTCCCTGCTGGGACGGTCCGGCCGGCTGCTCCGCTCGCGTTTTGTCATGCTGCCTTCGAAACGACGGGGCAGCCGGATGCGTTACACGGCGGCGGTTCACGCGTCCTGCGGCCGCGGATGCTCAGGGCGCGGAACCGTGCGTGACGCCGACCTCGGCCAGGGTCGCGGCCAGTCGCTGTAAACCACGGTGGGCGGCGACCCGCACCGCCCCGGGGCTGCGGCCCACCAGCCGCGCCACCGTCGGGGTGTCCAGCCCCGCGACCACCCGGAGCAGGATGACCTCGGCCTGGAGCCGGGGCAGCGTGGCGACAAGCGCCACCGCCGCCTGGGTACTCAGCTTTTCCAGCACCAGGTCGGCAGGGTCCGGGTTGTCCGGGCTGGTCACATCGGCCACTTCGGGCACGGAGACCACCGGCCGGCGGGACCGGCGGCGGCCCTCGTCGATCGCCCGGTGCCGGGCGATCGTGAACAGCCAGGCCCGCCAGGCGGCCTCGTCGCCGCGGAACGCGGCCAGCCCGCGGACCACCTGCACCCAGGTGTCAGCGGCGACGTCCTCGGCGGCCTCGGGCGCGATCACCCGCAGGTAACGCAGCAGGGCCGGATTCGCGTCGCGCCACAGCACGGAAAAGGCCCGGTCGGCCTCATCAGCTCCGCCGCCTAGACGGGACGGTCCAGATCAGGACGGTCCGGATCAGGTCGGTCCAGATCGTGATGGCCCAGATCAGGACGGCCTTTACCGGCGACGCTGATCAGGACGGCCCTGATCTGTGCGACGCTGCGCGGCCGCGAGCAGGCGCCCAAACTTCTCGCCGATCACGATGCCGAGTATCGGCACCAAGTGCCCCCATCCGCAGCGGATCGGCAATCTGCGTCTGAATTCTCCCCGAAATGGCGGAAACAGACCTGAGTGGGTGGGCGGCGCTACCGGCCGCCGATATCCTCGCTCCAAACGGCCGGGTAGCGGTCCTGGAATTCCCGCATCGCCGCCTTGCACCGCTCGTCGTCGAGCAGCGTCACCGACACGCCCTGGCGGATCAGGAAGTCCAGGTCACCGGCGAAAGTCTCGGCCTCCCCGACGACCACCCGCGGAATCTGGAACAGCAGGATGGCACCGGTGCACATCGGGCACGGGGAAAGGGTCGTGTAGAGGGTCATCTCCTGGTAGGAGGATTGGCGGCCCGCGTTACGCAGGCAGGCGATCTCACCGTGCGCGACCGGGTCGCCGAGCTGCACGCGCTCGTTGTGACCCTCAGCCACGATGTCGGGGCCGATGGCCAGCACCGCGCCGACCGGGACACCCCCGGCGGCGAGGCTGGTCTGGGCCTGCGCGAGCGCGGCCGTCATCATCGTCTGGTCCAGCTCACCCGGTGCGGTCGTCATGCCGAGGAGGGTACCCGGCCGCGCAGCCCGTCGTCCTCGTCCCCTCAGCGGACGAAGGTGGCGTACAGCAGGTAGACGTTCAGGGCGACGATCATCACGGTGATCAGGCTGGCCGCCGCGGTGGTGAGCCTGCGGTTCACCAGCGGGCCCATCACGTCTTTGCGCCTGGTCAGCGCCACCAGCGGGACCAGCGCGAACGGGATGCCGAACGACAGCACCACCTGGGAGATCACCAGGCTGGCGGTGGTGGGGAGGCCGAGCTCCAGGACGACCAGGGCGGGCAGCATGGTGATCGCACGGCGCAGGAACAACGGGATCCGGCGGCCGATGAAACCCTGCATGACCACCTGGCCCGCGTAGGTGCCCACGCTGGAGGACGACAGGCCCGAGGCGAGCAGGGCCGCCGCGAACGCCAGCGCGGCGCCGCCGCCGACCAGCCGGCCCAGGTCGGCGTGCGCGACCGTGAGCGACCCGAGCTGGACGCCGGGGGCCTGGCTGGCCATCGCGGCCGCCACCACGAGCATGGTCAGGTTGACCAGCCCGGCCGCGCCGAGCGCGATGACCACGTCGAGCCGCTGGAAACGGAGCAGCTCGCGGCGCTCCGCGTCGTCGGCGCAGGCCACCCGGCCCTTGGTCAGCGCGGAGTGCAGGTAGACCACGTGCGGCATGACGGTGGCCCCGATGATGCCGGCGATCAGCAGCGGGCCGCCCGGGCCGGCGAACCCCGGCACCAGTCCGCTGGCCAGCGCGGACGGGTCCAGGTGAACCGCCGCGAGGTCGTAGGCGAAACCCAGGAAGATGATGCCCAGCAGGCCGCAGACGGCCAGCTCGAACCGGCGGTAACCCCGCTGGTCGAGGGCCAGGATGGCGAACGCGACCAGCGCCGTCAGCGGGCCCGCGACGCGCAGCGGCACGTGGAACAGCAGGTTCAGGCCGAGCGCGGCGCCGACGAACTCCGCGAGGTCGGTGGCCATGGCGATGAGCTCGGCCTGGACCCACAGGCCGGCGGACACCGGCCGGGGCAGGTGGGCCCGGCACAGCTCAGCCAGGTCCTGCCCGGTCGCCACGCCCACCTTCGCCGACAGGTACTGCACCAGCATGGCCATCAGGTTGGCGAGCACGATGACCCAGGCCAGGGCGTAGCCGAACCTCGCCCCGGCCGCGAAGTTGGTCGCGAAGTTGCCCGGGTCGATGTAGGCCACTGAGGCCACGAAGGCCGGCCCGAGCAAGGCCAGCCCGCCCCGCAGTCGCCCGCGGGAGCGCATCAGGCGCAGCGGGCTCAGCTGCCCGGACCCCGGACCCGCCCGCACGGGGTGCGGGCGGGTCTGGGGTTGGGTCCGAAGGCGGCCGGAGCGCGGGATCTGCCGCCATGGACCAGCTGCCCTAGCCGACCGACGGGCCGAGGCCGAGGGACTGCGGGGTGCTGGAGTCGGGCGACGGCTGGTTCAGGCCCTCATCCAGCGGCCCGAACTCGGTCATCAGCGAGCGGCTGCCGCCCCACGGCGTCTGCTCCTCGGCGACCAGCGTGTTGGTGGTGAGCAGCAGGCCCGCCACGGACGCCCCGTTCTGCAACGCAGACCGCGCGACCCGCAGCGGGTCAATGATGCCCATGTCGATCATGTTGCCATACCGGCCCTGAAGTGCGTCAAAGCCCTCGTCCTGGCCAAGCTGGGTCATCTGGGCCACGACCTCCTCACCGGAGTAGCCGGCGTTGGCGGCGATGAGGTACGCCGGGGCGGTCAGGACCCGGCGCACGATCTCCACGCCGGTCGCGTAGTCGTCCTTGACCTGGAGGTCGTCCAGCGCGCCCGAGGCATGCAGCAGCGCCGCACCGCCGCCGGCCACGATGCCCTCGGCCATGGCCGCCCGGGTCGCGGCCAGCGCGTCCTCGACCCGGTGCTGGAGTTCCTTGAGCTCCGCCGGGGTGGGTGCGCCCACCCGGATCACCGCGACCTTGCCGGACAGGGCGCCGATCCGCTCGCTGAGCACGTCCTCGTCGATCCCGAACTGGGCCCGGTCCACCTCGGCGCGCAACTGGCCCAGCCGGAACTCGACGTCCTCAGCCGAGCCGGAGCCGCCGATGATGGCGGTGTGGTCGGCCGTGACCCGGACCTGGCCGGCCCGGCCCAGCTGCTCCAGGGTGATGGTCTCCAGCGAGAACCCGGAGTGCTTGCTGACCACCGCGCCGCCGGTGACCGCGGCGATGTCCTCCAGCTTGCGCAGCCGCCGGTCACCGAAGCCGGGCGCCCGGACCGCCACGGCCTGGAAGATCCCGTTGACGTGGTTGTGCACCAGCATGGACAGCGCCGAGCCCTCGACGTTCTCGGCCAGGATGACCAGCGGCCGGGGCTCGCGCATGATCTTGTCCAGCACCGGCATCAGCTGCTGGACCTTGGTGATCTTCTCACTGGACAGCAGCACGTAGGGGTCGTCCAGCACCGCTTCGAGGCTGGCCGGGTTGGTCACCAGGTACGGCGACAGGTACCCGTTGTCGAACTGGAAGCCCTCGACGAAGTTGACGCTCATCCCGTTCGCGTTGGACTCCTCGACGGTGACGATGCCGTCGTCGCCCACCGTGTGCAGCGCCTTGGCGATCACCGCGCCCACGACGTCGTCGTCGTTCGCGGAGATCGCGGCGACGCGGCGGTAGTCCTGCTCGGTGGCCACCGGGTGCGCCACCCCCTGCAGGTGGTTGACCAGCCGGTCCACCGCCACGTCGATACCCCGCTTGACCAGCACCGGGTTGGCGCCGCCGTCGATGGCCTGCATGCCCTCGGTGATGATGGCCTGGGCCAGGACCGTGGCCGTGGTGGTGCCGTCCCCGACCACGTCGTTGGTCTTGATGGCCGCTTCCTTGACCAGCTGGGCGCCCATGTTCTCGAACTGGTTGGCCAGATGGATCTCGCGGGCGATGGTCACGCCGTCATTGGTCACCACCGGGGTTCCGGTAATTTTTTCCAGGATGACGTTGCGTCCCTTGGGCCCCAGCGTTGACTTCACGGCTTCGGCCAGCTTGTCTACACCGGCCAGCAGCAGGCTGCGCGCTTCCGCGCCGAAACGCAGTTCCTTAGCCATCAGGTCCTCCTAGGACGTGTTCTCAGTCAGTGGCGGTAGTCAGGGGACGAGAATGGCGCGGCCGCGCACCCGGCCCGCATCCAGATCCGCGAACGCCTCCACGGCGCTGGTCAGCGGGTAGGTGCGGGTATGCAGGGTGACCTTGCCCGCTTCGGCCAGCGACATCAGCTCGGCCAGGTCGTTGTAGGTGCCGACGATGTTACCGACGATGTTGCGCTCGGTGGAGATGATGTCGAGCGTGGGGATCTCCAGCGTGCCGCCGT
Organism: uncultured Actinomycetes bacterium; assembly: GCA_963781085.1. Taxonomy (GTDB): domain Bacteria; phylum Actinomycetota; class Actinomycetes; order Streptosporangiales; family Streptosporangiaceae; genus RYN-230. Next base: position 102,380 of record CAWAES010000046.1, read on the forward strand.
ACCCGATGACGAAGTAGGAACCGGCCGGGGCGGTCATGTTCCAGCCGTCCATCTCGGCGCCCTGCTCGGCCACGAAGTCCAGCACGACGTGGGCGCCGGCCCCGCCGGTCAGGTCCTTGACCGCGTCCACCTGGGTGCCGTCGGCGACCACGGTGTGGCTCGCGCCGAGCTGCTCGGCCAGCTTGAGCGCGTCCGGGTTCCGGTCCACCACCACGATGGTGGTCGCGGACAGCGCGGCCAGGCACTGGATGCCGATGTGGCCCAGCCCGCCCGCGCCGATCACCACGGCGGTCGTGCCCGGGTAGAGCAGCGGGAGGGCCTTGCGGACCGCGTGGTAGGCGGTAATGCCCGCGTCGGCCAGCGCCGCCACGTCCTGCGGCTGGGTCGAGGGGTCCAGCTTCACGCAGGCCCGGGCCGAGGTGAGCAGGTACTCGGCCATCCCGCCGTCGCGGGACAGGCCCGGGAACGAGCTGTCCCCGGTGCAGTGCATGTCGTCGCCGGCCCGGCAGGCCCGGCACAGCCCGCAGGTCGGGGTGGGGTGCAGGATCACGGTGTCGCCCAGGGCCACGTTGGTGACCGCCGAGCCGATCTCGGCTACCCACCCGGCGTTCTCGTGACCCAGGATGTAGGGCAGCGGGGTGCCCATGGCCGCGTCCCACTGGCCCTCGATGATGTGCAGGTCGGTACGGCAGACGCCGGCCCCGCCGATCTTCACGAGGACCTCGAGCGGGCCGTGCACAGCCGGCTCCGGTACCTCGTCGATCACCGGCTGCTGGTGGAAAGCGTGCAAGCGGACGGCCTTCATTGGTCCTCCTCGGCCTGGGGCTTATGACCTAGCCCGGCCGTGTCGTCGTATCGGTGCTGCAGCATGCCGCGGCAGATGCTGCCGTTCGCCTCGATGCTGGTCCGGGTCAGCCGGGCCCGCCCCAGATGCATGCGCAGGGAGTCCGGGCGGACCTGCTCCCCGGTCTTCGGGTCGATCAGCAGCCACGCGTCGTCATCGGCGGGCAGGCCGAGCTCGGCCCGGCGCTCGCGGAGCCGCTGCAGCGCGGCGGAGGGCGGCACCTCGCCGAGGGTCATCCCCGGCAGGCTGGCCGGGTCGGTCCCGGCGGCGAGCAGCGGCCGGCAGACCTGGTCGGTGCCGGCCATGACCGCCTTGCGCAGGAAGTCGGCCCGCAGCTCGTGCAGCTCGCCGACCGCCTCCCCGTCGAACGACTGGGCGAATCCGGCCCGCGCGGCTACCCCGCCGTTGATGGCGTCCGAGGCGAAGTGGTCTTCGAGCACGATCTCCGCCCGGCGCACCCCGGGGGTGGCGGACACCGCGTCATAGGCGTCGGCCACCATCAGGAAGGCGAAGTTGGGCGCGCAGAAGTAGGTGGGCAGCCGCAGCCGGACCTGGGCGTCCCCGTCCGGGGAGACGGTGCACGAGGCCACGAAGCCGAGCGAGGTTACCGGCTCGTCCAGCTCCGGGTCGCGCACCGTCTCCAGCGCGGCGAGGACGCGCGCTGGCCCAGGCGGCCTGACGGCCTCACCTGGACCAGTGCGACGTGATCCGCTGGTGGCGGAAACAGTCATGCTCCCGTAACCAGCTGCGGGTCGTCTTCGACCAGCTTGGCGTCATCCTGCGCCGCCGGGGCGCTGGTGTCCTTGATCTGGAACTCGGCCGGGACCTCGATGTCGTACAGCTTGGCCGCGTTCAGGCCCAGGATCTTCTTCTTGGTGTCGGTGTTCACCCTGGGGAAGTCGGAGAACTCGTCGCTGGGGTAGTCCCAGTCCACGAAGCCCTCGATCTGCCACTTCGGCTCCCAGATGCCGTAGTCGCTGCCGAAGGTCATCTTGTCCTCGCCGACCCAGAACAGCAGCTCGCCCATGACCCTGGCGAAGAACTTCGGCCGGGCGTACATCAGGCCGCCGATGACCACGGACAGGCCGGCGTAGACGTTGGGCTCCTGCGTCGCCATGAAGCAGAAGTCCTCGATCCGGGGCAGGCCGACGTGCTCGACGATGAAGTTCAGGTCGGGGAAGTCGGTCGCGCAGTGGTCGATGTCGGAGACGTCGAACGCGTCCTTGTCCAGCGGCCAGATCGTCGGGCCCTTGTGCACGTGGACGTTCTTGATGCCCAGGCTCTGGGCCGCCTCCAGGAACCGGTAGGCGCCGGGGTCGGACAGCTTGTAGCCCCGGGAGCCGTTGTTCCACTCGGCGGTGTAGAGCTTGACGCCCTTCGAGCCGTAGGTGTCGACGTTCCTCTTGAGCTCTTCCAGCCCTGGGTCACCGTCGCGGGGGTCGAACCGGGTGTTGTAAATGAACTTGCCCGGGTGCCGCTTCCCCATCTTCGGCGTTGCGCTCGGTGGTGTTGAAGCCCTCCGAGTACCACTCCTTCAGGTACGTCGGCTGGAAGACCGCCACGTCCACGTAGCCGTCTTCGAAGACGTCCTTCATCAGGTCGTCCTCGGAGTACTTCTGGAAGTGCTCGATCGACCAGTGGGTCTCAGGCGGGCCCAGGCCCTGGTAGGCGTGGAAGCACTCGATCCAGCCCTTGGCGTACTGCTCGGCTCCCTTGACCCAGTTGTCCGGAGCGGCGTTCCAGTAGTGCATATGACTATCGACAACGAAGTACTTCTCGCCGTCCTTTTCGTACACGGTTCCTCCTCGTCGGGGTCCGGTGCTGAAGCGCTGGACGCCGGGCTAGCTGGTCGGGGTGAGATCGGTGAGGTCGAAGCCGATGTACTCGGCCGCGTCCTCCGGGTTGGCGAACATGATCGTCCGGTCATCCTCGTGGATCATCCGGCCGTAGTGGGTGGACATGTTCTCCTCGAACTCCGCGGAGTCGAAGAACCCGGCTCCTCGCCGAGCGCCTCGGAGATCTCGTCGTAGACGAAGTCCATCCGGCCGATCGCGTCGACCCGGATCATCGAGGGCAGGAAACGCACGGACACGTTGGGCTTTTCCCTCATGACCTCGGCGACCACGGCCCCGACCTGGTTGTTCATCAGGGTGACGCCGCACTGGTTCGAGGCGGTGCTGTCGGACTTGAACGGGCTCTCGGTGGTCTTGTACGTCGTCACTGGGCCAGCTCCTTCGGGTTTTCCAGGTGCAGGTCGGAGAGGATGCCGCTGAAACGAGCCTTCTGCGCGTCCAGGCCGTCCTCGAACCGGGGGGGCTTCGACTCGGGCTGCGACCACAGCGGCTGCAGCGCCCGGGAGGCGGCGATGGCCTTGGGCGTCCAGACCGACAGCCACTCCTGGAGCTTGGCCTTGTTCTGGTCGGCGAACTCACGGTCGCTGGTCAGCAGTTCGAACATGGGCCGCGTGTAGCGCAGGTCACGCTCGGCGTAGTCGTACTCTTCCGCGCCGACCACCGTGGGGGTGACGAAGTCGCCGTTGCGCGGGGCCGCGTGCTGCACCAGCTGGCTGCGGAACAGCTCGCCGACCAGCGGCTCGAAGACCACGTTGGCCACGAAGATCGCCTCGCACCAGTCGTCGATGGCGGTCATCTGCTCGGCGACGTCCCGGACGCCCTGCCAGGCCGGGTCGCTGTTCCAGGTCTCCAGGTGCGCCGTGCCGTCGAAGCCCTCGATTTCCTCGGTCAGGCTGAGGTTGTAGAGCGCGAGGTCCTGGGCGGCCCGGATCCGGTGCATGCTGTTCACCGAGATCGCGTTGTTGTGCATGTTGGTGGGCGCCCGCCGGTTGGCGTTAGCGAAGAGGTAAAGCCCCAGCCCGTGATCTACGTGCATCCAGGCTCCGACGTTGCGCTCGACGAAGGTCACCCAGCTCCGGTTCCACTGCTCGAACGCCTTCGCCTGCCTGGCCGCGTCGATGTTCTGGTTCAGCTGCCGGACGACGTTGGAGTTGTAGCGGTAGAACGTGAGCTCCCACTCCTCGTTGGGGTCGCGGAACTCGTGCCACCCAAGCGCCGGCCAGTCGTAGCCCTTGCCGCCCGAGCCCGGGTAACGCTCGGGCTCCGGCCGGTCCGAGCCCCAGGACTTGAGGGCCGTCCAGTCCAGCGGGTACCCGCCCCGGCCGTCGGAGAAACCGTAGAGCCAGCCCTGGGCGAGGTAGTGCCGCGGGTCGGGCTGGACCTCGACCGTCACGTCCTCGTAGTGGGTCTGCTTGCGCTTGGCGGGCGTGTAGTAGTTGAACCGGCGGGCGTTCGAGTCCGGGAATTCCTTCGCCCCGGCCTCCGCGTCGGTAAAGACCGGCTTGGGAACACTGCGTTCTGGAGCGGTTGTCATGAGGTCTCTCCTTCATCGTGAGAGTTCAGGCGCGGATTGCCACCAGCGGCTCTGCCGGTGGGCTTGCAGGCACGTCCGTTGCTCCTCACTGCTGGCCGGGATCCCCGGTGGTGGTGAACTTGTCGTAATAGATTCGCTTCTCTTCCACGCCCAGCTGCGCGAGCAGCGGCAGGGCCGCCTCCACCATGGGTGGCGGGCCGCAGACGTAGGCGTGGGCTCCGGTCAGGTCGGCGGCGTGCCGCTTGACCACGTCGGTGACAAAGCCGGTCTCGCCGTCCCACTGGTCATCCACGTCCGCCTCGGACAGCGCCGGGATGTACCGGAAGTTCGGCAGCTTCTCCTCGAGCTGGTGCAGCTCGGCCTCGAAACACAGGTCCCGCTTGGCCCGGGCGCCGTAGAAGAAGGTGGCCTTGCGCTGGATGCCGCGCTCGGCCAGGGTGCGCAGCAGCGACAGGATGGGGGCCATGCCCGCCCCGCCGCCGACGAAGACCAGGTCGTTCTCGCCCTCGCGGAGGGTGAAGACCCCGAACGGGCCGCTCAGGTCGAGCCGGTCCCCCTCGGCCAGCCTCTCGGCCAGGAACCTGGAGAACACGCCGTCCGGGTAGACCTTGATGATGAACTCCAGCAGCCCGCTTTCGCGGCTGGAGGTGTTCGCCATCGAGAAGGACCGCACCTCCTCCGTCCCGGGCACCGCGATGTCCATGTACTGGCCGGGGAAGTACTTGATCTCGTCCGGCTCGAGCAGCCGCAGGACCAGGTGGCGCATGTCGTGGGTGACCGCGTCCTTGGACACCACCTCCGCCACGCCCTCCTGGATCGGCAGGCCGGACCGGATCATCTCCTCGTCGTAGTTGAGCAGCTCGATGGTGACGTCCTCGTAGGCGTGCGCCCGGCACAGCAGGGTGTAGCCCTCATCGAGCTCGTAGTCAGGGAGCGCGAAGGTCGAGTACCGGTCGTGCTCGATGTCCTCGCCCTCGAGGATGAACGACTTGCACGCGGCGCACTGGCCTTCCTTGCAGCCGTGCATGAGCATGACGCCCTGCTCGGCCGCGGCCCGCAGGATCGTCTGATCCTCGCGAACCTCGATTTCGATGCCGACCGGCTCGAACCGTACGACGTGCTTGTCGGCCATGGCCCCCTCGCGGATCGTGGGAAATCGCCTCGGAGAAGTGGTTGGGAGGGGGCCGCAGGGCCTGGCCTGCGGCCCACCTCCCGGTCTAGCTAGGTTCGGTCAGGCGTCCACAGGTGCGGGACGGCCCGCCGGGCCCTGCTTGTTGTAGTCGGCCTTGAAGGCCGCCCTCTCTTCCGGCGTCATCTCGTTGAGGATGACGTTCGGGCTCAGCACCGGTCCCATCCGGCGCAGGTGGTCCAGGGTCCACATCTTGCTCGGGTCCAGGTTCAGGTGCGGCTGGGCGACGAGGGTCTTGCCGTCGTCCCGGACGTAACCCATGTCGGACACCACGTCGGCCCAGTTCCAGCCGTGGTACAGGGTCTCCCATTCGCGCTTGCCGATGAGCTGGCCCATGTTCGGGGTGGAACGGCCCTGGTAGGTGGGCCGGAACGCTTCCACGTCCGTCCACCGGCACTCTTCGTGGCAGTAGGTGCGGACCTGGCCGTCAACCTCGTCGATGACCATGTCCTCGCGGACCAGGCAGGGCACCATGCAGGTCCAGCAGCGGTGCGGGTACACGTAGTCGACGCTCTCGGCCACGATCGGGTGGTGCCCGTTCGGCATGCGACAGCCGGTTGTAGTTCTCCCACCACTTGCCGTACTTGTCGTACCAGCCCGGGTACTTGTACTCGAACCACTCGAAGTCGGTGTCGGTCATCGGGTCGATCCGCCAGTAGTTCGCCAGCCAGCCGGTGGCGAAGAACTGGGCTACTTCGTGCACGTAGCCCTTGTTCCAGATCTGGTTCCACGCCTCTTCGATGAGGTCGTGCGGGATGACCAGCCCGTACTTCTCCAGCGGCACGAGATAGCTGCGGTAGTAGTCGTCGTAGATCCACCGGCGCCACATCTCGGCGTAGGACTCACGGTCCTTGCGCCGGTCCTTGGTGCCGTACTCGATGAACGTGCCGATGGCGGCGTCCACCACGCGGTGGTTGTTCCACCACGCGTAGCGCAGGTCGCGCTCGAGCAGCTGGTGGTTCTCCTCGTCGGCCAGGGCCATCAGGAGGGTGGCGTACCCGTTGCTGATGTGCCGCGACTCGTCCGACTGGACCGAGTGGAACACCGTCGGCAGCAGGTAGTCGCCGTTGGCGGCGGCTTCGGCGGGCATGGCCACGAACAGCGTGTTGGTGAACGCCGTCTCGGCCACGATCGTCAGGTAGATGCTCGCCGCGGTGATCGCGTCACCAGTGATGAACCCTTCGGCGAACTGCCGGCCGATCGTCCCGCAGTAGTCGTTCTGGAAGTTCCGCAGGCTGTTGTTGAAGCCCGCCGGGTCGATGTAGTTGTTCATGTACAGGCGCTTCAGGTTCTGCTGGATCGTCGAGTGGCGTACCTCGTCGATCATCTGGATCGCCTGGCCGTTGTGCAGTTCCGGGTTGGGCACGGTGCGGAACAGCAGCGGCATGGCCCGCGCGGCCGAGATCTCCGGGAGCGGGATGATGGACAGGAACAGCTTCTGCCACTCCAGCCAGCGCTCCTGCACCTGGCGGAACATGTTGCCGCGGATGGCGCCGTCCTGGGCCCCGTAGACGCGGTGGTCCTTCTCCTCCTGCATCGGGAAGTAAGAGCGCAGGACCTGCTTCAGGGGGTCCTTCTTGGATGCCTTACGGAACGAGTAGTCCGTCCCGTACTGCGACACCGGTTCGTGATACATGGGTTCCCAGGACAGTTCCTGGATCTTCTGGTGGGCCTTGGCCACACTCTGGCGACTCATGGTCACCCCTTTCCCCTTTGTGGGTTCCCGCTAGGCCTCGTGCCTGCGGTCTGGCTCATCTGCGCCACCAGCGCCTCGCCGGCGGCCGGATGCACGAGTCCCGCTCGAAAGTCCCTATGTGCCGAATAACAACCTGTAAAAGCGGGGGCCGGGCTCTCAACATGAGACAGGCCCGTCTGGTACGCCCCCGACCTGCGCGGCGGCCGCCTGCGGTAGAACTCAGCGCTCACCGAAGAAGATGTTCCGGAGTTCGGCCAGCTGGTCCTGGACCTCCTGGGAGTTACGCTGATTACCCTCGGCGGCCGGCTCGATGCCCAGGCAGCGGAGCAGGGCCGCGGCGGGGGGGCCGGGGTCGCCCGATTCACCCAGGACCGGATGCAATCCCTGGTCAGCGAGGTGATGAAAGACCAGGTTGACGACGCTCCAGGGGTTGAAGGTCTCATCCGGGGGCATACCTGGTTGATTCATGAGCACCTCCGGATTCTTCAGCGGGCAAGCGTAAGTAAGCCGGTGTCCCCCGATCAAAACTCCGCCGCCGTGGGGCTGCCGGTCTCAACTTGAGACAGGTATCGGTAACGCCACACTTATTTTGGGTAGGTAAGACGCGAACCCGGGATGCGCGACCGCGAGCTGAGTGCTTGCGCGGGCGTACCGGGAGGTACGGAGGCCCGATGGTGCCCACAGCAGTGCACCTGCCAGCCTCGGCCGACAGCAAGGGGCTGGCCGAGACGCGGGAGCGTTTCCTGACGGCCGAGTCGGTCCGGCCGAGCGAAGTACGTGAGCCGATCCTGGCGTCCTGGTGGCGCTCCCGGCAGTGGAAGGTAGCCGCCGACCGGGTAACGCTGCCGTACGTCCGGGACCCGAATCTTGATACCCCGCTGACCCGCAACGCCATGCCCGTGCTGCGCAACCTCCGCCAGCACCTGGAGGGGCAGCCGATCAGCGTCATCCTCACCGACGCCGCGGGCGTCGTGCTCACCCGGATGACCGCCGACCACGACCTGGAACGTCACCTGGACGGGGTCCAGCTCGCGCCGGGCTTCAGCTACGCCGAGGAGTACGTCGGCACCAACGGGATCGGCACCGCGCTGGAAGGCGGCCAGCCCGCGGCCGTGTTCGGGCACGAGCACTACGCCGAAGACCTCGAGGACCTGGCCTGCGCCGGGGTGCCGATCCACGACCCGATCTCCGGGAAGGCCGTCGGCGCGGTCAACCTGACCTGCTGGCGCAGAGACGCCGACCCGCTGCTGATCGCGCTGGCCAAGACCACCGCGGACCAGATCACCCAGGCCATGCTGGCCGACAGCAGCGCGCGGGAACTCCAGCTCATGCAGGAGTACATGCGGGCCTGCCGGCGCACCAGCGGGATCGTGCTGGCCCTGAACAACGACGTCGTCATGATGAACGAGTACGCCCGCCAGGTCCTCGACCCGGGCGACCAGGGCGTGCTGCTCGGCCAGGCGGCTGAGATGCTGGCCAGCCAGCAGGCGGGCGCGGTGTCCGTCGAGCTGCCCAGCGGGATCCAGGCCCGGATGTACTGCCGGCCGGTCCGCGGCGATGATCACGTCGCGGGCGGCGTCGTGCACGTGAAGCTCATCGAGCCGGCCAGCCAGCGGCCCGCCGCGGACGGCGCCGGCAAGCCCCCCATGTCCCTGCCCGGGCTGGTCGGCGGCGGGGCGCTCTGGCTGCGCGGCTGCCGGCAGGTCGAGACCATCTACGACTCGGGAGAATGGCTCGCCCTGGAGGGGGAGCCGGGGGTCGGCAAGCTGACCGTGGTCCGCGCGGTGCACCAGCGCCGCAACCCGGCGGAGCGGTTCTACGTGCTCGACGCGACCGAGGCCGCCGACACCGACTGGCTGCTGCGGGCCCGCCGCGAGCTGCTCGACGGCGAGGGCTCGCTGGTGATCAGGCACGTGGACGTGCTCAACGCCCGGCAGCTGAACGCGCTGACCTCGGCGCTCCAGGAGGCCAGGACCGCCTCGCGGCAGCACGACCTGTGGGTGGCGGTCACCCTGGACCGCAGCCGCGCGCACGGCGACCTGACCAAGCTGCTGCGCTTCTTCCCCAGCACGGTCGAGCTGCCGCCGCTGCGCCACCACATCGAGGACCTGCACGTCCTGGTGCCGTTCTTCGTGGCCAAGCTCGGCCAGCACGGCCGCCTGACCTGCTCGCCCGAGGCCATGCAGCTGCTGCTGCGGTCGAAGTGGCCGGGCAACACCGAGCAGCTGTGGCAGGTGCTCAAGCGGGTCATGCAGAAGCGGCGCACCGGGTCCATCCAGCCGGCCGACCTTCCGCCGGAATGCTGGACGGTGAGCAGGCGGCTGCTGTCCCCGCTGGAGTCCATGGAGCGCGACGCGATCGTCCAGGGTCTGCTCGACTACCAGGGCAACAAGGTCAAGGCGGCCAAGTCGCTGGGGATGTCCCGGGCGACCATCTACCGGAAGATCCACGAGTACGGCA
>CAWAES010000047.1:0-26246 GCA_963781085.1 uncultured Actinomycetes bacterium
AGCGCCCAGCGGTTCGCCGGCCCGCGAAGAGAGCCGCCCAGAGGTCACCCGTCTGCCGTTCCGCCGACGGCGTAACCCAGGGGGAAGCCTGGGCCGCGGGCTGGCGTTAGGAACTGCACAAGTTGTACTTATGTAATCCCCAGCAGGATCTGCACTCTCTCCGGATCCGCCGGGGTAGGAGGCAGCGTGCCAGATAAGCAACCACTGGACAGCTACTCGCAGATCGTGGCCGGGGTCGCGGCCGAGCTCACCGGCAAGGTGGCCAGCCTGCGAGTGCCCCAGCCCGGCCGCAACAGTGGCAGCCGCGGCGGGCGGGGCGGGGAAAGCCTGGGCTCGGGCGTCGTCTTCACCGGGGACGGCTTCATGCTCACCAACGCGCACGTGGTGGGCGGGGCCACGTCCGGCACGGCCGCGTTCGCGGACGGCTCCACCAGCCCGTTCCGTGTGGTCGGGGCCGACCCGCTGTCCGACCTGGCCGTGCTGCGGGCGTCCGGGACCACCCCGCCGCCCGCCGTCCTGGGCGAGGCGGACGAACTGGTGGTCGGCCAGCTGGTGGTGGCCGTGGGCAACCCCCTCGGCCTGGCCGGCTCGGTCACCGCCGGGGTGGTCAGCGCCCTGGGCCGGTCCCTGCCGACCCGCAGCGCGGGCGCGGGACGGCTGATCGAGGATGTGATCCAGACCGACGCGGCGCTGAACCCGGGCAACTCCGGCGGGGCGCTCGCCGACAGCCACTCCCGGGTGGTCGGCATCAACACCGCCGTGGCCGGGGTCGGACTGGGCCTGGCCGTCCCGGTCAACGCGACGACGCGGGGCATCATCCCGCGCCATGCAGCACGGCAAGGTCCGGCGGGCCTACCTGGGCCTGGTCAGTGTCCCCGCCCCCCTCCCGGCCATGCTGTCCGAGCGGGTCGGGCGGTCCACCGGGCTGAGGGTGGCCGAGGTGGTGGCGGGCGGCCCGGCCGACCGGGCCGGACTGCGGGCCGGGGACCTGCTGGTGAGTGCCGGTGGCCACCCGGTGAGCGCGGCGCAGGATCTGCAGCGGCTGATGTTCGCTGAGGCGATCGGGCGGCCGATGGCCATCACCGTGATGCGCAACGGCGCCCTGGTCGACGTGATCGCCGAGCCCTCCGAGCTCGTCTCCGCGTAGCCAGGGCCGGTGACCGGGTGATCCGGGGGCCGGTGTCCGGATCACCCGGCCCGGCCCCTGGTCGCCTGGGGCCGGCGTTCGGGTCGCAGGGCTAGTGCGCAGCAGCCGGATTGTCGCATCCGGTACTGCCCTTTTCCGCCTCCTTGTCCACAACCTTCCTGGGTGGGCACTGCTGTCCACAGAACCCGGTTCGGCGTGGCCCGCTCCCGTCTCCGGCGGTGATCGTGGACGGCAGCGGGCGGCACCGTGCCGCCGCGGGCGGCGCCGCTCGCCGGGCCGCCGGGCAGACCCAGGAGGATGGCATGATCAACGAGGCACAGGTGTTCCTGGCCGGGTATGTGGCCCGCGAGCCGCGGTTCCGCTTCACGACCCGGGGTATCTCCAGCGTCACGCTGCGGGTGGCCTGCACTCCGCGGTGGGTGGACCGGGAGACGGGTGAGTGGACGGACGGGGAGACGTCGTTCGTCACCGTGCTGTGCTGGCGGGCGCTGGCCGACAACGTCGCGAAGTGCCTGCACAAGGGCGAGCCCGTGCTGGTCAAGGGCCGGCTTCACGTCCGGCCGTACGAGAAGGACGGCGTCTCACGGCTGGCGGTCGAGATCGAGGCCACCTCGGTCGGGCACGACCTGGCCCGCGGCGTGGCCAGCTTCCAGCGGCCCCGCCGGCCCGCGGCCGAGAACGGGACGCCCGGGACCGGCGCGCCGGGCGGCAGCGGCGCCGAGGCCAGGCACCCTGGCGGGCTCGGGGCTGAGGCTGGCCTGGACGGCGCGGAAGAGGCGATGGCCGCGCTCAGCTCCCGCAGCGGAACTGACGCGGCGCTGGCCGCTCTCGACCCTGCTGATCTGGCCGCGGCCGGCCTGGACGGCGCTGGCCTCGACGGCGCCAGCCTGGACGGCGCCGTGCTGGACGGTGCCGGCGAGCCCGCGGGGGTGTCCGCGCCGTTCTGAGGACCCGCCGGGCCGGTTCCGCGAAATTGCCTGCCAGGCAGGCCCCTTGGCCCTACGCTGTTACCCAGCGTCATAGTTCGGCCGCTTCTCGAATACGGAATGTGACCGAAATGCCGGAGGGGCCTGCCTGCGGCAGTGATGGACAGGTGGCATGTCGGCAGTACAGCGCACGATGCACTGTGAGGACCGCGGCGGGTCAGGGGACCGCCCCGAAGCGCCATGGGCCTTCGAGCGGTTGCCCCGCCGGCGGCGGCTGCGCGCGTACCTGATCGCGGTCACCGCCACGGAGTTTCTCCTGGCCGCCTGGCAGCTGTCCCGGCTGCAGCCGCACACCGGCCAGCTGGGGCTCTTCGCGGCCGTCCTCGGCTGCGGGGTGGTCTGCGTCGAGGCGACCCGGCGCGGGGGAGCGCCGCCGCCGGGTACCCATGATCTGCTCACCGCCTGGTGGCTCCCGGCCGCGCTGCTGCTGCCGCCGGAGTACGCGCTGCTAGGCCCGGTGCTGATCGGCGGGTACGCGCACTGGCGGGCCCGGCAGGGACCGCTGTACTGGCGGGCGTTCACGGCGGCCGCGCTGGGCCTGGCCGGGGCGGCCAGCTCGTTCCTGTTCCACGGCCTGTCCAGCCTGGTCCACCCGCATGGACCGTGGCTGCGCGATCCGGTGATGGTGCTCGGGGCCGCGTGCTGTGCCGCGCTGTTCGTGCTCGTCAACGCGATCCTGATCGCCCTGGCCGGGCGGGCTGCGCGGCCAGGCGAGTCGTGGCCCGGGGCCTTCCGGCCGGGCGCCACCCGGGACTTCGAGAGCCTGCTGGTCAACGCGGCCGGGCTGTGCGCGGGCGTGCTGGTCACCATCGCCTGCACGTTCAGCTGGGTCATGCTGGTCGTCGCGCTGCCGCCGGTCATCTTGCTCCAGCGCAGCCTGCTGCACCAGCAGCTGCGCGCCGCGGCCCAGTCCGACCCCAAGACCGGCCTGCTCAACGCCGTGGCCTGGCAGCGGGACGCGGAGCGGTGGATCCGCCGGGCCCGGCGGCTCAGCGTGCCTGCCGCGGTCCTGCTGGTGGACATCGACCACTTCAAGCGGGTGAACGACACCTACGGGCACCTGGCCGGCGACGAGCTGCTCGCGGCGACGGCCAGCACGCTCGGCCAGCACGTGCGGGCCTGCGACGTGCTGGGCCGGTTCGGCGGCGAGGAGTTCGTGGCCGTACTGCCCGGGGCGGGGCAGCAAGAGGCCTGTCACATCGCCGAACGGCTGCGCGGGCGGGTCCGGGACATCGCCGTGCAGGCCCGCGGCGACACGGTCACCGTCACCGTCTCGATCGGGGTGGCCGCGCTGGGCGTGGACGGCAGCGACCTGTTCGAGCTGCTCGCCGCGGCCGACGCCGCCCTGTACCGGGCGAAGAAGTCGGGCCGGGACCGGGTGTGCACGCTTCCCCCGGGCGCCGGGCCGTCCGACCCGCTGCGCTGATGCCCCTAACCTTGGAGCATGCCGGAATTTATCTATCAGATGCATGCCGCCCGCTTGGTGAAGGGCGACAAGGTCCTCCTTGACGAAGTGACGCTGGCGTTCTTCCCCGGGGCCAAGATCGGTGTGGTCGGACCCAACGGTGCGGGCAAGTCCACCCTGCTGAAGATGATGGCGGGCCTGGAGCAGCCGTCCAACGGCGATGCGCGCTTGTTTCCCGGCTTCACGGTGGGGTTGCTGAGCCAGGAGCCGGCGCTGGACGAGAGCAAGACCGTGCTGGGTAACGTCCAGGACGGAGTGGCGGAGACCAAGGCCCTGCTGGACGAGTACAACGAGATCGCCGAGAAGATGGCGACGGACTACTCCGACGAGTTGCTGGAGCAGATGGGCAAGCTCCAGGAGCAGCTTGACCACCGTGACGCCTGGGACCTGGACAGCCAGCTGGAGCAGGCCATGGACGCGCTGCGCTGCCCGCCTCCTGAGGCCGACGTGACCGTGCTGTCCGGGGGAGAGCGCCGCCGGGTGGCCTTGTGCAAGCTGCTGCTGTCCCAGCCGGACCTGCTGCTGCTGGACGAGCCCACCAACCACCTGGACGCGGAGAGCGTGCAGTGGCTGGAGCAGCACCTGGAGAAGTACCCCGGGACCGTCGTGGCGGTCACCCACGACCGGTACTTCCTGGACAACGTGGCGCAGTGGATCCTGGAGCTGGACCGCGGCCACACCTACCCCTACGAGGGCAACTACTCCACCTACCTGGAGACCAAGGCCTCCCGGATCAAGGTCGAGGGCGCGAAGGACGCCAAGCGCCGCAAGCGGCTGGAAGACGAGCTGGAGTGGGTCCGCTCCAGCCCCCGGGCCCGCCAGTCCAAGAGCCGGGCCCGGCTGGAGCGCTACGAGGAGATGGCGGCCGAGGCGGACAAGCACCGCAAGCTCGACTTCGAGGAGATCCAGATCCCGCCGGGCCCCCGGCTGGGCAACCAGGTGGTCGAGGTCACCGACCTGACCAAGGGCTTCGGTGACCGGGTCCTGATCGACGGGCTCGGCTTCTCGCTGCCGCGCAACGGGCTGGTCGGTGTCATCGGCCCGAACGGGGTCGGCAAGACCACGCTGTTCAAGATGATCGTGGGCGACGAGCAGCCGGACTCGGGCCTCATCAAGGTCGGTGACACCGTCAAGATCGCCTACGTGGACCAGCTGAGGTCCGGGATCGATCCGGCCAAGAACGTCTGGGAGGCCATCTCCGGCGGGGAGTCCACGATCCGGGTGGGCAACGTGGAGATCCCCAGCCGGGCCTACGTGGCAGCGTTCGGCTTCAAGGGCCCCGACCAGCAGAAGCCGGCCGGGATGATGTCCGGCGGCGAGCGGGGCCGGGTCAACCTGGCGCTCACCCTGCGCCAGGGGGGCAACCTGCTGCTGCTCGACGAGCCCGCTAACGACCTGGACGTGGAGACCCTCGGCTCGCTGGAGCGGGCACTGCTGGAGTTCCCGGGCTGCGCCGTGATCACCAGCCACGACCGGTGGTTCCTGGACCGCATCGCCACGCACATCCTGGCCTGGGAAGGCGGCTCGAACTGGTTCTGGTTCGAAGGCAACTTCGAGTCCTACGAGAAGAACAAGATCGAGCGGCTCGGTGCGGAGGCTGCCCGGCCGCACGCGGTCACCTACCGCAAGCTGACCCGGGGCTGACCGGACGGGCTACGGCTGGCCAGGCCGGTTGGCCAGGCGCTGGGGCTGGGTCGCGTTACGCGGGGCTCAGCCCCAGGTCGGGCCGGTCCGGCCCGGTGGGCACGTTGATCAGGCTGTTCGCGGCCATGATCAGGTAGTCCCAGAGCTGGGCGTCGAGCGCGGGCTCCAGCCCGATCTGGTCGAGCGCGGCGCGCATGTGGCGCAGCCAGGCGTCGCGCTCGGCCTCGCCGATGGCGAAGTGCCGGTGCCGCATCCGCAGCCGCGGGTGGCCCCGCAGCTCGTTGTAGGTAGCCGGGCCGCCCCAGTACTGGATGAGGAACAGCCGCAGGTGCTCCTCGGCCGGCCCCAGGTCCTTGCTGGGGTAGACGGCGCGCAGCGCGGGGTCCGCGGCCACGCCCTCGTAGAACAGGCGGGTCAGGCGGCGGAACGTTTCCTCGCCGCCGGCCGCCTCGTAGAAGCTCAGTTCCCTGGTGTCGTCCATCGCGTGCTCCAGGGTAGTGCCCGCGCCGGGGAGGCGGACGCGGTGAGGGCGGGGGTCGGGCCCGCTCAGCCCTCGAAGGGGCCCTGGCCCCGGGTCCCGGTGCCCGCGCCGATGGCCGTGGCGACCGGCTCCCCGCGCACCGCCGCGGAAGCCAGTGCGTTCTTCAGCCGCTCCCGCAGTTCCCGGGCCACCTCCCACTGCCGCAACGGCAGCGTCCTGGCCACCAGCCGCATCACGATGGCGTCGCTGGTCACCGACTCGACCCCCCAGACCTCCGGCTCCTCCATGATCACGTCATGCCACCGGGGTTCGGTCCACATCTGGTCGGCGGTGTCCTTCATGGTCTGGCGCACCTCGGGCAGGTCCTGGTCGTAGGCTACGGGGAAGTCGACCACGGCGCGGGCCCAGCCCTGGGACTCGTTGCCGATCCGGTTGATGGTCCCGTTGCGCACGTGCCACACCACCCCGTTCACGTCGCGCAGCCGGGTGACCCGGAGGCTGACCGCCTCGACGGTCCCGGTGGCGTCCCCCGCGTTGATCACGTCGCCCACCCCGTACTGGTCCTCCAGCAGCATGAAGATCCCGGACAGGAAGTCGCGTACCAGGCTCTGCGCGCCGAAGCCGATGGCCAGGCCGAGGACACCCGCGCTGGCCAGCACCGGGGCCAGGTTGAGGCCGAGGTCCCCGGCGATGGTCACTGCCGCGATGCCGAAGATGAGCACCGACGCCGCGTTGCGCAGGATCGAGCCGAGGGCTTTGGCCCGCTGCCGCCGGCGCTCCCCGAGCAGCACCGCGTCGGCCTTCCCGTTGCCTGCCCCCTGGGCCACCCGGGTGGTGACCTTGTTGATCAGCCGGTGCGCCGCGATCCGGATGAGTATCGCGATCAGCAGCACGAAGACGATCCGCAGTACCGCGCTGGCCGGCTGGGCCAGCCACACCTTGACCAGTTCGGCGGCGGTGCGGTTGTGCAGGATGTCCCAGGCCAGACGGCAGGCGATCCCCGGCGGCTGGCCTTTGTCGGCACAGACGGAGTCCAGGGTGTCGCTGGGTGCGGGGCTGAGAGCGCGCGCCACGAGGAGCGCTTGCGAGATCACGGAGGATTCCTTTCACCACTCGGGGGGAGAAGCCGGCCGGGCTGGGCAGGGAACGCCAGCGGCGAGGCCGGGGCCGCTCTCCATAGTGGCCGGCGGGCCCGGCTGGCCCGGCCATCTCGCGGTGACCGGGGTTATATCTCCGAAGCGGTTTGGTATCAGTCCGCGCGATTGTGATGACGGAGCCCAGGGGGAGCGTGCAGGATGCAACGTGTAGATAGAGAATTGCACGGATCGTTTCAGGGCTGGACCGTGGGTAGGTATTTCCTTGATTTGGGCGGCGGAGAGCACTTTAGATGTAACAGTGAGTTAGCTCGGTCGGCGGGGCGGACGCGGGACGGGGCCCAGAGGAGGAACTGGACATGAGAGCACGGCGCGCCCAGTCAGAGGTGAGCGTGGCTGAACCACGGCTTCTGCTCAGCGAGGTCAGCCAGGCCGGTGGCCGGCCCGGCCCGGGCCGGCGCGGGTGGTGTCCAGGGGCCCGCGGGTCTGGAAGCCCGGCAGGAGATCTCGATGGCCCGGGCCATCCGGGCGCACTGCCTGGCGTGCGGCCAGTCGGCCGCGGACATCGCGCTCATGATCCACAGCCAGTGCGGTCCCGCCTTCGGCACCAGGCTGGTCCGCGCCCAGCGGCTCGCGCTGGGCATCGCTCTCGCGGACGTGGTCGCGCAGGTCAGGGCGCGGTACGTGAACGAAGGGCGGACCGCGCCGCGGTTCAGCGAGACCCTGCTGTCCTCCTACGAAGGCGGCCAGAAGCGGCCCGGCCCTGAGTACCTCCACTACCTGTGCTGCGTGTATCAGGCCGAGCCGGCCGACCTCGGTTATGAGGGTCCCTGCCTGTGCGGGCAGTGGCACCGGGCCCCGGTACTGACGCTGTCCGGGCCGGCGACTGCCGCCGCGCCGGGACCGGGCGGAACGGGCCGGGCCGCCGGCCACAGCGGCGCCGTCCCGGGGCCGGCCTGACCGCGCCGCCGATACTCACCGCAGTCCCCAGCGCGGGCGAAGCCGACCCGGCGGAGCCTGGTGCGCCCGGGCCCGCGGCGGCCGTCGCGGGGCCGATCGGGCTGACCGCCACGCAATTGCCTGGGCTCGAGCCGTCCGATCCGGCTCAGCCAGCGCCGGCGCCGCCCGGCCGCGACCACCCCGCCCCTAGGACTCGGCCGGCCCCGGGCCCCGCCGCGCCAGCCCTTCCGGCGTCACCCGGTGCGGCGCCCCCGCTCCCGGACGCCGGATCGGCCCACCCTGGCCAGCCGAGCGTGAGCGAGGTCGACGACGACCTGGTGCGCCGCACCCTGCTGCGCCTGATGGCCGACCCCGGGGCCGCCGTCGACGGCCGGTTCTTCGGGGCAGTCGAGCGGATCCGCCGCCGCCTGGACGAGGCTCTGCTCGGGGCGACCGTTTCGGTGGCGATGCTGGACCACTGGGAAGGGATGACCAGTGAGTACGGCCGGCAGTACATGACGGTGCCGCCGATGAGGCTGCTCTGTGACGTGCTTCTCGACCTCGGTGACGTCCGGCGGATGTGCGGGCAGCGCCAGCCGCTGGAGTTCGTGGAGCGGCTCTGCCGCCTGGCCGCGCGGCTGGCCGGGCTGGCCGGCATGACCATGATCGACGCCGGGGACCACCGGCTGGCCCGGTCGTTCTTCAGCACCGCCCGGACCGCCGCCGACGAGACCGGGGACCGGCATCTGCGCGCCTGGGTCGCCGTCCGTGAGTCGCTCGTGCCGCTGTACTACGGGGATGCGGCGCAGGCCGCGGCGGCCGCCCGGGCCGCCGCCGACCTGGCCGGGCACCAGCCCTGTGTGGCCGGCGTGATGGCCCCCGTCGTGGAGGCGCGGGCGCTGGCCCGGCTGGCCCGGCTCCGGTCCGGCGGGAACACGCGGGGCGACACCGGCGGGCGCGGCGGCGCGGGCGGGGCCGAGGTGCGCCGGGCCAGCGCGGCGCTGGACCGGGCGCACGAGACGCTCGACCAGCTGCCCGAGGAGGAGCGGCGGGACACCGTGTACGGGTACACCGAACGGCAGCTGCTGTTCCACCAGGGCGACGCGCTGGTGACCCTGGGCGACAACCGCGGTGCCGACGACGCGTTCGGGCAGGCCTTGCGGCTCTACGCACCGGCCGAGGTCCTCGACCGCGCGCTGGTCACCCTCGGCCAGGCCTGGTGCCGGCTGCAGGCCGGCGAGCCCGAGGAGGCGCTGCGGGTGAGCCAGGACACCCTGCTCGGCCTGCCCAGCCAGCATCGCCCCGGCATCGTGCTGCGCTCGGCCCGGTCGCTGGGCGAGGCGGTGGCCACCAAGCACGGCGACTTCCCGGCCGTGCGGGACTACCGCGAGGCGCTGGTCAGCGGCTGAGGCCACGCCCCGGGCTCACGCTGCGGGCTCACGCCACGCCCGGCCGGTGGCCGTCTCAGAGCCTCAGGCCGGTCTGGGCGGCGAGGAAGGCCAGCGTGTCCGCGGACAGCGCGACCGACCGGCTGACCGCCCGGGCGCCGTGTCCCACCTCCCGCTCCCGGCGGAGCAGGACCGGGCGCTCCGGCCCCGGCGCCGACGTCGCGTGCTGCAGCGCGGCGCACATCTTCCACGCATGCACCGGGTCGACCCGGGTGTCGTTGTCGAACACGGTGAACAGCGTGGCCGGGTACCGGGTGCCCGGCCGTACCCGGTGGTACGGGGAGTAGCCGAGCAGCCAGCCCAGCTCCACCGGGTCCGCGGCGCTGCCGTACTCGTCGTTCCAGGTCTGGCCGAGCCCGAACCGCTCGTACCGCACCATGTCCAGCAGCGGGGCCGAGCACGCCACGGCCCGGTACAGCTCCGGCCGCTGGGTGAGGGCCGCCCCGACCAGCAGCCCGCCGTTCGAGCCACCGGAGATGCCCAGCTGCCCCGGGGTGGTCCAGCCGCCGGCGACGAGAGCCTCCGCCGCCGCGTGGAAGTCGTCGAACACGGCCTGCTTGTGCTCGCGCATCCCGGCCCGGTGCCAGTCCTCGCCTTCCTCACCGCCGCCGCGCAGCGCCGCGATCGCGTACACGCCGCCGGCTTCCACCCAGGCCAGGACGGAGGCCGAGTAGGCCGGCACCATACTGATGCCGAAGCCGCCGTAGCCGTACAGGATGGCTGGCCGGGGCTGGTCCGGGGGGTCGTCTTCCCGGCCGGCGCTGATGACCAGCATCGCGACCTCGGTGCCGTCCTTCGAGGTGAACGTCACCTGGCGGGTGCGCACGTCCGGTACCTCGACCGCGCCGGGGGCCTGGGCCCAGCGGGAGACCTCCCCGGTGCGCGCGTCGTAGTGGTAGACGGCCGCCGGCGTGGTGTTGTCGGTGTAGCCGAACCACGCCTCGTGCCCGCCTTCGGGCCGCGCGCTGATTCCCCCGGTGGTTCCCAGCCGGGCGCCGGCGCCTGCGTGGCCGGTCCCGGGCAGGGCCAGGGTGCCCGTCTGCTCGCCGGTGGCCAGGTCGTGCACGGTGATCTCGCTGACGGCGTGCCTGGTCCAGGAGACCACCAGCACCGGGCGGTCCAGGCCGGCGCCGTCCAGGACGGCGAAGTCGGTCAGGATCGCGGTGGGGTCCGGGCCGACGAGGTCGCGCCAGCGGTCCGGCTCCGGGTGCGCCGGGTCGGCCACCGCCAGCCTGCCCCGCGGCGCGCCCGCGTCGGTGAAGACGTAGAGCCGGCCATCCCGGCCCACGTGCATCCCGGTCCGGGCGTCCACGCCCTCCTGCACGACCCGCAGCAGGGGCGCGGCCGGCCCGGATCCGGTCAGGTCAGCGAGCCACACGTCGTTGCGGGGAGCGGTGCCCTGGGCCGCCGAGATCACCAGCCAGCGGCCGTCCCGGCTGACCGACACGCCGTAGTAGTTCGTCTTGTCCCGGCCCGCACCGAAGACCAGCACGTCCTGCTCGGTGGGCGTGCCGACGGTATGCAGGTAGACCCGGCGGTGGAACTGCTCCTCACCCGGCGGGACCTGGTCCGGCGCGAGCTTGCGGACGTAGTAGAACGCCTGGCCGCCGGGCAGCCAGGCCACCGGGGAGTAGCGGCAGCGGCTGATGGGGCCGTCCACCGGCGCGCCGGACACGACGTCGAGCACCCGGAGTTCGGACTCCTCGTCCCCGCCGCAGGACAGCTGGTAGGCGAGCAGCCGGCCCTCCTGGTCCGGCTGCCAGGAGTCGAGCGTGGTCAGCCCCGCGGGATCCAGGGCCGCCGGGTCGACGAGCATCCGCTCCGGCTCGCCTGCCGCGGCGGTCAGCAGCGCCCCGTGCTCCTGCCTGGGCAGGCGGCGCAGGAAGAACTGCCGCGGCCCGCGCCAGGCCGGGGCGCCGACGTACCCGGCGGCCATCAGTTCCCCGAGGCGGGCGCCCAGCCGGGACCGCCCGGGCAGGCCGGCCTCCGCGGCGGCCCACAGCGTGTCCTGGGCGGCCAGCCACTCCTGGGTGTCCGCGCTGGCCGCGTCCTCCAGCCAGCGATAGGGGTCGGGCACCCGGTGGCCGTGCAGATCCTCGGCCAGGTCGTCGCGGCGGGCCGGGGGATATGCCGGTGCCTGCGGGTCCGCGGGGGCCGTGCGAGAGCCGGGGGCAGTCATGAACGCACCCTATGGGAATGACATTTCGCTGAACCGCCACGCCGGCGTTATGCCTCCCCGGGCTCCGCCAGTTACGCTGTTGGTGGCTCGCACGCTGTGCCTCCCTGAGACCCCAGGGGGCCTACCTGGACTCCCAGGGGCTGGCCCGGCACACTAGTGCTTGCCTACCGCACCAGGCAGGAGGCGGGCTTGCGACGGGTACTGCTGCTCAACGTGACGTATGAGCCGTTGACCACGGTCGGCCTGCGGCGTGCGGTGTGCCTTGTCCTGGGCGAGAAGGCCGAAGTCGTGCACGAGGATTCGGAGGGTGCCTTGTTGCGCTCCTCCTCGATGGTCATCGTCACGCCCTCGGTGATCAGATTGCGCCGGTACGTCCGGATTCCGCATCGCAGCCGGGTCCCGCTGACCCGGGGTGCGCTGATGCGCCGGGACAACTACCTGTGCGCGTACTGCGGCCACAAGGCCGAGACCATCGACCACGTGATCCCGCGCAGCAAAGGCGGCCCGCACGCCTGGGAGAACTGCGTGGCCTCCTGCATGCGCTGCAACCACAGCAAGGCTGACCGGCTGATCGAGGAACTCGGCTGGACCATGACCCGGATCCCGGCCGCGCCGCGCGGGGCACACTGGCGGCTCATCGGGGCGGCGAACGACGGCGACCCGCAGTGGGCCGCCTACCTTCCGGAATCCACCGCCGCCTGAACTGAGCCAGCCGGGCATCCAGGCGGGCGGGGCGGCCTGAGGCAGCGAGGCGGCGGTATGCACCGCGACATCTTCACCCCCGAGCACGACGCGTTCCGGGAGATGGTGCGGGAGTTCATCGCCCGCGAGGTGACGCCCTACCACGGTCAGTGGGAGCGGGACGGGGTGGTGTCCCGCGAGGTGTGGCTGGCCGCCGGGCGGGCGGGCCTGCTCGGCATCGACGTGGACGAGAAGTACGGCGGCGGGGGCCATCCGGACTACCGCTTCTACCTGATCCTCGACGAGGAGTTCGCCCGGGCCGGGGCCACCGGCCCGGGGTTCGCCGTGCACAACGACATCATCGGCCAGTACTTCCTGCGGCTGTGCACTCCGGAGCAGCGGGACCGCTGGCTGCCGGGGTACTGCTCGGGCGAGCTCATCACCGCCATCGCGATGAGTGAGCCCGGCGCGGGCAGCGACCTGCAGGGCATCCGGACCACCGCGGTCCGCGACGGGGACAGCTACGTGCTCAACGGCCAGAAGACGTTCATCTCCAACGGCCAGCTGGCCGACCTGGTCATCGTGGTGGCCCGGACCGGCGCCGGCGCCGGGCACCGGGGGATCAGCCTGCTCGTGGCCGAGCGCGGGATGGCCGGCTTCGAGCGGGGCCGGAACCTGGAGAAGGTCGGCATGCACGCGCAGGACACCTCGGAGCTGTTCTTCTCCGACGTGACGGTGCCCGCCGCCAACCTGCTCGGCGAGGAGGGCGGCGGGTTCGTCGCGCTCATGCAGAACCTGCCCCGGGAGCGGGTGGCGATCGGCGCGACCGCGCTGGCCGCCGCGGAGAAGGTCTTCGAGGACACGCTGGCGTACTGCAAACAGCGGCAGGCCTTCGGCCGCCCCATCGGCAGCTTCCAGCACAACCGCTTCACCCTGGCCGAGATGGCCACCGAGCTGGCCGTGGCCCGGGCGTTCACCGACCGGGCGGTGGTGCAGCACACCGACGGCGAGCTGTCCAACACCGACGCGTCCATGGTCAAGTGGTGGGACACCGAGCTGTGCAAGCGGGTGGTGGACCGCTGCCTCCAGCTGTTCGGCGGCTACGGCTACATGACCGAGTACCCGGTGGCCCGGGCGTTCGCGGACAGCCGGGTCCAGACGATCTTCGGCGGGACCACCGAGATCATGAAGGAGATCATCGGCCGCGACCTCGGAGTGTAGGCCGGGAGACCGACGCTAAGCGGAGGGCTTGGTGGTCGCCACACCAGCGGTCAGCGCCGGGATGCTGAACGCGAGGTAGCCCACGGTGAAGATGGCGGTCACCAGTCCCGCGCTCTGCGCGGCGTTGCTCGCGCCATGGTCATCCGGAAGGCGCCCGAGAAGCCGAGACCGAAGCCCGCGCCCGCGACCGTGGTTCCGGCGAGGAAGGCGGCGGACGTCGTCGTGGCGATCGCGCCGAACGTCACCGCCGCGCCCGTGAGCAAGAGCAGGCAGCCGGCCAGCATCGCCGCCCGGGAGCTGATGGCACGCAGCGCGAACGCCGCCGCGGTCCCGGTTCCGCTGAGAACCGCCCACCCGGCGTTCAGCCTGACTGTTCCCGGGTGGTCCGGAATCCCTGGAAGTGTCCGTTGAGCACCTGCCCGGCCTTGGCCAGCAGGTCGGCCTCGGAGAACGGCTTCTCCACCAGGGCCACCCCGGGTTCGAGCCGGCCCTGGGAGGCCAGCACGGGCCGGGCGTACCCGGACATGTAGAGCACTTCGGTCCCGGGCTTGATCAGGAGTACCTGCTCGGCGACTTCCTTGCCGAGCATGTGCGGCATGACGACGTCCGTGACGAGCAGGTGGATCTCGCCCTGGTAGTTGCGGACGATCTCGAGGGCTTCCGGGCCGCTCGCCGCGGTGATCACCTGATAGCCGTTGCGGGCCAGGATCCGCCGGGTGACCTCGCGCAGGGCGGCCTCGTCCTCGACGACCAGGACGGTCTCCCCGCTGGGCGTGCGCTGGTAGGTGGCCTCCGACACCGCCGGGCTGGCGGCCAGCGTGGTGGCAGGCAGGGTAATGCTGAAGGTCGTGCCCCCACCGGGTTCGGAGTAGATGCGGATGTGACCGTCGGCCTGGGTCAGGATTCCGTAGACGGTGGCCAGGCCGAGCCCGGTCCCCCCGTCGTCTGACTTGGTCGTGAAGAACGGCTCGAACGCGTGCGCGACGACCTCGGGGGCCATCCCGGTGCCGGTGTCGCTGACCCGCAGCCGCACCTGCTGTCCCAGCGGTGACTCCGCCCCCCCCGCGATGGACTCCGCGTCCACGGTGATGTTGCTGGTGTCGATGGTCAGCGTGCCGCCGCCGGGCATGGCGTCGCGGGCGTTGACCGCGAGATTTACCAGCACCTGCTCCAGCCGCCCCGGGTCGGCCAGCACCGGGTGCAGGCCGCCGGCGAGTGAGATGGCCAGCTCGACGTGCTCGCCGAGGGTCCGGCGCAGCATCTCTTCCACCGCGGTGACGACGGTGTCGAGGTCGAGCACCTGGGGCTGGACCACTTCCCGGCGGGCGAAGGCGAGCAGCTGGCGGGTGAGGCTGGCGGCCCGTTCGCCGGCCCGGCTGATCTGCTCGAGGTCGTCGTGGGCCGACTCGCAGCGCCCGGCCCAGTCCGACTCGGTCGCCGCCGCCAGCTCCTCGGCGGCGAACTCCGCGTAGTTGAGGATCACCGCGAGCAGGTTGTTGAAGTCGTGCGCGACCCCGCCGGCCAGCTGCCCCAGGCTCTCCAGGCGCTGGGCCTGGGCCAGCCGTTCCTGCTTCTTGTCCGGCCGCCGCCTGTCCTTCACGACGCGTGCGTGGCGTCGAGGGTGAAGTAGAAGGTGGCACCGCTGCCCACTGCGCTCTCCGCCCAGATGCGGCCGCCGTGGCGTTCGATGATCCGTTGCACGCTGGCCAGGCCGATCCCGGTCCCGGCGAAATCAGTGTCGGTGTGCAGCCGCTCGAACGGCTCGAACAGCTTGGCCGCGTGAGCGGGGTCGAAGCCGGCCCCGTTGTCTCGGACGAAGCAGCCGATCTCGGCGCCGTCGGCGGGCATGCTGCCGAACTCCATGGCCGGATTCTCTTGCCGGGACGTGAACTTCCAGGCGTTTTCGACCAAGTTCTGCAGCACCGTACGGATGAGACCGCGATCCGCGGTCGCCCGGACGCCGTCCTGGATACTGATCTGGATCCGGCGGCCGGGGTCGGCAGCCTGGAACTCCTTCACCACGGCGGCGGCCTCCGCGCTGAGGTCGACGGGCCGCAGGTGCATCTGGCTGCGCGAGACGCGGGCCAGCTGCAGCAGGTCGTCGATGAGCGTGGCCATCCGCTCGCTCGCGGCCTGGATACGCTCGGCGTACCCGCGGCCGGTTTCGTCGAGGCGATCGGTGTAGTCCTCCAGCAGCGCTTCGCTGTACCCGCTCAGCGCCCGGAGCGGGGCGCGCAGGTCGTGGGAGACCGAGTAGCTGAACGCCTCCAGGTTCTTGTTGGCCAGGGCCAGGTCAGCCGTGCGCCGTTCGACCCGGGTCTCCAGGTCGGTGTTGAGTCGGCCGACCTCGGCTTCGGCATCGCGCTGTGCGGTGATGTCGCGCACCGCCCCGACGACCAGGACCGGGCTGCCGTCCGGGTCATGGACCGCGGCGCGATTCGCCTCGACCCAGACCACGCCGCCGTCTTTTCGCACGTCGCGCTTTTCCATCGAGTAGCTGTCGATCTCCCCGGAGATCAGCCGCTGCATGTTGGCCAGATCGGCGTCCAGGTCGCCGGGATGGGTGATGTCCTGGATCCGCATGGAGCACAGCTCGTCGGCGGTGTAGCCAGTGATCTCACAGAAGCGCGGGTTGACCCGGACCAGCTCGCCGCTGAGCGTCAGCTCCTCGATGCCGATGGGCGCGTTGTCGACCAGGGCGCGGAGCCGCTCTTCGGACACGCGCAGCGCCTGGTGCGCCGCGGCCGCCTGGGCCTCCGCGTCGCGCTGCGCCGACAGGTCGGTGAGCACCAGGCAGCGCAGCAGCATGCCGTCCAGGTCGAAGCCGCTGACCGCGAGCAGGACCGGGAGGGACGTGCCGTCCAGCATGGCCAGCTGCATCTCGCCGCGGGCGCTGCCGCCGGCGCCGACGTCGAGCAGCCTGGTGAACTCCGCCCGGTCGAGCTCAGGGATCAGGTCGAGCACCGTGGTACCGACCAGTTCCGAACCGCTGCGGCCGGTCATCAGGCCCAGCCGCGGGTTGGCGTCGAGGATCACCCCCCGGGGCGAGATGGTGGCGGCGCCTTCGCTCATCGCCTCGACGACGAGCCGGTAGGTGCGGTCGGTGCCGGCCCGGGAATAGACCTGCTCCTGGCCAGCTGGCCCGATCACCAGGGAGTCGACTCCACCGCCCTGGATCGCCTCGATCGTCTCCCGCGCCTCGCGCAGCTCGGTCCGCAGCTGGGCTACTTCGCCGAGGCTCGCCTCGGGCGGCCCGGGCTCAGCGCGGCCTGGACCTGCGATCCGGGGAACCGGCGGTGGGGACATGGCCTCATCCACCTGGTGTGGCGTGTTGGTCAGTGCTCTCAGTCGACCTGATTTCGAGAGACTGGCGCACCTGGCCGAGATCGGAGAGATCCCCGACGAGGCGGCGCGGCGGTGCGGGCATATGCCGGACCAGCGTCGGCGCGGCGACGATCTGGTCCCGCACGACCAGCGCGGGCTCCAGCTGCACGTCAATGATGTCCAGATTGACGCGGCCGCCGAGTTCTTCCTCGCAGAGGCGTCGGGCGTTCTCGACGGCGTGCATGGAGAGTGGTGACGCCCCACTGATATAGAGGGTCAGCGCCCAGTGATCATTAGTTGACTCGACCGTCACGTCGGGGCCTTCCCCGGGGCCCGGACCTGCAGCCCGACGAGCAGGCGGTTGACGTCGGAGAGATCGCCGACGATCTTCTTGATCGGCATCGGGAGCTTGCGGACCACGGTGGGGACAGCCAGGATCTGGTCCTGGACGGCCAGCCGGGGGTTTTCCAGCAGGTCCACCACCTCGATCTGGTACTGGCCGGGGTTGTATTCTTCGCACATGCGCCGCAGGTTCTCGATGGCCCGGACGCTGTTAGGTGACTGGCCAGTCACATACAGGCGCAGTTCCCACATCTCACCAGGATCGGTAGCTACCCCGTTTCCACCGCCGGCCATAGGCGGCCGGCATTGCTTTCCTCCATTGTCCGGGGCCTTATTGACCCAGCGTCTGCCCGGGTCCACGTTGGGGTCCGGGGCCGCATCGGCCCAGCGGCGGCTGGCCATCGACACCCGGTCCGCCTCGGAGTCGGCGACCTCGCGGCGCTCGCGGCTGTCAATCCGGTCGATTTCTGTCTGCTCGGCGATCAGCTGGTCCCGGGCCGCGATGAGGTGAGCCTGACGCTCGCTGATACTGCTGCGCAGGTCACGCAGGTGGCGCTCCAGATCGTCGGCTCGGCGCAGGTCTGCGTCGCGCTCGACCGCCTCTTGGGCCAGCCGGGCCGAGCCGGCCAGCATCCCGGCCGGCCCGACGTACACCTCGACCAGCTCCACCCCATGGTCGGTGAGCACGAACTCGCGCACCTGATTCGAGTGGGCCGTGCCCCGGCACTTCAGCACGAACAGCAGGCGGTTGCGCTCGCCGTTGGTCTCGACGTTGCGCAGCAGCAGCCAGTTGTCCACCAGGGATGAAATGCTGACCGTGGCTGACTCGTCCTCACGGCCGCGCGAGGTGGCCATGGTGCTGGTCCCGCCGCTCTTGAGCAGGTCGAGCTGGCGGGCCACCATCGAGTACACCTCCGACCCGGTCACGCCGGCGGCGAGACCGCCGATCCCGTCCAGCACCACCACCGACGGACTGGTCTCCTCGATCAGCTGGTTCAGGGCGGCCAGATGGGCCTCCAGGCCGAACGCGGACGGCCGCGCCGCCCAGATGCGCAGCAAGCCCGCGTTGACCCACGGCTGCAGGTCGAGGCCGAGCGACCGCATGTTGCGCAGGACCTGTGCGGGCGACTCCTCGAACAAGATCCACAAGGCCCGCTCACCCCGCTCGCAGGCCCCGTGGACCATATGCGCGCCGAGAGACGTCTTTCCCGTGCCCGCTACCCCGGTCACCAGGGTGGTGGAGCCACGGAACACGCCGCCGCCCAGCATGTGGTCGAGGCGCGGGACCCCGGTTGACAGCCGCTCCTCGGAGGCCGCGTAGTCGAGCGCGATGGACGTGATCGGCAGCACGACGAAGCCCTGGGCCGAGATCAGGAACGGGAACTCGTTGGTGCCGTGCACGGACCCGCGGTACTTGACCACCCGGAGCCGCCGGGTGGAGATCTCCTCGTTCACCCGGTGGTCGAGCACGATCACGCAGTCGGTGACGTACTCCTCGATCCCGTGCCGGGTGATGGTCTTCTCGCCTCGCTCCCCGGTCACGATGGCGGTGACGCCACGCTCCTCCAGCCAGCGCGCCAGCCGGTTGAGTTCGCTCCGGATAGTCGAGTTGTCGCCGAACGCGCCGAACAGCATCTCCAGGGTGTCCAGTACCACGCGCCGGGCACCGAGGCGCGTGATCACGTCGTCGAGGATCAGGAAGAGCGGTTCGAGGTCGAACGTCCCGGCGACGACGTCCGCGGGGTTGACCTGGAACGAGATCACCGCGAGCAGGCCGTCCTTCTGGAGCTGGTCCAGGTCGAAGCCCAGCGAGCGCACGTTCAGGGCGACCTTCTCCGCCGACTCCTCGAAGCTCAGCAGCACACCAGGCTCGCTGTACTTCCGGGCGCCGCCCACCAGGAACTCCAGGCCGAGCAGCGTCTTGCCCGCTCCCGCGGGGCCTACCACCAGAGACACCCGGC
This sequence comes from uncultured Actinomycetes bacterium, assembly GCA_963781085.1. Classification (GTDB taxonomy): domain Bacteria; phylum Actinomycetota; class Actinomycetes; order Streptosporangiales; family Streptosporangiaceae; genus RYN-230. The sequence goes on from CAWAES010000047.1 coordinate 18,913, forward strand.
CCCGGGGCAGCCCGCCCCCGGTGATCTGATCCAGCCCGCGGATTCCGGTCGGTGCTTTCTCCAGCCCCGGGCCTATCGTGTTCTCGTCCACGCCCATCAGCATTGCGGTGTTCACCTGCTGTCCCCCACTCGGTCGTGCCGCGAATTTTCGTCACCAGAATATTCGCGTAACTGCACCATACAGTTAAATCGGGGATATTGCATCACGTGGTAATAAAGCATTTTATCGGACAAATCATGTTACTTTGCGGTCTGGCGCTATTCGCCGGTGAATCCGGCCGAGTGTATCCGGTCGGGTGTATAGTGACTAAAGATAGTTCCGGATGAGAATTAATGCCATGTCGCATGGCAGGAAAGCCTCCTGGAACCGCATTCGGCCAATACGGGGGTAGCGTGGCCCAGCTAAGGCTTGAGGACGGCCCGCGCTTCCCGGAGTCTGAGCTTCTCCCGGCGATCGTCAGATCCTCAGATGATGCCATCCTGGGCAGTACGACCGGCGGGCTGGTCACCACCTGGAACCCGGCGGCCGAGAGAATTTACGGTTACCGGGCGGAGGAGATGGTCGGCCAGCCGCTGACCGTCCTGTACCCCGCGGACCGGACCGGCGAGATCGAGGAGACCCTCGGCAAGATCGGCCGTGGCGAGCATGTGGTGCACCGCGAGACCGTCTGGCGGCACAAGGACGGCAGCACGTTCGCGGTGTCGGTGACGACCTCTCCCATCCACGACGACGACGGCAGGCTGATCGGCGTGTCGGCCATCGCCCGCGACGTAACCCAGCAGCAGGCCCGGGCCGTAGCCGAGTCCCAGCGCCGGTCGGAGGAGCTGGAGCGGGTCAGCCAGGGCCTGGAGACCTTCACCTACTCCATCGCTCACGACCTGCGCGCTCCACTGCGCGCCCTGGGCGGGTACTCCTCGGCGCTGATGGAGGACTGCGGCGACGACCTCGGCGAAGTCGGACGCGGCTACGCCGAGCGGATCCTCGCCGCCAGCGGGCAGATGTCCGCGCTCATCGACGGCCTGCTGATCCTGTCGCGTATCAGCCGGGCCGAGATGCGCCCCGAATGGGTTGACCTCGGCGCCGAAGTAGCCCGGATCGCCGCCGGCCTCCAGGCCGCCGACCCGCAGCGCCGCGTCAATTTCGCCATCGTCCGCCCAGTCCAGGCCCGGGCGGACCGCCGCCTGGTCCGCACCGTCCTGCAAAACCTGGTGGAGAACGCCTGGAAGTTCACGTCCGGCCAGGAGGACGCGCTGATCGAGTTTGGCACGGCGCCGGCCGGGGACGCCCAGATCTGCTGCTACGTGCGTGACGACGGGGTCGGCTTCGACCCGAACTACGCGGGCAAGCTGTTCCAGCCATTCCAGCGGCTGCACGCGGTCAGTGATTTCCCTGGTCCCGGTATCGGCCTGGCTAGCGTCAAGCAGATAGTGGGACGGCACGGGGGACGGGTCTGGGCCGAAGGCGCGGTCGGCGAAGGTGCGACATTCTATTTCACCCTGGATGCGGAGGAAATCGCATGAAGCCCCGGGCCATCCTGCTAGTCGAGGACAATCCTGACGACGAGATGCTGACGCTCCGGGCGCTGAAAAAGAATAGTATCGTCAACGAGATTACGGTGGCTCACGACGGTGCCGAGGCCCTTGAGCTGATCTTCTCCAAAGCCACCAGCGGCGAACCGCTTCCCGGACTCATCCTGCTCGACCTGAAGCTGCCCAAGATTGACGGGCTAGAGGTCATGCGCAGGATCCGGGCCGACGAGCGGACGAGCTTCGTCCCGGTGGTCATCCTGACCGGCTCCAAGCTCGACGAAGACATCCTGGCGGGCTACCGGGGCGGTGCCAATGCTTATGTGCGCAAACCAGTTAATTTCGCGGAATTCGCTGAGGCGGTCAAGACCCTTGGTCTCTTCTGGCTGATCCTGAACGAGCCTGTGCCGGAGTTCATGCCGCAACCGGACTGACGAGGTGAGATCCATGAACGATGGGCATCAGGGCAACGGCCTGGACGCAACTCTGCCGGCGACAGCCACTGCTCCAGCGCAGCCAGCCAGCCCGGCTGCGGGCGCGGCGGAGGCAACGGGACGGCCGGCCCGCATCCTCATCCTGGAGGACGAAGCGTGGGACGCGGAGCGCGCCCAGAGCCTGCTGACCAGCGCCGGCCTCGACTTCACCTGCGTCGTCGTGGCCACCAAGGCGCTGTTCATGGAGAAGCTGGACTCCTTCCGCCCCGACGTCATCTTGTCCGACTACCATCTGCCGGGCTTCTCCGGTGCGGCCGCTCTCGCGATCGCGCAGGAGCGGTACCCGGACGTGCCGTTCATCATCTGGTCCGGTGTGCTCGGAGACGAGGCGGCGGTCGCTCTCATCAAGCAGGGAGCCACGGACTACGTCCTGAAAGACCGGCCGGCCCGGCTGCCCTCGGTCATCGGGCGCGCCCTCGCCGAGGCTGAGCAGCGGATGCGCCTGGCTGACCTCGACGAGCAGTTGCGCGAGGCGCAGCGCCTGGCCAGCCTCGGCCATCTGGGCGCGGCCGAGCAGGCCATGAACCTGACCCGTGAGCTCCTCGCCACCGCCCGCCAGGAAGTGGCCACCGCGGAACCTCCTTCCTGACCGTCCCAGCGCCTGGAACGCCCGCGATGTCTCACTTATCGTGATAGAGTGATTACTATCCGTTCGACACGAGAGTAACGAGGTGTGACCAGGCGCAGATCGACCGTACCCGCCCCGTCACTGAGAGAAGTTGGACGACATGGCGAGCAACCGGTCTCTGCTCCACCGCCGCGGCCGCGGCCGCCCGTCCCCCGCCGCCGCTCCCGACGTGGCCGCGGCCGCGAGGGAGGCGGTGATCGGCTTCCTGCATGACTCGTCGATGGGCTCCCCGGACCCGCAGAGCGCCCAGCCCGCCGGGACCACGCTCGCCCCGACCCCTAAGAGGACGGTGGCGGTGCAGGCCGCCCCCGATCCGGCGAACGGCGGCTCGGCCGCCCTGCGGGTGAGAATCCCGGCCAGCATGACGATGGGGGCGTCCGACGCGGCCGCTGAGTCGGTGGCGGTGCGGGCGGCGGTGGCCGGGGTGGCCACCCTGGACCGGATCGAGGCGGCGGCGGCCAAGGTGGAGGCGGACATCCGGTCGGCTCTGCTGGCCCAGGCCGAGCTCCAGGCCGGCGCCGGGGTCGCGGCGGAGGCGGCGGTCCGGGCGGCCCAGGCGTCCTGGATAGCTGCCCGCGCGTCCGAGGCGGCGGAGGGACGCGCCCGGGTCATCCTGGGCGTGATGACCCGCTACCTGGCGGTCACCATGGCGATCCTCCTGGTCACGCTCGTCTTCGTGGTCATCACCGCGGTTGTCGCTCACTAGGCTCACCGGGCACCCTCCAGGCCCGTCCCGGGCACCCACCATGCCCATCCGGGCCCGCGAAAAGAATCTTCATTACGGTCCGTAACGTCTTCGCGACCTAGGCCGATATTCAGATAGACGCGGTTGACGTGGGTACCCCCGAGCTCACGTCACCGCGTCTTCAACGTGACCGGAGGCGGGGCACGGTGGCCGCAGCGCGCCATAGCCCGGTAGCGTTCAGTTCATGACAGCAACCCAGCCCGCGAACGCGGACGCCCCGTTCGGCCGGATGCTGACCGCGATGATCACGCCGATGACCGCCGACGGCGGCGTCGACTACGACGGGGCCGCCCGCCTCGCGACCTATCTGGTTGACGAGATGCGCAACGACGGCCTGGTGATCAGCGGGACCACCGGCGAGTCGCCGACGACGACGGACGCGGAGAAAGAGCGGCTGCTCCGGGCCGTGATCGGGGCGGTGGGCGACCGGGCCGCCGTGGTGGCTGGCGTCGGCACCAACGACACCGCCCACACCTGCGAGCTGGCCCGTCAGGCCGAGCGCGCCGGGGCCTCCGGGCTGCTCCTGGTGACGCCGTACTACAACAAGCCGCCGCAGAGCGGGCTCGTGGCCCACTTCACCAGGGCCGCTGACGCCACCAGCCTGCCGGTCATGCTGTATGACATACCGGGCCGGACGGGCACCCCGATCATCACCGAGAGCCTGGTTCAGCTGGCCGAACATCCCCGCATCGTCGCCGTCAAGGACGCCAAGGGCGACCTGGGTGCGGGCTCCCTGGTGATGCTGGCCACCGGCCTGGTCTACTACTGTGGAGACGACGTACTGAACCTGCCCTGGCTCTCGGTCGGGGCGGCCGGCTTCGTGAGCGTGGTCGGCCATGTCGCGGGCGACCGGCTGCACGACATGATCGACGCGTACCGGGCCGGACGCGTGGACCAGGCCCGGCGGATCCATGGTGACCTGCTGCCGCTCTACACCGGCATCATGACCCGCACCCAGGGTGTGATCACGACCAAGGCCGCGCTCAGCCTGCTCGGGCTGCCCGGCGGGCCAGTCCGCGGCCCGCTGATCGACGCGACGCCGGCCGAAATCGAACAACTGCGAGCCGATCTGGTCGCTGGAGGCGTGAAGATCAAGTGAGTCACCCGCATCCGGAGCTGGGCACCCCGCCCACCCTCCCGTCCGGCACGCTGCGCATCGTGGGCCTTGGCGGCCTGGGCGAGATCGGCCGGAACATGTCCGTGCTGGAGTACGAAGGCCGCCTGCTCATCGTTAACTGCGGGGTGCTGTTCCCCGAGCCGGACCAGCCCGGCGTGGACCTGATCCTGCCGGACTTCAGCTCGCTGGAAGGCAGGCTGGACGACATCGAGGCGATGGTCCTCACCCATGCGCACGAAGATCACATCGGCGGGGTTCCCTACCTGCTGCGCCAGCGCGACAACATCCCGCTGATCGGCTCGCGCCTCACGCTCGCCCTGGTCCGCAGCAAGCTCACCGAGCACCGGATAACGCCCGTCACCGCCGAGGTCGCCGAGGGCGGGACCGAGTCCTTCGGGCCGTTCGGCCTGGAGTTCTTCGCCGTCAACCACTCCATCCCGGACGCGCTCGCGGTAGCCGTCACCACCCCGGCCGGGGTGGTCCTGCACACCGGCGACTTCAAGATGGACCAGCTCCCGCTGGACGGCCGGCTCACCGACCTGGGCGGCTTCGCCCGGCGCGGCGCCGAAGGCGTTGACCTGCTCATGTCCGACTCCACCAACGCTGAGGTCCCGGGCATCGTCACCAGTGAGCGGGACATCGCCCCGGTGCTGAACGAGATGTTCGCGGAGACCAAGCAGCGGATCATCGTGGCCTGTTTCGCCAGCCACGTGCACCGGGTGCAGCAGGTGCTGGACGCGGCCGCCGCGCACGGCCGCCGGGTGGCCTTCGTGGGCCGCTCCATGGTGCGGAACATGGGTGTCGCGCGTGACCTCGGCTACCTCAAGGTGCCCTCGGTCCGCGGCGGGCTGCTGGTCGACCCGCGCGACGCCGAGGGCATGCCTCCCGGCGAGGTCGTCCTGGTCTGCACCGGATCCCAGGGCGAGCCCATGTCGGCGCTGTCCCGGATGGCCGCCCGCGACCACCCGATCCGGATCGCCGAAGGGGACACGGTCATCCTGGCCTCCTCGCTGATCCCGGGTAACGAGTCGGCGGTGTACCGGGTCATCAACGAGCTGACCCGGTGGGGCGCCCGGGTGGTGCACAAGGGCAACGCGCTGGTCCACGTGTCTGGCCACGCCCCCGCCGGTGAGCTGCTGTACGTGCTGAACCTGGTGAAGCCGCGCAACTTCATGCCGGTGCACGGGGAGTGGCGGCACCTGCGGGCGCACGCGCACCTGGCCGAGCTCACCGGGATCCCCGAGGACCACATCGTGATCGCCGAGGACGGCGTGGTGGTCGACCTGGCCGGCGGCCAGGCCAAGGTGGTCGGCAAGGTGCCGTGCGGCTACGTGTACGTGGACGGCCTGTCCGTCGGTGAGGTGACCGAGACCTCGCTCAAGGACCGCCGGATCCTGGGTGAGGAAGGGTTCCTGTCCGTCGTGATCGTGGTGGACTCGACCACCGGCAAGCTGGTCGCCGGGCCGGAGATCCACGCCCGCGGGTCCGGCATCGACGACTCCTCGCTCAGCGAGGTCCGGCCGAAGATCGAGGAAGCGCTGAACCGCGCGGCCGCGGACGGGATCAACGACGCCCATCAGCTGGGCCAGCTGGTCCGGCGGACCGTCGGACGCTGGGTCAACGACGGTTACCGCCGCCGGCCCATGATCATTCCGGTGGTCATCGAGGTATAGGGGGCCTACCGCGCGGCGCCGGCCTCGCGCTGGCGGACCAGCTGGCGGAGCAGCCGCTGGTAGTAGCCGAACGCGGGCACGATCACCTCGCGGTCCTTGGCCGCGTCGTCCCAGCGGCGCAGCCGCAGCGCGGCCTGGCACCACGGGCTGGCCTCGAACTCCGCGCTCTGCGCCGGGGTCATCGGGCCGCCCTGGATCCGGAGCGTGTGCACGGAGGCGGCGGACAGCCCGCCGAAGTAGCCGGGCTCCACGGCGCACAGGTACCGCTTGGCCGCGACATGCAGCCGGACCGGCTCGGCCACCCGGGGTCCGAACCACTGGGCCAGCCAGTCCGCGCCCTGGTCGCCGTGCCGGTTGTCAGTGCCGCTCATCAGCTGATGACCGCTGACCGCCCCGCGGAAGTGCCCCACGTCGTGCAGGAGAGCCGCCACGACCAGCTCAGGCGCGGCGCCCGCTCCCTCGGCCAGCGCCGCGGCCTGGAGCATGTGCTGGGCCTGGGTTACCGGCTCGCCGAGATATTCGCCGGCTTCTTCGGCGGCGAAGAGGTCCGCGATGACCCGTACCGGGTCGGCTGCTGTCATATCTGGTCCTTCCTGCGGATGGTCCCCGTTGTCGCGCGTTCTGCTACCGCCACGGCCGACTCGACGCCGTCGAGGTCGGCGTAGCAGCCCTGCAGGTGCCGCCGAGCGGGACGGGCAGTTATCGCGCAGCCAGGCCGCGGGCATGCCGACCAGGGGCGGCCTGGTGGCCTGGCTGGGCATGGGCGCTCCGTTCATGATCGGCTACCGGAAGATTCCCTCCAGACTGGCCCGCCGCAAGGTCTCTGCCAACGGGAAGCGCCGAGTATTCGCGGACCCGCCAGACCAGCGATAACCGCCGTTCACCCGGCCCGAAGATCATTGCGACACGCCCGCACGGTTGCGGCTGCACCGCACCGATCGTGGGTACTTTGGGCATCATGGCTACTCGTGTCGCTAAGGGCACCCCCCGCCCGAGGGCGGACGCTCAGGGTGGGCAGGCGCGCGCCTCCGGCAGTCCCGGTCGGCCAGCCAGCGGGGGGACAGCCAGCAGCAGGAACGCCATGCCGGCGCCCGCCCGTCAGGGCCAGAGCAGAAAAGCCGCGTCCCGGTCGGGCCAGAGCCGTTCCGGG
>CAWAES010000048.1:0-263592 GCA_963781085.1 uncultured Actinomycetes bacterium
CCTGGGACGATCAGGGCACTCTCACCGGTGTGCGACGATGGGGGAAGGAACGCTGCCGAGGGGAGCGGCCATGACATACAGCCAGTTCGAATGGCTCCCGCTGTGCGGGGGACTGACGCTCCTCGGGCTGATCATCAGCTGGGTGGTCTGGCGGCGGCGGGGCGCGGCCGCCGGATTGCGCTGGGTGGCCATCTCACTGCTGCCCCTGGCCGCCTACCTGACCCACGCGGTCAAGATGCTGTGGCAGATCGGCTCCGCGATCGGCAGCTTCGCGACCTCCTTCATCTTCTCGCCGCAGGTGTGGTCCGGCGTGGCCCTGACCGGCCTGGCCATCGTGCTGTTCGTGGTCTCCGGCACGCTGCGGCGCGGCCGCGCCCGTAAGTCCGCCGCCGGGGCAGACGGGCCGGCCGGGCGCAGCCGCGGGCGCTCCGGCCGGGAAGGCGCTCAAGCCAGCCAAGAGCAAGGCCCCGGCGGCCGACGATGACCTCGGGGATGTCGCCGACATCCTGCGGCGGCACAACATCCACTGAGCGACCCGGCTGCCTGGCCCGACGGCCGCCAGGCATGGCCTGTCCACCACGGGCCGGCTCAGCAGGCCCGGCTCAGACGAGGTCGTCCCCGACCAGCGCCGGGCCGGACGCCAGCTCACCGGAGGCCGCGGACGGCAGGTCCTCCTCGCGGGCAGGTCGGGCGGGGTGCCGCCGAAGGCCGGGCAGAGCGCCTTGTGCGCGCACCAGTCGCACAGACGGCCCGGCCGTGGCCGCCAGTCCCGTGACTGCCGGGCCCGCTCGATGGCCTGCCAGAGGGCCTCGATCTTGCGCTCGGTGGCCCGCAGATCGGCCTCATCGGGCTCGTAGCGGACAATCTCCCCGTTGCCCAGGTAGATGAGCTGCAGCAGCCGGGGCACGCGGCCCTGGGCCCGCCAGAGCACCAGGGCGTAGAACTTCATCTGGAACAGGGCCCGCGCCTCGAACTCGGCGGGCGGTGCGCTCCCGGTCTTGTAGTCGACGATCCGGGTCTGACCGCCGGGCGCCACGTCCAGGCGGTCGATGTAGCCGCGCAGCCGCAGTCCCGAGGCCAGCTCGGCTTCCACGGACAGCTCGCGGTGCGCCGGCTCCAGCCGCCGCGGGTCCTCCAGGGTGAAGTAACGGTCCAGCATGACCCCGGCCTCGCCGAGCCAGGCCGCCAGGTCCGTCTCCGCCGCGAACAGGCTGCCCAGCTCCGGTTCGCTGGTGACCAGCCGGTCCCATTCGGGATCCAGCAGCGACCTGGCCACCTCCGGGGTCCGCTCGGCGAGCAGGCCGGTCGAACAGGTGCTCCAGGACGGCATGCACCAGGGTGCCGCGAGCCGCTGCCGGGCTGGGCGGCTCGGGCAGCCGGTCGATCACCCGGAACCGGTAGAGCAGCGGGCAGGTCAGGAAGTCACCCGCCCGGGACGGGGACAGCGACCGCCGCCGGACCGCAGCCTGGGCGCTCCCGGCCCGCGTCCGGCCGGACGCGGCGGCTGGTCCTGGCCGGGCTGGCGTCAGGCCGCGCTGTCAGCCCGGACGAGACGGCTGGTTCAGGCGGGGCAAGGAGCGGCACACCATCGTCGGCCATGCCAGGGAGAGTAGGGGAAGCCTCCGACAGTTGCCGGGCTTTGGCGCCGGTTGCGTCCCCGCTGGCCGCCCCGGCGCGGCGGGCGCGTCCGATGGGGTCACCCAGCACGTAGCATCAACCTGTGGCAGGCACACCGCCCGGACGGCCCTCGCCGCAAGGGTCAGGCCCCGGTACTGAGGATCGCGCGGCCCTTCGGGATACCCGTGTACATCTCCCCGTACTGGTTCCTGATCGCCGGGCTGTTCGTCTTCCTGTACGGGAACAGCGCGGCCCTGGCGGGCTCGAGCGGGGTCCGCTACGTGGTGGCCGCCGCCTTCGTGGTGCTGCTGTACGTGTCCGTCCTGATCCACGAGCTGAGCCACTCCCTGGTCGCCCGCGGGTTCGGGCTGCCGGTGCGCCGGATCCTGCTGTACCCGCTGGGCGGGTTCTCCGAGATCGAGCAGGAGCCTCCCACCCCCGGGCGTGAGTTCCTGGTCTCGGCGGCCGGCCCGCTGCTGTCGCTCGTCCTGGCCGCGCTGGGTTACGTGGTCCTGCTGGTCACCCACCTGGGTGGCCTGCCCGGACTGCTCATCCAGCAACTGGTCTGGGCCAACCTGCTGGTCGGGATCTTCAACCTGCTGCCCGGGCTGCCGCTGGACGGCGGCCGGATGCTTCGCGCCGGGGTGTGGAAGGCGAGCGGCAGGCCGGTCACGGCGACCATCGTCGCGGCCTGGGCCGGGCGGGTGCTCGCGGTGGCCGTCCTGGTGGTGCCGGTAGCCCTGCTCGCTCGCGGCGGGTGACCAGGTCCAGATCTTCGACGTGGTGTGGTTCGGCGTCATCGCCGTCTTCATGTGGACCGGTGCCAGCCAGTCGCTGAAGGTCACGCGGGTGCGCGAGCGGCTGCCTGGCCTGCAGGCCAGGACGCTCGCCCGGCGGGCCATCCCGATTCCGGCCAGCCTCCCGCTGGCCGAGGCCATCCGGCGGGCGGACGCCGCCGGGGCCCGTGCGCTCGTCATCGTCGATCACGACGACAAGCCGATAGCGATCGTCAACGAGAACGCGGTGATGGCCACCCCGCCCCAGCGCAGGCCGTGGGTCGACGCCGGATCGCTGGCCCGGACCATCGACTCCGGCCTGGTGCTGCCCGCCGACCTGTCCGGGATGGACCTGCTGGAGGCGGTCCGCCGCGCACCGGCCACCGAGTACCTGCTGGTCGAGCCCTCAGGGCAGGTCTACGGCGTGCTGTCGGCCAGCGATCTTGACCATGCGTTCGCCGGTGTCTAGCTCCCGCCGCCGCCGTACGGGGGGCCGTCCGGTCGCCGCCGCCGGCGCTGCACGACGGCCGCGGGCACGCCGGGGCACGGCTACTCTGGCGGGCGTGATCCGTCAGCGCCGCGGCCCGTTCGCCCCAGGAGACCAGGTACAGCTCACCGACCCCAAGGGCCGCAAGCACATGGTGCTCCTCGCGGAGGGACGCACGTTCCACACCCACCGGGGCGGGCTGGCCCATGACGACCTCATCGGCGCGCCGGAGGGCACCGTGGTGAAGTCCTCCGGCGGGACGCCCTACGTGGCGCTCCGGCCGCTGCTGGCCGACTTCACGCTGTCCATGGCCCGCGGCGCCGCCGTCGTCTACCCGAAGGACGCGGCCCAGATCATCGCGCTGGCCGACATCTTCCCGGGGGCCCGGGTGCTGGAGGCGGGCGCGGGCTCGGGTGCGCTGTCCTGCTGGCTGCTGCGCAACGTGGGGGAGGACGGGCTGCTCGTCTCCTACGAGCGGCGGCCGGACTTCGCCGACATCGCGCGGGACAACGTCGAGCGGTTCTTCGGCGGCCCGCATCCCGCCTGGCAGCTCCGGGTCGGGGACCTGCTGGAGGTCACCGGCGAGCGGGGCCGATGGCGGACGGCGGAGCCGGGCCGGAGGTCCCGGCCGACCCCATCGGGCCTGCGGATAGTTTCGACCGGGTGGTACTGGACATGCTGGCGCCATGGGAGTTCGCGCGCTTGGCAGCCGAGGTGCTCATCCCCGGCGGGGTGCTGTGCTGCTACGTCGCGACCGTCACCCAGCTGTCCCGGACGGTGGAGTCGATCCGGGAGCAGTCCAGCTTCGACGAGCCGGCCGCCTGGGAGTCGATGGTCCGCGGCTGGCACGTTGACGGGCTGGCGGTGCGGCCGGAGCACCGGATGGTGGGCCACACCGGATTTCTTATTACGGCACGGCGGCTCGCCGAGGGAATCACCGCACCACCGCGAAGGCGCAGGCCCGCGAAGGGTTCCCGGGAAGAGTCTGATCAGTGAGAATGTCAGCGGCAGGCGGCGCGAGGTTACGCCAGGGCCTCGGATAGGTAGGGTCTAAGTGAAGTCTGCTCTCGGAAGGGGGTGGGGGCGTGGCCACTCGGGATGAAGGATCGCGCACACCGCGGCACGATGACCAGGTTCAGGGCCTCACCACGCAGATCTCCTTCCTCGAGGAGGAGGTGGCAGTGCTGAGGCGGCGGCTGGCCGACTCGCCTAGGCATGTCCGCCTGCTCGAGGAGCGCCTGCGTGAGACCGAAGCCGGCCTGGCTTCGGTCACGGGCCAGAACGAGCGGCTGGCCGATACGCTCCGCGAAGCGCGCGACCAGATCGTGGCGCTCAAGGAGGAAGTTGACCGGCTGGCCCAGCCGCCGTCCGGGTTCGGCGTCTTCCTGGAGGCGTGCGAGGACGGCACCGCCGACGTGTTCACCGGCGGCCGGAAGATGCGCGTCAGCGTCAGCCCGGCGGTCGAGCTCGAGAAGCTGCGGCCGGGCCAGGAAGTCGTGCTGAACGAGGCCCTCAACGTGGTCATCGCCCAGGGTTACGAGACCGTGGGCGAGGTCGTCATGCTCAAGGAACTCCTCGAGGACGGCGACCGGGCGCTGGTCATCTCGCACGCGGACGAGGAGCGCGTCGTCCGGCTGGCCGAGCCGCTGCGCGACTCGGTCCTGCGGGCGGGCGACTCGCTGCTGCTCGAGCCGCGCTCCGGCTATGTCTACGAGCGCATCCCCAAGGCCGAGGTCGAGGAGCTGATCCTCGAGGAAGTGCCGGACATCACCTACTCCGACATCGGTGGCCTCAGCTCCCAGATCGTCCAGATCCGGGACGCGGTGGAGCTCCCTTACCTGCACGCCGACCTGTTCCGGGAGCACCAGCTGCGGCCGCCCAAGGGCGTGCTGCTGTACGGGCCGCCGGGATGTGGCAAGACCCTGATCGCCAAGGCGGTCGCCAACTCCCTGGCCAAGCAGGTGGCGGCGAGGACCGCGGCCGCGCGGGCGGCGAGCGGCGAGGAGGCCCCCCCGGAGGAGCCGGGCTCCGGCCAAGGCCGGCCAGGGCCGGGACGGCCAGGCCAAGGAAGGCAAGAGCTTCTTCCTCAACATCAAGGGCCCGGAGCTGCTGAACAAGTACGTCGGTGAGACCGAGCGGCACATCCGGCTGGTGTTCCAGCGGGCCCGGGAGAAGGCCAGCGAGGGCATGCCGGTCATCGTGTTCTTCGACGAGATGGACTCGATCTTCCGGACCCGCGGGTCCGGCGTCTCCAGCGACGTGGAGAACACGATCGTGCCCCAGCTGCTGTCACGAGATCGACGGCGTGGAGGGGCTGGAGAACGTCATCGTGATCGGTGCCTCCAACCGGGAGGACATGATCGACCCGGCCATCCTGCGGCCCGGCCGGCTCGACGTGAAGATCAAGATCGAGCGCCCGGACGCGGAGGCGGCGAAGGACATCTTCTCCAAGTACGTGCTGACCGAGCTGCCGCTGCACCCCGACGACCTGGCCGAGCACGGGTCCTCCCGCGAGGCCACGGTGGACGCCATGATCCAGCGGGTCGTGGAACGCATGTACAGCGAGACGGAGGAGAACCGGTTCCTCGAGGTCACCTACGCCAACGGGGACAAGGAAGTCCTGTACTTCAAGGACTTCAACTCCGGGGCGATGATCGAGAACATCGTGGCCCGGGCCAAGAAGATGGCCATCAAGGAGTTCCTCGACACGGGGCAGAAGGGCATGCGCATCATCCACCTGCTCACCGCCTGCGTGGACGAGTTCAGCGAGAACGAGGACCTGCCGAACACCACCAACCCGGACGACTGGGCCCGCATCTCCGGCAAGAAGGGCGAGCGGATCGTGTACATCCGGACCCTGGTTTCCGGCAAGCAGGGCACCGAGGCCGGGCGTTCCATCGACACGGTGGCCAATACCGGGCAGTACCTCTGACCTGGGCAGGCGCAGTGGCTTGTGCCCCGGCTGGCCGGTTCGTCACTGGTATCGCGCCGGGCGTGTGCGGCGGGTCACCCGTCCCGCGCCCGGCCGGGCAGCACTAGGCTGCCTGATATGAGCGTGCGGCGGGTGATGGGGACCGAGACCGAGTTCGGCATCTCGGTCCCCGGTCAGCCTGGGGCGAATGCCATGGTCACTTCCTCCCAGGTCGTCAACGCCTACCAGGCGGCCACCTCGGCTCGCGCCCGGCGGGCCCGGTGGGACTTCGAGGAGGAGAACCCGCTGCGGGACGCGCGCGGGTTCGACCTGGCCCGGGAGTCCGCTGACGCCACTCAGCTGACCGACGAGGACCTCGGCCTGGCCAACGTGATACTGACCAACGGGGCCCGGCTGTACGTGGACCACGCGCACCCGGAGTACTCGGCGCCGGAGTGCACCAACCCGCTCGCCGCGGTCATCTGGGACAAGGCGGGGGAACGGGTCATGGCGGAGGCGGCCGCCCGGGCCGCCACCGTGCCGGGCAGCGCCCCGATCCAGCTCTACAAGAACAACACCGACAACAAGGGCGTCTCCTACGGCTGCCACGAGAACTACCTGATGCGCCGGGCGACCCCGTTCGCGGACATCGTCCGGCACCTCACCCCGTTCTTCGTGTCCAGGCAGGTGGTCTGCGGGGCCGGGCGGGTCGGCCTGGGCGCGGACGGCCGCGACGACGGCTTCCAGATCAGCCAGCGGGCCGACTTCTTCGAGGTCGAGGTGGGCCTGGAAACCACGCTGAAGCGGCCCATCATCAACACCCGGGATGAACCGCACGCGGACCCGGAGAAGTACCGCCGGCTGCACGTGATCATCGGCGACGCCAACATGAGCGAGGTCAGCACCTACCTCAAGCTCGGCACCACCGCGCTGGTCCTGGCCATGATCGAGGACAAGTTCCTCGGCGGGGACCTGTCGGTCGAGTCACCGGTGGCCGAGCTCCGGGCCATCTCGCACGACCCCACCTGCCGCCACCAGCTCACGCTGCGGGACGGCCGGAAGATGACCGGGGTGCAGCTCCAGATGGAGTACCTGGAGCTGGCCCGCAAGTACACCGAGGACAAGTTCGGCTCCGACGTGGACGAGATGACCGCCGACGTGCTCACCCGGTGGGAATCCGTGCTCACCCGGCTGGCCGAGGACCCGATGCAGTTGTCCCGCGAGCTGGACTGGGTGGCCAAGCTGGAGCTGCTCGAGGGCTACCGGACCCGGGACGGGCTGGCCTGGGGGCATCCCCGGCTCCAGCTGGTGGACCTGCAGTACTCCGACGTCCGGCCCGACCGCGGCCTGTACAACCGGCTCGCCGCGCGCGGCCGGATCGCCCGCCTCGTCTCCGAGGAGGAGGTGGTCCGGGCCATCGACTCCCCGCCGGAAGACACCCGGGCCTACTTCCGCGGCCGCTGCCTGCAGCAGTACCCGGAGTCGGTAGCCGCCGCCTCCTGGGACTCGGTGATCTTCGACATACCCGGCCGGGAGTCGCTGCAGCGGGTGCCGACGCTGGAGCCGCTCCGCGGGACCAAGGCGCACGTGGGCGGCCTGCTGGACCGGAGCCGGACCGCCGCGGAGCTGGTCGCCGCGCTGACCGGCCAGGACTGACCCATCCCGGCCCCTCGTCCGGGGCCTGAGCGCCCCGGCCCGGTCCTGGCGCCACCGTCCTGGCGGCCGGGGAGCGGGACCCGCCCATGAGGGCGTTATTGAGCCGCCTGATCCCGATGCCCGATTTCAGGGTTGGACAGGCCACCGGCAGGCGAGGATACGGTTAAGCCGAGGATGACCCTGTAGCACGGAGGTTTCGGGCATGGCGACGAAGGACACTGGCGGTCAGCGACAGACCTCTAAGCGCAGCGAGGAGACCGAGGAGGCGGAGCCGCAGGCATCGGGCGACGTCAAGGAGCGCCAGGAGAAGCTCGCCGACGACGTGGACGCGATTCTCGACGAGATCGACGAGGTGCTCGAGGAGAACGCCGAGGAGTTCGTGCGGTCATACGTGCAGAAGGGCGGCCAGTGACGGCGGCCGGCTGCGGGACGTACCCGGGCGGCGGTCCCCCCGGGTTCGCCCTGGGCTGACAAGCCGCACGCGTGGCGGGGGCCTGGCCGCAGTAAGGTCAGGGTCAGGTAGCGGGCGGACTAACCGGGAGGACTAGGCGTGGGTTCTGGCTTCTTTGCCGGAAGGTTCATTGCGGCGTGCATGGACGCTGGCACATCGTCTTTCGCTGACCTGGTGGCGGCCTGCGCGCCAGAGACGCTCCCCGGCGCCGGGGCGGCCGCTGCCGCCCAGCTGGGCGGGGCCGCTGGGGCCGCGGCGCGCCCAGGGCGCATCCGGGGCGGCCGGCGAGAGCGCGGGTCCTTACCTGCCGCACGGGACCACGATCGTGGCGGCCCGTTTCGACGGCGGCGTGGTGATGGCCGGTGACCGCCGGTCCACGGCAGGCAACATGATCGCCCAGCGGGACATCGAGAAGGTGTTCCGCAGCGACGACTTCTCCTGCGTCGGCATCGCGGGCGTCGCCGGGATCGGCCTGGAACTGGTCCGGCTGTTCCAGCTGGAGCTGGAGCACTACGAGAAGCTCGAGGGCCGGACGCTGTCCCTGGAGGGCAAGGCGAACCGGCTGTCCGCTTTCGTGCGCGGCAACATGGGTGCGGCCCTGCAGGGGCTGGTGGTCGTCCCGCTGTTCGCCGGCTACGACGAGGACGCCGGCCGGGGCCGGATCTTCAGCTACGACGTGGCCGGCGGCCGGTACGAAGAGCGCCCCTACCACTCGATCGGGTCCGGGTCGATATTCGCCAAGGGCTCGCTGAAGAAGCTCTATACCGAGAGCCTGTCCGACCGGGAAGTGGTCCTGGCCTGCATGCAGGCGCTCTACGACGCGGCCGACGACGACTCAGCGACCGGCGGCCCCGACCTGGCGCGGCAGATCTACCCGGTGGTGGCGATGATCACCGCTGACGGGTTCCGCCGCCTGTCGGACGCCGAGTCCGGGGAGTACGCCCGGGCCGTGGTGGAGGAGCGGACGAGGGAGCCCTCGGGGCCGGTCGCCCCGCTGCCTCCCCTGACCCCGTAAGCCGGCGGTGCGGGTGACCCGCGATCCCGCCTGACCAGCGCCATTCCGAGTAGCGCCGTTACGAGTAGGGGTAAAGCTGCGGTGAGTATGCCGTTCTACGTCTCGCCAGAACAGGCGATGAAAGATAAGGCGGATTACGCCCGGAAGGGCATCGCCCGTGGCCGCAGCGGGGTGGTGATCCAGTACGACGGGGGCATCCTGTTCGTGGCGCCGAACCCGTCCAGCGCGCTGCACAAGATCAGCGAGATCTACGACCGCATCGCGTTCGCGGCGGTGGGCCGGTACAACGAGTTCGAGAACCTGCGCAAGGCCGGGGTGCGCTACGCGGACTACACCGGGTATCAGTACGACCGCAGCGACGTCACCGCGCGCGGCCTGGCCAACTGGTACGCGCAGATCCTCGGCCAGTTCTTCACCGAGAGCAACAAGCCGTTCGAGGTCGAGCTGGTGGTGGCGGAGGTCGGCGAGTCACCCGTCTCCGACCAGATCTACCGGATCACCTTCGACGGCTCGGTGGCCGAGGAGCATGGCTTCGTGGCCATGGGCGGCCAGGCCGATCAGGTGGCGGCCGTGCTCAAGGACCACTACGCGGACGACCTCCCGCTCGTCCGGGCGCTGGGAGCCGCGATCGCCGGCCTGGCGGGCCAGGGCAACGGCGAGGGGACCGAGCTGAGCGCCAGCCAGCTGGAAGTGGGCATCCTGGCCCGGGACCGGGTGCACCGGACGTTCCGGCGGCTGACCGGCGCGCGGCTGGAGGTGCTGCTGGCCGAGGCGGCCGGCGGCGAGGGATCGGGCCCGGCGAGCCCGGCGCGGGGCCGGCGACGAGCCGCAGCCCGGCGAGGCCGCCAGCCCCGACGAGGGCGTGACTCCCTAGGCGCTCACGCCCCCGGGCCGTCTGGGTATATGGCCAGGAGCCGGGCGATGGGCGAGCGTGATATGCGCGGTAGTGTCGGCTATGAGTGCGCGGTACGGATGACCCTGGAGGACGAGTGACCACAACGTCGGACCTGGCCGCCACGACTGGGATCGATGTGCCCACCGGGCTGTTCATCGGCGGCCAGTGGACCAAGGGCCGTGACGGCGGGCTGATCGGCGTGACCGACCCGGCCACCGAGCAGACCATCGCGGAAGTGGCCGACGCCACGGCCGAGGACATGCTGGACGCGGTCAGCGCCGCCTCGGCCGCCCTGCCCGGCTGGGCCGCGACCGCGCCCCGCGAGCGGGCCGAGTGCCTGCGCCGCGCCTGGTCGCTGATGATCGCCAGGTCCGACGCGCTGGCCCGGCTGATGGTCCTGGAGAACGGCAAGGCGCTGCCGGACGCGCGGGGCGAGGTGACCTACGCCGCCGAGTTCTTCCGCTGGTACGCCGAGGAGGCGGTGCGGATCGAGGGCTCGGTACTCACCGCCCCGTCCGGCGCCAACCGCATCCTGGTCACCCGGCAGCCGGTGGGCGTGAGCGTGCTCATCACCCCGTGGAACTTCCCGGCCGCGATGGCCACCCGGAAGATCGGCCCGGCCCTGGCCGCCCGGCTGCACCGTGGTGCTCAAGCCCGCCAAGGAGACCCCGCTCACCGCGCTGGCGGTGGCGGAGATCCTGCGCGAGGCGGGCGTGCCGGACGGTGTGGTGAACGTGGTGACCACCTCCTCGGCGAGCCGGTTCAGCCAGACCGTGCTGGCCGACCCCCGGGTCCGCAAGCTGTCCTTCACCGGGTCCACCGAGGTGGGCCGGGTGCTGCTGAAGGCCGCCGCCGACAGCGTGATCAACTGTTCCATGGAGCTGGGCGGCAACGCCCCCTTCCTGATCTTCGAGGACGCCGACGTCAGCGCGGCCCTGGACGGGGCGTTCCTGGCCAAGATGCGCAACGGCGGGGAGGCGTGCACCGCGGCCAACCGCTTCTACGTGCACGAGGCCGTCGCCGACGAGTTCACCGCGGCGTTCGCGGCCCGTCTCGGGGCCCTCAAGGTCGGCCCCGGCCTGGACGAGGGCACCGAGCTGGGCCCGCTGGTCAACGAGGACACCCGGTCCAAGGTGGCCAGCCTGGTGGACGAGGCCACCAGCGCGGGCAGCCGGGTGGTCACCGGCGGGTCCGTCCCCGACCGCCGCGGCTACTTCTACGCCCCCACCGTGCTGGACAACGTGCCGCCCGGCGCGGGCATCCTGGACGAGGAGATCTTCGGCCCGGTCGCCCCGATCGTCCGGTTCAGCTCGGAGTCCGAGGCGGTCGCCTGGGCCAACAACACCGAATACGGCCTGGTCTCCTACGTCTACACCCGGGACCTGCGCCGCTCCCTGCGGGTGGCCGAGGCCCTGGAGGCCGGGATGATCGGCATCAACCGCGGCGTGGTCTCCGACCCGGCGGCACCGTTCGGCGGGGTGAAGCAGTCCGGGATCGGCCGTGAAGGGGGCCATGACGGGCTGCTGGAGTTCACCGAGACCAAGTACATCGCCGTCAACTGGTGACATGTCAACTGATGGCCCACGACGTGCAGAACCGGCCCGCGGCGCGCTCGCAGGGCCGCCCCACCTGGCGCGGGTGCACGCCGCCGTGCCGTAGGGTCTGGTGAGCGACCATGGACAGACGAATCTTCGGGCTTGAGAACGAATACGGGGTCACCTGTACCTTCCGCGGCAGCCGGCGGCTGTCTCCGGACGAGGTAGCCAGGTACCTCTTCCGCCGCGTGGTGTCGTGGGGCCGGAGCAGCAACGTGTTCCTGCGCAACGGCGCCCGGCTCTACCTCGACGTGGGCAGCCACCCCGAGTACGCCACCCCCGAGTGCGACAACATCCTGGACCTCGTGGTCCACGACAAGGCCGGCGAGCGGATCCTGGAAGGCCTGCTGGTGGACGCGGACCGGCGGCTGCGGGAAGAGGGCATCGCCGGGGACATCTACCTGTTCAAGAACAACACCGACTCGGCGGGCAACTCCTACGGGTGCCACGAGAACTACCTGGTCGGCCGGCACGGTGAGTTCGGCAGGCTGGCCGACATCCTGATCCCGTTCCTGGTCACCCGGCAGATCATCTGCGGGGCGGGCAAGGTGCTGCAGACTCCCCGGGGCGCGGTGTACTGCGTCAGCCAGCGCGCCGAGCACATCTGGGAAGGCGTGTCCTCAGCCACGACCCGTTCGCGGCCGATTATCAACACCCGGGACGAGCCGCACGCGGACGCGGAGCGGTTCCGGCGGCTGCACGTGATCGTCGGCGACTCCAACATGAGCGAGACGACGATGCTGCTCAAGGTCGGTGCGACCGACCTGGTGCTGCGCATGGTCGAGGCCGGCACGGTGATGCGGGACCTGACCCTGGAGAACCCGATCCGGGCCATCCGGGACGTCAGCCACGACATGACCGGCCGGCGCCGGGTCCGGCTGGCGAACGGGCGGGAGGCCAGCGCGCTGGACATCCAGCGTGAGTACCTGGCCAAGGCCAAGGACTTCACCGACCGGCGCGGCGCCGACGCCATCACCCAGCGGGTGCTCGATCTGTGGGAGCGCACCCTGCACGCGGTGGACACCGGCAACTTCGGCCTGGTTGACCGCGAGATCGACTGGATCACCAAGTACCAGCTGATCGAGCGGTACCGCGGCAAGCACGACCTGCCGCTGTCCTCGCCCCGGGTCGCCCAGCTGGACCTGGCCTACCACGACGTGCACCGCGGCCGCGGCCTGTACTACCTGCTGCAGCGGCGCGGCGCGGTGGCCAGGACCGCCCGGGACATCGACATCTTCGAGGCCAAGTCGGTTCCGCCGCAGACCACCCGGGCCCGGCTGCGCGGTGAGTTCATCCGCCGCGCCCAGGAACGGCGCCGCGACTTCACCGTGGACTGGGTCCACCTCAAGCTCAACGATCAGGCGCAGCGGACGGTGCTCTGCAAGGACCCGTTCCGGGCCGTCGACGAGCGGGTGGAGAAGCTCATCGCAGGCATGTAGCCGAGCGCCTGGGGAGACTCAGCGGCGGCCTGTAGCTGAGAGTTTCCTGACTGTTCCAGGCCGCCCCTTTTCCGGTGATGTGCAGGCCGGGCGGGTTTGCGTTCCGATGACGTGCCCGTTTCCCGCAGATTGGCACTCCTGCGGTAATGGCCCGGCCGTGAAACCTGCGCACCGCGGTTAGTCGTTGCCGGTAGGCTGGCGTCGCTTCAGCCTCGGAGATGACAAGGTTCCCTTTCTATGCGACGTATTGCCGCTTTGCTGTCCGTCCCGCTGCTGGCCACGCTGGCCCTGGCCGGATGCGGCTCAGCCACGTCCTCGTCCAGCCCCTCCGTCTCGGTGAAGGGGCAGTTCGGCAGTGATCCGACGGTCTCCATCCCGAGCCAGACGGCCGGGAAGGCGCTGGCGGTCAAGACCCTGATCAAGGGGAACGGCCCGGCGCTGACCAAGACCGACGCCTTTGTCGGGAACTACGCCGTCTACATCTGGAGCGGCAAGACGCACAAGCTGGCCGAGAGCACGTTCCAGTCCAAGAGCCCGGCCCTGTTCAGCGGTCAGCTGCTGCCGGGGCTGCAGACCGCACTGCAGGGCAAGAAGATGGGCAGCCGGGTGCTGGCCGTCATCCCGCCCGCCCAGGGCTACGGCAAGTCCGGGAACTCGCAGGCCGGGGTTAAGGCGAGCGACACCCTGGTCTTCGTGGTGGACATGATCAAGGAGTTCGCGAACAACGCGTCCGCCTCCGGCAGCAACGTGTCCAGCGGCGGCGGCTCGCTGCCCAGCGTGACGGCCAAGGCCGGGGCGGCCCCGACCATCACCATCCCGAAGTCCGGGAAGCCGCCCACCGGGCTGGTGGTCAAGACCCTGGTCAAGGGGAGCGGCCCCGTGGTGGCCAAGGGCCAGACCGTCGTCAGCCAGTACGTGGGCGCGATCTGGCGCAGCGGGAAGGTCTTCGACTCGTCGTGGTCGCGGGGCACGCCGTTCGGCTTCACGATCGGTGCCACACCCAGCCAGGTCATCACGGGCTGGGACCAGGGCCTCATCGGGCAGACAGTCGGAAGCCGGGTGATGCTGATCGTCCCGCCCGCGCAGGGTTACGGGAAGACCGGCAGCCCCCAGGCCGGGATCAAGCCCACCGACACGCTCGTGTTCGTGGTGGACATCCTCGGCGCGGTCAGCCCGACACCTTCGGCGGGCTGAGCGCAGGCGGCTCCGGGCCGGTGCCCGGAGCCGCCCGTCAGGCTGGCCCGCTGGGGTCAGCCGTCCTGGCCCGAGAACCGGTTCAACCAGGTCACTCAGGAGCAGGCTGACCCCGATACCCAGCAGCCAGCTGTCCTTGGCCAGCGGGATGCCCTGCTGGGTCGGCCGCAGGCTGTTCTCCTGGCGCATGCCGGGGATCTTGATGTACAGGCCGAGCAGGCTGCCTGAGAACCCGGTCAGGGCCAGCCCGGCCAGGCCAGTGGGCACGACCGGCAGCAGCAGCGCGGATCCGACGGCGATCTCGCCCACGCCCAGCAGCCGGGCGAAGTCCCGGGGCTTCATCGTGGCCAGGAAGGGATACGCCCCGGTCGCCATCTGGTGCAGACCGGCGGCGGTCTGCTCGTCGGCCGACAGTTTGCTGACGCCGGAGTTCAGGATGAACGCACCCGCGGTGATGCGGGCCGGCAACGTGCTGATGAAGGACGCGAGTCGCACGCAGGCCCCTCCTCTCTGATCCGGGTACCGGATTCGCCCGGCACCTGGTTCCTTATTGTTCCGCTGCCCCCGGCCTGGCCGCCCTGGGGGTGTCCTGGCCCGCGCGGCCGTCCGGCTCCGCCCCGGCCGGGAGACGTCCCAGCAGCGCCGCCGCGTGCCGTCCGGCCGCGGCCGCGGCCAGGAAGTAGGCCAGGTCCTCGTCGAGGCCGCGGCCCATGCTGGACAGCGGCACCGGGCAGCCACGCAGCGCCTCGGCCAGGCCGTCGGTGCTGACACTGACCAGCGTGTGCCGGCCCGCCAGCTCGGCCGCCTGCGCCGCCACCCGGGCGCCGAACGCTCCCGGCAGCTCCGGCACGACCACGTCCGCCCGGGCCAGCGCGACGCGCCCGTAGGAGGTCAGGCTGTGGTGGGACACGCCGTAGTGGCGTTCGCGCGGATCAGCCTCGCTGACCCGCAGCGAGGCGACGGGACGGCCGCCGAGGACCGCGGCCGCGTTCACCGCTTCCCCGCAGGCCACCCCCGAGAAGCCCCACCGGGTTCCGGTGCCCAGATTGCCGGGCCCCTGGGTCACGACGATCACGTCGGCGCGCAGCACGTGCCGCGCGGCCAGCAGCCCGGTGTGCAGGGTGACCGCTTCGAGGTCACCGCCGAAGGACTGGCCGGTGGTCACCGTCCCGGCCAGCCAGCCCGCGTCACGCAGCCCGGCGCTGGTGCGGGAGAACCACGCCGGGAGCGCGCCGCCGTCGAGCATCACGTACGCCGCCACCGGGGGGCGCCCAGCCAGCCGAGCAGGCCGGGAACGCGGCGCGCAGCGCGGCCAGCACCGCCGGCAGCGCCGAGTGCAGGTCAGCGACCACCACGGGCACCCCGCCGACGTCGTCCGCGGCGCGCAGCACCTCGTGGTGGGGCGAGTCCTGCTCGTCGGCCCCAAGGACGGTGGCCTGCAGCGGCGTGTAGCGCGCCTTGACCAGGTGCCCCGGACCCGCCGGATCCGCGGGCAGCCGGTCGGGCAGCGCCACGACCAGGGCGTAGCCGCCCGTTCCCAGGCCGAGCGCGAGCGCGCCGGTGTTCAGCAGCAGCCGGTCACCGGGACCGGGCCGGCCGGTCAGCTCTGGGTAGGCCAGGGCCCGGATAGTGCCCTCGCTGGTGGATACGTCCAGTTCGACCGCGCCGCGCCATTCCCGGCGCACCGCCAAAACGACGCCACTGCGCCATCTGATCACTCCCGCAGGGTAGCGTCAGGTACCGGCCGGCCGAGGCTGGGAGCGGCGAGGAACGGGAATGTCACGACGGAAGACAGAGCGGCTGCTGGGCCTGGTGGTCTGCCTGCTGTCCAGCCCGCGGTACCTGACCGCGGTGCAGATCCGCGCGGCCGTGCCCGGCTACCCGGAGTCCTTCGAGGCGTTCAAGCGGATGTTCGAGCGGGACAAGGAAGAACTCCGGGAGCTGGGTATCCCGCTGGAGACGGGCTTCAACTCAGCGGGTGACGACGAGGCGGGCTACCGCATCCCGCGGCAGGCCTACGTGCTGCCGGAGATCCGGCTCGAGCCGGACGAAGCCGCGGTGCTGTCCCTGGCCGCCCGGGTCTGGCGGCAGGCCGAGCTGGCCGGGGCCGCCGCGGGCGCGCTGCTCAAGCTCCGCGCCGCCGGGGTGGACGCCACCGGCGAGGAGACGGCCCAGCCCGGGATCGAGCCGCGGCTGCTGGCCGGCGAGGCGGCTTTCGGCCCGCTGTGGGAGGCGGTGCGGGACCGGCGGCCGGTCACGTTCGCCTACCGCGCGGCCGGCCGGAGCGAGCCCCAGCAGCGCCACCTGCAGCCGTGGGGGGTGGCGAACCGGCACGGCCGCTGGTACGTGGCCGGGTACGACACCGACCGGGACGCGGCGCGCGTGTTCCGGCTGAGCCGCATCGAGGGTGAGGTGGCGTTCACCGGCCCGGCCGGGTCGGTGACCGTGCCTGAGGGCACCGACGTCCGGGAGACCGTGCGTGAGTGGGACACCCAGCCGCCGGCCCAGCAGCGCGCTGCGATCCTGCGGGTCCGCCAGGGGGCCGGGTACGGCATCCGCCGCTACGCCACCGCTGTCCCAGCCAGCACAGACATCCCGGCTGACACGGGCGTCCCGGCCAGCACGGACGTCCCGGCCAGCACGGACGGCTGGGAGACGCTCAGTGTCCCGTTCTCCGACGTCGGCTGGTTCGCCGAGCACCTCGCGTCGTTTGGCACCGACGTGGTCGCGCTCGAGCCCGCCGACCTCCGGGAGGCCGTCATCACCCAGCTGAAAGGGGCACTGGCATGAGCGCGGCGCCGCGCGGCAGCGCGGGGACCAGCACCACCCGCCTGCAGCGGCTGCTGGCCCTGGTGCCCTACGTGGTCAGCCGGAAGGCAGTCGGGCTGGCCGAGACCGCCGCGGCCTTCGGGGTCAGTGAGCGTGAACTGGTGGACGACCTCAACCTGCTGTGGTGCGTGGAACTCCGCTCGCCCGACCCCTACTGCCCGATCGACCTGTCCTACGAGGGCGGCGAGATCGTGGTCAGCCAGGCGGAGTCGATGGACCGGCCGCTGCGGCTCGCCGTGGACGAGGCCAGCGCGCTGCTCGTGGCGTTGCGGATGCTGGCCGAGATCGGCCAGGCCGGTGCGGGGCCCGGACTGGACGAGAGGCAGGCCCTGAACCGCACCATCGCCAAGCTGGAAGCGGCCGCCGGGGAGGCCGCCGTGCCGAGCACCCAGGTGGCTATCCAGGTGGACAAGATTGCCCAGCAGGCTGTCCTGGGCCAGCTCCGGGACGCCCTGGCCCGCCGCCGGCGGGTGCATATGTCGTACTACGTCCCGGGCCGGGACGAGGCCACCGAGCGTGACGTGGACCCGATGCGGCTGCTGATCGTGGAGGGCCGCACCTACCTGGAGGGCTGGTGCCGCCGGGCGGAGGCGGTCCGGCTGTTCCGCCTCGACCGGGTGCTGGCCCTGGACGTCCTCGAGGTGGCGGCCGAGGTGCCCGCGGACGCCGAGCCGGTGGACGTGGACCAGGGCCTGTTCCGGCCGTCTGCTGAGGACCTCGACGTCGTCATCGACCTCGCCCCGCTCGGCCGGTGGGTCGCGGAGTACTACCCCTGCGACACGGTCGAGGAACTGGGTGACGGGCGGTTGCGGGTCACGCTGCGTACTCCCGACCCTGGGTGGGTCCGCCGGCTGGCGCTGCGGCTGGGGGAGAACGGGCGGATCGTGGCCCCGGCCGACCTGAGTGCCCGGGTTCGGGAGGATGCGTCGGCTGCCCTGGCGCAGTACTCTTGACGTGTCGGGCGCGCGACAGGCCGCTGCCCGGCTGAGGTGTGGACGGCCTCCGACGGTGACCAGATCGTCAGCGACTGGTAACCAATCCGCCCCTCAGCCCGATACGAAGGCCTAGCGTGTAGTGTTTCGTCAGAGTGACCCAGGCGCGGGAACGCGCGTTCCCGGTGAAGAGGGCGGAAATGATTGGCGACCTGTTCGACAGTCCGTGGAAGATCCTCATCGTCGCCGTAGTGCTGATCGTGCTCTTCGGCTCCAAGAAGCTGCCGGACGCGGCCCGATCCCTCGGCAAGTCGATGCGCATCCTGAAGACTGAGGTTACGGATCTGCACGGGCACGAGGAGACGCCGGAGGAGCAGAAGCCTGCTCCGGCGATCACGAGCCAGCCGACCCAGCTCCAGGTCGACCAGCTGCAGCAGCAGGTCCGGGACCTGCAGGCGAAGACGTCCGCGGCGGAAGCAGCGAAGGTCAGCGGCGCCCCGGCAGCCGGCACGCAGCACACTCCGGCCAGCTGAGCCGGGCCTGCGTTCGTAGGCTGCCATGGCGAAGCTGGGTGACACCGTTAAAGGCGCGCGCGTGCTGAGCGCGCGCGTCCGGGCGGCTCAGGGAGCGGATCCGGAAGGCCGGATGGCGCTCATGGACCACATCCGTGAGCTCCGGAACCGGCTGCTCAAGATCTGCATCGCCCTGGTCGCCGGGACGGCCGTTGGGCTGATCCCGGCGGTCTTCGACCGGGCCTGGGGCTTCATCGAGCGGCCCTTCTGCAAGGCCACGATCAACGGTCACCACGGCTGTCACCGGCTCGGCGACCAGCTGGTCCTGACCGGCATCTTCGACCCCTTCATGCTGCGCGTGGAGGTGGCGTTCTTCTTCGGGCTCATCGTCACCAGCCCGATCTGGCTGTACCAGCTGTGGGCTTTCGTCGCGCCCGGGCTGTACCACCGCGAGAAGCGGTGGACCTACGCGTTCGTGGGCAGTGCCGTACCGCTGTTCGTCGGCGGCGCGCTGATCGCGTACTTCGCGATGAGCCGGGGCCTGGCCTACCTGCTTCACCTGACGCCCAGCGGGGTCCTCAACCTGCCGCCGGTGTCAACGTATCTCGGCTACTTCATCGCCATGCTGCTCGGCTTCGGGCTGGCGTTCGAGCTGCCGTTGCTGCTGTTGATGCTCAACGTGGCCGGGGTGCTCAAGCACGAGTTCTTCCGGAAGTGGCGCCGATACATGATCTTCGGCGTATTCCTGTTCGCCGGCATCGCGTCACCGAGCCCGGACCCGGTGACCATGCTGCTCCTCGCGGTACCCTGCCTGATACTCGTCGAGGTGTCAGAACTCATCATCTGGGCGAATGACAGGCGCCGGGCCACCCGCGCGTCGCTCTACGAAGGACTGGCCGATGATGAGCCAGCCCCGCTGGACGACTCTGACCCGGTCGACTCCGACCACCGCTGAGCCCTGAGCTCCTGGCCGCTGAGGCCTTAACACCACTGGCCGGCGCGTTCACCTAGGCTGGGTCGTATGTCAACGCCTGCCAGCCCGGCGCAGCGCTATGCCGCTTTCCGGCAGCGGAGCGAGGACGGGGCGGAGTTCACCGCGTTCCAGGGGCTGTACGACTTCGCGTTCGACGACTTCCAGCGGCGCGCCTGCCAGGCCCTGACCGGCGGGCACGGGGTTCTCGTCGCCGCGCCGACCGGCTCGGGCAAGACGGTCATCGGCGAGTTCGCCGTGCACCTGGCGCTGGCCGAGGGCCGTAAGTGCTTCTACACCACGCCGATCAAGGCGTTGTCCAACCAGAAGTACAACGACCTGGTCCGCCGTTACGGGGCCGGCCAGGTCGGCCTGCTCACCGGGGACAACAGCATCAACGGCGAGGCCCCCGTGGTCGTGATGACCACCGAGGTGCTGCGCAACATGCTCTACGCCGGCTCGCCGACCCTGGCCGGCCTGGCCTACGTGGTACTGGACGAGGTGCACTACCTGGCGGACCGTTTCCGCGGCGCGGTGTGGGAAGAAGTGATCATCCACCTGCCGGACTCCGTCCGGGTGGTCGCGCTGTCTGCCACGGTGAGCAACGCCGAGGAGTTCGGCGACTGGCTGGCCCAGGTCCGCGGCGGTACCTCGGTGATCGTGGACGAGCACCGGCCGGTTCCGCTGTGGCAGCACATGCTGGCCGCGGGCCGGCTCTATGACCTGTTCATCGAGTCCGGCCCCGGTCAGGGGACCAGGAACCGCCGCGGGTCCGCCGCTGCGGCACCCGGGGACCTGGACGGGGCCGGTCCCGCCTCATCGGGCCAGCGGCGGGCCCAGGTCAACCCGGAGTTGCTGCGCCTGGCGCGGCGGGATGACTGGGCGGCCCGCAAGGCGCCGTCCCGGCCCGCCCGGGGCGGCCGGCGGCCGGTTCGCTTCCGGGCGCCGCGCCGGCCGGAGGTCATCGAACGGCTGGACCGCGCCGGGCTGCTCCCCGCGATCACCTTCATCTTCAGCCGGGCCGGCTGTGAGGCCGCGGTGCGCCAGTGCCTGGACGCCGGGGTCCGGCTTACCACGCCCGACGAGGTCGCCGTGATCACCGAGGTCGCCGAGCGGCGCACCCGGGACATCCCCGAGAGCGACCTGCCCGTGCTCGGCTACGCCGAATGGCTTACCGGCCTGCAGCGCGGCGTCGCGGCCCACCACGCGGGAATGCTGCCCACCTTCAAGGAGGTGGTCGAGGAACTCTTCGAGGCGGGCCTGGTCCGCGCGGTCTTCGCCACCGAGACGCTGGCTCTGGGCATCAACATGCCAGGCCCGGACAGTCGTCGTCGAGCGGCTGGACAAGTGGAACGGTGAGACCCACGCGGACCTGACCCCGGGGGAGTACACGCAGCTGACCGGCCGGGCCGGCCGCCGGGGCATCGACGTGGAGGGGCACGCCGTCGTGCTCTGGCAGCCGGGCGTGGACCCGCTGGCGGTGGCCGGCCTGGCCGGCACCCGTACCTACCCGCTGAACTCCAGCTTCCGGCCTTCGTACAACATGGCGGTGAACCTGGTCGGCCAGGCCGGCCTGGCCAAGGCGGCCGCGCTGCTGGAGTCCTCGTTCGCGCAGTTCCAGGCGGACCGGGCGGTGCTCGGCATCGCGCGGCAGGCCCGCCGCAGCCGGGCCGCCCTGGCCGAGATCGGCCCGACCTGCGAGCTGGGTGACTACGGCGAGTACCACGCGCTGCGCCAGGAACTGTCCGACCGGGAGGCCGCGGCCTCCCGGGAACGCTCAGCGGACCGCTGGTCGCAGGCCCGGCAGTCACTGGAACAGCTCCGCCGCGGGGACATCATCCTGGTCCCCGGCGGGCGCCGGCCCGGTCTCGCGGTCGTCCTGGACCCCGGCCTGACCGGCCCCGGCCGGACGGCCGCACCCCCCGGCGCGAACGACCCGCTGCCTCTCGTGCTCACCGCGGGCCGGCAGGTCAAGCGGCTCTCCCAGGCCGACTTCCCGGTGCCGGTCACCGCGATCGACCGGCTGCGTATCCCGAACAGCTTCAGCGCCCGCTCCCCAGTGCACCGCCGGGACCTCGCCTCGACCATGCGTAACAAGGTGGCCGGGCGGGACCTGGGCCGCCGGCCGCGCAAGCCGGCGGGCCGGCCGGAGCGCCCAGGGACGGACGAGATCACCCGGCTCCGCCGCCAGTTGCGCCAGCACCCCTGCCACGGCTGCCCGGACCGGGAGACGCACGCCCGCCAGGCGGAGCAGCGGGCCCGGCTGGAGCGCGAGGTGGCCAGCCTGGAAGGCAGCGTGGCCGCGCGCTCCCATGTGATCGCGCGTACCTTCGACCGGGTCTGCGCCGTCCTGAACCACCTGGGGTACCTCGACGACGGGCGGGTCACCCCGGACGGCAGGCGGCTCGCGGACCTGTACACCGAGCTCGACCTGCTGGCCGCCGAATGCCTGCGCCGCGGCCTGTGGGACGGGCTCGACCCGGCCGAGCTGGCTGCCTGCGTGTCGGTGCTGACCTTCGAGTCCCGCCAGTCAGACGACGACGCCGCGCCGCGGCTGCCGTCCGGCCCGGTCCGCGACGTGGTGGCCTCGATGGTCACGGTCTGGTCGGACCTGGACGAGGTCGAGAAGGACAACCGGCTGTCCTTCCTGCGCCAGCCCGACCTGGGTTTCGCCTGGGCCGCGCACGCCTGGGCCCGGGGCAAGCCGCTGCAGACGGTGCTCCAGGCGGATCTGACTCCTGGTGACTTCGTCCGCGCGATCAAGCAGCTGATGGACCTGCTCGGCCAGATCGCGGTCGCGGCCGGGGCCGGCTCGGAGCTCGCGTCCACGGCGCACGCCGCGGTGGACGCGCTGCGGCACGGCGTCGTCGCGTACACCTCGGTGAGCTGACCGGCCGGGTTCCGCCCCCGCAGGGCTGTCCCGGGCCGGTCAAGAGGGGCCCACTAAGCTTCGGCCATGGCTGATGTGGCGGACTTTGACCGGCTGGTGAGCCGTGAGAACGGACTGAGCGTAGTGTCCACGCTGCGCGCGGACCAGACGATCCAGGCCACCGTGGTGAACTGCGGGGTGCTGGACCATCCGGCCCGGGGCGTTCCGGTGATCGGGTTCACCACCCGCGGTAACTCCCGGAAGCTGGCCAACCTGCGGGCCCGGCCGCGGCTGACCGCGACAGTCCGGGTGGGCTGGGAGTGGGTCACCGCCGAGGGGCACACCGAGCTGGCCGGGCCGGACGACCCGCTCGGCGGTCTCAGCCCCGAGGGCCTGCGGCTGCTGCTGCGCGCGGTGTTCAGCGCGGCGGGCGGCACCCACGACGACTGGGACACCTACGACCGGGTGATGGCGCAGGAGCGGCGGGCCGCGGTCCTGATGGTCCCGGAGCGGGTCTACTCCAACCGCTGACCCGGCTCGCCGGGCCTGCGCCCCGGCCTGCCCGGCCCGGGCGCCCGGCCATGCGGCGGGTCGTGCGGCGGGTCGTGCGGTGGCGGTGGCAGCGGGTGCTCAGGGGCGGGCCCGGGCCAGACCAGCAGGACCGGGCAGGGCGCGTGGTCGACCACGAACCGGGCCGCCTTGCCCAGGCTCCGGGGGCCGGCCTCGGCGCCCTGGCGGCCCAGGACGAGCAACGCCGCGTCCCGGGCCGCCGCCACCACCTCGCGCTCGGGCCGGCCGCGACGGCGCAGCTGCTGGGCGGGCCGGGCCAGCCGGGCGGCCGCGGCTTCCAGCACCTCGGTGGCGGCCGCCTCGGCCATGGCTTCCAGCTGCCGGCCCGGGCCCGCCCCGCCCCGGCCCAGCAGCGCGGAGAAGGCGCCCTGCGCCGCGTCCACCGCTGCCGCGTCAGTGACGTGCAGCAAGGTCACCTCCTCGTCCGGCGCCCGGACCCGCGCCGCGTCCACGCACGCCGTCCAGCTTTCCTCGGTCACCCAGACGAGCACGGTCATGGTGACCAGTGTCGCGCCCCGGTAACCGGGTTGCGCGCCAGTACCGTGAACGGCGACGCTGGACCTCATGCAGACGAGCGACGTCCGGGTCCGGCAGGCCGTCCCGGACGAGTGGGCCACAGTCCGGGACGTGCGGCTGGCGGCGCTGGCCGACGCCCCGGACGCGTTCGCCGGGACCCTCGGCCACGAGCTGGACCGCACCGAGCCTGAGTGGCGTTCCCGGATCGGGGCCTGGCCCTGGTTCCTGGCCTGGCGCGCCGGGACGCCCGCCGGGCTGGTCGCGACCGTGCCCGATCAGCCCGCCAGCGTCCCGCCCGCCGCTGGTCCGCCGGCCCGGGGCCCGCGCGGCTGGCATCTCGTCTCGATGTGGGTCAGCCCGCGGCTGCGGGGGACCGGCGTGGCCGAGCTGCTGGTCGGCGCCGTGGTGGACCATGCCAGCGCCGCCGGCGCCCCCCGGATAACCCTGTGGGTGGCGCTGGGCAACGCGCGGGCCCGCGCGTTCTACCTGCGGATGGGCTTCACGCCCACCGGCCGGCGGCAGGCCTACCCCCGTGACGGCGCCGAGCCGCTGGACGAGGAGGAACTCGCCCGCCCGGTCAGATTCGCAGCACCACCCACAGCGCCAGCGTAGCCAGGGCCAGTCCGGCGGGCACGGTGAGCAGCCCGAGACGGGTGAACTCGCCCAGGTCCGTATGGTGGTCACGGTCGGCCAGCAGGCGCCGCCACAGCAGCGTGGCCAGGGAGCCCGCGTAGCTGAGGTTCGGGCCGACGTCCACCCCGATCAGCACGGCCAGCACCGGGCCGGGGCCGCCCAGCAGTCCCCGCCCGGCCAGCACCGACAGCAGCACCAGCACCGCGGGAAGGTTGTTCACCAGGTTCGCGAGCAGGGCCGCCAGCCCGGCCAGGGCCAGCAGGGAAGGCAGCGACGATCCGGCCGGAACCACCCGGGCGAGCGCGGCGCCCAGCCCGTTGCGAACCACCGCCTCGACCACGATGCCCAGGCCCAGCACGAAGACCAGGAACGGGACGCTCAGCGCCCGGGCCAGCCCCGCCGGGCGGTCCTGGCCGCGGACCAGGCTCCTGGCCGCCAGCACTACCGCCCCGGCCGCCGCCGCCCAGGCCGGGTTCACCCCGGCCAGTGAGGCCAGCACGAATCCGGCCAGCGTGGCGAGCACCGTGACCAGCGCGAAACGCGGGACCCGGGGGAGTGGTGTCTCCGCCGCCTGCGCCGCGGCCGGGCCGGCCGTGACCAGGTCCCCGGCGAAGAACCAGCGGAAGGCCGCGTACTCCACGCCGATCGCCACCAGCCACGGCAGCGCCATCAGCGCGCCGAAGTGGACCAGGGTCAGCCCGGCGACCGAGAACGCCAGCAGGTTCGTGAGGTTGGAGACCGGCAGCAGCAGCGACGCGGAGTTGGCCAGGTGGGTACACGCGTACACGTGCGGCTTGGGGGAAGCCGGAGCCGGGTCGCGGTGTCGTGCACCACCGGGGTCAGCAGCACCACCGTGGTGTCCAGGCTGAGCACCGCGGTCGTCACCGAGGCGAGGCCGAACACGCCGCCCAGCAGCCGCACCGGTGAGCCCCGGCTCGCCCGGGCCAGCCGGGCCCCGGCCGCCGCGAACAGTCCCTCCTGCTGGCAGACGTGCCCTATCACCAGGATCGCGCCGAGAAACGCCAGCACTGGCAGCAGCCGGCCGGCTTCGGTGCGGGCCTGCTGCCACGGCAGCGCGCCAGACGCGATCACGGCCAGGGCAGCCAGCCCCGCGGCGGCCGATTCCGGCAGCCATTTCGGCCGGGTGACGGCAGCAGCCAGCACCACCGCGAGCAGCACGCAAGACAGCGCCTCGGCGGCCGGACCGGACACCAGCCCGGTGGCCTCTGCTGCGGACAGTGCCCGGCCCCTTCCGTGCGGCAGGCCGGCTCGCTGCTGGGTTGGTCAACGATGGCGGCCAGGCCTGGCAGGATAGCCGGGGTGGGACCGCTGATGCTGCTGGACACCGCCTCGCTGTACTACCGCGCCTTCTACGGGGTGCCGGACACGCTGACCGCCCCGGACGGGACCCCGGTCAACGCCGTCCGGGGACTGCTGGACATGATCTCCCGGCTGGTCCGGGCCCGTTCCCCCGCTGGCCTGATCGCCTGCATGGACGCGGACTGGCGCCCGGCCTTCCGGGTCGCCGCGCTGCCGTCGTACAAGGCACACCGGGCCCGGGCGGACGGCACCGAGGAAGCCCCGCCGGCGCTCAGCGCGCAGATCCCGGTGATCGAGCAGGTACTCGGGGCCCTCGGCCTGGTCATGGCGGCCGCGTCCGGCTACGAGGCGGACGACGTCATCGGCACGCTGGCCACGCGGGCCGACGGGCCGGTCGAGATCGTCACCGGGGACCGCGACCTGTTCCAGCTGGTGGACGACGAGCGGCCGGTCCGGGTCATCTACACGGTCCGTGGCCTGACCAAGCTGGACGTCGTGGACGAGGCCGCGGTGACCGAGCGCTATGGCATCCCGGGGCGGGCCTACGCCGACTTCGCCGTGCTGCGCGGCGACCCGAGCGACGGCCTGCCTGGCGTGCCCGGGGTGGGCGACAAGACCGCCGCTGCGCTGGTCCAGGCCTTCGGGGGGATCGACGCCATCCTCGACGCGCTGGACCGGGGTCACGGCGGCTTTCCCAAGGGCAGCCGCCCGAAGCTCGCCGCGGCCCGCGACTACCTGACGGCGGCTGTCCCGGTCGTCCGGGTGGCGACCGACGCGCCGGTCCCGGACGTCCCGGGCCACCTGCCGGTCAGCGGCGCCGATCCGGACCGGCTGGCCGCGCTGGACGCCCGCTGGGGCCTGGGCTCCTCGCTGCGCCGGGCGGCGAACGTGCTGACCGCGTAGCCCGGGCCCGGGAGTTCACGCCCGGGCCCGGGCCCGGCGGGTCACGCTGGCGCCTAGTGCCGCGACCGGGAACGTTTGCCCCCGCAGGGGTAACTCCTGCTAGGAGACCGGAACGGCACCAGCCGGGTTCGTGACCGGGCGAAGTTGATCATGCGCTACCGGGCGGGTATAGCCGGAGACGGCCTTCATGCGAGCATTGGAAGATGAGCCGGGATGCCGACGCCCTGGAGCGGGCGATCACGCTGGCCTGCTGGGCACATCGGGGGCAGCGGTATCCGTCACCGGAGGCAGAGCCCTACATTCTCCATCCGCTGCGGGTGATGCTGGCCGTCCAGGGTTCCAGGGCCCAGATGGCTGCTGTCCTCCATGACGTGATCGAGGACACGGAGGTGGGTCCCGGCCGGCTGCGGGAGGCGGACCTTCCGGAAGATGTCGTCGCCACTGTGATCGCCTTGACGCACCGGCCGGACGAGAGCTACGAGC
Source organism: uncultured Actinomycetes bacterium (assembly GCA_963781085.1). Taxonomy (GTDB): domain Bacteria; phylum Actinomycetota; class Actinomycetes; order Streptosporangiales; family Streptosporangiaceae; genus RYN-230. Next base: position 26,574 of record CAWAES010000048.1, read on the forward strand.
AGTACATCGAGAAGGTGGCCGGCGATGACCTCGCGCGGGAGGTCAAGCTGGCCGATCTTGCCGATAACCTCGCGAACAACCGCCGGCTGGCCAGCACCCCGGATGTGGCCGCCCGGATCGACCGTTATGAGCAAGCGGTCCGTCGTCTGCAACCGCCGCCCCGGCTGACGCCGTAGAGGCCAAGCCGGATGGTGCGTTCGCGAGGCGTCGGCCGACAGTCGCATCGACCTCGGAGTAATGGGGCAAACGTCGGCGGTCACGGCACTAGAGCACCCGCAGGGCCACCAGGCAGGTGTCGTCCTCGGAGTCGGTCGAGCCGAGTGCGTCCAGCACCGCGGTGATCAGGTGCTCGGGGTCACCGATCCCCGCGGCGGCCCGGGCCAGCGTCGCGAGCCCTTCGTCCAGCGGGCGGTTCCGGCGCTCCACCAGGCCGTCGCTGTAGAGCAGCAGGACGTCGCCCGCCTGCAGGGTCATCGTCATGGCGTCGTAGCCGCTGCGTCCGGCGCCGAGCAGGATCCCGGCCGGCTGTCCCAGGGGCTGCGCGGTGGCGCCGCGGACCAGGAGGGGTGGCGGATGGCCGGCCTGGGCCCAGGTGAGCCGGCGGCTGGGCGGGTCGAAGTACCCGGCCACCACCGAGGCGGTGTGCTCGGGGGCCACGTGGTGCACCAGGTCGTTCAGCCAGCTCACCAGGCGCTCCGGCGGTGCGCCGGTGATAGCCAGCCCGGCGAGCGCGCCGCGCAGCCGGGCCATGCCCGCGGCCGCGTCGAGGCCGTGGCCGGCCACGTCGCCGATGGCCAGCAGGACGTCGCCCGCGGGCATTTCGGCCGTGATGTACCAGTCGCCACCCACCCGGCTGTCCGCCGACGCAGGCAGGTAGCGGACGACCGCGCGCAGGCCCGGGAGGTCGAACGGGGCCTCGTGCAACGGCAGGATGGCGCGCTGCAGCTCAAGCGTGACGTGACGTTCTTGCAGTAATGCGGCAGCCAGCGCGGTCGGGTCGCCGGGGGCCCGCTCGGAGTTCCGCGGGCGCAGCGTGAAGGGGCCAGACGCGGACGCGAACGCCGCCCGGGCCGCTTCACGGCCGAGCCCAGCCGCGGCGCCTGGCTCGAGAGGAGCCGGGGAACTAACGATCTCTGGAGTCATTGCCGTTCAAATCGTGAGCTGAGGTACACCAAGAGTGATGCATGGGGGGCACTCCTGTCTAGATAGGGACAGGCTGCCGCCACAACAGAGCGGTGGTGCACCGTCAACGGCAAGAAACACCCCGTGGTTAGATGGCCCCCATGCAGATCTGGCATGCACTCTTCCCGGGCAGACCGGGCGGGTTCCGTGACTAGCGGGCACGCCGACGCCGCCACGACAGCACTATATCCAGCGGAGCGACTGCGGCTGGCCGCGGACGCCACCGGGGCGGCCGGGCTCGGCGCGCTGCTGCTCACCCCGGGCCCGGACCTGCGCTATGTGACGGGCTACGACGCGCAGCAGCTGGAGCGGCTCACCTGCCTGGCGCTGCCCGCGGACGGGGACCCGTTCCTGGTCGTGCCGCGGCTGGAGCTGCCCGCCGCGCAGGCCTCGCCGGCCGGGGGCTTGGGCCTGGAGATGATCGCCTGGGACGAGACCGACGATCCCTATGAGCTGGTCGCCCGGCGGCTCGGGCCGGTCTCCTCGGTCGGCCTGGCCGACCGGATGTGGGCCATGATGGTGCTCCGTTTCCGGGCCGCGCTGCCCGCGGCCCGCCAGGGCCTGGCCAGTACGGCGCTGCGGGACCTGCGGTCGCGTAAGAGCCCGGCCGAGGTGGCGGCGCTCCGCGAGGCCGGCGCCGCCATCGACCGGGTCCACGCCGCGCTGCCGGGCTGGCTGCGCCCCGGCCGGACCGAGCTCGAGGTCGCGGCGGACGTCGGCGCCGCGATCAGCGACGAGGGACACGCGCGGACGGACTTCGTGATCATCGCGTCGGGGCCGAACGCGGCGAGCCCGCACCACGAGCCGTCCGGCCGGGTCCTGCGGCCCGGCGACGCCGTCGTCGTGGACATCGGCGGCACCATGCCCAGCGGGTACTGCTCGGACTGCACCCGTGTCTACGCGATCGGCAGCCCGCCCGCCGAGTTCACCGCCTACTACCAGGTGCTGCGGGACGCCCAGGAGGCGGCGTGCGCGGCGGTGCGGCCCGGGGTCACCGCGGAGGCGGTCGACGCCGCGGCCCGGACCCCGATCACCGCGGCGGGGTACGGGCCGCAGTTCGTGCACCGGACCGGGCACGGGATCGGGCTGGAGACCCACGAGGACCCCTACATCGTGGCCGGCAACGCCGAGCCGCTCGCGCCGGGCATGGCCTTCTCCGTGGAGCCCGGGATCTACCCGGGCCCGCACGGAGCCAGGATCGAGGACATCGTGGTCTGCACCGAGCAGGGTTACGAGCGGCTGAACCACGTCACCCGCGAGCTCGTCGTCGTGGACGGCGCCTGACCGGCGGTCAGGCCGCCAGATGGGCTGAGGAAGCGGACGGGGTCAGGCGTTCGCCGCCTCGCCCGCCGCGACGACCTCAGTGGCCGCGGGGTGACCGATCGACAGCGCGCTCACCGGGTCGAAGAACTGCAGGTTCGTGGTGTCCACGGCCAGTTCGACCGGCTGCCCGGCGCGCATGTGGCTGCGCGCCGCCACCCGGGCGGTCCACAGGGACTTGCCCTCGGCGATGACCACCGCGGCCTCCTCGTCGTCCGCGTCGCCCGCCATGTCGCTGATCGTGTCGTGTTTGACCGGCGCGGCGTCGATGGAGAAGATCACGTGGATCTCGCTGCCCAGCTCCTCAGTGACGTTGGCCTTGGCTGACATCCGCGCCCAGCCGCTGTCGGCCAGCGCTGCGTCCTCGAAGTCCGAGGGACGGACGCCCAGGATCACTTCCCGGCCGAAGTAGGAGTCGAGCCCCGGCTTGGCCTCGATGAGCGACGCGGGCAGCGGCAGCCGGTGCTCGGCGAAGGTGACCGCCGGCCCGTCGTCACGGACGAGCTCCGCCGTGATCATGTTCATCGCGGGAGAGCCGATGAAGCCCGCCACGAACAGGTTCACCGGGGAGTCGAACAGGGTCTGCGGCGTGTCAACCTGCTGCAGCCGCCCGTCCCGCATCACGCACACCCGGTGCCCGAGGGTCATGGCCTCGACCTGGTCGTGGGTGACGTACACGGTGGTGACGCCGAGCCGCTCGTGCAGCTGGGTCAGCGAGGCGCGCATCGACACCCGGAGCTTGGCGTCCAGGTTGGACAGCGGCTCGTCCATCAGGAACGCCTGCGGCTCCCGGACGATGGCGCGGCCCATGGCGACCCGCTGGCGCTGGCCACCCGACAGTGCGGCGGGCTTGCGCTTGAGGTACTGCTCCAGGCCGAGCATCTTGGCGACCTCGGTCACCCGGCGCTTGATCTCGTCCTTGGGGGTCTTGCGCTGCTGGAGGCCGAAGGCGAGGTTCTGCTCTACCGTCATGTGCGGGTACAGCGCGTAGTTCTGGAAGACCATCGCGATGTCCCGGTCCTTGGGCGGCAGATCGTTCACCACCCGGCCGCCGATGGTGATCGAGCCTGAGCTGATCTCCTCCAGGCCGGCGATCGACCGCAGCGCGGTGGTCTTCCCGCAGCCGGACGGGCCGACCAGGACCATGAACTCCCCGTCCCTGATCTCAAGGTTCAGGTTGTCTACCCCTTTGACTCCGCCTGGGTAGATCTTGTTCACCTGGTCAAGGAGGATTTCGGCCATCGGCGCACTCCGTAGCTCTCCGCGGCACCACTCCGCTGCAGCGCCGTACCAGGGGCTCCGGGACGCTAGCGGCGGCCATCCAACGCGCTACCGGCTGGCATCCTGTTTCCCCTTCTGGCGCGCAGCGTATCCGCTCGCCGGGCCATGTTAAGACTGCCGTCACATCCTGTTACCTGAGCGTAAAGCCCGTTATCAGGCCGTTATGATCAAAGGGGCGCAGCCGGCTGGTTGCGGATTACCGTAACGGGGTGGAAGACATCGACCGCAAGATCGTCTCGCTGCTGTGCCGTGACGGCCGGATCAGCTTCACCGAGCTGTCCCGGCAGACCGGGCTCTCGGTGTCAGCGACGCACCAGCGGGTCCGCCGGCTGGAGCGGCGCGGGGTGATCAAGGGGTACGCCGCCATGATCGACCCGGCCGCGGCCGGCCTCCCGCTGACCGCGTTCATCTCCATCAAGCCGTTCGACCCGGCGGCCCCCGACGACGCCCCGGAACGGCTCGCCCACCTGCCGGGGATCGAGGCCTGCCACAGTGTGGCCGGCGACGAGAACTACATCCTCAAGGTCAGGGTGGCCACGCCGTCGGCCCTGGAGGACCTGCTGCAGCAGATCCGGGCCTGCGCGGGGGTGTCCACCCGGACCACGATCGTGCTCAGCACCCCCTACGAGAACCGGCCGCCCGACCTGGAGCACGCCGGGGAGTTCAGCACCGGGCCAGACGGCAGCGACCCCGAGGGCCCGATCCCGGACGGCGCCGACCTGCACCACGCGGGCCCGGAAGCAGCCGAGCCGGGCCGGGCCGGCTGATATCACCCGGCGGGCCGGGCGGCCCCGTCCGGCCCAGCACTGTCCGGGCCAGCGCCGTGGCGCAGCCCGTCGAGCATCACCGTGAGCAGCCGCTGGGCCTGGTCAGAATGAGACGACGGGTACTCACAGGCGACCGAGATCGCATGTGACATCTTCAGCAGGTCCGTCACGTCCACGTCCGGCCGGATCTCTCCCGCCTGCTGGGCCCGGGCCAGCAACGGGGCCACGGCCTCCCGGATCATCGCGCTGCACGAACTGACCACCTCGGCGTTCTTGCCGCCCAGGGACGACATCATCGAGATGGTCAGGTTCCGCTTGGTGGCCGCGAAGGCGACCAGCGCCTCCAGCCAGCGAGCCAGCGCCTCGGTGGCCGAGGCGCTGCCCGCGGCGGCCGAGAAGTCGTCGGCCTGCACGCACAGCGCCTCGACCTGGCTGCGGTAGACCGCCTCGAGCAGAGCCTGGCGGGTCGGGAAATGCCGGTACAGGGTGCCGATCCCGACCCCGGCCCGGCGCGCTATCTCGTCGAGGGACGCGTCGTCGGCCCCATGCTCGGCGAACGCCGCCAGGGCCGCCTCGATCAGCCGCTGGCGGTTGCGCCGCGCATCGGCCCGCATCGCCCCGTCCGGGGGGCTCGTCGTGCTCATCGGATCCACTCTGCCTCAGATACCCGTGCCTTACCAGCCGCAGAAACCAGCCGCCGGGCCGTTAATAGGGTTGCTAACCGGAGTGTGCCTCCGTATAGTAATCGGAGTAGGTCTCCGATTACTTCCGCAGACTACCTCTGATCACCCCAGTACTCCACTTCAGGAGACAACTGTGCCTTCATCTCCTTCTCCCGCCGCGTCGCCCGCGGTGGCGCTGCGACCCCCGGGTCCCTCCCGGACCCGCGGCCGTCCCGGCATCGCCCTGATCGTCATGCTCTCCGCGCAGCTCATGATCATCCTGGATATGACCGTGGTGAACATCGCCCTGCCGCATATCCAGACGGGGCTGCACTTCTCCACGGCGGGGCTGTCCTGGGTGCTGAACGCCTACACCCTCACCTTCGGTGGCCTGCTGCTGCTCGGCGGCCGGGCGGGTGACATCCTGGGCCGGCGCCGGATGTTCCTGGCCGGTATCGCCCTGTTCACGGTCTCGTCGCTGGCCGGTGGGCTGGCCACGACGGCCTGGTGGCTGGTCACGGCCCGGGCCCTGCAGGGCGTCGGCGGCGCGCTCGCCTCGCCCGCGGTGCTGGCCCTGGTCGTGGGGAGCTTCCCCGAGGGCCGTGAGCGGACCCGGGCGCTCGGCATCTACTCGGCCGTGGCCATGGGCGGCGCCTCGCTCGGCCTCGTCCTGGGCGGCGTTATCACCGAGTGGGCGTCCTGGCGGTGGGTGCTGTTCGTGAACGTGCCGGTGGGGATCGCAGTGATCGCCGTGACCCCGCTGTTCATCGCCGAGTCACCGCGCAGGCCGGGCCGGTTCGACCTGACCGGGGCGGTCACCTCGATCGCCGGGATGACCGCGCTGGTCTACGCGTTCATCCATGCCGCGTCGAACGGCTGGTCGGACCGCCTGACCCTGGCCGCCTTCGCGGTGGCTGCGCTGACGCTGAGCGCTTTCGTGCTCACCGAGTCCCGGGCCCGCCAGCCGATCACGCCGTTGCGGCTGTTCGCCAGTCCCGCCCGGTCGGGCTCCTACCTGGCCCGGCTGCTGCTGGTCGCGGGCATGTTCGGGATGTTCTTCTTCCTGACCCAGTTCGTCCAGGACATCCTCGGGTTCAGCCCGCTCGCGGCCGGGTTCGCCTTCTTGCCCATGACCCTCACCGTGTTCGGGGTGTCCAGGGCCGCACCCCGGCTGCTGCCCCGGTTCGGCTCCACCCGGCTGATGGTGGCAGGCATGCTGCCGGTGATCGGCGGGATGGCGTGGCTGGCCCAGGTCTCCGCGCAGACCACCTACCTGGGCGGTGTCCTGGGGCCGATGCTGCTGATCGGCGCCGGCATGGGTCTCGTCTTCGTCCCGCTCACCATGGTGTCGCTGGCCGGGGTCGCACCCGCGGACTCCGGTGCGGCGTCCAGCATGGTGAACGTCACCCAGCAGGTCGGCGGGTCGCTCGGGCTGGCCATCCTGATCACGGTCTTCGGCAGCGCCTACCGGAACGCGGCCCGGCACCTGGCCCCGGCCGTGGGTCACGTGAGCGCCGCCTACCAGCCGCGCATTCACGGCATGTCCGCCGCCTTCACCGTGGCGGCCATCTTCGACGTGTGCGTACTGGTGGTGATCCTGCTGACCAGCCGGGCCAGGCCCGCGCCGCAGACCGGGAGTCAGGCGGCCCCCGCCGCAGGACCAGCCGGTCAGCACGCCACGGTGACCGGGCGCACCGGCAGGCCGGCCGGGAAGGCCATGCCCGCGGGCACGATAGCGGCGGTGCCGCCGTACCGCAGGGCCGCGTCGGGCAGGGCGTCGGCCGGCGTGGCCACCACCGTCGCACCCTGAAGCAGGGCCAGGTCCAGCAGGACCGTGTACTCCCGGACGCAGCCCCCGGGCGGCGCGGCCAGCACCACGTCGCTGGCGGTCACCGGCGCGGGGGAGGAGAGCCTGCTGAGCTCCAGGGCGAGCTGGGCGTGGGTCACCGGATTGGCTCCCATCTCGCCGTCCGGCCGCGCCGTATACGGCATCAGGCCCAGGTCTGTCCCGCGGGCGCTGACCGGCGGGCAGAGCCCCCGGGACAGCAGCGACCAGAACGGGACGGTGCCCGGCGCGTCGTCGAACGCGACGACCTGCCGGACCCATGAGCCGTCCGCCGCGCTGAGCGCGTCGGGCACCAGCGGGTCGGCGGTGACGAGCAGCCGGGCGCCGCAGTCCCTGAGTTGCCCGGCTACCGCAGCTACCGTGCTGGCCGCGCCGATCGGAGACGGCACCCCACCGGCCGCTCTGATCGCATGCGCGGCCAGCACGTAGCTCACCGCGTCGGGGACATACACCCCGACGACGTCTTGGGTCCGCAGCCCGCGCCAGGCCAGCCCGGCCGCGGCTGTCTGCAGGACCAGGGCCAGTTCTGCGTGGCTGAGTGTCCCGCCAGGCCACGCGGCTGGGCCGCCCACCAGGGCCGGATGCTCTCCCCGGGCCCCCGACAGTCCCACCAGCCGCTGGGTCACGGTGGCGTGAGGGGCCGGCATGTCCGTCACCGTCATACGCCCTTCTCCCCAGGCTCCTCCGGCCATCCCCCTCCTGACGGCCGGAGGAGCCTTGGCTCTGCATCCGGCTGTCCCGTGTGAGCCTTGTGCGGGCCCCCATGCCGTACGGGACTCACCGGAACTCTGCTGAAGACCTTACGTATGTACGGGTCAGGTCCACATGCGCCGAACTATGCAGTGCCATGTGTATTTCGGGGCCGGGAGCGGGCGGATGGGTATGTAGACCAACTTTTCCGCGCCGGGTACAGAACGGACCGGTACCGGCCGGCCTGTCTGCGCTGGGAGGAGAGCGGACCGGCATGCAGGCCAGCTTTTCCGCGCCAGCCAGGCGCCCGGAAGGCCAGGTCCCAGCGTGGTCAGGCGTCCGGGCCGGGCCGGCGGGCCATCCAGGCCGCGACCTGGGCCCGGGAGCTGAATCCCAGCTTGATCAGCATGTTGGCCACGTGCCGGGCTACCGTGGCCTGGCTGATCACCAGCTCGTCAGCGATGGCCCGGTTGCTCAGCCCCCTGGCGATCAGCGCGGCGATCTCACGCTCCCGCGGGGTCAGCGTGGACGGGACGGCCCCGGCCGCGGGGCCGGCCCCGCCGCGGGGCCGCCGACCCCGCTGTGGGAACCACCGGCGACGGGCGTCCCGGCAGGCTGGCCGGGACCGCTCCCGGCCGGCGGCCGGGTCAGCAGCCAGCCCGGGACGGCCGCGGCACCATTGGCGGACGCTCCGGCCGGCGGGGTACTGATCGCGTACCGGACGGCCTCGTCCGCACCCATCGCGCGGCCCTCGTCCAGCAGGCTGGTCGCGCGCAGTTCGCCCAGGGACCGGCGGGCGGGACCGAGCAGGTCCTCCAGCCGCGCCCCAGCCCCGGCGGAGGGCGGGTGCCCGGCCGCAGACCGCAGTTCGAGCGCGGCGCCGGCCAGCCGGGCGGCTCGTTCCGCGTCACCGGCCCGGGCCTCCAGAGCCGCGAAGGCCTCCAGCCCGCGGGCGACCGGGAGGCGCTGGCCGGTGGCCAGGCTCAGGGCCAGGCTCTCGGTCAGGCTGGCCCGGCACAGCCCGAGGTCACCCTGGATGAGTGCCACCGACGCGATGCCGGCCAGGCACCGGGCGATCTCCGGCCGGGCCTCGATCTCCTGGTACAGGCTGAGCGCCCCCTGATAGTGGCTGATCGCGGCCTGGTAGTCGCCGCGGGCCCGGGCCACCCCGCCCAGTCCCACGCGGACCTGGGCCACGCCCCAGCCGTTGTTGTCCCGGAGCAGCTCCAGGGCCGCCTCGTAGGTGCGCTGCGCCTCGCGCAGCATGGCCAGGCGGGCCATGCCGGCCGCCTTGATGCTCAGCGCCAGCCCTTCCTCCCAGTCGTTGCCGAGCTTGTGGGCAGTGTCGATCGCCTCGTCGATCCGCCCCACCGCCTCACCCAGGTCGCCCGCGCGCAGCGTAGCCACGGCGAGCAGCCGGAGCGCGGCCGCCTCATGCGGGTCACCGGCGGCCCGGCACAGCTCCAGGCCCTCACGGGCGCACCGGTCCACGGTCGGGTAGTCCTGCTGCTCGAAGGCCAGGTCACCGCGGAACACCAGGGCCGGCCCGCGTACCTCGGGCGGCACCTGGTCGGCGTGGACGAGGAACTGGTCGAACCACTCCGCGCCCTCGGTCACGTCCCCGTGGGTCACCCAGGGGTTGCGCATCGCCCCGCACATGCGCAGCCCTTCGGCGACGTCGCCGCGGCGTACCGACGTGGCCAGCGCAAGGCGGTAGTTGGCCAGGTCGGCGGTGATGGCCCGGTACATGGCCACCCGCTCCGGCCAGGACGGCGCGCCCCGGACGAACGCCTGCGACACGACCCACTCGCCGTAGTGAAGCAGGTAGTCGCGGTGCCGCAGCCGGAGCTCGTCCTCCTCACCCGAGGCCGCGAGCCTGCTGGCCGCGTACTCCTTGATCGTGTCCAGCAGCCGGTAACGGGACTCCCCGCGCAGCTCGTGGTCGAAGGTGACCAGCGACTTGTCGATGAGCGCCGCCATCAGGTCGAGCACGGTACCGGCCGGGATCTGCTCGTCGGCGCAGACCTGCTCGGCCATGTCCAGGTTCCACCCCGCGAACACCGACAGCCGCCGCAGCAGGATCTGCTCGGGCTCGCTCAGCAACTCATAACTCCAGTCCACCGCCGCCCGCAGGGTCTGCTGCCGCGCCGGGGCGGTCCGGTCCCCCGAGGCCAGCAGCCGGAACCGGTCGTCGAGCCGGCTGGCGATCTGCTCGACGGACAGCGCGCGGACCCGCGCCGCGGCCAGCTCGATGGCCAGCGGCATGCCGTCCAGGGTGAGGCACAGCCGCGCCACCGCTTCGGCGTTCTCGTCGCCCAGCGCGAACCCCGACCGGGCCGCCGAGGCCCGCTCCGCGAACAGCTGCATGGCCTCGTGCCGGGCCAGGTCGGCCAGGGACAGCGGGTCGAGCCCGGTCGGCACGGACAGCGGCGGGACCCGCCAGACCGTCTCGCCCCGCACCCGCAGCGGCTCCCGGCTGGTCGCGATCACCCGCAGTGACGGGCAGCTGGCCAGCAGCTGCTGCACCAGTTCCGCGCACCCGTCCACGATGTGCTCGCACGTGTCGAGGACGAGCAGCAGGCGCCGGGCCCGCAGCGCCTCGGCGAGGGTCGCGGTCAGGGGCCGGTCCTGCTCCTCCAGAATCCCGAACGTGGCCGCGACCCGCCGCGGGAGCAAGTCCGCGGTGGCCGTGTCGGCCAGCTCCACCAGCCAGGCCCCGTCGGGAAACTCAGGGACGAGGTCGCAGGCCAGCCGGACGGCCAGGCGCGTCTTGCCGATGCCGCCGGGACCGCACAAGGTCAGGGCCCGGACGTCACTGAGCAAGAGCGCGAGTTCGCTGAGATCGCGCTCCCGGCCGATGAAGCTGTTCGGCTCCGCAGGGAGGTTGCCCGGAACAGGGGGGGCCGCGGAAGTCATGGCATGGAGGACCGTCTGGTTGATGGCGGGGGGCCGGTGCCCTGCGGGGCGGGTTCCTTCATTCGCAGATGAGTACGGGAACGCTGCTGGTGTAGTGAAGTCAACCGAAATACATCAGTTTGACCATTGTCCACCACTGCGTGCCGCGCCGGGTAGTAATCGGTACCCCGACATGATAACGGAGAGTTACCTCTTTCCCGGGGGAGACGGAGAAACCTCGCGTCCAGGGATGCAACGCCGGCCAGCTGCCGTACGGCGAAAGCAGCTGCGCCTCGCCACGGACCGGGGAGGCCGCCCGGTTGGCCACCCGCACCGCCAGCTCCCCGGCGCCGCCGGGCCGCACCCGGATCTCCGGCGTGAGCACGGTGACCGCCACCTCGGCTGCGACGGCCTGCTCGTCAGCGCGCAGCACGGGCAGCAGGTCGTCGAGGGGCAGGCCGAGGTCGGGCAGCGGCGGCCCGCCCACCAGCACGGCCGTCACGTCCTCGAGGACCTGGCCCAGCTGGTCGCGGATCCGGGCGGCGAGGAAGTAGTGCCCGGCTGCCGCGCCCGCCGCGCCGCGAACCGTCAGGTCCCAGTGCGCGTGGCCGAGCGCCGGCAGGTCGTAGCGGAGCGGGCCGCCCGGGGTGGTCTCCAGCCCGGGCGGGACGTCGAGTTCCACGGCGCCGGCGGCTGGCTCTGGTCCGCAGGCCACGGTGAGGCGCACCGCCGCCTGGTTCGCGGCGCCGCCCGGCCCGGGGAGTGCGACCCGGCGGGCCGACAGGTGCACCGCCACCGGCAGGTTCCCGGCCGGGGCGGGTCCCTTGCCGTGCATCCAGTAGCGGGTGTAGACGGGCTGCGCGGGTTCGGGCGGACCAGGGTCGGTGGCGGGCGCCGGCCTGGGCCTGGCCACCTCCGCCGGGACCGACAGCCCCAGGGTGACCGTCCCGGCTGCGCCGACGGCCGCACCGTCCAGGACCGCCGTCCCGTCCGTGACCGCGGCGTCCGGGACTACCGGGCCCGGTGCGGCGCCAGGCAGCGCTGGGCCGTCTTCGACCAGGCTGAGGCCCTCGGCCGCGGTGATCCCGGTGAACAGCCTCAGCCGGGCGGCGGCCGGGGCCCGGCTGCCGAGGTCGCGCAGCCGGACGGTCACTCCGTCGCCGCGCTGCGGCGGCCCGGCCCGGCCCGCGGCGAGCGGGTTCCCGCGCGGTTTCAGGGCGGAGACCATCACCGGCAGTTCCGCCGAGGCGAGGCTGGCCGACGCCGGGTACGGACCTGGGTGCAGTCCTGTCGCGCAGGCCAGCAGGTCATGGTTGTAGTCCTGGCCGGCCACGGCGAAGCCCGCCTCCCGCCAGTCCCCGGGACCGGCGGCGAGCGCGTACTCGAACGTGTGGCTCCAGTGCTGCCAGGAAAAGCTGCTCCCGTCCGGCGTGGTCCGCTTGTCGCCGTCGATCCACACCCCCGAAGGCCATGCGCTGCACGCCCGCATGAGCGCGATGTGCAAAGTGCCGTCCGCTGATACCACGCTGCTGGGCGTGCCCCGGTTCAGCAGCGCGACCGAGCGCGGGGCCAGCGCGGCCTCCCCGGTACTGGTCTCGCCGGGGTCCACGGCCAGCCTGGTGACCTCGACCACCGAGTCAGCCAGGTCGGCGGTGACCGCGGCCGCGGCCGCGGCCAGGTCGTCACCGGCCACGACGAGCACCGGCAGGTCGCGGAGTCCGCGCACGTCAGCGCTGGGGGTGAAGGCCGCCGCACGGGACTGGGCAGCCGGGACCCACAGCCGGGCGCTGCCGCTTTCGGCCAGCAGGCGCCGCAGTTCCTCCGCCACGCCCGGGCCGGCCGCCGCCAGCAGCCGGGCGGTCCACGGGTTCTGCTCGGGGCCGCCCAGCGCGATCCGCACGTCAGGCAGGTTGGAGTCCAGGTCGAGAGAGCCGTAACGCGGCCCGTCCGGCCACGAGCAGGTCGCCGTGACCCCCTGCCCCGCAAGTCCCGCTACGAGGTCCCGGATGGCCACGGCCCAGCCGTTGCGGAAAAAAGACGGGTCCTGCGGGGCCGGGGAAGCCGGGAGGATGACCTCAGCCACCCCGAGAGCGGCCTCCGTCCGGCCCCCGCCCGTCCCGGGCCAGCTGACGCGCGCCGTGGAGCCCAGCCCGAACCACTCGTGCGCCGGGTTGTCCAGCGTGAACGAGTGCTCTGCGACGTCCGCGCAGGCGCTGCCGAACGGGCGGCCGACCACCGCCGTCGCGCTCTGGTAGATGGGCAGCCCGCCGGGCACGTCCGCCGGGAAGCGCACCCGGAGCAGCCGGTCGTGCCCGATCGAGCCGTCCACGTGGGTCCGGAACTCGATCCGCTCCGCCCCGTCCCAGAGCAGCGTCTCCTGGGTGACCCGCAGGTCGCCCAGGGTCAGCTCGGCGAGCAGCCGGGCCCCGAGCGGGCAGCGCTCCGCGGTGACCTTGGCGCTGGCGCCACCCGAGCCGGTGCCGGGTCCTTTGGGGGACAGCAGCCACGGGCCCTCGCCCCAGCGCGGGTGCGAGTCGTATTCCTCCTGCAGCAGCAGTTCGTTTCCGCCCGGATGCTCCGGAGCCTGTCCGGCTCGCAGCAGCCCGGTGCCGGTCCGCTTGTCCACGATGCGGGTCAGCGTGCCGCCCCGGGCGGGGTCGGCCTCGACCAGGAAGGTCTCGTTCTCGATCACCGTGCCGGGCCGCGGTTCCCAGCCGCCGGGCGCCGGGCCGGCCCCGGGCTCCGTGGCTATCCCGGCCGCCGGGATGGCCCAGTAGGTCCGGTAGCCCAGCGCGGGCACCGCGGCCGCCCGGAAGGTAAGCGTGACGGCGGCGAGCGTGCCGTCCGGGTGCCGCTGGTCCCCTTCGGTGAGGCAGGGCACCGCGGCACCGGAGTCATCACGCACAGTGATCGAGGCGGGCCCGGGGGCGGGGAACTCCAGCGCCGCGCGGACCAGGCCGGACCGGGGCCAGGACAGGCCGTTGAACACGGTAAGAGCCCGGACGGGCTCGTCGCTGGCCGTTCGGCCTTCGGCCCGGCCGGGCTCGTCGCCGGGCGGTCTGGTGTCGGCCAGGCCGGCCAGGTAGGACGCCGCGCCGCTGCGGGCCTCGTCACCCCGCTGCCAGGCTTCCCGCCACCCGCCGAGCAGGTCCAGGTAGACCTGGTCGGACTCGGTCCCGGTGATCGCGTCGTGATGCGCGCCGAAAACGAGCTGGCGCCACGCCTTGTCCAGCGACTCCGCCGGGTAGTCCGCCCCGGCCAGCCAGGCCAGCGTGGCCAGCCGCTCACCCTCGGCGACCGCGATCTCCGCCGCCCGCTGGCCCTGCTTGGTGTCGATGTAGGACACGTCCTTGCCCGGGTACACCGGGTTCATGTCCCGGGTCTGCGGCACCAGCCAGACGTCACGCCGGGCGGCGTCGGCGCGCACCGCGGCGAAGAACTCCCGGGGCAGCGCGGTCACGAACCGCGGCCAGACGTACCTGGCGTTCCAGTCCCGGTGGATGGCGGTCACCCAGCGGCTCGGGATGACGTGGTCAGCCCCGACCGGCAGCAGCACGTTCCGGGTCGCCGCGACCGGCGCGAGGGTGCGGAACTGGCTCAGCGCGTCCTGCTCGGCCGCGGCCAGGTCGGCGGCCCGGTGGGTGCCCCAGCCGGCCCCGTAGTGATTGGGCATGTAGCCAGTGAGCAGGCCCAGCCCGTCGGGGGAGACCCACTCGAACTCACTGCGCATCTGCATCCGGGTGTTGTCCCCGACGGTGCGCTGCGGGCCCCACTGGTGGTAGGGCCCCCGGGCCCAGGACGACTCGGTCAGCCCGGCCGCGGCCATCAGCCCCGGGTAGCCCGGATCGTGGCCGAACGCGTCCAGCATCCACGCGGTGCGGGGGTCGCCCCCGGCCACGTCCCGCTGGTAGGCCAGGCCGTAGACCGCGTTCCTGATCGTCGACTCCGCGCTGGTCAGGTTGGTGTTGGGCTCGTTGTAGCTGCCGCCGACGAGCTCCACCCGGCCCTCGGCCAGGAACCGGCGCAGGTCGGCGCGGTCCTCCGGATGGGTGTCCAGGTAGGGCTTGAGGTAGTCGAGCTCAGCCAGGACGAACTTGTAGTCGCGATCCCGCCGGGCCTCGTCCAGGTGCAGCGCCACCAGCTCGAACGCGGTACGCACCTCGGGCAGGCTGCCGTCCTCGCCTGGCAGCAGCAGCCGGGACTCGGTGAACTCGCCCTGGGTGTCCCACCACACCGGGTCGTAGTGGAAATGGCTGACCATCCACATCGTCCAGCCGCTCTCGGCCACCCGGATCTCGGCTTCCTGCGCGGCCCGGCCGCCCTCGCCCTCGGCGATCGCCGTGACCTGGCGGGGACTGCCGGGGGCGGCGGGCGCGGCGACGTGCACGCCTACCTCGGCCACCTGTTCCAGGCCTGGCGCGGCCAGATCCAGCCGGACCGGGACCGGCGTGCTCACCCCCGGCCCCTCGACCCGGACCGTCACCGCCAGCGGCGGGGCGTCCTGCGGCGGGCGGTCGTCGAGCACCGTGACTGCGACGATCTGCAGCGGGTGCCCCGCGCTGCCGCCGAACAGATCCGTGCCCGCCACGCTGGTGATCCGCATGGCTCCATCGTGACACGCGGGGGCCGGCTCGGCACGGCCCGCGCAGCCCGGTAGCGCGGCGGTAACCCGGATGGCTCAGCGGCAGGCAATCGTCTGCATTGGTGGATACCATTCAGGTCTGACGTCGCCGGCCCGGCCACCCAGGACGCCCCGGGGAGCACGGCCGGCGAGGGGCAGACTCGACGGGCCCGCCCGCAGCGCGGGCCTACAGCGGAAGCGGGGTGGCTGCCAGTGGCTGATCCGCCGGTGACCTTGAAAGACGTCGCCGCGCGGGCGCGTGTGCACCCGGCCACGGCGTCGCGGGCGCTGAACCCGGAGACCCGGCTGCTGGTCCGCGAGGACACCGCCCAGCGGGTCCTCGACGCCGCCGCCGAGCTCGGGTACCGCCCCAACACCGTGGCGCGCAGCCTGCGCACCCGCCGCTCGCACAGCGTGGGGGTACTCATCCCCGACCTGAACAACCCGCTGTTCCCGCCGATCGTGCGCGGTATCGAGGACCGTCTCGCGGCCGCCGGCTACGTCGCGCTGATCGGGAACACCGACGGGGACGCCGAGCGGGAGCGGATGCTCTTCGAGCAGATGCGCGCCCGGCACGTGGACGGGCTGGTCCTGGCCACGGTGCACCTCGGCGACCCGCTGCTCGCCGAGTCGGCCCGGGCCGACCTGCCGGTGGTGCTGATGAACCGGCTGGCCGACGACTACAGCCTGCCGTCGGTCTCGGTGGACAACGAACGCGGCATCAGGATGGCCGTCGCCCACCTGGCCGGCCTCGGGCACACCCGGATCGCGCACATCGCCGGCCCGCAGGAGGTCTCGACTGGCCTGGCCCGGTACCGGGGCTTCGTCGCGGCCATGGAGGCCCACGGACTGGCCGCGGACCCCGGGCTGATCGTCACCGCGAAGTCGTTCTCCATCGACGAGGGCCAGCGCTGTGCGCAGCTCCTGCTGGCGCTCGACCGTGGCTGCACCGCGGTGGCGGCGGCCAACGACATGCTGGCCGTCGGCTGCTACGCAGCGCTGGACGAGGCCGGGCTGTCCTGCCCGGCGGACCTGTCCGTGATCGGGTTCAACGACATGCCGTTCATCGACCGGCTGCGCCCGCCGCTGAGCACGATCCGCTTCCCGCACTACCAGGTGGGGACGGAGGCGGCCCAGTTGCTGCTGGAGCGGATCGCCGGCCACAGCGGGCCGGTCAAGGTCCTGTTCCTGGCGCCTGAGCTGGTCGTACGTGGCTCGACCGCGCCGCCGCCTAGCGTCGCGGACACCCCGCCGGCCGCCGGGCCCGGCCTGGCGGGCCTGCCGTCCGGGCCGGCCCGCTGAGCCGCCCGGTATGCTCGCGCCGCCGGGGGAATCCCCAGCGCCAGGAAATTCCCTGGTATCGACCTGATCATGTCTGTTGACATAAGCCTGACCTCTGCGTCAGGCTTCGTGCAAACGATTGTTAGCACAGGGGGTGACCCGATGGCGGAGCACGGTAACGGACTCCGGCTGGGCTGGCTGGGTACCGGGCGGATGGGCTTTGAGCTGGTCCGGCGGCTGCTCGAGGCCGGCTGCGACGTTGCCGTCTACAACCGCACCCGGTCCAAGGCGGAGCCGCTCGCGGCGCTGGGAGCCAAGGTCGTCGGCTCGCCCGCTGAGCTCAGCCGCCGGGACATCGTGTTCGCGACGGTCGGCACGCCCCAGGACCTCATCGACGCCGTCCTCGGCGAGGACGGGCTGGCCACGGGGGAGTCGGTGCCGGCCATCCTGGTCGAACTGCTCGACGATCTCGGCGGACGTCTCGGCGCAGATCCGCGAGCAGCTCGCGGCGCGCGGCACCGAACTGCTGGCCGCGCCGGTGATGGGCAACCCGAAGGTCGCGAGCGCGGGAAAGCTCACCCTCGCCGTCTCCGGGCCGCAGGGTGCTTTCGACACCGCCCGGCCCTACCTGGACCTGCTCGGCGCCGGGGCCACTTATGTCGGCGAGGGCGAACTGGCCCGGATCGTAAAGCTTTGCCATAACTTGTTCCTCGGCGTCGTGAGCCAGTCGCTCGCCGAGATCACGATCCTGGCCCAGAAGAGCGGGGTCAGCCGGGCCGCGTTCCTGACCTGTCTTAACAAAAGCGTGCTGGGTTCGCAGTTCACCCGTTACAAATCCCCGGCGTACGTGAACCTCGACTTTCGTCCGACCTTTACCGCGTCCTTGCTCCGGAAGGACTTTGACCTCGGCCTGGCCGCAGCCAGGGAACATGAGGTCCCGATGCCGGTCGCGTCCCTCGTGTATCAGATGGTGCAGTCCCTTATTGGCCATGGTTACGGCGAGCAGGACTTTGCGGCCCTTGTCGAGCTGGAAGCGCACGCGGCTGGGCTGGAGCTGGAGAGCGAAAACTCCGATATCTCGGACGGACTGGGCCAAGCCGACGCGAAGGGGGGGCATGCAGTACCGTGAGCCACTGTTCCCCCGCCAGCTCGCTATGCAGTCAACCGGGCCCTAGCCGGGTGCGCCTCAGGCGTGCGGGCTGGAGCTGGCATTTGCCCACCGGAAATTCCTGAACTGGAAGGAGGACCGGATGAAACCCCACCGCACCCGGTTCTTGTCTCTCGCCGCCGCCGCAGCGGCAGCGGCGATGGTTCTTGCTGCGTGCAGCAGCAGCAGTAACAGCAGCGGCAGTAGTGGAAGCGGTTCATCTGGCAATGGCAGCAAGTCGCCGATCGTGATCGGCACCTCGTTGTCCCTGACCGGTGACTTCTCCGCGGACGGTCTGGCTTTCCAGCGTGGCTACCAGCTCTGGGCCAGCCAGGTGAACAGCCACGGCGGCCTGCTGGGCCGCCAGGTAAAGATGGTGTTCCTGAATGACTCGAGCGACCCGACGACCGTGGCGACCAACTACACCAAGCTGATCGCCCAGGAGCACGTGTCCCTGGTTTTCGGGCCATTCTCGACGTTGCTCACGGTGCCTGCGGCGAAGGTGGCGGCCCGGTACGGGTACGCGTTCCCCGAAGGCGCCGGTGGCGGGCCTTCGGTCTACCAGCTGAACCTGCCGAACGTCTTCAACCCCAGCCCGCCGATCGCGGACCAGCTGATTCCGTTCGCCGACTGGGTGGCGGCGCTGCCCGCCAGCGAGCGGCCGAAGACGGCGGCCTACCCGATGGTTAACGACCCGTTTGCGGACCCGATGGCGCAGACTGCGCAGGCCATCTTGCAGAAGGCCGGGGTGAAGACGGTCTACTCGAAGATCTACCCGGCTGAGAACCCCGACTACAAGGCGGGCGCCGACGCGGTGGCCGCGACCGGCGCGCAGATGGTGGTGCTCGGCGCGGTCAACGTACCTACCTCGGCGGCCTTCATCCAGGCGTTCGAGCAGCAGCACTACAACCCGAAGATCTTCGTCGCGACCTCCGGCCCGGACCAGGGTTCCGCCTTCACCAAGGCGATCGGCGGCGCCGCCAACGCCACCGGGATCATGGTTCCCGGCGGCTGGTACGGCGGGGTCCAGAACCCGCTGAGCCAGGCGATGGTCAAGGCGTATATCGCCAAGTACGGCGGCACCGCCGCGGACATCAACGCTGACGTGGCCGAGGCCTACTCGGTCGGCGAGATCACGGCGTCATCGGTCACCGCGACCAAGGGCGTGGACAACAAGAAGATCACCGCTTACCTGCACAGCGGCGTCACGCTGCAGACCGTCCAGGGACCGGTGAAATTCGACAGCTCGGGCGAGAACACGGTCGCGCAGAAGTTCATCTTCCAGTGGCAGAAGGGCGGCGCCTACGTCCAGGTGCTGCCGACTGGCGCGACTGGCTCAGTGGCGATCGTCAATCCCAAGCCCCACTGGTCGAGCTGAGCACCTCCGGATAGATCGGATCTAGAAGAAATGCGGTGCGCGGAGCAGCACACGGAACGGGCCTTGGATCGGGGCAAAGCGGGCCTTTCCCGGCCGGTAAAGGCATACGGTGCCATGTGCGCTCCGCGCACCGGAGCACGACGGGTGCTTCGGCGTGGTCGCAGGAAGGGAGAAGGTTGATGAGGCGCCCCACCCGCCGCCGCTTCGTGCCACTCGCCACCGCGGCCGCGGTGACCGCACTGGTGACCGCGTGCGGTACCAGTGCCAGCACCAGTGCCAGCAGTACCGCCGAACCGATCACGGTCGGCATCTCGCTCCCGCTGACCGGCCAGTTCGCCGCGGACGGCCTCGCCACGCTGAATGGCTACAAGCTGTGGGCCGACGACGTGAACACCAACGGCGGCCTGCTGCACCGCCCGGTCAAGCTGGTGATCCGTAACGACAAGAGCATCCCGAAGACGGTCACCAGCGACTACAACGTGCTGATCAGCAAGGACCACGTGAACCTGACGCTGGCCCCCTTCTCCACCCTGCTCACCAACGCCGCCGAACCGCCCACCCAGAGTCATGGGTACGCCCTGGTGGCCGGCTCGGCGACCGGGGGGCTGGTCTTCGGGCCGCCGTCGTTCCACAACTTCTTCAGCGTCAGCCTGCCGGTCAAGCTGGAGATGAACGCGTTCGCGCACTGGGTGACCACCCTCCCGGCCAGCCAGCGGCAGACCGCCGCCTATCCCGAGGTGTCTGACCCCTTTGCCGACCCGCCTGTGGACGCGACCGCGGTGACTCTTCAGCACGCCGGCGTCAAAACTGTCTTCCACAACTCCCTGAAGGCGGCGGCCGTCTCGAACAAGGAGATCCAGCAGGCCGCGACCACGGTGGCGGTGCGCCACCCGCAGATCGTCGTCATCGGCTCGGTGGACCTGCCCAGCCTGCTGATCTTCATCCACACGTTCGAGGCCCATAACTACACGCCGAACATCATGATCGCGGCGTCCGGGCCGGACCAGGGCCAGGCGTTCCTGGACAAGCTGAACCCGGTCAACGCCCAGGACATCATGGTGCCGGACGGCTGGTTCGGCGGTGAGCAGAACAACGCGCTGAGCCACGTCATGGTGGAGGACTACATCGCCAAGTACGGCGGCACGTCCGCCGACATCAACGCTGACGTGGCCGAGGCGTACTCCGCCGGGGAGGTCCTGGCCGACGCGGTCACGGCGACCAAGGGCGTGGACAACACCGCGATCATCAAGTACCTGCACGGCCCGGTCACGCTGCAGACCGTGCAGGGGCCGGTGAGGTTCCTGCGTGACGGGGAGAACCCCAAGGGCCAGGCCTTCATCTTCCAGTGGCAGAGCAGCGGCCAGTTCGTTCCGGTGCTGGGACCCGACACCGGGACCAAAGGTCCCGCAGCGCAGAAGCCGAAGTGGCAGACCGGCTGATCGCGCGGGTTCGCTGAGCGCGCGGCCCGCCTCCACCACCACCAGTTAGCAGGATGAAGGGCGTGAAGCGGAGATGGGACGCGAACTCACCGAAGCGATCGTCAACGGCATCCTCGGCGGCAGTGTCTACGCGCTGATGGCGGTCGGGCTGACGCTGATCTTCGGGGTGCTGGACATCATCAACATCGCCCAGGGAATCCTGGTCGTGCTGGGCGCCTACCTCAGCTACGTGCTCTCCGTCCACCTGCACATCGACCTGTTCGTGGGCCTGCTGGTGACCGTCCCCGCGATGTTCGTCCTCGGGGTCGCGATCCAGTGGGCCTTCATCAGGCCGCTGCGCGGCCGGGAACGAACCTCGATGTCCCTGCTCGCGACCTACGCGGTGGCGATCATCATCGAGGGACTGCTGTACCTCATCTTCGGCTCGAACTTCGTGAACCTGAACGCCTCCTATGTGACGTCGGGCCCGGAGATCTTCGGCTTCTACCTCGACTACATCTACATCTACGGCTTCCTGATGGCCCTGCTGTTCGTGGCCGGGATCTACTTCACCCTGTACCGCACCCAGTTCGGCCGGACCATCCGGGCCACCATGCAAGACCAGACCGCGGCCCGGATCGTGGGCATCAACGTGAACCGGGTGCAGGCACTGACGTTCGGGATCGGGGTGGGCGTCACCGCTGCAGGCGGCATGGTCTTCGGCGCCACCGGCGGCGGCTTCAACCCGAACACCGGGTACGACCTGATCTCCCGGCTGCTCGCGATCATCATCCTCGGCGGCCTGGGCAGCATCGGCGGGGCCATGGTCGCGGCGATCTTCATGATCACCCTGGAGGGGGTGGTCAACGTGGTCTGGTCACCCAGCTGGTCGGTCGTGGTGTTCTACGGCGCCCTCGTGCTCGTGCTGGCCTTCCGCCCGCAGGGCCTGTTCGGCCGTAAGGCAGCGAGGGCCCAGTGAGCCGGGGTACGGGGAGGAACGCAGCGATGAGCCAGGACACAGTGCAGGCGGGACCGGCCCAGCCGGGTGGCCCGGCCGCGGCCCCGGCGCGCCGGGACCGCCGGGTTACGGCCGCCAAGCTGGGCGGCCTGGCGGTCTTGCTGGCGGTCGCGGCGATCTTCCCGCTCGTCGTCACGAACGCGCTGTACACCCAGTTCGCCGTGAACACCATGATCTACGTGGGCGCCGTGGCGGCCTGGAACCTGTTCTCCGGCTATTCGGGCTACCTCTCGCTGGGCACCGCGGTGTTCTTCGGCTCCGGCGCCTACACCGTGGGCCTGCTGGCCAACCACTGGAAGCTCCCGGGCGGGGACATCTTCCTGCTGCTGCCGCTGGGCGGGCTGGTCGCCGCGCTGATCGCGGTGCCGCTCGGGCTGATCGCGCTGCGGGTCCGGCGGCACACGTTCGTCGTGATCACCATCGCGTTCTTCTTCATCTTCCAGCTGCTGGCGTTCAACCTCAGCTTCACCGGCGGGAACCAGGGCGTGAGCTCGCCCTTCTACCTGTGGTCCGCGTCCGACTACAACAACCCCTTCTACTACGTGGGCCTGGTCATCGCGGTCGC
Source organism: uncultured Actinomycetes bacterium (assembly GCA_963781085.1). Classification (GTDB taxonomy): domain Bacteria; phylum Actinomycetota; class Actinomycetes; order Streptosporangiales; family Streptosporangiaceae; genus RYN-230. The sequence continues at coordinate 48,645 of CAWAES010000048.1, forward strand.
CACCATCGTGCTGTCCTGGCTGATCCGGAACTCGCGGTTCGGCCTCCAGCTCCTGGCCATCCGGGACGACGAGGACCGGGCCCGCGGGCTCGGGGTGCGGACCATGCGGGTCAAGCTCACCGCGTTCGCCATCTCGGGCGGCATCGTCGGCATGATCGGCGGACTGTGGTGGTACTTCATCGGCCAGGCGCTGCCCGAGACCGCGTTCAACCCCTTGTTCGACCTGTCTGTCGCGCTGATGGCCTTCCTGGGCGGGTTCGGCACCCTGGCCGGCCCGGTGCTCGGCGCGCTGATCCTGGAGCCGCTCCAGCAGTGGATCGGGATCACTTTCACCAACGGCTACACCAGCGAGATCGTGCTCGGCGTCCTGTTCCTGACCGTCATCTTGTTCCTGCCGCGGGGGATCGTCCCGACCGGGACCGAGTACGTCACCCGGTGGCGCGCCGCACAGGCGCGCAGGCGGGAGAGCGCCGCCGGGGGGTCAGCCCCGCCGGGCAGTCCCGCGGTGACCCGGGCGGACGCGCCGGCCACCAGTTCCCCGGCCGCCGGTTCCGCCACCACGGGTTCCCCGGCCACCGGCACGCCAAGCACGGGAGGTGCGCGATGACCGCGCTGCTGCGCACCGCCGCGGTGACCAAGTCCTTCGGCGGCGTCCAGGCCCTGAACGAGGCCACGATCGAGGTGGAGCAAGGCAGCATCGCCGGGCTCATCGGGCCGAACGGCTCGGGCAAGACGACACTGTTCAACGTGATCACCGGGTACGAGACGGTGGACAGCGGCGAGGTCTACCTGGGCGACAAGCGGATCACCAACGCGGCGCCGGACAAGGTGTTCTCGGCTGGTATCGGCCGGACCTTCCAGCTGACCCGGGTGTTCTCCCGGCTTACCGTCATGGAGAACATGATCGTGGCGGCCCAGAACGTAGAGGGGCGCCGGGGGCGGCTGCACAACCCGCTGGCCCGGGCCGGCGGCCCGGCCACCCGGCGCCGGGCCCTGGAACTGCTGGAGTTCACCGGCATCGCCAGCCACGCCGGCGCCCTCGCCGAGACGCTGTCCTACGGCCAGCGCAAGCTGCTGGAGCTGTCCTATGTGCTGATGGCGGACCCGGCCATCGTGCTGCTCGACGAGCCGGCTGGCGGGGTGAACCTCACCCTGATCACGATGATCGCGGACCGGATCCGGGAGCTGAACCAGCAGGGCACCACGTTCCTGATCGTGGAGCACAACATGGATTTCGTGATGGGGCTGTGTGACCGGGTCACGGTGCTGGACTACGGCACCGCGGTCGTCAGCGGGCCGCCGGACGTGGTCCGGACCGACCCCCGGGTCCTCGACGCCTACCTTGGGACTGCGGAGGATGACGATGACGTCCCAGTCAGCTGAGAACGTGACGACGGACGCCCCGGCCCTCGAGATCCACGAGGTGGTGGCCGGCTACGGCGGTGGCGACGTCCTGCACGGCGTGACCATGCAGGTCCACGAGGGCGGCATCACCTGTGTCGTGGGGCCGAACGGGGCGGGCAAGTCCACCCTGCTCGCCACGATCAGCGGGCTGCTGAACCCGCGGCTCGGCCACGTCAGCCTGCGCGGTGAGCGGCTGTCAGGGAAGTCTCCGCGGCAGGTGCTGGACATGGGCGTGGTGCTGGTGCCGCAGAACCACAGCCTGTTCCGCGAGATGACGGTGCGGGAGAACATCGTGCTCGGCGGCTACATCCTGCGCCAGCGCGGGCTGGCCGACCGCAGGCTGGATACCGTGCTGGAGATGTTCCCCCAGGTCACCGAGTGGCTGGGGAAGAAGGCCGGCAGCCTGTCCGGCGGCCAGCAGCGGCTGGTGGAGTTCGCCCGGTGCCTGATGCTCGACCCGAGCCTGGTCATCCTGGACGAGCCGTCCATGGGCCTGTCGCCCCTGGTGCTCAAGTCGGTCTTCGACGCGGTCCGGCTGATGAACAAGCAGGGCAAGACCATCTTGCTGGTCGAGCAGAACGCGCGGGCCGGCCTCCGGCTGTCCACCCACGGGGTGGTCCTGGAGAACGGCCGGGTCCGGCTGGCCGGCTCGGGGCGCGAGGTCCTGCACCATCCGGAGATCGGCGCCCTGTACCTGGGCGGGGCAGTGAGCGACCGCTCCGGCCCCGCGGCCCCCGCAGCCGGGAACGCGAACGTCGCCGCCGCGAACGCGGCCGCCGCGCAGATAGCCGCCGCGGACGCCGAGGCCGGGGCGGGCGGCCCCCCCGCGGAGGGCGCCGGCCCGGACGACGGTGCGCCGGACGGGATCGCGCCGAACGGCACCGCTGCCCGTTGATCATCGACGCGCACCGCCACGTCATCGTCCCGGAGATGACGGCACGCAGCGTGCCCGAGGCGTGGCGGCCGGCGCTGCGGACGAAGGACGGCCGGCGCGTGGTCGGGTTCCGGGGCCGCGAGCTGACCTCAGCGGTCGGCGAGTTCAGCGACGTCGAGATCATGCTCGCCGACGCGGCCGTCACCGGGATCGGGCATCTGCTGCTGTCCCCGTGGATCAGCCTGGTGCCGGTGGACGCCCCGCCGGACGAGGCCCGGCTGGTCTGCCGAGTACAGAACGAGTCGCTGGCCCGGCTGGTCGCCGCCCACCCGGGGCGGCTCAGCGCGGTGGGCGCGGTCTCGGTGCAGGACCCGGCGCTCGCCGCGCGGGAACTGGCGGACCTGATGACCGTGCCGGGCCTGCACGGCGTGGAGATCCCGTCCAGCGTGGGCGGCCGCTACCTGGGCGACGACTTCTTCCTGCCGTTCTGGGCGGCCGCAGAAGACACCGGCGCGCTGGTCTTCATCCATCCCTCGACCCGGGGCTTCGGGATCCCGGTCCTGGACGGCTACTACCTGTGGAACTCGGTCGGCAACCCGCTCGAGACCGCGGTCACCGCGGCGCACATCGCGGTGGCGGGCGTGCTCGAACGATTTCCCCGGCTGCGGATCCTGCTGGCCCACGGCGGCGGCGCGCTGCCGGTGCTCCGGGCCGGCTGCGCCGCGCCCACGCCATCCGGCCCGAAGCCTCGGAGCGACTCAGCCAGGGCCCGGACGTGTCGCTGCGCCGGTTCCACTACGACACGGTGACCCACGACGAGGGCCTGCTGGCCGACCTGGTCCAGTACGCCGGCCCGGAGCAGGTCCTGCTCGGCTCAGACCAGCCTTTCGACATGGGGACCGACTGCCCCGCCGACGAGGTGCGCGCCCTGCGCCTTGGCGCCGGGGAAGACCAGATCCTGGGCGGGAACGCCGCGCGCCTGCTGGGGCTCGGCAATGCCTGAGTCCCGAGCCTCCCGGCCGCCCGGGCGATCCCGGCGGGCCAGGGGTGTCCGGGCACCATGTGAACAGCGGCCGCGCGCCCGCACCCGACCTACCCGGAGGACATGCCATGGACTACGCCAAGGCGGAAGCCAAGCAGGCCGCCCGGGACTGCTTCACCGGGCTGTGGGCCGCGACCACCACGCCGTTCGACAGCAGCGGTGGCCTAGACGCTGACGCGCTTCGCCACGACCTCGACCGGCTGACCGGCAGCCTGGGGGTCGGCGGCGTCTTCTGCTGCGGCGTGATGGGCGAGTTCTGGTCCCTGGCCGGGAGCGAGCGGCGCCGCGTGGTCGAGATCACCGTGGACGCCACCCGGGGCAGATGCCCGGTGATCGCGCATACCGGCCACACGTCCGCGCGGCAGGCCATCGAGCTGACCCGGCACGCGCAGCGGGCGGGGGCCGACTTCGCGGTGCTGATCAACCCGTACTTTCCGCCCGCCTCGGACGAGGGTCTCTACCAGTGGTTCAGGACGGTCGCCGGGGCCGTGGACATCGGCGTCTGGCTGTTCGACACCGCCTACTCCGGCGTGTCGCTGTCCCTGGAGCTGATCGAGCGGCTGGCCGCTGTCGAGAACGTCTGCGGGATCAAGGTCGGCCGTGACCACGCCCGTTACCTGGAGGTCCTGGAGCGGGTCGGCAGCGAGATCCTGGTCTGTGAGCCCAGCGAGGGCACCTGGCTGGAGAACATGCGCGACCACGGCCAGCGGGTGTTCATGTCCTCGGCCGCGCCGTACCTCTACCAGACGCCGGGGTGGCAGCCGATGCGCGAGTACACCAGGCTCGCGCTCAGCGGTGACTACACGGCAGCGGCCCAGGTGGCGGCCACGCTCGACCCGGTGCGCGCGGTGGCCGCGAAGTGGCTGCACGGCAAGGCGCGCCGGTTCGACTCGCTGGCCTCCGTCAAGGCCTGGGCCGGCCTGGTGGGGATGTCCGGCGGGCCGCCCCGCCCGCCGCTACTCGCGCAGACCCGGGCCGAGCTCGGCGAGCTCACAGCGGATCTGGACGCGGTCGGGCTGCTCTCCGGGACCGGCCCTTCACGACGGGTCAGCAGCGACGGTCACCGCCCGACCCTGGCCTGACGGGGCGCTCATGATCGCGTCCGGGTCGCGGCCGAGGTCGTTCAGGAGCACGATCGCGGCGTTACGGCCCGGGGCGCCGGTGATGGATCCGCCGGGATGCGTGGTCCCCCCGGTCTGGTAGAGCCCCGGGACAGGCATCCGGTGCGAGGCCCAGCCCGGCACCGGGCGCAGCGCCCCGCTGAAGGCGGGACCACGGTTGCCGCCGTGGAACGCGCCGTGGATCATGTGCGGGTTGAGTTCCTCGATGTCGGCGGGCGACTTGACCAGGCTGGCCAGGATCACCTCGTCGGTGAAGCCAGGCGCGACCCGGCGCAGCCGTTCCAGCGTCCGGCGGGCGTGCCCGTCCTTGACTGCCGCCCAGCCGCCCATGCCCTCCGGGAGCTGGTACACCTGCGGGCTGAGCAGCTTGACCGTGTGCTGGCCGGCCGGCGCCCGGCCCGGGTCGGCCAGCGTCGGCGTGGCCACCAGCAGCCACGGCGGCTCCGCGACGAACCGCCCGGACCGCAGGTCGGCCCCCATCTGGATGACGTCCTCGGGCCAGCCCGCGAGGCCCGCCGACACGGCAGTGCGCGGGCCGCCGGGAGCCTGGAACTCCGGCGGCGCGGTGGTGGCGTAGTAGGTGGCGAAGCCGGGCACGCCCACGTCGTAGGTGTCCACGCCGTAGTGGAACTCCTCCGGCCACGCCTCCGCGGGAGCCATCTCGCGCAGGTGCTTGATGTGGATGGTCGAGACCACGGCGGTACGCGCCCGGTACTGCCTGCCGTCCTGTGTCTGCACCCCGGCGCACCGGCCGCCCTCCAGCAGCAGCCGGGTCACCCGCTGGTCGCACAGCACGGTGCCACCGTGATCGGCCAGGTAACCGGTCAGGGCCGCGGTCAGCTGCCCGGACCCGCCGATGGGGATGGACCAGCTGCGCTGCTGGCGCCCGGACGTCTGCGCGTAGGGCAGTACCCCCGAGCCGGGCTCATCAGCTGGCTGGAAGACCTGGAAGGCCATCCACAGCAAGAAGGCCTGGATGTGCCGGCTCTCGAACTCGTGCTGCACCACCTGCACCGCGGACAGTTGCCGCCGCCGGGCCCAGATCCGGCCCTGGGGATGCCCGGCCAGCATCTGGTCCAGCGACGGCCCGAACCCGACCGGGGTGAACTGGGCCTGGCTGAAGATGTGTTTCACCTGGTCGTACTCGTCGAGCAGGCGCAGGTAGGCGGCCGCGTCCGGCTTCGAGAACCGGGCTACCTCCTCGGCCGTCCGCTCCCGGTCCAGCCACATCGTGAACTGCCGGCCGTCCGGGAACGCCACGTGCTCCACCGGGTCGGGCTCCGCGTAGCGCAGGCCGTAGTGGGCGGTCAGGCCGAGTTCGTCGCGGCTCAGCACCGGGTTGACCCGGATCATCGTGTGCCCGGTGGCGCAGGTGTTGACGCCGAACCCGGGCAGCAGCAGCTCCTCGGTGGCCGCCCCGCCGCCGGGGATCGCCCGCGCGTCCAGGACCAGGCAGCGGTAGCCGGCCTTGGCCAGGTAGCACGCGGTGATCAGGCTGTTGTGCCCGGCTCCCGCCACCACGATGTCGGCGTCGTAGGTCATCGCCGGGCCGCCCTTCTGCCGCAGAGCCCGCTGCGACACACACTCGTTGCAAACCATTGCATTCCGCTGTGATCCTGACATCCCGGCGCTCCCGGCGGCAAGACCCGGCGTCCGGGACACCCCCGCGAGCAGGGCGAGGGTCCGCGGGATCTCACTCCTGCCGGGTGACGCAACGGCCCCGGCCGGCGGCATACCGTCCGGGAAAGCGACCAAGGAGGCTATTCATGGCGCGTCCGGACACCCTGTACGTGCTGGCGGCGGCCTACGACGATCCAGCCGCCGCCGTTGAGGACTACGAGGCCGTGAAGGCGCTGTACTACGCGGTGAAGACCTCGCACGACTTCGACGCCGCGGTCATCGCCAAGGACGACGCGGGCAAGGTCAGCATCGTCAAGAAGCACGAGCAGCCGACCCGGCACGGCGCCGCGGTCGGCCTCGGCTGGGGCCTGGCCGCGGGCGTGGCGGCCGCACTGTTCCCGCCCGTGGGCATCCTGGGCGCCCTGGCCCTCGGCGCCGGGGGCGGCGCGGCGATCGGGGCCGTGACCGGGCACGCCAGCGGCGGGATGAGCCGGACCGACCTCAAGGAGCTCGGGGAGACCCTGGACGAGGGCACGGCCGGGCTCATCGTGGTCTACGAGGCCAACCTGGCCGAGCAGGTAGCGGCCAACATCAAGGCGGCCAACAAGCTCATCTCCAAGGCCACCGACATGGCCGCCGACCAGCTGGCGGCGGACCTGAAGCAGGCGGACCAGCAGGCCGCGGCGGGCAGCTAGCTGCCCCGGCGGCCGGCTGTCCCGGCCAGCCCGTGCAGGGCCGGGCCGGCCAGCCGGTTCACGGTCCATTCGTCCATCTCCACCGCGCCCAGCGAGACGTAGAACCTGCGCGCGGGGGAGTTCCAGTCCAGGACCGACCACTCGAGCCGGGCGTAGCCGCGCTCCACGCAGATGCGGGCCAGCTCCGCGAGCAGCGCCCGGCCCAGCCCGGACCGCCGGTGGTCTGGCCGGACGTAGAGGTCCTCCAGGTAGATCCCGTGCTGGCCGGTCCAGGTGGAGAAGTTCAGGAACCACAGCGCGAAGCCGGCCACCTCGCCTTCGTGCTCGGCTACGTGCGCGAACGCCGCGGGCTGCGCGCCCAGCAGGGCGCGGCGCAGGTCCTCCTCGGTCGCGGTGACCTCGGCCAGCGCCTTCTCGTACTCGGCCAGCTCCCGGACGAGCCGGTGCAGGGCCGGGATGTCGCCGGCCTCAGCAGGCCGGATCACGCGCCCGTCCCGGCGCCCCGCGCCGCCCCGGCAGCGGCAGCCGGGGCCGGGTCGGGCTGGACCACGACCGGGAAGCGGTAGCACAGCCGGAAACGGTCGGCCGCGACGACGATCTCCCCGGTCTCCACGGTCCGCTCACCCGAGCGGTGCGACCTCTCGACCAGCAGCACCGGGGAGCCGGCCGGGACGTCCAGCACCGCCGCCTCCGCCGACAGGGCGGGGCGGACCGAGATCTCCTCCACGACCTGATCCACGCCGACACCGATGGCCTGCATGCGCTCCACCACCCCGCGGCCCGCGAAGGTGCCCTGCTCAGGAAAGGGCACCGGGGTCTGCGCGGTTGCGGCGGCGGGCTCGTAGCTAGTGGCCAGCTGCACGGGGGAGCCGTCCGCGCTCATCAGGTACCTGGTCCGGGTCACCAGGTGGTCCCCGTCGGGGAGCCGCAGCCGCCGGGCCACGTGGGCGGGCGCGGGCACCCGCTCGGACTGGTACTCCCAGGACACCCGCGGTGCGTGCCCGGCGTGGTCCGCCCCAGTCCCGCCGCCGGCGGCCGCCCCGTTCCCCGCCAGCGGCGCAGGCCGTCCAGGCCGAACGGCGAGCCGGGGAAGTGCAGCCGGTCATGTTCCAGCGGCGCCGCCACGGGCAGCCTGCGGACGTAGGAGCCCGACCCGGCCCGGGCCTCGATGAGACCCTCGGCCGCCAGGACCTGCAGGGCGTGCTTGGCCGCGGTCTCCCCGACGCCGTACCGGGCGATGATCCCGTTGCGGGAGGGAACCCGGGCTCCGGGCGCGAGGGTCCCGCCCCGGATCTGATCGCGGAGATCTTCCAGCACCCGCAGGTACACCGGGTCGTTCGAGGCGCCCATCAGATGTGATCTTCCTGACGACACTGCCCGGCTAGGCCGGCCGAGCCGCCATTGTGGCTCACCGCCGGGTAAAGCTGTGGCCCTATATAGATCCTGTGACCATAGCTTTGCCGTCCGGATCTCCGGCCGGCAGCAAGCCGGCCCTCGGCGGGCGCTATTTCTTGCGGGCGAAGAGGAGGCCGTCTCCTACCGAGAGCATGGCCAGCTCCATCCGGTCGTCGGCCAGCGCGTACTCGTTGAAGTCGCGGACCGCCCGGGCGTCAGGATCGGGGTCGCTGGCGAAGATCCGGCCGTGCATGAAGGTGTTGTCCACCAGGACGAGCCCGCCGCTGCGGATCCGCGGGACGATCTGGTCCCAGTAGCCGGCGTAGCCGCTCTTGTCCGCGTCGATGAACGCGAGGTCCACCGACGCCTCGGCAGGCAGCGAGGCGAGCGTGCCGGCCGCCGGGCCGAGCCGCAGTTCGATCTGGGCGTCCAGGCCCGCCTTCTGCCAGTACTCCCGGGCCAGCGCGGTCCAGTCCGCGTTGACGTCGCAGCACAGCAGGCTGCCGCCCGGGGCCAGCCCGCGGGCCAGGCAGATCGCGGAGTACCCGGTGAACGTGCCGACCTCGACCGCCCGGCGCGGCGCGGCGAGCCCGGCTCAGCAGCGTCATGAACGTGCCCTGCTCGGGGCCGATCTGCAGGTGAGCCCACTCGGGGAAGCGGCGGGACGTCTCCGCCCGCAGTTCGTCCAGGACCGGGTCCGGGGGGCTGGAGTGCGACATGACGTACTCGTAGACCTCAGGACTGACATGCTCGGTTCCGGTAGCCACACGCCCCACGCTAACCGGTTGCGGCAAGCTAGCAGGATGCAGGAGAGCGAGGCGGAACTCGGTGAGCTTCAGGCGCTGCTGGATGACTCGCTGGCCGGGGCTACCGGGCACCTCCGGTCCATCGTCCGGCCGGGCCGGTCGCTGACCGCAGCCCAGTTGGTGCGGGTCGTCACCGGCATGTGCACCCTCGCGGTCAGCAGCGTCACGGCGGCCGGCGAGCCGCGGGTCAGCGGGGCAGACGGGCACTTCCTGCACGGCTGCTGGGTCTTCAGCACGGAGCGGTCCTCGGCCAAGGCGGGGCATTTCGCCGCGCGGCCCGCGATCAGCGCGGCCCACTTGCGCGGGGACGACCTGGGCGTGTTCACCCACGGCCAGGTGGAGGAGCTGAACCCCACGGCCGGGCCGGCGGATCCGCAGTGGCCCGCCATCCTGGACCATCTCACGCAGCACTACGGCAGCTCCCCGCTGAGCTGGGGAGACGTGGTGGCCTACCGGATCCGGCCGCACTGGATGGTGGCCTACGCCGCCGACCCGGACGCGCTGCTGGCCCAGGTGGGCTGAGCGGCCTGAGCGGCGCGCCAGCGGGCCGCGGGCGCCGTGGCGTCCTGCGGTGCCCGCCGGGGCGGGTGGCCGGCCGTCGGCAGCCGGACGGCGGCCGACTGCCGTCACGGTACGCTCGGGCGCATGGCGTTGCGTTTCTACATCCCGAGCCCGCCAGTGAACGGGTTTCATGTCGGCCCGGCCTACATTCACTTCTACGGGCTGATGTACGTGGTCGGGATCACCCTGGCGATCCTTATCACGCAGCGCCGCTGGAAGGCGGTGGGCGGCGACCCGGGCCTGGTCGGGGACGTGGCCCTGTGGGCCGTCCCGGCGGGCATCGTCGGCGGCCGGATCTACTTCGACCTGACCACCCCGAAGTACATCCCGCACCACTGGTACGGGGCGCTCGCGGTGTGGGACGGCGGGCTGGGCATCTGGGGCGGGATCGCCCTGGCCGCGCTGGTCGGGTCCTGGCGGGTGCACCGGTCCGGGGCCAGCGTCAGGCTGTTCATGAACGCGGTCGCCCCGGCGCTGCTGGTGGCGCAGGCCGTGGGGCGGGTGGGCAACTACTTCAACCAGGAACTCTTCGGCGGCCCGACCACGCTGCCCTGGGCCCTGCACATCGCGAAGGGGTTCCGGCCTGCCGGCTACACGCAGTTCCAGACGTTCCATCCGACCTTCTTGTACGAGTTCGTCTTCGACCTGCTCTGGGCCGCCGCCCTGGTCTGGCTGGGCCACCACCGCAACATCAAGCCACCGGGCCTGTTCGCGCTGTACGTCGCGGGTTACTCGGCGTTCCGCATCTTCGAGGAGTCGCTCCGGGTTGACCCGTCCGAGCACTTCCTCGGCCTGCGGCTGAACATGTACGTGGCCAGCGTGCTGACCGTCGCCGGCGTCGTCTGGTTCGTCTATTCGCAGCGCCACGGCCGTCCCGCCGCGGAACTGGCCGCCCAGCGGCCCGGCAGCGAGGCGGGCAGCGCCGCGGCGGCGGAGCCTGATCCGGCCGGCTCCAGCCCGCCGGCCTCGGCCCGCCGGAGGGGTCCGGTCCGCCGGAGGACTCCAGTCCCGCGGGCTCCAGCGGGGCCGGGCGCGCCACCGACACGGCCTGACCGTCACACCGGCAGGCTCGCAGATTAATTCGACAAATAACGAATCCCGGCGCGCCCCTCGAACTGAAGTTTGATTCTCTGGCATGCTGGGGGCCGGACATCTCATCAGCAGCGCTACCGATGTGCAGGAGGCAACCCCAGTGGGCCAGAAGACGGTCAGGTTCAGTGACCTCAGCGGCGAGCTGATCACCAGGGACGACGCGCTCGCCCGCATCGTGATCCACGAGCACCCCGAGCTCGGCGACAGCCCGGTGGAGATCGAGGGGCTGGCCGACGAGGCCGCCGCGATCGAGAAGGCGGCGCTCCGGGTGGCCGTGGTCGAGGTTTACCTGCCGGGCGAGGATGAGCCCCGCCGGGTGACCATGGAGGCCGCGGCGTTCGACGAGCTGGCGACCGACCGGCCGATGAGCGAGCTGCTGCTCACCGCGCGGCCGGCCCGCCCCGCGCGGCGCGCCAAGTCGGCGGCGGCGGCCGGGCCGCGCGGCGTCAACTACGACACCCTGGAACACGCGGGCGAGCCGCACAAGGGCCGGATCACCGAGGCCGAGCGGGAACTGGTCCGTGACCACCTGGACGCCATCAACGACCGGCTCGTCGCGCAGGGCCTGCGGACCATCGACCCCGGCGACCCCGAGCACGTCACGCGGTACGGGCTGACCGGGCTGGCCGTGGCGCAGGCCGCCCAGGACGACTAGGCCGGCTAGCCCAGAGCGGGCCGGCCGGAGCGGCCGGGCCGCGCCTGCATCTGTCTCATATGCTGGACATCATATGATCGGCATATGAGCGGACGGGAACGCGACGGCGCTGGCCGCCCGGCCGGCGACCCTGGTCCGGGTGGCCAGCGCTGGGTGGTCCTGGTGGCCGGGTTGTTCGCGATGACCGCGGGCTGCACGTTCCAGTACGGGCTGGCCTACCTGATCCCGGCGTTCCGGGCTGAGGGCCTGTCCCTGGAACAGGCGGGCGTCCTGGTCGCCTGTCCCACCGCTGGCCTGCTGCTCACCCTGGTGGCCTGGGGCGCCGCCGCGGACCGCTGGGGCGAGCGGCTGGTGCTCGGCGCGGGGCTGGCCCTGGCCGGGACGCTCCTGCTGGTGGGGGCCACCGTGCACGGGACGGTCGCGCTGGGGGCCTGCCTGGCCGCGGCCGGCGCGGCCGGCGCGTCGGTGTACGCCGCCAGCGGGCGGCTCATCCTGGGCTGGTTCCCCGCCCGCCAGCGGGGCCTGGCCATGGGCGTCCGGCAGAGCGCCCAGCCGCTGGGCGTGGCCGTCGCGGCGCTCGCGCTGCCGTCGCTCGGCGCGCACGGCTGGCCGGCCGCGCTGGCCTTCCTGGGCACGTTCTGCCTGGCCGCCGCGGTCCTGGTCGCAGCGATCGTGCGTGATCCGGCGCGGCCGCCGCGCCAGGCCGGCCGGTCCGGCGGCTCCCCGTACCGGCGCGGCCCGGACCGGACGGCCGTCCTGTTGTGGCGCATCCACGCGGCGAGCGCGCTGCTCGTCGTGCCCCAGTTCGCGGTGGCCACGTTTGCCCTGGTCTTCCTGGTTGACGTGCACGGCCTGGATCCGGTCACGGCCGGCCGGGTCCTGGCCGTCGCGCAGGCGTGCGGGGCGTTCTCCCGGCTCGGCGCGGGCGTGTGGTCAGACCGGGTGGGCAGCCGGATGCGCCCGATGCGGGCGCTCGCGGTGGCCACCGCGCTGATCCTGGCCGCGCTGGCGGCCGGGGCCGCCGTCCGGGCGCCGTGGGCGGTCGCCGTGCTGTTCGCCGCGGTGATCGTCTCGGTCAGCACCAACGGCCTGGCCTTCACCGCCGTGGCTGAGCACGCCGGATCGTCGTGGGCCGGGCGGGCGCTCGGGGTCCAGAACACCGGCCAGAACGCGTTCGCGGCCGCCACGCCGCCGGTCCTGGCCGCGGTGATCGGCGCGGCCGGGTACGCCGTGGCGTTCGGGGTGGTCGCGCTGTTCCCGCTGGCCGCGGCGGGCCTGGTGCCGGTGGGCGGGGAACGCCGGGCCGCCGCCCGGGCCAGCCGGGCCGGGGCGCCGCACGATCCGGCCGCACCCGGCCTCGCCGCCGGGCGTTGATCCCGCCGCCGCCCGAGGTGCATCATGGCGTTCTGGGCCCGACGACCCAGGCTGAGGGGCTCTAGTGTTCCGGAACAGGGTCTGATGACGGCGAAGCCGACGGCGCCACCGGGGGTCCCGGTCTGCGCCGTCGACCCGTTCAGCGACGACTTCCTGGCTGACCCGTTCCGCTGGCACGCGGGCCTGCGTGACGCAGGCCCGGTGGTCTGGCTGGAGCGCTACGGCATCTGGGCCATGGCCCGCTACGCCGAGGTGCACGAGGCGCTGCGCGACTGGGAGACGTTCTGCTCGTCCGCCGGGGTGGGGCTGAGCGACTTCCGCCGCGAGACCCCGTGGCGGCCGCCCAGCCTGCTGCTCGAGGCCGACCCGCCGGAGCACTCCCGGGCCCATGCGGCCGTTACCCGGGCCCTCACCCCGCGGACCGTGCGTGACCTGCGCGGCAGATTCTCCCGCGCGGCCAGCCAGCTGGCCGGCGAACTGGCCCGGCGCGGGACCGTGGACGCCGTGCCGGACATCGCGGAAGCCTTCCCGCTGCAGGTGTTCGCCGAGGCGGTCGGGCTGGCCGGGCCCGGCGGGGAGCAGCTGCTCGCCTACGGCGACATGGCGTTCAACGCGTTCGGCCCGCGCAACGAGCTGACCAGGGCGTCGCTGCGCCAGGCCGCCGAAGTGGGGGCCTGGATCGCGGCCCGGTGCACCCGGGACGCGCTCGTCCCGGGTGGCCTCGGCGCGCGGATCTACGCCAGCGCGGACGACGGCACGATCTCCGAACAGGAGGCCGCGCTGCTGGTCCGGTCGCTGCTCACGGCGGGCGTGGACACCACCGTGGTCGGGCTCGGCTGCGCCCTGGACTGCCTGGCCCGGGACCCGGCCCAGTGGCAGCTGCTCCGCGAGGACCCCACCCGCGCCGGGGCCGCGTTCGAGGAGTCGCTGCGGTACGCGTCGCCGGTGCAGACGTTCTTCCGCACCACCACCCGCGAGGTCGCCGTGAGCGGGGTGCAGATCGGCGCAGGCGAGAAGGTGCTGCTCTTCCTCGCGGCCGCGAACCGTGACCCGCGCCGCTGGGACGACCCGGATCGCTTCGACCTGCGCCGCCGCGCCCACGGCCACGTCGCGTTCGGCTTCGGCATCCACGCCTGCGTCGGCGCGGCCCTGGCCCGGCTGGAAGGCGAGGTGCTGCTGGCGGCCCTGGCCCGGCGGGTCGGCCGGCTGGAGCTGGCCGGGGAGCCGCGGCGCCGGCTGAACAACACGCTCAGCGGGTTCGCCTCGCTGCCGCTCCGGCTGCTCCCGGCCGCGCCAGGTGCGGCCTAGACCGCTGCCGGCACCCGCTAGCCGCTATCCCGCTACCCCCGCCGTCTCGGCCGTCTCGGCCACGCCGTCCCGGACCCGGGCGCGCCACCACTCCTGGCCGGCCTCCGGCAGCAGGTGAATCGGGTCGTAGTAGGGGTACTCGCGGTTCAGCGCGAGCGGGTCCTCGGCTTCGACCGAGGTCCGGTAGTTCTTGGTCCAGTAGGAGATGCCCAGCTCGGTGTCGTACCGGGACACCTGGTGCACCCAGCGCTTGCCGACGTAGGCCACGTCACAGATCATCCGCGGGGTGGCGAACCCGGGCAGGTAGCCCATGATCTGGTGCTGCAGGTTCTGGGCCTGGGCCAGCGACAGCCGCCAGTGCTCGCTGCCCGGGATCATGTCGCACATGTAGAAGTAGTAGGGCATGATCCGGGCCTCGTCGAGCAGCACGAAGCACAGGTCGAGCAGGGCTTCTGTGCTGTCGTTGACCCCGTGCAGCAGCACGCCCTGGTTGCGTACGTCGCGGATCCCGGTGTCCAGCATGGCCTGGGTGGCCCGGGCCACCAGCGGGGTGACCGACTGGGCCGCGTTCACGTGGGTGTGGATGGCGATGTTCACCCCGCGCTGCCGGGCCTTGGCCGCCAGCCGCTCCATGCCGGCCCGGACGTCGTCGGCCAGCCAGTGCTGCGGCAGCCCCATCAGCGCCTTGGTGGCCAGCCGGATGTCCCGGATGTTGTCGATGTCCAGCAGCGCGTCCACGAAGCTCTCCAGCCGGGGCCAGGGCATGTTGGCCACGTCCCCGCCGGACACCACCACGTCGCGGACGCCGGGGGTGGCCCGCAGATACTCGATCATGGCGGTGAGCCGGTCGGCGGGCGGCAGGCCGAACTTGTGCTTGGTGATGCTGGGCGTCGGATTGCCGACCAGGTCCATCCGGGTGCAGTGCCCGCAGTACTGCGGGCAGGTGGGCAGCACCTCGGCCAGCACCTTGGTCGGGTAGCGGTGGGTGAGCCCTTCCACCGCCCACATCTCCGCCTCGTGCAGCGAGTCGCGGGACGCGTACGGGTGAGACGGCCAGTCGGTCCGCCGGTCGCTGAGCACCGGGATCATGTACCGGCGCACCGGGTCGGCGTAGAACGCCTCGGTGAAGCCAGGCTGGTCCGGTGCGCTCGCCGGGACCATGGTGTTCACCATCTGCGGCGTCACCAGCATGGACATGGTGGCCCGTTCCTGCTGGTCACGCTCCAGGTCGGCGAGGAAGGACTCCTCCAGGCCGGGCCCGGCCACGTCGCGGAGCTGGCGCAGGTTCTTCACGCAGTGGGCACGCTGCCATTGCACCGACTCCCACTCCGCGGCGGTCACCTGCGACCAGCCCGGGAACCGCCGCCAGTCCGGCTCGGTAAGCGTGGCACGGCGGTAGACGTACGGCTGGCTGACCATGGCTGATCACCTTCCCGTTCTTGTCGCGCTTCCTTGAAGGATAACCTTCCATCTGCACTAGGAACAGAAGAAGATAGTGTGGGGGGACTCTCACACAGGAAGACTTACTGCAACAAAGCGGTAGACCAAGGGGGCATCGTGATCCAGGACCCGCCGCGCACCGGACGCCGTCCCGGGTCGCCACTGGGGCTGCACCGGGTCCTGGAACCAGCCGGGGTGCTGCCGCAGGCGGCCTGGCGGCTGGACCCGGACCCGGCGATCTGGCCGGACGAAGTCCGCGTCGCGGTGGACCGGCTGAACCTGGACGCCGCGTCCTACCGTCAGCTCCGGGAGTCCACTGGCGGATCGGCCGAGGCCATGCGCGGCGCGGTGCTCGGCATCGTCGCCGACCGGGGCAAGATGCAGAACCCGGTGACCGGGTCGGGCGGAATGCTCACCGGCGTGGTCGAGGAGGCCGGCCCGGCGTCGCCGCTGGGCCTGGCGGCCGGCGACCGGATCGCCACCCTGGTCTCCCTCAGCCTGACCCCGCTGGCCGTGACCGACGGGCTGGCCCGCTGGGACGGCCAGTCCGAGCAGGTCCCGTGCGCCGGCCACGCGATCCTGTTCGGCCGGTCCATCGCCGCGGTGCTGCCCGCGGACCTGCCGGCCGGCCTGGCCCTCGCGGTCATGGACGTATGCGGTGCGCCCGCCCTCACCGAGCGGGTGGTGCGGGCCGAGCTGGCCCGGGCCGAGCTGACCAGCGGGCCGGTCGTGGCCATCCTCGGGGCCGGCGGCAAGAGCGGGTCGCTGTCCGCGGCGGCCGCCCGCCGGGCCGGCGCGGGCACGGTCATCGGCGTGGTGCCCACCGAGGCCGAGGCTGACGCGGTCCGCGGGGCCGGCCTCGCCGACCAGGTCGTGGTCGCTGACGCCCGGGACCCGGTCGCGCTGGCGGGCGCCGTCCGGTCGGCCGGCGGCCCGGCCGCCGTCACCGTGGTCTGCGTGGACGTGCCCGGCTGCGAGGGCGGTGCGGTGCTGGCCACCGCGGCGGGCGGCACGGTGATCTTCTTCTCGATGGCCACCTCGTTCAGCGCGGCGGCGCTGGGCGCCGAAGGCGTGGCCGCCGACGTGACGATGCTGATCGGTAACGGGTATGTGCCTGGTCATGCGGAACTCGCGCTCGGCCTGCTCCGGTCGCAGCCCGGGGTCCGCGCACTGTTCGAGGCCCGGCTGGCCGAGTCAGGCTGACCGGGCACAGATGAGGACGGCCCGGTGACGACGGCCCGATAGAGGAGGTTCTGCGGGTGGAATCTAGGCTCCGGCTCAACCCCGCCATGGTGGCGGAGGCGCGCACGCTGGCCCGGGTCGCCGGGCAGCCGATCGTGGATCTGGCCACCCGGCACACCACCGTGTCGGTGGAACGCGCGGTGCTCCGGCTGGCCGGGCTGGAAGGCGCGGACGACAGCGGCATGCCGTGGGTGAACCGGCTCGTGGACGGCGTCCGCGAAAGCGCCGGGCTGGAGCACGGCGTGGCCCTCCCGGTCTGGGACGCGCTGCTGGCCGGCGGGTACCCGACGCTGCGCGCCCTGGCCACCGACGCCGCGGCCGGGACGGTCAAGTTCCGGCAGCCGGAGGGCGCCGACGCCGCGGCCGCGCGGGACGCGGCGCGGGCCGCGCTCGGCCAGGGCTTCGCCGCGATCGACCGCAGGCGGGGCGAGCGGGCCGCGATGATCAAGGCCACCTCGGACCCGGCCAAGCCGTGGATCTACCTGATCGTGGCCACCGGCGACATCTACGAGGACATCCCCCAGGCGCAGGCCGCGGCCCGGGAGGGCGCGGACATCGTCGCGGTCATCCGGTCCACCGGGCAGTCCCTGCTGGACTACGTGCCGGAAGGAGCGACCCGGGAAGGCTACGCCGGCACCTACGCCACCCAGGAGAACTTCCGGCTGATGCGGGCCGCGCTGGACGACGTCTCCCGCGAGCTGGGCCGGTACGTGCGGCTGACCAACTACGCCTCCGGGCTGTGCATGCCGGAGATCGCCGCGCTGGCCGGGCTCGAGCGGCTGGACATGATGCTCAACGACTGCATGTACGGGATCATCTTCCGGGACATCAACCCGCAGCGGACGTTCATCGACCAGCGGTTCGCCCGCCAGATCCACGCCCGGGCCGGGATCATCATCAACACCGGCGAGGACAACTACCTGACCACGGCCGACGCCGTGGACGCCGCGCACACCGTGGTCGTCAGCCAGCTCATGAACGAGTTCTTCGGCAAGGAAGCGGGGCTGGCCGACGGGCAGCTGGGCCTGGGCCACGCGTTCGAGATCAACCCCGAGGTGCCCGACTCGTTCGTGCTCGAGCTCGCGCACGCCCAGCTGGTCCGGGAGCTGTTCCCGGACGCGCCGCTGAAGTACATGCCGCCGACCAAGCACATGACCGGCAACGTGTTCGCCGGCTACCTGCTGGACGCGTTCTTCAACCTCGCCGGGGTCATGACCGACCAGTCCATCCTGCTGATCGGGATGATGACCGAGGGGATCCACACCCCGTTCCTGTCCGACCGCGACCTGGCCCTGGAGAACGCCCGCTACGTGGCCCGCGCCGCGGCCCGGCTGGGCGAGAACTTCCGCCCGCCGCCCGGGGGGTTCGTGGAACGCCGGGCCCACCAGGTCCTCGGCGAGGCGGTGGAGCTGCTCCGCCGGATCAGCCGGGACGGGCTGCTGAACGCGATCGCGGACGGCACGTTCGGCATCACCCGGCGTCCCGCCGACGGCGGCCGGGGCCTCGACGGCGTCGTCCGGCGGGCCGACGGGTACTGGAACCCGGCGGCTGAGTTCCTGGAGGCCGGGCCCGCGGCAGGACCAGGAGGGAGCGTCATGAGCGGCCAGGTCATCCGCCCCTACGGTGACACCACGGGGGACGGGCAGGTCCAGGTCTCGTTCACCCTGCCGGTCCCGTTCGGGAACGAAGAAGAGCGCATGGTCGCCGAGGGCGCGGCGCTGCAGCTGGCCGGCAAGATGGGCCTGGACCCGGCCATGGTGGTGCACGCCAAGGGGATGGGTCCCGACTTCACCTTCTTCATCGTGTACGGCCGGACCGGGCACCTGGTGGACCTGTCCGCGGTGACCATCACCCGCCGTGAGTTCCCGCTGCTCTCCCCGGCCGAGATCAACCTGCGGGTGCGCAGCGGGCTGGGCCGCAAGCTGGTGGTGCTCGGCGCGTGCATCGGCACCGACGCGCACACCGTGGGTATCGACGCGATCCTCAACGTCAAGGGGCACGCGGGGGAGAAGGGCCTGGAGTACTACCGGGAGATCCGGGTGGTGAACCTGGGCGCGCAGGTGGACGTGGCCGACCTGGTCGCCCGGGCCCAGGCCGAGCAGGCGGACGCGGTCCTGGTCAGCCAGGTAGTCACCCAGCGCGAGGCTCATCTGGCCGGGGCACGGCAGCTGTCCGCCGCGTTCCGCGCGGCCTACCCGGCGGGCGGGCCGCTGCTGGTCGTGGGCGGCCCGAGGTTCGACCCGGCGATGGCCGGGGACCTCGGCGTGGACAAGATCTTCGGCCGGGCCACCACGCCCCGGGAGGTGGCCAGCTACCTGGTGCACGCGCTGGCGCCCGAGCCCGCGCTGGCGGCCGCCGGGCCGGCCACCACCGGGGCGGCCACCGCGGACGGGGGAGTGGCGTGAGCGCCGGGACGCCGGCCGGAGGCGGCCAGCACGACGGCCTGACCGTCACCCACCGGCGCTACGTGCCCGCCAGCCACGCCCACTACGGCGGCAACCTGGTCGACGGTGCGTACGTGCTCGCCCTGTTCGGGGACGTGGCCACCGAGGCCGCGATCCGGATGGACGGGGACGAGGGACTGTTCGCCTCCTACTCCGACGTGCAGTTCCGGGAGCCGGTGCTGGCCGGGGACGTGATCGAGGTGACCGCGACCGTGGTGCGCACCGGCCGCCGCAGCCGCGGGCTGGCCTTCGAGGCCCGGGTGGTGTGCCGGGCCGACCCGGGCCGCGGGCCGTCCGCGTCCCGGGTGCTGGCGGAGCCGGTCGTCGTGGTCACCGCCACCGGGACCGTGGTCGTGCCGCTGACCAGCTGATCAGCCGCCCGGCCTGCGCACGCCGATCAGCGGCTGCGTGGCCAGGCGGACCGGCTCGTCCGGGTGGCCGTCCAGGCCGCAGGCCCGGCGCACCGCCGCCCGCAGCAGGCGGTAGGCCACCCAGTACAGCAGCGCGGCCAGGGGCAGTTCGATGAGCACGGCCGAGGCGATCGCTTCCAGGGTGTCTCTTCTGCCCGGACGCGGTCGTGACGTCGAACCAGGCGTCACAGGTCAGCAGGGTGGCGGTGACGAACGCGGTGATCACCACGGCCTGCCGGCGGCGCCAGGCGAACCACGCCGTGGCGGCCAGCGCGGCCAGCAGGATGATGTCGAAGCCGACCCAGGTCAGCCTCCAGTGCCCCGCCACGTAGTGGCGCGGCAGGGTGAGCGCGAGCAGCACGATCCACGGGATCAGGACGGCCGAGGCGACGGTCAGCATCAGCACCAGCCTCCTGCGCCGGTGCTCAGCCGCGCTCAGGGACGGAAGGTCGGCGTTGACGGCGGCCAGGGAGCGGGCCAGCGCGGCCCGGTCCTCGGCCGGCATCTGGCGCAGGGTCTCTTCGCTGATCATTAGCTCCATCCCCAGCTCGAGGATCGGGGGCGGAAACGGGAACGCGCCGCGCCCGGCAGAGCCGGGGCGGCGCGTTCTGCTCGGAACGGCAGTGCCTACTCCTCCTTGCCGAAGGACTGGATCTCGGCCGCCTCGGTCTCGGTGAGTTCCCGGGGCACGTCGCCCATGGCCACCTTGGCCGCCTGGACCTGATGCCGGATGTCGTCCACGATCTCCGGGTTGGCCAGCGTGGTCACGTCCCCGGTGTCGGTGAAGTTGGACACCGCCGCGATCACCCGGCGCATGATCTTGCCGGAGCGGGTCTTCGGCATGTCGGGCACGATCCACACGTTCTTCGGGCGCGCGATCTTGCCGATCTCCGTCTCGACCGACCGGACGACCTTGGCCGCCATCTCCTGGTTGGCCTCGTATCCCGGCTTGAGCGACACGTACACCTCGACCGCGCGGCCGCGGACGTCGTCGATGACCGGGACCGCGGCGGCCTCGGCCACCTCGGGCACGGTGAGCGCGGCCGACTCGATCTCCTTGGTGCCCAGCCGGTGCCCGGCCACGTTGATCACGTCGTCCACCCGGCCCAGGATCCGGTAGTAGCCGTCGGCGGCGCGGACCGCGCCGTCCCCGGCGAAGTACGGCCAGTCGTGCCAGTCCTTACTGTCCGGGTCCTTGTTGTACTTCTCGTAGTACACCGAGATGAACCGTTCCGGCTGGCCCCAGACGGTCTGCATGATGCCCGGCCACGGGTTGCGGATGACGATGTTGCCCGCCCGGCCGTCCGGGATCTCCGCGCCGTCCTCGTCGTAGATGGCCGGGTAGATGCCGATCACCGCGGGACCGCAGCTGCCCGGCTTCATCGGCTTGAGCGCGGGCAGCGAGCTGCCCAGGAAGCCGCCGGTCTCGGTCTGCCACCAGGTGTCCACGATGACGGCCTCGTCCTTGCCGACCGACTTGTGGTACCAGCGCCAGACCTCGGGCTCGATCGGCTCGCCGACCGTGGTCATGTGCTTGAAGTGGTAGTTGTACTTGGCCGGCTCGTCCGGTCCCGACCTTGCGCAGCATCCGGATCGCGGTCGGCGAGGTGTGGAAGATGTTCACCCCGAGCCGCTCGGCGATCCGCCACGGCCGGCCCGCGTCCGGGTAGTTGGGCGTGCCCTCGTAGATCACGGTGGTGGTGCCCAGCGACAGCGGCCCGTACACGATGTAGGAGTGGCCGGTGATCCAGCCGATGTCGGCCATGCACCAGTACGTGTCCTCGGGGTGGATGTCCTGGTAGTACTTCGACGTCCCGGTCACGTAGGACATGTACCCGCCGGTGCTGTGCTGCGCGCCCTTGGGGCGGCCGGTGGTGCCGCTGGTGTACATCAGGAACAACGGCGCCTCGGACGGCAGCGAGACCGGCTCCACGACCTGGCCGCGGTACGGGGAGATGATCTCGTCCACGAAGAAGTCGCGGCCGGTCACCATCGGCGTCTGGGACGCGTACTCGCCCTCGTGCCGCCGCCAGACCAGGACCTTGTCCACCTCCTGGCCCTGCTTGGCCGCCTCGGCCAGCGCCTCGTCCGCCTTGACCTTGTGGTCCACCAGCGTGCCGCTGCGGAAGTACCCGTCCATCGTGATGAGGACCCGGCTGCCCGAGTCGGCGATCCTGGTGCCGCAGGCGTTGCCGCTGAACCCGCCGAAGACCTCCGAGTGCACCACGCCCAGCCGGGCACAGGCGAGCATCACGATCGGGAGTTCCGCCACCATCGGCATGTGCAGCGTGACCCGGTCGCCGGCCTTCAGCCCGGCGAAGTCACGCAGCAGCGCCGCGAACTCGTTGACCCGGTAGTACAGGTCCTGGTAGGTGATGGCGACGGGCTCGGCCGCCTCGGGTTCCGGCACCCAGATGATCGCGGCCTTGTCAGCCTTGTCGGCCAGGTGCCGGTCCACGCAGTTGTAGGAGGCGTTCAGCCGCCCGCCGGTGAACCATTTCCAGAACGGCGGGTTGCTCGAGTCCAGGACCGTGTCCCATTTCTTGTCCCAGCTGAGCAGCTCGGCGTACTCGACGAAGCAGTCCGGGAAGTTCTTCTCGTCGAAGCGGTCAAAGATCGCCGGGTCGTTCGCATTGGCCTGGTCAATGAACGACTGCGGGGGGTAGATGTACTCTTCCTCGCGCCAGTGCACCGCAATCTGCGACTCGGAAACCGGGTCCTGCTGACTCTCCGTCATGTGCTGGTCCTCCCATGAATGGATGATCTATAGGCGGTCAGGCCGGGATGCCGCTCAGGGCGGCCGGAGCGTCCCGGGGCGGGAGGGCAGGGCCCGGTGTGGCCTGGCCCGGGTGGCCCGCGGGTGCGGTCTGGCCCGGGGTGGCAGGGCACGGGAGGCCAGGCAGGCCCGCTCGGTTCCGGTCAGATAGCGCCGGATCATCCACCCCGCCCGGCTGGCTTCTTAGGCCGGGCTTCGCCGGCGGGCCTGGCGGGCCGGGCTTCGCCGGCTGGCCACCCGCACGGCCGAGGCCAGCCAGCAGCGTGCCGCCGGGGCTGTCGCGGTTCCCGCCGCCGCCCCCCGGTCGGACCGCCCGCTGACCACGGTGTCATGACGCCCTCACGCGCTGGGGAAACAGTTTGATGCTATCGCCAGCGCTGCGGCGGGACTAGGGCCCCCGGCCGGGGCCCCGCGCGGTTGACATCGCGCGTGGCAGCGGTAAGTTGCTGCGCACAGTCCAGCACTTGGCTAGCCGACAGGGTGAGCTGGCCGCCCGGGACAGGCTGCGTGCGGGCCGGTTGACCGGCCCTGACGCCAGGCGCAGCGCCCCAGGGCGTGCCCGGTAGCCCGCTGGGCCGGGGGGTTGGAAACGGGAAGGGCCTGGGCGCCCAGTAGACAACGGAGAACGAGCTCGTTGCCGGCGGGACGTTCTGCGGTCCGAAGGGACGCCCGGGCCCTCTTCCCTCAGCCGCTGCGCGGGCCCGGGGCGCGGCCCGGTGTCATCCGCCCGCGGGACGCGCTGCGGGCGGTTCGTCCCGGGTGCGGCGGCCGCTGGCCCATCGTCAACATTGGTGCAAATTTGGCTATGCCCTCCGGAGCACGGGCGCCGATGACGCCGCGTGACGGTAGCCTGCAGGGATCACGGGCCCGAGAGGCCGCGTCCCCACGCGGCAGTCAGGGGAAGGCAGGAGAGGTTGGCTGGCAACAACGACGCCGGGACTCCAGTTGGCCGGGTCGCCGTCATCATGCCCACGTACAACGAGCGTGAGAACCTGGAGGCCATGACCGGCCGGGTCAGGGCCGCGGTCCCCGAGGCCGACCTGCTGGTGGTCGACGACAACAGCCCGGACGGCACCGGTGAGCTGGCCGACAAGCTCGCCGCCGAAGACTCCCACGTCCGGGTGCTGCACCGGCCCGGCAAGGGCGGGCTCGGCGCGGCGTACCTGGCCGGGTTCGCCTGGGCGCTGGAGCAGGACTACGGCGCGGTGGTGGAGATGGACGCGGACGGCTCCCACCAGCCTGAGCAGCTGCCCCTGCTGCTGGACGCGCTGCGCCACGCTGACCTGGTGCTCGGCTCCCGGTGGGTGCCGGGGGGCCGGGTGCTCAACTGGCCGAAGTCACGGGAAGTGCTGTCCCGGGGCGCGAACATCTACGCCCGGCTGATGCTCGGCATCCCGCTCAAGGACGCCACCGGCGGGTACCGGGTCTACCGGACAGCCACGCTGCGGGCCGTCGGGCTGGACGAGATTCAGTCGCAGGGCTACTGCTTTCAGGTCGATCTCGCCCTCCGCGCCCTGAACGCGGGCCTGCGGGTGGTGGAAGTGCCCATCACCTTCGTCGAGCGGGTGCACGGCTCCAGCAAGATGAGCAAGTCGATCATGATGGAGGCGTTCTGGCTGATCGGGCGCTGGGGCCTGGCGTCCCGCTGGGCGTCGCTGCGGGGCGGCCGCAGCTCCGCGCGCTAGCCGCCGGCGGCCGGTGAGCCGGGCGGGCCGCCCCGGTCCGGGCGGTCACCCGGCCTGGTGGCCAGCGGGCAGCACGGCCAGCGGACAGCATGAACGGCCCGGGCAAAAGCCCGGGCCGTCAGGTGCGAACTTACGCGCTCTTGCGATGCCTGGTGGTGTGCTTACGCGGGGTTTCCTCGCCCCGCTGGCTCCTGATCAGGGCCAGCCGCTCTGCGAGTACTTCCTCCAGGTCAGCGATGGACCGGCGCTCCCGCAGCATGTCCCAGTGGCTGCGCGGCGGCTTGGCCTTCCGCGGCGCGGACAGGTCGCCCGTGGTCGTGAACGCGGTCACCCCGCACACCCGGCACTCCCAGGTAGCGGGAACCTCAGCCTCGGCGGCGAACGGGACGGTAAAGTGGTGACCCTTGGGGCAGTCGAAAGCTATCTCCTGGCGTGGTGCCAGATCGGTGTTACGGTCGTTCTCGTAGCTCGTCGCCCCGAGCCGGGTGCCGCGAAGTGCGCGTTCGGCCATTAGTCACTGCCTCCCAGGCGCTCAGCCTTGTGAATTTGTTAACGCCGAGTACCCGGTCAAGATTCCCGCTGTGCCCGATTCCAACCCCCTGGACGCGCCCCGGACCCCTCGGTGCCGGCATGGTCACCGCGAGTCCCGGCTTTCTCACCCGCCCGGTCCGGCCCGCGGCGGGCGGGGCTGGGTTACCGCGCGGGGCGGGGGTGCCACTCGCCGCGGCTGATCAGCACGTCCCGCAGCGCCACGGTCTCGTCGGTCATGATGCCGTCCACCCCGACGTCCAGCAGCTCCCGCATCAGGTCCGGGGAGTTGATGGTCCAGGCGTGCACGTGCAGGCCGAGGGCGTGGGCCCGGCTGACGAACGCGGGCGTGGCGACCTGGGCCGGCACCTGAGCGCAGCGCACGCCCGTCCGGGCCAGCCGCTCGGCCAGCGCGAGCTGGGTGCCGCGCCCGGCGGTGGCCGCCGGCGGTGCGCCGCGGCCGGCTCCGCGGCCGGGCGGGCGAGCCTGGTCCCGCTGCGGCTGGCCGGGCCCGCCGCTGCCCGTCCTCCGGCCGGGCCGGGCCGGGTCAGGTCCCGTGGCCCGCGCGGGCCGCCGAACCGGACCACGGCGGTGCCGATCGGCGAGGCGGCCATGCACACCTGCCGGTCGAACACCCGCCGGGCGGCCCGCAGCCTGCTCGCCGAGAAAGACGTCACGCAGACCCGGTCCCAGGCCCCGGTCCGGCGCAGCACCGCCGCGAGCGGCCCGATCGCGGGCGCGTCCTTCAGGTTGACGTTGAACCGCACGTCAGGCCAGGCGCCGAGCAGGTCCTCGAGCAGCGGGATCGGCTCGCTGCCGTCGATCAGCGCCGGGGCCAGGTCCCGGTGGTTCATCCGGGCGATCCGGCCGGGACGGCCGGTCACCCGGTCCAGGGTGCGGTCGTGGAACGCGACGAGCGCCCCGTCCAGCGTCGCCTGGACGTCCGTCTCCAGGTAGCCGTAGCCGAGCCCGACGGCGTGCTCGAAGGCGCGCCAGGAGTTCTCCGGGGCGTGCGCCGCGCCACCACGGTGCGCGAACGCGACCGGCCTGGGGTGGTCAAGGAATGCGGTCGGCATGTATGCGAGTATGCGCTACCTCGCGGAGCAGGCTGTAAACGGACCATGACGCAACCCTGAAGCGCCGGTAGCGGCCAGGTCTGCCCGCAGCTTCCGCCGCCGCCCTGGTCAGCCACGTCTTAGCGGCCGGGCGACCACTCCCGGCGGCGGGCTTCAGCCAGGGCTATGGCGGCGGCCGCGGACACGTTCAGCGACCCGACCCGGCCCACCAGCGGGATGTAGGCGACCGCGTCGGCCACCGCCAGCAGCGCGGGGGAGCAGCCGTGGTCCTCGTTGCCCAGGACCAGGCAGACGTCGCCGTGCAGCGGTGCCTCGTGCAGCGGGTACGCGCCGGCGGCCTGCTCGATCGCGACCACCCGCAGCCCCGCGGCGCCGGCCGCCTTGGCCGCGGCCACCGGGTCCGGCTCACGTTCCCAGCTGAGCAGCCGCTGGGTGCCCAGCGCCGTCTTGGCCGCGGACGGATGGTCGAGGGTGGCCGAGTTCCCGCACAGCCAGATGTGCTCGGCGCCGAACGCGGCCGCCGAGCGCACGATCATCCCGACGTTGAACGGCTGGGTCACCGAGTCGAGCAGCAAGGCCACCCGCGCCCCGGTGGCCCGGCGCCAGGACCGGTTGAGCCGCTTCACGTCCGTGGGGCGCAGCTGCCTGGGCGGGCCCCCGGCCGGGGCGGCCTCGTCCGGCCGCCCTGGCCCGGTCGTCTCGCTCACGCCGAGCTCACCTCCAGCACCCGGTAGCCGTTCCGGGACGCGATCCGGGCGGCCAGCCACCCCTGCGCCTGCAGCCAGCGCTGCAGCGAGTCCGCGCCCAGGTTCCGCTGGACCACGAGGTGGGCCTGGCCCCCGGGGGCCAGGCGGCCCAGCCAGCGGGCCAGCATCTCGTGCAGCGCCTGCTTGCCGACCCGGATCGGCGGATTGGACCAGATCGCCGCGAACTGCCCGGGCAGCTCCGGGGCGGCCGGGGTCACGCAGCGCACGTTGCCCAGCCCGGCGCTGGCCGCGTTGCCCGCGCACAGGTCCAGGGCGCGCTCGTTGATGTCCACCGCCCAGACCGTCGCGTCCGGTGCCCGGGCCGCCATGGCCAGCGCGATGGGGCCGTATCCGGTGCCCAGGTCGAGCAGGTCGCCGCGGGCCGGCGGAGGCGGGACGGTTTCCAGCAGCACCCGGGTGCCCGGGTCCAGCCGCGCCGCGGAGAACACCCCGGCGTCCGTGGCGCATTCGAAGTGCAGGTCAGGCAGGACCACCTGGACCAGGCCCGGCCGGTGCGCGGCGGCCGGGCTCGCGGTGAAGTAGTGCTGGGCCGCTCCGGGCTGCCTGGTCTGGGCTGGCCTGTCTGGCTGGCCTGGTCTGGGCTCACGGGTTGCGGGGCTTCGCCATCTCCGGCTCGGCTGTCTCCTGCACGGCCAGCGCCGGGTCGATGTAGCGGTGGGTCACCCAGCGCTCCACCACGAAGGTCAGGATCGGGATGGTGCCCGCCAGCAGCATCAGCACCGTCGGCCCGAGGGTCAGCCGCAGCCGCCGGGCCAGCAGCCAGGCGAAGACGAGGTAGATGATGTAGAGAATCCCGTGCAGCACGCCGACGTTGTTGGCGACCTCGGGGTGCCCGGCGATCTGCAGCGGGATGCCGACAAAGCACAAGACAATCAGCACCACGCCGGTCACGTAGGCCATCACCCGGTAGCGGAGCACGGCTGCGCGCACCGGCCTGCCTCCTCAAATTTTTGTCCGGGCACCGCTCAGCGGAGCCCGTGCCACTTGCCGTGCCTGCTCGCCTCGGCGGTCAGCCGGGCCAGGTAGGCGTTGTAGGCGGCCAGTTCCTCGTCGTCCTCGTCCTCGGCGGCGTCGGCCGCCCCGGCGTTCCCCGGGGCGGGAACGCCGCGCCGCCCCGGCCCGCGGGCAGCGCCACGTCGTCCAGGCTCTCGGCCTGGGCGGGCGGGCGGAACTCGTCCTTGATCGTCTTGGCCCAGAAGACGATCACGAAGATGGCGAAAATAGGCCACTCAAAGGTGTACGCCCAGCTCAGGGAGTTCCCGGACTCGGCGCGGTGGAACTGCCAGTCGCCCAGGGCCAGCATGCCGAGGACAACCAGGACCATCAGTGCATGCCAGCCCAGCCACTTGGGCCGGAACAAGAACCGCCAGCGCGGGGCCGGGGTATCGCTGGACATGCGAAGAGTCTAGCCGCGCCCCCTGAGGCCAGGCGCCAGCAGGCTGCACGGTCCGCCGGGTTCCCCGGGCCAGCGCCTCGCGACACGCTTCCCCGCGAGTCAATGCCGAGACATCCGGGCAGGTCAGTGATAATCGGTCCATGTCCTTGACAGATCTACTGCGGCCGGGGCGGATCGGGCTGGCGGGACGGCTGCCAGCCCGGCTGGAAGATCTGCACGGGCCCGAACGGGGTGTCATCGTCCTGCCCCGCCACCTCGCCTGGCCGGGGATGCGCGAATTCGACGTGACCGACGACCGGCTCCGGCGCAGCATGTACGGGATCGTGCTGACCCAGGGCCGCCGCAACGACCTGGCCCGCTTCGTCAACCCGCGGCTGCTGATGCAGGACTGGCCGCTGCTGCGCTCCTCCCTGGACCCGAAGCTGCGGCGCTGGTGCGAGCGGCGGCTGCCGCTGCGCGGGCTGCGCCGGCCCGGCCGCCGCAGCCGGCCGCCGGGGGCGCGGACACCGGCGCGGGGTGGCCAGAATAGGAGCGCGGGGCAGCGCCGCGCCGGGCAGGCTGGCCCGCCGCCCCCAGCTGACTGCCCGGCGAGCGCCCGGAGGCCCCCGTGACCGCAGGCCTGGACCTGGACGCGCTGACCGCGATCGACGTGCACGTGCACGCGGAGGTCTCCAGCCGGGGCGGCGGGTCGCTGCCCGGCGAGCTGGAAGAAGCGTCCAGCGCCTACTTCAAGGTCGCTGACACCCGGCGCCCCACGCTCGGCGAGATCGCCGCCTACTACCGCGAGCGGCGGATGGCCTGCGTGGTGTTCACGGTGGACGCCGAGGCCGCCAGCGGGCAGCCGCCGGTGCCCAACGAGGAAGTGGCGGAGGCGGCCGCCGAGCACCCGGACGTGATCATCCCGTTCGCCTCCATCGACCCGGCCCGCGGCCGGGCCGGGCGCCCGGCAGGCCCGCCGCCTGGTCACCGGGCACGGCGTCCGCGGCTTCAAGTTCCACCCCAGCGTGCAGGGGTTCTTCCCGAACGACCGCTCCGCCTACGTCCTCTACGAGGTGATCGAGGAACTCGGCGTGCCCGCCGTCTTCCACACCGGGCAGACCGGCATCGGGGCGGGCGCCCCGGGCGGCGGCGGTATCCGGCTCAAGTACTCCAACCCGATGCTGATCGACGACGTGGCGGCCGACTTCCCGGGACTGACGATCATCCTGGCCCACCCCTCGTTCCCCTGGCAGGACGAGGCGCTGGCGGTGGCCACCCACAAGCCGGGCGTGCACATCGACCTGTCCGGCTGGTCCCCGAAGTACTTCCCGCCGCTGCTGGTGCAGTACGCCAACTCACTGCTGCAGGACAAGGTGATGTTCGGCTCGGACTACCCGCTGCTCACCCCCGACCGGTGGCTGGCCGACTTCGGGAAACTGCCGATCAAGCCCCCAGTCCGGGAGAAAATCCTCAAAACTAACGCCGCCAGGCTGCTCGGCCTGACTCCCGGCTGAGAGGAGCAGGCCGTGCGCAACGAGGGCGTTGGGTCGTGGACCGCCCGCCGGGCCCGCAAGACCCCGGACGCGCCGGCGATCCGGTACGCGGGCCGCACGCTGAGCTACGCCGGGCTGGACGACCGGGTCCGGCGGCTGGCCCGGGCGCTGCGCGGGCTCGGGACCGGGCCGGGCTCCCGGGTCGCGTATCTCGGGCCCAACCATCCGGCCTTCCTGGAAACCATGTTCGCGGCCTGGTCCGCCGGGGCCGTCTTCGTCCCGCTCAACATGCGGCTGGCCGGCCCGGAGCTCGCCTACCAGCTCGCCGACTGCGGGGCGGCGCTGCTGGTGTACGCCCCGGAGCAGGCGGCGGTGGTCGCGGGCATCCGCGGCGAGGCTGGTCGCGGCACGGCCGGTCGTGGCACGGCTGGCCGCGGCCCGGGGCTCCGCCACCTCGTGGCCCTGGCCCGGCCGGCCGCGGGGGACCATGACTACGAGAGCCTGCTGGCCGGGCCGCCTCCCGGAGCCGGCGGACGTGCCGGTCAGCCTGGACGATCCCTGCCTGATCATGTACACCTCGGGCACCACGGGCCGGGCCAAGGGCGCGACGCTGACCCACGGCAACATCACCTGGAACGCGATCAACGTGGTGGTGGACGCCGACTTCCGGGCGGACGAGGTCGCCCTCGCGGTGGCCCCGCTGTTCCACACGGCGGCGCTGAACATGCTGTGCCTGCCCACCATGCTCAAGGGCGGCCCGGTGCTGATCGAGCCGGCCTTCGACCCGGCCCGGGTCCTGGAGCTGATCGCCCGCGTACCGGGTGACCTCGATGTTCGGCGTCCCCGCCATCTACGACGCGATGGCGGCGGCCCCGGGCTGGGCGGACGCGGACACCTCCAGCCTGCGCATGCTGCTGTGCGGCGGGGCCCCGGTGCCGGACGCCACCATCCGCCGCTACACCAGCCGGGGGCTGACCTTCATCCAGGGCTACGGGATGACCGAGACCTCGCCCGGGGCGCTGCTGCTGGACGCGGAGCACGCCCTGGCCAAGGCCGGGTCGGCCGGCGTGCCGCACTTCTTCACCGACGTCCGGGTGGTCGGGCCGGACGGGGCGCAGGCCGGGCCCGGCGAGCGGGGCGAGATCATCGTGGCCGGCCCGAACGTGATGCGCGGGTACTGGGGCCAGCCGGACGCGAGCGCCGCGGTCCTGGCGGACGGCTGGCTGCGCTCCGGCGACGTGGGCACCGTTGACGAGGACGGCTACGTGTCCGTGGTGGACCGGATCAAGGACGTGATCATTTCCGGCGGGGAGAACATCTACCCGGCAGAGGTGGAGAACGCCCTGCTCAGCCACCCCGCCGTGGCCGACTGCGGGGTGATCGGGACCCCGGACGGCCGGTGGGGTGAAGTCGGCCGCGCCGTGGTCGTGCTCCGCGCGGGCCAGAGCGCGTCGGAAGCGGACATCCTGGGGTTCCTCGACGGCCGGCTGGCCCGGTACAAGATCCCGAAGTCGGTGCGCTTCGCGGCCGGCTTGCCGCGCACCGCCACGGGCAAGATCCTGAAGAAGCAGCTCCGCGAGACCCATGGAGGAACCACCGCATGAGCACCGTCGTGAACGGCCTGGAGGAAATCACCGCGCTGGCCGGCGCCGACCTGGGACGCACCGGCTGGACGGAGGTGACCCAGGAACGGGTGAACATGTTCGCCGACGCGACCGGCGACCACCAGTGGATCCACGTGGACACGGCCCGGGCGGCGGCCGGGCCTTTCGGCGGCACCATCGCGCACGGCTACCTCACCTTGTCCATGGTCATCCCGCTGTTCGCCGAACTGCTCGAGGTGACCGGGATCAGCATGGGCATCAACTACGGGGTGAACAAGGTCCGCTTCCCGGCGCCGGTCCCGGTCGGCGCGAAGATCAGGCTGGCCGCGGTCATCGCCGCCGCCGAGCCCGTGGGTGACGGCGGCGCCGTGCAGCTGACCGCCGACTTCACCGTCGAGCTGGACGGGGGCACCAAGCCGGCCTGCGTGGCCCAGGCCATCTACCGCTACTACGCCTGAGCCCGGCGTGCGACCAGGCCATGCGGGCTCGTCAGCGCGCTGGCGGCCCCGACTGGGCGTGCGCCGGGGGCGAGGCTTAGGGCCCGGGATTGGCCCCGGCCGGGCCGCGGCGGTCCACGGCTTCCCAGTCGGCGTCCCAGGCGGCCAGGCGGCGGGCGTCGAGCAGGCGGCGGCCGAGGGCGCCCGCGCACAGCAGCAGCATCCCCCAGCACGGCACGGCCATGGCCGCGGAGAAGGTGGCCTGGATCCTCGTCTGGGACGGCGTCAGGGGCCCGTGGGTCAGCAGGCCGGTGTGCCCGGCCCAGACGGTCACCGGGTCCCGGCCCGGGTGCCCGGCGGGACCCGGATCCGCCCGTGGTGCTCGGCCCCGTCAGGCGTCCGCCACCGGGCCGCCACCGTGACGTCGTAGCCGTAGGAGAAGGGTGCGCTGGTCACGAGCTGGGCGGGGACCGGGCGCCAGCCCGCGCGCTCCGCATTGGTGGTGGTGAAGGAGGTGGTCATGGCCAGATGCCAGGCCGCCAGGGCGATCAGCGGGCGCGCCGAGCAGGAAGGCCACGGCCAGCGCGGCGAGGATCCCGGCCTCGGCCCGGTCCGAGGCACGGCGGAGCGGGTTGTGATCGGGCCACAACCCGCGCACGACCCGGCAGGCTCGCCTCATCCTTCGACGCTCGCCAGATCCGCGCCGGCGCGCATCCCCTATTCAGGGTGATATCCGCAGGATCCCCGCTGCGGGCCGGGCTTGACAGCGCTATAGATAACCGCTATCATCAGCTAACGGTTATCCCTCGGGCTGAGCCGGAGGGGAGACCCCCGGAGGAGACACCGTGCAGCAGGAAGTAGTGCTGGCGCTGCTGGCCAAGGAGCCGTCGCACGGCTACGAGCTGCGGGCCCGGCTGCGCCAGGCGCTCGGCGCGGTCGGCGACGGGCTGAACGCCGGGCAGATCTACGTGACCCTCACCCGGCTGGAGAAGGCCGGCCTGGTGACGTCCGAGCAGTCGGCCGGCCTGGCCGACCGGCCGGACCGGAAGGTGTACGCACTGACCCCGGCCGGAGCAGCAGCGGGTGGCCGACTGGCTCACCGAAGTCAGCTGGCCCCGGCCCGACCTGGCCGAGTTTCACCTCAAGCTGGTCGCGGCCGCGGCGGCCCGGCTGGCCGACCCGGTGAGCATCGTCGACGCGCAGCGCCGGGAGCTGCTCCGCCGGCTGCGGGACGCCCAGCGGGCCGCCCTCGCCGAGCCGGACCGATCCTCAGCCGGGCTGCTGCTGGAGGGCATCGTGCTCCGCCTGCAGGCCGACCTGCGCTGGCTGGAGGCCTGCGAACGAGCCTGGACCAGGCGGAAGGATGGATCATGAGCGAGCTGACGGGCCCCGCGGGCGGGCCGGAGACCGGCGAGCCGGCCGCGCCCCCGTGCTGGCCGCCCGGGCGCTGCGCAAGGACTACGGCCGGGAAGCCGGGCTGGTCCGCGCGGTGGACGGGGTCGATCTCACGGTCGCCGCGGGCGAGACGCTGGCCGTGATGGGACCGAGCGGCTGCGGGAAGTCCACCCTGCTGCACCTGCTGGGCGGCCTGGACCGGCCCTCCGCGGGTGAGGTCTGGCTGTCTGGCCAGCGCATCGACCCGATGGGGGAGCGGGCGCTGGCCCGGCTGCGGCGCGAGGCGGTCGGCTTCGTGTTCCAGGCCTTCCACCTGATGGACGAGCTCACCGCCGTCGAGAACGTCGAGTTGCCCGCGCTGCTGGCCGGGGCCTCGCCCCGGAAGGCCCGCCGCCGGGCGGCCGGGCTGCTGGAGCAGGTCGGCCTGGCGGACCGGGCCGGGTTCCTGCCCGCCGCGCTGTCCGGCGGCCAGCGGCAGCGGGTCGCGGTCGCCCGCGCGCTGGCCAACCAGCCGCTGGTCGTGCTGGCCGATGAGCCCACCGGCAACCTCGACAGCGAGGCCACCCTGGACGTGCTGCGGCTGTTCGACACGCTGCACTCGGCCGGGCAGACGCTGGTCGTCGTGACCCACGACGCGCGGATCGCGGCCACCGCCGACCGGCTGATCTCCATGCGCGACGGGGCGTTCGTGGACGAGACCAGGCTGACCGGCGGCAGCGCCGGGAACCTCGGCACCCTGGCCGGGCTGGAGGGCTGAGCCGTGGGCCGGAGCCGTGCTGAGCAGGACCGTCCTGGTCTGGCGCCTGGCGGGCCGGGACCTGCGGTACCGCCCGGCCCAGGCCGTGCTGCTGCTGTTCGTCATCACGGCCGCCACCGCCACGCTCACCCTGGGGCTGGCCCTGCACGGGGTGACCAGCCAGCCGTATCAGCGGACCCGGGCGGCGACGAACGGGCCGGATGTGGTGGCCTACCTTCCGGTCATGCACCGGCCGGGCCACGGGTCATCGCCGCCTGCCCAGGCAGCAGCGGCGCTGACTCACGCGGCCGGGGTGACCGGCCACAGCGGGCCCTATCCGCTCGTCGGTGCGGTGCTGCGGGCCCGCGGCCGCGCGGCGCCCGCCCAGGCGGAAGGGCGCAGTCAGGCGCCCGCCCCGGTCGACCAGCCGAAGCTGACCGCGGGCCGCTGGGTCCGGCCGGGCGGCGTGGTGATCGAGCGGACCTTCGCCGACGCGCTCGGCGTCGGCGTCGGCGACCGGATCACCCTGAACGGCCGGCCCTTCACGGTGGCCGGCCTCGCGGTCACCGCGGCCAGCCCGCCGTACCCGAACCTCTGCTACACCAGCGGCGGCGGCTGCCATGCGTCTCCGCCGGACCAGGGGCAGCATCCGGCCGCCACCAGCATCGGCCTGATCTGGATCACCGCGCCGGACGCCCGTGGCTGGCCACGGCCGCGGACCCGGTGACCAGCTACGTCCTGAACCTGAAGCTCAGCGACCCGGCCCGGGCCGGGGCGTTCGCCCGCCGGTACGACGCCGCCACCCCCGGCCGTCACCCGTTCGGCCCGGTGTCGCTGACCGCGTGGCCGGGCATCGCTACCGCGGACGGCCTGCTGGTGGCGGACGAGCAATCCGTCCTGTCGCCGGGGGCCTGGCTGGCCTGCCTGCTGGCGGTGGCCAGCGTGGCCGTGCTGGCCGGCGGCCGGATGGCGGAGCGCACCCGGCGGGTGGGGCTGCTCAAGGCGGTCGGCGCCACCCCGGGACTCGTCGCGGCCGTGCTGCTGGCCGAGAACCTGATCCTGGCGCTGGCCGCGGCGGCCGCCGGGCTGACGGCCGGCTGGCTGGCCGCCCCGCTGATCACCAATCCCGGGGCCGGCCTGGTGGGCAGCCCCGGCGCGCCCTCGCTCACCCTGCCTGCCGCCGGGCTCGTGGTGGCCGTGGCCCTCGCGGTGGCGCTGGCCGCGACGCTCGTCCCGGCGATCCGGGCCGCGCGGACCAGCACGGTCAGCGCGCTGGCCGACGCGGCCCGCCCGCCACGGCGCCGGGCCCGGCTGATCGCGCTGTCCGCCCGGCTGCCGGTGCCGCTGCTGCTCGGGCTGCGGCTGACCGCCCGCCGCCCGCGCCGCGCCGTGCTCACCGCGGCCAGCGTCGCGATCACCGCGACCGGCATCGTCGCCGTGCTCACCTTCCATGCCACGGCCGGCCAGAAAGCCTTCGGCGGGTCCGGTGGGCTCGCCAACCCGGTCTACGACCGGGATGAGCAGATGCTGGCCGTGCTCACGATCGTGCTGGTCACCCTGGCCGTCCTCAACGTGATCGTGACCGCCTGGGCGACGGTCCTGGACGCCCGGCACTCCGCAGCGCTGGCCCGCGCCCTCGGCGCGACCCCGCAGCAGGTCAGCGCCGGGGTGTCCGCGGCCCAGGTGCTGCCCGCCCTGCCCGGCGCCCTGCTCGGCATCCCGCTGGGCATCGGGCTGTTCGCGGCCGCGAACGGCGCGGGGACCCAGGTGCTGACCGTCCCGCCGGCCTGGTGGCTGGCCGCCGCGGTGCTCGCCACCCTGGTCGCCGTGGCCGGGCTGACCATGATCCCGGCCCGCGTCGGGGCCCGCCGCCCGGCCGCGGCGATCCTCGCCTCCGAGCTGGCCTGAGCGCGCGGCAGGCGCCCAGGCCAGCCCGGGGCCGGGTGGCGGGCTCAGCGGTACGCCCACGACCATTGCTGGTTGGCCTGGCCGTTGCAGGTCCAGATCTCCAGCGGGGTGCCCTCGCGTGGTGCTGCGCGCCGGTCACGTCCAGGCACAGCCCGGACTGCTGGCCGACGATCGTCCCGTTGCTCTCGACGGTCCACTTCTGGTTGGCGCCGCCGTTGCAGGGCCAGAGCTCAACCTTGGTCCCGGGCGCCGTCTCGTTGTTGTAGACGTCCAGGCACTCGGTGGCGCCCATGGTCCGCAGCTCACCGGCGGACGTGACCGAGAACTCCTGGTTGATCCCGCCGTTGCAGGGCCAGATCTGCTCCGCGGTCCCGGGGAAGTACACGTACGGCCCGGGGGTGCGTCGCCGCGGGTGTCCAGGCACTGGCCGGACTGGCCGCCGACCAGCTCGCCGGTCCCGCCGGTGCCGGAGGCGGGCGTGGCCGAGATGAGGGTGACGCCACCAGGGGCGACGGTCGTGGTGAAGGTGCCGTTCACGGTGCCGAGCGAGGTGCCGGCCCACAGGTCGGTGACGTTCGCCGGGCCGGTCAGCCCGAGCTGGGGGAGTGACACGCTGAAGCTGTGGCTGGCCGAGGAGTCGGTGTTGAACACGCCGATATCCCAGGTCCCGTTCTGCTGGCGCTTGTCGAAGACCTGCTCGTTACCGCTGTCGATGACCCGGTCGGCGGGGATGCCGTCCTGGTCAACCGCGGTCACGGCGCTGTTCTCCAGCAGGGCCAGATCCCCGGAGTCCAGCGCGGTCAGGTCGGTGCCCAGGATCAGCGGCGCGCTGGCCAGCGACCACAGCGACAGCTGGGTCTGCCGCTGCGCCACGGTCAGGCCGTCGTTGCTGCCGTTCCCGACCTCGATCGAGTCGTAGTCGTTCCAGCCGCCGGGACCGCCGTAGGGCTGCCAGCTCGCCGCGGCGCTGAACCGCGACTGCCACGTTGGCCCAGTCGGTCAGCGGGTAGCTGCTGCCACCCGA
This sequence comes from uncultured Actinomycetes bacterium, assembly GCA_963781085.1. Lineage (GTDB taxonomy): Bacteria > Actinomycetota > Actinomycetes > Streptosporangiales > Streptosporangiaceae > RYN-230. Next base: position 84,932 of record CAWAES010000048.1, read on the forward strand.
GCCGCAGTAGCACTCGATGTCGCCGGTGGTACGCCAGCCGTTCGCGAGTGATGACCACGTGGTGGCGTTAGAGATAGCAAGGGAGTTGGACAGCTCCAGGGCCATCGGGCGGCCGGTCTGCCGCAGCGCCGCCGACCAGGCCTGCACGTCCGGGAGGTCGGACGACCCGACCCCGTCGAGCTTCACGTAGTCCACGCCCCAGGAGGCGAACTCGTCAGCCCAGGAGTTGATGAACGCCTGCGCACCCGGCTTGCTGTAGTCGATGCCGGTCATGCCGCCGCAGTTGTAGTTGTTCTCGCTGGCGGTGGTGGCGATCTGGCCGGCCGTGTCGGAGGTGCCCTCGATCGGGGTGTTCTGCGCGACCGCCTGCTTGGAGATGCCCGGCGTCACGTACAGGCCGAACTTCAGGCCCAGGCTGTGCACGTAGTTCGCGACGACGGCGATGCCGTTGGTGGAGCCGCTGGCCGGGAACTTCGTCGTGTCGGTGACCCAGCGGCCGTACTGGTCCACGTTCGGGCCCTGGCTGCCCGGGCACTGGTACCAGAAATCGTCCAGGTTGACGTAGTCGTAGCCGTGCGCGCTGAGCCCGCTGGACTTCAGGGCGCTGGCCTCGGCCTCGATCTTCGCCGCCGTCGGGTCGCTGCGCAGGAAACTCCAGCTGCTCCAGCCCATCAGCGGCGCGCTGACCGCCAGCCCGTTGTTTTCCGCTAACGCCCGGGGCGCCGCGGCCGTGGCCAGCAGCGTGCCCACGGCGGCGACGAGCGCCGCCGCCAGGACTGCCCATCGTGATCGCATCGGTCCTCCATCCAGGCCGGAACGCTCGGCGGCCGCCGCGTCGCCGCGCCACGTCGCGCGGCGGTGCCCACCACCCCGGTGTCACCGGACGCTCGCCCTCGACGGTCACCCACCCTGGCCACCATGTCAACACGTCCCGACAGAACCGATCAGAAAGCCGCGACGGCCTCCCGGTCCAGCCGGGCCACCGGCCCGGGCCCCCGCGCCTTCGGCCGGGCCGGAACCGTCTACAGTCGGCCCATGCGACTCGCGACAATCCGGACCCCGGACGGGACCACCGCCGCGCGGCTGGACGGGGATGTGCTGGTCCCGCTGGCCGCGGACGACGTCGGCGCGCTGCTGGCCAGCGGCGGCGACCCGGCCGTCGCGACCCGGGCCGGGGCGGGCCCGGTCCCGGCCAGTGCGGCCAGCTTCGCGCCGCTGCTCCCGCAGCCCGTCCAAGGTGATCTGCGTCGGGCTCAACTACCGGGCGCACATCGCCGAGACCGGCCGGGACCTGCCGCAGTACCCGACCCTGTTCGCCAAGTTCGCCCAGACGCTGCTGGGGGCCCGCGACGACCTGGTGCTCCCGGCGGTGAGCGACCGGGTCAACTGGGAGGTCGAGCTGGGCGTCGTTATCGGCCGCCCGATCTACCGGGCCAGCCGGGACGAGGCGGCGGCGGCCATCGCCGGGTACACCGTCACCAACGACGTGAGCATGCGCGACTGGCAGAACCGCACCCTGCAGTGGCTGCAGGGCAAGATGTTCGAGCGGAGCACCCCGGTCGGCCCGTACCTGGTCACCGGGGACGAGGTCGGCGACGCGGCCGACCTGGAGGTCCGCTGCGAGGTGGACGGGGCCGTGATGCAGCGCTCCCGCACCTCCGACCTGCTGTTCGGCCCGGCCGAGATCGCGGCCTACGCCAGCCAGGCCATCACCCTGCTGCCGGGTGACCTGCTGCTGACCGGCACGCCGGGCGGCGTGGGCAACGCCCGCAAGCCCCCGGTCTACCTGCAGCCCGGCCAGACGCTGCGCACCGTGATCGAGGGCCTCGGCGAGTGCGTCAACCAGTGCGTCGCAGACGTGGCCGCCGCGAGTGTGTCAGGGTAGCTGCATGCGCAAGTACGTGATCATGGGCGTGCCCGGCAGCGGCAAGAGCTCGCAGGCGTCGTGGCTGGCCCGGGACCTGGATCTGGTGCACATCAGCGTGGGCGACATCTTCCGCTGGAACGTGCAGCAGCACACCAAGATGGGCGCCGACGTGCGGCGGATCATGGCCGCCGGTGAACTGGTCGGGGACGACATGGCCGAGAAGGTGACCGCGCAGCGGCTGGCCGACCACGACTGGAACTACGGGTTCATCGTCAACGGGTTCCCCCGCAACGCGCGGCAGGCCGAGTTCTTCCTGGAGAGCTACGACATCGACGCGGTGATCCACCTCGACCTGCCCGACGCGGAGGTCCGCCGCCGGGTCCTGGCCCGCCGCCTGTGCTCGGGCTGCGGCCTGGACTACAACCTGATCGAGGGCCGGCCCCAGGTCGAGGGCAAGTGCGACGTGTGCGGCGGCACGCTGGTGACCCGTGAGGACGACACCGAGGAAGCCCTCGTGGTCCGGCTGCGCGACTATCACGAGAAGACCGACCCGGTGCTCGCCATCTTCGCGCGCAAGGAGTACGTCGTGCAGATCGACGCCACCAAGGACAAGGACGAGGTCCAGCAGGCGATCCGGGAGACGCTCGGGCTGCCCGCCTCCAAGCCGGACCCGCCCGCCGGGCCGTGACTCCGCGCAGCAGCTGCGGAGGCACGTTGCGCGTCGTGATCGCCCTCGACTCCTTCAAGGGCAGCATCGGGGCGGCCGGGGCGGCGGCCGCGCTGGCCGGCGGCTGGCACCCGGTCCGGCCCGGCGACGAGGTGGTCTGCGTGCCGCTGGCGGACGGCGGGGAAGGCACCCTGGACGTGCTCGCCGCGGCGGTCAGCGGCGCCCGCTGGCATCAGGCCCGGGTCACCGGCCCGGCGGGCCAGCCGGTGGACGCCGCGTGGCTGGAACTGCCCGGCGGCCTCGCGGCCGTGGAACTCGCCCGGGCCAGCGGGCTGCCGCTGATGGCCCGGCCGGACCCGCTGGGCGCGCAGACGACCGGGCTCGGCGAGATCATCGGCCAGGCGCTGGACGCCGGGGCCCGGCAGGTGATGATCGCGCTCGGTGGCTCGGCGTCCACCGACGGCGGGACCGGGGCCCTGGCCGCGCTCGGCGCCCGGTTCCTCGACGCCGCCGGCGCCCCGCTGCCGCCCGGCGGCGGGGCCCTGACCGGCCTGGCCTCAGTCGACCTGGCCGGGCTGCGCCCGCCGCCGGACGGCGGGGTCAGCTGCCTGTCTGACGTGCGCGCCCCGCTGCTCGGGCCGGCCGGGGCGGCGGCCGTGTTCGGGCCGCAGAAGGGCGCCAGCCCGGCCCAGGTGGCCCGGCTCGAGGACGGGCTGTCCCGGCTGGCCAGCGGCCTGGGCGGTGACCCGGACGCCCCCGGCGCCGGGGCGGCAGGCGGCACCGGGTACGGGTTCGCCGCGGCCTGGGGGGCGCAGATCGGCCCGGGGGCGGCGCAGCTGAGCCGGCTGGCCGGCCTGGACCAGGCGCTGGCCGGGGCGGGCCTGGTGATCACCGGGGAAGGGCGCTACGACGAGACCTCAGGAACCGGGAAGGTCGCCGGGACCGTCTTCGCCGTCGCCGCCGCCGCCGGGGTGCCCGCCGCGCTGGTGGCCGGGCAGCTCGCGGCGGCGCCGCCGCCGGGAGTGGTCTCGGCCGTGGGCCTGGCTGACCTGGCCGGGGGGCCAGGGCCGGCGCTGGCCGACCCGGGTCACTGGCTCGGCCTGGCCGGGCAGGAACTGGCCGCGCTGATCCCGCGCTGACGGGTCGGCCACCGGGCCGGTCCGCGGGCCAACTACCCTGGTCCGCGTGCGGGACATCGCGGTGTTCAGCGGCAGCGCCCATCCTGAGCTGGCCGCCGAGATCTGCGCAGACCTGGGCGAGCCACTCCGCCCGGTACGGCTGCGCCGCTTCGCCAACGACTGCCTGGAGGCACAGCTCCAGTCCAACTGCCGCGAGCGCGACGTCTTCCTCATCCAGCCGCTCTGCCCCCCGGTCCAGGAGCACCTGGTCGAGCTGCTGCTCATGCTGGACGCCGCCCGGGGCGCCTCGGCGGCCCGCGTCACCGCGGTCATCCCGCACTACGCCTACGCGAGGTCAGACAAGAAAGACATGCCCCGCGTCTCGATCGGCGGCCGGATGGTCGCGGACCTGCTGGTCACCGCGGGCGCAAACCGGGTGCTGACGATGACCCTGCACTCCCCGCAGGTGCACGGCTTCTTCTCGGTACCGGTCGACCACCTTCACGCGCTGGGCGAGCTGGCCAGCCACTTCCGCAGCCAGGACGTGTCGAACACGGTGGTGGTCTCACCCGACCTGGGCAACGCCAAGCAGGCCGCGGCCTTCGCCCGCCGGCTCGGGCTGCCGGTCGCGTTCGGCGCCAAGCAGCGGATCAGCGACCAGGAAGTCACGATCGCGTCCATCATCGGCGACGTCGCCGGACGCGACGTGATCGTGCTGGACGACGAGATCGCGCGGGGGACCACGATCCTCGAGCTGCTGGACCGGCTGAGGGAGCGCCACGCGCGGTCGGTCCGGGTCGCCTGCACGCACGGCTTGTTCGCCGGGGACGCACTGAAGCGGATCGAGTCGGCGCCCGAGGTCACCGAGGTGGTGACCACCAACACGGTGCCGATCCCCAGTCATCTCCTCGGGGGGAAGCTCGAGGTCATCTCGCTGGCCCCGGCGCTCGCCGAGGCCATCCGCCGCATCCACGAAGGCGAGTCGGTCAGCGTCCTGTTCGGCACCGACTAGCCCGGGGGCTCAGGTCTCCCCGGGCTGTCGTCAACCGTCGCCCGGATATTGACTGGGCCCGCGCGCACCGAGTATGCATTCGTTTGCAGACGTAGCCAGGGCACGGGAGGCACCTTATGGACGAACGGGTCGCGACGGCGATCTCGCACTGGTCCCCGCGGTTCACCACCAACGGTGTGACCGCCGGGGACTTCGAGCGGATCACCGGCCGCCTGGAGCGGTGGGCCGACTGGTGCGGCGCGTGGAGCGCGGTCGCCGCCGAGCATGAGCAGCTCGGCCGCGACGCGCTGGCCGCGGGCCGGGACATGTCCGCCGGGGCCCATCTGTCCCAGGCCGCGGTGTACTTCCACTTCGCCAAGTTCGTGTTCGTCAACGACCTGGACCAGATGCGCGCGGCGCACCTGGCCGCGGTGCGCTGCCTCACCGACGCGCTGCCCTACCTCGACCCGCCGGGGCGGCGGATCGAGATCCCGTTCGACGGCGCGCAGCTGGCCGGGGTGCTCCGGGAACCCGCCGGCGACGGCCCGCACCCGGTCGTGATCATGCTCTCCGGGCTCGACTCAGCCAAGGAGGAGCTGCGCAGTACCGAGGAGCTGTTCCTCGCCCGCGGCCTGGCCACGTTCAGCGTGGACGGCCCGGGGCAGGGTGAGGCCGAGTACGACCTGGCCATCCGGGGTGACTGGGAGGTGCCCGGCGCGGCCATCATCGACCGGCTGGGCGCCGAGCCGTCGCTGGACGAGAACCGGATCGCGGTCTGGGGCGTGAGCCTCGGCGGGTACTACGCACCGCGGGTGGCCAGCGGGGATGACCGGGTGCGGGCCTGCGTGGCGCTGGCCGGCCCGTTCAACTTCGCCGGGAACTGGGACAACCTGCCGGTCCTGACCCGGGAGGCGTTCCGGGTCCGGTCCAAGTCGCCGGACCTGGACCGCGCCCGGGCCGTGGCCGGCCAGCTGAACCTCGAGGGCCGGGCGGCGCTCATCCGCTGCCCGCTGCTGGTCGTGATGGGCAAGCTGGACCGGCTCATCCCGTGGACCGAGGCGGCCCGGCTGGCCGAGGAGGCGGGCGGTCCGGCCGAGCTGCTCCTGCTGGAGAAGGGCAACCACGGCTGCGCCAACCTGTCCCCGTTCCACCGCTACCGCACCGCCGACTGGGTGGCCGGGCAGCTCGGCGCCCCGGAGGGGGCAAGTTCGTCCTGACAACAGCAAGAGGCGCCGACGCCTTCAGTGCGCCTGGCGACGACGGGAACCGGGCCCGCGTGAAGCAGGGCTCGCAGGAGCAGGGCCCGGATGACGCTGCCACTCCCGGACGCCGCGTCGGCCACCAGGCGGCCGTGCCTGCCCGTCCCGCCCGATCGGGGTGCCAGTAAGAACCGTGTCACCAGCCCCGAACGAGCGTGATCGTGGGCGTGGGTGTCTCGATCGAGGCCATCGGCTACCCGAGACGCTGCCGACCGCCGCGCCGCTGGTCCGCCCGGGCGGCACCTGCCGATCTTTCGTCAGCTGGGGTCGCTGTGACGACCAGAGCTGACGAACGATCTTGACTTTGCCTGCTGCGCCACCCCGGCGCTGAGCTCCGCGGCAGGCTCCTCCGTCACCGCGGGACGCCGGGCGGCCGCTCGCCGCGGCAACAGCAGGGTCAGCGCGGCCGCGGCCAGCACGACAACGGCGTCGATGGCCATGGCCAGCTCCATGGCCGAGACCGAACTCGCGCGTCCCGGCCCCAGCCGGGCGTAGAACACCGTCCCGATGATCGCGACCCCGCTGGCCACGCCGAACTGCTGGGCGGTCGTGAGTACCCCGGCCGCCGCGCCGGCCCGCTCGGGCGCTACCTTGGCCAGCGCCGCCCCGATCAGCGACGGCAGCGCCATGCCCTGGCCCAGGCCGATCACCACGGTCGCCGGGGCAAGATCCCAGCCCGTTAGGGGGCTTCCGTAACGGAGGCCGGTGAGCATCAGGCCGATCGTGCCGAGCACGTCCAGTCCCGCCCCGATGGTGATCGACCACGGCCCGAACCTCGCCGCCATCCGCGGCCCGAGGATCGACATCGTGATGAAGGCGAGGGCCAGCGGCCCGGCCTCCAGGCCCGCCCGTAGCGGTGACTGGCCGAGCCCGGCCTGGAGCACCAGCGTCAGCACGAACATGAAGCTGCCGAAGAAGAACAGCAGGGCGAAGTTCAGGCCGGCCCCGGCCGAGAAGCCCCGGTCGCGGAACAGCGGCAGGTCGAGCAGCGGCTCGCCGCCCCGGCGGATCAGCCGGCGCTCCCAGGCCAGCGTGGCCGTGAGCACCGGCAGGCAGGCGGCGAGGCAGATCCAGGTCCAGGCAGGCCAGCCCTCGTCGTGGCCCAGCGTCAGTGGCACCAGCGCCAGGGCCACAGACCCCGAGACGCCGGCCGCGCCGAGCGGGTCCAGCCGCCGCCGGCGGTGACTGCGTGCGTGCGGGACCACGATCGCCGCGGCGATCAGCGTGGCCGCGCCCACCGGCACGTTCACCAGAAAGATAGCCCGCCAGCCCAGGCCGAGCACGTTCGCCTGCAGCAGCAGGCCGCCGAGAATCTGCCCGGACACGAAGGCCAGGCCCATGGTGACCCCGAACCAGGCCAGCGCCCGGCCCCGCTCCGGCACCGCGAACGTCGCCGTGATCAGCGCCAGCACCTGCGGCACCATGGCGGCCCCGGCGAGGCCCTGGAGCAGCCGGGCGCCGACGAGTTCGGCGGGGGACTGGGCCAGGCCGCACAGCAGGGAGGCGACGGCGAAGCTGGCCACGCCGATCATGAACAGCCGCCGGTAGCCCAGCAGGTCGCCCAGCCGCCCGCCGGTCACCATGCCGCTGGCGTACATGAACGCGTACCCGCCCACGATCAGCTGCAGAGCCGCGTCGCTTACGTGCAGGTCGTGCTGCAGCGACGGCGTGGCCACGTTCACCACCCAGATGTCGAAGCCGGCCATGAACATGGCCAGCAGCACCACCGGCAGCATCAGCCAGCGGCGCGAGTCAGGCGGCGATGCGGTATCCGTCACGACATTCCCTCAGGGGTTCGGTGGTTTCTGATGGCCACTTCGGCCCGGCGGCGAGCACGGGCCCGGCCGGAGAGGATCTGGCCGGGCCCGTGCTTCGTGAGCCTGGTGTGGAGACGCTGCCCGGTCAGGCGGGTGCGGCGGCGAGGGCCCTGACGTCCTGGGTGGTCCGGGGCTTGCCAGCGATTCCCAGTCACCGCTGTGGACTTCCTCGACCACGACCCAGGTGACCTGGCGCATGCTCTCGCCCTCGATGGCGACCATCGCGTCGGTGAGTTCCTCGACGATCCGGCGCTTCTGCTCGGGGGTGAACACGTCCTCGATGAGCTTGACGTTGATGAACGGCATTTTTCTCCTTGGCTGGTCGGGCTGCATGATCTGTCGGTGACGCTAGCCTCGCGCGACTATTAGTAGCAATGGATTCTTGTTATGATCCATTAGTGGAACTGATATCTCATGTCCGGCGGCTCCAGGTACTGGACAGCATCGCGGCCTGCGGTTCCTTCTCCGGCGCCGCCGATGCGCTCCAGATGACGCAGTCGGCGGTGAGCCAGCACGTCGCGACCCTGGAACGGGCGATGGACCTGCCGCTGATCGAACGCGGAACGCGCCCAGTCCAGCTGACCGACGCCGGATTCGCCCTAGCGCGGCACGCGCGTGCGCTGATCGCCCGGATCGGCAATGCGGAACAGGAACTCGGCGAGCTAGCCGGCCGGCGACACGGCAGGCTACGCTTCGGCAGCTTCCCGACCGCGCTGGCCACGTTCGTCCCCGCGGCGCTCGCCCGGTTCCAGCGGCAGCATGCCGACGTGTCGCTGACCGTGATCGATGATCACCTGCAGCGCCTGCTGCCCAGGCTCGACGACGGCGAGCTCGACCTGGCCATCATCTATGATCACCCGGCACTTCCCGAGGTCAGCTCACGCCACCACGACCGCGTCCACTTGCTCGATGACGCCTTCCAGGCCGTGCTCCCGCGGGGCCACCGGCTGGCGCGCAGCGGCCACGACGTCTCCCTCACTGACCTGGCCGGCGAGACCTGGGTCGGCGGCGGCCGGCCAGCGCCTGGTTCCGTATCGTCCGGCACACCTGCCGGGCCGCCGGGTTCGACCCGCGCGTGGCCCTGACCACCGACGACAACGTGGCCGTCCAGGCGTTCGCGGCGGCGGGCCTGGGCGTCGCGGTCATCCCGGGCCTGGCCATCACGCACGCCTTGCCGCACGTCGAGGTCCGGCCCATTCGCGGTCTCGCGCCGGTGCGCCGCATCTGGGCGGCGCGGCCACGCGATCCGTTCTGTCCGGCCGCGGCCCGCGCCATGATCGACACCCTGCAGCTCACGGTCACGTCCGGCGCCGCCGTCCGCCGGCTGGAGCGGCAGGACTGACCAGGGGCCCGCCTCAGCTCGCGGTCATGGCCGGATGCCCGGCAGCACCTTCGACGCGATCAGGTCAACCTGGCGCCCCTCCGCGCCGAGCGGCCAGAAATGCACTTGGCCGCACCCCGCCTCGGCGAATCCGGACAGCAGCTCAGCGCACATCCCGGCGGGCCCCACGCACACCCTGCCGCGCAGCGTTACGGGATCACGCTTGAGCAGCGGCGCGAGACGATCGGTAATGACCCGGTCGGCCTCGGCGCGATCCTCGGTTATCCACGCCCACATCGTGACCAGCGCGTGCGGGAAGCCGGCAGCCGGCCTGCCCGCCGCCGCCAGCTCTTCCCGCAGCAGCGCGTGAGCCGCGGCGAAGCCAGCCGGGGTGATGTTGTACGCCGACGCCAGCCACCCGTCGCCCAGCCGCGCCACGCGGCGCAGCCCGGCGGCCGACCCCCAGCTCCCGACCCACAGCGGAACCGCCCCGGCGGGCCGCGGCACCGGCAGCAACCGCGCCTCCGGGACCGCGAAATGCTTGCCGCCGGCGGGTGGCTCGGCCCCGCCCAGCAAGGCCCTCAGCAAGGTCACGGCTTCATCGAAACGCTGCCACCTGGACTCAAAGCTGGCGCCGAACGCGTGATAGTCGCTTCTTGACGAGCCAGCCCCCACACCGGCGACCACCCGGCCACCAGACAAGACGTCCAGCGTGGCCACCGCCTTGGCCAGCGGCACCGGGCCGCGGAGCGCCGCCAGCGACACCGTGGTCGCCAGCGTCATCGGCCCCGACCGCTCCGCCACCGCAGCCAGAGCAGTGAGCCCGTCAAGCCACGGCGCGCCGAACAGGAAGTGATCATTTACCGAGACCGCTGCGAACCCGTTCGCGCGCGCCGCGTCAACCGTGTCCGCGAGCCGCCGCAGCGAAAACCCCTCGCCAGCGAACTCCAGCTGCGGCAAGTGCACACCAGCCTCCATGCCAGCCAATGCTCTCATGGCGAGCCCTCCCGGCTATCAGCACAGATCACCCGGTACCGCGCACGCCGCCAGGCGAGCTCTCATGCACCAGATGTGCGTGCGCGCAACGTGGATCTTCAAGTGGCTGGGGCAGCGCCCTATTCGGCAGGGCGCCGGATATCGAAGTCCCCTCGCCCGGCGGGTGTTCACTCTGCGCAACAGACACCGCCGGAGTGGGCGAGGCTTCTCCCTTCTGCCGAAGTTCCGCGACCGCACTTCTGCAGGGCATCGCCGAGGAGGCCGCCGGAAGTTCGCCGGATGGCTGCCCGCTGCGGCGGCCCGGCGTACTGATCTGGCACGTCGAACGAACGAGCATGGCCATCCACTGCCAGCGCGATCGGGCTGCTCCGCCTCCGGGGTCGCCGGCGATGATCGAACGGGTAGGCCGCAGTGATAACAGCAAGAGGCGCCCGCGCCCCAGCCGCCGCGTCCGGCCGCTCTGATCGCCCCCTGGCACGGGGGATAACCCCCGCACCAGAAGACGGGGCCTAGCCGGATTCCGCCCCGGGCCGCCGGTTCCTAGCGTGATTTCCCGAAGGCACACGCACCGTGTGCCGGACGGAGGACACGGATCGATGATCGAGGTACAAGACCTGACCAAGAGATACGGCCCCGCGGTGGCGGTGGACCGGCTCTCGTTCACGGTCCGGCCGGGGACGGTGACCGGGTTCCTCGGCCCGAACGGATCGGGGAAGTCCACCACGCTGCGGATGATCATGGGGCTGGACTTCCCGGACGCCGGGCGGGCCCGCGTCGGGGGCCGGGCCTACCGCGAGCTGCGCTGGCCGCTGCGCGAGGTGGGCGCGCTGCTGGAGGCCCGGGCCTTCCACCCGGGCCGGACGGCCCGGTCGCACCTGGCCGCGCTGGCGGCCAGCAACCGCATCCCCAGGAGCCCGGGTGGACGAGGTGCTCGCCACCGTGGGGCTGGCGGACGTGGCTGGCCGGCGGGCGGGGAAGTTCTCCCTCGGCATGGCGCAGCGGCTGGGCATCGCCACCGCGCTTCTCGGCGACCCGGAGGTGCTGCTCCTGGACGAGCCGGTCAACGGGCTGGACCCGGAAGGCATCCGGTGGCTGCGCACCCTGCTCCAGGCCCAGGCCGCGCAGGGCCGCACCGTGCTGGTGTCCAGCCATCTGATCAGCGAGATGGCGCTGACCGCGGAGCGGCTGGTGGTCATCGGGCAGGGACGGCTGCTGGCCGAGACGACCGTGGCCGCGCTGTCCGCCACCGCCTCCTCGCTGGAGGAGGCGTTCCTGGCCCTCACCTCAGGCGTGACCAGCTACCAGGGCACCGCCTGGCCAGAACACGCGCCGAGCCAGGGGACTGTGGCTGGCCAGACCAGGAGGGTCTCATGAGCACGACGGTCATCCCGCGCCGCCCGGAGCAGGGCGGTTACCGGTTCACGGACGTGGCCCGGATGGAATGGATCAAGCTGCGCACGCTGCGCTCCACAGGCTGGATCACGCTGATCCTGGCCGCGGGCATGCTGGGCCTGGCCGTCCTGGTCATCAGCCAGGCGAACTATGCGAAGCTGAGCGCGGCGGATCGCGCGTCCTTCGACCCGACCGAACTGGGCTTCGCGGGGCTGGCCCTGGGCCAGCTGCTCGTGGCGGTCCTGGGCGTGCTGGCTATCACCAGCGAATTTTCCTCGGGGATGATCAGGGCCACGCTCGCGGCCGCGCCGCGCCGGCCGATGGTGCTCGCGGCCAAGGCCGCGGTGCTCGGCGTGGCCGGGCTGGCCGTGGGGGAGGTCCTCGCGTTCGCGGCCTTCCTGGCCGGGCAGGCGGCCTTGGCCAGCCCGGCCCCGCACGCCACCCTGGCCCAGCCCGGCGTGCTGCGGGCCGTCCTGATGGCCGGGGCCTACCTGTGCCTGATGGGCCTCATCGGGCTGGGCATCGGGGCCATCATCCGGCACACCGCCGGCGCGATCGCGACCGTCGTCGCCGTCGTGTTCGTGCTGCCGGCGATCTTCCTGGCCTTCCCGGCGGGGCTGCAGCACGGCGTGGAGAAGTTCCTGCCCATGATCATCGCGGAGAACTCACTCACCGCGGTCAAGCACGTGTCACCGTCCCTGCCGCCCTGGGCCGGGCTGGGCGTGCTGGCCCTGTACGCCGCGGTCACCCTGGCCGCGGGCGGCTGGCTGCTCGCCCGCCGGGACGCCGGCGCGGGACAATGACCCCGTGGGCAGCGCGACTCCGGTGACCTCGCCGGGAGGCCGGCGGGCCGGGGAACCCCCGGCCCGCCGGCCCTCTGGCCGCCGCCTGGCGGCGGGGCTGGCCGCGCGCCGCCGGGGCGGTCGCCCGCGCCCCCTTCAGCCGTCGCACTCGCCGTGACCTGCTGTTCTGCCTGATCTCCGTGCCGCTCGCGATAGCGGGTTTCACCGGCGTCGTGCTCCTGCTCGTGCCGGGGGTCGTCCTGTCCGTCTCGATCGTGGGGACGATGCTGGGGCTGCCGCTGATCGTCCTCGCCTCCAGCGCCGCCGGGGAAGTGGCCGGGCTGAACCGCAGGCTGGCCGGATGGCTGCTCGGCGTCCGGGTCGCCGCGCCACCCGCGTTCCTGCCCTGGCCACGGCGTGCTGGGCCGGCTGGACGCCAGGCTCAGGGACGGCACCGCCTGGCGGGCCGTGGCCTACGTGCTGCTCAAGCTGCCAGCCGCCGCGCTGGAGGGCTTCTCGGTCTACGTGGCCGCGGTCGGCCTGGCCGACCTGACCTACCCGCTGTGGTGGCCGCTGTTCCGCAACCACCCGCCAGGCACCCGGCTGAGCCCGGTCGGTGTCCTCAACCCGCTGACCGCCGGCAACGGGATGTTGTTCCGCATCAGCTCCTATCCGGGCACCTTCGCCGCGTTCGCGGTCGGCGCCGCGGCGGTGCTCGCCGCGCCCTGGGTGGCCCGGGCCGCCGTCGCCGCCGATCGCTGGCTCATCCGGAGCCTGCTCGGCCCGCGGAGGCTCGAGGAGCGGGTCCGCCAGCTGGAGCAGACCCGGGCGCGGGCCGTCGATGACTCCGCGGCGCAGCTGCGGCAGGTGGAACGGGACCTGCACGACGGCGCGCAGGTCCGGCTGGCCGCGCTGGCGATGAGCCTGGGCATGGCCCGGGAGAAACTCGGGGACGGCGGTCAGCCGTGCCGATCTGGCCAGCATCAGGGAGCTGGTCGAGTCGGCCCACCGCGGCGCCAAGGACGCCCTGTCCGAACTGCGCGACCTGGTCAAGGGCATCCACCCGCCGGTGCTGGACTCCGGGCTGCCCGACGCGCTGGCCACGCTGGCCGCAGCCAGCGCGCTCCCGGTGGAACTGCGGGCCGACGTCCCGGTCCGCCCCACCGAGGCGATCGAGACCATCGCCTACTTCTGCGCGGCCGAACTGCTGGCCAACGCGACCAAGCACAGCTCGGCGAACCAGGTCGTGGTCCGGGCTGGTATCCAGGGCCCCGGGCCGGAGTCACGGCTGGTACTGCAGGTCGGCGACGACGGCACCGGCGGTGCGGACCTGGCCCGGGGGAGCGGCCTGGCCGGGCTGGCCCAGCGGGTCGCGGTCGTGGACGGCCGGCTGGCCATCGTGAGCCCGCCCGGCGGTCCCACGCTGATCACCGTCGAGCTGCCGCTGCGCGCGTGAAAGCATCGCTGGCATGCGGGTGGTGATCGCCGAGGACGCGGCCCTGCTCCGGGAGGGCCTGCGCAGGCTGCTCGAAGACCGCGGGCACGAGGTCGCGGCCGCGGTGGACGAGCCCGGCGCCCTGGTCGCCGCGGTCGCCGCGCACGGACCCGACGCGGCCATCGTGGACGTGCGGATGCCGCCCACGTTCACCGACGAGGGGCTGCGCGCCGCCATCGAGCTGCGCCGCGACCATCCGGCCACCGGAGTGCTGGTGTTCTCCCAGTACATCGAGACGCGCTACGCCACCAGGCTGCTGGCCGCGGGCGCGGCCGGAGTCGGCTACCTGCTCAAGGACCGGGTCGCCGACGTGGCCGAGTTCACTGACGCCCTGGCCCGGGTGGCCGCGGGCGGCACCGCTCTCGACCCCGAGGTGGTCAGCCAGCTGCTGGGGGCCCGCCTCGGGGACCGGCGGCCCGGCCGGGGAACGACCGGCCTGGGCTCGCTCACCGCCCGGGAGCGTGAGGTGCTGTCCCTGATGGCCGAGGGCCGGTCGAACGCGGCCATCGCCGCCGAGCTCGTGGTGTCGCCCGGCGCCGTGGAGAAGCATGTGGCGGGCATCTTCGCCAAGCTCGGCCTGCCTCCCTCCGACGGCGACAACCGGCGCGTGCTGGCCGTGCTGCGCTACCTCGGGACCTGACGCCTGGCCCAGGGGCTTGGCCAGGCGTACCGGACCTGCGCTGACCCTGCGGGGGTCGGGCAAGGCCGATGATAACAGCAAGAGGCGCCAGCGTGCAGCGTCCTGCCGCTGCGCCTCCTTGGTGCGGGACATAACCCCGCCCCAAGGAGGAGGGCCTGCCAACGGGTTGGGAGGCAGCCCGTCGGCTGGCCATCCTCGCCAAGTTCGGCCGGTTGCTCACTGCTGGGGTTCTGATGGTGCCTTGCGAGGCATCAGGGCGACGACCGGGAGGCTGAGGACGGTGATAGCCAAAACGACGATGAGACTGACTTTCATCGCGTGGGCCAGTCCGGAGGTTGCGGCTTGGAAGAAGATCGAGGTGACCGCGGCCGAGCCGATCGCTGATGCGAGTTGCTGGATCGAGCTGAACGAGCCACTGGCGGTGCCGGCTTCGTCAGGTTTCGCATCGCCGAGAGCCACGGTGGGGATCGTGGCGAAGCTGAGGCCAATTCCGACGCCGATGACGAAGAACGCCGGGGCCAGCGCCCGGAGGCTGACGTTCGTCCCGGAGTGATCGACGAGGACCAGTACCCAACCGCAACCGACGAGGTCGACGGTGAGGCCGATGAAGACGAGGGTGCGGCCGAGCTTGGCGACCAGGCCACCCATGGCGCCGAATCCGGCGGCGACCAGCCCCAGGGTGAGCGGTACCAGACCGAGTGAGGTGTCCCTCGGGCTGACGTGCAGCCCCTCCTGCAGGAACAGGGACAGCACGAAGAGCAGGCCGGTGCCTGCGGCGACGGCGACCAGGCACACGAGCATTCCGGAGGTGAAACCCCGGTTCTTCATGAGCGAGGGCTTGATGAGCGGGTGGGCCGCGGTGCGCTGACGGTAGGCGAAGGCAGCGAAGAACAGGACGCCGACGGTGATCGAGGCGATCGAGATGACGCCCCAGCCGTTGGTCGAGCCCCCGATCAGGCCGTACAGCAGCCCGAGCATGGTGACCGCAAGCAGGCCGGAGGCCCAGCCGTGGACGACAGTGGACCGGTCGCCGTCGTCGTCACGCGGAAGGATCTTGACCGCCATGATCAGCCCGACAACGCCAAGGACGATGTTGATGAGGAAGATCGGGCGCCAGGACAGGCCGAACACGTCGGCGCTGATGAGGAAACCGGCCAGGACCGGGCCGCCGACACTGGAGAGACCGAGAACCGGGCCGAACAGCCCGAACGCCTTGGCGAGCATGTCGTGGTCGAATGCTTTCGTCATGATCGCCAAGCCTTGCGGGATGAGCAGAGCCCCGAACGCCCCCTGAGCAACCCGGGCGACGATGAGCAGGGCCGGGTCAGGTGAGAACCCGGCGATTGCCGACGCCAGGGTGAACCCGCCCATGCCGATCAGGAAAAGCCTTCGCTGGCCGAACTTGTCACCTAGCCGTCCGCCGACCACGAGCAGGACACCCATGGCGAGCATGTACGCCGGTCCCAGCCACTTGATCAAACTCTCACCGCCGTTGAGCTCGCGGGCGATGGTGGGGGCGGCGATGTTCGTGACTGTTGCATCGATCACGTCGAGGGCGTCGGCAAGCAGTACCAGCCCCAGGATCGCCCACATCAGGCGGCTGGAGCGGTAAGTGGTGACTGTGCCCGGCTCCGTCAAGGTAGTCATGAGGAACGTCCTTCTGGTTCCGTCGGGGCGCCCCCTCCTGGGCGGCCTCTCACCCCTGCTACGAACACCCCCGGCCCGATCCGACGCCGCCCGCAAAATTCGTCGAGATCCTCCGGCGCGTGTGTCGTGAGCGAACCGACCACGGTGGTGTGGAGGCACCTGCGCACGCTTCTCAGCCGCGTGCGACAGCTAGAGATGTCGCGGCGCCCCTGTTCGTTATCGACCGCGGATCTGGGTATGGCGGCCGTCACCTTCCGCGAGACGGCCATCGACTACCTGGTGCACGGCCAGGACGTCGCGGTCCCGCTCGGCCGGAGCCTGCAGATGCCAAGCGGCCTCGCCATCGTCGCTGCGGACCGGTGGATGGCTGGTTTTATGGATGGGCGGACGCAGCAAGCGCCTCGCGCACTGTGGCAGCCAAGCCGCGGCCGTTGGACCCATTGGCGTCGATGTCAGGGTTGTAGATCGCTACCTGCAGGCCTACTGCGCGGCCCGAGCGCATTGCGACGGTCAGTGCCGACACCACCTCGTCCCAGGCGAGGCCGTCCGGGCGGGGATCGTCCACTGCCTGCATGACGGCCTCGTCGAAGACGTCAGCGTCGAGGTGGATCCAGAATCCATCCGGCGGACCCGCGTCTCGCGTCAGGTATGTCACGGCCTCGCCCGCCGCAGGACCAGCGCCCAGAACCCGGACCTGGTCACGGTCGATGACGCGCAGGTTGTCCGGCAGTGGCTGGCAGCCCGCCCGTTCCCGGGCGACAGCGTCACGGCAGGCGAACACCACCACGTCGTCGTCGCGCACCAGCGGCCGCCGGCCCTCGATGTCGGCCACCACGCCGGGGCCACGGCCGGTGGCGAACGCCAGATCGCTCGCCGACGCCGCGCCCCTGAGCGGATTGACCTCCGGCTGGTAGAAGTCGGCGTCCCCGTCGATATACATGAGCCCGTAGCGTCCCCGCCGCCTGAGCGCCAGCATCGTGCCGAGCAGGATCGAGCAGTCACCCCCCAGCACGACCGGGAACTCCCCTTCATCGAGCACCGCTGCCACCGCGTCAGCCAGCCGCGGGGAATAGTCCCGGATCGCCTGTGGATTCATGACCTGCGTACCGGGATCGCGCCCGGCGCTATAGCCAGGCGCCCCGACTCGGCCTGCCCGGCGAGCCGCCAGCCCGTCAGCCAGCCCGGATCCAAGCAGTACCTCCGGGGCGCGTTCGACGCCCAGATGCTCTGGGACATGCCCGAGAGCCGACGGTGCCTCCACGATCGCGTACCGGGGCATACGCCACCGCCTCCCGCATCAGTCTCTACCAGGCGCAGGTCACACGTTCCAGCAATCTTCCACCCGGCTAGAGGTACTCCCCGCCCCAACCCGGTCTGCGGATGCGGGCATACTCCCGCGTGCAAGTCATGACCACACGTACCGGACGGCTCCGCACCGCGCCAAACGGCCGACCGCAGCTATCAGGGCGTCGCCGGGGTCGTCCTCGACCATCAGCACGTCGGCAGGGTCGAGCCTGCACATGTGACCTCCTCGCCTCTGGAAGATCAGGGATCGTTTACGGCCTCGGGTGGCTACAGTTCGCTCGTGGCCGACGTCGAACTGGTCCGCGCCGACGAACACCTTGTCGGAACGGTTGGCGAGCAGCGGGTCGAGCTCGTGCTCGATATCCCGAACAGTCGTGCTGGCATCCGCGGCGAGAACCTCGGCGCGCCGGTCAGGGGCTACTGGCGGATCGAATCCAACTTCAACAACCTTGACCCGGTCGGGCTCTTCCTCGGAGAGTACGACGGCAGACCGGTCCATCTGCGAAGCGACGTCCATCTGACGCCTCATTACGCCGTGCGCCACGCCGACGTTTCTGGCGCTGTCGGCGAGCAAGAACTTCGAGCCCATGTCGCGCCGGTCGAAGCGCCCGCTTACGGGCCGCCGGTCATGAGCATCGACGGAGACTTCGACGGGGCCGTAATCACCTTGTTCGTCACCGTCGTGACTGATCTGAGCGAGGCTCACATCAACGGGGTCATCGACGGTCATACGATCAGCATCAACGCAACACCTTCATCGGTCAGCGGACAATATGACGGGCCTGCAGCACTGTTCCCACTGCTCGTGAGCTGCCTGCTGTACTTCATCTGAGGTCAAGGGCACGGATCACGATGGCGACGGCTGGCCCCCGGAACCTCGGGCTCGCTTCGCACATCCAGTACCACCGGCGCACCGTCCGATAGCGGAACCTCATAAAGGGTCCTCCGCACCCCCGGTCCTTGCCGATGCTCGGCACGGAGGAGAACCACGTGACGGGCATCTCCGCCAAGCTCGGCCCTGCCTTCCCTCCCATGGCGGCAACCGGCGTCGCGCTTCGCTACCTCAGGACCTGGCGCCTGGCCATGAAGAACAGGCTGGGCCCGAACGCCAGCGGCGCGAACGGGACCTGCATGACGTATTCGGCGGCCAGCATCAGCCGTTCGGGCATGATCCGCTTGAGGGCCGGCTGGCGCAGGTTCGAGACGGACAGCACCCGCTCGACCTGAAGGCCGCAGGCCGCCAGCTGGCTGGCCACGGCGTCGGGATGGTGGTTGACGAACGGGATGCTCCCGTTGCGGCGGTTCACCTCAGACCGGATGTTGACCGGCGTCGTGGGGATCTTCTCGCCGCTGCGCCAGTACCGGAGCCGGTTGACCGCGTGCTTGACGTTGGCCGCCTCGATGACGGCGTAGCCGCCGGGCTTGACGATCCGCGCGATCTCCGACAGTTCCCGCGCCGGGTCGGGCAGATGGTGCAGGACGCGGACCATGACCGCCAGGTCCACGCTGGCGTCGGCGAAGTCCAGGTGGGCCGCGTCGGTGAGCCGTTTCTCGATCGCCGGGTCCTGGTCCAGGTAGCGCCCGGCCACCTCAAGCTGGCGGTGACTCGGGTCAGCCAGGGTCACCCGGTCGGCGTAGTCGCGCAGAACCGCCGACAGCCGGCCATACCCGCCGCCCACGTCCACGGCATGGCCGAACCGGCGGCCTTGCAGCAGCCGGGACAGGGCCATCACCTCGGCGCGGTGCTCATAGCCGCGCGCCGTCCAGTAGCTGAGGTAGTCGACGTCCGGCTCATCGTACTGGCTGAGAACGGCGGCCGGTTTCTGGCCTGGCGCTGTAATGCTCATCTGTCCCCGATTTCCCCGAATTCCTGGTTTGCCGCAAAAGGAGTCCGGGGCCGGGGACACTCCTTGTGCGGTCAGCGTAAAGCCATCCGCGATCGCTGATACCCGGCCAGTTTCCAGGTAAAACAAGGGGATTAGGCGGCGGGCGACGTATCCGGATAAAGGCTCTGGCCCGCTGTCATCCGGCGGTTAGGTCGCGCTGATACCAGGTGCCTGACTTACCGCCGATGTCGGCCGGGTCGGCCGGCCCAGCCGGGACGAACCCGGCCTTGGCCAGCACTCTCTGGGACGCGGCGTTCTCGTGGGAAGTGGCCGCCCGCAGGGTGTGCAGCCCGTGCTGGGCCGCCGCCAGCCGGCACAGCTCCTGGACGGCCGCGGTCGCCACGCCCTGGCCGGCGACGTGCTGTGCGACCCGGTAGCCGAGGCTCGCGGTGCCGTCCCCGAGCTCGTACAGGTTGAACCGGCCCAGGACCGAGCCATCGCCGGCGACGAGCACGTAATAGGCACTGAGGCCGGCCTCCTGCTCAGCCAGCATGGCGCGGTGCCGGTCAGCGAACTGGGCGTAGAACTCGTCGCCGCGGTCTGAGATCGAGGCCGCGAAGTAGGCGCGGTTCGCCAGCTCGAAGGCCAGGACCGCCGGGGCATGGCCAGCGCGCAGCGGCTGCAGTTCGGGCACCGCCCGACTCTACCCAGACGGTGCGCTGCTGTTAGCGGCCCGCCGGCCCGCCCTGAGCACGTCCACGCTCAGGACCAGGATCCAGGCCGGGAAGATCAGCTCCACCCAGGCGGAGATACCCACTCCGACCAGGAGCAGCACCGCGGTCACCAGCCCCGCGACGGTGAGCCAGCGGGACACGATCGCGGTGCGCCGCGCGATAGTCACCAGCGTCAGCGTGAACACGGCCGCCATCCGCATCGCGTAGACGTTCAGCAGGATGCCGGTGACGTTGCGGCCCAGGGCCAGGGTGCCCGCGCCGGGCGTGCCGGACGAGGCCGCCGCGATGAGCCCGCCGCCGACGGCCGCCGCCACGAACAGCATGGCCACGAACAGCAGGCCGCTGCCCAGGAACACCGTCGCGAAGAAGCGGTCCTCACGCTCGCCGATCCGGTCCCGGAGTACCCCGACGAACCACAGGAACGCGATCCCGGCGAACGGGACGAGGTTCAGCGCGACCACCACCGCCGTGCGCCGTGCCGAGTCGGACAGCCACTCGCCGGCGACCCTGGGGTCGGCCGGCACGGAGATCCGGAGCAGCACCAGCGCCGTGATCAGCAGCACGGAGAAGAGGATCCCGGCGACCGAGGCCGCCCGCGGCGTCCGCAGCGGGCTCCCGGCCTGCAGCGGACCCCCAGCCAGCGGACCCCGGCTCCCAGTTCCTCGGTCACCGGCCCCCCAACCTCGATGACACCACCGTCGACGACGCTGCCCGGTCATCCGGTTCCTGCCCCCTCCGGGGGCCGGTCATCTGCGGTACCGGCTACCGGTAGCGGCGCCGGGCGGGCAGGACCGCGCCGACGATCCAGAAGAGGGGGATGAAGATCCCGATCAGGCCCAGCACCCAGTGACCCTTCCGGAAGCAGAGCACGCACAACGTGAACAGCAGGACCAGGTACAAGACCCCCAGCCCGATCGCGAAGAACCAGTCCACTCCTGACACGCGTTTCATGTCTCCTTCGGCCGTGATGGCGGCCAGTCCATCAGCCGGGCCCGGCGCGCGCCCCACCCGTTGCGGGTGACCTGCGGGTACGGCCGAAGGTCAGGGGAGGGTCAGGATGCGCGGGCCGGAGTCGGTGATGGCCACGCTGTGCTCCACGTGCGCGGCGCGGCTGCCGTCGGTGGTGCGCAGCGCCCAGCCGTCCGGGCCGACGCCGAACGCGTCGCCGCCCCCGGCGATCAGCATGGGCTCGATGGCCAGGGCCAGGCCGGGCCGCAGCCGGAAACCCCGGCCCGGGCGGCCCTCGTTGGGCACGTGCGGGTCCTCGTGCATCTCGCGGCCGATGCCGTGCCCGCCGAACCCGGAGGGGATGCCGTAGCGGCCCGAGCGGCTGACGCTGCCGATCGCGTGCGAGATGTCGCCGATCCGGGCCCCGGGCACCGCCGCGGCGATGCCAGCCGCGAGGGCTTTCTCCGCGGTCTCGATGAGCAGCAGGTCGGCCGGCCGGGGCGTGCCCACGATGAAGCTGGTCGCCGCGTCGCCGGTCCACCCGTTCAGGGTGGCGCCGCAGTCGATGCTGACCAGGTCGCCGTCCCGGAGCACGTAGTCGTCCGGGATGCCGTGCACGATCGCGTCGTTCACCGACGCGCAGATGACCGCCGGGAACGGCGTCGGCGCGAAGGACGGGTGGTAGTTCAGGAACGGGGAGGTCGCGCCGGCCTGGCGGATGACGTCGTGCGCCGCTTCGTCGAGTTCGATCAGGCTGACGCCGACCGCGGCGCTCTCCCGGGCCGCGGCCAGGCAGCGGGCCACGACCCGGCCGGCTTCCCGCATCGCGTCCAGCGCGTCATCGTTCTTGATCTCCACCATGTCCTGCCGTGCTCCTCCGGAGTCCGTCCGCCGTTCCCGGCGCCCTGGTACTGCCTGCCGGGCCAGCCTGCGTGGCTGGCCCATCGTTGTGGCCGGGTGGCCGCCGGCCCGGGCGGTGGTCCTGGCCGGCCCGGGCGCGGCCGGCTCTCCGCGACGGTTTTCGTTGCGGAGAAATAACGCGAGCCAGAGCCTCGCCGGGCTGGTGGGCTAGGCCTCAGCCCGGCCGCCGAGATGGTGCGCCAGGAACCGCTCGGCCGCGGCGTAGAACCGCAGCCGGTTCTCCGGTTTGGCGAACCCGTGCCCTTCGTCAGGAAACAGCAGGTACTCGTGATCGATTCCCGCGTTCTCCAGGGCTGCGACGATCTGCTCTGACTCGGCCTGCTTGACCCGCGGGTCGTTGGCGCCCTGCGCGATCAGCAGCGGGATCGCGATGTCGGCCGCCCGCGAGAGAGGGGAGCGCGACCAGAGGAAATCGGCGTCTTTGCCGGGGTCACCGACCCGGTTGTGGAACTGCGCGATCATCGGGGCCCAGTACGGCGGGATGGTCTCGATCAGCGTCTTGAGGTTGGACGGGCCGACGATGTCCACCGCGCAGCGGAACAGTTCCGGCGTGAACGCCGCGCCGGCCAGCGCCGCGTACCCGCCGTAGGAACCGCCGTAGATGGCCACCCGGCCCGGGTCAGCCCATCCTTGGCCGGTCACGTAGGCGACCGCGTCGGACAGGTCGTCCTGCATGCGCCCGCCCCACTCGCGGTCCCCGGCGTTCACGAACGCCTTGCCGTACCCGGTCGAGCCGCGGAAGTTGACCTGCACGCACAGGTAGCCGCGGTTGGCCAGCCATTGTGCTTCCGGGTCGAACCCCCACGCGTCGCGGGCCCACGGGCCGCCGTGCACGTCGAGCACCATCGGCAGGTTCCGCCGGTCGGCGCCGGGCGGGAACGTGGCGTACCCGTGGATGGTCAGGCCGTCGCGGGCGGTGAACGAGAACGGCTCCATCGGCGCGAGCTCGTAGCGGGCCAGCTCCGGGCGGCTGTCGAAGAGGAACTCGCCGGTCCGGGTGCGCCGGTCGTAGCTGTAGTAGGAGACCGGGCCGGCGTCGGTGTTGAACGCCACCAGCCACGTCTCGTCCGCGTCGTCGTGGTCGCTGAACGAGGGGTCGCCGGGATGCAGCGCGCGGATCGCGGCCAGGTCAGGCTCGAGCGCCGGGTCCAGCACCCGGTACTCCATCCGGTCCTTCAGGAACGAGACGACCTGCGGTTCGCGGGTGTCCGGGTGCAGCCGGATCCCGGCCACGTCGGCTTCCGGGTCCTCCGCCAGCACCTGCTCCGCGCCGCGTGGCCAGGTCGATCCGGACCAGCCGGCCGGTGTCCGCGCCGACCGAACTGATGGCCAGCAGCGAGCCGGCCGTCCCCGCTGAACGCGACCGGCCCGCTGGTCAGCGCGTCCTCGGCGGAGATGGTCAGCAGCGGCCGCCAGTCGTCCCCGGCGCTGTCGCGGATCATGACGACCAGGCCGCCGTCGGGCTGCGGCGCGATCCCGGCCCGGATGACCAGCTCGCTGTCGGCGACCCAGCCCACGAACCCGGGGTTCTCGACCTCCTTGACCAGCTCGCCGGTGGTCAGGTTCAGCCGGTAGACGTCGTGCAGCTGGGGGTTGTCGCGGTTCAGCCCGATCAGGATCTCGGTCGGGAACTTCTTGTCCCCGGCGATCAGCTCGGTCTGCACGTTGTCGAACGGCGTCAGGTCCCGCCGCTGCATGGTCGCCAAGTCAACGTCGTGCAGCCGCCAGTTCTCGTCCCCGCCGGTGTCCTGCAGGTACAGCAGGTGCTGGGCGTCGTGCGCCCAGGCGAACATGCGGATGCCCCGGTCGGTGTCGTCGGTGACCACCCGCGCCGCGGACCAGTCCACCCCGTTCGTGCCGATCGGGGCGACCCACACGTTCAGCACCCCCTCATGCGGGGCGATCCAGGCCAGCCGGTTTCCGTCGGGGGACAGGTGCGGGCTAATGCGTTCGGGGTTCCCAAACAGAACCCGCCGGGGGATGAGTTCAGCCATGGGCCATGCCTACCATGTGCGGCCTAGTCCGCAGTACTATCGCGGCGTGCTGAGATGTCCGCCCGATCTGGTGCCCCCGGGCGCCGCACGAGGAACGGTGAGCGAGGACCTCATCATCCGGTCCGGTCACGTGGTGACCATGGATCCGGGGCTCGGGGACATCCCGGACGGCGACGTCCTGGTCACCGGCGGGCGCATCGCCGCGGTCGGGGCCGGCCTGGACCCGGCCGCCCTGGGCGTACCCGCCGCCCGGGAGCTGGACGCCCGGGGGATGATCGTGGCCCCCGGCCTGGTCGAGACCCACTGGCATCTGTGGAACACGCTGCTGCGCGCCATGTCCGGCGGCATGCCGGGGTCCGGCCGCCGGCGGCTACTTCCCCGTGTCGCTGGGGCTCGGGCAGGCCTTCACCGACCAGGACAACTACCAGGGCACCCTGCTGGCCTGCGCCGAGGCCGTCAACTCCGGCATCACCACGGTGCACGACTGGTCGCACAACGTCCGCGGGCCCGCCCACGCCGAGGCTGAGCTGCGTGCGCTGGCGCAAGCCGGGCTGCGGGCCCGGTACTCCTACGGCTACTCGGCCGGGCACCCCAACGACCAGGCCATGGACCTCGGCGGGCTGCGCGCGCTGCACCGGGACTGGGACTCCTGGAGCGGGCCGGGGGCCCCGGGCGGCGCAGGGCTGCTCACCCTCGGCGTGGCCTGCCGGGGCCTGGGGGGCAGCAACCCGGCCACGCGGGTGCCGCCCGGGGTCTATCAGCGGGAGATGGCCGCCGCCCGCGAGCTCGGCCTCCCGGTCACGGTGCACGCCTCCGGGCCGCCCGGCCGCGGCCGGGCAGATCGCCGCGCTGGCCCGCGCCGGCCTGCTCGGGCCAGACCTGCAGGTGGTGCACGCCAACAGCGCCACGGCGGCGGAGATCGCCCAGCTCGCGGAGGCGGGCTGCGCCGTGAGCCTGTCGCCGTTCAGCGAACTGCTGATCGGCTACGGGCTCCCGCAGACGGCCGAACTACTCGCGGCCGGGATCCGCGTCGGCCTGTCCGTGGACACCACCGCGCTGACCGGCAACGCCGACATGTTCGCGATCATGAAACTGACCCAGGGCCTGATCAACGCCACGGCCCATCAGGAGTTCGCGTGCACCGCCCGGCAGGCGCTGGCGCTCGGCACCATCGAGGGGGCCCGGTCGCTGGGCCTGGACGCGGTGACCGGGTCGCTCACCCCGGGCAAGCGGGCCGACGTCATCCTGGTCGACACCGGGCACCCGAACCTGGGCGTGCTCACCGACCCCGCCGGGTTGCTGGTCACCGCGGCCCAGCCCGGCAACGTGGACACCGTGCTGGCCGACGGCCAGATCCTCAAGCGCGGCGGGGCCCTGGTCACCCTGGACGCCGAGCGGATCACCGCGCAGGCCCGCGAGGCCCTGGCCGCAGTCCGGTCCCGCGCCGCCTAGCCCGCAGCCGCCCCGGACGTGGGCGCGTATGCTCGGGTGAGTGCTTGCTCAGGCAGCCTGAACGAGTTCCCGGTCGGGTCTAGACCACACGCCAGTCCCGAGACCGCCTCGCTGCGTTCCTGATCTCTGCGAGGCGGGGGCCCGATGACCGCAGCCAAGGTAGGGGCACGGCCCGCCAGCGTGGCCGGGAACCTGGAAGTTCCCAGGCCGCTGCGGCTGGCTCTGACCGCGGGCTGGAGCCTGGGCGAGTCGGTGGGCCTGCCGGTGGCGGCCTACGCCGTCGCCGCCTGGCTGGGCGGGCGTGACGCGGGCCTGGTCGCGGGGCTGGTGGCCATCTGGCTCACCGCGGTCATCCGGAAGGTGGTGACCGGGTCGGTGCCGAGCCTGCTGACGATCTCCGCGGTGGTACTCACGCTGCAGACCGCGGTGGTGCTCGCCACCGGCGAACTCTGGCTCTTCCTGCTGCAGTTCCCGCTGGCCAACTTGTGCATGTGCGTCGTGTTCGCCCGCACGGCGGCCGGCCCCAACCCGCTCGTGGCCCGGCTGGCGGCTGAGGTGGTCGCGCTGCGCCAGCCCGCCACCCACTATCCGGGCCTGCACCGCTTCTTCCAGGGGGCGACCTGGCTGTGGGCGGGCATCTTCCTGCTCCTCACCGCGGCCCTGGCGGTCCTGATGTTCGCCGAGCCGGTCAGCGTGTTCCTGACGGTCTCCACCCTCGCGACCGTCGCGCTGGTCGCCGCCGGGACCGGCGTGTCCACGCTGTGGTTTTTGTCGGTGCTGCGGCGGCTCGGGCTGAGGCTCCGTTTCGCCCCCGCCTGACCCGGGGCCGCTGCCGGGGGCGGAGTCTGGCCCGCGTGGCCGGTCAGGCCCCTCAGATGCTCCGCATCTTCAGGTACCGCCGTATGTCGGGGAGCGCCTTGACCGCGAGCGCCGCCAGGGCCACGCCGCCGAGCGCCAGGCTGATCGCCGTGGCGTAACCGAGAATTCGCATCGTGCGTTTCCTTTCCTAGAACGGGCCGCTCCTGGAACGGGCCGCGCAGCAAAGGCTGGGTCGCCCGGCGGGGCCGTCAGCTCGCGGGTGGCCTGGTGATGACCGGGACGCGGCGAGCACGCCTGGCGACAAAGAAGCTCCAGCCCCCTGCGCGGCATGTTTCGCGAACGCCATCGGCCACCAGGGTCTGGAGCGGTACTGCCAACATAGCATGGCCAAGATCGCAGGCCGCGGGCTCAGCTGCGGGCTAGCGGGCAGCGCCGAACCACGTGGGCAGGTGGCTGAGCAGGTCCTGCTGGTCCTCACCGACCCACGCCACGTGGCCGTCCGGCCGCAGCAGCACCGCGGGCACGTCCAGTTCCTCGCTGACGTCGACGACGTGGTCGACCCGGTCCGCCCACCCCGCCACCGAAAGCCGGCCGGTCTGGTCGAGCAGCAGCCCGCGGCCGCCGTGCATCAGCCCGTAGAGGCGCCCCCGCTTCAGCCCCACGTCCCGCAGCCGCCGGCCGAGCAGTTCAGGCCCCGTCGCCGAAGTCGTAGCGGACCCCGATCGCAGTGATCTTCTCGATCAGGTACCGGTTCACGTCCTCGAAGTCCATCAGTTCCGACACCAGCCGGCGCACGGCCTGGGGACCCGGCTCGAGGGACAGCAGCTCCATCTGCGCGCGGGTGTTGTCCAGCACGTCGGCGGCTACCGGGCGCCGCTCGGCCTGGTAGCTGTCCAGCAGCCCCTCCGGTGCCCAGCCGCGCGACCTGCGGCGGCCAGTTTCCAGCCCAGGTTGAACGCGTCCTGGATGCCGAGGTTGAGCCCCTGCCCGCCGGTCGGCGGGTGGATGTGCGCCGCGTCGCCGGCCAGCAGCACCCGGCCGGCCCGGTAGCGCTCGGCGAGCCGGGTGGCGTCGCCGAAGCGGGAGAGCCAGCGCGGCGAGTGCGCGCCGAAGTCGGTGCCGGCGACAGCCGCGCACCTGCTGCTTGAACTCCTCGAGGGTCGGCGGGACCGCGCGGTCCTCGGCCACGCCCGTCGGCGGGCACGACGAGGCGGTACACCCCGTCCCCGAGGGGCACGGCGCCGAACCGCAGCTGGGTCTTGCGGACTTCGGCTACCACGGCGTTCACCGTCTCCGGCGGCGCGGTCACCTCCATCTCGCCCAGCAGCGTCTCGACCCTGGTGGGCTCGCCGGGGAAGCCGACGCCGAGCAGCTTGCGCACCGTGCTGCGGCCGCCGTCGCAGCCGACGAGGTAGCGCGAGCGCAGCTGCGTGCCGTCGGCCAGCTCGGCGGTCACCCCGTCGTCGTCCTGGCTCAGCCCGGCCAGTTCGCAGCCGCGCCGGATCTCGCGCGCCGAGCTCGGTGGCGTGCTCGGCCAGCAGGCGGTCGGTGGTGGTCTGCGGGATGCCGAGGATGTACGGGTGCGCGGTGTCCAGCCGGTCCGGGCGCCGGCTTGCCGATGCCGGCGAAGAAACCACCGAGCGGGTACTGCGTGCCGAGCGCGAGGAACCGCTCCAGCAGACCGCGCTGGTCCATCACCTCGATGCTGCGCGCGTGCAGGCCGAGCGAGCGGACCACCCTGGTCGGCTCCGCGTCCTTCTCCAGCACGACGACGTGCACGCCGTGCAGCCGCAACTCGCCGGCCAGCATCAAGCCGGTCGGCCCGCCGCCGGCCACGATCACGTCGATCATGATCACGTCGGTCATGAACCCCCCGTTCACCAGGTCGCGTTTCTGGCTTCGGCTGCAGATTCTGCACGACGACCCGGGTCTTGCCGCAAGCCCCCCAGTGCGCTATACGTTGAAAGTGGCAGGGAGCGGGAACCTCCCTGCCTTTGCCTTTCGCCGGCCGCTGGTGGACGGGTGGGCGCGCCTGGCGGCGTCCCGCCCCTGGGCCAGACGGACCAGGATCAGTCCACTGCTGGCTGGCCTTCAGCTGCTCCGGGCTGAAGGTCGGCGGCGAGAAGCGCGCTCCACCCGGCAGGGTGGGTACGGGCGTCCTCGCAGCGCTCCTGGAGCCGGTGCAACGACTCGGTGTCGCCCAGCTGGAACGCTGCTTCCAGGCGTGCGCTGTCCCGCACCTCAGGCAGGTCCAGTACGGCGTCGACGAGGACCGCCCGGCGGCCCGGCGCGATGTGGCCCGACTCCGCGTGCAACGACACCCGGGCGGTCCCCCCGGATCCCGGCGACGTGGTCACCTCAGCCATGACGACGGAGTGCTCGTGGTCCTGATCGCTGAACTCGACATGCTGGCGCAGATCATGCTCGGTCATGTGATGCCTCCATCCGGAACGCGGACTTGGGCGAGGTGCGGGCCCCTGCCGGTTCAGTGCCTTCGCACGAACAACACGACAACCACAATGACGGCGATGAGGATAATCGTTCCGAATCCGAAAAACATGATGACTCCCTTGAGTGACGCGTTTGCTGGGTGGGTGCGTTTGCCGGGTGGTGCGCCGCCCGGGTCGCCGGGCGGCGCACCTGACCCGTGACTTCAGCTATGCGCTGACCGGTGCGGGCCGCCGTGACGTGCTTAAGGCCGGCTGCCGATCGCGGGCGACTCGGAGGGCGCAGGCGAACCGGGCCCGGGCTGGCTCGTGGTGTCGCCGGGCTGACTCGCCGCCTGCGCGCGGGCGGTCTCGCGCTCGTCGATGAGGGCGTCGCGCGCCTGGCTGGCCGAAGCGGTCTCGCGGCGCGACTGCTTGAGCCCCCGCCGGGCCGCGCGGCCGCGCCGGGAGGTGCGCCGGGCGCCGGCCAGCAGCAGGCCCAGCCCGAGCACGCCGATCGCCCCGAGCACGATGCCGTAGAGGAACAGCGTCCCGGTAGAGCCGGTCACGTGATAACCGAAGACGGCGAAACCGTGGGCCAGGCCATGCGCACTGCCGCTGTTGGTGAAGATGCCGGCCAGGCCGACGATCACCGCGGCGAGCAGGATGACGAGCCCCAGGATGATGATCATGTAGTGCTCCGTGAGTAGACGTGGTGCAGTCAGCGTGACCAGGACGGCCCGGCTGGCCTTCAGCCCCGGCGTCCGGGTGGGTCATGCTCGTGCGGGATGGGTACCCGGGCTGGCCGGGGTGGTGGCGAGGCGGCTGTCGTCAGGCTCGCTGCCGGTGAGCGGGAGGATCAGCCGCAGCCGTGCCGGTGAGGTAGACGAAAGGGGAGGGCAGTCCAGTGCCCTTGTCACAGGACTTCGCGCGGCCGGCAGGCAGGCCCCGAGGTGAGGCAGCGTCTTGCCGGCAGCGTTCCGTGACGAGAAAAATTTCCGGGCCCTTCGGTTCCGCGTGCATTTCGCGGCGGCAGCTGCCAGGGTTCGGGGCAACATTTTTTACTGTACGCGCTTTCCCGTCACATGGGAAATTCGCGGCCAATTAACAGGAATTCCTCCAGCGGCGTTGTCCCGCAAAAAGAGCGGCGCTGGCCAGTAAAGAAATTGTGCGCCAGACCCGTTCAGCGCGGGCCAGCCGGCCCTGGGTGGTTCACGCGGGCTCCCGCACGGACTCTCACGCGGCCAGGCGTGGTCACGGCTTCGGGCGCCCCGGATTTCGCGCCCGCCGGAGGCGGGCCAGCGTCTGCCCAGCAGACACCAGCCGGATGCCCGCTATTTCCTTCCCGGGGGAGCGGCCAGGTGATTGAGGGGGCCCATAGAGCCGGTGATTATCCCCGGGCAGCTGGATATCGAATGGCTGCTGCCGGAAATGGCGGAAGGAATTCCGGGTGCTACGTGTGCACACCTGAGGTGTCACGTGGGTCCGGCACGGCGCGCTGGCCGCGGGGCCGGCTTCGCAGCACGGCGAGCATGAGCAGGCACGCGGCCGCGAGGACCGCCGCAAACCACCGGACCGACACGGTCAGCCCGACCAGCGTGGCGAGCAGGCCGACGCCGACGGTGACCAGCCCGCTGCCCGCGTAGGTCACCACGTAGAACATGGAGACCGTCCCGGCCCGGGCCTGCGCCGGGGCGATCTCGTTGATCCGCCGCAGGCCGCCCATGAACGCCAGCCCCTGCCCGCAGCCCGCCACCGCCATCGCCGCGAACAGCACCGCCGCGCTGGCCGCCGGCCCGGCCGTGACGAGCCCCGCGGCGATGAGCCCGAGCAGGCCGCCGGCCAGGCCGGCCAGCCCGGCCGCCTGGGCCCGGGCCGGGTCCCACGACCGGCAGAGCGCCTGCGCGAGGGCCGCGACCAGCAGCAGCGAGCCCGCCGCGGCGCCGTCGACGAACAGGTTGCTGCCGCCCAGCGCCGCCGCCGCGTACGAGGGAACCAGGGCCAGCACCACGTACGCGACCGCCCAGGCCAGCAGGCTGACCACAGCCGGAGCCAGGAACGCGGCGCGGACCGGCGCCGGGAGGCTCGGCCACCGGGGCTGCCAGCGCTGCCCCGACCGGCCCAGCGAGCCGGGCAGCAGGGCGGCCACGGCCACGGCCGGGACCAGCAGCGCGATCTCCACCAGGTAGCTGAGCACCCGCGGGGCGGGGGCGTACTGCGCGAGCGCCCCGGCCAGCACCGGGCCGAACCCGACGGCCGCGGTGGTCGCCGTCGCAGCCAGGAACGACGCGCGGGCCCGCCGCCCGTGCGGTTCGGTCAGCACCAGCCCGGCGGTGAGCGCCCCCGAGCAGGTGCCCACGGCCAGCCCCTGCACCGCCCGGCCCGCGAACAGCCAGCCCGGTCCCGCCGCCGCGGCCAGCAGCGCCGAGCCGCAGGCCGCCG
The DNA here is from genome assembly GCA_963781085.1 of uncultured Actinomycetes bacterium. Classification (GTDB taxonomy): domain Bacteria; phylum Actinomycetota; class Actinomycetes; order Streptosporangiales; family Streptosporangiaceae; genus RYN-230. Next base: position 115,791 of record CAWAES010000048.1, read on the forward strand.
CCACCAGCCCGGCCACCAGCACCGGGCGGTAGCCGGCGGTGTCGGCGAGCGGGCCGCAGATCAGCAGGGCCGACACGACCGCGGCGGCGTAGACGGCCACCAGCAGCGTCACGTCCAGCGGCGAGAGGCCGAACACGTGCTCATACACCGCGTACAGCGGGGTGGCCAGGTTCGTCCCGGTCAGCAGGACGGTCAGGGCGTAGCCCAGCCCCGCGTACCGGATCCTGCCGCCGGCCGCGTAGCGGCCGGGTCATCCGGGCGGCTCGGAGAGCACGTACCGGATCCCCCAGGCCCGGTACCCCGCGCGCTCGAAGGCCGCGGCCATCGGGACGTTCGTGGTGTCGGTCGTGGCGGCGATGCGGGGTTCGCCGCGCCCGGCGTGGAACCGGGTGGTCTCCGCGACCAGGTCGTCGATGTAGCCGCGGCCGCGCATCCCCGGCACGACGCCCAGGTATCCCACCACCGCGCCGCTGGAGTTGCGGTTGGGCAGGATCATCCCGGCGAGCTGGCCTGCGGCCGCCGTCAGCGGTGTAGGCCAGCCGCCACCAGTCCCGCTCGCCCGGCATGGCCAGGTAGATACCCATGTCGTCCCGGGCCTGGCGGGCGGCGCCCAGCGCGGCGACCTCCCGCCGGGTGATCACGTCCAGGCTGCCCACCGCGATCTGGCGGAACACGTCCAGGAACGCGTCGTCGTCGGGCTCGGGCCGGAAGACCAGGCGGCCGCTGGACCGGGGGAGACCCGCGTCGGGGGTCCATTCGAAGCGGATCCGCTCGAGTTCGTCGGTCAGCCCCGCGCGGGCCGCCGCGTCACGCCGCCAGGCGAACGCGGCGGCCACGGCCGGGTCGGACCGCCAGCCGGTGGGCAGGTTGATCTCGAAGCCGGGCGCGACCGAGGGACCCGGCCTGCGCAGCGCCTCGCTGCCCGGCGGCGATCAGCCGGGCCGCCAGGACCGCCCGCCCGGAGACTGGGCCGCCGGCGGGCAGCGAGCCGTCGGCGGACACGCAGTCCAGCACCAGGGGATAGGCGGCGTCGGCGAAGCCCCACCAGATCGCGCGGGCCAGGACGCGGCCCTCGTCTTCCGCGATCCAGGTCCATTCCGGCCGGTACTGGTGGCGGTCCAGCTCCTCGCGGTAGCGGTCGGCCGGGACCACGCCGACCGGCTCGGTGACCGGCCAGGCGAGGATCTGGTCCAGGTCGGCTTCGGTGGTGGGGCGGATGAGCACACGGCCTCCGGTTGGTTCCAGGAGGCGGACCCGGGCCTGGCAGGCGGGGCTGGCCGCGGGGGCTGGCCGGTACTGGGCGGACGGTCAGCCAGCCGGGGCACGGTGGCCCGGGAACGCCTTCAGCAGACTAGTCATCTCGACGACCTCCGCGGATTCCCCGCCGCAGCCTGTCCCGGCCGCGTGCCACGGCCCGGCGGAGACACTAGGCTCGGCCTTCCCATCCGTCAACGGGTTTGCCGTCCTGCCCCGTCACGTCGTCCGCCCCGCCGCCACCAGCGCAGAACTCACCAGCGCAGACAGTCCGCCACCGCAAAGGGGATGCCATGGCCAGCCGGTTCCTGTACTTAGTTCGGCACGGCGAGGCCGCGGAGGGAGGCAGGCTCAGCGACGCGGGTGAGGAACAGGCGCGGCGCACCGGCGAGCGGCTGAAGAACCTGCCGGTGACCCAGATCCACCACAGCCCCCTGCCGCGCGCCGCGCAGACGGCCCGGCTGATCGCGGGCTGGCTGCCCGGCGTGCCGGTGGCCGAGTCCGCCCTCGTCGGCGACTACATCCCCGCCGACCTCGGACCCCGACGCGCTGCCACCGTCCTACGCCCAGCTGGTCAGCAGCTATACGACTACGGAGCGTAACGAAGGGGCCGCGCGGGCCCGGGCGGCGATCGAGCAGTTCGCGGGCCCGCCGGGGGAGAGCCCGGCCGCCGGGAACACGCCGGGAGAGGACGCGGCCGCTGACGCCCACGAGCTGATCGTCACGCACAACTTCCTGATCGGCTGGTTCATCAGGCACGCGCTGGACGCGCCGGACTGGCGCTGGATCGGCCTGAACCAGCAGAACTGCGCGCTAACAGTGATCTTGTACCAGCCCGGCCTGCCGCCGTCGCTGGTCACCTTCAACGACGCCGCCCACCTGCCGGACCAGCTGCGCTGGACCGGGTTCCCGGCCCGGCTGCGGCCCCACTGCGGCTAGTTGTTTCTCCCTAACGAGAGGGCGCCCGGCCGCCCGCTACTCGCCGGTGACCCCGTCCACCGACTCCCGGATGAGGTCGGCGTGGCCGTTGTGCCGCGCGTACTCCTCGATCATGTGGCAGATGATCCAGCGCAGGCTCGGTGACCGGCCGTCCGGCCAGGTGCGCACGGCCAGCTGGTCCAGGCCGCCGCCGGCCAGCGCCTCGGTCACGCAGCCGCGGGCCCGGGCCACGTTGTCCTGCCAGAGCTCGCGGAGCTGCTCGGGCGAGTCCCCGGCCGCCGTGCGCCACTCCCAGTCCGGGTCGGCGTCCCAGTCCACCGTGTTCCACGGCGGCGCCGGGTCCCGGCCGAACAGCCATTCGGAGAACCACGAGTCCTCGACCAGGGCCAGGTGCTTGAGCATCCCGCCCAGGGTCATCGTCGAGACGCCGACCCTCGCCGCCAGGCCCGCCGCGTCCAGGCCTGCGCACTTCCAGGCGAAGGTGGCCCGCTGGTAGTCCAGGAACCCCAGGAGGGTGCCGGCCTCGTCCGCCGTGAGCGGAGGTTCCGGTCCGGCCGTGCTCGTCCACGTCAGCCACGCTCAGCGAGCCTACCGGGAGGTGGTGGTCAGCGGTGGGCGTCCATGCGCTGCGTGCCGACGACGGACAGCAGCCGCAGCGCCTCCTCCGACGGTGAGCCGGGGACGGCGGTGTAGATCACGACCCGCTGATCCCGGTCGGCGATGTCGAGGACGTCACAGTTGACGGTGACCGGGCCGACCAGCGGGTGCTGGAAGGTCTTGCGCAGGGTGGCGGGCTCGGCGCACACGTCGTGGGCGGCCCACAGCCGGGTGAACTCCTCGCTCCCGGCGAGCAGGTCACCGACCAGCCCGGTCATCTCGGGGTCGCCAGGGTAACGGGCGGCCGCGGCGCGAAGGTCGCGGGCCGACCTGCGGGCGAACTCGTCCGCGTCGGACACCCCGTACAGCCGCCGCCCGCCGGGGTGCGGCCCGAGGAAGACCCGGCGCACCAGGTTGCGGTCGCGCCGCGGCACGGCCGAGAAGTCCTCCATGAGGGCGGCCGCCAGATCGTTCCAGGCGATCACCTCGTGCGCCGCGGACGTCACGATCGCGGCGGCCTGCGGCAGCCGGTGCAGCAGGTCGAGGATGCTCTGCCGTACCTCGCGCGAGGGTCCGGGCGGAGGGCCCGGGGGTACGCCGGCCAGGTGGTAGAGGTGGTCGCGCTCGGCGTCCGACAGGCGCAGGGCGCGGGCCAGCCCGGCCAGCACCTCGCGCGACGGCTGCGGGCCGCGGGCCTGCTCCAGCCGCGTGTAGTACTCGGCCGAGATGAACGCGAGCTGTGCCGCCTCCTCGCGGCGCAGCCCGGGGGTACGGCGGCGCGGCCCGGCGGGCAGCCCCACGTCGGCCGGGGCGATCCGCTCGCGCCTGCTGCGCAGGAAACCCGCCAGTTCTCGTCTGTCCACGCCCCCAGTGTGCCCAGGTGCCGCCACGCCGATCCAGGTACCGGCGGTACCTGGATCGGCACGGCGGTCTGGCGCAGGCTCGCTGCCATGGACAACACACCTGCCACCGGCACATCCACCACGGGTCCAGCTCCCACGGGCACAGCCGCCCGGCCGGCTGCGGCCTGCTGGCGGGCAAGGTCGCCTTCGTCACCGGGGCCGGCCGCGGTATCGGCGCCGCCGCGGCCCGGCTTTTCGCCCGGGAGGGCGCCCGGGTGCTGCTCGCGGCCCGGACGGAGGCCCAGCTGAAGACGGTGACCGAGGAGGTCCGGGCCGCGGGCGGCAGTCGCGGACTACGTGCTGTGCGATCTCGCCGACCCGGCCAGCGTGCGCGCCGCCGTCGACCGCGCCGTGGACGTGTACGGCCGGCTCGACGCCGCCTTCAACAATGGCGCGGCGTTCGTGCCACCCGGCCCGATGGACCAGGTGCGGGAGGCCGACTTCGACTACGTCTACGCCGTGAACCTCAAGGGCCCGTGGCTGGCCATGGTCGCCGAGATCGCCGCCATCCGGGCTACCGCCGGGACGGGGGCCATCGTCAACAACTCCAGCGTCGGCAGCCTGATGGGCAACCCGGAGCTGCCCGCCTACGGCGCGATGAAGCGGGCGGTCAACAGCCTCACCGAGTCGGCGGCCATCACCTACGGCCCGGAAGGCATCCGCGTCAACGCCATCGCCCCCGGCAACACGCTGACCGAGATGATCCGGACCTGGGAGGCGGATTCGCCTGGTCTCGCCGAGCGGCTCCAGGCGCGGACCCCGCTGCGCCGCGCAGCCGACCCCGGCGAGATCGCCCAGGCCGCCGCCTGGCTGCTCAGCGACCGGTCGTCGTTCGTGACCGGCACGGTCCTGCGGGTCAACGGCGGCGCCCGGGCCTGAGCCCGTGGATGCCGCCATGACAGTCCCTCATGCCGTCCCCAGCCTGGCTGGCACCGCGTGCGTAGCGGTGCCAGCCAGTCATCAGGGTCTGGCGGATCAGCCGGCGGAGACGGGTGCCGTGCTGATCGCGTCGAGCGCCTCGTCGATCGAGCGGGGCGAGCAGTCCTTGACCGACACGCCGATGTGCGGCCCGGAGGGGAGTTGCGAGACCGCTGCCACCGCTCTTGCCGTCAGCGTCCCGTCCCGTCCGGCCTGGCCCAGGGCGAAGATTGTGGTGCCGTCCTGCAGCTGGCCCAGGCGGGCGTGGGGGACTATGACGAGCGTGTCGCCGGAGGTGGTCACCCGGAACCCGGGTTCCGCTGGACGTGACGAGGGTGAAGCCAGCGCTGCCCGCGCCCGACACCGTCCCCCGGACCGGGACGAAGCCCGGTGGGTTCACCGCGCTGAACGGCGGTCCGACGGTGACGATGGCGGCTGCGATCGTCCCGCCGGAGCTGTGGCCGCGCACCATGACTGACGCCCCGTCCGTGATGTCGCTCAGCAGCGGTCCGGACATGCTCACAAACGTGGACGGCGTCGTGGTCACGGTCACCGGCTGGCCGCTGGCCGTCTTAACGACCAGGCTGGTGCCGTTCACCTGCTCGAGCGTCCCGTCGGCCTGCTCGAGCAGGGAGCACCCGGTGACCGCGGTGAGGGCCGTCCCGGTGCCGGGACCGGATAGGTGCACGTGCACGTATCCGGTCACCTCACCGACCCCCACGAGCAGGACGAGCGCGGCTGCCGCGCTGCCGGCGACCAGCATGGCGCGCCGCCAGGGACCCGCCAGTACACGCGGCCGGGTGTGCCGCGGCCGGGCAGGCTGGGCCGCCTCCGGCGCAGCCGCCGCCAGGCCGCGGACCCCGCCGGCGACCAGATCCCAGCGGTTCGCTTCGGTACGGCAGTGCTCGCAGTGCGTGAGGTGTTCCCGGGCCTGGTCGTCTACCGGCTGGCCGGTGACCTCGGCGATCAGGTCCGCCAGGTCCAGATGGGGGGAGCGGGTGTCAGCAGGGCTTGTGTTCATCGGTCCTGGCCTTTCTCGTCAAGTATCCGGCTGAGTGCGGTGCGCGCCGCGGTGAGGCGGCTCTTCACGGTCCCGAGCGGGATCTCCAGTACGCCGGCGACCTCGGGGAGGCTGAGCCCGGTGCCGAAGACCAGGCCCAGCACCTCCCGGTGGGGCGTGGCCAGTTCCCGGATCGCACCCTTCACCTCGGCCAGTTCCGCGCGGTCCAGGGCCATGACCTCCGGCCCTGGACCGGAACTCGGCTGATCGGCCAGGTAGGTGTCGTCCACCAGCCGCAGCCGGCGGCCTCGCAGCCGGTCCCGGGTCTGCCGCCGCGCGATGGCGATCACCCAGGACCGCACCGACGACTCGCCCCGGAAGGAGCCCGCGCCGCGCCAGACGGCGAGCATCGTGTCCTGCACGATCTCCTCGGCGAGCACGCGCTCACCGGCCACCAGCAGAACCTGCGCGAGCACGATCCGGCCGTGCTCGCGGTAGAACGCGGCCATCGCGTCCTCGTCGCCCTGGCCGATCCTGCGCAGCAACTGAACGTCGTCGCAGGCACCGTCGCGGCTGACGGTGAAGATCGGTGCGCTGGCGTCCTGCTGCGGACCGTCCATCTGTGACCTCCCCGAAGGCTTCCCTTTGGAGAGTAAGTAGCAACCGGTGACGACGCGGTTCGGCTTGCCGCCAAGTTTGCCCAGCCGAAGCGCGCGCGATCCAGATGGCCCGGCATGTATCTGGCCGCCGCGTCGGCGTCCTGCACAGAGCAAGGATGACCTAGCCCGGCAAAGGGGATGGAACCGTGAGTTACTCAGACGCGATCGTGGCGCAGGCGAAGCTGTGGGTCGGCTACATCGAGGGTCCCGGCAATCAGAACATGTTCTCCGCAGGCCTCGGGCTGCCGCCGGAAGCCTGGTGCCAGGACTTCGTGCAGTTCGTGTCGGCGTCGGCCGGCTACAAGCAGCCGCACACCACCTCGGCGGTGGTCTCCATCGGCGACTGGGCCCGCCAGCACGGCCTGTTCATCGTCTCGACCAAGGCTACGCCCGGCTGCCAGATCCTCTACGACTTCAGCGGCGGGGACGGCAAGGAGCCGGTCAACGCGGCGAAGACCCACACCGGGATCTACATCGGCGGAAACCACACCATCGAGGGCAACTCCGGGACGCATCCCGAGGGTGTCCACCAGAACGACGTCCAGCTCGGGGGCGTCGACATCTGGGGGGCGATCAACTGGCCGAAGTACTGGGACGCGCACCCCGAGCCGTTCTCGAAGTCCGTGAGCCGGTTCCCCAGGTACCCGGTCCTGCGGCAGCACAGCGGGGAAGACGACCGGGTCAGGGGACTGCAGCGCGCCCTGAACTCCGCGCTCGGCATCAAGCTGGATGGTGGACGGGGAGTTCGGCCAGGACACCGCCAAGGCCTGCCGCCAGTTCCAGCGGGCCAGCCGCATCCAGGTCACCGGGATCGCCGACCAGGCCACCTGGGCCAGCCTGGACATCGCCTTGGACAAGCTGAGGAAGTGACTGCCCTGTCCCAGGCAGTCTGAGGCACCGCAGGCGGTTGACCTGCGGTGCCTCAGACGTTGGCGGGCGGAGTCTGGCAGCTAGAATCTGCTGCGGCTCCTGGGCGCCGCTGAGACCGGCGGAGGCAAGGAGTAACCAACCGTGATCCTCCCGAAGGTCCGGGACCTTCGCTTCGTGACGATCCGCCGCGGTGGGACCCTGACCGATTCGGATCACCAGCTCCTCGCTCTGTGGGCGGCGTCGTGCGCGGAGCACGTCCTTGGCCTCTTCGAGTCGGCTCAGCCTGAGGACCCACGACCGCGTCAGGCCATCGGGTGCGCCCGCGCCTGGGTGCGTGGCGAGGTCACGATGACCCAGGCTCGCACGGCGGCCGGCCATGCCATGGCCGCGGCCAGAGACCTGCGTGGGGCAGCGCGGCATGCCGCGTACGCTGCTGGCCAGGCCGGGGCCGTCCCGCACGTCGCCGCGCACGAACTCGGTGCGGCCGCCTATGCGATCAAGGCCGTGCGTGCTGGCGCGCCGGGCGAAGGTGAGGGCGAGGGTGCGGGGCGACTCGAGTGCCGGTGGCAGCGCGACCAGCTCCCGGAGCCGATTCTCGAGCTCGTACTCGACGACCAGCGGCTGCGGAACGACATCTGCTGGTCGGTGTTTGACTGCTGAGCGCGCGCCAGGGACGCAAGCACGGCCCACAGGCGCGTGGCGCGGCCGCGGTGACCTGACTCGTGCGGACGGGCGATGTCACAGCCGGAGGCGGGGATCGCAACTAGGGATATGGGCACTGAGGCAAGAGCACCGGTGAGGACGACGCGAGAGCGGACCGGCCGCGGAGAGGGCGAGCCCGCCGGGCCTGCCGCTCGAGGAGTTCGAGCAGGTATACCTGCGCAACGTCAACGTCCTCATGGGCTACTTCGCACGCCGGTGCCGCGATCCGCACACGGTCGCCGATCTCACCTCCGAGACGTTCGTCCGGGCCATGGACGGCTTCGCCGGGTTCGACCCTCGCCGGGGATCGGACCGGGCCTGGCTGTTCGGCATCGCCTCCCGCGTGTTCGCCCGCCACTGCGAGCAGTCGGCGGGCGGCCGGGACGCGGTCGCGCGTCTGGGCGGCCACCGGGCGCTTGACGAGGACGAGATCGAGGAGCTCGCGGAGCGGATCGACGCCGAGCGCGAGGGCGCCGCGCTCATGCGGCGATGCGCGCAACTGCCTGCAGTCGAGCGGGCGGCGATCGAGCTCGTCGACCTGGAGGGGCTCACCCCGAAGGAGGCGGCGGTGGCCCTCGGCGTCTCCCGTGTCGCATTCCGGAAGCGGTTGTCCCGGGCGAGGTCCCGGCTGATAAAGGAGCACCAAGGCAATGACTAAGTTCACAGACCATCTCTGGCATGATCTCGTCCAGGAACACGGCGCGACCCTCGCGCACGCCGACCGGCCCGAGCCGGGCCGGGCCCGTCGCCTCCGGCGCCCGCGCGTTCTCGCGGGCGGCACGCTCGCGCTGGCGGGGCCGGCACGGCGCTTGCGTTCGTCCTGGGCGCCGTGGGCAGCACGCCGGCGTGGGCCGTCACGACCAGCAGCGACGGCTCGGTGCTGGTGACGATCAACCAGCTCTCGGCGCTTCCCCAGGCGAACGCTAAGCTCGCCGCAATGGGAACTCACGAGCAGGTCACGCTCTCTATGGCGTCCGGGGCAGCGGCCGTCAGCGGCCCGGTCACCTGTACGCCGGCGGCGGGTGTGACGGGGCCGGCGGTGAAGGTTCTCGTGGGCAAGAACGGCACGGAGGTCATCTCGGCGGCCAACGGAAACACCGGCGCTGGCACCTGGCACCTGGCCTCCTGCACCGTGACGGGTGACAACGGCTCGGGCAACTCCGGCAACACGGGCCCGGGCAACTGAGTGATCCGGTGACAGCCGCCGGCGCCCGCCTGGAGCGGGCGCCGGCGGCGGCCCGGCTGGCGGTCTGGCCCCCGGATGAAGGCGGGGGCCAGACCCGTGCGTGGTGGCCGTGGGCGGTCGTCGCGGCCGCGGTCGGATGGAACCTCACGAACCTGCGGGCGCTCACGCTCGGGGTCACGTACCTGAACGACAGCTCGCTGCACGAGCAGATGGTGCGGTTCGCGACCGCGCAGCTGCGGGCCGGGCACCTGCCGCTGACCAGCTGGTTCCCGTTCCTGGGGGAGGGGTCGCCGCAGTTCCTGCACTACCAGAGCCTGCCCGCCGTCCTGACCGGCGCGCTCGGTCTGCTGACCGGGCCGGACGTGGCGTTCCGCTGGTCGCTGTACCTGCTCTTGTCGCTGTGGCCGGTCAGCGTCTACCTGTCGGCCCGCGCGTTCGGGGCGGGCAGGCCGGCCGCGGCCGCATCGGCTGCGATGGCTCCGTTCCTGGTGAGCGTCACGGGGGTCGGCTACGAGCAGCACGCCTACCTGTGGACGGGGTTCGGCGTCTGGACGCAGCTGTGGGCGTCGTGGACGCTGCCGCTCGCCTGGGGCTGGAGCTGGCGGGCGATCCGCGACGGTCGCGGCTACCTGCCGGCGGTGCTGGCGACCGCGCTCACCGTCGCGCTGCACTTCGAGACCGGCTACCTGGCGCTGTCGGTGCTGCTGGTCTGGCCGCTGGTCGCGGGCAGGCCGCTCGGGGTCCGGTTGCGGCGGGCTGGCGTCCTGCTCGGTGGGTCGCTGCTCGCGGCGGCGTGGGTGATCGTCCCGCTGGTGGAGCAGCGGCGGTGGGCGGCGGTCAACGAGCCGCTGCAGGGCAGCGGGCTCGTCAACGGCTACGGCGCGCGTCTCGTGCTCGACTGGCTGGTCTCCGGGCAGCTGCTCGACTACGGCCGGCTGCCCGTCGTGACCGTGTTCGCAGCGCTCGGGTTCGGACTGGCGTGGCTGGCCTGGTCGTCGGCCGCCGACGCCCGGGCCCTGCTGGCCGCGCTCGCGGTGTGCCTGCTGCTCGCGTTCGGCCGCACGACGTTCGGGTCGCTCGCCGGGGTGATCCCGGGCGGCGCCGACCTCTTCTTCCGCCGGTTCATGATGGGCGTGCAGCTCGCCGCGCTGCTGCTCGCCGGCCGGGGAGCAGCGTGGCTGGCGGCGCGATGCGCACGGCTGCTCGAAGGCCGGGTCTCGCGCTGGCCGCCGGGCCTGTCCCCGGCGGCCGCGGCGGTCGTGGCGGCTGCGGTGCTCGCGCCCGCGTGGCTTCAGCTCGGCGCCTACGACCGCCATGACGGCGCCGCGATCGCCGCCCAGCGCCGCGCGGACCACACCGAGGGCGCCGACGTCGATCGCCTCGTCGCGGTGATAGAACGCGGCGGCGGCGGCCGGACGTACGCGGGGATGCCCTCGAACTGGGGCCAGGACTTCACCGTCGGGGCGGTCCCGGTGTTCAAGTACCTGGAGAGCCGCGACGTCGACGAGGTCGGCTACACCCTGCGGACGGCGTCGCTGATGACCGGCCCGGAGTACTTCCTCGACGACCGCGACCCCTCCGACTACCGGCTGTTCGGGATCCGCTACCTCATCCTTCCCGCCCGCACCCGGCCGCCGGTGCGGGCCCGGCTGACGATGCGCTCCGGCCCCTACTGGCTGTGGACGATCGACGGCGCCGGCTACGTCCAGGCCGGCCGGATCGCCGGCAGGATCCCGGCGAACCGGACCAACCTGGGCGCCCGCAGCCGTCCTGTGCTCAGCTCCGGGCTCGCCGCGGGCGGCGCGTATCTCGGCGTCAGGTACGGCGCCGCCGGTGGCGGGGACGGCCGCCTGCCGCCGGTGCGAAGCCAGCCTCCGGCCGGCCAGGTCAGCGCGGAACGCGCCGACCTCGCCGATGGGGAGGCCGCGGCGACGCTGCAGATGCGCCGTCCCGGAATCGCGGTGCTCAGCGCCTCCTACGACCCCGGGTGGACGGCCACCGTGAACGGCCGCCCGCGACCGGTCCAGATGGTGGCGCCGGCGCTCGCCGCGGTCGGCGTCCCCGCGGGCACAGACCACGTCGTGTTCCGTTTCCACGGGTACCGCGGCTACCCGGAATTGCTCGCGCTGAGCGGCCTCACCCTCGCTGGGGTCGCCCTCGCGCCGGTGTACGCGCGGCGGCGCCGCCGCGCTTCAGCGGGCGCCCAGATGCGCTGAGACGACGAGCCAGACTGGCTGACAACCTGTCCCCGCGGGGGCTCGGCGACACTCTCGGTACGGTGGGCGACGCTCTCGGTTACGGTGAAGGTATGTGCTGCTGCACTGCCATGAACATCTGTACCGCCGCTTAGCGGCGGTACAGGGGCTGCCGTGACCGTGGCCTCAACGCCTGCCCGTGCCGGGGTCAGTGCGTACCGCCGGATCAGTGTCCCGCCGGCAGCCACTCGCGTATCCAACCTGCGCTGCCGGACGTCCTGCCTGATCAGGGGAGTCATGTCTCAGTCGCAGCGATCCGAGTCACATCCACAGTGCGAAGAACCGTTCCTGTACCCGTACGCCACCACGATGTTCCTGATGGTCGGGCTCCCCGGGGCCGGGAAGACTACCCGGGCCAAAGAGCTCGCCGCGGCGCACCGGGCGCTGCGGCTGACCCCGGATCACTGGATGATCCCGCTGTTCGGCGATCCGATGGCCAGCGGCAAGCGGTTCGCACTGGAAGGGCGGCTCATCTCAGTTGCCCTGCAGGCGCTGCGGCTGGGGACCAGCGTCGTGCTCGACTACGGGCTCTGGGGCCGCGATGAACGGTCGGCGCTGCGGTGGCTGGCCCGCTCAGCCGGGGCCTTCTGCCAGGTGGTCTACCTGCCCGTGGACAAGGACGTCCAGCTCGCCCGGATCGCGTACCGCCAGGAAACGGCACCGCACCAGACGTTCCCGATGAGCGAGGCCGACGTGCTGTCACGGGACCCCTTCCAGCCGCTTCCCTCAGAGTGCCGATAATGAGCATTATGTTAAGTAGCGATCTGGGTACCGCCTCTTCTGCCCCCGTATCCTGTTGTGGCTTCTCACTCAAGTTTTCATTTTTCTCGTTGAGCGTTGCAAGTCTTCTCACGCAGATTTCAACTGCCGTGCCGTCACTGCGCTGTCCTAGGACACCGAGTTGACCGTTTGCTCAGACGGGAAGTTCGGTGATGCTGAGCGCGAAGTCCAGGTTCCCCACCCCGTGGTTGGCGAGGCCCACCGTGACCACGCCTGCTCCTTCCAGCCAGTGCGCCATTTTCAGGCCGCCGACGTCCAGGGGGCGCAGCCCGAGGCTCTCGATGAACGCCTCCACACTTGCCTTGGCCTGCGCATTCTCGCCAGCGATGAAGACGTCGGGCCGGCCCTTCTCCAGGACCTGACGGAAGATGGTGTTGAACGCCTTCACCACGCTGGCGCTGGCCGGGGCCGCCTTGGCGACTTCCTGCGCGATCGAGGTCTCCTCGCGGTGGGCTAGCCCGTCGAACGTGGAATTGAAGGGATTGCTGATGTCGACGATGATCTTGCCCGCGAGAGCGTCTCCGTACTGGGCGACGACCGGCACGACGCCGTCGTGCAACAGGGCCACGATGACGATGTCCCCGGCCGGGGCGGTGCCCCACTCTCCCGTCGTGGCGCCCCCGCCGAGAGCCCTGGCCAGGTCAGCGGCCTTGGACTGATCGCGGCCCATGACCTCGACAGTGTTGCCGCCCGCTACCGCCCGCGCGCCGATGGTGCGGGCCATGTTCCCGGTGCCGATGATGCTGATGCTGCTCATGAGATGTCCTGCCCTGGTTGTGGGTTGCCCGGTTTAGATGGCGGTGGTGCCGCCGTCGGCGACGAGTTCCATGCCGTTGACGTAGCTGGAGTCGTCGGAGGCGAGGAAGAGGGCGGCGGCGGCGATTTCGTCGGGGTGGCCCATCTGGCCGCGGGGGATGAGGGACTCGAACTGGCGCTTGGTGGCCTCGTCGAAGAGTTCTTCCTGCTTGGCGGTGGCGACCTGGCCGGGGGTGAGGACGTTGACGCGGATGCGGCGGTCCTTGAGCTCGTTGAGCCAGACGCGGGCCCAGGCCTGCTGGACGGCCTTGCTGCCGGCGTAGACGCTCCAGCCGGGGAAGGCGCCGAGGGAGGCGTTGGAGCCGGTCATGAGGATGGAGCCGCCGTCGTTGAAGAGCGGGAGGGCCTTCTGGACGGTGAACAGGGTGCCGCGGGCGTTGAGCCCGAACCAGGTGTCGAACTGGGCCTCGGTGATCTCGCCGAGCGGGGCGGGCTCGCCGCCGCCGGCGCTGGCCCACAGCACGTCGAGGCTGCCCTTCTCCCGCTTGACGGTGTCGTACAGGCGGTCCAGGTCGTCCAGGTCGGCGGCGTCGCCCTGGACGCCGGTGACGTTGCGGCCGATCTGCTTCACGGCCGCCTCCAGGGCGTCCTGGCGGCGGCCGGTGATGAAGACGTACGCTCCCTCGTCGGCGAACAGCTTCGCGCCGGCCAGCGCCATGCCGGTGGTGCCGCCGGTGATGACCGCTACCTTGCCGTCAAGCTTTCCCATAGTCGCTCCCTTGGGTCGGTGGTGCCGTGCGCACCTGGGGTGACGGTGTTACATATACCGATCAGTGTGCTTACCGTACCGGGCGGGCGGCCGGGACGCAAACTATGTACACCGATCGTTACCCAGCTGGGGTACCATGGACCCATGACGGAGTTGGAGAAGGGCCCCAAGGGCCGCCGTCGCGGCCGGGGCGCCCGCGAGCGCATCCTCAGTGCGTCCCAGCAGCTGTTTCGCGAGCAGGGCATCAACCGCACCGGCATGGACCAGCTTTGCGCGGCGGCCCAGGTGTCCAAGCGCACGGCCTACCAGCACTTCACCGGCAAGGACGAACTCGTCGCCGAGTACCTGCGCCGGTTCGACCCCTCCGTTCTGTCCGGCGTGTTCGACCGCACTGACCTCACGCCCCGCGAACGGCTCCTCGCCGCCTTCGACATCCCCCCCACCACCCCCCTGTGCCCCTACATCGCCGCCGCCGTCGAACTCCACGACCCCCAGCACCCCGCATCCCAGTACGCACGCGACTATAAGAAAGCCGTCGCCGCGCGGCTCGCCGACACCGCCCGCGAAGCCGGCGCCGCTGACCCTGAACAGCTCGGTGAGCAGCTCGCGCTGCTCATCGACGGCGCCGCGGCCCGCACCCGGGTCCTCAACGCCGACGCCTTCCCCGCCGCCGCCGCCATCGCCGTCGTCCTCATCGACAACGCCATCCCCGCCACAGCCAGCGATGACCGGCGACGGGAGGAAGTGTCAAGTTAACTTGGCACTCCGCGGCCGGGGCTGGCCGCCCGCCTGCTGAAGGCCGCAGCAGAAGCCGCCGGGGAGACCGGCGACTCCCGAGGACCCGCCGACGTGGTCGGGCCTGGCAGCTGCTGGCCCCGCACGCTGCCGTAGTGCTGAACAGCTTCAGCGCTCTGCCGGACAGCTCAGACGAGACGATCGGGGCGGTAGCAGACGCTGCGTATATGGCGGCCCGGTACCGGGCAAGCCAGGGATCTTACGCTGCGGATGCAGCCGAATACGGCGAGATCTTCACCCAGCGGCCACCGGGAACTGCCGAGATGGGCCGGCTGATCTGGGATGTCCGGCGCCTGACCTCCAACCAGGTCAAGCGCGTTCGCGACCTGACAGAAGAACGAGCCAGAATGGCTGATGGCCACGGCCGGTGCCTACGTGTGGACACCGCCGCAGCCCGCCAGACCAGGATGCCCCAGACAGCCGGGCCAGCCGTAGCCGGACGTAACCCCCAGCAATTGAAGATCGTTAGGTTAGGCATCGAGGAACTTGCAATCTTCTGTGGGAACGAAGCTCCGAGATCGCTTAAGAAATGCCGGAAAAGTACGGCAGATCCCATGAAAACCATCTTGTAACCCGACATCTCAGTGTGGCTTCTCAGGCAAGACTTCATTTTTTCTATCAACGGCCGCCTGGAGCACCTGCGCCGCTCCGTCCTCGGCTTCGCAACCTCACCAACTACATCGCCCGATCCCTACTCGAGACAGGCGGATTCAGACCCCGACTACACCCTGCATTGGTGAAGAGCCGCTCTTCCTGGGGGTCGGCCAAAGATACGACGGAAACCGGCAACCAGTGATCTTGAGTTGAACTTGCCGCAGGTGAGGTGCTGGGGCGGATCGGCGTGGGCTGCCCGACCAGGGACAGCGATGCGCAAACGCAGCCGGAGGCCCGATCTTGTGTCACCGTTCGCAGTGGACTTCTTCGCATACCCGCTCAGATCGGTCAACGGCGCACCCGATAGCGCAGGTGAAGCACCCGGTTGCCCTGAATCACCACGTCAGGATCCTCCAACATGTGCTGCGCCTGGACCGACCCGAAGTAGCGCTTGCCGGACCCGAACACGACGGGTACGACGTCCATGCGCACCTCATCGATCAGGCCCGCGGCAAGCACCTGGCCCCCGACGTCGCCAGCGGCGACCTCGACCATGCGGTCACCCGCAAGCTGCTGCGCCTTGGCCACGGCTGCCTCGACGCCGTTGACGAAGTGAAACGGCGCCCCGGGGTCCCAGCCCTCGGGCTCCGGCCGGTGCGTGACGACGACCACGTGGTCGATCCCGCCCGGAGGCTTCCCGTCCCAGCCGTCTGTCATGTCGAAGACGTGGCGGCCGACGAGTGTCGCCCCGATCTGGTCCCAGTACGGCCGGATGTAGTCGTAGGACGTCTGCGACACCTTCACTGCGCCACTCTCGTCCAACGGGACGTCACCGCTGGACAACCAGTTGAACAGCGGTCCAGGCTGGTCATTCTCGTCCGCGACGAAGCCGTCCACCGACACCGAGCTATACATGACCACCTTGCCCACGGGGCTCTCCTCTGCTTCGGGGTGCCCCCAAATTAGCGTGTCGTGAGCTGTCGCTCTTGTAAGAAATCAATCGGCCGGCCGCGGCCAGCTGTCCAGCACGTGGCCGGGATGTTCGCGCAGGAACCGCCCGCCGGACTTCGACGTACAGGGTCGGCGTGAGCCCGGTGAACGCCCAGAACTCGTGGCCGACAAACTCGTGCCCGCACGGTGTCAGCCATCACACGATGGCCCGGCGGCCCGTAGATGTCTCCTGCGATCCTCGTCCATCAAAGGACAAGTCTCTCGGGGTGACCGGCAGGTTCACGGAGCGGCCAGCCTGGGGCCTGACGCCCGGAGCGGCCAGCCTGGGGCCCGGACGCCGTCCGGGCCCCAGGCTTCTGTATGCCATCTGGGCGCCAGCACCGGCGGCCGAACATCACCGAACCTGGTCCTCGCAGGTCAGATCGCTGGCGCCGGGCCAGATGCGGTGAGACCGGGCACGGGGGCCGCCGGTCACACGGCGGCACACTCGATGATCATGTATCGCTCCGTGATGTCGTATACCGCGGTGACCTGAAGGCCGGCCTGCGCGGCGAGGGCTGAGTAGTCGTCGATGGTGCGCTCGCGGCCACCGGCCAGGACGAGCATGCGCAGGTTCATCTCCGCGAACGCGGCGGGGTCGCTGCCGGGAGAGCCGTGCGATTCGATCACCAGCACCCGGCCGGTGCCGCCCGCCGCTTCGGCGCAGCGGCGCAGGATCGCGCTCGCGGCGGCGTCGTCCCAGTCATGGATGACGCGGCTGAGCAGGTAGGCGTCCGCCCCGGCGGGCAACGGGTCGAAGAAGCTCTGGCCGACGACCTCGCACCGGCCGCCCAGGCCGAGCCCGGCCAGGTACTGCCGGGCGCGGGCCGCGGTCTCCGGCAGGTCGGCCAGCGTGCCGCGCAGCCGCGGGTTGCGCCGCAGCACCTCGGCGATGAGCGTCCCGGTGCCGCCGCCGATGTCGGCCACGTGCCGCACCGACGTCCAGTCGTAGCCGTCCGCCACCGCGGCGTTCCCGGCGTCTACCGCCATGGTCGCGTCGAAGGAGGCGCTGATCGGGGGGTTGGCGTCCAGGTAGGCCCAGAAAGGCTGGCCGAAAACCTGCTCCCAGGCCGGCTCGCCGGTGCGCACGGTGTGCATCAGGCCGGTGAACGCCAGATCCATCCGGCCGCCGAAACCATCCAGATCCAGCCACACCGCACCGGGCTGGCCGGTGCGCAGCAGCGCGGCGGTCTGGTTGACCGCGAACTGTCCCGGGCTCGGCTCGGTGAACACCCCGTGCTGCACCAGGTGGCGCAGCACGCGCGCCAGAGCCTCCGGGTCGGCCCCGGCGCGTCTGGCCAGATCGCCGAGGACAGCCCCCTCGCCGGTGCCGTCGTCGGGCATGAGGTCCGCGAGCCGCAGCGTCGCGGCGACCCGGAGCGCCATCGGGGTGACCAGGTCCATCAGCGGCCCCAGGGTCTGCCACGCCCCCATCACTGCCTGGCCCGTTCCCGCGTCCGGGCCTGCCCTCCCTGACTGGTCGCCGCCGTCAGCTGGTGCCTGGTCGCCCGAGGTCATCGGCATCCCTCCCTCATCCCGATTGTCCCCCGGTCCGGGGCGAGCGCCTTGGACAAATCGGAACCGCAGGCGCCGTCGCACTTCCGGTTCCGGTGGCCCTGCCCACCACCGTCTGGCCGGTGCGGCCACTCCCCCGCTGGCCCGGACCCGAGATTAGCGCCAGAACGAACAATGGCGGTGACCGGCTGTGCTCAGGCATAACCCTGGCCGTCAGCTCGCGCGCGTGTCCTGCCTGTCCCGCGGTCTCGTGGCTCCTGGTCTCACCCGGCGGGCCCGGGACTCCAGGTAGCGCTGCTCGGCGAGGCTGGCGGTGGCCTTCGCGGCACGCCGGTAGTGCTCATGCGCCCCGGCTGTGTCGCCGGTCTTCTCCAGCAGATGCGCCCGGACCGACAGCAGCCGGTGATGCCCGGACATCCGCTCGTCAGCTGTCCAAGGTGGACAGCAGGGCCAGCCCGGCCTGCGGGCCCTCGGTCTCGGCGAGCGCGATCGCCCGGTTGAGGGTGACCATCGGGTTGGGCGCGATCCGCTCCAGGATCAGGTAGAGAGCGTGCACCTGCGGCCAGTCGGTCTCCGCGGCGGTGGCTGCGTCGGCGTGCGTGGCGGCGATGGCGGCCTGCAGCTGGTAAGGCCCCAGCGCCGGGGCGGCCAGCGACGCCTTCGCCAGCTCAGTGCCCTCGTCGATCAGCCCGCGGTCCCACGTCGCACGGTCCTGCTCGTCCAGCGGCACCAGGTCGCCGGCCGCCGTCGTCCGTGCCTCCCGGCGGGCGTGGGTCAGCAGCATCAGCGCGAGCAGCCCGGACACCTCGCCGTCCCCGGGCAGTTGCGCGTGCACCGTCCTGGCCAGCCGGATCGCCTCGTGCGCGAGGTCGGCGCGGTGCAACTCGCTGCCCGAGGAGGCGGTGTAGCCCTCGTTGAAGATCAGGTAGAGCACGTGCAGGACGACCCGGAGCCGCTCTTCGCGCTCCGCGCCGTCCGGCAGGCTGAACGAGCTGCCGGCGGCCTTGATCCGCTGCTTGGCCCGGCTGATCCTGGCCGCCATCGTGGCCTCCGGCACCAGGAACGCGCGGGCGATCTCGGCAGTGGTCAGGCCGCCGACCGCGCGCAGCGTCAGGGCGGTCTGGGAGGCCGCGGTCAGCGTCGGGTGACAGCACAGGAACAGCAGGACCAGCGTGTCGTCGGTGTCTGGTACGTCCTCGGGCACCACGTCGGTGGCTGTCGCCCGCTCCCGCTCGCGGCGCGCGGCGTCACTGCGCATCGTGGTCGATGAGCCGCCGGGACGCGACAGTCGTCAGCCAGCCGCGCGGGTTGTCCGGCACTCCCCCGTCCGGCCACTGCACGGTGGCGGCGAGGACGGCCTCCTGCACGGCGTCCTCACACCCTTCGAACTGGCCATGCCGGCGTACCAGCGTGCCGAGGACCTGCGGCGTGAGCTCACGCAGCAGGTCCTCGATGGCTGGTGCTGTCATGCCTCCAATTGTCCGTCAGCGAACATCACCTGCCGCACCTCGACCCCCAGGCCCTCGATCGCGGCGTCCGGGATCTGCGCCGCCAGCTCGATCGCCCGCTCCTTGTTCTCGCAGTCGATCAGGTAGAAACCGCCCAGATACTCCTTGGACTCCAGGAAAGGCCCGTCGGTCACCACCGGCTGGCCGTTGCGCACCGACACCACGGCCGCCTGCGACGGGTCGACCAGCGCCTGCGTGCTGATCAGCTCGCCGGACTTCTTCAGCGCCGCGATGAACGTGCCGTGGCCCTCACCGATCGCCGCCTTCTCCTCGTCGGTCAGCGCGTCCAGCACGGCCGGGTTGATATGCAGGCTGATCAGGAACTTCATCTCGTACTCCTCGTGGTTCGCGGGCCCCGGCTGGGCCCTTCGACTGGTTGGTCGGAGCCGCCGCCGTCGTCTTGACATCCCCGGCCGGAAATCTCGCGCGAGTCTTCCGCCGTCGCGCCGCCCGGACCGCCAGACCGTCACCCGGCTCGGCTGCGCCCGCGGCCCGAGGGTCGACGCCGGACCGGACGACCTGGGTGGACTCAGACGCCTGGGCGTGACGACACGAGTCTTACCGGCTTCCCCTGAGCCCATCGCGTCGTCGGTGGCCGGGCGGTACCGGCACGTGCGAGGGGCCGGTGCTTCGCGAGGAGGTCGCCCGGTCTCCCGAGAGCGGCCAAGGAAAAGGAGGGGTACCTACTCCCCTCCATTTTCAATCTATAGCGCACAGGGGGGCTTGCCGCAAGACCCGGGTCGTGCCGCATAATCGCAGGCCGGGGCCACAACTTACGGAGATGGGGGACGTGACGTGCGTGTGTTGCTGCCGGCGTGCAGGTCGCGCGGGGACGCCGGCCCGGGCCAGCTGCCGGGGAAGCCGCCGGTGACAGACGACCGCGAGAGGAGTGGCCGGGTGACGTACACCGACGTGATCGTCGTGGGGGCCGGCCCGACTGGCCTGATGCTGGCCGCTGAGCTGTGCCTGGCCGGGGTGCGGCCGCTGGTACTGGAGCGGCAGCCGCACCTGCCGCAGACCCCGAAGGCCAACGGCTTCAACGGGCAGATCGTGGAACTGGTGCGCTACCGGGGCCTGCTGGACCGGGTCGAAGCGGCCAGCGGCCGCCCCGTCGGCCCGGCTCCCGCGGCCCCGTTCGGCGGTGTGCAGCTGGACTTCTCACACCTGGCCGATCCTCCGACACAGGCGGTGCATCTGCCGCAACCGCGGCTCGAGCGCCTGCTCGGCGAGCACGCCCGCGAACTCGGCGCCGTCATACGCCGCGGGCACGAGGTCGTCGGGGTCAGCCAGGACGACGCCACGGTGACCGCCGACGTGCGCGGCCCGGACGGGCTCTACCGGGTGACCGGCCGCTACCTGGCCGGCTGCGACGGCCCCCGCAGCACGGTCCGCGACCTGGCCGGGATCCCGTTCCCCGGCACCACCTATCCAGAGGTCAACCGGCTAGGCGAAGTCACCGTGCCCGACTCGGTCACCCGGCTCGGTAACGGTGACCTGGCCGTCCCCGGGCTGGGCAGGATCCGCCCGGGATTCACCCGGACAGATCGCGGTGTGTTCGGGTTCGGGTCCCTCAGCTCGGGGGTTCTGCTGGTCCAGACCACCGAAGACGAGCCCGCCCGCGACGGCGGCGACGCGCCGATGACCCTGACCGAGTTCCAGGACAGCATCCGCCGGGTGCTCGGCGCGGACCTGCCCTTGGCCGACGTGACGCGCTTGTCGCGCTACGCGTTTCAGGCCCGGCAGGCCGAACGGTACCGCGACGGGCGGATCCTGCTGGCCGGCGACGCGGCCCATCAGTTTCCCGCCACCGGTATAGGCATCAACGCCGGCATGCTCGACGCGGTCAACCTGGCCTGGAAGCTGGCCGCCGCCGCCGTCGGCGGCTGGGCGCCGGCCGGCCTGCTGGACACCTATCACCGCGAACGCCACTTCGCCGGGACCCGCGCCCTGCTGCAGACCCAGGCCCAGGTGGCGCTGCGCCGCGGGCAGGACCCGGCCGCACGAGCGCTCCGGGAACTCTTCCTCGAACTGCTCGCCGACGAGCAGCCGTTGCGGCGGGTCGGGGCGCTCATCGCCGGCACCGGCACGCGCTACCCGATGCCCGGCCCCAGCCCGCACGCCCTGGCCGGCACCTTCGCACCCGACCTCGCCCTGCGCACCGGCCAGGGCATGACCAGCGTCGCCGAACTCATGCGCCCCGCGCGCCCCGTCCTCCTCGACCTGGCCGGCCGCGCAGACCTCCGCGAGGCCGCCGGCGACTGGCGGCATCGCGTCAACATCCACACCGCGGCCAGCGATCACCGGCCAGCCGACGCCCTGCTGATCCGGCCGGACGCCCACATCGCCTGGGCCGCAGCCACCGGCGAACCAGCCGCCACCGCCGGGCCCGCGCTGCGGGAAGCGCTGTCCTGCTGGTTCGGCGCGCCCCTGAAGGCGGCAGCGCCGCTCGCCGGCCAGCCTTCCTGACCAGCGGCCGGACGTCGCCAGGAGCGTCGTCCCGCGCCCAGAACACGAGAACCCGCGCCTTGCCGCGCCCCGATGACTGCCCGCGACCTCAGATCGGAGCTGATGCCGTGAACTCCCAGACCACCAGCGCGTTCGACCTTCCCGACCGCCTCGCCGCCAAGGCCGACCCGGCGCTGATCGCCGGTGACGAGCAGCACTTCGCGGCCATCGCATGGAGCCTGGAGCAGTCGATCGCTGACCTGTCCGGCCGCCTCGACGCCGAGCGCAGCGCGCCCGGCGGCATCGGCCAGGCAGCGATGGACCGGGACATGGAGATCCACCGGCTGGGCGCTCGCCTGCGGGTCCTGCGCCGTTTCGGCCTGGACCTGTGCCTCGGGCGGATCGTCGGCACGGACAACCCTGAGCCCGTGTACGTGGGACGGCTTGGCCTCACCGACAGCGCGGGCCGGCGGCTGCTGCTCGACTGGCGCTCCCCCGCGGCTGAGCCGTTCTTCGGAGCGACCCACGCCAACCCGATGAGCCTGGCCAGCCGCCGCAGGTATCGCTGGACCCGCGGCCGGGTCAGCGACTACTGGGACGAGGTGTTCACCGCGGACGGGCTTGAAGGGCACGCCGCGCTGGACGACCAGTCCGCCTTCGTCGCCAGCCTGGGGGCCAGCCGGTCGCCCCGGATGCGCGACGTGCTCGGCACCATCGCGGCCGACCAGGACGCCATCGTCCGCGCCGGGTCCCGGGGCGCTCTGGTCGTAGACGGCGGCCCGGGCACGGGGAAGACCGTCGTCGCCCTGCACCGTTCCGCCTACCTCCTGTACTCCGAGCCCCGCCTCGGTCACCGCCGGGGCGGTGTGCTGTTCGTCGGCCCGCACCAGCCTTACCTGGCCTATGTCGGCGACGTCCTGCCCAGCCTCGGCGAGGACGGCGTGCAGACAGCCACCTTGCGGGACCTCGTCCCCGAGGGAACCACGGCAGCGGCCGAGACCGACCCGGACGTGGCCCGCCTGAAGTCGTCCGCGGACCTGGTGAAGGCGATCGAGCCGGCCGTCAGGTTCTACGAGCAGCCGCCTGCCCAGGGGATGACAGTCGAGACCCACTGGTCCGACGTCTGGCTGAGCGCCAGCGACTGGGCCGAGGCGTTCGGGGCACCCGACCCCGGTACCCCGCACAACGAGGCGCGCGGCCAGATCCAGGAGGCGCTGCTCGCGATCCTGATGGACTCCCGCGACGACGACGTCCCGGCTGACCTGTTCCGCAAGTCGCTGCTGGCGAACCGGGAGCTGCGCACCGCCCTGGGCCGCGCGTGGCCGCTGATCGAGGCGGCTGACCTGGTCGCAGACCTGTGGTCAGTCCCCGCCTACCTGCGGCTGTGCGCTCCCTGGCTCAGCCCCGGCGAGGTTTCGCGGCTGCAGCGCGAGGACTCCCAGGCCTGGACGGTGTCCGACCTGCCGTTCCTGGACGCGGCCCGGCAGCGGCTCGGCGACCCGGAGGCGGCCCGGCGCCAGCGCCGGCGTGACGCCGCGGTCGCCGCGGAACGCGAGCAGATGGCCCAGGTGCTCGACACCCTGATCGAGGTCGCGGACGCAGCAGACGAGTACGGCACCGGCCTGGTCACGATGCTGCGCGGCGAGGACTTCCAGGACGTCCTGGTCAATGACGCCGCGCTGCCCGGCAGCGATCCGGACGTGCTGGCCGGCCCGTTCGCGCACGTCGTCGTGGACGAGGCCCAGGAACTGACCGACGCGGAGTGGCAGATGCTGCTGCTGCGCTGCCCGTCCCGGAGCTTCACCATCGTCGGGGACCGCGCCCAGGCCCGGCACGGGTTCCCCGAGTCGTGGCCGGAACGGCTGGAGCGGGTCGGGCTGGACCGGATCAGGGTGGCTTCGCTGAGCATCAACTACCGGACGCCGGAAGAGGTCATGACCGAAGCTGAGCCGGTCATCCGGGCCGTGCTCCCGGACGCCAACGTGCCGACCTCCATCCGCGCCACCGGCGTTCCCGTCGGCCACGGATCCGTTTCGGATCTGGGCTCAGTGCTCGCCGCGTGGCTCGCCGCGCACGCCGACGGGACCGCTGCCGTCATCGGCGACCCAGCGTTCGCGGCGACGTCCCGGGTCCGTTCGCTGACCCCGGAGCTGGCCAAGGGACTCGAGTTCGACCTGGTCGTCCTGGTCGATCCGGAAGCTTTCGGCGGCGGCGTCCAAGGAGCGGTCAACCGCTATGTCGCGATGACCCGGGCGACCCAGCAACTCGTCGTCCTCACGAGCCCCTGACGCCGGCCCGGCCAGGCCGCCCACCGCCCGCGACGGGATCGCTAGCCGGGCGTCCCGTCGCGCTCGCTTCTTCGGGCGAGGCCCTGGACTTGCCGGCCGTGCACGCCGGCCACCCAGTCCCAGCCGTCCTTGGCCGACGGGCCGACCCGCGGGTCGCCGGGAACATGGCCGTCACGCAAGGCGTGCACGTACGCCCGGTCCTGGTCGATCCGTGCACGCAGCTGACCAGCTCCGCCGACGGACCCGTGGCCGGGAACGAGGACGTCGGCGCCGCCCGCCACGCCCTCCAGCAGCCGCATCGCGGCGAGGTAGTCCCCGACCGGGTCCGCGGCGGCGTTCAGGTCGAGCATCGGGATCAGGACGTCAGAGAGCATGTCGCCGGTGACGAGGACCCCGCGTTCCTCAATCAGCAGCGCCGCATGGCCCGGGGCGTGCGCCTGGTGCTCGACAATCCGGACTTGAGGGCCGTCCCAGGGAATCTGCGCCGTCCCGGCGGGCAGGCCGGCAATGTGGCCGAGCAGGTCCAGCGGTACCTGCCCGGCGATGTCCGGCGGTATCAACTGCCCGGCGACACGGGCCTTCGCGCCCGGGTCTGACAGCCGGTCCCGGGCCGTGGCCGCGCAGCGCGCCGTGCCGTAACGGGGCGCCGCGCCGAGCCTGGCGTGCCAGAGCAGGTGATCCCAATGCGGATGCGTCGAGAAGCCTGCCACCACGGCCTGGCCCGAGTCGGACAGGTCGTTCGCGAGGCAGGCCATTTCGTCGCCGAGCACCCCGGGGTCGATGAGCAGCACGCCAGCCCGGCCGTGCACGGCGACGGCGTTGCTCTGGCAGAACTCGCTCTGGTGGACCAGCACACCCTCCGCGACCTGCCTCAGCACGGGTGCCAGGCTACCGTGCCCAGCGCCCGCCACGCCGCAGGACGTGGCGCGCGTCAGGCCGTCTCTTGCGGCGCCCCGGCGTCGTCGTACGCGTCGTGCCATCTCCACCAGGAGTAGGGCGGGGTCTGCGGGTAGCCCTCGGGTGAGTCTTCCCACTCCTCCTGGCGGCCGAGCGCGGTCAGGTCGAGGTAGGCCCAGGTGCCGCCCATGACCTCGTCGCCGCGGTTGTTGACGAAGTAGGTGCGGTACACGCGGTCGCTGTCGCGGATGAACGCGTTCGTGCCGTGCCACTCGTCCACGCCGTGGTCGGCGTCGAAGCTGTCGGTCAGGGTGTACCAGGGGATGTCCCAGCCCATCGTGGCCTTGACCCGCTCGATGTCGGGTTGCGGCGCCCGGGAGGCGAAGACGAGGGTGGTGTCGCGGGCGTTCAGATGGGCGACGTGGGCGACCTGGTCGGCGACCAGGGAACAGCCGGGGCAGGCGTGCTCGGGCCAGCCGTAGACGCCGGGTTCGAAGAAGGCGCGGTAGACGATCAGCTGGCGGCGCCCCGCGAACAAGCCGGCCAGGCTCACCGCGCCCCCGGGACCCTCGAACTCGTACTCCTTGTCCACGGCCAGCCACGGCATCCGCCGCCGCTCCGCGGCCAGCGCGTCACGGGCCCGGGTCAGCTCCTTCTCCTTCACCAGCAGCTGCTGGCGCGCGGTCTCCCACTCGTGCGCGGACACGATCGGGGGTGACTTCATCTTCATCTCCACCTTCTGGTTGTGTTCTGGCTGGTTGTGTTCGGGCTGGGTTTTCGTGTTCTGGGCCGCGGAGGTCACGCCGTGGCTCCCGTCCGGGCGGCGTCCGGCAGCAGGGACAGCAGCTGCTGGGCATGGCCGGGCAGCTCCACGTCCGCGAGGCCGGTGACGAGCTCCCTCAGCGGCACGAGCTGATCGACCAGGACCGTGTCACCGGACAGCAGCAGGGTGGGCACCGGCGTGCTCAGTTCGGCCTCGCTCAGCGCTGGCCCGCCGAGGGCGCAGAGGCAGTCCCCCTGGGCGCGGACGCGGTCCCGCAGTCCCGCGTTGCCGCCGGCCCGTGCGACGAGGCGTTCGATGGTCCAGGTGTCTAGCGCTATCCGGTTGTCGAACGTCGCGCTGGTTCCCGAGGCGACCGCAGAGACGGCAGCGATGGTGGTGGCGGTGACGATGGCCACGTGGGCCAGGATCTGGTCGGCGTTCCACTCGCCGTCCGGCGGGACAGGGCCCGGGTGGCCGGCGCCGGCCACCGCGGCGGCGGCGTCTAGCAGGCTCTGGTAGGCGTCCCGGAGCGGTTCGGTGTCCAGCATGTCTTCGGCTTTCTCTAGGCGGGGGCGTGACCCAGGTCGTCGGAGCGTCCGGCGTCCAGGCGGGACCACTGGGCGATGGGGCGCCCGCCCGGCCACGCCTGCACCGGCGTCCAGGCGGGCGGGCCAGCGTCAGTCCGCGTGTTGGAGCAGTGCTGCGGCCAGCCAGGAGGCGAGTCCTCCCACGATTCCTGGCGTCCGTACACGGTGAGGTCCATCAGCGCGTAGCTGTAGTCCATCGCCTCGACGCCGCGCCGGGTCGTCCAGTAGGTCTCGAAGACGCGGTCGCCGTCCCGCAGGTAGCACACCAGATGGAACAAGCCGGCCTGGCGCCCGGACAGCAGCCGGCCGGCGGAGTCCTCCGCGGAGTACCAGGGCATGTCCCAGCCCATGAAGTCCCGGTAGCGGACGCTCTGCTCGTACGGGCCCTGGGCGAAGGTGGCGTACGTGACGTCCCGCGAATGCAGGTACGACAGCTCGCCGATATGGGCGTTATAGAAAGTACAGCCCTCACACTGGGCGGCGGCGGGCTGGCCGGGGTGCCACATGAAGTAGTAGGCGATCAGCTGGCGGCGGCCCTCGAACGCGTCGAGCAGGGTCAGCGGGCCGTGCGGCCCGGTCAGCGTGAGGCTGGCGTCCATCTCGACCATGGGCAGGCGCCGGCGGGCCGCGGCGATCGCGTCGCCTTCCCGGGTGTGCGCCTTCTCCCGGGCCCGCAGCGTGTCCAGTTCAGCCTGGAAAGTGGCCCGGTCGGCCACCACCGGCAGCCCGGCAGATACGTGGTCGTTCATGTCTCCTCCAGGGTTCGCGGCTGACGGCGGGCTCAGCCGTTGAGGTGGTCGCGCAGGGCGTCGAGCGGGCCGTCCCAGTCGCGGGCCAGCGCGGCCAGGAACTGCTGCGCCACCTGCATCGGCGCCGAACGCAGCCGGTAGCGCACCCGGCGCCGCTCGCCCGGTTCGGCCGTCACCAGGCCAGCCTCGGCGAGCAGGGCCAGGTGCTTGGCGATGGCCTGCCGCGTGATCGGCAGGCGCCCGGCCAGGTCGGTGGCCGTGGCCGGACCGCCCTCCGCCAGCGCGGCCAGGATGGCGCGGCGGCTGGGGTCGGCCAGGGCGGCGAAGACCTGCTCGGCGATCGCCTCAATGTCAGGCGGCATCGAGGTAGTCGACCAGTTCACCCAGCTCGCTGGCCCAGCCCTTGGTGTTGCCGTCGTACGCTTCGCGGAAGGCGTCGTCGGTCAGCTGGGCGAAGCCGGACTCGACCACCGTCAGGCGGGTGCCCGAGTCGTTCGGCTCGAGCGTGAACTCGACGTAGGTGCGGCGCGGGTCGTCGTCGGGCAGACCGTAGATGTGCCAGGTGAAGCCGAACACCGTGGGTTCCTCGACCCGTTCGATCCGCATGTCGGCGCGGTGACCGTGGTCCCACGTCATCTGGGCTGACCCGCCGGGGCGCAGGTCGATCGTCGCCTGGTTGCCGAACCAGGTGCCCAGGCCTTCGGCCGTGGTGAGCGCGGCCCACACGGTGGCCGGCGGGTGGGCGATGTCAACGGCCCGCTCGATACGGTCGGGGAACGCCATGAGAGCCTCCATTGAGTAGCAACTTTCTGGTTGCTATACTATGGCAACCGGCCAGTTGCGTCAATCCGGGCCCGGGGACGCCCGCGACGGTGGCCGTCCGCCGTCTGGAGAGCCCTCGGTCAACCAGAACGTTCGCCTGCCGCGCGGAGGGCACCGGGGCGAAGCGGGGTGCCCAGCGTCCGGCTGACGAGAGTGCGGTGGGCGGCGTGCAGGGTCCGCACCGCCGCCGGGGCGAGGCCCGGCTTGACCGGCGGCTGGCCGCCCCGGGGCCGCCCGGGCTTGACCGGGATCCACAGGTAGCCAGGGTCGCTGCCCTGCAGCTCGGCGATGATCTCTGCGCGGGCTGCGAGCCACCGGGTGAGGATCGCCACGGCCGGGCCGCTGAGGCGGCACGGACCGTCGGCGAGTTCGACGCGAGCCTCGCCGTCCAGGTGCAGCGCGCCGACCGCGAGGCCGGCCAGTTCGGGGACGCCCCGCCCGGTGTCGGCGACGAGCGCGGCCACGGCCGCGGTGCGCAGCGCGATGGCCACGTCGCCCAGGATGGGCAGGCGGGTGGTCAGGTCGTACAGGAGCCGCTGGGTGTCGGCGGGGGTCAGGTAGAAGCCCCGGGCCGGCGGCTCGTTGTCACGGCGGTCGGGCAGCCCGAGGAACTCGGCGAACGCGTTGTAGGAGCGGATGCGCACCCTCATGGAGTTCGGGTAGGAGGCGGCCTCGGGGCCGCGCAGCGTGTTGCGGGTGCGCAGCTTGCCGTCGGCTGCGTCGGCGAGCCACGCCGCGGCCCGGCTGGGGTCCATGAGCTCCCCGGCTGTCAGCTGGCCGGCACCGGCGGCCTGCTGGGCGTGCTGCAGGTACTCCTCCAGGAAGTGCCTGCGGATCCGGCGGGTACTGGCGGCGAACTGCCGGTCAGACAGATGGCGGGCGAAGTCGTCAATGGCCACGCTGGCCGGCGTGCGGGCGTCCACTTCAGGCATGCCCCGAGCGTATGACGTCACAAGCGATAACAGCAAGAAGCCGACGGCTCAGACACGCCGGCACGTTCTTGATGAGCCATGGTCCGGGACGAAACCGGGCCGGACCGGTTCGAGCCGATCTGGTCCGGCCCGGACCATCCACTCCCCTGGGCCGGACGGGCCTGCCGTGGCTGTACGAGCGCCTCTTGCTGTTATCGCGCCACGACCGGGGAGAGAGCGGTCCCGTGCCCTGGACGCCCGAGCGCATCTTGCTGTTATCAGACGCGGCGCCCGCCGGACAAGAGCCGTCTGCCCGCCTGGCTTCTTATCCGGCCTGACGGGCCGCGGCGCGCGCCTGCTCCAGCTGATCCACGCTGACCGGCCCGGTCCCGGGCAGGCCAGCGGCGGCCCACGCCTGCTGGGCGCGGGCCGTGTCCCCCGCCGCCTCCTGCAGCACGATCTTCTTCGCCGCGGTGCCGGGCACGGCACCGTCCACGCCCATGTCCATCAGGTGGGCCAGCATCCTGACCGACTGATTCCGCTGCCCGGCCTTCCGCTCGTTGTAGCGGTAGACCAGGACCCAGCGCCCTTCCAGCGAGCGGGCCCGCTCGATCAGCGCCCGGCCGCGGTCGCTGTCTTTCTGCTCGGTGCGGATCGGCTCGCTCTCGCCGGACGGCAGCCGCAGCGTGAGCAGCCCGCGGCGGCTCGACTCCTCGATCTCGACCTTCTCCAGGAACGCGACGAAGGTCCGGGCTGACTCCAGCCGCTCGACGTCCTGCCTGGCCTGCTGGGCGATCAGGTGCAGGTCCACGGTCAGGCTCTGCACCCGGCGGCCCCAGGCTGCCTCGTCGCCGGGGGGACACGGTCCCGCCGCCTGCGCCGCCGCGACCACCAGGCTGTAGTGGGTGTTGTCCACGCTGCTCATTATCGTCAGAGCCCGGACAGCCGGCTGGCGAGAAAACGCCGTTCCGCCTCGGTCGGCGCGAGGCCGAGGGCCTTCCGGTAGCTCTCACCCGCCTCCGGCGTCCGCCCGGCGCGCCGAAGCAGGTCGGCCCGCGTCGCGTGCAGCAGGTAGTAGCCGTCCAGCTGCCCGGTCCCGGCGATCTCGTCGACCAGGAGCAGCGCGGCCTCGGGGCCGTCCGCCATGCCGACCGCGACGGCCCGGTTCAGGTCCACGACCACGCTGGGCGCCACCCGCGCGAGCTGCCCGTACAACCCGACGATCTGCGGCCAGTCGGTCTGGTCCGCGGCGGCCGCGGTGGCATGGCACGCCGCGATGGCCGCCTGGATCTGGAACGGGCCGGCCCACTGCCGGCGCAGGGCCCGGTCCAGGACCGCCGTCCCCTCGGCGATCTGGCCGGCGTCCCAGAGCGAGCGATCCTGTTCGTCCAGGGTGACCAGATTGCCGCTGGCGTCGGTGCGCGCCGGGCGGCGGGCGTCGTGCAGCAGCATCAGCGCGAGCATGCCGTGCGCCTCGGGCTCGTCGGGCATCAGCGCGGCGAGCACCCGGGCCAGCCGGATGGCTTCCTGCGCCAGCCGGGTCTCCCCCGGGTGCCCGTAGCCCTCGTTGAACAGGAGATAGAGGACGTGCAGGACGGCGGGAAGACGTTCAGGCAGCAGGTGCGGGGGTGGCACCCGGAACGGGATGCCCGCGTGCGCGACCTTCTGCTTGGCCCGGAAAAGGCGCTGGCCCATGGTGCGTTCTGGCAGCAGGAACGCGCGGGCGATCTCGGCGGTGCTCATGCCGGCCAGGCTGCGCAGGGTCAGCGCCACCTGGGCGTCGAGGTTCAGCGACGGATGGCAGCAGGTGAACATGAGCTCCAGGCGCTCGTCCGGGATCTCGCTGTCCCGGGCGTACGGCGGTGGATCCGGCTGCATGGCGGCCACCTCCCGCAGCTTCGCCGCCTCGGTCAACGCGCGGCGCATCCGGTCGATGGCGCGGTGCCGCGCCGTCGTGGTGAGCCACGCCAGCGGCTCGTCCGGGACGCCTGAGTCCGGCCACTTCTGGAGTGCCTGCGCGAAGGCGTCCTGGGCGCACTCTTCGGCCAGGTCCCAGTCGCCGCGGGTGAGCCGGATCATGGCGGCCACGACCCGGCTCCACCCGTCGGCGTAGATCCCGGCGATGCGCTCTTGAGCCTGCGTTACCACTGGTCCCCGGCCTGGGCGGTCACGCCGGTCCTGGCCAGCTGCTAGTCCTGGTCATCAAGCCAGAACGGCCGCAGCTCGATCGCCCCGGCCCAGGCCATCGGGTGCCTGGACGCGACCTCGATCGCCTCGTCCAGGTCGGCGCACTCGAGGACGTCGAAGCCGGCGATCAGGTCCTTGGTCTCCGCGTAGGGGCCGTCGGTCAGCAGGACCTCACGGTTGCGGACCCGCACCGTGGTGGCGTCGCTGGCCGGCCGGGTGCGGTTGCCCATCAGCCTGATCCCCTTGCCGTCCATGTCCGAGACCCAGTCCTCGACGTCCGGGGCGCCGTCGTCCTGGCCAGGCGTGTAGTCCGGGTCCGTGCAGACCAGCATCAGGTACTTCATGGTGTTGCCCTCCCTTTTCCGTTTGTCACGCAGATGACGAACGGGCCGGACGCTCTACTACCGGTCGGGGTGAAGATTTTTCCCAGCTGCCGTCCTATCTGGTCGCTGCTTCAGCGGAAGCGCCGCCGCACCATGCCCCGGGGACCGTAGGACATCCAGGCCCCGCCGCCGGGGCCGCGCGACAGCGCCCCGCCGGCCGGCAGGTCGGCCGGGTCCACTCCCACCCCGTGCAGGGTGCGGGTCACCGCCTGGGCCGCGTCGAGCAGGTCGTCGAGTGCGCGGGCCAGCTGCGCCCCGGTGACGGCGGTCAGCGCCGGGTCGTCCTGCAGTGACTCCAGCACGCTCCGCCGGATCAGCTCCTTCAGGAACGACGCCGTGGTGCCGTCGGTGCGCTCGACGGCGAGGTTCACGTCGTCCTCGGTCAGGGCCAGCGGGACGGCCTGCCCGTAGAGCCGCAGCAGCTGTTCCCGGGCCGGGGCGTCCGGCAGGGCGATCTCGACGGCGACGTCGACCCGTCCCGGCCGCGCGGCCAGGGCGGGCTCCAGGAGGTCGGCGCGGTTGGTGGTCAGCAGGAACAGCAGGTCGGCGTCGGGGGCCGCCCCGTCCATGGCGTCGAGCAGGTCGAACAGCACGGGACTCGACGCCGGGCCCATCGAGCGTTCCTCGGCGACGAGGTCAACGTCCTCGAGCACCACGACGGCGGGCTGCAAGGCCCGGGCCAGGTCGGTCACCGCGCCGACGGCCACCAGGGAGCGTCCGGTCAGCACCAGGCGCGTGTAGCCGCCCATCTGTCCCAGCAGGTAGCGCATGGTGTGCGTCTTGCCGGTGCCCGGCGGCCCGTACAGCAGCAGGCCGCGCTTGAGATGCTGCCCGGCGGCCAGCAGCGCCGCCCGGTGGCTGGCTACCCCCAGGGCATGCCGCTCGACCCGCGCGAGCACGGCGGGCGGCAGCACGACGTCGTCGCGGCTGAGCCCGGGCGGGCCGGCGAACGTGAGGACGACACCACCCATCGGGTTCAGCGATACGTCGAGCAGGTGGCCGCGGTACACGTTGAGCTCGGCCCGCAGCTCGTCCAGCTCGGCGAGCAGGCGCTGGGCCAGGTCCACGGGCAGGCCAGCGACCTCGATCTCCAGAGCCCCGTGATGCTCGTTCGGGGCCTGGATCATCACGACGTACCGGCCGTTCTGATCGGTCACCAGCAGCAGGGCCAGGCGCAGGCACCCGAGGGTCGACCCTGGCCCGTTCGGCAGGTCGGTCAGCGCGGGCGCCGTGAGCCGCAGCGGTGGCAGCCCCTCCCCCGCGACCAGCTGCTGCAGCGACAGGCCCCCGTAGTGCGGCGGCAGGGCGATGCCGCTCACCTGCACCGTGCGCCCCGCGCGCGCTGACCAGGCGTCGAGGGCGGTCTGCAGGTTGACGTGCTCGAACGGGGGCAGCTCGCGGGTCACCACCGAGTGCTGCGCGCCATCGGACCCCAGGCTGTCGCGGATCAGCACGGACACCTCGTTGGCCTCGGCGGTGCCGGGCCCGTGAATCCAGTCCAGGAAGAGGCGGAACGCCGCGGCGAACTCGCGGGCCGCTTCGTCGGGCGCCTGATCGGGCATGACCTGGACCTCCAGCCTCACTGGCCGCCGCCCACGGCCGGGACACGGAGCCGAGCCTACGCGTGACCCAGCGTTCCGCCGCATCGGTTTTCCGAGCGCCTCTTGCTGTTATCACCGGTTATCGACGTGGCCCATCCGCCTGGCTCGTCACGCCGGCCAGTCACAGGAGCGCCAGGTCCAGGCCGCGCAGCCGCGCGGGATCAGCGATCACGTCGTACCCGGCGATCCGGCCGTCCGCCACCGTCACGGTGAGGGCGAGCAGCAGCTCGCCCGGGGGGCGACCACGACACCGACCGCGCCGTTCCCCAGAGCTGG
The DNA here is from genome assembly GCA_963781085.1 of uncultured Actinomycetes bacterium. Taxonomy (GTDB): domain Bacteria; phylum Actinomycetota; class Actinomycetes; order Streptosporangiales; family Streptosporangiaceae; genus RYN-230. The sequence continues at coordinate 148,689 of CAWAES010000048.1, forward strand.
TTCCGCGAACCTCGCGCGCGGCCCGAGGACCAGCGTCTGCCGCGCGACCGCGCCGGCGCCGCGGACCACGGTCTCGCCGCCCGGTGGCAGCGCCGCCGGGTCGGCCCGCCGGACGACGTCCGGGGCCAGCACGGCCAGCAGGGCCGCGAGGTCACCTCGGCGGGCGGCGGCGAGGAAGGCCTCGACGACCTGCTGCTGGCCGCCCAGCTCGGCGCGCGGGACCGCCGGGCGCCCCGGACCCGCTGCCGTGCCCGGCTGGCGAGGTTCCAGGAGGTGGCCCTGGGATCCGCGGCCCCGCGACCGTGGCCCGAGGATCCCCCCGGGAACGAGGAGGACGAGGACGCGCCCGTACACGACCACCGGCCGCCGGACGTCGTGTTCGCCTTCTACCGGGACCAGATCAGCCGGGCGAACGCCGTTGTGGCCACGACCCCGCTCTCCGCGCGGCCGGTCGGCCGGCACAACCGGGAGGGCACTGAGCACGTGACCGATCTGCGGACCATCATGCTGCACATGATCGAGGAGACGGCCCGGCACGCGGGGCACCAGGACGCCGCCCGCGAGCTGCTCGACGGGCAGACCGGTCTCGGCCCCCGGTAGTCCCGGCTCAGGCCGTCAGTCCGCCGCTGGCTGTCCTTGACCCTCCTGAACATCACCATGACCTGCATCTTGCGCTGCCGATCGAGAGTCTTGAGCCGGGCCATGGCTTCCTGCGGCGTGCGGGCTCCGTAGCGGATACGTAGATTTCGGGGGCGCAGGCCACCACGGGCGCACCGCGGCGCCGCCACCGGGATCACCGGCCGCGGCACCGCGGGGGCCGGTCAGAAGCGGAGGACGGTGGTGGCCGTGCCCAGCTTCAGTCCTGCGCTGAACAGTTTGGTACCGAGCGCGGCGTCCAGGGCGCTCGCCGCGGTCTTGGTGAGGGTCACGACGATTCCGCTGGCCCGCACCGAGTGCTTGCCGGCCTTGAGGGTTGCGTGTGCGAGGCTGAGGTTGAACAGCGTCACGCGTGCTTTGGGATTCCCGTTGACGATCCCGGTCAGGTTGGCGTGGGTCAGGCTGATCACGAAGTCGCTGACCTTGACCTTTTTGCCCGTGGCGAGGTCGATGAACAAGATCCCGCCACTGTGGGTGATGTAGCCGCCGAGCGGGCTCAGGCTGACTTTGCCGCCGGTCACCGGGAACCCGAACTTCGCGGCCACCTGACCATGCCGGTACTTGATCACCTCACGCCCGGGCAGGGTGGCGACCGGGACGATCCCGTCCTTGAACAGGGCCACGGCGATGCCACTGGCCGTCGTGACGGAGGTCGTCCCGCCCCTGAGGTGCACAGCTGACGCCGCCGGGCGTGCTCCTGCTGAGGCGATGCCGGCCGCCGGACCTAGCAACAGGCCCGCCGCCGCGGCGATCACAGCTAGCCGCCGGAACACTCGCATGGTGTCTCCCTTCCCGACCGTGCCGTGCGGCACGGTCATGTCAGCAAGGGATACCGGCGCCAGAGTCGCCGCAGATGCAGACTCGGTGACGTATTTCGGTCACTGGGGCAGCGAACCGCGCACCACGCTGGTCCGCGAGTGCAGCGTGCTGCCGTTGAACGGCTGCAGCGAGACATCGATCCGCGAGTAGTTGGCCAGGTCAACACCGGGGGGCATGGTGAATTTCCCGGAGTGCCCGGGACCGAGGTCACCCAGGGAGATCATGCTGGTGCCGTTGCGGGCCAGCAGCCACACCTCGTAGAAGCCGGGCTTGCGTGGTGCGCGGAGTGACACCGTGAGCTGCTTCCCGTGCGGGCCTTCGGCCATGACCGCGGTCCCGCGGGCCGCCTGCCATTGGGGGAACTGCGGGAGCGGGCGGAGCGGGATGCTCGCCACCGCATGCGCAGCCGGTGCTGCCGTGAGCTGGTGGACTGCCGGCGGCGCCGCCGGCCCCGATGAGCAGCCCCGCGACCAGGCCCGCGGCCGCGGTGAGCAGCGGGCGGCGGCGCCACCAGGCGGGGCGGGCCTGCGATGGGCCCGGCTCCGCCGCCGGAACCGGCCCCGGACCGGCGGCCGTATCCGGTCGGTGATTGCGGCCCGTCTCCGGTGCCGTCACTGGCCCGGGCACCGGATCAACGCCGGCCGCGGCGGCCACCCGTGACCAGAGCGCGGGCGGTGGCGAGTCCAGCATCCGCAGGTCCGGACCGCTGCGCGTCACCGACACCACCTTCGTTAGCTGCCGCAATTCAGTGGCGCACTCCGGGCAACTGGCCAGATGCGCGCGGTCCTCGGCGGCGGTGTCCTCGCCCAGCGCCAGCAGCGCCAGGAGATCCGGGTCAATGTGTGGCACCGTCACCCTCCAGCCTGGTCCGGAGCCGCTGGAGACTGCGGCGGATGTGACTCTTCACGGTTCCGAGCGGGAGCCGGAGCGCGGCGGCGATCTGCTCGTGCGTGAGGTCGGTATAGAAGGCGAGCATCATGATCTGGCGCTGCGGCTCTCCCAGGCGGACGATCTCGTCGGTGAGGACGACCCGGTCGATGATCTGATCAGGCTGGCCGGGACCATCCGCCGGGCCCGGCCGCCTGGTGGCCAGGCTAGCTCCCGCGGCGCGCACCCGGCCCGCCTCCCGCTCGCGGGTCCGCAGCGCGTCGACGACCTTGTTGCGGGTGATAGCCATCAGCCAGGTGGACAGCCCGCCCCGGCCGGGGTCGAACGAATCCCGGCCGCGCCACGCGGCCACGAAGACCTGCTGCGTCACGTCCTCGGCGTCGGTGGGCGCGCCGAGCGAGCGCAGCGCGACGGTGTACACCATCGCGGCATAGCGCTCATAGACCAGGGACAGGGCGTCCGACCGGCCCTTCTGGAAGGCGACGGCGATGTCGCCGTCCGCAGCGCTGCCCACGGCGCCGACAGTAGCCCACCGCACGTAGCAGCGAGAAAACCAGTGCTCCGCGGCGGGCATGCTTAGCGGCCGGTTTCTGGGTACTGCACGGGCGAACGTCAGGCTGCGGCCCGGCCCCTGGCCGCAGGAAGGAACGGAGCCTCCCATGATCCGCCCCAGTGCCCAGGCCGTCATGAAGACCGCGAAGAGCCGAGAGCCCCTAAGCTCGCCGCGGCGGCCGCCGTCGCGATCCTCGCCCTGGCCGGCTGCAAGGGCCTGCCCACGGCGGGCGCCGGGGCCTCGGGCGAGGGCACCTCCGGCGGGGGCACCTCGGGCGCGGGCTCGGCAGCGGCGGCGCCCGCCCAGTCCGGCGCGCTGATCACCGAGCCGCAGGCCGGGTTCTCACCCGTCTACCAGCTGATCAAGCACGCCAGGCACAGCATCGACCTGACCATGTACGAGTTCTCCGACACCAAGGCCGAGCACGACCTGGCCGCGGCGGCCAAGCGCGGCGTGACCGTCAAGGTCATCCTGGACCAGCGGGAGAAGAGCCACAACTCCAGCACCTACGACTACCTGAAGTCACACCGGGTCAAGGTCGTCTGGTCCTCGACCCGGTTCGAGTACACCCACCAGAAGACGCTGCTCGTCGACGGGTCCACGGCGGTCATCATGACCGCGAACCTGACCAGCGAGTACTACTCCAGCACCCGGGACTTCCTGGTCATCGACACCAAGGCGGCCGACGTGACCGCGATCGCCCAGGTCTTCAACGCGGACTTCGCCCACCGTTCCGTCAAGCCCGGCGACGGCAAGGACCTGGTCTGGTCCCCGACCGACTCCCAGGCGAAGCTGCTCGCCCTCATCGGCGGGGCGACCAAGAGCCTGCGGATCTACAGCGAGGAGATGGGCGACACCACGATTGAGGACGCGCTCATCAAGGCGGCCAAGCGCGGGGTCAACGTGAAGGTGTGCGGGGAGAACGAGAGCGGCGAGTACGACAGCGACTTCTCCCGGCTGGCCGCCGCCGGGGTGCACATCAGCTACTACAGCTCCTCCCACGGGTTCTATATCCACGGGAAGGTGATCGAGGCCGACTACGGCACCGGCCACGCGAAGGTGTTCATCGGCTCGGAGAACTTCTCCAGCACCTCTCTCAACCGCAACCGCGAGCTCGGCCTGATCACCTCCAACCAGAAGGTGCTGTCCGCGATCGCCCGCAGCTTCGCCGGTGACTACCGCAACGGCAAGCACTGGTCCTAGCGTTCTGGATCCGGCCCCGCCGGCGGTCGAGCTGGGCGTGGGTGCAGTTCTCGAGCGGCTCGCAATCTGACGCGCCGACGGCGAATGCCACGACGAAGCGGACATGGCGGGCATCGGCCGCTGGCTACGGCCAGCCCGGTCCCGGACCACGCTATTCAGTGATCTTGGTCAGGAACAGCCAGGCACTGGTAACGCCGCCGACCAGAGCCGTGAGCACGGGCGCGACCAGGACGTACAGCCCGGCGCCCAGGCCCAGAACCAGGACGATCGCGGCGGCGAGCAGCAGGACCGACGTGACCATGTTGGGGGTGACGGCTTCCAGCACCTGCGCGATCGCCTGATCGCTCCGGCTGGCTTTCGCGCGCCGGTCCAGGACGTAGAGGCCAGCACCAGTGGCCACACCGGCGGCCAGCAACTCAGCGCCGAGCGTGCGATACCCCTGACCAGGAATCGCCATCAAGACCGCGATGACCAGGACCGTGCCGAACAAGATGAGCGTCTGGGCGGCCCGGTTCCTCAGCTCCTGCGACCTGGCGATGTAGTCGGCCCTGATCGAGACGGCCACGAACAACAGGCCGGTCAGGGCGGCCGCGGCGCCCCCGGCGATCGTGGCGAACGCGTCCCATGTCTCCACGCAAATCCCTCGATCTCAGCAAGATCATGAACCAACAGCCGCTGGCCGCGAGAATACGGGTCTGGCGCCTCCGGTGACCCGCCAGGGGCCGGACGGCGCGGTCCTGACGTCGCTGGGGGGCCGGGCCCGGAGGGGTGATGATGGCGCTATGACGTTGTCTACGGTGTTCACCACGATGTTCTCGCTGCGGCACCCCATCGCGCTGGCCCCCCTGGGCGGAACGGCCGGCGGTGCGCTGAGCGCGGCGGTCTCGAACGGCGGCGGGCTGGGCCTGCTCGGCGGTGGCCCCGGGGACCTGGACTGGCTGGACCGTGAGCTGCCGATCGTCGCCGAGGGCACCGGCCAGTCCTGGGGGGTCGGTTTCCAGAGCTGGGCGGTTGACACCAGCACGGTCGAGCGTGCGCTGCGCTACCGGCCGAGGGCCGTGATGCTGTCCTTCGGCGACCCCCGCCCGTTCACCGGACTCATCCGGCAGGCGGGCGCGGCGCTGATCATCCAGGTCACCGACCTTGAGGAGGCCAGGCAGGCCGTGGACCTCGGCGCCGACGTCATCGTGGCCCAGGGCACCGAAGCCGGCGGGCACGGGGCCCGCCGCGGCCGGTCCACGCTGCCCTTCGTGCCGGTCGTGGTGGACCTGGCCGCACCCACGCCGGTACTGGCTGCGGGCGGGATCGCCGACGGGCGGGGCGTGGCCGCGGCGCTGGCTCTCGGGGCCGCCGGGGCGCTCGTCGGAACCCGGTTCCAGGCCACAGCCGAGTCGCTGGCCGCCCCGGAGATCAAGAAGGCCATCGTCGAGGGGCACGCGGAGGACACCGAGCGCAGCCGGGTGCTCGATATCGCCCGGGGCTCCCGGTGGCCGGCGAGGTATCCGGGCCGTACTCTCGGCCACCCGTTCCTGGACGAGTGGCGGGGCCGTGAAGACGAACTCGCCGCCGACGCGGGGGCCAGGCAGGCGTACCGGGAGGGCGTGGCGCGAGGCGACCTCCCGCCGCAGCCGGTGTGGGCCGGCGAGGCCGTCGATCTCATCAGCGACCTGCCGTCCGCGGCCGACCTGGTCGGTGCGCTCGCCGGGCAGGCGGAGGAAGCACTGGCCCGCCTGGGAACGCGCTGACCGGGACGGCCGGCCCGGTCAGCGCAGCGGGATGGGGCTGCCGGGGACCGGGGTGAGGGGCTGCCCGGTCACCGGCCAGCCACCCGGCGCCCAGATCAGCGGGCGCACCTGGACCCACGGGTCGCCGTTGTCGAACGCGTCGTAGTAGTGGTACACGAGATAGGACCGCGACCCCTGCGTGAAGATCGACGAGGACCCCGGGCCGACCATCCCCTCGTCGCTGCCCTGGACCTCCATGCCGCCGCTGTCCATCATCGGCGTGCCAGGCCGGATCCACGTAGGGTCCGGTGACGCTGGCCGAACGGCCCGCCATGATGCGGTAGGTACTGCCGATGCCCGCGCAGCACGTGTCGAAGGACACGAACAGGTAGTAGTACCCGGCGTGGTAGGTGATGCCTGCGCCTTCGAGCGCGTCCGGCGCGGGCCGCTGGGCCAGTGAGTACAGGGTCGGCGAGGCGCTGGCCGGCTTCCCGGTCGTGGCGTCCAGCGCGACGAGCTTGATGCCGCTCCAGAACGATCCGAACACCAGCCACTTGGTCCCGGATGCCCCGCTGACCAGCGACGGGTCGATCGCGTTGTAGTCGTCGGTGGTGCTGGAGCGCAGTACCAGGCCGTCGTCGCTCCAGTGGTAGCGCGGGCTGCGCGGGTCCAGCGTGGGCGTCGTGGCCAGGCCGATCACCGAATTGTTCGAGCCGAAGCTGGACCCCGCGTAGTACAGGTGCCACAGCCCGCCGAAGTAGGAGATGTCCGGGGCCCACAGGTTCGGGATGCTGCCGAGAGCCGCGGTGATCCAGGCCGGCTTGTCCGCGAACACGGTGCCGTTATACGTCCAGTGCCGCAGGTCCCGGGAGGTGCGGATCTGGACGTTGCCGTTGCCGATGGTCCCGGCCGGGTCGCCGGTCGAGAACAGGTAGTACGTGCCCCCCTCCCTGGCCATGCTCGGGTCGTGCACGAACACGTAGTTTGCCGGGGCGCCCGTGCTGGCCAGCGCGCCCGTGCCGGCCGGTGCGGCGGGGCCAGCGGCGGGCCCGTGGCGGCGGGCGCTCCTAAGGAGGCTGCCGCTCCCCCGCTGACGAGCAGGGTGGCGGCCACGGCCGAGGCCACGGCCAGGACGGCACGGCGGGCAGGGATCCTCATCGGTCCTCCGAGGTGGAGTGGGGACATAACCGGCGAACTAAAACCCGAGGTAGAGACATGAGCGAACGTTCGCCCACAGGGACATTTTATGATTTTCCCGATGAATCGTCCAGGTCGCGCGGCCGCCACCGGCCTGGCAGGCCCGGACTTCGCCTGCCTCTGGCGGAGGTTGCCCGCCACCGTGCCCGCGTTCACGCTGGGAAGTGGCGACGATCGCTGCCGTCCTCAAGACTGCCGGGTACACCCGGCCCTGACCTGAGCCGGGCGCCGGCTGTGGATACCGTGGCCACATGACCAGCACGATGCGCGCGGTGGGCTACCGCAAGCCCTTGCCCAGCTCGGACCCGGCCAGCCTGGAAGACCTCGAACTCCCGGTCCCCGAGCCTGGACCCCGTGACCTCCTGGTCCAGGTCAAGGCGGTGTCGGTGAACCCCGCCGACGTCAAGATGCGCGCGGGCCTCGACCCCGGCGGGCAGCCCCGGGTGCTCGGCTTCGACGCGTCGGGCGTGGTCACCGCGATCGGCCGCGGGGTGAGCTTGTTCGCCGTGGGCGACGAGGTCTACTACGCGGGGTCCGTCAGCCGGCCGGGCAGCGACGCCCAGTTCCAGCTGGCCGACGAGCGGATCGTCGGGCCCAAGCCACGCACGCTGACCTTCGCCCAGGCCGCAGCGCTGCCGCTGACCAGCATCACCGCCTGGGAGACGCTGTTCGACCGGTTCCGGCTGGGCGCGGAGAGCTCCGGCGTCCTGCTGGTGCTGGCCGCAGCGGGCGGCGTCGGGTCCATGGTCATCCAGCTGACCCGGGCGCTCACCGGCCTCACAGTGATCGGCACCGCGTCCCGGCCCGAGTCACGGCAGTGGGCGCTGGACCTCGGCGCGCACTATGTGGTCAACCATCACGACCTGGTGCCCGCCGTGCGGGACGTCGCGCCGGACGGCGTTGACTACGTGTTCTCCCCGCACACCGGCGGGATGATCGGTGCGTTCGCCGAGGTGCTCCGGCCGGCCGGTGAGATCACCGCCATCGACGAGCCCAAGGGGCTGGACCTGCTCCCGCTCAAGGACAAGAGCATCACGTTCCACTGGGAGTTCATGTTCACCCGCCCGCTGTTCCAGACCCCGGACATGATCGCCCAGCACGACGCGCTGGAGCGGGTCGCGGAACTGGTGGACGCCGGGTCCCTCCGGACCACGCTCTCCGCTGAGCTCACTCCGTTCAGTGCCGCCACGCTGCGCCGCGCACACGCCATGGTGGAAGACGGCCACATGACGGGCAAGGTCGTGGTAGCCGGCTTCTGAGTGAACTCCCCGAGTCGGGACTCTCAGGTTCAGCGTGCGGGAAGGGGGCTGTCGAGGGTGAGCCAGCCGCCGGGGTGGGTGAAGTGCAGGGTGGCGTTGGGGTCGCCGGTGACGGTCCAGCCCAGGATGTGAATGAAGTAGTGGTGGTGGACGTGGCAGAACAGGGCCATGTCGCCCAGGCTGGTGGCGCCGCCGGCGCTCCAGGGTTTGATGTGGTGGGGGGTGACCCCAGGCGGCCAGCGCCCCGCACTGGGTCCACCGGCAGCCCTGGTCACGGGCTTCGAGCGCGCGGCGCAGGCCCGGGGGTTCGGTGCGGCGGTGCGGCCGGCGTCGAGGGGCAGGCCGTCGTCCCAGCGGATGGCGCCGATCTGGGCGCCCCAGCACAGGGCCAGCACCCGCCGGGCGGTCAGTATGGTGCCGTGCCCGGTCCGCCTGGCGCCGCCCCGCCGACCAGGCCAGAAGACGCCCCGGTGATCAGGCCGGGAGATGTCCCGGCCGCCGGGGCTGTCCCAGCCGTGGCCCTCGGCTGCGCCCGCCCGGATGCCGTGCGCGATGCCCGGGCCGCAGCGTCCGCCACGGCCTGGGCCAGAGTCTCGTCCTTGACCAGGACGCTGATGTGCGGCGCGGCGCCGCGCCGTTCCGGCGTCTTACCGGCGTCGAGAGCGGCTTTGCAGGCGGCGACGAGGCCGTCCATCCGCCGCTGCGCGGCGGTGCGCGCATCGGCCTGGCCGCCGGGCGGGCTGAACGCCTCCGCCGCGGTCCGCAGGATCTCGCAGGACACCGCGTTGCCGCACGTCCCTGACAGCATTCCGGTGCTGTCCAGGGTCAGGCCGAACGACAGGTGCCGCTTGTCCCAGCGCTTCTTCTCCCGCTCCTCCGCCGTCAGGATCGGCGCGGCAAGCGACCTCGTCCGCGAACTGCCGTAACCGCGCGGTATCCAGCCCCGGCGCGTGATCCAGCAGCACCTGCTCGGCCAGGCCAGCGGCCTCACCCAGGCCGGCGGCAGCCTGGACGACGATCTGCGCCTGGTCGAAGAAGATCACCCCGCCGTGCAAGGCCTGCTCCGTCGCCGCCAGGTCCCGTAACCCCCGGCCGGTGGCCACCACCGCCGCGGCCCGCCCGGGAGCCAGGCCGCACCGCGCCCGCAAAGACGCTGACGCGGGCTTGTGCCCGGCCTCCGCCGCCCCACCCGTGGTATCCAGGGTGGCGGTCAGCCGGGTCAGCTGCCCTTGTGCCTGGCTGATGAAGGCAGCCAGATCGGTGATCTGGCCCATCAGCGCGGCCGCGCGGCCGCGCCCAGCGCGGCCGGTCGAGGCGGGCCAGTTCGGCCGGCGCCGCGTCCCTCGCAGACTGCTCTGGTAAACACATATTCGAATCATCGCATCCGCCACCGACAAAACGACTCCAAGAACACCGGAGGCGAACGGCAGGCGGGGTGATCAACCCGCGGTAGAGACCACGGCGGGACCCCTGCTGGTCTACGGCAACGCGTTGATCAGTTCGTGGCGCTTAGTAGTTAGGCCCCACCGGAGCTGTCCGCGCAGACGACCGGCGCCGGCGGTGCCCCGGCGCTCCGCCCCGGTGGCCTACTCCGCCCGGGTGGCCTGCTCTACGGGGAGGGCCCGCCGTGAGCGGGCGCGCCGGTGCCGTGCGTGGGTGGTTGGCTGCTCGGCGGCTGGGGCGCCTCCTGCTGCGGCCGCCGGACCCGCGGGCGCCGGGCTTGCGGACGCCGCGCCCCGGAACGGCGGACCCCCGGCCGGTGAGCCCCTGCCCGCTGGGCGGACCGGGGCGAGGCGCACCAGCAGGTTGTAGGTGACCAGGCCGATGGCCACGTGCATGACCATGAGCACGGCGACCCCCTTGGCCGGCTCGCCCATATGCAGGATGTAGAGGTCCGGCAGCAGCAAGACCAGCGTCACCAGGATGGCCAGGCGGAGGAACAGCCAGCGCGGAGCCGAGCTGATCCTCGTCACGATCGGCCAGGCCACGCAGGCGATGATCACCCCGATGACGGTGAGCTTGGCGTAGTCGGAGAACTGGAAGTGCGCGAATCCCCTGGTGCTGGGGAAGACGGCTTTCCCGATGACGACGAGGATGGCGTCGGCGGCCAGCGATCCGGCGATCGAGGCGATCGTCGCCAGCAGGACCCGCCCGGCGGACGGCTGGCGGTGCCGAGCGGAGAAATCCACGCGGGCCAGGGACGCGAGCTGATTCAGCATTGCGTAACGGTAGAGGAACTAGCTACCGAGCCGTCACCCAGATCCCGAGAAACATTCCGCCGTACTACGACAAGATTGCCCAGCCATGGGCTGACAGGATCACCTGCGCCTCCGGGCCCCCAGCGCCGGCCAGCGTCCCCGGGCCGGCCAGTATCTCCCGGGCCCCCGGGACCTCGTTGCGGACCTCCTCGTCCGCCAGGCTGAGCGCCACCACCAGGTGCTGATCCCCCGCCGCCACCCGGTAGGTCATCTGCTCACCGGCCAGATGCAGCATCGTGGTCTGCGCCCGGTGCAGCCACGGATGGCGGCGGCGCAGCCCGATGAGGTCCTGGTGCAGCCGGTAGATGGGCCAGCCGCCGGGGGGCAGGTCGTCCGGGCCGCCCGGGAACGCGGGCCGGATCTCGTCGTCCCCGCCGGCCCGTTCCTCCTTGACTCCCCGGAAGGCCTGCTCGTCGCCGTAGTAGATGGCGGGCGTGCCGCCCACGGTGAGCAGGACGGCCAGCGCGTGGGCGAGGTGCCGGTCGTCCCGCAGGCGGCTGGCCAGCCGGGTCACGTCGTGGTTGCCCACGAAGGTCAGCGGCGCGAACGTCTCCAGGAAGTCGTTGTGCCGGCCCAGGGCGTGTCCCAGCTCGAACAGGTTGCGGTCGTTCAGCGAGCTCCAGATGGCTTTCCACAGCTCGTACTGGGTGACCGAGTCCAGGCCCGACGTGGCCACGAACTCCGGGTAGTCGCCGTGGATCACCTCGCCCACCAGGTACACCCGCGGATGCCTGGCCCGCACCTGCGCCGCCACCTGCGCCCAGAACGCCGTAGGCACCGCGTAGGCCGCGTCCAGCCGCCAGCCGTCCGCGCCCGCGTCCAGCCAGTGGTTCATTACCCCGGCGACGTCGCCGGCCACGGCCGGTTCCTCGTGGTTGAGCGCCACCAGGGCTTCGTGGCCCTCGAACGTGCCGTACTGCGGCTTCGTCCCCGCCGCCGCGCCCGGCGGCCAGGTCAGCCGGAACCAGGAGGCCTCGGGGGCGGACGGGCCCTGCTCCAGCACCCGGCGGAAGGCCGGGAAGTCGCGGCCGACGTGGTTGAACACCCCGTCGAGCAGCAGCCGCAGCCCGCGCTCGTGCGCGGCCTGCGCCAGGGCCGCGAAGTCGTGCTCGTCCCCGAGCCGGGGGTCGATCCGGTAGTGGTCTGTCGTGTCGTACCCGTGCGTCTGGGAAGCGAAGACCGGCCCGAGCGCGATCCCCGAGGCACCCAGGTTCACCGCGTAGTCCAGCCAGCGGGCCAGCTGCCCGAGCCGGTGCGTGACCGGCTGCGGCCCGGCCGCCTGCTCCGTGCTTCCGGGCCCGGCACCACCCGGCTCGCTGGCGGGTTCCGCCGAGGCGAAGCCGAGCGGGTAGACCTGCCACCAGATGGCGTGCTTAACCCAGTCCGGCACGCGTCGCTCCTCAGCACTAGGCAGGTGGGCCACGCTACTCCGGCGCCCGCCGGGCGGCACGGGCTGAGCGAGGCGCGTGTGCGGCCGTGCCGGTCGGCGGATCCCGCTCCGGCTTCGCCGGGACAGGCTCGCGTACGTTACCGGGCATGACTGAAGACGTACGGACCGGCCCGGTGTTCCGCCAGCCGGGCACGGTGCTCACCGACCACATCTTCACGGTGCCGCTCGACCACCAGGCACCGGACGGCGACCAGATCGAGGTGTTCGCCCGTGAGGTCGGGCCAGCCGGGCGGCGCGACGGCAGCGCCGGCCTGCCGTGGCTGGTCTACCTTCAGGGTGGTCCCGGGTTCGGCAGCCCGCGCCCCTTCGGCCGGGAGTCCTGGCTGAACCGGGCGCTGGACGACTACCGGGTGCTGCTGCTGGACCAGCGCGGCACCGGCCGGTCCACGCCGGCCTCCCGGCACACCCTGCCCCGGCTGGGCAGCCCCCGGGCGCAGGCTGACTACCTGGCCCATTTCCGGGCCGACTCGATCGCCCGAGACGCGGAGCTGATCCGGCGGCGGCTCCTCGGGGACGAGCCGTGGACGGTGCTGGGCCAGAGCTTCGGCGGCTTCTGCACGGTCAGCTACCTGTCCTTCGCGCCGGAAGGGGTCCGCGAGGCGCTGATCGGCGGCGGCCTGCCCGGCCTGGGGGCCACCGCCGACGACGTGTACCGGGTCACCTATCCGATCGTGGCGGAACGCAACCGGCGGCACTACGAGCGGTTCCCGGCGGACGCGGACCGGGCCCGGGCCGTGGCCCGCCATCTGGCCAGTCACGAGGTGATCATGCCGGGCGGCGGCCGGCTGACCGTGCCGGCCTTCCAGAGCCTGGGCCGGATGCTCGGCGCCTCCCGCGGCAGCGACACCCTGCACTACCTGCTGGAGGACGCGTTCGCCGGGGCGGTGCTGTCCGACGCGTTCCTGGCCCGCGCCGCGGCCGAGCTGTCCTTCGCCGAGGCGCCGCTGTACGCCCTGGTACACGAAGCGTGTTACGCCCAGGGGTCCGCGACCCGCTGGGCCGCAGACCGGATCATGGCCGAGTTCCCCGAATTCGACCCCGCCGCCGCCGTGGACGGGGACGTCACGTTCCTGTTCACCGGGGAGATGATCTACCCCTGGATGTTCGACACCGACCCGGTGCTGCGCCCGCTGCGGGACGCGGCGGCCGAACTCGCCCAGCGCGAGTCCTGGCCGCAGCTCTACGACCCGGCCCGGCTCGCGGCCAGCGACGTGCCGGCCGCCGCCGCGGTCTACTACGAGGACATGTACGTGCCGCTGGCGCTGTCGGTGCCCACCGCCCGCGTGGTCCGCGGCCTGCGGCCCTGGATCACGAACGAGTACCAGCACGACGGGCTGGGCAGCAGCAACGGCGCGGTGCTGGACCGGCTCATCGCGCTGGCCCGGGGCACGGCGTGACGCCAGCCCCCGGCTTCGCCGGTCAGCCAGAACCCGCCGGGACAACTCGCCAGGATAAGTAGTTGCGATCAAGCAACTGATGCGAGGTAGCATGTATCAACGTGTCGAGATTCGCTGATCGCAGCGGCGCCTCAGGCGCTGAGCCGCCGGGCCCCGGGCCATCCTCAAACGGGTCACCGTCCAACGGGTCGTCGGCCCACGCGAGCACGCTGAGCGGCCGCTCACGGGCGAACGGTAACGGCACCTCTGGCCCCGCCCGAAGCGCAGGCAGCAACGGCAGCGGCGCTGACAGCGCCGATCCCCGCTACCGGTGGATCGCGCTGTCCAACACCACGCTCAGCATGACGATGGCCACGATCGACGCCTCGATCGTGATCATCGCGATGCCCGCCATCTTCCGCGGCATCAAGCTCGATCCGCTCGCCCCGGGCAACGTCAGCTTCCTGCTCTGGATGATCATCGGGTACCTGCTGGTCACCGCCGTGGCGGTGGTCACCCTGGGCCGGCTCGGCGACATCTACGGCCGGGTGCGCATCTACAACCTGGGCTTCGTGGTCTTCACCCTGGCCTCGATCGCGCTGTCGCTGGACCCGCTGACCGGCAGCGGCGGCGCGCTGTGGCTGATCGGCTTCCGGCTGGTGCAAGCGCTCGGCGGGGCCATGCTGATGTCCAACTCGGCCGCGATCCTGACCGACGCGTTCCCGGCCGGCAAGCGCGGCATGGCGCTGGGCGTCAACCAGATCGCCGGGATCTCCGGCCAGTTCGTCGGGCTCCTGCTGGGCGGGCTGCTGGCCGCGATCGACTGGCGGCTGGTGTTCTGGGTGAACGTCCCGATCGGGATCGTCGGCACCATCTGGTCCTACAAGAGCCTGCGGGAGATCTCCACCACCCATAAGGCCAAGATCGACTGGTGGGGAAACGTCACGTTCGGCCTGGGCGCCACCGCACTGCTGGTCGCGATCACCTACGGGATCCAGCCCTACGGGGGGCATCCGACCGGCTGGATGAACCCGTGGGTGCTGGCCGGCCTGATCGGCGGCGCGGCGCTGCTCGTCGTGTTCTGCCTGATCGAGTCGCACATCGCCGAGCCCATGTTCCAGCTCGGCCTGTTCAAGATCCGGGCCTTCGCGGCCGGGAACCTGGCCAGCCTGCTCGGCTCGATCGCCCGCGGCGGGCTGCAGTTCATGCTGGTGCTCTGGCTGGCCGGGATCTGGCTGCCCTTGCACGGCTACAACTTCATCGACACGCCGCTGTGGGCGGGCATCTACATGCTGCCGCTGACCGCGGGGTTCCTGATCGCCGGGCCGATCTCCGGGACCCTGTCGGACAAGTACGGCCCGCGCCCGTTCGCCACGGCCGGCCTGCTGGTGGCCACCTGCGCGTTCATCGGCCTGATCATGCTGCCGCTGGTCTTCCCGTACTGGCTGTTCGCGACGATCATCTTCTTCAACGGGGTGGGCTCGGGCCTGTTCGCCTCGCCCAACACCTCCGCCATCATGAGCAGCGTCCCTGCCAGCCAGCGGGGCAGCGCGTCCGGCATGCGGTCCACGTTCCAGAACGCCGGCATGTCCCTGTCCATCGGCATCTTCTTCTCGCTGCTGATCGCCGGGCTGGCCAGCACCCTGCCGCGCGCGCTGATCCGCGGGCTGACCGCCCAGGGCGTGCCGCTGTCGGTCGCCAGCCAGGTCGGCCACCTGCCCCCGGTGAGCACGGTGTTCGCCGCACTGCTCGGTTTCAACCCGGTGCAGCACCTGCTGAAGCCGTCCGGGGTGCTCAGCCGGCTCCCGGCCCACAACGTGGCCACGCTGACCGGGAACCACTTCTTCCCCACGCTGATCGCCGCCCCGTTCCACCACGGCCTCGTCATCGTGTTCACCGCGGCGGCCCTCATGTCGTTCACCGGGGCGATGGTCTCGCTGCTGCGCGGCCGCCAGTTCTTCTACGACGACGCGACCGCCGGCGGCGGCGGGCTCCCGCAGCCCGCGCGGGCCTCCGCCGCCCCTGCCCCGTCTCCCGCCAGGAACACCATCAACGGCTCTAACGGAACCGGCCCCGCGCCGCGCCTCGCCCCAGATACCTCGGCCCCGGTGCCGGGCGCCGGAGGCGCGGGCCGCGCGGACTGACTCAGCGGCACTGACTCCAGCGGTACTGGCCCCGCCGCACTGGGTCAGCGGCCGAGGTACGCGGTGCTGTTCAGCGCGCAGCGCGGTGCGACGATCGGCCGCCCGGAGGGCTCCTCCCCGCTGGGCCGCCTCGCGCTGGAGATCACCCTGCACGGGATGCGGCCCGGCGACGCCCAGCAGGCCGCGGCCCGCGCGCGGGCAGATCTGCCCAGACCAGATCTGGCCTGACCGGGTCAGCCCCCCGAGCCCTCTTCACCGGATCAGCGCCGTTCACGCATCGTCACCAGCCGGCGGCCCCGCCGCGTTTACCGCGGCGCAACACGCTTTTACCTGACGTCAACATCGCGTGGCTAGCCTATTTTCGCTGATCGCGGCGGCCGGCGCAGGGGGGCATGCGCCCGGCCAGAAATTCCACCACCGAGCCCTGGGCTGATGTAGCGGCGACCTGAGCGAAAGGGCACGATACATGACGACAAACGTCCGGGAATGGTTCGAGCAGCGGTCATTTCGCCACGAGGACTTCGCCGCCCTGGGTACTGCCGGCCAGGCGCCGCGCGAGCTCAGCACGACCCTGATCTTCCCGGCCCGCAACGTGGCCGCGACCATAGGGCCGATCCTGGCCGAAGTGGCCCGGCTCAACGACCGGACCGGGCTGATTGACCAGGTCATGGTCGTCGACGCGGATTCGCCTGACGGGACCGCGGACATCGCCCGCGCCTGGGGCGCCGAGGTCTACTCCGAAAACGAGCTGCTGCCTGACTACGGCCGGGCCCAGGGCAAGGGCGACGCCATGTGGCGCAGCCTGTCCGCAGCCCGCGGTGACGTCGTCATGTTCGCGGACGCCGACACCAGCAACTTCCGTGAGCACTTTGTCTACGGCACGCTGGGGCCGCTGCTCACAATGCCGGACGTCCAGTTCACGAAGGCCGCTTACCGGCGTCCTTATACGGATGCGAGCCAATCAGTGGCGGACGGTGGGGGCCGCGTGACCGAGCTCATGGCCAAGCCGCTGTTCAATTTCTTCTGCCCCGAACTCACCGGATTCGTGCAGCCGCTGGCCGGCGAGTTCGCTGCGTACCGTGACCTTCTGTGCGGCGTCCCGTTCCTCACCGGGTACGGGGTGGAGCTGGGCGTCATGGTTGACGTGCTGGAGGAGGCCGGCCTCGGCGCGATGGCCCAGGTCGATCTCGGGGCGCGGCAGAACCGGCATCAGCCGTTGTGGGACCTCAGCCTGATGAGCTCGGCCGTGCTGCGCGCGATGGCCAGCCGGGCGTCGCTGCCGCAGCGGGGGGCCTGTGCCCCTGGCCCCCCCGGGGTGCGGACACTGAGCCGGCCCGAGGTGTACCTTCACGCGGTGGCCACGGACTCCGGGCTGCGGCTGGACGAGCACCTCAACGACCTGCACGAACGGCCCCCGCTGGCTCAGATCATGCCGTCCGAGCACGACCAGGAGACGGTCGCCTGACCGGGTGCCGGGTTACCGGGCCGCAGGGCTGGCGGCCAGTGTGACGATCGTGAACGCGGCCCCCTGCGGATCGGTGATCACCGCGAGGCGCCCGGGCGGGGCGTCGGCCGGCGGCACCGCCACCTGGCCGCCCAGCTCGGCCGCCCGGGCCGCGGCCGCGTCGCAGTCTGCTACCGCGAAGTACACGACCCAGCGCGGCGCGACCCCGGCCGGCCAGTTCTCGTCCATGTGCACCATGCCGCCGACCGCGCGGCCGCCGAGCCGCCACTCGATGTAGGTCGTCGGGCCCATCTGGCTGGTCTCGGCCTCCCAGCCGAACACGCGCCCGTAGAACCGCGTGGCCGCCCCGGTGTCCCGGCAGGCCAGTTCGCTCCAGCAGAAGCAGCCCGGCTCGTTGACCGGCCCGCAGCCGGGAAAGGCGCCCGGCTGCCAGGCCCAGATCAAGGCGCCCTGATCGTCGGCGAACATGGCCATCCGGCCCTGGCCGTCCACGTCCAGCGGGGACACGATCACCTGCCCACCCGCGTCAGTGACCTTCGCCGCCGTCGCGTCGATGTCGGTCACGCTGACGTAGGTGTTCCAGGCGGCAGCCCGCCCCGCGGCCGGGCCCGGCATCATCGCGGCCACCACCCGGCCGGGAAAGTCCGGCGGCGCCGTCCCGGCCGGGGCGAAGAAGGTATAGGCCGCGTCCCCGCCGCCGGGCGCGGCGTACGACGCCCAGCCGAACAGGCCGGTGTAGAAGGACAAGGACGCGGCAGGCTCAGCCGTGGACAGGTCCACCCAGCACGGCGCGCCGGGCGGGTACTGGCTCATCACCGGCATCGCGGCTCCTCCCCTGGCCGGCGGGACCTTCCTGGCCTGGCCCCGGGGTCCTGGCCGTCGCGGTCAGTGCGGCTGCCGCCCTCTCCTGGCCCGCCACCATGGCCCCGCTGACCCTACATCCGCCCCGGGCCGGTGCGGCGGTCGTTGCGAGGCCGGTCCGCTGGGCGGGTGCGAGCCCGCGTCCGGCACGCGCTCGCCGGGGACAGCCCGGGCGCGTACTCTTGCGATGTGCCACGTTACGAGTACCGGTGCCGGTCCTGCGGATCGACGTTCGAGCAGACCCGGCCGATGAGCGAAGCGTCCGACCCGTCCCTGTGCCCGGAAGGTCACGACGACACGGTCAAACTGCTGTCCGCGGTCTCGGTCGGCGGCCGGGCCAGTTCGCCCGGGCCGCGCTCCGGTGGCGGTGGCGGTGGCTGCTGCGGCGGCGCGTGCGGCTGCGGCTGACCCCGGGCCGCCCGCGTGCTTACCGCTGACCGCTACTACGCCGAAATTGCCGCCAGCACCGGGGCCCTGGGCGCGCTGGTCGACGGGGCCGACCTCACCCTGCAGGTGCCCACCTGCCCGGACTGGACGCTGCGGCAGCTCGCCACCCACGTCGGCCGGGTCCAGCGCTGGGCTGCTGAGATCGTCAGCACCCGGTCGGCCCAGGCCGGTCGACTTCCGCGACGTGCCCGACGGGCGGATCCCCGACGATCCGGCCGAGCGCGCCGGATGGCTGCGGGCCGGCGCGGGCCGGCTCGTCGCCGCGCTCGGCCAGGCCGGAGACGTCCCGGTCTGGGCGTTCGGCCGCCAGCGGCCAGCCTCGTTCTGGGCGCGGCGGATGACCAACGAGACCGC
Organism: uncultured Actinomycetes bacterium; assembly: GCA_963781085.1. Taxonomy (GTDB): domain Bacteria; phylum Actinomycetota; class Actinomycetes; order Streptosporangiales; family Streptosporangiaceae; genus RYN-230. The sequence goes on from CAWAES010000048.1 coordinate 167,344, forward strand.
GGTGCACTGCGCCGACGCGCAGATCACCGTGAGTGGCGCACAGGAGCAGCCCGCCCCGCCCGCCATCGCCGCTGACGTGGCCGCCGACGGGATCGACGAATGGCTGACCGAGCTGACCGCGCCCGCCGACGGCCACCCTGACGAGCGCGCGGCCGGGCTCGCCGAAGGCGAGTCCCTGCATGTGCACGCGGCCGACGTGCCGGACGGCGCCGGCGAGTGGCTGGTCACCCACGACCCGGCCGGGATCACGGTGCGCCGGGTCCACGACAAGGGCACCGTCGCCCTGCGGGGCGGCGCGTCGGACCTGCTCCTGGTCTTGCTGCGGCGGCTCCCGCCCGACTCGCCGGGCGTCCACCTGCACGGCGACCCGGCCCTCTTGCGCCGCTGGCTGGACAACATCCAGTTCTAGGGCGGCCTGCCCTATCGGGTCGTGCGCTGGCGGGCGGCCCGGAGCAGGCTCACCAGGTCTGCGCGTTCGCCGGTGTCCAGGCACGCGTAGGCCATCCCGGCCAGGGCGTCGGTTCGCCGTCCGGCAGCGCGCAGGCGCTGCGTGTGCTCGCCGGAGACCGACGGGTGCGGCGGCTCCCACCCGTTGGCGGCGGCCTTGGCCAGGCCTGGGCCGGCCAGGATCGCCTCGAGCGGGGTCAGGCCTTCGGCGCTCACGGCGAGCAGGTGCCCGCCGCCTCGGTGCTCACGGAGCCGGAGCAGGGCCAGGCCGGCCCGGGCCGCGGGGTCGCAGGCCGGGTCCGGCCAGGCACGCCACGCGGCGAACAGCCCGCGGCTGGTGGCGTCGGCGGCGTCTACCACGCGCCCGGCCAGGTCGGCCAGCCGTTCGATCCCGGGCAGGCCGGCCAGGTGACGGCGGGCCCAGGTGACGCACAACCGGACGTCGTCGCTGACCAGTGCGGCTGGTTGGGCGGCGGCCAGCGCCGCCTGCCAGGCCGGGCGGACGAAGCCGGGTGCGAAGAACCCGCAGACCGCCGTGACGACATCCGCATCGACCGGGCCTAGCACCCCGGCGCGCGCTCCGAAGTAGAACGCCCAGGGATCAAGGCCCAGCCGCCGCCCGGTCTGGGCGAACGACGCCTCGTGCCCGAACGCCGCACCCACGTCGATGACCGGCCGGCTGGCCAGGCGGGCGGTCTCTGCTGGGGTCAGGGCAGGCTCGTTCCCGGTGGCCGTCATGGCCATGAGACTGGCAGGTGACCCGCGGCCCGGGCCAGGGCGGGACGGCCAGCAGCGACCCGCACCGTCACTCAGGCCCGTTCGAGGAGGCCCTGCACGACCCGCCGGTGCCGGGACTCGATCGCCGCCCAGAGGCCCCGGGCGACGCGGTTGTCCAGTTGCACGACGGTGGCGTAGAGCAGCCCGCGCGGCGAGCGCTGGAAGATCAGTTCGCCGGAGAGCCCCAGGCGGCCGCAGGCGCCCAGGAGCACGGCGCCCGGGTCGCTGCGGCGGATCTCCCAGCCGAGCACGTGCCGGTCCGACTGCGCCGGGCCGAGTCGCAGGCCGAGCCCGGACCATCCCCGGGTGAGTGCGCGGCGCGTGCTCGCCGGGGCGCCTTCCAGGACTTCCCGGGCCCATTGCTCCGCCGTCCGGTCCTGGGCTAGCCCGGCGTCGACGAGGAACGCATCCTCGTAGTCGATACGGGCGAGGGTGCTGAGCTCCCGGACGCCCGGCGGCAGGACGGTCTGGCGCACCCGCCCGGGCGCCTCCGCGTGCCGGCCGCCGGGATATCTGCCTGCGTCAATGGTCATGTCAGCCGCTCCATCCATACAGTAGTGTATGGATGGAGGCTAGGCAGGCCCCTGGCGCGATGTCAAACGCCGCAGCGGCGGCAGGAGGAGGCAGACGACCGATGGCCGCCCCGACCCGCACTCCCCGGAGCGCGTGGGTCGAAGCAGGGCTGCGCGCGCTGGCCGCCGGCGGCCCGGACGCCGTCCGGGTCGAGCCGCTGGCCAAGACGCTCGGCGTCACCCGGGGCGGCTTCTACTGGCACTTCGCCGACCGGCGCGCGCTGCTCGACGAGATGCTCGACACGTGGGAGCGGGCCACCATTGACGAGGTGATCGAACGGGTCGAAGGCCAGGGCGGCGGCCCGGAGGCTAAGCTGCTGCGGCTGTCCGGGCTCACGTCCCCCGGGGTGGTCGCGGTCGACCTGGCCGTCCGCGACTGGGCCCGGCACGACCACGCGGTGGCCGGGCGCCTCCGGCGGATCGACAACCGGCGGATGGACTACCTGCGCTCGCTGTTCGCCGCGCTCTGCCCGGACGCGGACGAGGTCGAGACCCGCTGCCTGCTGTACTACTCGCTGCTGATCGGCACCCACTTCATCGCGGCCGACCACGGCGCGCTCAGCCGCCAGGACGTGGTGAAGCTGGCCATCGCCCGGCTCGGGCCCCGGTAGCCCGCGGCCGTGACGCGCCGGCCGGGCCGCGCTGACCCGCGGCTTAACCGGTTGCGCGGGCGGCCTGGACCAGGGTCTGGTGGAGGCATGCGGCAGCCTGTCGGGCTAGCGGAAGCGGCCGGGTTCCTGGCGGAGCGGTACGCGGGCCAGGCGCGGGACGTGGCGGAGCTCGGCGGCGGGGACTGGTCGCGGGCCTTTTCGTTCCGGCTCGAGGGGCGTGACCTGGTGGCCCGCTTCGGCCGCCACGGTGAGGACTTCGCCCGGGACCAGCAGGCCATGGCGCTGTCCGGGCCGGATCTGCCCGTCCCGGACGTCCTGGAGACAGGCCGCGCGCTGGGCGGCGCGTACGCGGTCTCCGAGCGCCGGTTCGGGGTGTTCCTGGAGACCCTGGACGCGGCCCGGTGGCACCGGCTTCTGCCCGCGCTGCTGCGCGCGCTGGACGCCCTGCGCGGACGCGCCGCCGCTGGACGCCGGCGAGCGGGCGGTCGCGGGCGCTCGCGGCCCGGCAGGCGGCTGGCGGGAGCAGCTCATGGCCGAGCTCGAAGACCGTCCTGGCCAGCGGGTCTCCGGCTGGCGGGCGGTCCTGGCCAGGTCGGCGGAGCTGGACAGCCTCTTCGTCGCGGGTGAGCGCACGGTCAGCGGGCTGCTGGACGCCTGCCCGCAGACCCGCCACGTACTGCATCGCGACCTGCTCAACCGCAACGTCCTGGTGGCCGGGGACGGCTCCCGGCTCACGGCGGTCTTCGACTGGGGGTGCTACGGCCTGGGCGACTTCCTCTACGAAGTCGCCTGGTTCACGTTCTGGGCGCCCTGGCACGCCGGGCTGGCCGCGGCCGGCTTCCGGTCCGCGATCCTGCGGCACTACCAGGCCGCGGGCCTGGACGTTCCCCGGTTCGGCGAACGGCTGCGCTGCTACGAGCTGCACGTCGGCCTGACCCACCTGGCCTACTGCACGTTCACCGGCGACCCCGGCCGCGACCTGCCCTCGATCGCCCGGCGGACCCGCGAGATCCTCGGATCCGGATGACGCGGCGGCTCACGGGACGGCCCGGCGGGACGTTACCCTTCGCGGGCCGGCTCGCCGTGCTGGGCGTTCGCCTTGCCGCGGCCCCAGTAAGCCTTGGCCGAGACCTGCTCGCCGGGCACGCCGCGGGCGGCGAGCACCTCACGCAGCGCCAGTACCACCCTGGCCTCGCCGAACAGGTAGACGTGGCCGGTGCCGGGCGGCAGCTCCGCGGCCTGCAGCGCCGCGGCCAGGGCCTCCGGGTCGCCCGCCGGCCGGCCGTCCCTGGGCAGCCAGGTCAGGCCGACCCCGGCCGGGAGGTCCGGCTTCTGCTCGTCGGCGGCCTCGGGAACCTCCAGGACCGCGGCCGCCCGGCCTCCGGGCGGCAGCGAGCCGGCCATCGCGAACACCGCGGCCAGCCCGGACTCGTCCGCGGCGAACAGGTACCAGTCCGCCTGGCGGTTCAGGAAGATCTTGCCGCGGGGGGCGATGCCCTCGATCGTGTCGCCGGGCTGGGCCGACCGGACCCACCGCTCGCCCGGGCCGTCGCCGTGCCGGACGATGTCCAGGGTGAGCAGCTGCCGGGCCGGGTCCAGGTCCCGGATCGTGTACCGGCGGCGCACCGGGCGGTTGCCGTCCACGGCCACCAGCAGCATGACGTCCTGGCCGGGCTGGTAGGCCAGGTCGGCGAGCTCCGGCGCGGTCAGCTCCAGCCGCTGCATGTGCGGGGTGAGCTGGGTGTTGCCCACGACCTCGAGCCGCATCCGGACGGTACCGGCCAGGGGCCCTCTCAGCTCGGCGAACGGGTCATCCAGCTGCGCCGCGGTGGCGGCGGGAACAGAGTCAGGCATTCCACGATCTTATGCGGGCCGCGGCGAGATCCCCGTTCGCGCGGCGCGAACACCGGGCCGCCTGGCGGTAGACGCCGGCCTGGCGGGCGCGCCGGGTGGCCGTAGCCAGCCGGGCTGGGAGGCTAGTCGAAGCGCGCGACCTCGCGCATCTTGTTGGTCGCGTCGAGCGCCGCGACCTTGTAGGACTCGGCCAGGGTCGGGTAGTTGAACACGGCGTCCACGAGGTAGTCCACGGTGCCGCCGCAGCCCATCACCGCCTGGCCGATGTGCACCAGCTCGGTGGCCTGCGTGCCGAACACGTGCACGCCGAGCAGCGAGTGGTCCTCGGGTGAGACCAGCAGCTTGAGCACGCCGTAGGAGTCGCCGATGATCTGCCCGCGGGCCAGCTCGCGGTACCGGGACACGCCGACCTCGAACGGCACGCAGTCCTTGGTGAGCTGATCCTCGGTCCGGCCGATGAAGCTGATCTCCGGGATGCTGTAGATGCCGATCGGCTGGAGCAGGTGCGCGGTATGCACCGGCTCGCCGAGGGCGTGGTGGGCGGCCAGCCGGCCCTGCTCCATCGAGGTGGCGGCCAGCGCCGGGAAACCGATCACGTCGCCGACCGCGTAGACGTGCGGGACCGCGGTCCGGTAGAACTCGTCCACCTTGATCCGGCCGCGCCCGTCGGCCTCGAGCCCCGCCGCGGGCAGGTTCAGCGCGTGGGTCATGCCCTGCCGGCCCGCGGAGTACATCACGGTGTCGGCGGGGATCCGCTTCCCGCTGCGCAAGGTGGCGATCGCGCCCTCGCCCTTGGCCTCGACCGAGTCCACGATCTCGCCGAAGCGGAAGGTCACGGCGAGGTCGCGCAGGTGGAACTTGAGCGCCTCGACCACTTCGAGGTCGCAGAACTCCAGCATCCGGTCACGTTGCTCGACCACGGTCACCTTGCAGCCCAGGGCGGCGAACATCGAGGCGTACTCGATGCCGATCACGCCGGCGCCGGCCACCACCATGGTCCGCGGGACCCTCTTGAGGTGCTGGATGCCGTCCGAGTCGATGATCGTCTTCTCGTCGAACTGCCACACTGGCGGGCCGCGCGGGCTTAGTCCCGGTGGCGATCACCACGGAGTCGGCGGTGACCTTCCGCGCCCGGCCGTCGCCGTCGTCCACCTCGATCTCGTGCGGGCCGAGGAAGGACGCGGTGCCGCTGAGCACCGTGACCCGGTTGCGGGACAGCTGGCTGCGCACCACGTCGTTCTCGCGGCTGACCACGTGCCGGGTCCGGTTGGCCAGGTCGGCGATGGTGATCTCGTCCTTGACCCGGTAGCTCTGCCCGTACATCTCGCGCTGGTCGAGGCCGGTCAGGTACAGGACCGACTCGCGCATGGTCTTGGACGGGATGGTGCCGGTGTTGACGCAGACGCCGCCGAGCATGTCCGGCCGCTCGACGATCGCCACCCGGCGTTCCAGCTTGGCCGCCGCGATGGCCGCCTTCTGGCCGCCTGGCCCGGACCCGATGACCAGCAGATCAAAGTCGTGCACGCCTCCAGTGTGCGGGCGCGGGCGCGGGGCGTCCATGATCCTGGGCATTTCGTACGGCTATGTTCTGCTCACGGCCAGCGAGCGGCCACGGGTGGCGCCAGCCGCCGGCCAGCTGGCCGCACGGCCGGCTACAGCCAGCCGGCGCGGACGCTGGCCACGGGGCCGCCAGCGGAAGGCTGGCCTGGCTCGCCGGCGGAGGCTGGCCCAGCTCGCCGGCGGCTATCCGCTCGAGCAGCCGGTCGAGCGACTCGAGGACCTCGTGCAGGCAGTCGCGCAGGCTCTGCGCGTCGGCGGCGTCGGCCGGATCGCCGCCCACGCCCGCCTGGTCCAGCAGGGCTTCGAGGTCGGCCAGCTGGAGTCCCGACCCACTCGACGGGCGCAGCCGACAGCCCTCGTCGAACACCCGCCCGCCTGGTTCCAGGCCGCCGCGGGAGACGCCGGGGTGGTGGTGCGTCCGGTCGAAGCTGCCCGGCGGCCCGTCCACCGACTCGAGGAGGTCGGCGCGCCAGATCAGGTCGCCGATCTCGATCGGCCGCGCCGCGTAGATCGAGCCCTGCTGCGGGCCCGGGACTGATCTTCCGGACCTCGAGGCGGACCCCGTGCTCCGGGCTTTCCTGGCCTTCGAACTTAGGGTCGGGGTCCACGAAGTAGAGGTCGCTCAGCACGACGGCCGTCCGCTGGAAGCCGAAGACGTACAGCACAGCAGGCCCTCCTCAGTTCACGCCGGTGCCAGCCCGTCAGGACACTGACCCCAGTCTGCGACAGGAAGCCGCGGCCGGAAAGGTCCCGCCGCCGGAGGGTCCCGGCCGCGGGCAGCCGGGCGGCGTCGGTGGCGCACGCCGGCCTCCGGTCCTGGACGGCCGGTGAAACGCAGCCGAAACAAATACGTCATCGGGGGTAATGACAGCGGAACACGCCCCGCTTACGCTGCGCACGTGGCGGACATTTTCGACTCATACCAGCTAGCTGAGGCCTGGGATGAGATGTTCGAGCGGCCGGGCCTGCCGCGGGCACCCTACGCCGGGCTGCTCGCCGCCCTGCAGCCGCTGGATCCGGCGGAGCTGCGCTTCCGGTCAGACCAGCTGGCCCGGATGTTCACCGACCGCGGGGTCACCTACGACTACGCCGGCGAGGAACGGCCGTTCCCGCTGGACCTCATCCCCCGGGTGATGGACGCCGTGGAATGGGACCTGATCGTGCGGGGTGTCCGGCAGCGGGTACTCGCCCTGGAGGCCTTCCTCGCCGACGTCTACGGGCCCCGCCACGTCTTCGCCGACGGCGTGCTGCCCTGGCGGGTGGTCTGCACGTCGCAGCGATTCCACCGCGAGGTAGCCGGGCTGGAGCCGCCGAACGGGGTCCGCGTCCATGTGGCCGGCATCGACCTGGTCCGGGACGGGGCGGGCCAGGTGCGGGTGCTGGAGGACAACGTCCGGATCCCGTCCGGGGTCAGCTACGTCATCGAGAACCGGCTCGCCATGACGCGGACCTTCCCGGCGCTGTTCTCCGAGCAGCACGTGCATCCGGTGTACAGCTATCCGGCCGAGTTGCTGGCCGCGCTGCGGGCGGCGGCGCCCGCGGGCACCCCCGACCCGGTCGTGGTGGTGCTCACCCCGGGCACCGCCAACGCGGCCTATTTCGAGCACGCCCTGCTGGCCCGCCTGATGGGCGTGGAACTCGTCGAGGGCGGCGACCTGACCTGCGCCGGCAACCGCGTGTACGTGCACACCACGCAGGGGCTGCGCCCGGTGGACGTCATCTACCGCCGGGTCGACGACGACTTCCTGGACCCGCTGCAGTTCCGCCCCGACTCGGTGATCGGCTGCCCCGGCATCATCAACGCGGCCCGGGCCGGGCACGTGACCATCGCGAACGCGGTCGGCAACGGGGTCGCCGACGACAAGCTCCTCTACACCTGGGTCCCCGACCTGATCCGCTACTACCTCCGCGAGCAGCCGCTGCTCGAGAACGTGGAGTCCTACCGGCTCGACGACCCCGAAAGGCTGCACTGGGTGCTCGGGCACCTGGACCAGCTGGTCCTCAAGCCGGTGGACGGGGCCGGCGGGAGCGGGATCGTCATCGGCCCCCGGGCGGACGAGGCCACCCTCGACGCGCTGCGCGCCCGGGTGGCGGCCCGGCCCCGGGGCTGGATCGCCCAGCAGCCGGTGGCCCTGTCCACCGCGCCGGTGCTCATCGGCGAGACCCTGGCCCCCCGGCACATCGACCTGCGCCCGTTCGCGGTCAACAACGGGAACGACGTCTGGCTGCTGCCCGGCGGGCTGACCCGGGTCGCGCTGCCCGAAGGTGAACTGGTGGTCAACTCGAGCCGCGGCGGCGGGTCCAAGGACACCTGGGTGCTGGTCCCGCCCGGCGAGCCGGACTCACCAGGCGCCGGGCCGGCCGTGGTGTCGGCGGGCGATCAGGCCGGCCCGGCGCTGGCCGTCACCTGCCCCGCTGCCGCGCGAGGCCGCGGTCGACCGGCAGAGCGGGCCGCCCATGGAAGACCAGCAATGACCAGCGGCCTGCTCAGCAGGATCGCCGAGACGCTGTTCTGGACCGGCCGGTACATCGAGCGTGCGGACGACACGGCCCGCATGGTCGACGTGTACGTGCACCGGATGCTCGAGGAGCCGCACACCGACCAGGAGGCCGACTGCCGGGCCCTGCTCGCGGTCCTGGGCATGCCGGCCGCAGACGGCGCGCGGCTGGACATCGGGATGACGCTGCACCAGTCGGCGTACGACGAGCAGAACCCGAGCGCGATCGCGGGCGCGGTGATGGCCGCCCGCCGCGGCGCGCGCAGCGTGCGTGAGGTGATCTCCAGCGACATGTGGGAGTGCCTCAACGTGACCAGTCACGGACTGGTCTCGCGGCGCAAGTCCGCGGAGCGGCTCGGACCGCACGTCTTCCTCGAGTTCATCCGGGAACGGACCGCGCTGTTCTTCGGCCTGGCCGACTCGACCATGAGCCACGACGAAGCCTGGCGGTTCCTGGTGCTCGGCCGCAGCCTGGAACGGGTGGACATGACCGCCCGGCTGCTGCTGGCCCGGATGCCGGCCACCCCGTACGAGGTGGGCTGGCCGATGCTGCTGCGCTCCTGCGGGGCCTACGAGTCCTTCATCCGCACCCGCACCTGGACCGGCGACCCGCAGCAGGTGGTCGAGTTCCTGCTGATGGACCGGCTGTTCCCGCGGTCGGTGGTGCATGCGCTGGCCACCGCGGAGGAGGCACTGGCCGCCCTCGACCCGGCGGCAGGCGGCTCGGCCCTGACCGACCCGGCCCGCCGGTCGATCGGCCAGCTGCGGACCCGGCTGGAATACGCCGACCCCGAGCAGCTCCCCGGCCTGCTGCCGGACCTGCTGGCTACCCTGCAGCGCAGCTGCGGGCAGGCGAGCGAAGCGATCACCGCCCGGTACTTCATCTACGAGCAGCCCGTGATCTGGGCTCAGGAGTGCTGATCGGTGAGCTGGCTGCTGGAGATCGTCCACGAGACCCGGATGCACTACCAGGGCGCGGCCCGCGCCTCCTACAACGAGGCCCGGATGACCCCGCTCACCCTGCCCAGCCAGACCGCGCTGCAGACCCGGGTGTCGGTCGGGAACGGGACGCCCGTCTGGGCGTATCACGACTACTGGGGCACCGTGGTCAGCTCGTTCGACGTCCAGGCCCCGCACAACGAGCTGACCGTGCGGTCGCACGCGATGGTGGAGACCAGCCCGGCCCCCGCTCCCCCGGACCCGCTGGCCTGGGACGAGCTGCGCGCCGGGGCGGACGCCGGGCTGGTGGCCGAGTACCTGGCCGCGACGCCCCGTACCACCGTGGACGCCGCGCTGGCCGAGGCGGCCCGGGAACGGACCCGGGGCGCTGGCCCGCTGGAGACGGCCTCGGCCGTCGCGGCCTGGGTGCGGGAGCGGGTGGAGTACATGCCGGGGGCGACCGAGGTGCAGACGAGCGCCCAGGAAGCCTGGGACCAGGGGCAGGGTGTCTGCCAGGACATCGCGCACCTGACGGTCGCGCTGCTCCGCGAGACCGGCCTGCCCGCCCGTTACGTGTCCGGGTACCTGCATCCGCGCCCCGAGGCGGGACTCGGCCAGGCCGTCGCCGGGCAGAGCCACGCCTGGGTGGAGTACTGGGCCGGCGACTGGGTGGCGGCGGACCCGACGAACCAGGCCTCGGTCGGTGAGGGCCACGTGGTCGTGGCCCGGGGCCGGGACTACGCCGACGTGCCGCCGCTGAAAGGCATCTACCACGGCGCGCCGGGCGTGGCCATGGACGTGACCGTTGAGGTGACCCGGCTGGCCTGACCCGGCCTGAGCCCGCCGGCCTGGCCTGGCTGCGCTGGCCCGGCTTTACCAGAGCTATGCCTATTCGGGGCCGACACTCCCCCTCAGCCAGCCAGGACCACTGACCGCCTCGCATAGGCTGGGGAGTAACCCCAAAAGCCCTCCAGTGATGGCGTGATACATGGCTGAGCTGCTCATTCTCGTCGTTGTCGCAGGTGTGGTGCTGCTCTACGCGGTAGAGCGCGCCCGGAAGCTCCGGGCGCGGGCCCGGCAGATGTCCGGGATGAATGAACGGCTGGACGTGGCCGCCGCGAAGGTCGACGAGCAGCAGGAGCGAAGCAGGCCAGGGTCAGGGCGAGCGCGGAACTGACCTCCGTCCTGCCCGCGATCAAGCGGCCGCCGCTGACGCTGCCCGGGGTTCCGGGATCCGCAGCCGGGCCGGAGGCGAGCCTGCGGCCCCGGAGCCGGCCGCCGGCGGCCGGAGAGCTGCCGGCCACTCGCCGGCCAGGCCGGCGACACGCCGGCTGCCGGGGACGACCCGGCCGCTGCGGCTGACGCCGGAAACATCCCGGCGCCGGGGCGGAGGAGAGCCCGGCCGCCCAGGCCGCGCCGGACCAGGCGGGCAGCCCGGCCGCCGGGGACAGGCCCCCGCCGGGGACAGTGCCCGGAACGGCCGACGAGGCGCGGCCCGCGGCCGGACGGCACGCTGACCATGGGCCGGGTGACGCCGGACGCCACGCCCGCCCCGAGGCTTCAGGTGACGTCAGACGGCACCATGATCATGCCTCCGGTACCGGATCAGGGGCCGGCGCCGCGGGCGGGGCCACGCGCCCTCCAGCCTTCTCGCGACCCCGGCCCAGGACCAGCCGGCCCCGGCCGGCCAGCCCCGGGCCCGTGAGCCCCGGGCCAGCCGATCCCGGGCCGGCCAGCCCCATGCTGGCCAGCCCCGGACCAGCCAGCCCGGTTCCGGCCAGCAGAGCACAAGCCAGGAGCAGGCCAACCGGGACTAGCTACACTTGCGATGGGAATTCGTCGGCACTCCCCGCGCCGCGTCCTGGCTTCCGACTGAGCAGAGGTTCCTGTGCAAACGTTCTCGCGTGTCGTCGAGCTGGCGGCCGACGGGGCTGCCCAGCCCAGCGAGGACGACGTGCTGGCCGCGCTGGCGCCGCGGTTCGCGCTCGGGGCCGCCGGGCGGCCGCGCACCCTGCGCCGTACCTGGCTGGACACGTTCGACTGGCGGCTGCACCGGGCCGGGCTCACTCTTGAGTACGTGACGGGCCCGCGGCCCGCGGAACTGGTGCTGGCCTCGGCGGCCGGGGACCTGGTCAGCCAGCCCGCGGGCCGGCTGGCCTGGCCCGCCCTGGTGCCGGACCTGCCGCCCGGCCCGGTGACCGCGGTGATCCGCCCGGTGGCCGGGATCCGGGCCCTGCTGGCCGTCGCCCGGGCCACCAGCGCGGTCCAGGACCTGCGGGTGCTCAACCCGGACGCGAAGACGGTCGCCTGGATCAGGGCGGACCGGACCACGGTGAGCCATCCGGCGGCGGCCCAGCTGCCGGCCCGGCTCCAGGTGACCGCGGTCCGCGGCTACCAGCCCCAGGCCGAGCGGGTCGGCGAGATGCTGGCCGCCGCGGCGGGACTCGACGGTCCCCCGGTCCGGCCGCTGGACGCCGCCCTGGCCGCCGCGGGCCAGCGCGCCGAGGCGTACAGCAACAAGGTGAATGTCCCTCTCGACCCCGGACATGCCCGCGCGGGCGGCCCTCCAGGCGGTGCTGCTGCAACTGCTGGACACCCTGGAGGCCAACGTGGCGGGCACCATCCGGGACATCGACACCGAGTTCCTGCATGACCTGCGGGTCGCGGTCCGGCGGACCCGGTCCGCGCTCAAGCTCGCCGGGGACGTCCTGCCCGCCAGCCTGCCGGCCCGGTTCCGTCCCGAGTTCAAGTGGCTGGGCGACCTGACCACGCCGACCCGGGATCTCGACGTCTACCTGCTGAGCTACGACGAGATGACCACCGCCCTGGTGTCTGCCGCGCCCGCCGAGCTCGAGCCCTTCCACGCCCACCTGGCCCGCCGCCGCGTCATCGAGCAGCGTGCGCTGGCCCGCGGGCTGCGATCGGCGCGTTTCTCGCGGCTGGCCTGTGACTGGCGCGCCGCTCTCACCGGCCTCACCGTGCCCCGCGGCGGCGAGCGGACCGCGGACCTGGCCGCCAGGCGGCTGCGCCGGGCGCACCGGCGGGTGCTCCGCGAGGGGCGGGCGATCGGCGCGGACTCCCCCGCGGAGCAGCTGCACGACTTGCGGAAACGGTGCAAGGAACTGCGCTACCTGCTGGAGATCTTCGCCTCGGTATTTGACCCGCAGGCGTACCAGCGGGCACTGAAAGACCTGAAGGGCTTGCAGGATTGCCTCGGCGAGTTCCAGGATCGCCAGGTGCAGCAGCAAGAGATACGGGAGTTCGCCGACCAGATGATCGCCGACCGGGCTCTGTCCCCACCCCGGTGCCCGCCACCGCCTTCCTCGCCATGGGCGAACTGGCCGGCGGGATCGGCCACGCCCAGCGGCGGGCCCGGGACGAGTTCGCCGGCCGGTTCGGCGAATTCGCCAGCCCGGCCAGCGAACGCCGGTTCCAGGACCTGATCGCCAGCGCTGGCCAGGACCGCAGTGCAGCCCGGAGCCGCGGCTGCCGGGACCGGGCTGGCCAGGACGCGGTGCGGGCCAGGACCGTGCAGGCCGGGCCGTGCGACCAGGCACGGTGCGGCCCGATGAAGATACTGGCCACCTACAACATCAAGGGCGGCGTCGGGAAGACCGCCACGGCGGTCAACCTCAGCTACCTGGCCGCCCAGGATGGGCTGCGCGTCCTGCTCTGGGATCTGGACCCGCAGGCGGCCGCCAGCTACCTGTTCCGGATCCGGCCCCGGGTCAAGGGCGGCGGCAAGGCACTGATCAAGGGCAGCCGGGAGATCGACGACTCGATCAAGGGCACCGATTTCGCCGATCTCGACCTGCTCCCCGCCGACTTCACCTACCGGAACCTGGACCTCGTCCTGGGCGCCACCAAGAAGCCGACCCGGCGGATCGCCCGGCTCCTGGCCCCGCTCAGCGAAGTACGACGTGATCTTCCTCGACTGCCCGCCCGGCATCTCGCTGCTCTCGGAGAGCGTCCTGCAGGCGGCGGACAGCCTGCTGATCCCGCTCATCCCGACGGTGTTGTCACTGCGCACCCTGGACCAGCTCACCGACTTCATCGCCAGCTTCGACGGGCAGCGGCCGCAGGTGCTGGCGTTCTTCTCCATGATCGACCGGCGCAAGACCCTGCACCGGGAGATCGCCGAGCGGCTGCCGACCGAGCGGGACGACGTGGCCGCGGCGGCCATCCCCTCGCTGTCACAGATCGAGCGGATGTCGGTGGAACGTGCCCCGGTCGCCGCGTTCGCGCCGAACAGCCGGGCCGCCCAGGGCTACCAGGCGCTGTGGGCGGAAGTGCGGGCCCGCACGCTCTGACGCCGGGCGCTCCCGGACGCCGCGCCGGGCCCGGAGGCGGCGCCGCCGCCGGCTCACTGCACCCGGGCCTGACCGCGGCGCCCTCCCGTTAGAGGTCACAGGGAGTTACTTTCGGGGAGTTTGTCGCCGAATGCTGGCCCGTGCCGCCCTCGCGCGGAGCATGCTATTAATTGGAGCCGCATTCGGGCCAAAGGGGGGACACATGAGCCGACGCCTGATCCGGCTGGAGATGCCTGTCTTCCCGGACCGGCGGATGTTCCGGGTGCACGACTCGACGGTGGACCCGGACGCGCCCGGGGGGCCGCTCGCCCCGGTGGGCACGCTGGTCAGCGTCAACCGGGAGCAACTGTGGGTGGGCAGCCTGCAGGAGCACATCGGGGTCCGGCTCACCATCGAGGAGTGGGACACCCCGCCGCCCGCGTTCGGGGACGCCTGGGAGGACGAGGCCAAGGGCGCCCTGTACCTGCGGGGCCAGCTCAGCGTGGACATGGGCTCGGCGGGCCGGGCGGTGGAGGGGCTGACCCTGGCCGGCGGGGTCGGCGACTACGTGGTCCGCGTCTACGCCCGCAACCGGCGCGAGGTCCAGCGGCTCTACGAGGAGATGTTCGATCGCGGGGTGGACCCGCTGAGCGACGAGTTCCAGCAGGCCCGGAAGAACCTCGAGGGCCTGGAGCAGTACCTGCTGCAGTTCTGGCGCGAGAACTGACGGCCCGGGCGCGGGTACGGACCGCCGCGGCGCTGGCCTACTGGGCGGGCGTGCGGCGCGTTGCTGATGCGCGGAGGCCGGGCTGGCCGAGGCGCCCGCGTGGGTGCTGGGCGCCTGGCTGGCCGCCGAGCTCGCGGCGGCTGAGGTCCCGAGGGCGGGGCTCGCGCTGGCGGGCGCGGCACTGGCCGGCGCCGCGGCCTGCCTGGCACTGGCCTGCCGGCACTGGCCTGCGGGGACGCTTGGCCCGGATGCGACGGCGCGGTCATCACCGGCTGGGCGGGGGAGCTGGCCTTGCTGCCGGCGTGCCGGTCCGCCACGGTCCGGAACGGGACCAGCGCGTACACCACGCACCGACACCATCGCGACGACCAGCAGGGTCATCAGCGACGCGACGAGCCGCAGCCGGCGCATGCGCAGGGTCGAGAACCGCCGGGACACGCCGAACGAGGACATCCTCGTGGCGAGCGCCGGGTCGGCGCTGGCGAGGCCGCGCTCAATCTCATCCAGGATGCGCTGCTCATCCATGGATAGCGCCATAAGGGCTACCTCCACCCGCCGGGCCGGTGGGAACTTTCTCTTACTATCCCCCACAGCAAGATCGTTAGCCGCAGTTCCCGGTGCTGTAACGGCTTTTGCGAACTTGCTGCCTGCCTGCGGCGGGGGGCCTGGGCCCAGCTTCCCGCGCCCCGGGAGCCGACGGCAATCGAAGAGGTGATCGACAGGTGTTTGCCTCTATCGAACTAAAATTCTAGAGTGGCCTCATGCGATGGAACGAGCTGCGGATCCAGCCGGACGTTCCCGGCGGCCCGGAGGCGCCCGGACAGCCCCGGACGCCGGGCGGCCCGGAGGCATCCGCCCCGGCCCCGGCTGGCCGCGCGGCGGCGCCCGCGCTGTTCGAGCGCGGCGCCATCACCAGGTCGTTCGACACGCCGGGCTTCCGCGGCATGACCTTCTTCGAGGTGCACGCGCGCAGCGTGATCAACCGGGTACCCGACTCCTCGCGGATGCCGTTCCGCTGGACTATTAATCCCTATCGGGGATGTAGCCATGCATGTGTTTACTGCTTCGCCCGCAACTCGCATACCTACCTGGACCTGGACGCCGGGCATGACTTCGACTCGAAGATCGTGGTCAAGGTCAACGCCCCGGCCCTGGTCCGCAAGGAGCTGAACTCCCGCAAGTGGCAGGGCGAGCACATCGCCATGGGCACCAACGTGGACGTCTACCAGCGGGCCGAGGGCAAGTACCAGCTGATGCCGGGGATCCTCCAGGCGCTGCTGGACGCCCGTAACCCGTACTCCATCCTGACCAAGGGCACGCTGATCCTCCGCGACCTCGACCTGCTGCTGGCGTCCGCGGAGGTCACCGACGTGGGCCTCAGCGTGTCGGTCGGCTGCGCGGACGAGGACCTGTGGCGCACCATCGAGCCGGGCACGCCCAGCCCCAGGCGGCGGCTGGGGGTCTGCGCCACGCTCAGCGAGCACGGGCTGCGCTGCGGGGTGCTGATGGGCCCGGTCGTGCCGTTCCTGTCCGACTCCCCGGCCCAGCTGGAGTCCACCGTGCGGCAGATCGCCGAGGCGGGCGCCACCCACGTCAGCCCCATCGTGCTGCACCTGCGGCCCGGGGCGCGGGAGTGGTTCCTGGCCTGGCTGGGCGAGCATCACCCGGACCTGGTCCCCCGCTACCGGGGGCTGTACGGCTCGCGGGGCCTACGCGCCCAAGGACTACCAGCAGCGGATCGGCGAGCAGGTCCGCGAGCTCGCGGAGCGCTACCACGTCGGGCGCGGCAGCCCGCCGCCGAAGCAGCGCACCTGGCGCCGCGCGGCCCCGCCCGCCCCGCCCGAGCCCGCCGAAGAGCAGCTCACCCTCCTCTGACCGGACCCGCCGGCCGGACCCCCGCGCCCGGTCGCCGGGTCCGCCGAGGCCCTGACTCTGACGTTGACGTCAAGGCTCGGTATGATGGTGGAAGTGCCGGGGCCTCAGCAGCAATTCAGGGATTCCAGCCCGCCGGCCCAGCACCCCAGAACACCTCAGCGCACCTCGCCTTTGCAAGGAGACTTAATGCCGGTGGCAGGACAAGCGCAGCCCGCGCCCTCAGCCGTAGACGAGCGGGGCGTCCACTACAAGTGGATCGCGCTGTCGAACACCACGCTCGGGATCTTGATGGTCACGATCAACCAGTCGATCTTGCTGATCTCGCTGCCCGCCCTGTTCCGGGGCATCAAGCTCAACCCGCTGGTCCCCGGGAACACCTCGTACTTCCTCTGGGTGTTCATGGGCTTCACGCTGGTCACCGCGGTGCTGGTGGTCAGCCTGGGCCGGGTCGGGGATATCTACGGCCGGGTCAAGATGTACAACCTGGGCTTCGCCATCTTCACGCTCTTCTCGATCCTGCTGTCGGTGACCTGGCTCACCGGGACGAAGGGAGCGTTGTGGATCATCATCATGCGCGTGTTCCAGGGGGTCGGCGGCGCGTTCCTGTTCGCCAACTCGACCGCGATCCTCACTGACGCGTTCCCGCAGAACGAGCGGGGCAAGGCGATGGGCATCAACGGCATCGCCGCGATCGGCGGCTCGTTCCTCGGCCTGATCCTGGGCGGAGTGCTCGCCCCGATCGAGTGGCGGCTCGTCTTCCTGGTCTCGGTCCCGTTCGGCCTGTTCGGCACGGTCTGGGCCTACCTCAAGCTCCGCGACAACGGGATCCGCATCCCGGCCAAGATCGACTGGCTGGGCAACGCGCTGTTCGCGATCGGGCTGGTCGCGCTGCTCACCGGCATCGTGTACTCCCTGCTCCCCTACGGCGGGCACCCCACCGGGTGGACCAACCCCTGGGTGCTGGCTGGCATCTTCGGCGGGATCGCCATCCTCATCCTGTTCGGCTGGGTGGAGACCAGGGTGGCGCAGCCGATGTTCCGGCTGGACCTGTTCAAGATCCGCGCGTTCACCGCCGGCAACATCGCGGGCCTGCTCGCCGCCCTCGGCCGCGGCGGCATCCAGTTCATGCTGATCATCTGGCTGCAGGGCATCTGGCTGCCGCAGCACGGCTTCGGCTTCAACCAGACCCCGCTGTGGGCCGGCATCTCGATGGTTCCCCTCACGATCGGGTTCCTCATCGTCGGCCCGCTGGCCGGGGCGCTGTCGGACCGCTACGGAGCCCGCCTGTTCGCCACCGCCGGCCTGATCGTGTCCGGTGCCTCGTTCCTGCTCCTGGAACTGCTGCCGATCAACTTCAGCTACATCTGGTTCGCGCTGCTGATCTTCATGTTCTCGGTGGGCATGGGCCTGTTCTTCTCGCCCAACCAGGCCGCGGTCATGAACAGCCTGCCCGCGGACCAGCGCGGCGCAGGCGCCGGGATGCTGAACACGTTCCAGAACTCGGCCACGGTGCTGTCCATGGGCCTGTTCTTCACCATCGTCACGCTGGGCCTGGCCGACCACCTGCCGGCTTCCCTGTACCGGGGGCTGGTCAACGCGGGGGTCGCCCCCCCGGCCGCGCACCTGGTCGCGAACGAGCCGCCGATCGGCAGCCTGTTCTCGGCGTTCCTCGGCTATAACCCGATCAAGGAACTGCTCGGCCCGACCGGGGCGCTGAACCACCTGAGCCCCCACCAGCTCGCGTACGTCACCGGCCGCTCGTTCTTCCCCAAGCTGATCGAGCAGCCCTTCGCCGACGGCCTGCACCTGGCCTTCACCTTCGCCGCCATCGCCACGGTCGTGGCCATCGTCGCCTCCGCGTTCCGGGGCAAGCGTTACCTGGACGGGAAGGAGCCGCTGAGCGACGAGCTGGCCGACGGTGCCGCCGAGATCGGCGGGATCACCGGCTTCGTCGAGCCGGTCGCGTCCTCAGACGCCGACCTCCCGGCCAACGGGAACGGTAACGGTAACGGTCATCTGGCCACCGCCGAGCAGTCCGGCGGGGTCGGGGCGGACCGCGGATCCGATTCCCCGGGAAGCAGCTGAGCGGGATGGGCACGACGGCGCAGCGTGGCGCCCCGGCCCCCGCACCCGCCGCCGGGTCGCCCCCGGCGGCGGGTGAGCCCCTGCTCGGCATCGGCGCCGCGGCCGAACGGGCCGGGGTGTCCGAGCGGGCGCTGCGTTACTACCAGCAGCTGGGCCTGCTCGTCCCGGCCTGCACGCCGGGCGGGCTGCGCCGGTACTCCGAGGAGGACCTGGCCCGGGTGGCCCGCATCCGCGAGCTGCAGACCCTGCTCGGCCTGAACCTGGACGAGATCGCCGTGGTGCTCCGCAACGAGGACCGGCTCGCGCAGATCCGGCTCAGCTATCACGACGAGCGCACCAGCGACGCGGAACGCCGCAGGCTGACCGGCGAATGCCTGACCCTGCAGGAGAGCCTGCGGGCCACCGTCGAGGCCAAGCGGGTCGCGCTGGAGGGCTTCCTGGCCGACCTGGACGTCCGCATCCGCAAGTGCCGCGACCTGCTGGCCAGCCAGCCGGAACCGGTGGCTGGCCAGCAGGACGACGCGCGAGCCCGCCTCACGCGGCGGCGAGCCACGGCCGCGCCTGAGCAGGCCGGACGCCGAGCACGCACCAGGATGCCCGGGGACGACCACCGCCGGGCCCGGCCGCGGCCCGGTACGGTGCTGGGCGTGGCGACGCCCCGCGCGGTGAGCAAGCAGGCGGCGCGCGGGCCGGCCGGGCCCCGGTGGCGGCGCGGATGGCCGCCGTCCTGGTGATCGGCCTGCTGGTCGGCGCGGGTACCTCCATCCTGCAGAAGTACCTCGGCTCGCCGTGGGACAGCCTGGTCAACGCGGCCAGCCCGTGGCTGGTCCCGATGTTCGCGGCCGGGGTGCTCTGGGCGCGCCCGCCCGCGGCCGCGCTGGCTGGCACCGCGACCGGGCTGGCGGAACTGGCCGGCTACTACCTCACCGCGGCCGCCCGGGGTTACCCGGCCGGGCCGGGCATCCTGCTGTTCTGGGTGGCCTGCGCGGTGCTCGGCGGCCCGCTGTTCGGCGCGGCGGGCTGGGCTTGGTGGCGCGGGCCCGCGGCGCTGAGCGGGCTGGGGACGCGGCGCTGCCCGCCGCGTTCCTGGCCGAGGCGGCGGTGGCCTACGCGTGGCGGCTGCACTACTGGTCCAGCGCCGCCCTGTTCGCTGTCCTCGGCGTCGTCGTATTCGTGCTGGCCAGCCTGCACCGGCGGCAGTACGCCGCGGCGGCCCGCTGGCTCCTCGCGGCGTTTCCCGCGGGCGTGGCGGCCGAACTCCTGCTGGGCCTGATCTACAGCCAGTCCTTCTGATCGGCGACGCTGGATCGCCCGGCAGACGGCCGCGGCCGCGGATTCCTGCCCAGGACCGCACCCGGTGCGGCGGCACCGGGTGGATCCGGACCGGTCCCGCCGACAATGACCGTGCGCATCATGACCTTCATGACCCGCTTACGCTGCGGCCATGAGGCCGGACACGATCCATGAGGCGTTCGGGGCTGAGGGGCGGCGGCTGTCGCGGGTCCTGGCCGGCCTCGACGATGCGGCCTTCGCGCGCCCGACCGGCTGCGCCCCGTGGACGGTGGCCGAGCTGGTGTACCACGTGCGGATGACCATGGGGCGGCTGCCCGGCATGCTCGCCGCGCCGGAGCCAGCGGGCCCGGACCTCGTCTCCGCGGCTGGGTACTACCGGGCGGACCGGCGGTTCTCCACGGCCACGAACGCCGAGCCGGATCCAGTCCGCGCAGCGCGGGGCAGCGGCCCTGGCCGGCGCGGCGGCCCGGGCGCGCGATTTCGAGGTGGCCCGGCGGCAGGCGGAGCTGGCGTTGCGGGACGCGCCGCCCGGACGCGTGGTGCGGACCCGGCACGGCGACCGCATGCTGCTCACCGAGTTCCTCCGGACGCGCGTCCTGGAACTCGCCGTGCACGGCCTGGACCTGGCCGCGGCCCTGGACCGCGAGCCGTGGATGACCGCCCAGGCCGCGGACGTCACCGAGGACCTTCTGCTGCCCCCGGCAGCCGCCGGCCGGCTGCGGGCGGAAACCGGCTGGGACCGGGTGGGCCTGATCGCCCGGCTCACCGGCCGCCATCCGGTGACGCCGGCCGAGACCGGCTCATCCAGTCCGCCGGCATCGGGTGGCTCGCCCTCGGCTAGGCCGGGTGGCCGCGTGACGCGGGCAGCGCAGGTCCCCGGCGGGCGGCGCGTAGTCACGGTGACGGGTGGAGGTGGGTGCGCTGGCCGTCGTGGTCGAGGATGCACAGGACCTCCGCCGGGCCGCCGCGGGCGCCGAAGGCATGCGGGATCATCGTGGAGAACTCCGCCGCCTGGCCCGCCTCGACCAGGATGGTCCGCTCGCCCAGCACCAGCACGATCGTTCCGGACAGGACGGTGAACCAGTCCTTGCCGGGATGGACCCTCAGCTCGTCCGGGCTGCCCCCGGGTTCCGGCCGGGTGATGCGCATCTTGGCCACGGTGACGCCGTGCGGCCCGGGCTCGCGGCTCAGCAACCAGGTGGTCATCCCCCGCATCTCGTCGCGGTGCGGCCTGATCACCACGTCCTCGTCGTCGGCGGACTCCACCAGCTGGTCGAGGGTGGTCCCCAGCGCCCGGGCGATGGGGGCCAGCTGATCGAGCGCGATCCGCCGCTGCCCGGTCTCGATCCGGCTCAGCGTGGAGGGGCTCAGGTAACAGCGGGCGGCCAGGTCATCGAGGGACCAGCCGCGGGCGGCGCGCAGCCCCCTGATCCGCGCCCGGACCAGGCCGTCGAGATCGCTGTCTTGCGTCATACGCAAGACACTATGCCATCGGCGCAAGCAGGTCGTAACGTGGAGCCATGGAAAGCCATCACCACCACCATGACCAGCACCAGCCCGGGGCCGAGTCGGACGAGGCGGCGCTGGCCGAGCTCGTGGACCTCGACGCCGAGGTGCTGCACGCGTACCTGTCCGACGTGATCGGGTGGGTCGGCGAGCTGGCGGGCGGCCAGCCGCGCCGGATCCTCGACCTGGGCACCGGGACCGGAACCGGCGCCGTCGCCCTGGCCCGGCGCTTCGCGGGGGCGGACGTGATCGCCGTGGACGTGTCCGCGCCCATGCTGGACCGTCTCCGGGCCAAAGCCCGCGAGCTGGGCCTGGACGGCCGGATCCAGGCCGTCCAGGCGGACCTGGACGCGGAGTGGCCGGCCACCGGGCCGGTGGACCTGGTCTGGGCGTCCAACTCGCTGCACCACATGAAGGACCCCGATCAGGTCCTGGCCTGGGTCTTCGCCGCGCTGCGGCCCGGCGGCCTGCTGGCCGTGGCCGAGATGGACTCCTTCCCGCGCTTCCTGCCCGACGACATCGGGCCGGGACTCGAAGCACGCCTGCAGGCCGCCCTGGCCGAGGCGCCGGGCGGATGAGCTGCCGCATCTGTACTCCGACTGGGGGCCGCGCCTGGGTGCAGCCGGGTTTCACCGTCGAGGCCCGGCGCACCTTCGACATCGACCTGACGGCCCCGCTTCCCGCCCTGGCCGGCCGTTACGCCCAGGCCTCCCTGATGCGCCTGCGGTCCGGGCTGGACGGGCGCCTGAGCGCCAGCGATCTGGCCACGCTCGGCCCGCTGCTCGACGGCGACGGGCCGGGCAGCGTCCTGCGGCGTGACGATCTCACCATCCGCACGGCGAGGACGGCCTGGGCGGCCAGGCGTCCCTGAGCTGAGGGGGCCCGGATGGGCTCAGCTGCCGAGGAGCCAGCCGTTCGCGCTGGCCAGGCGGACCGCCTCGGCGCGGGTGCGGGCGCCGGTCTTGCCGATCGCGGCGGACAGGTGGTTGCGCACCGTCCCCTCGGACAGGTGCAGCGCCGCCGCGATGTCCGCGACCGTCCCCCCGTCCCCGGCGGTCCGCAGCACGTCGGTCTCCCGGGGGGTGAGCGGGCTGTCCCCGGCGGCGAGCGTCTCCGCGGCCAGGCTGGGATCGACCACCCGCAGCCCGGAGGCGACCCGGCGGACCGCGTCGGCCAGCTGCCGGGCCGGGGTGTCCTTGACCACGAAGCCACTGGCCCCGGCGGCCATCGCGCGCCGCAGGTAACCGGGCCGGCCGAACGTGGTCACGACCAGCACCCGGCAGGACGGCAGCGCGGCGCGGAGTTCCTGGGTGGCGCTGATGCCGTCCAGGCCGGGCATCTCGACGTCCAGCAGGGCCACGTCGGGCCGGGCGCGGCGGGCCTCGGGCACCACCTCGTCGCCCCGGCCGACCTCGGCCACCACTTCGAGGTCGGGCTCCAGCGCGAGCAATGCGGCCAGCGCCCCGCGGACCAGGGCCTGGTCGTCGGCGAGCAGCAGGCGGATCGGGGTGCTCACGGTGTGATCATGGCAGGCGTACCCGCAGCGCGAAGCCGCCGGCCGCGGAGCGGCCCACGCTCAGCGTCGCGCCCGCGCCGGTGGCCCGCTCGCGCAGCCCGGACAGGCCGTGCCCGCTGGTGGCACCGCACCCGCTGCCCAGGCGCTGCAGGTCGTCCGGAACCCAGCCGCCGCCGGCAGCTGCCCCTGGCGCCGGGCTGTCCTCCCGCGCGTGGCCGCCGCCATCCAGCGAGGCGCCGGCGGGCGGGCGGCCCGCAGCCGTCGTCGCTGATCTCGACCTCGCTGGGGCTGACCCGGATACGGCAGCGGGTGGCGCCGCTGTGCCGCACCACGTTGGTCACGCCCTCGCGCACCGCCCAGCCGAACAGCTCCTGCTGGAGCCGGGGGATCTGGCCCATGTCCTGATCGGGCAGATCCGCCTCGACGCCGGCCGCGGCCAGCGCGGTCTGGGCGCTGGCCAGCTCCCCGGCCAGGGTGATCTCCCGGTATCCGGCCGCGGCGGCCCGGACGTCGGCCAGCGCCTGCCGGGCGATCCGTTCGACGTCCGCGATCTCGGTCTCGGCCCGCTGCGGATCCAGGCTGGCCAGCCGCCCGGCCAGTTCCGCCTTGACCGCCACCACGGTGAGCGAGTGGCCGAGGATGTCGTGCAGGTCGCGGGCGAACTGATTGCGCTGGTCCGCCAGGGCCAGCCGGGTGATCTCGTTCCGGGCCGCCACGAGCTGCGCGTTGCGCTGGATGACCTGGCCCACGCCCCACGCGGCCAGGGCAGAGACGAAGATCTGGAAAGCCATCGATCCCGTCGGCGTGCCAGCCATGCACCTGGCCAGGGCACGATCATGCGACGCCGCGATGCACGCGGCCACCAGGCCCAGCCCGCCCGGGTGGGCAGCAGGAACACCGCCATCACGGCCACGTAGATGAGCAGGCTGCTGGCGGACGGCCCGATGACAAGTATCCGAGCGCCACGAAGCATGGCCTCGGCGGCCACGACCGCCACGCCGACCGCCGGGACAGGCGCTGGTTCCGCCTGGCCCGCAGGAAGCGGGCGGCGGCGAAAGTCGCGACGAACAAGGCCGCGAACGCGATCAGGTCGGCCAGCCCCAGGTAACGGCGGGCCAGGTCGGGGTCCGACCAGAGCCTGCGAGGCCGGCTGGGCCAGGTAGACCAGCCAGATGGCCGCGAACATCCAGCCCACCCGGCTCCACCGGCCGCGCGCCATGACGTCGGGCGGGCGCCGGCGTGCGCCGTCCTCCGGGCCGGCCCGTCCGGGCCAGCGCGGTCCGGGCCGGCCCGGGCCGGGCCTGCGATCCGGGCGGGCCGGGGCTGCTCGCGCTGCTGGGCTGGTGCCTCGGTCATGACGCTGCCTGGCCAGACCGGGGCCCCGGGACGACGGGGCCGGCCATCCGGCCGGCCGGAACTGGGGAGACCGCATACCCCGAGTCTGCTCGATCATCGGGCTGAGGGCCACCCGCCCGGTTCAGCGCCGGGTCCAGCAACGCGTCCGCCATGGTCTCGATCATGCCGCCCGCGGGCCGCGGCGGCCCGCTGCCGCGCGTCATGCCCCGGCCATGACAGATGTCATGGCCGGGGCATCCCCCGTGACCTGGTCAGGACGCCTGGACCGGCAGCCCGGCCCGGGCCCAGGCCTGGAATCCGCCGGCCAGGTCGGTCGCCGCGGACAGGCCGAGGTCCTGCAGCGAGGCCGCGGCCAGGCTGGAGGTGTAGCCCGCCGAGCACATCACGATGACGCGCAGGTCATACGATCCGGCCTCCGGCAGCCGGGCGTCCGAGGCTGGGTCGAGGCGCCATTCGAGGACGTTGCGCTCGATAATCAGCGCGCCGGGCACCTCTCCCTCGGCCGCCCGCTGGGCCTGCGGCCGGATGTCCACCAGCAGCGCCCCGTCCCGCATGGCCGCCCAGGCCTCGGCCGGCCCGAGCCGGTCCAGGCGGCTCGCGGGCCTGCTCAAGTACCTCGCTGATCGGCCGGGCCCCCGGCGGTGCCGTGCGGATCACCAGCGCTCCCCGGCGGTCTCCACGGCGGCCAGGACCAGGCCGCTCCGGGTCAGCTCGTACCGGCGCATCCCGGCCAGCGGCGGGGAGTACGCGTGAATGCTCACCGCGGGAGCGGCGGATTCGTTCACGACCTCGTGCACGTGCCGCGGCCCGAACGACCTGGCCCGGCCGGCCGGGAAGGCGGCCGAGGCCGGCCGGGGGCGGCCCGCGGCCGGCGTCCGCTCCCGCAGCTCCCCCTGGACCACGGCGAACGCGCCGGAGGATCCGCAATGATCATGGAATCCGGTGCGCTGTCCGGGCAGCCAGCTCAGCAGCCACACCTCGTGGTTCTCGCCGCGCTCCAGCCGGTGGTACCAGCGCTCGTCCTCGGTGTAGCGGACCAGGGCGGACCACTCCCCCGTGGCCGCGGCCAGGCGCACGAGGTCAGCGAGCCGGGCCCGGTTCAGCGGGGCCCGGTCCAGTGCGGCCTGGTCCAGTGCGGACGGTCCAGCGGAGCCTGGCCCAGTCGGCGGCCGTGCCGGCGCAGGCCCCTCCGGTGCGGGCCGGTTCAGCCGGGCCTGGTCCAGCCGCTGGCGGACTCCAGTGTTCGCGAGCATCGTCATCCTAGTTATCCGATCGTTACGATAGGAATATGGAGTAGGCCAGAGGTTAGCACGTCCTGTCCGCCGGTTCCGGAGTACACGCCCTAACGCCAGCGAGGCGCCGGAATCACGTTTGCCCCGACCCCGGACCGTTTGCCAGACTGGCCGATAACGGCGCCGGGGGACGCCTTCACGGCGCATGGCCGCGCCACGGGGTTCTCAAGCGGGCATCGCGACGATCGCACATCTCGCGATATGACTTGACAGCCCCGGCGAACGCGATACATCGTGTATCCCGATAGGTGCCGGGCGGCCGGGGGGCCGCGTCCCACGGGGAGGAACTGTGACCACTGAACCAGCCCGCACGGGGGCATCCAGCGCCGGTCACCGCTGGGCGCATCGCATCGCGGGCCTGCCCAGCGGGCGGCGCACCAAGTGGGCCGTGCTGGTCTTCTGGGTGATCGTGATCGCCCTGACCGGGTCCCTGGCCGGGAAGCTGATGGGTGCCGAGAAGAACGACGCCTCTGCGTACCTGCCCGCGTCCGCGGAGTCGACCCAGGCGCTCAAGCTGCAGGACCACTTCACCTCGAAGAACCTGAACCCGGCGGTCGTGGTCTACGTGCGGCCCTCCGGGCTGACTCCCGCGGACCTGGCCAAGATCACCGCCGACGCGAAGAAGTTCGCCACGCTGAAGGACGCCGGGAAGGTCATCGGCCCGATCCCGTCCCGGGACCACAGGGCGGCCGAGGTCCTCATCGAGGCCCATCTCGGCTTCAGCAGCGCGATCACCAGCTTCGTCAACCGCGTGCACAGCATCGGGTCCTCGGGGGATCCCGGGCTGCACGTGTACGTGACGGGCCCGGCCGCCAGCGCGGCCGACTCGGTCAAGATCTTCAAGGGCATCGACTCCACCCTGCTCTACGCCACCCTCGGGGTGGTCATCGTGCTGCTCCTGCTGACCTACCGCAGTCCCATCCTCTGGCTGCTGCCGATCATGTCCGCGGGCGTCTCGCTGATCGCCGCCGAGGCCGTGATCTACGAGCTCGTGGTGCACGAGGGCCTGGTCGTCAACGGGCAGACCGCGGGCATCCTGGTGGTCCTGGTCCTGGGCGCCTCGACGGACTACGCGCTGCTGCTGATCGCCCGGTACCGCGAGGAGTTGCGCAGGCACGAGGACCGGCACGAGGCCATGGCCGTGGCCATGCGGCGGGCCGGGCCCGCGATCTTCGCCAGCGCCCTGACCGTGATCGCCGCGATGCTCTGCCTGCTGGCCGCGGACTCGGCCGACATCTCCGGGCTGGGCCCGGTCGCCGCGATCGGCGTCGGGGTCGGCCTGCTGGCCATGATCACGCTGCTGCCCGCACTGCTGGTCATCACGGGCCGCTGGGTGTTCTGGCCGATGCGGCCCCGGTACGGCTCGCAGGACCCCACGAGCCGCGGGCCGTGGGCCCGGATCGGCAGCCGCATCGCCCGCCGCCCCCGGCAGGTCTGGATCGTCACGGCGGTGCTGCTCGCCGTGGCCACGCTCGGCCTGATCGGCTTCCGGTTCGGCGCGCTCACCCAGGCCCAGTCCTACCGGGGTACGCCCAGCGCGGTCGCGGGCGAGAGGGTCCTGGCCCAGCACTTCCCGGCGGGCGCCGGAGAACCGGTCTACGTGATCGGCAACGCCCGGCAGGCCGCGCCGCTGCGCACCGCGCTGGCCGGCACCCGGGGCATCGCCTCGGTCAGCCCGCCGCAGGTCAAGGACGGCCTGGTGCTGCTGCAGGGCACGCTGGCCGTGCCGCCGGACAGCCAGGCCGCGTACACCGTGGTCAGCCAGGTGCGGACCGCCGTGCACGCGATTCCCGGCGCCGACGCCAAGGTCGGCGGGTCGACCGCGATCAACGCCGACGTGCAGCACTACGCCATCCGGGACCGGAACATCATCATCCCGCTGATCCTCGTCGTCGTGCTGATCATCCTGGGCCTGCTGCTGCGGGCGGTGGTCGCGCCGCTGATCCTGATCGGCACCGTCATCTTGTCCTTCGGCGCCGCGGTCGGCCTGTCCGCGCTCGTGTTCCGGCACGTCTTCGGGTTCGCCGGCGCGGACAACTCCATGCCGCTGTTCTCCTTCGTGTTCCTGGTGGCCCTGGGCATCGACTACAACATCTTCCTGATGACCCGGGTCCGGGAGGAGTCGCTCAAGTCCGGGACGCACCGCGGGATGCTGGCCGGGCTGGCCGCCACCGGCGGCGTGATCACCGCGGCGGGCCTGGTGCTGGCGGGCACGTTCGCCACGCTCGCCACCCTGCCCCTGGTCATCCTCACGGAGATCGGGTTCACGGTGGCGCTCGGCGTCCTGCTGGACACCCTGGTGGTGCGGTCGGTGCTGGTGACCGCGCTGACCCTGGACATCGGCCGGCACATGTGGTGGCCCAGCCGCCTGGCCGCCCGGCGGGACGACGACGTCACGGCCGACGCCGCCCGGCGAGCTGACCCGCGCCCGCTGACCGGGCCGGGCGGCCGGTGACCTGCCCGGCCGGCAGATCCCCGCGGGCGGGGCGGGTCTTACCGGCACGTACAGTTAGCTGCCGTGGGATCAGGTTCGGGCCGCGCAGGCTCTCCGGAGCTGGAGGGGCTCGTGGTCCGCACCGTCCCGGTCGCCGATCCCGGCGACCTGATCGCCCAGCTTCCCGGGCCGGGCTCGCTGGCCTGGACCGGCTGTTCGCCGGCGGCGGGATCGTGGCCGACTCCGACCCCGCCGCCGAACTCGCCGAGACCCAGGCCAAACTCCGCCCCATGCAGTCCGCCCTGGAGGGGTAACAGCCCGCGCAGGATGCAGGGCCCGAACCGGACCTAGGTAGCAGGCAAACGCTGCACTGGGTGGGCACGCCCGGATGCACGCCGGCCGCCCGCCGGAGGCGGGGGGCGATGTGGAGACGGGCCCCGGCGAAGCCGGGCGCACAGCCAGTACCGCCCGTAGGCGGTTCTGGCCGACTCCAGTGCAGCCGGACTCTCGGGTCGAGGACGGCGTAGAAGGCGTCCACGACGATGTTCGCCACCACCACCGCCGTGGAGGCGATGATCACGACGCCGATGATCACCGGCAGGTCCTGCTGGTTGATGGACTGCACGGCGGTGTACCCGAGGCCCGGCATGGAGAAGACCACCTCGGTGATGACCGCGCCGCCGAGCAGGATGCCCACGTCCAGGCCGAACTGGGTGACGATCGGGGTCAGCGCCGCGCGCAGCGAATGCCGGAAGATGACCCGGCGTTCCGACAGCCCCTTGGCCCGCGCGGTGCGGATGTAGTCCTCGTTCATCACGTCGAGCATCGACCCCCGGGTCAGCCGGGTGTAGGTCGCCGCCGACACCAGGGCCAGGGTGAACCAGGGCAGGAGCAGCGAGCGGAACCAGCCCGAGCGGGCTCTGGCCGAACGGGATGTAGGTGGCCGGGAAGAAGTGGATGCCGTGGATGGTGAGCTCGTAGTAGAAGACCAGCAGCAGCAGCAGGCCCAGCACGAACGTCGGCATCGAGTAGAAGAACAGGGCCAGGCCGGTGAAGGTGCGGTCCGCGAGGGAGCGGTTCCGGACCGCGGACAGCACGCCGCTGAGCACGCCCAGCACGACCCAGATGATGGCCGCCCCGATGACCAGGGACACCGTGATCGGGACCGCGGCCTTCAGCACCGAGTTGACCGACTGGTCGTGGTAGAAGGAGTAGCCCAGGTTGCCGTGCAGCAGCAGCCACACGAAGTGCCAGTACTGCTCCCAGATGGGCTTGTCGAGCTGCAGCCGCTTGGTCACCTCGGCCACGACCTGCGGGGTGGCGTCCTTGCCCGCCAGGGCCCGGGGTACCGACTTCGCGCCCGGGCCGATGAAGAAGATGGCGAAGACGCCGACGGTGATGAGCCAGAGGACCAGGATCCCCTGGAGGATGCGGCGGATCAGAAAGCGGATCACTGTGACTCCCTAGACGAACAGCTGGCCGCCGCGCGGGTCGAATGCGTCCCGCACGCCATCACCGAAGATGTTGAACGCGAGTGTGGTGATCAGCAGCGCCAGGCTGGGGAAGACCAGGTACCACCAGGCCCCGTATTCGAAGACGCTCTGGGAGTCGGCGATCATCGAGCCCCAGTCCGGGGTGGGCGGGGGGATGCCGACGCCGAGGAAGGACAGCGACGCCTCGGCCACGATCGACACCGGGATCAGCAGGCTGGTGTAGACGATGATCGGGGCGATCACGTTGGGCAGGATGTCGATGAACATGATCCGCCAGGGACCGGCGCCCAGGGACCGGGCGGCCTCGACGTACTCCTTCTCGCGGATCGACAGCACCTGGCCGCGGATGATCCGGCCGACGGACGCCCAGCCGAGGAACCCGATGACGATGAGCAGCACCGTCAGGCCCGGGCCGATGACCGTGACCAGGGAGATGGCCAGCAGCAGGAACGGGATGGCGAGCAGCCAGTCCATGAGCCGGGCCAGCACCGAGTCGGTCAGGCCGCCGAAGTACCCGGCGGCCAGCCCGACCACGGCGCCGATCGCGACCGAGATCACCGAGGCCAGCACGCCGACGATGAGCGAGATCCGGGCGCCGTAGGCGATCCGGACCAGGATGTCCCGGCCGAGGGTGTCGGTGCCGAGCAGGAAGTGGCTGGACGGCCCCAGCGGCTGGCCGCTGGCGTCCACGCCGATCGGTGCGGGGAACTGCTGGTTGGGACCATGCCCCACGATCGCGGCGATCACCGGCGCGAAGATCGCCACCAGCACGATGAGGCCGATCACGCCGAGCGAGATCATCGACGCCTTGTCGTGCAGCAGCCGCTGCGTGGCCAGCCGCCACGGGCTGCGCCCTTCGATCTTCTTCGCGGCCGGCGCCTCGGCGCCCGGCGCAGGCGTCGAGCCCGCGTGGGCCTGCTCGGAAGCTTCCGGAATGTTCAAAGCCATGATGTCACTTCCTTTTCTGCAGGCTCAGGCGCTGCCGAGCAGCCCGGACTCGATGACGCGGTCCTCCGCGGAGATGGTGGGCCGGGCCTTGGAGATGTCCTCCCCGTCCTCCACGGGGAAGTGACAGGCGGCCAGGTGGTCTCCCGCGTCGCCGAGCCGCGGCTCGAGCACGGGGTCTTCCGCCACGCAGGCCGGGGCCGCCTTCGGGCACCGGGGGTGGAACCGGCAGCCCGAGGGCGGGCTGATCGGCGAGGGCACGTCACCGGCCAGGATGATCCGCTCCCGCGCTCCCGCCTTGTCCGGGTCCGGGACCGGGACGGCGGACAGCAGGGCGTCGGTGTAGGGGTGCCGCGGGTGCGCCCAGAGGTCCTCGACCGGCGCGAGCTCGGTCACCTTGCCCAGGTACATGACCGCCACGCTGTTGCTCACGTGCCGCACCACGGACAGGTCGTGCGCGATGAAGATGTAGGTCAGGCCCAGCTCGGTCTGCAGGTCGGCCAGCAGGTTGATGATCTGCGCCTGGATGGACACGTCCAGCGCGGACACCGGCTCGTCGGCCACGATCAGCTTGGGCCGGAAGGCCAGGGCCCGGGCCACCCCGATGCGCTGCCGCTGGCCGCCGGAGAACTCGGCCGGGAAGCGGTTGAAGTGCTCGGGGTTCAGCCCGACCAGCTCCATGACCTCCTGCACCTTGCGCTTGCGCTCGGCGCCGGTGGCCGTCTTGTGGATCGCGAACGGGTCCCCGATGATCGACCCGACCCGCCGCCGCGGGTTCAGCGAGCCGTACGGGTCCTGGAAGATCATCTGCATCTCGCGCCGGAACGGCCGCATCTGCCGGGGCTTGAGCTTGCTGATGTCCTGGCCGTCGAAGGTGATCCGGCCGGAGGTGAGGTCATACAGCCGGGTCACGCAGCGGGCCAGCGTCAACTTGCCGCACCCGGTCTCGCCGACCAGGCCCAGCGTCTGGCCCCGGCGCACCTCCAGGTTGACCCCGTCCACCGCGTGCACGAACTCCCGGTCGCGCCGGAAGAGCGCCGAGGACTGCACCGGGAAGTACTTGACCAGGTTCTCCACCCGGAGCAGGACGTCATCGCCCGCCGCGGGCTCCGGCGCCCTCGCCGTGGTATCCGCGTTCATCACACCGTCCCCTTACGCTTCTGCCTGTGCCGGGAGTGGCTCGCCCACGACTTTGCGCCGCAACTCGGCGCGCGCCGCCACGTCGTGCGGAAGCCAGCACGCCGACAGGTGGGACGCGTCGTTCCCCACCGCGGCCAGCGGCGGCGTCTCGGTGAGGCACCGGTCCATCACGTACGCGCAGCGGGGGCTGAACGGGCAGCCGGGCGGGAGGTTGATCAGGCTGGGCGGCTGGCCGTGGATGGGCCGCAGCCGCTCGCGCTCACCGCCGTAGGCCGGCAGGGACAGCAGCAGGCCCTCGGTGTAGGGGTGGTGGTTGGCGAAGAAGGTGGTGCGCAGGTCGGCCTTTTCCATGACCGCCCCGGCGTACATGACCTGCACGTTGTCCGCCACGTCAGCGACGACGCCCAGGTCGTGGGTGATGAGGATGACCGCGGTGCCGAACTCTTGCTGCAGGGTCTTGATGACCGCGAGCACCTGGGCCTGCACGGTGACGTCCAGCGCGGTGGTCGGCTCGTCGGCGATCAGCAGCT
Source organism: uncultured Actinomycetes bacterium (assembly GCA_963781085.1). Taxonomy (GTDB): domain Bacteria; phylum Actinomycetota; class Actinomycetes; order Streptosporangiales; family Streptosporangiaceae; genus RYN-230. Next base: position 199,083 of record CAWAES010000048.1, read on the forward strand.
TGGGGTTGAGCGCCATGGCCATGGCGATCATCGCGCGCTGGCGCATGCCGCCGGAGAACTGGTGCGGGTAGTCGTCCACCCGGCGGTCCGCCTGCGGGATGCCGACCAGCCTGAGCAGCTCCACGGCCCGGGCGCGGGCCTGCTGCTTGGACATGTCGTGGTCGTGCTGGCGGATCATCTCCACGATCTGCCAGCCCACCTTGTAGTAGGGATGCAGGCTGGACAGCGGGTCCTGGAAGATCATGCCGATCTCGGCGCCGCGGATCTTCCGCAGGTCCGCGAGCGGGAGAGTGAGCAGATCCCGGCCCTCGAACATCGCCCGGCCGGTGATCCGGGCCCCGCGGGTCAGACCCATGATCGTCTGTGTCGAAACGCTCTTGCCGGAGCCTGACTCCCCGACGATGCCGAGGGTCTGCCCGGCATCGACGGCGAAGGAGACCCCGCGCACGGCCTGCACGATGCCGTCGGATGTCTTGAAGGACACGTGCAGGTCTTCTACCTCGAGCAGGGCCACGCGCTACCTACCCTTCCCCACCTCAGGGGGCCGAGGCTCAGCATGTTTGCGCAGCCCAGACCCCTGCACTGACTGTAATCCCGGCCGGCCGCCCCGCGGTAGGTACCACGGGGCGGCCGGTTGACTCGATCAGCTTACGAACCGTGACGAATGCTACGAACCGTCGCAGATCGTACGCGTCAGGGATCATTTACGGCGTGCTGAGCCACACATTCGTCGGGTCGAACTGCTGGATCGCCGGGATGTACACCGCATTGTGCACATAACTGGCGTGGTACAGCGGCTGGTTCGGGTTGACGATCGGGTAGAACGGCGCGTCCTTCATGACCGCCTGGTCCGCCTGGGCCCAGATGGTCGCGGCCGCACTGGCCGACGCCGCACTGGCACCCTTGGCGATCAGGGCGGTCACCGACTGGTTGTTGTAGAACCCGAAGTTGCTGCCCTGGGGCGGGTAGGACGCCGGGCCGGAGAACAGCGGGTTGAAGAACGAGACCGCCGCGTCCCCGTACCAGTCCGGGCCCCATCCGGCGAGGGACAGGTCCCAGACGCCGCGCTTGGCCACGCTCGGCACCTCCATGTACTTCACGTAGAAGTCCGAGGGGGTGGCCGACAGCAGCTTGACCTTCACGCCGATCTTGGTCAGGTCGCTCTGCAGGGTCTGCGCCATCTTGCTCTCGACCGTGCTGGCCGGCCGGTAGAGCAGGGTCACGTTCAGCCCGTTCTTGTACCCCGCCGCGGCCAGCATCGACTTGGCCTTGGTCGGGTTGTAGGGATACGGGTTGTAGCCCGGCGGGCACGTCCTGCGACCCGTTGATCCCGGCCGGCAGCACGTGCGTGAGGGCCACGCCCTGGGTCGGGCCGCCGTTGTCGGTGAGCAGGTGGGCCCGGTCGATGCCGTAGCTGAGCGCCTGCCGGACCGCGACCTTGCTCAGCGCGGCGTTGTTGTTCGGCGACACCGCGTTGAACACGACGTACGGGTTCGTGGAGTAGGTGGAGCCGAGGTTGAAGTTGTGGTTCAGCCCCTGCTTCATCTGCGCTTCCAGGCCCGGGTCGGCGCCGACCGGCGGGAACGCGTCGAACTCCATGCTGAGCCGCGGCCGTGTTGGTCTGCAGCTGCTGCTGGATCGCGGGCTCGTTGCCGGTCTCGGAGACCTTGATCTCGTTGACGTAGGCCTTGCGGATCGGGTCCGTGCTCGCCTTCCACGCCGGGTTACGCACGAACACGATGCTCCGGGCGGGCACGTAGCTCTGGATCTTGTACGGCCCGTCCGCGATGATGTGCTGCGCGTCCGCGCTGCTGCCCACCAGGTAGTTCAGGCTCTCCACCGGCGCCGGCGCGAACGCGTCCAGCTGCAGCATGTCCGGGAAGTAGCTCGCCGGGTGCACCAGGTTGTAGGTGATCGTCTGCCCGGAGGCCTTCACACCCGAGATCTGGTGGCTGTCGATGTAGTTCTTGATCGCCGACACCGAGCTCGACGAGACCTTGGCGAAGCCGTTGCAGAACGTCTGGTACCCGACGATCAGCGCCTCGAAGTCCGGCAGGCCGCCGAACGGCTGGGTCGGGTTACAGGACCGCTTCAGGCCCAGCAGCGCGTCAGCCGCCGTCACCTGCCGCGCCGGGCTGGTGTCCCAGTCCGCGCCGGTGCGGATCGTCACCGTGTAGGTCTTCCCGCCATTGGAGACCGTCGGCAGGGCGGTGGCCAGGTCCGGCTCGACCGTGGTCGTCTTGCCCGGGGTGGCCGGGTAGGCGTACAGGAGCCGCAGCCAGGGCCGCTGGCCCAGCGCGCCGATCGTGTAGTAGGAGACGTTGTAATCCATGAAGTCAACGTCGCCCTGGCCGAGCATGTTCAGCGTGCCGCCCTTGTGTCGGCGTCCCGGATGCCAGGGTTCACCCCCTGAAGACCGAAGGCCTGGGAACCCGAGCCCGATGACGACGATCCAGATGACGGAGAGCCGCTGCTGCCGCCACAGGCGGTGGCCACGAGCGCGAGGACGGCAAGGCCTGCGGCTGCCGCATAGCCCCGCGTGCGTATGCGCATCGACACATTCCTCCTAACGAGTGTTCCGCCGCGAAGTTCGTCCGCGGAGCATAGGACCCGCGGGGCGATCCGCCCCACGGTGTGGCGGCACGCCAAGAGCGGCGTCCGACCGGATCATGCTAGGTCCGGTGTTCCCGGACTTTGAACAGGCAGGATGCCGGGGCTCCGAATCGTGACCCGACGGTAATCTGACCCTTATCAGACCGCTACCGGATCCCTCCCGATGCCACATTTCTGGACGGTCAGGTATACAGTTGATGGGCTTCTCCATCGACCCCGTCTCCCCCGTCATGGCACACAACCGGGGATCTGCGGCAGCCGCGGCGAAAAAGATCTCGCGAACGGGGTCGTTTCCCGGAAATTTTCCTTGACGCCGGCCCGCCGTGCCCGGCCGGCCCACCTGGCTAGAGCAGTGCCGTGACCGCCAGCGCCGCGGCCCCGGCCAGCCGCCGCCGCAGCGCCGTCCCGGCGGCCCGGTCCGCGGGCACCTCGACGACGCGGATCCCGTCGCCCTTGAGCGCGGCCGGCAGGTCGGCCGCCCGGGTGACCACGACGTGCCCGATCCCGGCCGCCGCGGCCAGGCCCGCCAGCCGCGCCCGGTGCGGCGTGCCGAAGACCCGCTCGAACGGGGCCGGCAGGGCGGCCTGCTCCAGGGTGGAGAAGATGCCGCCGCCGTCGTTGTTGGCGACCACCAGGACGAGGTCCGGGCGTGCTTCCTCCGGGCCCGCGAACAGCCCCGGCGCGTCGTGCAGGAACGCGAGGTCACCCAGGAGGGCGGCGGCCGGGCCGCCGCCCGCCGCCTGGTGCGCGAGCGCGGCCCCGGCCGCCGACGAGACCAGCCCGTCGATGCCGCTCGCCCCCCGGCTGGCCAGCACCCGCAGGCCGTCCCGGACCGCCAGGTGCCGGTCCAGGTCACGGATGGGCAGGCTGGACGCGGCCCACAGCAGCGCCCCGTCCGGCAGGGCCGCGCCGAGGTCGCGGGCCAGCCGGGGCTCGGTCAGCTCACCGCCCGCGTCCAGGACCGCGTCGGCGGCGCCGCGGGCGGCCGCGTCCGCCTCCTGCCAGCGGCCCAGCCACCCGGCTCGCCCGCTCCCCGCGTCGGCGCGGGCCGGGCGCGGGGTCCCGGTCAGCCGCACGGCCGCGGCCACGTCGGTGGCGGTGCGCACCGGGTCGGTCCAGCGGGCCGGTCCCTGGGCCAGCACGACCTGCCGGGCGCCGTCCGCCGCGGCCTGGCGCAAGAACGCCGTCTGCCCCCGGGACAGCCCCGGGCGGCCGGCGCAGACGACCAGGTCAGGACGGTTCGCGGCCAGGAAACCTGGGTGCTCGAGCAGGTAGGAGTACGCGGCGAGCGCGTGGCGGCCCTGCCGCACCCCGGACGACGGCTCGGCCAGCACCGGCCAGCCCGCCGCGGCCGCCAGCCGGAGCAGCCCGGGCGGGTCGGCGGCGCCGTCTCCGGCCAGGATGACGCCCCGCTCGGTCCACGGCAGGTCCAGCGGCTCAGCCCAGCCGGGCCCGTCCGGGCCGCGGCCGCCCGCTGAGGCGCCCGTGGATGTGGCGGCCCACCGGGTCCACGGGGCCCCGTCTGGCCGCCCGTCCAGCGGCTCGGGCCAGGGGCCGTTCCCGGCCGGGTCCGGCAGGCCGGGCACCAGCGGGTCGCGCAGCGGGAGGTTCAGGTGCACCGGCCCGGGAAAACCGCCGTCCGTCCCGGCGGCCGCCGCCCACGCCCGGCAGGCCAGCGAGCGCCAGTACGGGTTCATCCCCGGGCGGGCCTCCGGGACCCCGGCCTCGGCGAACCAGCGGACCGCTCCCCCGTACAGCTTGAGCTGGTCGATGGCCTGATTGGCGCCGGTACCGCGGAGCTCGGGCGGCCGGTCGGCGGTCAGCACCAGCAGCGGGACCCCGGACTCGTCCGCCTCGATCACCGCCGGATGGAAGTTCGCCGCCGCCGTCCCCGAGGTGCAGACCACCGCGACCGGCCGGCCGCCGGCTTTGGCCAGGCCCAGGGCCAGGAACGCGGCGGACCGCTCGTCGATGCGCACATGGAGCCGGAGCGCCCCGCCGTGAGCAGCTTGTTCCCACAAGGCGATGGCCAGCGGCGCGCTGCGCGACCCGGGGGCCAGGACCGCGTCCCGCAGACCGCACCGCACCAGCTCGTCAACCAGCGTGACGGCGAAGGCGGTCGAGGGATTCAAGGGCTGCGGGCTGGCCACGTCAGGCCAGGCCCGGCCGGGACGGCCTCGCCGAGGAAGTCCGCCGCCGCCGCGACCCGCGCCCGCCACGGCGCGGGATCTGCCTGCCACTGCGCCAGCCGTTGCGGATCCACCGGCGGCAGGCGAACCGGCAGGTAACCGGCCTGCTCAGCCAGCGGATCGGCGGTGACGTCGCCGGTCAGCAGGCTCATCGTGGCCAGGCCGCACGCGTAGCGCAGGTCGGGCAGCGCCGCCGCGAGGGCCACCCCGGCGGCCAGGCCTACCGAGGACTCCACGGCGCTGGACACCACGACCGGCAGCCCGCACGCCTCGGCGATCGCGCAGCGCGGCCGCTACCCCGCCCAGCGGCTGGGCCTTCAGCATCACGATGTCCGCCGCGCCCGCGGCCCGCACGGCCAGCGGGTCCTCGGCCTTCCGGATCGACTCGTCCGCGGCGACCGGGACCTCCACCCGGCGGCGCAGCGCGGCCAGCTCGTCCAGGGTGGCGCAGGGCTGCTCGGCGTACTCGAGCCCGAACCGGCCCAGCGCGCCCAGCATCCGGACGGCGGTGTCCACGTCCCACCCGCCGTTGGCGTCGACCCGGATCCGCCCGCCGGGGCCCAGCGCGTCGCGGACCGCCTCCACCCGGGCCAGGTCCGCGGCCTCCGGCTGGCCGCGCTCGGCGACCTTCACCTTCGCGGTCCGGCAGCCGGAGCCGGCCACGATGCGGTGGGCGTGCTCCGGGCCGACCGCGGGCACGGTCACGTTGACCGGCACCTGGTCACGCACCGGCGCGGGCCAGCCGTCCCAGGCCGCTTCCAGGGCGCAGGCCAGCCAGCGGGAGCTTTCGCGCGGCCCGTACTCCGCGAACGGCGAGAACTCCGCCCACCCGGCGGGGCCCTCGATCAGCGCCCCTTCCCGGACGGTGATGCCGCGGAAACGGGTCCGCATCGGGATCGCGAACGCGCGCAGCCCCGGCAGCGCCGCCGCGGCCCGGTCGCGCAGGTCCGGGCCCGGACGCTGCCAGTCGGCCACGTGAAAGACCCTCCCGCCTCATCCCTGATCTGCCCGGATAACCTTACGTCGATGACCTCCCGCCCGCTGCACGCAGTGCTGCTCCCCGCGGCCGAGGGGGCCAGCCGGCTGACGGAGGCGCTCAGCGCCGCCCTGGACGGAACCGGGCCGGCCATCCTGCCCGTCGACCCCAGGCTGCCCGCCGGGCGGGTTGCGGCCCTGCTCCAGGCGCTCCGGCCCGCCACCCTGGAGACCCTGGACGGCACCCAGCGGCTTGACCAGCCTCACTCCCCCGCGCTGGCCCCGGGGACCGCGGTCGTGATCGCCACCTCCGGGTCCACCGGCCAGCCGAAAGGCGCCGAGCTGAGCGCGGCGGCGCTCACCCATTCGGCGCGGGCCAGCCTGGCCCGGATCGGCGCCCGGCCCGGCGAGGGCTGGCTGTCCTGCCTGCCGCCGAGTCATATCTCGGGGCTGCAGGTGTTCGTCCGCTCGCTGCTGTCCGGCGTCCCGCCGGTCGTGAGCGAGCGGCTGGCCCCGCTGGCCCTGGGCGGCGGCCTCCCGCAGTACGTGTCGCTGGTCCCGGCCCAGGTGCGCCACCTGCTGGACGAGCCAGGTGGCCGCGACGTGCTGGCCAGCTTCCGCGCGATCCTGCTCGGCGGGGCCGCGGCGCCGGCCGGGCTGCGCGCCGAGGCGGCCGCGGCGGGGGCCCGGGTGATCACCACCTACGGGATGTCGGAGACGTGCGGGGGCTGCGTCTACGACGGGGCGCCGCTCGACGGGGTCTCGGTCCGGATCGGTCCCGGCGGCCGGATCGAGCTGGCCGGCCCGGTGCTGTTCTCCGGGTACCGGGGGCGGCCGGACCTCACGGCGGCCGCGCTGGACGGCGGCTGGTTCGTCACCTCCGACGTAGGCGAGGTGGGCGAGTCGGGGCGGCTGGCGGTCCGGGGCCGCGCCGACGGCATGATCAACACCGGCGGCGAGAAAGTCGCCGCCGACGAGGTGGCTTCGGTGCTGGAAGCCTGTCCCGGCGTGCGGGAGGCGGTGGTGGTCGGCCGGCCCGATCCGGAGTGGGGCGAGGTGGTCACCGCGGTCGTGGTGCCCGCGGACCCGGCGGACCCCCCGGACCTGGACGTGCTGCGCGGGTTCGCCCGCGGCCGGCTGCCGCGCTACGCGGCGCCGCGGGCGGTCGTGGTGGTGCCGGCCGTCCCGCTGCTGGCCTCGGGCAAGCCCGACCTGCAGGCGCTGAGGTCGCTGGCCCGCCACGACCAGGGCGCGGCGGGACGGCCGGACTAGGGCCGGCAGGACTAAAGCGGCCCGCCGGCGGCGTTGTCATTCCGTGGGAGCATGCGCGCACGTCATGGTACGGGAGAATCGGGGCGCAGCACGGCCCGCGCGCGGGCACAGAGGTATCTGCGTGCGGGCACGGTGCGACAGCGCACTGGCACTCGCCGGGAACATTTGGCTCCCTCCGGCGTTAATACATAATGCCCGCGCTTCACAGTAGCAAGTGCTGCGGACCGCTGGAGCACACCGATGTTGCGGATACGTGCTGACGTATCCGCACCCAGCGCGCCCACGAAGGGAGGAGGTGCCTCGATGCCAAGGAATGCCACCGCCAGGCGGGAGCCCGAGGTCGCCGACGAGCAGGCCACCACGCGGGTGGACGAGCTGATCCAGCTTGGCCGCGGACAGGGGTACCTGTCCCTGACTGAGCTGCGCGCGGCGTTCGGTGAAGCGGGCGTTTCTCCCGCAGAGGGCCGGTCCATCATCCGCGAACTGGCGGAAGCCGGGGTGCGGCTGGGTGATGAGCCGGGTGCGGGCACTGCCCCCGAGGGCACGGGTACTGCCCCCAAGCGAGCACGGACGGGCACGGAGGACATGACTACTGCACAACTGACGCCGCCGCGGGACGCTGCCGGGGAGCCGGCGCTGGACAGCCTGGACGCCGAGGCCGAGGCCGAGGCGGTCGCGCTGGCCGAGGACACTCCCGCGCAGCCGCGGACCAAGGTGACCCCGGAGCCGGCCCAGCCGGCGGCGCTGGCCGAGGTGGACCTGGACGACCAGACGTCCGTCATGGGCGACTCGGTACACACGTACCTGAAGTCCATCGGGCGGACCAGCCTGCTCACTGCGGAGCAGGAGGTCAACCTGGCCAAGCGGATCGAGGCAGGCCTGTTCGCTGAGCACAAGCTGGCCACCGAGCCGAGCCTGGACGAGGCGTACCGGCGGGACCTGGAGGAAGTCGCCGAGGACGGCAGGCGCGCCAAGGCGCACATGCTGGAGGCGAACCTCCGGCTCGTGGTGTCGGTCGCCAAGAAGTACAGCGACCGCGGGCTGTCCCTGCTCGACGTGGTCCAGGAAGGCAACCTGGGCCTGATCCGGGCGGTCGAGAAGTTCGACTACACCAAGGGCTACAAGTTCTCCACCTACGCGATGTGGTGGATCCGGCAGGCCATCCAGCGTGGCTTCGCTGACTCGGCCCGCACCATCCGGCTGCCGGTGCACGTGCTCGAGATGCTGAGCAAGCTCAGCCGGGTCGAGCGGGACATGCACCAGCGGCTCGGCCGTGAGCCCACACCCGAGGAGCTCGCCGTCGAGCTGGACCGGACTCCGGACCAGATCGAGGAGCTGCTGCGCACCAGCCGCCAGCCGATCAGCCTGGACTCCACCATCGGCGAGGACGGCGAGACCAGCATCGGTGACCTCATCGAGGACGTGGACGCCCCGGAGGCCTCCGAGCTGGTGGACCGCCAGCTGATGGCTGACCAGCTGCGGCACGCCCTGGACGGGCTGACCCAGCGCGAGGCCACCATCATGGCGATGCGGTTCGGCCTGTACGACGGCAACCCGCACACGCTGGACGAGATCGGCCGGGCGCTCGGCCTGACCCGGGAGCGGATCCGGCAGCTGGAGAAGCAGTCGCTGTCCAAGCTGCGTCACCCCAGCCGGGCCCAGCCGCTGCTCGACTACGCCTCCTGATCACGGGCCCGAGCCCAGGCCCTGACTTAACCACTGCGCCGCCACCGGCCAGCCGGTGGCGGCGCAGTGCTGTACTGGTGCCGTGCAGCCCTCCCGTCACGAACCGCCCGGCGGGCCGCCCCAGCGTGAGCACGGCGGCCCCGGCCCGCCCGCCGGGGAGACGGCGCGTTACTGGCGGCACGCGGCCGTGCCCGGCGTCAACCTGCTGCGGGCCACCTACCTGACGCACCGCTACGCCCGGCACACGCACGAGAGCTACACCCTCGCCCTGATCGAGGACGGGGTGGAGGAGTTCCGTTACGGCGGCAGCCTGCTGCGGGCCGGCCGCGGGGCGGTCGCGCTGCTCAACCCGGAGATGGTGCACGACGGGCAGGCTGGCGTCCCCGGAGGCTGGTCCTACCGGGTGCTCTACCCCGCGGTCAGCGTGGTCGCGGACGTCAGCGCGGAGCTGACCGGATCGACGGGCAGCCCGTTCTTCCCGGACACGGTCGTGGACGACCCGCGCAGCGCCCGGCTGGTCCGGGCCGCCCACCTGGCCGCCGAGCATGGCGACCCGCTAGGCTCCGCCAGCCTGCTGCACGCCGCCCTGGCCGGCCTGCTGCGCGAGCACGCCCGGGACGGCCGCCGGTCCCGGCCGCGGGAAGCCCGCCCGGCGGTACGTACCGCGCTGTCGCTGCTGCATGAGCGGGTGCTGGAGCCGCCCACGCTCGAAGAGCTGGCGCTGGCGGCCGGAGTGGGGCCCTACGCCCTGATCCGCGCCTTCCGGGCGGAGACCGGGCTGCCCCCGCACGTGTACCTCAACCAGCTCCGGGTGCGGCAGGCCCGGACGCTGCTGGACCGCGGGGTGCCGCCCGCGCAGGCCGCCGCCGAGGCAGGCTTCGCCGACCAGGCGCACCTCACCCGCCACTTCAAGCGCACCGTCGGGGTGCCGCCCGGGGCCTACCAGCGGGCCCGCGCGGGCCCCGGCCGCCGGGGGCCGGGCGGGGACGCCGGGGGCCTGGCAGTCGCCCGGGGGTCCTGACCGCCGGGGCGCGGCCGCAATAACGTTCAAGTCAGGGCGCCGGGGTGCGCCATAGCCTCCCCGGTATGGCAGAGACCTCAGCGGAGCCGGTGACGGCGGCCGCGACTTCAGCGGAGCCGGTGAAGCGGGCCACCCGGGACGGCGTCGCTCTCGGGCTGGCGGTGGGCACCTCCGGCCTCGCTTTCGGGGCCGCCGCCGTGGCCTCCGGGCTGAGCCCGGCGCAGGCCTGCGTGCTCAGCCTGGTCGCCTACACCGGTGCCTCGCAGTTTGCGCTCGCCGCCGCGGTCGCCAGCGGCGGCAACCTGATCGCGGGGACCGCCAGCGCGGTCCTCCTCGGCAGCCGCAACGGCCTGTACGGCCTGCGCCTGGCCAGCCTGCTGAGCTTTCGCGGCCCGGTCCGGCTGCTGGCCGCGCACGGCATCACTGACGAGTCAACGGCGGTGGCGCTGGGCCAGCAGGCCCTGGGCCGGCCGGGACGTGCCGCGGCCCGGGCCGGGTTCCTGGCCACCTTCGCCAGCCTGTACCTGACCTGGAACGCGGCGACACTGGCCGGCGCGCTCGGCGCGGGCCACCTGGGCTCCTCCGACTCCTTCGGCCTGGACGTGGTGGGGCCCGCGGCGTTCCTGGCGCTGCTGTGGCCGCGGCTGCGCGACGGCCGGACCGAGCGGGCGGTCGCGCTGGCCGGGGCCGCCATCGCCCTCGCTGCCACCCCGTTCTTCCCGCCCGGGCTCCCGGTAGTGCTGGCCGCCGGGGCGGCGCTCGGCGCGGCCTTGCTGCCCGCCGCGGGCGGCGCGGAACCGGCGCCCGGCCGCCGGTCCGGGTGACGCCGCGGCCCGGCGCGGGCGGTACCGCCGCCGAGCGGGCCGCCCGCCCGCCGGTCCGGACGGGGCGCCGGGCAGCGCCGGCGACAGGCCGGGCCGGTGAGCGCGACCTGGGTCGCCGTCCTGGTCACCGCGGTGTGCTGCTACGCGCTCAAGCTGGCCGGCCTGACCGTGCCGCCGCAGTGGCTGGCTCATCCCCGGGCGCAGCGGTTCGCCACCCTGGTCCCGGTGGCGCTGCTCGCCGCCCTGATCGCGGTGCAGGCCCTGGGCCGCGGCCAGTCCCTGGCCGTCGACCCGGCCCGGCTGGCCGGCCTGGGCGCGGCGGCCGCCGCGCTCCTGCTCCGCGCGCCGTTCCTGGTCGTCATCGTGGCGGCGGCCGGCACCGCGGCCGGGCTGCACGCCCTCGGCGTGGGCTGAGGACGGGGGCGGCCGCCTGGGGGCGTAATCAGGTGCCTGCGGCGATGGCGTGACCCCGCGGCCGCGGCGGCCGGGTCGCCCGGGCTTTCCGCGGACCGGCCGCGGCAGCGCGATAAAGTGCCCGCGTGACTGTGAGCGTCGAAGTGCTGCGTGAAGTAACTGATGAGGTGGTCGAGGCGTTTGGCGTCCTGCTGCCCCAGCTGTCCAGCAGTGCTCCCCCGGCTGACCGGGCGGTGCTGGAGGGGGTGGTCGGCTCGGACGCCAACACGCTGCTCGTCGCCCGCTCCGACGGGAAGATCTCCGGCACGCTGACCCTGGTGATGTTCCCGATCCCCACCGGGCTGCGGGCCTGGATCGAGGACGTGATCGTGGACGAGGCCGCGCGGGGCCAGGGCATCGGCCAGATCCTGACCATCGAGGCGCTGCGCCTCGCCGAGCAGGCCGGGGCCAGGACCGTGGACCTCACCTCGCGGCCTTCCCGCGAGGCGGCGGGCCGCCTCTACGAGCGGGTCGGCTTCCAGTCCCGCTCCACCCGCCTGTACCGCTACGCCTTCGCCGACCACCAGCCCGGCGACTGACCGCCCTCCGCCTCCTCCGGAGCTGGCTCGCACCGCCGCCACCATCGGTCAGATGGGCCATGGCCGGTGGCGGCCGCTGCAGGGCCTACCCGGCGAGGCCGGCCACGGCCTCGAGGAGGCGGTCCACGTCGGACCGGTCGTTGTAGTGCACCAGGCCCGCGCGGACCGCGCCGCCCGAGTCGCGGATACCGAGGATCCCGGTCAGCTCCCAGGCGTAGTTGTGCCCGCTCCAGACGTTGACGCCCCGGCCGGCCAGGTAGCGTGCGACGTCACCGGGCGCGTGCCCGTCCACCGTGAAGTACGCGGTCGGGGCGCGGCGGGCCGCCTTCCCGTAGCTGGTGACGTGGCCCATCCCGGCCAGGCCGTCCTGCAGGACGGCGAACAGGCTCTGCTCGTATTCGTCCACCGCGGCCATCGAGGCGAGCAGCCGCTGCCGCCGCGGGCCGGGCGCGCCGCCGGCCAGCTGGGCCAGGTGGTCGACGGCCGCGCTGACCCCGGCCAGGTCGGCGAAGGGCGGCGTGCCCTGCTCGAACCGCTCGGGCACCGAGTCGGGGGCGGGCATCAGCTTGTCCGGGTGCAGCGTCTCCAGCAGGTCCGGGTCCGCGATCACCGCCCCCACGTGCGGCCCGGACCACTTGTAGGCGCTGGTCGCGTAGAAGTCCGCGCCGAGCGCGGCCACGTCCACCGGGCCGTGCGGGGTCGCGTGCACCCCGTCCACGTAGCTGAGCGCTCCTGCCGCCCGCGCCTGGGCGGTGATCGCGGCGACCTCGGGCCGGGTGCCCAGGACGTTGCTGGCCGCGGTGACCGCGACCAGCCGGGTCCGCTCGGACAGCAGGTCCGCGTACTGGGCCGCGGGCAGCTCTCCAGTCGATATGTCAACTTCTGCCCAGCGCACCGTGGCGCCGGCCCGCTGCGCGGCGTGGATCCAGGGCCGCACGTTCGCGTCGTGGTCGAGCTGGGAGACGACCACCTCGTCTCCCGGGCCCCACTGGCTGGCCAGCGTGTAGGCCAGCCGGTAGGTGAGGGTGGTCATGTTCGGCCCCAGGATCACCCCGTCAGGGCTCCCGCCGACCAGGTCGGCGACGGCCTGGCGGCATTCGGCGGTCAGCGCGGCCGAGCGGTGGCTGGCCGGGAACTCGCCGCCCGCGTTGCCCAGCCCGGCCCGGTAGGCGGCGCCGATGGCCTCGATGACGGCTGACCGGGACCTGGGTCCCGGCGGCACCGTCCAGGTAGGCGAACCCGTCGGCCAGGGCCGGATAGGCCGCCCGCACGGAAACGACATCGAATGCCATCAGCAATATCCCTTCGACGAGCCTGCGCGGCGCGGCCCGCCCGCCGGGCTCCCGGGGACCGGGACCGGCGGGCAGCCGGGACCGGACCGCTCAGGACTACAGCACCGGACCAGGAGAAATCCTGCCCAGCGAAATCCTGCCTGATGCACGGAGCATGACGTGCCACGGGTCCTCGCGCAGGGCCGGCCCGGCCTCCGCCGCCCGGACCGTCGCCACGTCCGCGGCCCCGGCGCGGTCGGGTCCCGGCCGGTCGTAGCGGCCAGCGCCGTACGGGCCGGTCTCGTACGGGCCAGTAGCGTACGGGCTGGCCGCGCAGGGGCCGGTGCCGTACGGGCTGGCCTCGTAGCGGCGGAAGGACAGGCCGGCCCTCTCCAGCGGCAGGTGCGGCATCCCCGCTCGCCAGCCGTGCAGCAGCATGTCCGGGTCGGCGGGCCGGTAGTCCTTGCCCTGCGCCCGGGCCAGGTCCCAGGCGTGCAGATGCCACTCCGCGCAGGCGGCGCCCGCCATCCCGCCCACCGTGACCAGGACGTCGCGGTACTGGTGGTGCGGCAGGTCCCAGATGGGCAGCAGGCGCTGCGCGTAGGCCCGGGCCGAGAAGGCGAACGCGTCGATATGCTCCGGCCCGGACGCGTCGGGCAGCGCGGCGAGTTCCGCGGCGTTCTGCCGGGCCAGCTTGCGGGCCAGCGTGTCCGGGTGCGCTCCCCGGGCCATCAGCCGGGCGAGCCGGCTGGCCGGGGCGTCGTCGAGGTATTCGTGGAAGTCGTCGGCGACACACCGCAAGTGACCGGCCAGGTCGACGACCCGCCATTCCGGGCAGGGCGACGGCGCGGCCCACCCGGCGTCCCCGAACTGGGCGGAGATCTCGCAGATAATGGTCACGCCGTCATGAAAAGCGGCGAGCGCCGGGCCAGGTGACCAGCCCCGCACGGGTTGCCTGCCCCCAGAATCCGTGCGCTCCACGGTCCCTCCCTGCCGGCGTACGGCACCGCTGCGCGAGCCCCCCCGGGACTAGCCAGCGTGCCAGAGTTGCCCAGCGGCCGCTACCCGGCGGCCGCCTGGCGGCGATGAGGTAACACACCTGTTACGTCCGGACTGGTCAGGAAATCTTCCTGTTTCTTCCCCGCCCGCCTGCCCGGCGCCTCGCGCCGCCTCGCGGCCTGCCGGCCACACCCGCGCAGCCAGGGAAAATCCAGGTGACATAGCAGCGGACTGCAACTAGCGTTCGAGTAATGCCCCCCCATGAACCTGGCCTTAACACGCCTGCTGACCGTGGGGCGACCCCCCTCGCGTCACTCTGGCGTACCCGGGTCTATTTGCGTCCCTACCGGTGGCAGCTGGTGGTGATGCTCGCGTGCGCGATCGTCGCCGTGGGCGCTGAGATCGCCATTCCGCTGCTGACGAAGTCCATGATCGACGGGGCGATCAGCCATGGGGAGCGCCGCCTGCTGCTGCCGATCGGCGCGGCCGCGGTCGGCCTGGGCGTCGGCCAGGCGCTGCTGAACTTCCTGCGCCGGTGGATCCAGGCCGACGCGGTCACCGGGATGGAACGGTCCATGCGGGCCGACATCTACGCGCACCTGCAACGGCTGCCGCCCGCCTTCCACGACGAGTGGCAGTCCGGCCAGCTGCTGTCCCGGGCGACCACGGACCTCTCGGCGATCCGGCGCTTCGCCGGCTTCGGCACCATCTTCCTGGTCACGAACGTGGTCACGTTCGTCGCCGTGGTGCTGCTGCTCATCCGGCTGAACTGGTGGCTCGGCCTGCTCACCGCCACCGTCTTCCTGCCCGTGGTGGCGGCGAGCACCCGGTTCCAGCAGACCTACCGGGTGCTGTCCCGGCGCGCCCAGGACCAGCAGGGCGACCTGGCCACCTACGTGGAGGAGGCCGCGACCGGGATCCGCGTGCTCAAGGCCCTCGGCCGGGGTGACGAGGCGGCCGGGCAGCATCGCGGCCAGGCCCTCGAGGTGTTCGCGACCGAGCTCCAGAAGGCCCGGCTGCGCAGCACGTTCTGGGCCGGCCTGGACCTGATCCCGAACGCGCTGATCGGCCTCCTGCTGCTGCTCGGCGCCATCGCGGTCAGCCGGCACGAGCTGACCCTGGGCGGCCTGGTCGCGTTCATCACGCTGACCCTGGCGCTGGTCTGGCCCATCGAGTCGATGGGCTACATCCTGGCTGGCGGCCAGGAAGCGGCCACCGCGGCCCAGCGGATCTTCGAGATCCTGGACACCGAGCCCGCGATCAGCAGCCCGGCCGGTCCCCGGGCCGGGACCACGGGGCGGCCGGCCGGCCGCCGGGCCCGGCCGGCCCGGCTGGTCTTCGACCACGTCGCGTTCAGCTACCCGGGCGCGGAGCAGCCTTTACTGCGGGACGTGAGCCTGGCCGTCGAGCCGGGCCAGACCATGGTCCTGGCCGGGGCGACCGGGTCGGGCAAGACGACCCTGCTGCAGCTGGTCCCGCGGCTGGCCGACGTGACGTCGGGCGCCGTCCTGCTGGACGGCACCGACGTCCGCCGGCTGCCGCTGCCGGTGCTGCGGTCGCGGGTCGGCTGCGCGTTCGAGGACCCCACGTTGTTCTCGGCCAGCGTCCGGGAGAACGTCAGCTACGGCGCGCCCGACGCCGACGACGCCGCGATCGAGGCGGCGCTGGCCATGGCGCAGGCCGGGTTCGTGCACGACCTGCCCTGGGGCCTGGACACCCGCATCGGCGAGCAGGGCATGGCCTTGTCGGGCGGCCAGCGGCAGCGGGTGGCGCTGGCCCGGGCCATCCTGGCCCGGCCGTCGCTGCTGATCCTGGACGACCCGCTGTCCGCGCTGGACGTGCACACCGAGGCGAAGGTGACCAAGGCGCTGAGCGGGCTGCTGGCCGAGACCACCGCGCTGGTGGTGGCGCACCGGCCGTCCACGGTGACGCTCGCGGACAAGGTCGCCCTGCTCCGCGACGGGGTCATCGCCGCGATCGGCAGCCACACGCAGCTGCTGGCCACCCAGCCGCGGTACCGGGAGCTGATGAGCGGCCTGGACGAGCCGGTCGCCGGAGAGCAGGCCGCGTCATGACCGCCTCCGACACCTGGCGCGGGATCGCCGCGGAAGACGCCGACGAGGTCACCGGCGGCCTGGCCGCGCTGCTGCGCCGCCGGGCCCGGCGGCTGCTGTTCAGCCTGCTGCGCCCGCAGCGGGCCCGGGTGATCGTCACGTTCCTGCTCATCGTGACCGCGAGCCTGGCCGCGCTGGCCGGTCCCTGGCTGGTCGGCGTGGCCATCGACCGGGGTATCCCGCCGCTGCTGCACGGCGGTGACCTGGCGCCGATGGCGCTGTACGTGGCAGGCTTCGCGGTCGCCGTGGGGATTCAGGCCGTGGCCAGCCGGGGGTTCATCTACTCGATGGGCAAGCTCGGCGAGACGGTGGTCCTCGAGCTGCGCCAGCGGCTGTTCCTGCACTTCCAGGAACTGCCGGTCGCGTTCCACGAGCACTACACCTCCGGGCGGGTCATCTCCCGGCAGGTGTCCGACATCGACTCCATCTCCGACCTGTTCGACGACGGCCTGGACGCCCTGGTCTCCGCCGCGCTCTCCCTGGTCCTGGTGGGAGCCGGGATGCTGCTGCTGGACTGGCCGCTCGCGCTGGTGGTGCTGGCCGGCTTCGTCCCGCTGGCCTGGCTGACGTTCTGGTTCCGGCGCGAGTCCGCGCTCGCCTACCGGCAGACCCGGGAAACGATCGCGCAGGTCATCGTCCACTTCGTCGAGACCTTCGGTGGTATCCGCGCGGTGCAGGCGTTCCGCAGGGAACAGCGCAACGAGGAGATCTTCGGCCGCCTCAACGACAGCTACGCGGCGGCCAGCCTTCGTTCGTCCCGGGTCCTGGCGGTGTACGCGCCGGGGATCACCCTGGTCGGCAACGTGGCGACCGGGGTCGTGCTGTGCTACGGCGGGCTGCGGGTGATCGACGGCGACATCAAGGTCGGGGTCCTGGCCACGTTCCTGCTGTACCTGGGCCGGTTCTTCGACCCGCTGCAGGACCTGTCCCAGTTCTACAACTCGTTCCAGTCCGCCGCCGCCTCGCTGGAGAAGATCTCCGGCGTGCTGGACGAGCCGCCCGCGGTGCCAGAGCCTGCCCACCCGGTGCCCCTGCCGCCCCGCAGCAGCGGGGAGACGGAGCCGTCAGGCGGCGGCCCGGGCGCCCGGGCCGGGGGCCGGGAGGTCCGGTTCGAGGCGGTGCGGTTCGGCTACCGGGCCACGCCGGTGCTGCCCGGGCTGGACCTGACGATCCCGGCCGGGCAGACCGTGGCCCTGGTGGGAGCGACCGGGGCCGGGAAGACGACCGTGGCCCGGCTGCTGGCCCGTTTCTACGACCCGGGCCAGGGCAGCGTCCGGCTGGACGGCGTCGACCTGCGCGACCTGCCGGACCGGGTGCTGCGCCGGGAGGTAGTCCTGGTCACCCAGGAGAACTTCGTGTTCTCCGGGTCGGTGGCCGACAACATCCGGCTCGGCCGGCCGGACGCCACCCAGGCGGACGTGGAAGCCGCGGCCCGGGCCATCGGCGCGGACGACTTCATCTCCGCGCTGCCCGGCGGGTACGGCGCTGACGTGGGCAAGCGGGGCGGGCGGCTGTCAGCCGGGCAGCGCCAGCTGGTCGCGTTCGCCCGCGCGTTCCTCGCCGCGCCCGCCGTCCTGGTGCTCGACGAGGCCACCTCCCTGCTGGACATCCCCAGCGAGCAGCTGGTCCAGCGGGCGCTGCGCACCATCCTGGCCGGGCGGACCGCGATGATCATCGCGCACCGGCTGTCCACGGTGGAGATCGCGGACCGGGTGCTGGTGCTCAGCGCCGGGCGCGTCGTGGAGGACGGGCCGCCCAGCCTGCTGCTCGCCGCCGACGGTGAGTACTCGGCACTGCACACCGACTGGCTGGACAGCCTCGCTTAGACCCAGGCGGCGGGCGGCCCCGGTAGCGCCGGGGCGCCATCCGCTAGGCTCGCCGTTGGCCCCGTACCGGCCAGAGTTTCCAGCGTGACGTAGGAGCGCACCGTGATCCCGAGACGCAAGCCGGCCAGCCAGGAGGCCGAGCAGAAGTTCGCCGCCGACCAGGCGCTCGCCGCCCGTTTCGACGACCTGCTCGCCGAGGCCCGGTCCGCCGAGCAGGAAATGCGTGACGGCCAGGCCGCCCACGCCCCCCTCACCGAGCGGTACCGGCTGGCCAAGCGCCTGGACACGGCGCTCACCGACGTGATGCGGGCCGCCTACGCCGCCGAGCGGGTCGCGATCGGCCCGCTGGGCTACGACGACCGCATCTACCGGCGCAAGGCCAAGGCCACCTCGCCGGTCAAGGTCTGGTCCGCGGAGGCCGAGCGGCTGCTCACGCTGCGCGAGAGCCACCGGCTGACCGGCATTCCCCGGGTCCCGCGGAGCGCGGTCACCGGCGGGTCGGACGAGCTCGCACCCGGCTTCCAGCCGTCCGGCACGGACGCAGTTACAACTCGGTAACAGAATCCGGGCGACCTATGCGAATATGTGACGCCGACGCCCTATACGGCATGCCCAATTACGTGAGCCGGGTCACGTATGCTGGTAGCTACTAGTAACAAAGAGTGACGCGATAAATCGTCACAACTGACTATGTCGTGTGCGGGGTAAAGCCGGCACACTAACATGTGATCAACACCACAGCCAGACATTAACCAGGAGGCACACGTATGTGCCCGCATACGCCGCTCATGTCCAGACGCGCGAGCGCTGGATCGTGAGGCGGCCCGGACTCTTGTCAGCCACCCCGAGCAGGGCTGGAGCCTGCTCTGCAATGGCATCGTCGTGTTCGAGGACACCGGCGAACTGCTGCCTGGCGGGGACACGGTAGCCCCGCACCGGCCCACAGATGTGAGCGCGAACAGCGACATTATCCCCGCAGCCCACCATCACGCCCCCCAGGTGGCTGCCCCCGCGGAGCCTGCGGCCTAGCCAGCCCTATTTGCGGGCGCTGTTTGCCCGCCGCTTACCGGTGCTGCGCCGCGGTGTGCCACGGCCACGCGTCCCCGATTACGCTCCCCGCCCCGGGCCCCTTTCTTAGTAGAGCGCGGGTCAGGTGCGCACGGGGTCAGGTGCGCGCGAGTCCCGGCAGATCCGCCAGCCAGGCCGCGGCGACCGCGCCGGCCACCCCGGGCTCCCTCGACAGCGCGTGGGTCTCGCCCTCCAGCACCACGACCCGGGTGCGGGCCGCCTGATCCGGGACGCCGAACGGGTCCCGGCTCCCGTTGATCACCAGTACGTCCGTGCCCGCCAGGGACAGCTCGCCTGCCCGTGACTTCTCCGGGTGCCCGGGCGGGTGCAGCGGGAAGGCCAGCGCCAGCACCGCCCGGGCGCCGGTCGTCCTGGCGGTCCGGCAGGCCACCCGGGCGCCGTTGCTGCGCCCGCCCTGCACCAGCGGAACGTGCGGCCCGGCCGCGGGGCGCAGCACGTCGATGATCTCGGCCCAGGCGGCGTCCTGCCGGGCTGGCGGCCCGGGCGCACGGTGCCCCTTGACCCGGTAGGGCTGGGTGACCAGGACCACCACCGCGCCGAGCGGCAGGACCGCGTCCCGCACCGCGAGCAGGTCGGCGGACTCCGGGCCCCCGCCCGAGCCATGCGTCAGCACCAGCAGGAACGCGGGGCCCCCGGACCGCGGCCTGTCGGTCCGGGCGGCCAGGCCAGCTCGGCCCGCGCGGCCCCTTCACTGGTCATGATCTCCACGCCGCGAAGCGTAGCCTGCGCCCGCCACCTGACGAGGCCATGACCTGCCCGTTCCCGCGCCCAGGCCCCGGCCGCCGGCCCGGCGGGCGGCGCGGGCGGGCGGCCGACCGGCGGGTCAGACGTTCAGGAGCTTGCGCAGGTACTGGCCGGTGTGGCTGGTTTCGATGGTGGCGACGTGTTCGGGGGTGCCGGTGGCGATGACGTGGCCGCCGCGCGAGCCGCCGTCGGGGCCGAGGTCGATGACCCAGTCGGCGGTCTTGATCACGTCGAGGTTGTGCTCGATGACGATGACGGTGTTCCCCCCGTCGACCAGCCGGCCCAGCACGCCCAGCAGTTTGCGGATGTCCTCGAAATGCAGCCCGGTGGTCGGCTCGTCCAGCACGTACACGGTCCGGCCGGTCGAGCGGCGCTGCAGCTCCGAGGCGAGCTTGACCCGCTGCGCCTCCCCGCCGGACAGGGTCGGCGCGGGCTGGCCGAGCCGGACGTAGCCCAGGCCCACGTCGGTCAGGGTCTTCAGGTGGCGGTGGATCGCCGGGATCGCCTCGAAGAACCCGGCGGCCTCCTCGATCGGCATGTCCAGCACGTCCGCGATCGTCTTGCCCTTGTAGTGCACGGCCAGGGTGTCGGTGTTGTACCGGGCGCCGTGGCACACCTCGCACGGCACGTACACGTCCGGCAGGAACTGCATCTCGATCTTGATCGTGCCGTCCCCCGCGCACGCCTCACACCGGCCCCCCTTCACGTTGAAGGAGAACCGGCCCGGCAGGTACCCCCGGACCTTCGCCTCCGCCGTCGCCGCGAACAGCTTCCGCACATGGTCAAACACCCCGGTGTAGGTCGCCGGGTTCGACCGCGGGGTCCGCCCGATCGGCCCCTGGTCCACGTGCACCACCTTGTCCAGCTGGCCCATCCCCGTCACCCGGACATGACGCCCCGGCACCGTCCGCGCCCCCTGCAGCTCCCGCGCCAGCGCGCGATACAAGATGTCGTTCACCAGCGTCGACTTCCCCGACCCCGACACCCCCGTCACCGCGATGAGGCTCCCCAGCGGGAACGCCACCTCCACATCCTTCAGATTGTGCTCACTCGCCCCCTTCACCACCACCTCCCGGGACTTCGACCGCTTGCGCCGGGTCGCAGGCAGCGGGATCTGCTTCCGCCCCGTCAGGTACGCGCCAGTCAGCGACTCCTTGCTGGCCAGCAATTCCTCCACCGGCCCGGAGACCACCACACTGCCGCCGTGCTCCCCGGCGCCCGGGCCGATGTCCACCACCCAGTCCGCGGCCCGGATGGTGTCCTCGTCGTGCTCCACCACGATCAGCGTGTTGCCCAGATCCCGCAGCCGGATCAGCGTCTCCAGCAGCCGGTGGTTGTCACGCTGATGCAACCCGATCGACGGCTCGTCCAGCACGTACAGCACGCCCACCAGCCCGGAGCCGATCTGGGTGGCCAGCCGGATCCGCTGCGCCTCCCCGCCGGCCAGCGTGGCCGACGCCCGGTCCAGGGACAGGTAGTCCAGGCCCACGTCCAGCAGGAACCCCAGCCGGGCGTTGACCTCCTTGAGGATCCGCCCGGCGATCTGCATGTCCCGGTCCGACAGCTCCAGGCTGCGGAGCAGCTTGGCCAGCTCGCCGATGGGCTGGGCGCAGATCTCGGCGATGGACCGGTCGTCCACGGTGACCGCCAGCGCGATGGGCTTGAGCCGCGACCCGTGGCAGGTCGGGCAGGGCACCTCGCGCATGAAGCCCGCGAACCGCTCCCGGCTGGAGTCTGACTCCGCCTCGGAGTGCCGCCGCTCGATATAGGGAATCGCCCCCTCGAACGAGGTGTAGTACGAGCGCTCCCGGCCGTAGCGGTTCTTGTACCGGACATGCACCTGCTGGTCGTAGCCGTTCAGCAGGGCTTTGCGGGCCGCCGCGGGCAGCCGGGACCAGGGCGTGTCGATGCTGAACCCGAGCGAGGTGCCGAGCGCCTCCATCAGCCGCAGGAAGTAGTCGCTGACATGACCGCCGCTCCAGGGGCCGATAGCGCCCCCGGCCAGGGTCTGGTCCGGGTCGGAGACGACCAGCTCCGGGTCGACCTCCATCCGGGTACCCAGCCCGGTGCAGTCCGGGCACGCCCCCCACGGCGAGTTGAACGAGAACGACCGCGGCTCCAGCTCGTCGAACGACAAGTCGTCCTCCAGGCACGCCAGATGCTCAGAGAACATCCGCTCCCGCTGCGGGTCGTCCTCAGCCAGGTCCACGAAGTCCAGCAGCACCACCCCGCCAGACAGGCCCAGCGCCGTCTCCACCGAGTCAGTCAGCCGCCGCCGCGCGTCAGCCTTGACCGCCAGCCGGTCCACCACCACCTCGATGGTGTGCTTCTCGTACTTCTTCAGCGCCGGAAGCTCGCCAGCCTCCCCGCCGGCCACGGTGTCCAGCCGGATCACCGTGCCGTCCACCCGGGCCCGGGAGTAGCCCTTCACCTGCAGTTCGCGGAGCAGTTCGGTGTACTCGCCCTTACGCTCCCGGATCACCGGCGCCAGCACCTGGAACCGGGTCCCCTCCGCCAGCTCCAGCACCCGGTCCACGATCTGCTGCGGCGTCTGCCGCGCGATCGGCCGCCCGCACACCGGGCAATGCGGCCGCCCCACCCGCGCATACAGCAACCGCAGGTAGTCATACACCTCCGTGACCGTCCCCACCGTCAACCGCGGATTCCGCGACGCCGCCTTCTGGTCAATCGACACCGCCGGACTCAGACCGTCGATGAAATCCACATCCGGCTTGTCCATCTGACCCAGGAACTGCCGCGCATACGCCGACAGCGACTCCACATACCGCCGCTGCCCCTCCGCGAAAATCGTGTCAAACGCCAGACTCGACTTCCCCGACCCCGACAACCCGGTAAACACGATCATGGAATCCCGCGGCAGCTCCAGCGACACATCCTTCAGGTTGTGCTCGCGAGCCCCACGGACGACGAGTCGATCAGCCACTGCGCTCAATTCTCCGAGTCAGGATGAGAGTTCTCCGGCTCATGATGACGGACCTCCAGGTCAGAACGAGGGAAGGAGCTACGCCGACCAGGGACACGTCATGGTATTCGGGGCCACTGACAAAACACCGCCGCGGCGGGAGAGCTTCCCGGCCCGTGAAGCGCCCGGACCACGCTGCCC
This sequence comes from uncultured Actinomycetes bacterium, assembly GCA_963781085.1. GTDB lineage: Bacteria > Actinomycetota > Actinomycetes > Streptosporangiales > Streptosporangiaceae > RYN-230. Next base: position 221,822 of record CAWAES010000048.1, read on the forward strand.
GGGCCATCCACTCGCCGGCCACCCCCGCCCGGCCCGCGCACCGCCGGGGCCCCGCTGCCCCGGACTGCGCACCCCGGGCGGCACCACCGTCCCCCCGCTTGCTTCCAGGGTGCCATTCCGCACGAGATGATGGTCCCGAACTCCGGCAAAGGAGGCCTGTGGACACCGAAATCGCCCTGGCCCTGACCCAGCTCGGCGAGTCGACCGACCGCCTGCTGGCCACCGCCGGCGCGCTGACCGACGCGCAGGTCGCCGGGCCGTCCCGGCTGCCCGGCTGGACCCGCGGTCACGTGCTGACCCATCTGGCCCGCAACGCCGACGGCTTCGCGAACCTGCTCACCTGGGCCCGGACCGGGAACGAGACGCCGATGTACCCCAGTGAGGCGGCCCGGGCCCGCGGTGTCGAGGAGGGCGCGGCGCGGCCCGCCGCGCAGATCACGGCCGACGTGCTGGGCAGCGCCGCTACGCTCGCCGCGGCGGCGCAGGACCTGCCGGCCCGGGCGTGGGACGCGCTGGTCGCCCGGCGCGGCGACACGTTCCCGGCCCGGCACATCCCGCCGCGCCGGCTGGCCGAGCTGGAGATCCATCACGTCAACCTGGACGCGGGGTACCGGCCGGCCGACTGGCCCGCCAGCTTCGTGGCGGCGAACCTGGCCCGGGTGGCCCGCGACTTCGCCGGGCGCGCCGACGCGCCGGCCTGCCTCGCCCGCCCGGACGGCCTGGACGCCGTCTACCCGATCGGCCCGCCCGGCCCGGAGCCGCCCAGCCAGGTCGTCGTGTCCGGCCCGCCGGCGGCCCTGCTGGCCTGGCTGATCGGCCGGGGCGACGGCGCCGGGCTCGGGGTCGCCGGGCCGGCGCCGTGCCGGTGCTGCCTCCCTGGCGCTAGCCCGCGGGCTGGTTCGGTGTAGAAAGACAGCAACGCAACGCAAGGAGGCAGCGGTGGCCTACACCGGGGACGTGACCGTGGGCGGCCCGCCCGAGACGCGGGAATTGCCGGGACTGACCGTGACCAAGCTGGCGGTCGGGCCGATGGACAACAACGCCTACCTCCTCACCTGCACCGAGACCGGCGAGGCGGCGCTGATCGACGCGGCCAACGAGGCGGGCCGCCTGCTGGACCTGATCGGTGACCGGCCGCTGCGCCGCATCATCACCACGCACCGGCACTTCGACCACTGGCAGGCGCTCGCCGAGGTGGCGGAGGCCACCGGCGCGGACGTGGTCGCGCATCCGGACGACGCGGTGGAACTGCCCGTCCCGGTGACCACGCTGGTGGAGAACGGCGGCACGGTTCCGGTCGGGACGGCCACGCTGTCCGTCATCCACCTGCGCGGGCACACCCCGGGCAGCATCGCGCTCTGCTACGACGCGGCCGGGCAGCTGGCCGGGGAGCCGCACCTGTTCACCGGGGACTCGCTGTTCCCCGGCGGCCCGGGTAACACCCAAGGCGACGCGAAGCGGTTCACCCAGCTGATGGACGACCTGGAGGAGCGGGTCTTCGCCCCGCTGCCCGACCCCACCTGGGTGTACCCGGGGCACGGAGGGGACACCACGCTCGGCGCCGAGCGCCCGCATCTCGGCGAGTGGCGGGCCCGGGGCTGGTAGCACGGCGGCAGCGAGGCGCTCAGCGGACCTCGGTGCTGTAGACCACGGTGTTGCTGAGGTAGCTGCGGGTGGTGTAGTCGAACGTGCCGCCGCACGTGATGAGGTGCAGTTCGGCGTCGGGTGCCGGGCCGTAGACCTTCCCGGTGGGGAAGTGGTCCTTCGGGTACTGGCGTACCGCGTACACCCTGAACACGGCCAGGCTGCGGTTAGCGCGCCGGACGAAGATGCGCTCGCCGGGCCGCATGTCAGCGAGATGGTAGAAGATGCCCGGGCCGAGGTAGGAGTCGATATGCCCGGCGATCACCGAGGACCCGATCTCCCCGGGCCGCGGGCTGCCGGTGTACCAGCCCGCCACCGAGGTGGACGTGGGCACCTGGAGGGTGCCCTGGGCGGTGAGGCTCAGCCTGATCAGCCTGGTGCGCACGCCGATGGCGGGGATGATCAGGAACACCGGCCGGGGGGCGGCGGCGGCCGGCGAGGAGTCCGGGGCCGGGGCGGCGGACCCGGACGGCACCCGGACGGACACCCGGGCCGGCTGGTCAGTGGCGGCGGGGTGGCCGGTCAGCATGACCAGCCCGGCCGCGCCGAGCGCCAGCACGAGCAGCCCGCCGACCAGGGCGGCCACCGCGAACGGGCGGCGCCGCCGCCTGCGCGGCGGGCCGCCCAGGGGCGGCCCGCCGTGCGGCGGAGCGTACGGCGCCGGCGCGTACTGCGACGACCCGGCCCGGTGCGGGCCACGGTGCCCATGCCGTGGCCCGCCCGCCGGGTTCGAGGGTGCGGGGCGGCCCGCCGCCCTCAACGGGCGTGCCGGGCCACGGCCTTGACCCGGCGGAGCCGGTAAGCGCCGGCCAGGGCGAGCAGCGCCCCCGCGACCAGGGCGGCCAGCCAGGGCAGCGGGGAGGATGCCGGCGCCGGGGCGGTGCCGCCGAAGCCGGTGGCCGCGCCACCGTTAGGCATGACCGAGCTGCCCGCGGCGTCGGTCAGGTCGGTGACGTCCAGGCCGCTGGACGAGTCCAGCACGACCAGGGTGTGGATCGTGCCCGGGGTCAGCGCGACGTGGCCCGACCAGGACTCGGTGCCGCCCTTGGCGTGAACCATCCAGGTGCCGGGCTTGGCGGTCCCGTAGTCGGTGACGTCGGAGAACGCGAGGTTGTTGGCCAGCGTGACATGACCGGCCGTGACGGTGACGTGATGCTGCTTCAGCGACGCCTGGATGACCCGGACCAGTGACTTGCCCTTGGGCGTGGTCAGCTCGTCATCGAGGACCTGCAGCCGGAGCGCCTTGTACGGTCCCATCCCGGCCACGGTGTAGGCGTGCCCGGGATGCACCATCAGGTTGTTGGACAGCACCGGGGTGGACGACGGCGACGCGCCGACCCCGCGCATGGCCACCGTGTACTCCCCGTGCGGAACCTGCTCGTACGGCGAGACGGTGCCGTAGCTGACGTGATGCAGCACGATCATCGCGTTGGGCTTGCCGTAGCTGTACAGGTAGACGTCAACCGGCGGGGTGTTCGGGGACAGGTGCGCCAGCCGGACCCAGCCGTCTCCCGACGAGGGCGAGGTATGGGTGGCAGCGGCGGCGGCCGGCCCGGCCGCCGCGGTCAGCGCGAGCAGGGCCCCGCTGGCCACCAGGGCCAGCCCGGACAGCCGGCGGCGAAGAAGCCCGGTCCGCGCGCGGTCCGGGCCGCTGGCCGGGGTCATAGTGAATTCCGTATCATCGTGCACTCTCCCACTCCCAGGATGTGAACCATCCAGCCGTAACGATGCGCTGTGTTGAGGGTTTTGTTCGGACTCAGTCAGCCCTTCCCGAGCAATCCGAGAGGGCTGGGCGCGCCGTATTCGACGCGCAGGACCGGCCGGCCGCTGGCCAGCCGGACGACGGTGACGTGGTCAGGCAGGTACGTGGTCAGCTGATTCCGCAGATAGCGGGCCAGCGAGGCCATCGTGTCGGGCCGCTGCGGGGTCCCCGGGCCGGACGGGGCGATGTCCGCGGCCCGGAGCGGCACGCCTGCGCCCGCCCCGGCGGCGGGCGCGGCGAAGTCGACCACCTGGACCCGGTACATGGTGGCCAGCGCGGCGAACACGGTCAGCAGCCGCGAGTCGACCTGGCCGGCGGCCAGCTCGCGGCGCGCCGACGCCGAGGAATACAGCCGCGGGTTCTGCAGCAGCTGGCGGCCCGCCGCGGCCCGCGCCGCCACGTCGGTCCGCAGGCCCCGCTGGTAGGCGGCTCCCCCGTCGGACGCGACCACCCGGACCGCCGTCTGCGCGCTGCCCGTCCCGAAACTGGCCAGCTCGACCGGCGCGTACACGCTGGCCAGCCGGGCACCGAACTCGCTGCGCACGGCCGTGGTGGACACGATCAGGTCGCTGCCCAGCGGGTCGGGATTACTCCCGCCGAGCGGGAGCAGCCGCGCCGCCGGGACCCTGTGGGCTTCCAGTACCGCGCACATCTGCGGGTCACACGACACGATCGCGTCGGTGGACACCTGGCCGGCGACCCAGGCCGCGGCAGCCGTGCGGGCCGCGGCGGCCGCCCGGACGGCCGCCGGGGTGGGCGTCCCGCCGTGGCCAGCCTGGGTCCGGCTCTTCCCGGCCTGGGCCCCGCGGCCAGGCCCGGACGCGGCCGGGCTGCGGGTCAGCGCGATCGTGATGGCGCCCGCACCGAACAGCACGGCGGCCAGGACCAGCACGGTAAGGAGCCGCCACCGGGCCCGGGCGGGCCAGTGACGCTGTCCCCACAGTCGCACGGTGGTGAGCAGTACCGTGCCCCAGGACGGCGGAGGCGAGGCCGCCCGCGGCAGGCCAGCCGGCCCGGCGCCGCCAGGACCGCCTGAGCCGCGGACGGCCAGCGTGCGGCCGCCGGGGCCGGGAGTACCCTGGTCCGGCCGCGCGGCCTGCGGGCTTTCTGGCCGCGGACTGGCGGGCGGCGGACTGGCGGGCGGCGGGCCAGCGGGCGGCGGAGCAGCGGGCGGCGGAGCAGCGGGCGGTGCGCCTGCGCCGGGTGTCGTGGGCCCGGCTGGGCCCGCGCCGGCCGGGCCGTCCCCAGCTCCCCGGCGCGGCGCTCGTCCTCCCGGTCCTGGCGGTCCAGCCGGACCGCTTCCTGCGCGGTGGCCAGATCCTGCACGGACAAGATCACGGCGTCCTGGGGAGCGTCGGCGCTGAAGTCGCGGGCTGACCGGCGGGTGGTCCGCATCGGGAGACCGTCCGGCCCGCGGCACAGCCGGAAGTCCCCGGGCACTGGCCCAGGTGATTTCGGCCGCCGGATTTGCGGTTGCACGCGCGTCCCCCACCAGGCCCGCGAGGAGTCAGACCAAGCCCAATCACACAGACGAGCACACTCTTGCAGACGATTTCAACCGGAATAGCAGATTGCCACTAAACAAATACGTACTGTTCAGTAGCGTCGAAAACAATCACAGTGCGTATATATCGGCTCCCGGTAACGTATGGATATCGCCTCCATACCGTTACGGGCGCCGCATTCACGGCCTGGAAGTCATCGCCTCGTAGACGCCGAGCACCTGGTCTACCGCGGCCGTCTCGGTGGGCAGCAGGGCCGCCCGGCCGTGCGCCGCCACCGCCAGCCGGGCCGCAGCCTCCGGGTCGTCCAGGACCCGGCTGACCGCGGCGGCCAGCGCCCCCGGGTCGCCGGGCGGGACGAGCACGGCGCCGTCGTCGCCAGTGAGGTCGGCCATCCCGCCGACCCGGGTGGCCACCAGGGGCCGGCCCGCGCGCAGCGCCTCCTGCACGATGAGCGGCTGCCCCTCCCAGGTGCTCGGGACGACCACCACGTCGGCGGCTCCCAGCAGGGCCGGCACGTCGTGGCGCGGGCCGAGGAACCGGACCGTCACCCCGGCCACCCCGGCCTGGTGACGGAGTTCGGCCTCCAGCGGCCCATCCCCCGCAAGGACCACCAACGGGACCACGGGCCGCCGCTGCCACTGCCTGGCGGCCTGGATCAGCGTGCCGAAGCCTTTCTGGGCGGCCAGCCGGCCCACCCCCAGCACGATCTGCGGCCCCCCGGGCTCCCGGCTGCCAGACTCACCGCCGCCAGACTCGCCACCTGCGGACTCACCACCAGCGGAGTCACTGCCCCTGGAGTCACTGCCCCCGGAGTCAGGGCCCGCGAGTTCACGGCGCAGCGCCGCGATCTCAGCCGGAGACGCGGCCGGGGCGGCGGGGGCGGGCACGAGGGCCCGCCCGGCCAGCCGGGCCCCGCGGCGGCTCATCCGGACGGCCAGGTCGCCTGACACGGTGAGCACCGCGTCGGCCCGGCGGGCGACGACCAGTTCCAGCGCGGCGTACACGGCCGCGGCCGGGCCGGCAGCAGGCGGGGCGTTGTGCACCGTCACGGCCAGCGTGGTCCGCGGGGTCCCCGGCGCGGCCAGGGCCAGGGCGGCGAGCGCGCCCGCCCGGAGCCCGTGCGCGTGCAGCACGCCGGGGCGGTCGCGGGCCACCAGGCGCCGCACCCGCAGCACGGCCGCCAGGTCCCGGGCCGGACGGGGCCCGGCGGCGATATCCACCACGCTGAATTCCCAGCCCGGCGGCCCGCCGCCGGGCCGCGCGAGCCCGGCCCGGGGAGCGGCTGGCCCGTACACGTGCACCGTGGCGCCCCGGGCAGCGCAACCGTCAGCCAGCATCGCGACGTGCCGCCCGGTCCCCCCGTCCGACGCGCCGAGCAGGTAGCTGACCCGCAGCCCGGCCGGGGCTCCGGTGCCCGGCCCGGTCACGGCGGTGGCCTCCGCCCGGCCAGCCGGAGTCCTGGCAGCATGTCGCGGCCCCGGGCCAGCACCGCACGCAGGTCCCCGCCGTCCAGCGCCAGCGCCGCGCCACCGAACACCAGCGTCACGCAGCCGCAGGCCAGGAGCGTGAGCCCGGCGTTGGGCACGAAGCCCCTGGCCGGCAGGACGGACGACAACGCGGCCCCGGCAGCCGCGCCGACCACCGCCCCGGCCAGCCCGGCCAGGGCGGCCCGCGCGGTGCCCCGCAGCGCGGCCGGGCCCCGCGCCCGGCGGACCACGCCCAGCAGCGTCAGGCCGGACACGGTCAGCCCGACCGTGTTGCCCAGGCCCAGCACGGGCACCACCCACCAGTCCGGCACCAGCGCGACCGCGACCAGGTCCGCGACGATCACCAGCAGCCAGCCGGCCACCAGGGCCACGGCGGCCACCCTGGTCCGGGCGTCGGCGAACAGCACGCGGGACAGGTGCGTGGACAGGCCGTAGCCGACCAGACCCGGCGCGAACGCGGCGAACGTGTACGCCAGCTGGCGGGCGTCCCCCGGGTGGTGGGTGAACAGCCGGGCCGCGGGCACCGCCGCGCCGGCCAGCAAGGCGGCGCCCAGCCAGGACACCAGCATGATCGCGCGGGTGGAGGCCGCCGCCGTCTCGTCGAAGCGCGCACCCTGCGCGGCGGCCAGGACCGGGAACGCGGTCGTGGCGATGGGCACCACGAGCACCGCGTACGGCACGAAGAACATCTGCCAGCCGAAGTTGTACAAGACCAGTGCGCCCTGGCCCACCTGGCCGTTGGCGAGCACCATGACCACGACCACCGAGGCGTCCTGGGCGATCAGCGTGATCAGCCCGACCGCGGCCAGCCCGCGGATCCGGGGGGCCACTCCCGCCGGGAACCGCAGCGTGGGCCGCAGCCGCAGGCGCAGCCGCAGCGCCGGGACCAGCGCGGTCAGGACCAGCGCGGCCACCCCCGCCGTGGTGCCGACGGACAGCGTCAGCTCAGCCTGCCGGGGCAGCCCGGCCAGCACCCGGTACCCCTGGCTGAGCGGGACGAACGCGAGGTAGGCGGAGATGACCACCACGCTGGACAGGACGGGCGCGAGAGCGGGCGCGGTGAACCGCCGGTGCGCCTGCAGGATCCCGTACAGCACCACGGCCAGCCCGTAGAGCAGCACCTGCGGGGCGAACACCACCAGCATCCGGCTGCTGACCCCGACGATGGCCGCGTGCGCGCAGCGCGGCGCGCCCGCGAGCAGCAGCGTGGCCAGCGGGCCCGCCGCCACGGCGATGACCACACTTACCGGGGCGAGCAGCAGGACCGTCCAGGACAGCATCGCGGACGCGATCTGGCTGGCCTGTGTGTCGTTGCTGGCCTGTGTGTCGTTGCTGGCCTGAGTCTCGTAGCCAGCCTGAGTGCCGTGGCCAGCCTGCGGGCCCGGGTGCCCGCCGAGCCGGCGGGCCGCCGGGCCGGCCAGCACCGGAATCAGGACGCTGGCCAGGGCGCCGCCCAGGACGACGTCGTAGATGATGTTCGGTACCTGGTTCGCGGTGGCGTATGCGGTGCCCAGGCAGGTCGCGGACACCGTGTGCGCGAAGACCAGCTGGCGGCCGAAGCCCACGATGTTCGACACGATGGTGATCGCGCCGATGAGGACGGCGGCCCGGCCGATCCCGCCGCCTGCCTGCTCCCCGCCTACGTCCTGCGCCCGGCCGGCCTCGGTCGCCGTTTCCTGCGCCTCGGTCACGGGGGGCTGGCTGACGTCCCCGGCGTGACAGCCTGATGCGCAGCCGTGTCCGTGCCTCCAGCACCCGTGCCTCCGGGACCCGTGCCTCCGGGACCCGCGTGATCCGGGCCGGGGGTTGCGGCCGGTGACCCGCCCGCGGGGCCGGCCACGGGACGGCGGCCGAGCATGTCGAGCCAGTGCAGCGGTGGTGTCCGCCGGATGACCTTGGTGAAGCTGATCTTCTCGCTGGCCGCGGTGAGCACGACGACGCCAGCCAGCGCGGCCACCCGGCCGGGCCGCGGCAGGCTCGCGGCGGCCGCGGCACCGAGCATGGCACCGAGGGCGTTGGCGCCGGCGTCACCCAGCATGGCCCGCTCCCCGAGGTCTTCGCCTGCGAGCGCGAGGGCGGCACCTAGCGGAATGCCCGCCAGCGTGACCCCGGCTGCCCCGTCTGCAGGGCGCCCCGTGGCGGCGATCGTCCCGGCGGCCAGCGCCGCGACCTTGATGGCCCGGCCGGGCCGCAGATCAAACAGGTTGAGCAGGTTAGCGCCGCCCGCGACCAGGCCCGCGTTCACGGCCACGTCCAGCGGGCCGCCGCCCAGCAGGGCGCTCGCGGCCAGCCCCGCCACCCCGATGCCGCCGAGCTTGACGGCGCCGGTGCTCACCTCCCCGTGGGCCAGGGCCCCCAGGTGACCGCGGAACCCGCGCCGGTCGCCGCTGCCCGCGAGATCGTCATAGCCGCCGAGGGCCCCGGCGCCCACGGCGGCCGTCACCAGGGCGGCCCGGGTCCGGCCCGGGAGGCCGGGGGTGAGTGCGGCCGCGAGCGCGGCCCCGGTGGCGGCGGCGGGCCCTTCGAGCAGGGTGAGCGGCTCGCCGTGGTGATTGGTCCGGGTCCAGGTCGCGGTCCCGCCCGGTGGCCGGGACCGCAGCAGTGCGTACGCGCCCCGGGCGCCGCCGGCCGCCAGGACCGCGCCGGCCAGGCTCCCGGCCGCGCCGCGCGGTCCGCGCCGCCGGCTCACGGCGCGCTCGCCGGGGCGCTGGCGTCCGGCTGCGCGGACTGCCTCCTGCGGTTCCCCGGACCCGGGGACTGCTTCGCGGTCGCGGTCGCCGTGGTGGACGGCGAGGGGGTGGGGGCCGGGCTCGGGCCAGCCGCGCTCGCACTGGTCAGCGCACCATAGCTGCCGGACTTGCCCGCCGTCATCTGCTCGTAGAGGGCCTGCGCCGTCACGATCTGGCCGATCACGGTGTCCGCGTTGTCCACGCTGCTGAAGTGGTCAGCCTGCCCGCCTGACCGCATCACGTCGATCGCGCTGCCCGCTCCGGAGCCGCTGAGCTGCCCGGCCACGACCGTGGCTTCGCCGGCCAGGTTCAGCTGCTGGGCCACGGTCACGAGAGTCTGGCTCGCGCTGCTGGAGACACTGGGCGGGGGCGGGGCGGCCGGGATTATCACGACAGCCAGGGTGGCACGAGCCGCCGGGTTCCCGCTGACACTCAGGAAACCCTCAGCCGCGTAGCCGTTGAGGATCGATTTGCCGGTGGCGTCGGCCACCCCGGCCGAGGGCTGGGTGGGGCCTTCCTTGGTCAGGATCGCGCTGCCGATCAGCTGCGCGGCCTGGGCCTGCTGCGTGCCGTTGCGCAGGGTGACCCCGGGCGGTGTCAGCTGCCGGTTCAGCGTGTCCAGGTCCGACTGGGTGCCGGCGGTGAAGAACTGGCTCTGCAGCTGTACCTGGCCGGTCAGGGTCGCGCCGGCCTGGACCAGCGCGGATGAGACCCCGGTGGCGACCCCGCCCGGGAAGCCGGGCGCGGTGACCAGGACCACGCGCTGCCCGTCCAGCAGGCCGCCCAGCGCCAGATGCTCGCCAGACTGTGCGTAGGCCTCGGCCGCCTTGAGCTGGTTATTCAGCTGGGCGTTCCTGGCGAACAGCGCGTCGATCCGCCCCTTCTCTGCCGTCGCGGTCTTCTGCAGCCCGGTGAGCACGGCCGGTTTCAGGGCGGTGGACCCGACCACGATCCCGATCGCGAGGGCGAGGAAGACCGCGACGATAGACACCAGGTGATAGCGGAAATCGATCATGGGTTGCTGGCCTAGAACAATCCGCTGAGCCAGTACTTCACGACGTCCCACTGGGCGCCGAGGTACGTGAAGAAGATCCGCCCCGCGGGCGAGGCCAGCATGACCACCAGGATGGTGGTGCCGGCCGCCAGTACCAGGAGCATCAGGGCCCAGCCGGAGATGCGCTGCCGGTAGAGCCGGCTGACTCCCTTGGCGTCCACCAGCTTGCTGCCGACCCTGAGCCTGGTCAGCCAGGTGCTCGCGTATCCGGCGCGGCCCTTGTCCAGGAACTCGTCCAGGGTGTTATGGGTGCCCACCGCGACGATGAGGCTGGCGCCCTTGGCGTCTGCCATCAGCAGGGCGACGTCCTCACTGGTACCGCCGGCGGCGCAGACCACCGAGGGCAGCCCGAGCCGCTCAACCCGCTCCTGGCCAGGGGCCCGCCCGTCCAGGGGGTAAGCGTGGACCACCAGTTCCGCGCCACAGTGCAATCCCTCGTCGGTGACCGAGTCCATGTCGCCGACGATCACGTCGGGCAGGTAGCCGGCCTCCAGCAGCGCGTCGGCCCCGCCGTCCACGCCCATCATGACGGGCTTGAACTCACGGATGTAGGGCCGCAGCACCGCGAGATCCTCGCGGAACTGGTTGCCGCGCACCACCACCAGCACGTGCCGCCCTTCCATCTTGGTCCGCAGTTCAGGGGCCGCGATGCCGTCGATCAGCAGCGCACCCTCACCTTTGAGGTACTCCAGCGTGTTGGTCGTGAAGTCCCGGAGCTGGACCGCGATGCCCTCCTTGGCGGCGGTCATCGCCTCGGTCACCGACTCAGCCGTCTGGATCCGGCCTTTGGCCACGACCTCGTCGCCGGTGTACAGCGTGTCGCCCTCTAGCCGGACCAGGGTGCCCTCGCTGACCTTAGTGAAAACGTCCGGGCCGACGTCGTCGAGCAACGGCACCCCCGCCTCCACCAGCAGCTGGGGGCCGAGGTTCGGGTACCGGCCGGTGATGCTGGGCGCCACGTTCACCACCGCCCCGACCTGCTGCCGTAGCAGCGCCTCCGCGCCCAGCCGGTCCAGGTCCGCGTGGTCGATGATGGCGATCTCGCCTATCCGCAGGCGCTTGGTAAGGTTCTTCGTCCTGCGGTCCAGCCGGGCAGCCCCAATCACACCCGGCAGGTCCTCTGGCCTGCTCCGGTGCCTTTTCGGGAGTTTCAGGAACGGGGCCAACATCGCAGTCCATCCTGCCAGACCAGCCGACCGGGTGATGCCACACGCAGCATCAGGGAACTTTCCTGGTCGCTGGCCCACCCAGGACCCTCAGCTCCCGTGCAGCCCCCGTTCAGCCCGGCGTGTTAGGTGACCCCCTTCAGCTGGCCGGTTCAGCTGGCCGGTTCAGCTGGCCCGTTCAGCTGGCCCGTTCAGCTGGGCCGGGGCTCTGCCGCCGCCGCGCGTTCGGCCGCGGCGGCGGTGAGCAATTCACCCGCGTGCGCGCGGCCGAACTCGGAGTCCTCGAGGCCGGCCAGCATCCGGGACAGCTCCGTGACCCGCCCGGCGTCGTCGAGCCGGGTCACCCCGCTGCGGGTCACGCTGCCGTCATCAGCCTTCTCCACCACCAGGTGGGTGTCCGCGAACGCGGCGACCTGGGGCAGGTGGGTGACCACGATGACCTGGGCCAGCCGGGCCAGCCGGGCCAGCCGCCGGCCGATCTCCACCGCGGCCTTCCCGCCCACCCCGGCGTCAACCTCGTCGAACACGAAGGTCGGGACGGGGTCCGCCCCGGCGAACACCACCTCGATCGCGAGCATGACCCGGGACAGCTCACCGCCGGAGGCGCCCTTGGCCAGCGGCAGCGCCGGTGCCCCGGGGTGCGCCGCCAGCCGGATCTCCACCTCGTCCGCGCCGTGCGGGCCGAAGTCCTCCTGCGGCGTGACCGCGACGGTGAGCGCGGCGTACGGCATGGCCAGGGCGGCCAGTTCCCCGGTCACCTCGGTGGCGAAGCGCGCGGCCGCCTCGCGGCGCAGCGTGGTGAGCTGGCCCGCCAGCTCGGCGACGGTCGCGCCGAGCTGCTCCGCTTCCGCGGCCAGGCCGGCGATCCGGTCGTCGTCACCGTCCAGCTCGCCCAGCCGGATGGCCGCCCGCCTGGCCCAGTCCAGCACGGCGGCCACGTCCCCGCCGTCGCCGCCGGCGGCCGTGACACCCGCGCCGTAGCTGCGGACCAGGCGGGTCAGGTCGGCGCGGCGCTGCTGCACCGCGGCCAGCCGGGCCGGGTCCGCCTCCACCGACTCCACGTACGAGGCGAGTTCCGCGCCGATGTCGGAGATCAGGTACGCCGCCTCGGACAGCAGGCCCGCCAGCCCGGCCAGGACCGGGTCGTGGCCGGCGACGGCCTCCAGCGCCTGGCGTGGCGGTGGCCAGCAGGCTGACCGCGTCGGGCAGGTCGTAGGACCCGCTGGACGGGTCGCCGAGCAGCGCGTCGTGCGCGGTGCTGGCCGCGGTGTGCAGCCCGTCCGCGTTGGCCAGCCGCTCCTCCTCCGCCCTCAGCTCCACGTCCTCCCCCGCGACGGGCTCCAGCCGCTCGACCTCGGCTGCGCCGCGGCGCAGGTCCTCCGCTTCCTGGGCGCGTTCCCGGGCCCGCCCGGTCAGCTCTTCCAGCTCGTCCAGGACCTTGCGGTGCCGCTGGTAGGCGCGGTGGTAGTCGCCGGCGACCGCGGCCAGGGCGGGCCCGGCGAAGCGGTCCAGCGACTCCCGCTGGCGGCCGGGCCGCAGCAGTTGCTGCTGGTCGGCCTGCCCGTGCACGGCGACCAGGTCGTCGGCCAGGTAGGTGAGCAGCGACACCGGCACGGAGTGACCGCCGGCGTACGCGCGCGACCGCCCCTCCGCGGACACCGAGCGGCTGACGATCAGCGTCGCCCCGTCGTCGTCGAGCTCGCCGCCCGCCTCGGTCACCTGCCCGGCGACCCGCCCGGCGGGATCGATGCGCAGCCGGCCCTCGACCGTGGCCCGGTCCGAGCCGGGCCGGACCCGGGCCGGGTCGGCCCGCCCGCCGAACATGAGGCCCAGGCCGGTGACGACCATCGTCTTGCCCGCCCCGGTCTCCCCGGTGACCACCGTGAACCCCGGCGACAGCTCCAGCACGGCGTCCTCGATCACGCCGAGCGCGTTAATGCGGACTTCCTCAAGCATGAGCGCGTGGCTCCTGTTCGATGTGGCCGGCGGACGGGCGCCCTCGCCAGCCAGCGACCGGCAGGCCAAACTTCGCGACCAGCCGGTCGGTGAACGGCGCGCCGCCCGCCGCGGCGTCGTCCTCGCTGCGCAGCCGGGCCAGCAGCACCGGCGTGGCGCCGCGCCGGACCTCGATCCGGGCGCCGGCCGGCAGGTCCACCCGGCGCCGCCCGTCGCACCACAGCACGCCCGCGAAGGACTGGCCGACGGCGGGGCCGCCGAGGACCTCGACCGCGAGCAGCGAACTGGGCGAGATGACCAGCGGGCCAGCGAACAGGGCGTGCGCGCTGATCGGCACCATGAGCAGCGCCTCGACCTCGGGCCACACGACCGGGCCGCCCGCGGAGAACGCGTAGGCCGTGGAGCCGGTCGGCGTGGCGCAGACCACGCCGTCGCATCCCCACCGGGACAGCGGCCGCCCGTCGATCTCGGTGATCACCTCGATCATCCGCTCCCGGGCGACCTTCTCCACGCTGGCCTCGTTCAGCGCCCAGGTCCGGGCGATGACGGTGCCGTTCTGCCGGACCGTCACGTCCACCGTCATCCGCTGCTCCACGGTGTACTGGCGGTTGATGACCCGGTCGATCACGTTGGGCAGGTCGTCGTATTCGGCCTCGGCGAGGAAGCCGACGTGCCCGAGGTTCACCCCCAGCAGCGGCACCCCGGCAGGCCGGGTCATCTCGGCCACCCGCAGCAGCGTCCCGTCCCCGCCGAGGACGAGGACCATCTCGGCGCCGCGGGCGGCGTCGGGGGTGGCCGGGACCACTTCGGCGCCCGGGCACCGGAGCTCGGCGGCCTCGGTGTCCACGACCCGCACCGTGATGCCCGCGGAGATCAGCAGCTCGACCACGAGCCGGGCGGTGGCCACCGCCGCGGTCCGGCCCGTGTGCGCCGTGACGAGCACCGTCCGGCGGGGACTCACTGCGGTCCTTCCGCGATGACCTGCGCGAGCCGGTCCGGCTCCAGCGGGGGCGCGCCGCGGCGCAGCCAGAGGAAGTACTCCACGTTCCCGGCCGGGCCGGGCAGCGGGCTGGCGGTGACCCCGGCTACGCCCAGGCCGCTGGCCGCGGCGGCGGTGGCCACCGCGGACACGGCCGCGGCCCGCAGAGCGGGGTCCCGGACCACCCCGCCCGCGCCGACGTGTCCCTTGCCCACCTCGAACTGCGGTTTCACCAGGAGCACGAAGTCGGCGTCGGGCGCCGCGCAGCGGACCAGGGCCGGCAGCACCAGGCTGAGCGAGATGAACGACAGGTCCGCGGTGACCAGCGAGGGCGGCGGGGCCACCTGCGCGGGCTCCAGGTGCCGGACGTTCACCCGGTCCAGCACGGTGACCCGGTCGTCGCTGCGCAGCGCCCAGGCGAGCTGGCCGTAGCCCACGTCCACCGCCACCACCTGCGCCGCCCCGGCGCGCAGCAGCACGTCGGTGAAGCCGCCGGTGGACGCCCCCGCGTCGAGGCAGCGACGGCCCGCCACCGACAGCCCGGGGAACGCGGCCAGCGCGCCGGCGAGCTTGCGCCCGCCCCGGGACGCGTAGTCAGGGCCGGCGCCGGCGTCCTGGACCGCGATCGGGTCGTCGGCAGTGACCTGGGTCGCGGTCTTGCCCGCGGACTGGCCTGCGACCACCACCCGCCCGGCGGTGACCAGCTCGGCAGCGTGCTCGCGGGACCGGGCCAGCCCGCGGCGCACCAGTTCGGCGTCGAGACGTCTCCGGGTACTCATGCAGTGGCTGCCTCGCCGTTCAGCTGTCCGGTGTCGCGGGAGTTCCATGAGCAGCCACGGCGGGCGGGATCGGGGCGGGCCGGTCCTGGGAGGGCGCGATCGGGGTCTGCGGAAAATGGTCGTTTCCTGAGTCAAGCGTACCCAGCGCCCCGGTCAGCTCACCGTGAATGTGCGCGAAGACCGCGGCGTGCTCGGCCAGTGGCAGCTCGTCCAGCTCGCCGAGCCGGCGCAGCGCCTGATCAACCCGGGCGTCGCCGGTGGCCACGGCGATCCCGGGGGTAGTTCCGGGGGCGGCCGGCGCCGGGAACCACCGGATCGTTCTGCGTCACGTCTCGCTCCTCGGCAGGGTTGCGGGCTGCAGGGCGGTTCTCCGACGAACGCTACCGTCCGGAAGCTCCCGGGCGCGCCACCAACGGCTGCCGCCACGCCCATGGCGTCATCAGCGGGCCGGGAGTTGCACAATGGACACTCTGCGGGAAGTGAGGCGACATGGCGACTGCTGAGGAATGCCGGACGGCGCTGGAGGCGCTGGCGGGACGTCTGTCGGAGGTCGACCCGCAGAAGCGGTCCGCGGTCCTGGCTGACCGTACCCTCAGCTGCACGGTCACCGACCTCGGCGTCACGTTCGTCACCAAGCTCGGCGCGGACGGCGCGAGCCCGGTCACCGAGGCCAGCCCGGGTGACCCGCCGGCCCAGGTCCGGTTCTCGGCCCCAAGCGACGAACTGCTGGCGATAGCGGGCGACCCGGGCCGTTTTGTTCGCTCCTGGCTGACCGGCCGGGTGAAGGTCCAGGCCAGCGTCACCGACCTGCTCCGCCTGCGCAAGCTGCTGTGACGGGGGGCGTGATGGTACTGGTCGTCTCGGCCCGGCGGCAGGCCGGCGTGAGGCGGGGCTGAACGGTGCCGGAAGGGGACACGGTCTGGCACGCCGCGAAGCGGCTCCGCGAGGCGCTGGCCGGGCGGGTGCTCACCCGCAGCGACTTCCGGGTCCCCCGCTACGCCACCACCGACCTGACCGGACGCCAGGTGACGGAGTCGCTGTCGCGGGGTAAGCACCTGCTCACCCGGGTGGAGGGCGGCGTGACCGTGCACACCCACCTGAAGATGGAGGGCCGCTGGCTGGTCAGCCCGGCCGCCGGCCGGGTGCCGCAGGCCCACCAGGTCAGGCTGGTGCTCGCCAACGACACGTGGCAGGCGGCCGGCTACCAGCTCGGGGTGGTCGAGGTGCTGCCCACCGCGAGGGAAGCAGACGTGGTCGGTCACCTCGGCCCGGATCTGCTCGGCCCGGACTGGGACGCCGGCGAGGCGGTCCGCCGGCTGATGGCCGCCCCGCAGCGCCCGGCCGGCGAGGCGTTCCTGGACCAGTCCAATTTGGCTGGTGTGGGCAACGTGTACAAGTGCGAACTGCTGTTCCTGCGCGGCATCCACCCGTGGCGGCCGGTCGGCGAGATCAGGGACCTGCCCGCGGCCGTGGACCTGGCCCGCCGGCTGCTGGACGCGAACAAGGACCGGACCGGGCACATCACCACCGGCGTCCAGATACGCGGCCAGCAGCACTGGGTGTACGGGCGGGCCGGGCGCCGCTGCCGCCGGTGCGGCACCGTCGTCCTCCGGGACGAGGGAGCGGGCCGGGGCGGTGACCCTGAGGGGCGGATCACGTTCTGGTGCCCGGCCTGCCAGAAGTAGGGCTGCTACGACGGGTCCGGCCCGAACCCGAACACGGGGAGCAGGCTGGGGTCCCCGAACGAGCAGATCTGGCGGATGCCCTGGCCGGTGACGGTGAGCACGCAGATGCCGTACGGCTGGTAGTTCCCGTGCCGGTCACGGGTGTAGGCCGCGGCGGCAGGCTGCCCGTTGGCGCTGGTGGCCAGCATCCGCCAGTCACCAGGCGATCCCAGGACGTGGCTGGCCAGGAACGGCACGCAGGTCTTGCGGCCGCTGAACCAGGTGCGCAGCGGCGGTGCCTCGATGGTGGCGTCCTCCAGCAGGAGCCGCTCCAGCGCGGCGGCGTCGGCGTTCTCGAACGCCGCGACGTACTGCTCGAGGAGCGCGCGGGCCCGCGGCCCGGCCGGCTGGGCGATCTGGTCGGCGGCCGGGGCCAGTTCCCTCAGCCGCGCGCGAGCGCGCTGCAGCGCGCTCTTGACCGACACCGTCGTGGTGCCGAGCATGACCGCGACCTCGGCGGCGGGAAACGCCAGCACGTCCCGCAGCACCAGGATCGCGCGCTGCCGGGGCGGAAGGTATTGCAGGCTGGCGATGAGTGCCAGCCGCAGTCCCTCGCGCGCCGTGACGATGGCCGCGGGATCGGCCGAGTCCGGGGTCACCATCGCGTCCGGCACGGGCTGCAGCCAGTCCACCTCTGTTCCGGCCTCTTCGGGGTAGGCTCCGGGATCCTGCTCCGGGGCGTACAGGCCGGACGGCAGCATCCGCCGGCCGCGCCTGGCCAGTTCGGTCAGGCACCCGTTGGTGGCGATCTGGTACAGCCAGGTCCGCACCGACGACCGGCCCTCGAAGCCGCCGTAGGACCGCCAGGCCCGCAGGTACGTCTCCTGGACCAGGTCCTCCGCGTCCTGGATCGAGCCGAGCATCCGGTAGCAGTGCGCTAGCAGCTCACGCCGGAACGGCTCGGCGTCGGCGGCGAATCCGGCGCTATCGGGCATGGCTGACCCGAAGGGAGCGGTCCAGTAGGCAGTCCATCACTCGCGATCCTCTCCCGCCTGCCCCGCCTTCAACCCGGCCTGCCCGGGTCTGCCTCAGGGCACCAGGGCCAGCTTGCCGACGGTGGCCCGGGTTTCCAGGTCCGCGAGCACCTTCGGGCCGTCGGCCAGTTCGTAGGCTGGTGGGCGGGCCGGGGGTGAGCACCCCGGCGGCGATGAGCGCGAACAGCTCCCCCATGACCTCGCCGAAGATCTGCGGCGCGGCCTGGATCAGCACGCCGATGTTCAGGCCGATCAGGTGGACCTGGTGCCTGTACACCAGGTCCCAGTTAGTGACCGCGGCCTCGCCGCCGGGCACGCCGTAGACGACGACCCGGCCGGTGACCCGCCTGGCCGCGGCCAGGCTGGCGCCGAAGGTGGCGCCACCAGCCGACTCCAGCACCAGGTCGGCGCCCGCGCCGCCGGTCAGCCGCAGCACCTCGGCGGGGAGGTCTGCGGCGCCGGAGTCGAGGACGTGATCGGCGCCCAGCGCCCGCACCGTCTCGTGCTTGCCCGGCGAGGCGGTGGCGATCACCGTCGCGCCGTAGTGCCTGGCCATCTTCACCGCCGCCTGCCCGGTGCCGCCCGCGGCGGCGTGGATCAGCACGGTCTGCCCGGCGGCGACGCCGCCCAGGGGCCTGAGCGCGGCCAGCGCGGTGGGCCAGTTCACCACCAGGCCGAGCGCCTGCTCCCCGGTCCAGCCCGCGGGCACCGGCACCACCGCGGCCGCTGGCAGCACCATGTACTCGGCGAAGGCGCCGTATCCGACGCCGACGACGCGGGCACCGGGTTCCAGGCCGGTCACCGCCTCGCCCCGCAGCGGCGATCTCGCCGGCGCGCCTCGAAGCCCGCCAGGTACGGTGGCCGCGGGCCGCCCCGGAAGGTGCCGCGGGCCTGCGAGATGTCCGCGAAGTTGACGCCGGCGGCGCTGACCCGGATCAGGACCTCGCCCGGGCCCGGGGCCGGGACCGGCGCGTCGGTGATCAGGCGCAGGTCCTGCGGGCCGTTCAGGGACGTCTGCTGCAGGGCGCGCATGGTAGCGGGGATGGTCATCGTAATCGGCTTCCTTTTCCTGGCTGGCGTGATCGAGGTCGGCCTTCAACCAGGCAGACCCGGCGGGAGCGGAAAAGGAATCGCTCGCAGCGCCCGGCTCCCCGGCAGCGCCGTCGCCCCTGGCCGGGCCCTCTGGCCGGGCCGGGAAAGAAGCACCCGCCTGGCGGCGGCCCCGGGCCGCCAGGCGGGTGCCTGGGGAGCGCGCTGCCGCGCGCCCCGCTGGTGGGGCCTACGCGTCCCGCTTCCGGAAGGCCACCGCCCCCGCGACGATCGCGATCACCGCGTAGCCGGCGAACACCGCGAACCCGGTCCACGGCGAGAACATCGGCGGATTGCCGTGCACCGGGATCGTGGACCAGATCTGGCTGCCCGCGTTGAACGGGATCCACTTGTCCACATGGTTCTGCCAGCTGGACGGCAGGAAGTTGATCAGCACGAACAGCACGAACAGCAGCCCGATCGACGCCGTGATCGCCCCGGCGGTGTGCCGCAGCAGCGTGCCCAGGCCGAAGGCCAGCATCCCGCAGACGGCCAGGAACAGCGCGCCGCCGATGACCGCGCGCAGCACGTTGGGGTCGCCGAGGGTGACGTCCAGGTGCTTGGAGGACAGGATGGCCTGGCCGATGAAGAACGACGCGAACGACGCGACCAGCCCGGTGATGAAGCTGACCAGGAAGAAGACCACGCCCTTGGCCGCGAGCAGCGTGCCCCGGCGAGGCTGCACGGTCAGCGAGGTGCGGATCATCCCGGTCGAGTACTCGGAGGTGACGGTCAGCGCGCCGAGCACCACGATGATCAGCTGGCCGAGGATCAGCCCGGCCAGGCTGCGCTGGGTCCCGTCGAAGCCCGGCCCGCGGACCCCGCTCCCGCGGGAGACCGCGCCGACGCAGGCCAGCGCGCCAATCCCGATCGTGACCACGACCAGGGCGATGAGCGTCCAGTAGGTGGACCGGACGGAGCGGATCTTGGTGAACTCCGAGCGGAGCGCCCCGCCGAACCCGGCCCGGCCGGACGCGGCAGACCGCACGGCCGGCGCCGAACTGCCCGGCAGCTGTGTCGTCGTAGCCATGTCAGACCGCCTCTCCCGTGGTCACTGGCTCCTGGGGGATGTCGCTGCTGGCGTGGAACTCCACGCTGGACGCGGTCAGCTCCATGAACGCCTGCTCCAGCGAGGCGTGCGCCTGGGCCAGCTCGTGCAGCCGGATGCCGCGCTCGAAGGCCAGGTCGCCGAGCTGGTCCGGGGCCAGGCCCTGGACCACGAACGCGCCGTCCGGCGCGTCGGCGACGTGACCGCCGGCCATCGTGACCGCGCTGCGCAGGGCCTCGCCCTGCGGGGTGCGGACCCGGACCGTCTGCACCGAGTTACGCGCGATGAACTCGGCCACCGTGCAGTCCGCGATCAGCCGTCCCCGGCCGATGACCAGGAGATGGTCCGCGGTGTTCTCCATCTCCGACATCAGGTGGCTGGACACGAAGACGGTGCGGCCCTCCGCGGCGAGCGCCTTCATCAGGTTCCTGATCCACAAGATGCCCTCGGGGTCCAGCCCGTTGACCGGCTCGTCGAACATGAGGATGGCCGGGTCGCCGAGCAGCGCGCCGGCGATGCCGAGCCGCTGGCCCATGCCGAGGGAGAAGCCCTTCGACCGCTTCCTGGCCACGTCGGCGAGGCCGACCAGGTCGAGCACCTCGCTGACCCGGCGCGCGGGCAGGTTGTTGGTCTGGGCCAGGCAGAGCAGGTGGTTGTAGGCGCTGCGGCCGCCGTGCACCGCCTTGGCGTCCAGCAGCGCGCCCACCTCCCGCATCGGCTGGCCCAGCTCGCGGAAGTCCTTGCCGTGCACGGTCACGGTTCCCTTGGTCGGGCGGTCGAGCCCGAGAATGAGCCGCATGGTAGTGGTCTTGCCCGCCCCGTTCGGGCCGAGGAAGCCGGTGATCTTGCCTGGCTCCACGCTGAATGACAGGTCGTCCACCGCGACCTTGTCCCCGTAGCGTTTCGTGAGGCTCTGGGCCTCGATCATTGAATTGTCCTCTCTGCGCCCCCCGGGCCGGGTGCCCGACTTCCGCGCATGGACAGTCTCCCGGGTACGGGGGCCCCGGCACATCGCCCCTGCGGCCGGCCCGCATCCCCCTGTGGGAGTACGCCGGGAGTCAGCCAGGTAGCGCAGCCAGCGCAGGCGAGATCATCTCCAGGGTGACGTGACCGGCGGACCAGGCCGCGGCGCAGAGCGCGCGCAGCCCGTCGATGGCGTCCCCGGAGCCCTCCATGACCAGCGGGGACTCCCCGTCCGGGCGGTGCGCCGTCCAGCCGCCGCAGCGGAAGGCGCCGTGCTGCGCGGCGATGGGCGGGTGCGGCGCGAGCAGGCCGGCCAGATCGGCGGCCAGGTAGGTGGGGCGCTGCTGCGGCCCGGCCAGCACGGCGTCCTGCGGGCGGGCGACGCCGGTGAACACCAGCAGGCTGGCCGCGCCGGCCCGGACGCCGCCCTCGATGTCGGTGTCCAGCCGGTCCCCGACCACCAGCGGGTGCCGGGCGCCGGTCCGCGCCACCGCCTCGGCGTGCAGCGGCGGCTCGGGCTTGCCCGCGACGACCGGCTGGCGGCCGGTCGAGGTCACGACCACCTGGCAGAGCGCGCCGTTACCGGGCTGGCGCCCGCGCCCGGTGGGCATGGTCGCGTCCGCGTTCGAGGCCACGTACCAGGCGCCGGCCGCGACGGCCAGCGCGCCCTCGCACAGCAGCGAGTAGCTGATCGACGGGGCGAACCCCTGGACGACCGCCGCGGGCTGGTCCAGGGCCGTGCTCACCGGCCGGAAACCCCGGTCGCGTACGGCGGCACGCAGCCCGTTGCCGCCCACCACCAGGACCGCGGAGCCGGGAGCGAGCCGTCCGGCCAGCAGGGTGGCAGCGGCCTGGGCCGAGGTCACCACGTCGGCGGCCGAGGCCCGGACGCCGAAGCTGGCGATCTGGGCAGCGATCGCCGAGGGCGTCCGGGAGGAGTTGTTGGTCACGTACGCCAGCCGCATGCCAGCGTCCGCGGCCTTGTCCAGCGCCTGCGGCGCGCCGGGCACCGCGGCGTCACCCAGGTAGACCACCCCGTCCAGGTCCAGCAGAGCCACGTCGTAGGCCTGGCAGAGCGGATCCGGGCAACCCTGCAGGAACCGGGCCAGACCGGTCTCACGATCGCTCTCAGCGGCCTCAGCAGGCATGCCAGTCCCCGGTTCGCAGTGTCGTGCGGGAAAGTCCCTCAAATTAGCACTAACGGCGACCGCCGCGGCCCCCTCGCCCCGGCCCGGCGGCTCCTTCGCGGAGGGGTCAGGCGGGGGCGCCCGGCGGTTCCCCGGCCGCCTGGGCCCGGGCCCGGAGCGTGGCCCGCACACCCTGCAGCGCCTCGGTGTAGTGCCGCAGCTCGGGCCGCATCGCGGCGGCGAGGGCCAGGTGCTCGGCCGCGGCGCGCGGGTTCCCGCCGCGGGCCAGTGCCAGGCCCAGCCCGAACTGCGCGTAGTCGTCGCTGGGACTGGCCTCGACGATCCGCCGGAAGGTCGCGGCGGCCTCGTCGTAGCGGCGGGTGTCGAACTGGGCCCGGCCGAGCGCCTCCAGGACGCTGCGGGAGCCCGGCTCGGCCTCAGCGGCCCGCTCCAGCAGCTGGGCTGCGGCCGCCGGGCTGCCCCGGCCGAGCAGTTCCAGGCCCCGCTGGTACCAGGTGTACACGTCGCCATGCGGAGCCGGAACGCCGGGCGCGCCGTCGTCCGGCCCCGGATTTTCCGCCGAGCGGGAATCCTGGCCGCCCCATGGTCCTTCTGTCATATGTGCAGATCCTTCCGTCCGGCGGGGAACAGGCGCCGGGACCAGCCGGGCTCGAGCTCGCGCCGTTCCGTGGTGTCCGTTATGCCCCGGAACGGGTGAGCGGACTCGCGGAGGTCACCTCTCCACCGTACGACGTCATCGGCCAGGACACCGCCCAGCATTTGCGGGACGCGGACCCGCACAACGTGGTCCGGCTGATCCTCCCCCGCCAGGACCCGGGCCGGCCGGGCGAGGAGTACCACGACGCCGCCCGGCTGCTGGCCGACTGGCAGCGCGACGGCATCCTGGTCACCGGGGACGAGCCGGCCCTCTACGTGTACGAGCAGCGCCTGGTCGCGCCCCCCGGGGGGCGCGACCGGGTGCTGCAGCGCGGCCTGATCGGCGCGGTACGGCTGGCCCCGCCGGCCGCCCGCGTCGTGCTGCCGCACGAGGACGTCATGCCCGGCCCGGTGCGTGGCCGCCGGCAGCTGATGGAAGCCACCCAGGCCAACCTGGAGCCGATCTTCCTGCTCTATGAGGGCGGCCAGGGCAGCGCGGCCACCCGGGCGGCCGACCAGGTCGCGGCGGCCGGGACGCCGGTGCTGAGCACCGGCACCGGCGACGGCATCCGGCATACCCTGTGGGCGGTCACCGATCCGGCCGCGCTCGCGGCGATCGCCGCCGACCTCGCGCCGCGGCAGGCCCTGATCGCGGACGGGAACCACCGCTACGCGTCGTACCTGGAGATCCAGGCCAGCCGGCGGGGCGCCGGTGACGGGCCGGGTCCGTGGGACTACGGGCTCGCGCTGCTGGTGGACGGCGACGCGTTCCCGCCGGAGATCGGGGCCATCCACCGGGTGCTGCCCGGGCTGCCGCCGGGCGAGGCGGTGGAGCGGGCCAAGGCCGGGTTCTCGGTGCGGGCCATCTCCGGCGGCACCGCTGACCTGCCCGCGGCGCTGGACGCACTAGAGGCGGCCGGCCAGAGCGGCCCGGCGTTTCTCGTGGCCGGGCAGGGCCAGGTCCATCTGCTCACCGACCCGGACCCGGTGCAGCTTGAGGCGGCCATGCCGGCGGGGCGGTCGGCGGCCTGGCGCCAGCTGTCCACCGCCGTGCTGCAGGAGTTCCTGCTCGCGGCGTTGTGGGGCATCGCCGACGACGAGCAGGGCGTGCGGGTGGTGCACCACGACGCGGACCGGGCCATCGCGCAGGCCGACGCAGCTCCCGCCCCCGGCGGCACGGCCGTCATCGGCAACCCGCTGCGCGCCGCGGACGTGTACGCGGTCGCGGCCGGCGGGGAACGGCTGCCCCGCAAGTCCACCTCGTTCGCCCCCAAGCCGAGGACCGGACTGGTGCTGCGGTCCTGGGCCGCCGGCTGAGGCCGCTGCTCAGCCGGGCTGCTGGCCCTTGCGCTCGTACAGGCCGAACGGGCCGTGCGGCGCGGGCACGAAGTTGCGGTCGAAGTACACCGACACGTCCCGGGCGGCCCAGGGGATGCGCCTGAAGGACAGCGGCGACAGCCAGACGTACTGGGCCCCGCGCAGCGCTGACAGCCACAGCGCGCGCACCGTGGCGACGTGCTGGGCGCCGGTGGCGGCGCTGCGGCCCCGGGACAGTGAGTAGTCGCTGCCCACGCCGTCAACCATGGGCACGCACCCGGGCCGCGAGGAGAAGAACCGGTCCGCCGCGATGGTGTAGGAGGCCTGGTCGGTCAGGACGCAGGCGCCCGGCGGGATGACGTCGCTGGCCGCGGAGATCACGTCCGAAGTGAGTCCCGGCGTGGTCGGGGCCAGCGGGGGCTGCAGGCTGCTCTCGAAGCCGAACTGGGCCACGGCCATGACCAGGACGGCGACGATAGCCACCGGCGTCGCGTAGCGGACGACGAGCCGGCCAGCGGGGCGGCTGGCCGGCCCGGTGGCCGCGGCGCCGGCCGTCGGGCCGGTGGCGGCGAGGCCACCGCGGGCCGCGCGGAGCGCGTCCACGTAACGGGCCACCGGCAGCGCGATGGCCAGGGCCAGGAACGGGGCCAGGAAGCCGGCGTAGTGGTAGTAGAAGTCGGCGGGCCACAGGAACGCCACGACGGTCAGCGCGCAGGCCGCCAGCGCGAACTGCTCCAGCACTGGCGGCCGCTCCCCGGTGAGCCGTGACGCGGCCACGCAGCACGTAAGGACCAGGGCCACGATGAGCAGCGCGATCACGGACAGCACCAGTGTCGAGGTCAGCCCCGTGACGTCGGTCAGGCCAGTCATCTGGTGCAGCCGGTAGCCGAGCGGGATCCGGACGCTGTCCACCCGGACCAGCTGGGCCACGACGACGCTGCGGTAGAAGGTCGCGGGCGCCAGCGCGGCGAACGGCAGGACCGGCACGGCGAAACCCGCCACCACCCCGGCCGCGTAGCCGGCCGCCCGCCGGGGCTGGCGGGCGGCCAGGACCAGCACCACGATGACCAGCACGGGCAGGATGGCCCAGACCTTGATCGCGCCCGCGAAGCCGAACGCGACGCCGCCCCAGACCAGCCGGGGGGTACTGGCCAGCCGGTCACCGTCGAACACGGCCAGCAGCCCGGCCAGGCAGAACAGCACCACCCAGGGCTCCAGCAGCACGGTGTGCGCCGCCTGCACCGCGGGCGGGTAGACGGCCAGGATCCCGCCGGTCACGATCACGGCGAGCAGGCCCCGGTGACGGACCAGCAGGCCGCCCATGGTCACCGCGGCCGCGCCAGCCAGCGCCGTGAGGATCCGGCCCACGCCCATCCCCCAGGCGGTGCCCAGGCCCTTGGTCACCAGCGCGACCGGCGCCATCAGCAGCGTGATGCCAGGCGGCTGGACCATGATGAAGTCCCGGTACGGCAGGTCGCCGTGGATCAGCAGGATCGCGCTGCCGAAGTCCGTCCCGTCGTCGTACTCGGTCACGCCGATCAGGTAGTCGGGACGGCTCAGCTGGTAGAGCCGGAGCGCGACGGCGAGTGCGGTCAGGATCACGATGGCCGCCGTCACTGGCCCGGGACGCGCCCAGCGGGCCGCCTGGCCCGATTCCGCCGACGGCGCTTGCGACCTGGCGGCTGACATTCTCACAGGTAATCCGCTCACAGTTGGCGACACGCACGTTCCTGACAAACCCGGCAGCGGGCACGGCCGGATCCTGTGACGACAGAAACCCTAGCCACGCCGGACGCAGGCCACTAACGACACGATCCATCCCCCGGCCGGCGCCCCGCCCAGGTCGCGTAGGGGCACGATCCAACCGCGCTCTGATTCTACTCGCGGGCGGGGGGCCGGCACCGGATACCCGCGGGGAACGACCGGCGCGCTTGCGGGTCAGCCGGGTGGGTTGCCCTTGATCAGGTGTTCTTCACGTCGAGGGTGAAGTAGATCGTGGCGCCGCGGCCGACGGCGCCTTCGGCCCAGGTCCGGCCGCCGTGGCGGTCGATGATGCGCTGGACGCTGGCCAGGCCGACGCCCGTGCCGGGGAACTCGCTGGCGTCGTGGAGCCGCTGGAACGGCTGGAACAGCTGGCCGACGTAGGTGGCGTCGAAGCCGGCCCCGTTGTCGCGCACGTAGTAGCAGAGCGGGGCGTCGTCAGCGATCGCGGTGGCGAACTCGATCGAGGCGTCGTCGCGGCCGGCGGTGAACTTCCAGGCGTTGCCGAGCAGGTTCTCCAGCACGATCCGGATCAGCGGCGGGTCGGCAATGACGCGGACGCCGTCTTCGACAGTCACCCGGACCCGGCGGCCGGGGTCACGGGTGCGGAGCTGGCCGCAGACGGAGGTGACCTCGGCGCTGAGGTCCACGTCCTGGAGGTTCATCTGAGCGCGTGACACCCGCGACAGGTGCAGCAGGTCGTCGAGCACGCTACCCATCTG
Organism: uncultured Actinomycetes bacterium; assembly: GCA_963781085.1. GTDB lineage: Bacteria > Actinomycetota > Actinomycetes > Streptosporangiales > Streptosporangiaceae > RYN-230. The sequence goes on from CAWAES010000048.1 coordinate 248,265, forward strand.
CCCGCTGGCCGCCTGGATGCGCCCGGCGTACCCGCGTCCTGCGTCCTCCAGCCGGTCGCCGTACTCCTCGACCAGGACTTCGGCGAACCCGCTCAGCGCACGCAGCGGGGTCCGCAGGTCATGAGCGGCCGAATAGGTGAAGGCCGCCAGGTTCTTGTTGGCCCGCTCCAGGTGCACGGTACGCTGCCGCACCCGCTGTTCCAGCGTGGCGTTCAGGGCCCGGACCTCCTTCGCGACCCGCGTCGCCTCGCGCTCGGCGTCTTTGCGGGCGGTGATGTCCCGGTTGATCTCCAGGAATCCCAGCACTGGCCCGCCCGGCCCGCGCTGCGCCGCCCAGCGGCTCTCCACGACGATGGTCCGCCCGTCAGCGCAGCGGTGCGCAAGCTCGCCGTCCCAGCGGCCATCCCGGCCCACGCTGGCTTCGATGGCGGCCATCGGCTCGGGAAACTGCGTGCGGAGCAGGTCGTGGGCTTTGCGGCCGACCGCCTCGGCTCTGGTAAAGCCGTACGTGTCCGCGGCACCCGCGCTCCAGTACGTGATCTGCCCGTCCAGGTCCCGGACGAAGATCGCGTCGTGGGCCAGCTCCAGCAGCGCGGCCTGGCCCGCGATGGTCTTTTCCCGCGCGTTGCGCTCAGACGTGTCAGCGAACGCGGCGATGCCGTAGTCAACCTGCCCGCCAGCCCCGTATACCGGGCGCCCCCAGACCTCGATGGGGATCACGGCACCGTCCGGCTTGCGGATCTCCAGATTGTCCTCGTGGGATACCTGGCCATGGAGGGCCCGGACGACTGGCACGCGCTCGGCCGGGCAGAGCTGGTCTGTGCCAGCCAGGAAGACGCCGTAGGTTTCGGCCAGCTCACCGGCGCCGACACGGGGGGCCACGCCCTGGCCCAGCACGCGTGTCGCCTCGCCGTTGGCGTAGTAGGGCTGGCCGCCCTGCGACGCGATGAACACCGCGACGGGCATGGCGTCCAGGAACTGGAACAGCCGGTGCTCACTTTCCCGCGCGGCTGCCTCGGCCTCGGTGAGCTGCCCCGCAGCGGTCACGGCCACCTGGCGCCGCCCGTCCGCCTGCTGGGCCAGCCAGACCACCAGCATCACCAGGCCGGCCAGGACCAGCCCGACGACACTGGCCGCGGCGGTAAAGGTAACCGCAGAGATACGCCCCGCGGCCACGGCCCGGCCATCGATGACCAGCCACACCCCCAGCCCGAGAGCCAGCGCACCCGCGGGCATCGGGAGCCACCGGGGCAGGCCCGAGTGACGCGTGCGGGAGTCCGGCCAGGCAGCGCTGAGCAGGGAGATGGCCAGGATGAGCATGGTCACGGCGGTGAGGAACGCCATCGCGGTCACCGGCGTCCACCCATAGGCCGCGGGGTTGCCGGTGGCGTAGCCGAAGGTCGCTTCGACCGCCACCGCGGCGATGACAGATCCGGCCACGGCCAGCACGGCCGGCCGGCGGCGGGACCGCCATGGACCCCATACCAGCAGTCCCGTTCCGGCCAGGATCAGGCAGACCGCGGTGTTGACCGCCATCCTCCCGGGCACGTCGTGCGCCCCGGTGATATAGGCCTTCACGAACAGCTGATCGATGCCGAGACCGTGGCTGAAGATGTCCTCGGCCAGGACTGTCACGCCGAGAGCCACGTCGAACAGGCCCGCTACCAACGCCGGCCTGGGCTGTCTGCTGGCCAGCGCGATCAGTGCGACCCCGGTCACCACGAAGGCCAGGGCGGTATTGAACGACATGGGATTCAGGCTGCCGAATTGCAGAACGGCCGTGGCCCGTACCAGCCAGGCCACGATCACGGCCAGGCCCACGGCCACGCACAGCAGGCCGCCGGCGAGGGTGATCACATCGGGTACCCGTTCATCGCGTGCCGGGGTGTCAGCCGGGCCGTCAGCCGCGGCCGGAGGCGGACGCGCCGGCGCTGGCGCCTCGTCTGCCTCGTGGACCCGCATGGCTCTCCATCCCCCTACCGAGCCGGTAACGGCCCGAGGCTCCACGCCCGGCGGAGCATCCACCGCAGTCACAGCGCCCTAAACTATCACAGAAAGTTATTATTACATTACTTACTGTTGGCAAACCGACGACCCTGACGCCGGGGTAGCGAACGCCAGCAGCCCCCGGGCGCACCGGTTCGCTATCGCGCTAATCTAACCCTTAGTCATTGATACACTGCAAATTGTGACGGATCTCAGGCCGCGCCCCCGCGGAAGTATGGTGGCGCTGATCGAGGCGGCTGCGGACGCGACGGTATGCATGGATGCCAGTGGCCGGATCGCGCTGGTCAACGCAGGCGTGGAACGGTTGTTCGGGTACCGCCGCGACGAGCTGATAGGCCAGCCGGTCGAGCTTTTGGTCCCGGACGGCATCCCCGCAGTCCACCCTGGGCTCCGGGCCGAATCCGTCGTCGACACCCAGCCCCGCCCGATGGGAGCCGGGATCGAGCTGGCCGGGCGCCGCCGGGACGGCACCACCTTCCCCGCGGCCATCTCCCTGTCCGCGATCGACGCCGACCAGGGGACCCTGATCACGGCGGCGATCCGGGACGTGACGTACTGGCGGCTGGCGGCCGGGACGTCCGTGGCCCGGGACATCACCGAGCGCCAGCGGGCTGACGCCAGGTTTCGCGAGCTGCTGGAGGCGGTCCCCGACGCGATGGTGTGCGTCCGGGCCGACGGCCGGATCGCGCTGGTCAACTCGCAGACAGAACGGCTGTTCGGCTACCAGCGGGACGAGCTCGTCGGCCAGCCGGTGGAGCTGCTCGTCCCGGACGCGCTGCGGGACGCCCGCCGCGGCCATCAGGCCAGGTATGAGGGCGACCCCCAGCCTCGGCCGATGGGCTGGGGCAGCCAGCTGGCTGGCCGGCGCCGCGACGGCTCCGCCTTCCCGGCCGACATCTCGCTGTCCCCCATCGACACTGACGAAGGCCCCCTGATCGCAGCCGCTGTCCGCGACATGACCGGGCACCAGCAGGTCAAGGATCTGGAGCGGGCCAACCAGAACATGGAGGCGTTCGCGTATTCGGTCGCCCACGACCTGCGCGCCCCGCTCCGGGCTCTGAGCGGCTTCGGGGAGGCTCTGCTAGAAGACTACGGGGATACTCTCGACGACGAGGGCCGGGACTACGCCGGGCGGATCGTCGAGGCCAGCGAGCAGATGGCCACGCTTATCGACGACCTGCTGCGCCTTTCCCGGATATCACGAGCCGAGGTACAACTGCGCGCCGTCGATCTCGGCGCCGAGGCCACCCGGATCGCCGCGGAACTCCGGCGCACGGACCCGGGCCGCCGCGTCAGCTTCGCCATCCAGCACCCGGTCCAGGTCCTGGCCGATCCCGGCCTGATCCGCACGGTCTTGCAGAACCTGCTGGAAAACGCCTGGAAGTTCACCTCCGGCCAGGCCGAGGCCTCGATCGAGTTCGGCGCAGATCCGGCCGGGGACGGACGACTGCGCTGTTACGTGCGCGACGACGGCGCCGGCTTCGACCCCGCCTACAGCGACCAGCTCTTCCAGCCGTTCCGGCGGCTGCACAAGACCCAGGAATTCCCGGGCACTGGCGTCGGCCTGGCCAGCGTGCGGCAGATCGTGGAACGTCATGGCGGGTGCGTCGGGGCCGAGGGCGCCATCGGCAAAGGTGCGGTCTTTCACTTCACTATCAAAGCGGAGGAGATCACATGACGAACCCGCCTGTCCTGCTGGTAGAGGACAATCCCAACGACGAAACGCTGTTGCTCCGGGCTTTCAAAAAGGGCGGCTTCGTCAATGAGGTAGTAGTAGCGCGCGACGGCGCCGAGGCTCTCGCGTATCTGCTCCCGGCTGACGAAGCCGGCTGGATACGCCCCGCGCTCATCCTGCTCGACTTGAAGCTTCCCAAAGTCGACGGGCTGGAGGTGCTGCGCCGCATCCGGGCCGAAGAACGGACCGCGCTCATCCCCGTCGTCATCCTGACCACGTCGGCTGAGGAGGAAGACGTCGTGGCCGGCTACAGCGGTGGGGCCAACGCCTACGTGCGGAAGCCGGTGAAGTTTTCAGCCTTCGCCGAGGCGGTGAACGCCATCGGCGTGTTCTGGCTGTTTCTCAGCGAGCCCCTGCCCGACGGCAGCTGGCCCGGGCGGCCGCTCACGCAGCCGGCGACGCCTTAGATCTTGCGCCGATCTCACCAGGAGCGGCAACAGGGCCTGGCGTTCAGGACGGCTGGGGGCTGCTGTCCAGCCAGTGCACGATGCCGGCCACGCTCGAGGCGGTACTGCTCAGCGCCTCGAACTTGGCGGCCAGCGCCGGGGCAGCGTCCGGGCCCAGCGCCGCGTACCGCTCCCGGGTCCGCTGGTGCACCAGCGCCACCGTATGGTCGAAGTCCGGCCCCGCCCCCCGGGCCGCCTTGGTCTCCTCCACCCAGAGCCGGATCTCCTCGGCCGACCTGGCCAGGGTCTCCTCCACGTCCGGCACCGGCCCGTAGTGGCTGAACAGCAGCCGCTGCGGGCGCAGCGAGGCGAACATGCGCACCGACCCCAGCGCCGCGTCCAGATCGAAGTCCGGCGGCGGGGTGGCCGGCCGCAGGTCCGCCGTCTCCGGGATGTACACGCCCGCCGCGTCGCCCACGTACAGGTCGCCGCTGACTGAGTCGATGAGCCCGACATGGTGCTTGGCGTGCCCTGGCGAGTAGTGGCTGTCCAGGCGGCGACCGCCGCCGAGGTCCACGGTCCCTCGTTCCTCCACCGTCCGGATCCGCTCGGCCGGGGTCGGGTTCATCGCGCCGAACAGGGTGTCCAGCGCGTCCCCGTACATCATCCGCGCGCTGCTCATCAGCCTCGCCGGGTCAGCCAGGTGCCGGGCGCCGCGCTCGTGCACCACGACCTCAGCGTCGGGGAACATGGCGGCCACGTCGCCGGCGCCCCCCGCGTGGTCGAGGTGGATGTGGGTCACGACGATCGTGGCCAGGTCATGCGGCCCGACGCCCAGGGCGGCCAGCGCGTCCCGCACGATGGGGGCCGAGGGCGCGGTGCCGGTCTCCACCAGGCACGGCCGCTCGCCCAGGATCAGGTAGCCAGCGGTGATGCCCTGGTATCCCGCCATCCGGGTGTCGATCTCGTACACCTCGTGACCGAGCCCGGTAACGCCGGGGATGTCCACCCCGCCCTGTGCGGTGCCTCCTGCCGTGTCCATCCCCCTATGCTCCCAGATCCCTTGGAGCATCCCGGAGCAGGCGAGGACGGCTAGAGCGGCTGGTCGTCGTCGGCCAGGCGTCCGCGGCCAGGCCGTCCGCGGCCAGGCCGTCCGCGGGCTCGGGCTCATCGTCAGGCTCGTCCTCGTCGTCCTCAGCCAGGTCGCCGGCCCCCGCCCCGTCCGGGTCGTCGTCTGCCCAGTCGTCCTCGTCTTCGCCGGAGAGGTCGTCGACCACGACGTCGTCCAGGTCGTCAAAGCGTTCTGCGGCATCGGTTTGCCCGTCGATGTCTGCGGCCGCAGCCCGGGCGAACCACTCCCGCGCCTGCTCCGTCCGGCCCGCCTCCAGCAGGGCGTCCGCATACGCGTAGAACAGCCGGGCCGACCAGGGCTTCCGGCGCTCTCTGAGCTCGGGGAGCTGGAGGACCACGACGGCGGCCTCAGCCAGCCCCTGGTCCCGGCGGACGCCCGACTCCACGATGCGCAGCTCGACTTCGGTCTCCCGGTCAAGCTTGAACCTCGACGACTCGGCGATCACGCCCAGGGCGCGGTCGATCCGGCCCAGGGCCCGTTCCGAGTCCGCCATCAGCGGCAGGTAACTGGTCCGGCCCGTGAGCCGGCGGGCGGCCCGCAGCTCGGCCAGGGCCTCAGCCCAGTGTCCGGACCGGTAGGCGGCAATGCCGGTGGTCTCGCGGACGATTCCCACCCGGGCGGCGAGCCGCCGGGCTTCTTGAGCGTGCTGGTACGCGACCTCGGGATCGTCAGCCAGGCTGGCGGCGAGCAACCGCCGGGCCACGACCGCAGCCAGGTCGGAGGGCAAGGTCCGCAGTTCGGCCGCGGCCGCGGGGTCGAGCTGGTCCACGGTGATACTGGCCGGGATGTCCGGCAGGCTGCCCGTCCTGGCCGCCGCGGACCGTGGGGCGGTGCCCCGGTAAGACCCGCTCCCGTGCACCGCAGTGGAATGGTGGTCCGGGGCCGCGTCGCGGCCGGCGCCACCGGGACCTGAGCCACGCCGGGCAGGCGGGCGGTCCCGGAAAGTGCCTGAGCGTCCTGAAGGGGACGAGGACCGCCGGGGAGGTCCCCAGGTCCGGGCGTCCCCGTCGCGGGCTGGGCGTCCAGCGGCCGGGCCCCCGGAGGAGCGCCCATTTGGCGAGCGGGCACCAGCAGGGCGATCGCCATAAGGGCGGGCGCCTGACGAGCGGCCGCCGGCAGGACGGTCGGCGCCGAAGGAACCACGGCCGCCAGACCGGTCAGTTCGTGCGCTGTCGCCGTCCCGGGGCGCGCCGTATGAGGAACGCCCAGCAGGCCGCGGCGGCCGGGCGCCACCTGCGGCCGGGCGGTCGGAACGGCGCCAGGGCGCTTCCCCGCGCGGGCCACCGCCGCGGGGGTCAGCGGCGCGCGGGCCACCGGTGCGCGGTCGGTCGTCCCGGAAACCACCGGTCCGCGGACCGCCGCTGCGCGGACCGCCGTCACGGGGACCGCCGCCACGCGGCCGGTCGTCGCGCCGGTCGCGCGCGGCCGGTCGTCGCGGAACCCACCCGTCCGCGGACCGCTGCTCCGGGGACCACCCTCACGCGGGCCGCCGCTGCGGGGCCGGTCGTCGCGCAAACCACCGCTACGCGGGCCATCCCTGCGGGGACTGGCCGCACGAGGGCCATCAGTACGCGGACCACCAGACGACCGGGAACTGCCCGCCCGCGGGCTATCGCCTGGGGCACGGTCGCGAACAGGGCGGGCGCTATAGCCACCGGAAGAGCCGCGCGATGCTCCCTGGCCGGCCCGGGAGGTGTCGCTGCGGGACGAACCTGGCCTGCTCCCACGTGAGCCACCCGACGGGCTGCCCCGGTCCGGGCGGCTGTCATTCCAGCTGCTCCCGCCCGGACCGCCATGCCGGGCACCGCCTGGGCTCTGGCCCCTCGAGGTGCCTGAACCCTGGGGCCGCCGGGCGGGCGCACTGCTGCCCGATCTGCTGGCACCCGATCCCCCGGCTCGCGAGGAGCTGGACGTATTGGGCCGCCGGGAAGTGCTGCCAGCGCCGCTGCCCCCAGTGCTGTTGTTCCCGGCGCCACCAGACCGGCCCGCGCCTGTACCGCTGGCCCGTCCCTGGCCGGCAGCCCCGCCGCGACCCCGGTCAGCACCGCTGCCGGAACGGCCCTGACCCCGGGAGGCACCCGCCGAACGGCTCTGGTCCCGCCCCGCGCCACCGCTACGGCCCCGGCCGCCCTGCCCCTGCTCGCCTGCCACGCTCTTGCTCCGCTCTTTACTGATGGCCACTCATGGCTCCGTACCGCCGGCTCTGCACCGCCACGGGCCGCACCCAGGGGCCCCTGAAGTCGGTCACGCCGGAGCCCTGGCCCCACACTAGGCCCGGACGCAGCTAAACCCGGACAACGCAGTCGAGGCCGCTCCCTGCTGGGAGCGGCCTCAACTGAAGATGTCCGGCGGCGTCCTACTCTCCCACGCGGTCCCCCGCGCAGTACCATCGGCGCTGAAGGGCTTAACTTCCGGGTTCGGAATGGAACCGGGTGTTTCCCCTTCGCCATGGCCACCGAAACACTATGGAGATGTGAGGACCGTACCGGCCAGGACCTCAGTCCCAGCCCGGGTACGGTACCGACCGCACCTCGGGAACCGCACAGTGGACGCGAAACACACAAAGAATAGTAGAAGCCAAGCCACTCGGCCTATTAGTACCGGTCAGCTCCACGTCTTGCAACGCTTCCACCTCCGGCCTATCAACCCAGTCGTCTAGCTGGGGGCCTTACCAGGTTAACCCTGAGGGAGACCTCATCTTGATGCGAGCTTCCCGCTTAGATGCTTTCAGCGGTTATCCCTTCCGAACGTAGCCAACCAGCCGTGCTCTTGGCAGAACAACTGGCACACCAGAGGTTCGTCCGTCCCGGTCCTCTCGTACTAGGGACAGCCCATCTCAAGTCTCCTGCGCGCGCAGCGGATAGGGACCGAACTGTCTCACGACGTTCTAAACCCAGCTCGCGTACCGCTTTAATGGGCGAACAGCCCAACCCTTGGGACCTGCTCCAGCCCCAGGATGCGACGAGCCGACATCGAGGTGCCAAACCATCCCGTCGATATGGACTCTTGGGGAAGATCAGCCTGTTATCCCCGGGGTACCTTTTAGCCGTTAAGCGACGGCGCTTCCACATGCCACCGCCGGATCACTAGTCCCAGCTTTCGCTCCTGCTCGACATGTCTGTCTCACAGTCAAGCACCCTTGTGCACTTACACTCGACACCTGATTGCCAACCAGGCTGAGGGTACCTTTGGGCGCCTCCGTTACTCTTTAGGAGGCAACCGCCCCAGTTAAACTACCCACCAGACACTGTCCCTGATCCGGATCACGGACCCAGGTTAGACATCCAGAACGACCAGAGTGGTATTTCACCGATGACTCCACAAGGACTGGCGTCCCTGCTTCAAAGTCTCCCACCTATCCTACACAAGACGTCCCAAACACCAATGTCAAGCTGCAGTGAAGGTCCCGGGGTCTTTCCGTCCTGCTGCGCGTAACGAGCATCTTTACTCGTAGTGCAATTTCGCCGGGTCTGTGGTTGAGACAGTGGGAAAGTCGTTACGCCATTCGTGCAGGTCGGAACTTACCCGACAAGGAATTTCGCTACCTTAGGATGGTTATAGTTACCACCGCCGTTTACTGGCGCTTAAGTTCAGGGCTTCGCGACCCGAAGGCCACTAACTCTTCCCCTTAACGTTCCAGCACCGGGCAGGCGTCAGTCCGTATACGTCGTCTTGCGACTTAGCACGGACCTGTGTTTTTAGTAAACAGTCGCTTTCCCCTGCTATCTGCGACCGCACTCAGCTCAGAGGGCAAGCCTCGTCACCGAGCACGGCTCCCCTTCTCCCAAAGTTACGGGGACAATTTGCCTAGTTCCTTAACCACAGTTCACCCGATCGCCTTGGTATTCTCTACCTGACCACCTGAGTCGGTTTGGGGTACGGGCCGCTAACATGCTCGCCGCGGGGTTTTTCTTGGCAGCATAGGATTACTCACTTCGCCTAAATCGGCTCGGCATCAGGTCTCAGGCATATGGTGCGCGGATTTGCCTACGCACCGCCCTACACCCTTACTCCGGGACAACCATCGCCCGGTAGAGCTACCTTCCTGCGTCGCCCCTACGGCTTGCCTACTACTAGTCTGGGTCGCGTCCTCGGCCGGGTCATCCCGAAGGATCGCCGGCTTTGGTTGCTTAGCATCGCCAGGTTCGGCATGGGCGCATGTAAGCGGGTACGGGAATATCAACCCGTTGTCCATCGACTACGCCTGTCGGCCTCGCCTTAGGTCCCGACTTACCCTGGGCGGATTAGCCTGCCCCAGGAACCCTTGGTCATTCGGCGGAGGGGTTTCTCACCCCTCTTTCGCTACTCATGCCTGCATTCTCACTCGAGTGGCGTCCACGGCTGGATCACTCCGCCGCTTCTCTCGCCACCCGACGCTCCCCTACCCATCCGCGTACCTGGACCCTAAAAGACTCGGGCGGCCGCAATCGAGACAATCACGGCCGAAACCGTGACGGTCAAGACCGCCATCCACCGTCGCCACAAAAGGGCCGGGTTAACACGCGAATGCCACAGCTTCGGCGGTGTGCTTGAGCCCCGCTAAATTGTCGGCGCAGAATCACTTGACCAGTGAGCTATTACGCACTCTTTCAAGGGTGGCTGCTTCTAAGCCAACCTCCTGGTTGTCTGAGCAACTCTACATCCTTTCCCACTTAGCACACGCTTAGGGGCCTTAGCTGGTGATCTGGGCTGTTTCCCTCTCGACTACGAACCTTATCGCCCGCAGTCTCACTGCCGCGCTCTCACTTACCGGCATTCGGAGTTTGGCTGACTTCGGTAAGCTTGTAGGCCCCCTAGGCCATCCAGTAGCTCTACCTCCGGCAAGAAACACGCAACGCTGCACCTAAATGCATTTCGGGGAGAACCAGCTATCACGGAGTTTGATTGGCCTTTCACCCCTACCCACAGGTCATCCCCCAGGTTTTCAACCCTGGTGGGTTCGGTCCTCCACGCGGTCTTACCCGCGCTTCAACCTGCCCATGGGTAGATCACTCCGCTTCGGGTCTATGACATGCGACTCATTCGCCCTATTCAGACTCGCTTTCGCTACGGCTCCCCCACACGGGTTAACCTTGCCACATACCATAACTCGCAGGCTCATTCTTCAAAAGGCACGCGGTCACTTCACGTCAGCCCGAAGGCTGACACGCTCCCACGGCTTGTAGGCGCACGGTTTCAGGTACTATTTCACGACCCCTCACCGGGGCACTTTTCACCTTTCCCTCACGGTACTTGTGCACTATCGGTCACCAGGGAGTATTTAGGCTTAGGGGGTGGTCCCCCCAGATTCACACGGGATTTCTCGGGCCCCGTGCTACTTGGGATCCCGCCCGGAAGTCGCTTAGGTTTCACCTACGGGGGTGTCACCCTCTGTGCCGGTTCTTTCCAGAACCTTCGATTACCAAAGCGATTTCTTACTTCCTGCCGGTTCAGCAGCTCCGGCTGGGCGGTCCCGCTACCCCGATCACGCAACGCCTGCTGGCTATGGCACGTGATCGGTTTGGCCTATTCCCATTTCGCTCACCACTACTCAGGGAATCGCGGTTGCTTTCTCTTCCTGTGGGTACTGAGATGTTTCACTTCCCCACGTTACCTCCACCTGCCCTATGTGTTCAGGCAGGGGCGACGGGCCATTACACCCGCCAGGTTTCCCCATTCGGAAATCCCCGGATCGAAGTCTGGTTGCCGACTCCCCGGGGCTTATCGCAGGCTCCTACGTCCTTCATCGGCTCCTGGTGCCAAGGCATCCACCGTGCGCCCTTAATAACTTGGCACTACTGATGTGATGCTCGCGTCCACTGTGCAGTTCTCAAGATACGGGCGGTTCCGGCGCCTCAGCCCGTTGCCAGGCGAGGCTCACCGGCCCAAATGAAGGAGGCCCCGTGTAGGCGGCCGTTCCCTCAGGACCCAACAGCGTGCTCGGCCTGGCCACTCCCCCGTATCCGGCGTTCCTCCCGCAAGCGGGTGTACTAACCGGGCGGGCAGCTTGCCCAGACCGAATAACCAGTGCTCCACTAATGAGCAGCCACCCCAGAACATTCGCCTGAGATGTGGCTCTGGACGCGACATCGGCCACAAGTGGCCGAGCGCGCCAGTTGCTCCTTAGAAAGGAGGTGATCCAGCCGCACCTTCCGGTACGGCTACCTTGTTACGACTTCGTCCCAATCGCCGGCCCCACCTTCGACGGCTCCGTCCCTTACGGGTTAGGCCACCGGCTTCGGGTGTTGCCGACTTTCGTGACGTGACGGGCGGTGTGTACAAGGCCCGGGAACGTATTCACCGCAGCGTTGCTGATCTGCGATTACTAGCGACTCCGACTTCATGGGGTCGAGTTGCAGACCCCAATCCGAACTGAGACCGGCTTTTTGAGATTCGCTCAACCTTGCGGTTTCGCAGCCCTCTGTACCGGCCATTGTAGCATGTTTGCAGCCCAAGACATAAGGGGCATGATGACTTGACGTCATCCCCACCTTCCTCCGAGTTGACCCCGGCAGTCTCCTATGAGTCCCCGGCATTATCCGCTGGCAACATAGAACGAGGGTTGCGCTCGTTGCGGGACTTAACCCAACATCTCACGACACGAGCTGACGACAGCCATGCACCACCTGTGCAGGGCCCTTACGGACACCCCATCTCTGAGGCTTTTCCCTGCATGTCAAACCTTGGTAAGGTTCTTCGCGTTGCGTCGAATTAAGCAACATGCTCCGCCGCTTGTGCGGGCCCCCGTCAATTCCTTTGAGTTTTAGCCTTGCGGCCGTACTCCCCAGGCGGGGCGCTTAATGCGTTAGCTGCGGCACGGAATCCGTGGAAGGACCCCACACCTAGCGCCCAACGTTTACAGCGTGGACTACCAGGGTATCTAATCCTGTTCGCTCCCCACGCTTTCGCTCCTCAGCGTCAGGTAAGGCCCAGAGAACCGCCTTCGCCACCGGTGTTCCTCCCGATATCTGCGCATTTCACCGCTACACCGGGAATTCCATTCTCCCCTACCTACCTCTAGTCTGCCCGTATCCACTGCAAGGCCAGGGTTAAGCCCCAGCTTTTCACAGCGGACGCAACAGTCCGCCTACGAGCTCTTTACGCCCAATAATTCCGGACAACGCTTGCGCCCTACGTGTTACCGCGGCTGCTGGCACGTAGTTAGCCGGCGCTTCTTCTGCAGGTACCGTCACTTTCGCTTCGTCCCTGCTGAAAGGGGTTTACAACCCGAAGGCCTTCATCCCCCACGCGGCGTCGCTGCGTCAGGCTTTCGCCCATTGCGCAAGATTCCCCACTGCTGCCTCCCGTAGGAGTCTGGGCCGTGTCTCAGTCCCAGTGTGGCCGGTCGCCCTCTCAGGCCGGCTACCCGTCGTCGCCTTGGTAGGCCATTACCCCACCAACTAGCTGATAGGCCGCGAGTCCATCCCTAGCCGAAAAACTTTCCACCACGGCCGATGTCGGCCTAGGTCATATCCGGTATTAATTCCGGTTTCCCGGAGCTATCCCAGAGCTAAGGGCAGGTTGCTCACGTGTTACTCACCCGTTCGCCGCTCGAGTACCCCGAAGGGCCTTTCCGCTCGACTTGCATGTGTTAAGCACGCCGCCAGCGTTCGTCCTGAGCCAGGATCAAACTCTCCGTTGATGTCTATATGCAACCGCCAGCCTGGCGAGGCTAGCGAGAGCTGACACATGGAGTGCCCTATTGGTTGGCTTACGCCAGCCAATAAAGCGATCTTGGCATTCCGTAGTGAAGTACCAGGCCGTTACCGGCCAAGCCCCCACTGACGGGGTTATGTGCATGTGCACTGGCTTTTAGCACGCTGTTGAGTTCTCAAGGAGCGGACGCGCACCATCGCCAGGCTCTCGCCTTAGCTCCGGGGCAACCCTTCTAACTTACCTTCATGTTCCCGGGCTGTCAAGTCCCTGTCTCCAGGATTTCGACTGAGCTTGGTGGGCTCGAGCCCCGCAACATGTTTGAAGCTTCAGCTTACTGCGGTTCGGGACCACCCGTGACCGGGCTCCGTTCCGCAGGCGGCCAGTTCCAGTTCATCATCAGCTGATGATCACCTTCTAACCGGCCTTACCGTCCCCCGGGACCGTCCGCCAGCGGCGTTCCGGTTTCCCTTGGGGCATGGGAAACACTAAGCGGCAAAGCGGTTCCCGTCAAATCGGAGGGCCCCCCGTCCGCCTCTCCCCAGCTGACCTGCGAAAGGCGAGTCCCACCCCCGCCGGGGCACAGTCTGGGGCCCGTTCAGAACGGCCTCTGCGGGGCCTGGGCGCGCGGCGCCGGGGTTTGCCAGGCCCGGTCGCCGGGGATGGATCTGGACCGTCTCAACCGTCCTGAGAGTGCCGGGTAGGCGAGGGCGGCGGCACTGTCCGGGACAGCGGGTCGGCAAGGACGGCGCAGCGAGGACGGCGGCACCTTTCGGGGCGGCGGTAGGCGAGGACGGCGCCCACCAAGCACCCACCCAGCGGGCTATCCCGCTTACTCGCCTGGAGGCTGTGTCAGCACCGTGACGCCGCCTACCGTGCGCTTGCCCCGGCGCAGCACCAGGAAATGGCCGTGCAGCAGGTCCGACGGGTCCGGGCGGGCGTCCTGCTCGGTGACCTTCCGGTTGTTCAGGTACGCGCCGCCTCCGGCGATGGCCCGCCTCCCGTCGGACCGGCTGGACACGATCGTGGTCTCCGCCATCAGCTCGGCGACGGTGGGCAGTCCGCCGGAGCCAGCGGCGGGACTGGCCTTGATGGTGGTGGACGGGACCTCGGCGAGGGCGGCGGCCAGGGTGTTCGCGTCGAGCTCGGTCAGGTCACCCTGGCCGAACAGGGCGCGGCTGGCGGCGACCGCCTTCGCGGTCTCGTCCGCGCCGTGGACCAGGGTGGTCATCTCCTCGGCCAGGGCCCGCTGGCCGACCCGCCGGGCTGGCTGGTCCCTGGTCTCCTGCTCCAGGGCCTCGATCTCCTCGCGGGAGGAGAAGCTGAACACCCGGAGCAGGCCAGGGACCTCCTCGTCGGCCCGGTTCAGCCAGAACTGGTAGAACGCGTACGGGCTCATCAGGTCCGGGCTGATCCAGACGGCCCCGCCCTCGGTCTTCCCGTACTTGGTCCCGTCCGGCTTGGTGATCAGCGGGGTGGCCAGCGCATGCGCGGTCGCCCCTTCCACCCGCCGGATCAGGTCCACGCCGGAGACCAGGTTGCCCCACTGGTCGCTGCCGCCCACCTGCAGCGTGCAGCCGAGCCGCCGGTACAGCTCGAGGAAGTCGTTGGCCTGCAGGATCTGGTAGCTGAACTCGGTGTAGCTGATCCCGCCCGCTTCCAGCCGGGCCCGGACCGACTCCCGGCTGAGCATCTGGTTGACCGGGAAGTGCTTGCCGATGTCGCGCAGGAACTCCAGCGCGGAGAGCGGCTCGGTCCATTCCAGATTGCTAACGATCAGCGCGCCGGTGGGCCCGGGCGTGAAGTCCAGGAACCGGGACACCTCCCGGCGGATCCGCTCCACCCACTCGGCCACGACCTCACGCGAGTTCAGCACGCGCTCGGCGGACTTGCCGCTGGGATCCCCGATCAGCCCGGTGGCCCCGCCGACGAGCGCGATGGGGCGGTGCCCGGCGCGCTGGATGCGGCGCAGCGTGAGCAGCTGGACCAGGTTCCCGATGTGCAGGCCGGGGGCCGTCGGGTCGAATCCGATGTACAGGGTGACCGGGCCAGCATCGAAGGCCTTGCGGAGTTCCTCAGGATCGGTGGACAACGCGATCAGGCCGCGCCAGGTCAGGTCGTCGATGATGTCAGTCACCGGGGTATCGTCCCATCTTCGGCGGCCTAGGGTGAAACTGGTTTCGGCCTGGTCCGGGGCACGTACGGCCGGTAGACGGAGACCGTGGGGTCCCCGGTCCGCCAGAACCGCCAGGGCCAGTCGGCGGCGCTGCTCACCCCGACCCGCGGCCCCTCGCTGATCTGGCCGGGCGCCCCCGCCGGTGATGCCGCGCGGATCCGTAGCGGCGACGCGGGATCGCACGCGTCCACGCCGTTCTGGGCCCGGTCGATGCCGAGGGCCTGGCCCAGCCGGCCCGGACCGCGGGCCAGGTCCCTGTC
>CAWAES010000049.1:0-13411 GCA_963781085.1 uncultured Actinomycetes bacterium
CGGAAGTCGCACCAGCCGCAGCCGGGGCCCGGGCTAGGCGGGAACTCCTCGTCCTGGCCTGCGGGTGCCAGCCCGTCCCGGTAGCGCTGGTCGGCGGCCGCGCACTCGGCGGCGATGTCCTCGGCCCGGCCGACGTGCCGCTCCAGCGCGGCTGGCGTGTGCTCCCAGGCGTGCACCGTCCGGGTGGGCAGGTGATGCAGCTCCACCCGGTGGCAGGGCCGCGCAGCACCCGGGCGGCGGCGACCGCGTACAGCGCGAGCGGCAGCGACGCCCGGGCGTCGTCGGTGCTCAGCGGGCGGCGGCCGGTCTTGTAGTCCACCACGACCAGTTCCCGGCCGCCGCCGGCGTCCTGGCGGTCGTCCAGCCGGTCGATCCGGCCGGAGAACGTGATCCGGTCGGTCCGGGCGCCCACCGTCCGCTCCACGCCGGCCTGCTCGTCGGCGGGGTCCAGCGCCGAGACGTAATCTTGGACCATTCCCCGGGCCCGGTCCCGGACGGCCGCGGACTGGGCGTCACTCGCGAAGCCCTCGTTGATCCAGCCTCGTTCCAGTAACCCGCCGGCGGCGGGGACGGTCCGCTGCGGCTGCGGCAGCCGCCACCATCCGGCCAGCGCGTTGTGCACGCTGGCTCCCAGGCTGTTGTGGGCCCAGGGCGGCCCCTTACGCGGGGTGGGCCGGTCCAGGTAACTCATCCGGTACTGCCGCCGGCAGCCCAGCCAGGTACTCAGCCGGGTCGGGGTGCACGCGTACAGCCGGGCGGGCATCCCGTCCAGCCCCAGCTGCTCTTCGCCGCGCATCAGGTCAGCCCGCGGACCGGGGCAGCGGGCCTGCGTTCACCCACGAGTCGAACTTCTTCTGGATCGCGGACACGGTGGTCTCCTCCCCGTGCCCGGGCAGCACCCGGGTCGGCCCGGGGAGCGTCAGCAGGTGCTCGCCGATCGCGCTGAGCTGCGCGGGAAAGTCGGTGTACTCGCCGTCGTGCGGAACCGGGCCGTCGGCCGCCACGCTGTCGCCCGCGAAGACCGCTTCGAGCTCCTCGCTGTACAGGCACACCGAGCCCAGGGTGTGCCCGGGGGCGTGGATGACTTCCAGCGAGGCGTCGGCGACCTCGAAGATCCCGCCGTCCTCCATGTCGATCTCCGGGTCGTCGTCCGGGTGCGCCTCGCGCCACGGCAGCCGGTCCCGGGGATTCAGCGCGACCGGCGCCTCGTCCCGCGCTGCCACCGCGGGAGCCGCCGCGACGTGCGCGGCGTGCCCGTGGGTGCAGATGACCGCGAGGATCTCCCGGTCGCCGACGGCGGAGAGCACCGCGTCGGCGTCCAGGCCCGGGTTGACCACGATGACCTCGTCGTCGTCGCCCACGATCCAGGCGTTGCTCTCCGGGGTGCCCGCGTCTCCCGGTGACGCCACCCGCTCTATCCGCGCCTCCATGGCCGGCCTTTCCTTCCTGATCCTTGTTTCACGAAATGCCAGGCCAGCCGGGGCCGTCCCCGGGGCTCGCGGCCGCGGGGCAGCGCGACTGAACAGCGGAACAGCAGCCGCGGGGTCCATGATCACCGGAGGGGCGACGAGGACCTCGCTGAAAAACTTCACCGCACGCACGATATCGGCACCTGCACTCGGTTGGGGGAAGCCTGGTCACGGCCGGTCCTGAGTGAGACGATGGCAGGGTGAGCGACGGCGGAGACAACCCACTGCGGCAGCTCGCCGCGGCCTGGGAGGCCGCCACGGCCGTGGCGGCCGAGTGGGCCGAGCGGACCGCGGCGGTGACGTCCGAAGCGGTCCAGAAGACGGCGGCGGCTACTTCCGAGGCGGTCCAGAAACTTGTCAGCGACCCGGCGATCCGGGCCGTGGTGGAGAGCTGGCGTGTCTCGCCGCTGTGGGCCAGGCGGGGTTGTGAGTGCTTGTGCGCCGTCTCCCATCCGGACGACCGGGGGGTGTGTGACCACCACGCGGTGATCACGCGCCGGATCGCCGATCAGGAAGTTCCGCTGTGCGCGCCCTGTGCCGTGGCCCAGGGGGTCGCGGAACAGTCCCGGTAACGGCTGGGCTCGCGGCGCAGTCTGCGGCGGGCTGACCCGTGACCGGCAAGCCTGCTTAGCCGTGACCGGGCTCCGCCGCACCAGCCTCCGCCGCCCGCGCCATTAGTTTCCCGAACGCGGCGGGGCTGGTCGTCTCGGCCCCGAGCCGGTGCCCGGTGAGGTCGCCGTGATCGTCGCTTCCCCCCGTGACGACCAGGCCCAGGTCAGCGGCGAGCGCCCGGAGCCGGGCCCGTTCCGCCTCGTCGTGGTCGGGGTGGTCTACTTCCAGGCCGGCCAGCCCGGCCCCGGCCAGGGCGGCGATGGCCTCGTCGGGGATCCGCCAGCCGCGGGAGGTCGCGCCGGGGTGGGCCAGCGCCACCGCCCCTCCGCTGGCCCGGACCAGCCCGATCGCCCGGGCCGGGTCCAGCGCGTACCGGCTCACGTAGGCCCGGCCGCCCGCGCCGATCCAGTCCGGGCCGAACGCCTCGGCCGGCTCGGCGATCGCGCCCGCCGCGACCATGGCCCGGGCGATGTGCGGACGGCCCACGCTCCCGCCGGCCGCGAGCGCGGCCACCTGCTCCCAGGTGACGTCCACCCCGAGGTCGCGGAGCCGCTGCACCATGGCCTGGCCGCGGCGGATCCGGTCATCCCGGATCGCCTGGCACTCGGCCGCGAGTTCCGGGCTGGCCCCGTCCGGCAGGTAGCTGAGCAGGTGCACGCTGTGCGAGTCCAGCCGGGCCGACAGTTCCATGCCGGTGACCAGCGACAGGCCGTCCGGGGCGGCGCGGCGGGCCTCGTCGTGCCCGGCCAGGGTGTCGTGGTCGGTCAGGGCGATCACGTCCAGGCCCGCGGCGGCGGCGCGGCGCATCACCTCGGCGGGCGGGTCGGTGCCGTCTGACGCGGTGGAGTGGGAGTGAAGGTCGATGCGCACTCACGGCAGGTTAGCTGGGCAGTCGTGGCGAGAGCGCGCCGAACGGCACATCCAGGTCCTGTCCGGGATCGCGCAGGTCCCGCAGGGACAGGGTCTCCAGCAGGAGAGTGCCGGCCGTGTCCGGCCACAACATGATCCACAGCCAGCTGCCCAGCACCTCGCCGGCGAACACCGCCGCCCCGGGCGACTCCACGCTCCACAGCGGGAACTCGTGGTGGCCGAACTGGACCAGGGCGTGCGGCGGGCCCGCGGCGAATCCCTCCCCAGGGTCGGGCCCCGGCAGACCGGCGAGACCCGATCCCAGGCCCAGCCCTGGCTCCTCGGAGACGACCAGCATCTCCGCCAGGCCGCCCACCGGGCTGGGGCCGGACAGGGCCATCACGAAGCCGCGGGTTCCGCCGCGCTCGTCACCCGCGCCGGTGAACCCGGTGACCAGCCAGCCCAGCGGGATCGGCCAGGGCAGCCAGACCGGCACAGCGGCCTGGGTGAGCAGGGCGTGCAGGCCCTCCGCAGTGGGACTGTGGGCCGGCCGCAGCGGCTGCACCGTTCCATGCCGGGCGCAGCGCCAGGCGCTGTGCCAGACATTCGGCTCGCTCAGTTCGCCCTGGCAGCGGGGGCAGATCGGAGCCTTCGTCATGTGTAATGACGTTGATCTCCGGCCGCTCCCGCGTCAAGCACCGGGCGGGCCGGAATCGCGCGGTCTTCGCCCGGGTGCAGGCTGCAGGGTGCAGCCTGCACCCGCCGCCAGTCGCGGGGCTTCGCCGGGGGCAGGTTGAGCCGGCCGGGCGTGGGGCGGCGATACTGTCCGCGTGCCAGCGCCGCGGATTCCCTGCGTAGGGGCGATCGTCAAGGACGAGGCCGGCCGGCTCCTGCTGATCCAGCGGGGACACGAGCCGGAGACAGGCCGGTGGTCGCTGCCCGGCGGCCGGATCGAGCCGGGGGAAAGCGACGAGCAGGCGGTGGTCCGCGAGACCCGGGAGGAAACCGGACTCCAGGTGACGTGCGGCGCGCTGGTGGGGTCGGTGCAGCGGCCCGGCCTGCGCGGCGCCGTGCTGGACATCCGGGACTACGCGGCTACGGTCACCGGGGGCACTCTGGCCGCGGGCGACGACGCTGCCCAGGCGCGCTGGGTGAGCCAGGCTGACCTGGCGGGCCTACCCCTGACCAGCGGCCTGGCCGAGGCGCTCACCGGCTGGGGGGTGCTCGGCTGAGGCGGCGCCGGCCGGGCCGGGAGCGGTGTCCTGGCTGCGGGCCAGCCCGGCCGCGCGGCCCTTGGCCGCGGTGACCAGGGCGAGTTTGCGGGACGCTTCGTCGATCATCTCGTCGCCGAGCATCACCGCGCCGGTCTGCTGGACCTCGGTGGCGTGCGCGTACGCGTCCAGGATCAGCTCGGCTCGGTCGTAGCTCTCCTGGTCCGGCGCGAAGACCTCGTTGACCACGTCCACCTGCCCGGGGTGCAGCACCCACTTGCCGTCGTAGCCGAGGGCCGCGGCGCTGGCCGCGTCCTGGCGCAGCCCCTCGACGTCGCGGACGGCCAGGTACGGGCCGTCGATGGCGGCGATCCCGCGGCTTCGCGCGGCGACCAGGATCCGCATCCGGGGGTAGTGATACGCGTCGCCGCCGACGTACCCGGCGGGCTGGGCCCCGACCTGGAGTGACCGCATGCCGATGCTGGCCATGAAATCCGCCGGCCCGAACACCAGGGCCTCCAGCCGGTCGGACGCGGCGGCGATGGCAGTCACGTCCGCCAGGCCGCCGGCGTCCTCGATCTGGGCTTCGATACCGATCCGGCCCCGCTCCAGCCCGGTCGCCTGCTCCACCTGGGACAGCAGCAGGTCCAGCCAGCTGACCTGGGCCGGGTCGCTGGCCTTGGGCAGGATGATCACGTCCAGGTTCGGACCGGCCCCCTCGACCACCTCGATCACGTCGCGGTAGGCCCAGGGCGTGCTGGCGTCGTTGATCCGTACCGCACGGATCTTGCCTTCCCAGCCACCGCCGTTCAGCGCCGCGACCACGGCCGCCCGGGCGGCGGGCTTCGCGCCGGGCGCGACCGCGTCTTCCAGGTCGAGGAAGACCTCGTCCACCGGCAGGCCACGGGCCTTCTCCAGGAACCGGGGGCTGCTGCCGGGCACGGCCAGGCAAGTCCGCCGGGGGCGGTACGACGACGGCGCCATTCGGTCACGGCCTCCTGATCTGCATGGCACGCTGGCTCAGTGAGCGCTCGCCAGCCGGGACCCGGCCAGACGCCGCCGGAACCCGGCCAGGCCCAGCCGGGCCCCGGCCGCCTCGCCCTTATCGCGGAGGCTACCAAGCGGGCCGGGCTGATCTGGATCACCGTCCCGGACGAAGCTGTCCCGGACGGGACCGGCGGTGCTGTCCCGGCCCGGCCGCGTGCGGTCTGGCACGTGTGGCGCGACGCCGCGTACGTGCTGACCGGCCCGGGCGAGCAGCACGTCCCCGGGCTGGGCGGCGCACCCCTGGTCACCGTGTCGGTGGCCAGCAAGGACACCGGGGGACTGCTGGTGTGCTGGACCGCCCGGGTGAGCCGGGTCGAGCCAGGGTCCGCGGAGTGGTCCGGGATCATCGGGGCGCTGCTGGCCGGCGGCTGAACGAGCCGGAGAACCCGGGCGCACCGTCCCCCGCCGAGCGCTGGGCGCAGACCGGCGACGTCTACCGCCTCACTCCTGAGGAGGCTGCGGAGCCGGGGACGGCCGGCCCGTAGACCTGGTCTGCGAACTCAGCCGGCGAGTACCTGTTCGCGCAGGATGTCGGCGTGCCCGCAGTGGTGCGCCAGCTCGCGCAGAACTTGCAGGTACACCCAGCGAAGCGTGCGCGGCCCGGTCCGGTGGCCGGTCACGACGGTATCCAGGGGCAGGTCTGCGACCACCGTCCGGGCCGTCGCGCAGGCTTCCCGGTGGGCGGCGGTGACCGAGGCGACGGTGTCGTCGTCGGTGAGCCGGAATGACTCCGCCGGGTTCTGTACCAGCCCGAGCTCGCGGCGGGACGAGCCGCCGACACACTCCTCGAACCACACCCGCTGCATCCAGGTGACGTGCTTGAGCAGCCCGAGCAACGTCGTCGCGGACGAGACGAGGTGGCGGCGGGCCTGCTCCTCGGTCAGGCGGTCGAGGGTCGCCTCGAGGGCGCTGCGGTACTCCTCGACGAACGCGTCGAGCTGGGTGCGCTCGTCGTCCAGCGGCACATCGAACGGGCCCATCAGCGTCTCCCATCACGTCGCAGGCCGGGGCCATAGCAGCTTCTGCGGCGGCGGCTCGAGCAGCTCCCACACCCGATCATCGACCCACCGCTGCTTCTTGGGCCGCCCCGTTCAGCGATTAGATCTCGTCCCCATCGGCGCCGCCCGGCTCGTCGCCGTCCCCTCCGGCACCGCCCCGCTCGCCGCCGTCCGTTCGACGCTGCCTGCGACCCTCCGTAGCATGAGGGCATGGTCATGCCGCCCACTGTTTCCTCGCCCCCCACCGCCGAGCAGATCACGCAGGCCCTGGCGGGGGTCAACGATCCCGAGATCCACCGCCCGATCACCGAGCTGGGGATGGTCAAAAACATCGTCGTGGGCGAGGGCGGCGTGGTCCGGGTCGATATCTACCTGACCGTGGCCGGCTGCCCGCTGCGCGACACCATCATCCGGGACGTGACCGCGGCGGTCAGCAAACTGCCGGGGGTGGCCAGGGTCCAGGTCGACCTCGACGTGATGAGCGAGCAGCAGCGTAAGGAGCTCCAGGGCAAGCTGCGCGGAGGGCGCCCGGAGAAGGAGATCCCCTTCGCCCAGCCCACGTCGCTGACCAGGGTGTTCGCTATCGCCAGCGGGAAGGGCGGGGTGGGCAAGTCCTCGGTGACGGTGAACCTGGCCGCGGCGCTGGCCGCGGCCGGGCAGAAGGTGGGCGTCCTGGACGCCGACATCTACGGGCACTCCGTGCCCCGGATGCTGGGCGTCACCGAGCCGCCGACCCAGGTCGAGCAGATGATCATGCCCCCCACGGCGCACGGCGTGAAGGTGATCTCCATCGGCATGTTCACCACCGGCAACGCGCCGGTGGTCTGGCGAGGCCCGATGCTGCACCGCGCGGTCCAGCAGTTCCTCGCGGACGTGTACTGGGGCGACCTCGACGTGCTGCTGATGGACCTGCCCCCGGGGACCGGCGACGTGGCCATCTCCGTGGCCCAGCTCGTCCCGGGGGCCGAACTGATCGTGGTCACCACCCCCCAGCTCGCCTCCTCGGAGGTGGCGGAGCGGGCCGGGGCGATCTCGGTGCAGACCCACCAGCGGATCACCGGCGTGATCGAGAACATGTCCTCGCTGGCCTGCCCGCACTGCGGGGAGCCGGTCCCGGTGTTCGGGTCAGGCGGCGGCCAGGCTGTCGCCGACGCGCTGACCCGGGTGACCGGGGCGCCCGTGCCGCTCCTCGGCCAGGTGCCCATCGACGTCCGGCTGCGGGAAGGCGGCGACCAGGGCGTCCCGCTGGTGCTCGCCGACCCGGAGACCGCAGCCGCCCAGCAGCTGACCGGGATCGCAAACGGGATGGTGAACCGGTCGCGCGGGCTGGCGGGACGGCGGCTGGGGCTGACCCCGGCCTGAGTTCAGGCCGCTGCCACACTGGGGCCGCTGCGGCACCGGGCCGGAGGCGAAACGCGCCCGGCCGCAGGCGAAGAGCCAGCGGCCCAGGGAGTGGGTCAGGTGGCCTCGCGGTCGAAGGGCGGGATCTCCTCACGCGCCAGCGTGGCGGTGGCCGTCCGGTCGGCCAGGTACTCGCCCTCGGACTCCGCCATCCCGGCCGTGGTGCCGTCGTCGCCGTCGAGCCCGTCGAGCAGGTGCTTGCGGACGAAGTTACCCGGATGCAGGTCCCGCACGTCGAAGTCGGAGAACTCCGGACCCAGGCCCTCGCGGATGTCCTTGGTCGCTCCATCCGCCAGCCGGCGCAGCTCACGCAGGGTATGGCCGAGCTGGTGGGCCATCTTCGGCAGCTGGTCTGGCCCGAAGACCACGAGCGCGATCACGGCCAGGACCAGGATCTTGCCGATAGACAGGTCGAAAAACACGTCAGCTCTCCAGGCGAGGCGCGGCCGCGGCATCACGCACGGTCTTGCCTTCACTGTAGACCGTCATCTGCCTAAACGCCTCCTCGCGGGACTCACCTGAACGGGTCGAGCCAGGAGACCAGGCGGCCCAGGCCCCGGCCCATCCGGCCGAAGAACCCTGGCCCGCCGTTGTGCGGCAGCACGCCCACCACCTGGTCCAGGGTCTGGTCCGGTGCGTCAGCGATCAGCGTGTACACGAACCCGCGGGCTGACCAGGCCACGCTGCGCTGGTCGCGGCCGGACGCGTAGACGTGATCACCGCGCAGGGCGACCTCGGACCATCCGTTCAGCTGGGCGGGCAGATGACCGCGCTGGACGAATAGCGAGATCACCGACAGGCCGTCGGAGTACGCCAGGTCAACGACCGCGTCGGACGGGCCGCCGGTCTCGCTGGCCCGGAGCAGGGTGAGCTGGCCGGGCAGCCGGGCCGGCAGCGGCCAGCCCGCTGCCCGCAGCCGGGCCAGCTGCCCGCCGGCCAGCGGCTTGCCTCCCGGCGCCGACGCGGTGCGCGGCACTGCCGCGACCGTGGGTGAGCCGAGCTTGAGGCTCACGAACACGTCGTCGCTGACCATCCGGGCGTGGCCGTCGAACGTCTCGCGGCGCAGCGGCAGCTTGGTCACGTTGTCCAGCCAGAACCGCGCGGCCAGACGTCCGTCCAGGTGCCGCAGCACCAGTTCCCGCACGGGGCGGCCGGCCACCTGGCCACGGCCGGCCAGGAAGACCCGGTAGTTCTCGGCCAGCAACGCGACCATCTGCGAGGTCATGGTCATGATGCCCTCGGGATCCCGCTGGCCGACGTCGTCGTCGCCGTCCCCATCTGGGTCCGTACTGCTCGCCCCCGGCAACGGCAAGGCGGCGGCGGGCATGGTGGCCGCCTGGATCACGGTCTGGTGATCCTGCTGGTGCCACACGTTCACCAGGGAGATCCAGCTGCCCCCCGGGCCCTGCCAGGCGGTCCGCTGAACACCGCGGTAGGAGACATGCTGGCAGGCGGTGGCGGCCTCGCTGAGCAGCTTCAGGCCCGTTCCCGCCCGGGCGCGGGACGCCGGGCCCTGGCCGCCGGGACTGGCCGCCTGGGGGCTGATCGTCCGGGGGCTGGCCGTCGGGGGGACCAGGTCCCCGCTGTGCCCCGCCACGTCCCGCCAGATCACCGTGACGCCGGCGGCGATGAGGCCCAGGACCACCACGGCAGTGGCGATACGCAGGTGCAGCGGGTCGTGCTCGGGAGCAGGCCCGTCACACTCGGGCGTGGTGCGCGAGAACATCCGTCAGCTCACGGCCCCGGGCTCGCGGACGCGGTCGCCACCTGGGTGCGGAGACGGGGACGAGCTGCAGCAGGCCACGGCGCATCATGCTGCCCGCCGGGCCACCGCTGGCCTCTTCCACGCTGACCTGGTTCATGCTGGTCTCGTTGACACTGGCCTGGTTGATGCTGACCTGGCCGCGGGCGAGCCCGCGGCTGGCCGAACGCGCCTGGCTGCCTGCGACGGCCGCGGCGGCCATGCCGCCGGCCGACACCCCGGCCGCGACACTGCCGCTCCCGCTGGCCAGAGCGGTGCCGGAGTTGCCGGCCGTCCCGCCGGTGAGCGGGGTCACCGGCAGATCGCCGGTGACGATCGCGTGCTGGACCAGGAACGTGTTGACCGCGGGGGTGACCTTCGGGCCGGGTGCCTGCTGCTCTCCGCCGACGAAGAAGGCGGCCGCGCCGAGGCCGGCCACTGTGAGGCGAGGATGCCGGCCGTCAGATCCGGGCCGCGGGGGACCCGCCCCGAGGGCGCCAGGGCGCCCGGGAGGTCCACGGCCGCCCGTCCGGCGGCATGGCCATCGCCATCAGCCGGCCGGTCAGCGCCGCGTCCACCATGGCCTCGCCCAGAGAATGCATCCGCTGCTTCAGCGCACGCAGGGCCACAGCTTCCTGGCGGCATTCGTCACAGCCGGCGATGTGGGCCAGGACGCGGTCCCGCTCCGAGTCGCTGAGCTCCCCGTCGATCAGGGCGGAGATGCGCTGCCCGAGATGGCTCATAGGTCACCGGCCAGGGGCACGGCGGCGCTCCCGGGCCCGCCAGAGACCGCCGCGGGCGCCACGACCGCAGGTGCCACCACCACGGGTGCCACGACCGCGGGCGCCGCGTCCTTAGGGACGATCGGCGCGCGGCGCGGGCGGCGGTGGTCGAGCGCGGTCCGGAGCTGGGCCCGGCCGCGGTGGATGCGGCTGCGCACCGTGCCCAGTTTCACCCCCAGCGTGTCCGCGATCTCCTCGTAGGACAGGCCCTCGATGTCGCAGAGCACGACGGCGGCCCGGTACTCGGGGGCGAGTGCCTTGAGCGCGGCCTGGATGTCGCCGTCCAGGTGCCGCTCGTCGAAGGCCTGGGCCGGCGTCGGCTCGTCACCGCGCAGACGCTGGGCCGTGTCGTCACCCAGCCCCTCGAACCTGATGCGCTGGCGGCGCCGGGCCATGTCCAGGAACAGGTTGGTGGTGATCCGGTGCAGCCAGCCCTCGAAGGTGCCCGGCGTGTAGCTGGACAGGGAGCGGAAGACGCGGACGAAGACCTCCTGGGTGAGGTCCTCGGCGTCATGGGTGTTGCCGGTCAGCCGGTAGGCAAGCCGGTATACCCGGGCGGAGTGCTCACGCACGATCTCTTCCCAGGTCGGAGGCGTCCAGCTGGACGCCTCGTCCGGCGTGGTCCCGGGCATGTCCACGATCTCGCCGTCCCGCCGTATACCGTCTGCCTCTACCACCATGGTGCCCGGGCATCCCCTTCCGCACCATAACTGCTCGGATTCTGCTGTACGCCCTGCGGCTGGCCTGCTCGATCAGCGCTGATACGCGGGATTCACCCCCGCGTCAGGAGTTAACGCTCGAACGGGCCTCGCTGGTTCCCGGGTCACGGCGCGTAACGATAGGCTGCCGGACTGGGATAAGCATGCACCGGAAGGCATACATTGTGAGCGCAGAGGCCAACCTTTCCTACGTCGAGGGCTACCTCACCGAGGACCACCGCTGCTAGCCGCCCGCCGCGAGGCGGCCGAGGTCGGCGGGGCACCGCCGATGGGGCCGGGCGGCGGGGCCGCGCTCCGCTTCATCGCGGCGGCCATCAGCGCCAGGTCAGTGGTGGAGATCGGCACCGGCTGCGGTACCTCAGGTACCTGGCTGCTCCGGGGCATGCGCTCGGACGCGGTCCTGACCAGCGTCAACGTCGAGCCGGAGCATCAGCGGCTGGCCCGCAAGGCGTTCACCGAAGCCGGATTCCCGTCCAACCGCTACCGGCTGATCAGCGGGAAGGCCCTCGACGTCCTGCCTCGCCTCACCGACGGCGCCTACGACCTGGTGTTCTGTGACGCCGACAAGCAGGAGTACGCCGACTACCTGGTCGAATCGCTGCGGCTGCTGCGCCCCGGCGGGGTGGTGGCGTTCGACAACGCGCTAGCCGGCGGCCGGGTAGCCGATCCCAGCCGGGACGACCCGAGAACCATCGCCCTCCGTGACCTCGCTCAGCAGGTGCGGCAGGACGACCGGCTGGTACCCGTGCTGCTCCCGGTCGGAGACGGGCTGCTGGCCGCGGTCAAGCGAGGTTAGGGCTGACCCTACTCACCCCACCGCGAGGTCAGCGCCGCCCGTTCCATCGCCGTCGGGTGCCCCTGGCCGCGCTCTCGGACCAGTTCCCCGGCGATGCTGTAGCGGGGGGCGTTGTGGGGCCGCGCCCCGCGTGCCGGACGATCTGGTCGATGAGTGAGGGGACCATCCGCAGCCCGGGGTAGTGGGAGTGAACCGCCTTCCCCTGGGCGTCGGTGATGAACTGCGAGCCGGGACCGAAGTAGATGCCCACGCCTCGCCTGGTCAGGTAGGCCAGGGTGCCGCGCCGCTCGGCGATGCCAGGCGAGGAGTGCAGGGCTATCGCCTCCCACACCAGATCCACCCCGCGTGCGCCGATCCCGTTGCCGGTCAGGAACTCCGCGGCCATGTCTGCGCCGTCGACCTCGAGCCGCTGGGTGCCGCCCGCCGCCGGCGACGTGCCGAGATCATGCAGGACACAGGCGAAGAACAGCAGGTCGGGATCAAAGTCGGCCGGGGGCCGCAGCCCCTCGTGTTCGGCGAGCAGCACCGCGAACAGGTAACTGCGCACGCTGTGGTTGGCCACCCGCTCGGTTTCGCACGCGCGAGCGTACTCGACCGCGCGGACGGCCAGCGGTGTGGTGGGCAGGGCCGGGACTGTCTGCATGTGATGACCGTAGACAGCGGACGGGCACCGGGGCAGTGGCACGGATGCCAGTGGCCGCTAGGATCGTGCCATGCCCGCACCTGCCCGGCGGCACCAGGTGGCTGTGCTGGCGCTGCCTGGCGTTCTGGCGCTGGACTTCGGCATCCCGGTCCACGCGTTCGGTACCTGGGACGGCGGCCCGTACGCGGTGACGGTGTGTACCGAGGTCCCGGGCCCGGTGCGGCTCGAGGGCGCGCCCGCACTGCTCGTCGAGCACGGCCTGGAGGCGCTCGCAGACGCTGACACGATCGTCGTGCCCGGCCGGGCACGCCCGGTCGCGCCGTCGGGGCGGGTGCGTGCGGCCCTGGTCAGCGCCGCGGCCCGCGGGACCCCGCATGGTCTCGATCTGCACGGGGGCCTTCGTGCTCGCTGCCGCGGGCCTGCTCGAGGCCGGCGCGCCACCACCCACTGGCAGTACGCCGCCGCGCTGGCTCGCGACTACCCGGCGGTGACGGTAGACCCGCACGTGCTCTACGTCGACAAAGGCAACGTCCTGACCTCGGCAGGCGTGGCGGCGGGAATCGACCTGTGCCTGCACATCATCGCGACCGACGCCGGGGACTGGCCGCCAACCAGCGCGCGCGGGCGCTCGTCGCGGCGCCGCACCGCACCGGCGGCCAGGCCCAGTACATCGACCGCCCGGCGCTGCCCGGGCGGGCTGGCGCGCTCGACGAGCTGCGCGCGTGGGCGCTGCGCCACCTCGACGAGCCGCTCACCGTCGACCGGCTGGCCCGCGAGGCTTGCCTGTCCCGTCGCACGCTCATCCGGCGGTTCCACGACGGACCGGGCTGCCGCCGATGCACTGGCTGCTGGACGCCCGCATCGACCGGGCCCGAGAACTGCTCGAAGCCTCCGACGCGCCCATGGAGATCGTGGCCCGGCGGTCCGGGCTGGGCACCCCTGCAAACCTGCGGACCCTGTCCAAACGCCACACCGGCGTCCCGCCGAGCACGTACCGGAGCACATTCCACCGCCCGCCCGGCGGCCCGAAAGATCCCGCAGCTCCCTAGGGCCGGGCCCGCAGAGGCGGACCAGGCTGGGTCAGGCTGCGGTATATCCAGCCGCCCCGGTCCCCGGCCCGGCGCGCCTAGGCCGTCGCGGCAC
>CAWAES010000050.1:0-10517 GCA_963781085.1 uncultured Actinomycetes bacterium
GTCCATATGCCGTGGGGGCCGTCGCCACGTTGCTGGCGTTCGGCGCGACCGCCGCGGGGACGACAGTAGCCCAGGCTTCCACGGGCAGCACCGCCTACGTCTCGCCGTCCGGCAGTTCGTCGGGCGCGGACACCTCGTGCGCCACGGCCGGCTACGCGAGCATTAACAAGGCCGTGAACGCGGCCAGCGCGGGCGGCACGGTCGTGGTGTGCCGGGGGGTGTACAAGACCCAGGTCGTGGTGAGCAAGCCGCTGACCCTGGCCGGGCAGCGCGGCGCCGTGATCGACGCCCAGGGGCAGAAGCCGCTGAAGATCGGCTCCACGAAGCTGCCCGGCAGTATCGGGATCGGCGTCCTGGGCACCAAGAACGTGCGGGTCAGCGGGTTCAAGGTCAGGAACGCCGGTTTCGACGCCATCCTGGTCGCGCTGAGCTCGAGGGTCTCGGTCTCCCATAACCTGCTGAAGCACAACGGCGACGTGGGTGTGGACCTGAACGGCTCGTCCTGGTCCTCGGCCACCGGGAACGTGTCGGAGGACAACACCGGCGGTGGCTTCCTGGTCGCGGGCGACGTCGGCCGAACAGCCACAACGTAGTCGCCTGGAACGTGGCCAGCGACAACCCCGGCGGCTGCGGGGTCATCCTGGCCGGGCACAGCACGGCCGGGTCACCGACAACCTGGTGGCGCACAACGTGCTGACCGACAACGGCACGCTCAAGTCCAGTGGCGGCGGCGCCGGGGTGGTCATCGCCACCGAGGTGCACGGCAAGACGATGGCCGACAACACCGTGACCGGCAACACCATCTACGGCAACGGGCTCGCGGGCGTGACCATCCACGCCCATCTGCCCGGCCAGAACCTGAACGGGAACCGGATCACCGGCAACACGATCGGCGTGAACAACACCCTCGGTGACCCGGTCGACCTGGCCACCGCGACCTCGTCGAAGAAGATCGTCGCAGCGCCGGACACCCGGACGACCGGCATCCTGGTCGGGGCGGCGAGCTCGATCCGGGTCCTGATCAGCGGCAACCGCATCGTCCGCGACCACTTCGGGATCTTCCTGGAAGGCGTGCGCCGTCCGGTGCGCGCGGCGCTGCACGGCAACCAGTTCCACCGGGTGTTCAAGCCGGTGAAGCGGGTCGTCGTCCACTAACGCCCCCGGGAAGGCGGGCCGTCCCCCGGATCCCGGACGCCGGGGCCGGGGGACGGCTGCGGCTCTGCACCGCGGCCCCCGACTGCGCCCGCTTCGAGCGCGCGCCGTGCTGTTCGGGCACCCGCTGATCGGGCGCCGGGCTGATCGGGTAGAACGGGGGGAATGCCGGAGCTTCCCGAGGTCGAGACCGCCCGCCGCCTGATCGCCGATCAGGCCCTGAACCGGCAGATCGTGGCGGTGGACGACGCGGACACCTACGTGACCCGGCCGCACACCCCCGGGCAGTTGCGTGACGCACTGGTCGGACGTTCCCTGACGGCCGCCCGCCGGCGGGGCAAGACCATCTGGATCGAGACCTCCGGACTGGACGACCGGCCACGAGGGGCCCGGATCTCGGCGTCCACCTGGGCATGAGCGGCAGCGTCGTGGTCACCGCCCCGGGCGGGGAGGCCACCCAGGCCGGCGAGCCGCAGCCCGCCTGGAGAGGTCCCGTCGGCCCGGGGCCGGGCAATCCGAAGTGGGACCGCTTCACGCTCGAGTTCGCCGACGGTGGCCGGCTGGCCCTGTTCGACAAACGGCGCCTGGGCCGGGTCCGGCTGAACCCTGACATCAGCCTGCTCGGGCCGGACGCGGAGGAAGTCACACCGGAGCAGTTCCGCCAGGTGTTCAGCAAGGGGACGATCGCGGTCAAGGCCCGGCTGCTGGATCAGTCCAAGCTCGCCGGAGTCGGGAACCTGTTGGCTGACGAGGCGCTCTGGCAGGCCCGGATCTCACCCGCGGCGCCGGTCAACAGCCTCCGGCCCGCGGACGTCGACCGTCTCTACCGCGCGGTGGCGGCGGCGCTGAAGTCCGCCGCCCTCCACGGCGGGGCGCACACCGGCGAGATCATCCCGTTCCGGCACGAGGGCGCGCGGTGCCCGCGCGACGGCGCGGAGATGAAGCACGGCACGGTGGGCGGCCGGTCGACCTGGTGGTGTTCCCGGGAACAGGCCTGATGTGGCAGCGTGCTGGCTATGAGCACGAGCGTGGTCAGCCCGGTCTTCGTCGGGCGCCAGGAGGAGTTCGCCGCGCTCGCGGCCCTGCTGGAGCGGGTCCAGCGCGGTGAGCCCGCGTTCGCCGTCATCGGCGGAGAGGCGGGAGTGGGCAAGACCCGGCTGGTCGGTGAGCTGTCCGCCCGGGCGGACAGCGCCGGATTCACCGTCCTGCTGGGCCACTGCATCGAGCTCGGCGCGGCCGGACTGCCCCTGGCCCCGCTGATCGACGCGCTGCGCGCACTGGCCCGCTCAATCCCGCCCGGCGAGCTGGCCGATGTGCTCGGGCCGGCCGGACCAGGCCTGGCCCGGCTGCTGCCCGAACTCGCCCCGGGCCGTCCGGTCCCGGAGACGGCGGACGGGATTCAGGCCAGCCAGCTGATGGAGCTGGTCCTCGGGCTGCTCGGCCGGCTGTCAGCGGTCCGGCCCGTCCTGCTGATCCTGGAGGATCTGCACTGGGCGGACCAGTCCACCCTGGAACTGGTCGCCTTCCTGATCCGGGCCCTGCGCGGGATGCGGGTACTGCTGGCCGCCACCTACCGCTCCGACGAGCTGCACCGGCGTCATCCGCTGCGCCCTTTGCTGTCCGGCTGGGAGCGGATGCGCACGGTCAACCGGCTCGACCTGGTCCGGTTCGAGCCAGACGAGGTCGCCACCCAGCTGGCCGCGATCCTGGCCGCCGAGCCCGGCCCGGGCCTGGTGGACCTGGTCTACGACCGCTCCGGCGGCAACGCCTATCTGGTGGAGGAGCTCGCCGGGGTAGTCCGCCGGGGCGGCGACCCGGCGAACCTGCCGCCCTCGCTGGTCGACGTCCTGCTGAGCGGGGTCAACTCGCTGAGTGAGCCCGCCCAGCGGCTGCTGCGCACCGCCGCGGTCGCCGGGAAACAGGTGCCCGACCGGCTGCTGGCCGTGGTGGCGGGCCTGTCCGAGCCGGAGCTGTTCGCCGCCTTGCGCGAGGCTGTGGAAGCCCATCTGCTCGTGGTCAACCAGAGCGGGCCTGGGTATGAGTTCCGGCACGCGCTCACCCGGGACGCGGTCTACGAGGACATGCTGCCGGGGGAGCGGGTCCGGCTCCACGCGGCCTACGGTGAGACGCTGGCCGCCCACCCGGAACTGGCGGGCGACGACACCGGCGGCGGCCCGGCCGCCCTGGCCCATCACTGGTACGCCGCCCTCGACCTGCCGCGCGCCCTGCCCGCGTCGGTCTCGGCCGGCCAGGCCATGATGACCTACGCGCCGGCCGAGGCCCAGCGTCACCTGGAGCGGGCCCTGGAGATCTGGCCGCGGGTGCCGGACGCCGAGCAGCGCACCGGCCTCGACCAGGCCGGGGTCATCCGGCTCGCGGCGGACGCGGCCTACCAGTCCGGCGCCGTGGACCGGTCGGTGTCCTTGTTCGACCAGGCCCTCGCCGACCTGCCCGCCGGGGGTGACACCGTACGGCGGGCGCTGCTCATCGAGCGCCGTGCCCTGGCCCTGCGGGACAGCGGCCGGGAGATGGAAGCCATCGCCGAACTGGAGCGGGCGCTGGCTCTGCTGCCCCCCGGCGAGGTGACCCGGGCCCACGCGATCGTCCTCGCGTCGCTGGCAGGCGCCCTGCTCCGCACGTCCGGCCGGGACGTGGCGGCCGGGGACGCGGCCGAGCGCGCCGTGGCGGCCGCCCGGGCGACCGGGGCCACGGAGGTCGAAGCGGATGCCTTGATCAGCCTGGGACTGGCGCAGGGTTACCTGCGGACGGCCGACGTGGACACCGATGCGATCCGGTCGGGCCTCGCGCTGGCGCTGGCGCACAATGTCCCGGCCACGGCCCTGCGTGGCTACGTGAACCTCTCCGACGTGCTGGAACTCTCGGGCCGGCACGCCGAGGCGGCGGAGGTGGCCCGGGAGGGGCTGCTCCTGGCCGACCGGGTCGGGATGGTCCGGGCCCTGGGGGCCTACCTGATCGGCAACCTGGCCGAACCGCTGCTGCGGCTGGGCCGGTGGGCCGAGGTGGACAGGCTGCTGGCCCAGGCCCTGTCAACGGTGCCGGAGGGTGTCTTCGCCGCCTCGGTGCTTCAGTTGCGGGCCGAGCGGGCCGCCATGAGCGGGCGGTACGCCGACGCCGAGGCGGACCTGCGCGCGGCGCGCGGGGCCCTGGCCGGCACGACCGACATGCAGTTCCTCCTGCCGCTGGGCTATGTCACGGCCGCGGCCGCGCTAGGCCGGGGTGACCTGGGCGCCGCCCGGGCGGCGGTCGCCGGGTGCCTGCCCGATGAGCCCTTCGTCTGGGGGGCCCGGTACAGCTGGCCCTTGCTGTGGCTGGGCATCCGGATCGAGGCCGACGAGGCGGTCCGGGCCCGGGACCGCCGCGTTGCGGTCCCGGAGCCGAGCGCGGCCCGCCATCAGGTGCTGGCCGCGGGGCGCCGGCCTGCCCGCCACCACCCCGCCCGCCCGGGGCTACCGGGCCCTGTTCGAGGCGGAGCAAGGCCGGTTCCTCGGCCAGGACGACCCGCGGCTCTGGTCGGTGGCGGTGACGGAATGGGAAGCGGCGCAGGAGCCGTATCCCCTGGCCTACACCTGGCTGCGGCGGGCCGAGTCCGAGTCCGCGACCGGCGACCGGCAGGCCGCCACCCACTCCGCGGCGCAGGCTGATGTGATCGCGGGCGGCTCGGGGCGCACCCCATCGTGGCGGAAGCGCAGGCACTCGCCCGCCGGGCCCGGCTGGACCTCGGCAGCGGCCTGACCGGGCCGGAGCCCGCGGACGAACTCGCCCGGTTCGGCCTGACCGACCGGGAACGCGAGGTTCTGCTGCTGCTGGCCGACGGCCGCTCGAACCCTGAGATCGCGCAGGCCCTGTTCATCAGCCCCAAGACAGCCAGCGTGCACGTCTCCAACATCCTGGCCAAGCTGGGGGTCGGCGGCCGGGTGGAAGCCGCCGCAGTGGTCCACCGGCTGGGAGTACCCGGTACCCCGTGATGGGCGCCCTCCGGCCAGCGCCCAGCCACGGCTAAGGACGAGGCGGCCCCGGCTGAGCCGACCGCAGGGCCCGCTAAGCACCGCGCCGCGAAATCTGAGGCGCCCCGGAGCGCCCGCTAGGGCAGCCGTCTGATGCGGCTCCCAGCCCCTTAGCCCGACCGTGGGAAGGGACATCACCTTGGCGGACGGGACGGCACGATGAACATTCAGCAGGCCAAGCCCGGGACAATCCGGGCGTCATTGCGTTACCCGGCGTTCCGCTGGCTGCTCGGCGGGCTCGCCGTGTCCCAGCTCGGCGACTGGCTCTACAACCTGGCCCTCATCGCGCTGGTCTATGAACGCACCCACTCGGCGCTGTGGGCCGGGATCACCACCGCCGCGCGGGTCGTGCCGGTCGTCGCCCTGGGCCCGCTGGGCGGGGTAGTGGCCGACCGCTTCGACCGGCGCCGCATCATGATCATCTGCGACGTCGCGCGGATCGTCCTGATGGTCCTGCTGGCCCTGTTCGTGGTCACCCACGCGCCGATCGTGGTGGCCCCGGTGATCGCCGCCGTGGCCACCGCCTTCGCCACCCCTTACCTGCCGTGCGTGGCCGGCATCACACCCCGCCTGGTCGACGACGCCGACTTGCCCGGCGCTAACGCCGCCCGGTCAGCGGTCAATGGACTCGGCATCATCGCCGGGCCCGCCCTCGGCGGCGTCCTCCTGCTGCTCGGAGCGCCGGCCCTGGCTTTCCTGCTCAACGCGGTCACGTTCGGGCTGGCGGCGCTCGCGGTCCTGGCCATTCCCGCGGGCCAGATCTCCCGGCCGGCCCGGCCGGACGGGGACACGGAAGGACTGCTCCGCGGGATAGCCACCGGCGCGGCGGTGCTGCGCTCTTGTCCCGGGGCCTTGCGGCTGGTGGGGGCGGACATCATGTGCAGCACGATCTACGGCGCCCAGACGGTGCTGCTGCTCCTGGTGTCCCGGTCGCTCGGGATGGGTGCGCACGGCTACGGCTACCTGTTCGCCGGCGTTGGGGCCGGGGCCCTGGCCGGCACGGCGCTGGCGGGCCGGGTGCAGCGCTGGGGACACACCCGGTACGTGCTCGCCGCCGCGCTCTGCCTCGTCGGACTGCCCATGCCGCTGCTGGCCGTCGTGCCCGTGCCCGCCGCCGCCATCGCGCTCGTCGCGGCCACCGGCATGGGGGCGGTCCTGGTGGAGATCCTCACCGACACCGGCCTGCAGCGGATGCTGGACGAGGACGTGTTCGGCCGGGCGTACGGGCTGGCGCTGCCTGCCTCGCTGGCCGGGATCGTCGTGGGCTCGCTCGTCGCGCCGCTCCTGGTGGGCGTGCTGGGCGGGACCGGAGCGCTGGTGGCCGTGGGGCTCGCGGTGCTGGCCTACGCGCTGATCCTGGTCCGCAGGGTCCCGGCCCGGCGCCAGCTCGGCACTGTCCAGGCGGAATCGGCCACCGAGCCGGAGCCCGCCGAAGGTGTCCTGGTCGCCCAGCCGTAAGTAAGGTCCCTGCGCCTGGGCCCGGCCGCGAAGGCCGGGCTTCAGGTGCGCCGGGGTGGCCGGAAGTGCACGTTACAGTGGCTGCCTATGGATGCGGAGCTCAGGAGCGCGATCACGGCGAACCTGAGCCGCTTTCCCCGGGTGGAAGCACCGGCTGACGGCCTCAAGGTCGCGTCGGTCGCGGTCTGCGTCGTGCTCCAGCAGGAGGTGCCGGCCCTGCTGATCACCAGGCGGGCGCCGACCCTGCGTAACCACGCTGGCCAGTGGGCGCTGCCCGGCGGACGCCACGACGAGGGAGAGTCGGCGGTGGGCGCGGCGCTGCGGGAGTTGCGCGAGGAGACTGGCGTCGAGGTCGCTCCCAGCGCGGTGCTCGGCCTGCTCGACGACTACGTCACCCGGTCGGGGTACCTGATGACCCCGGTAGTGGTCTGGGGCGGTCCGGTCAGCCAGGAGATGAACGGCCCGGAGTCCGAGGTGGACCAGATTTACGTCGTCCCGCTGGCCGACTTCGACGTCCCGCCCCGGCTGCTGCGGATCCCCGAGTCAGAGGCGCCCGTCATCCAGCTGCCGCTGCTCGGGCGGTACGTGCACGCGCCGACCGCCGCGATCATCTACCAGTTCTGCCAGGTCGGCTTGCACGGGAACCTGATCCGGGTCGCCCACTTCGAGCAGCCCGTGTTCGCCTGGAAGTAGCCGGCCGCCTGAAAGTAGCCAGCTCAGCGGGCCGGGCCGGCCTGTCCCGTTGATACCCTGCACCAACCACTACGGAGCATCGGCATACCCGGCGGCGCGGCGCCGCCGGGACACCCCGGGGAAGGTTGTCATGACGGCCAGCAAACCGTCGGCGCGGCCTCCGCCGCGGCGCCGAACCTGTCCCGGCGGCACGCGGCCGGGGCTCCAAGCGCCCGCGGGCTGCTGTTCACGCTGCTGGGTGAGTTCGTGCTGACCACCGACGGGAAGGCCTGGACGTCCGCCGTGCTGGCCGCCTTCGCCCGGCTGGGTGTCGAGGAGAAGGCCACCCGGCAGGCGCTGATGCGCACCGCCGCGGCGGGCTGGCTGGAGGCCGAGAAGCAGGGCCGCCGGACCCGCTGGCGGCTGACTGGCAGCGCGCGGCGGCTGCTCACCGACGGGGCGGAGCGCATCTACTCCTTCACCGGGCCCGCCGCGGACTGGGACGGCCGCTGGCTGCTGGTGTACGCGCGTATCCCGGAGAGTGACCGGCGAGCCCGGCACGTGGTACGCAGCCGGCGGAGCTGGGCCGGGTTCGGGTCCCTCGGCGCAGGCCTGTGGATCAGCCCGCACCCGGACCGGGAGGCCGAGGCCGTCGAGGTGCTCCGGGCGGCCGGCGTTGACGGGGACGCCCACGTGTTCGTGGCCACCCGCTCGGGTCTCGGTGACGAGCAGATGATGGTGGCGGCCGCGTGGGACCTGGCTGTGGTCGAGGACCAGTACGAGCAGTTCATCGAGGAGTTCCGCGACCCCGCGCCGGGGGACGTGCTGGCCCGGCAGGTCGAGCTGGTACACGCCTGGCGGCGGTTCCCGTCGGCTGCCTTCGACGAACCGAGCGCTGCCCCGCGACCTGCTGCCCGCCCGCTGGAGCGGGCTGGAAGCGGCCGGGCTGTTCGCGGACCGCCATCAGCGCTGGTCCCTTGACGCCTGGCTGGAGTGGAAGCGGCTCAACGACCTGGGCTGAGTTCCGCAGGCGCCGGTGATTCTCCGCGCCGTCGCGCGGTCCGGCCGGCACAAGCCCAGGCCTTCGCAGCAAATGATCTACAGGGTAATGTCAGCCCCAGATCTCACTGTCGAAGGTCGAAGGGCCTGCCTGTGGCCGCCGCACGACTGTTCGCCGCGCCGCGGGTTACGGCCGAGGGCAGCGTGCTGCTGCGCTCCGCGGATCCGCTGGGCGAGTATCCGGCGACCGTGACCCGCAGCCTGCACGTCTGGGCGGACGCCACCCCGGATCACCCGATGGTGGCCGAGCGCGCCCTGGTCGAGTTGCTGTACGCCGAGTCAGCCCCGGCCGGCGTTATCGTCGCGGATCCGTCAGCGTGATTCAGAACCGCCAAGTGAGGAGCACATCCTGATGCCGAAGACAGACCAGGACACCAAGGCTCCCCGGCTGATCAGCCCCCCGGCCGCCGCGATCGGGCAGGCGATCGGCCGGGCCTGGTCGCTGCCGCCCCGGCGCAACCGCGTGGCCGTGGTCCGGGACGTGGCCGTGCCGATGTCGGACGGCACGGTGCTGCGGGCCGACCACTACCTGCCGGTCACCGACCGCCGGGTGGCCACGGTGCTGGTCCGCAGCCCCTACGGGCGCGGGTTCCCGTACAACGTGTCCAGCGCCCAGCTGATCGCCGAGCGCGGCTTCCACGTGCTGCTGCAGAGCGTCCGCGGCACGTTCGGCTCCGGCGGCGTCTTCGACCCGATGCGCCGCGAGGCTGGCGACGGTCAGGACACGGTGGCGTGGCTGCGCCGCCAGCATTGGTTCGACGGGCGGCTGGCCACCTACGGTCTCAGCTACCTCGGGTTCGTGCAGTGGGCCCTGGCCCAGGACCCGCCGCCGGAACTGGTCGCCGCCGTGATCCAGGTCGGCCCCCATGACTTCAGCCGGGCCGCGTACCACCACGGGGCGTTTGATCTGCAGAATTTCCTCGGGTGGAGCGACATGGTCGCCCATCAGGAGACCACCGGGGCGGTCAGCGGCCTGTGGCGGATGGCCACCAGCGACCGGAGGCTGCGTCCCGCGCTGAACGGGCTGCCGGTGACGGCCAGCGGCCGGCACCTGCTCGGCACCGGGGCCCCGTGGTTCGAGGGCTGGCTGGAGCACCCGGATCTGGCCGACCCGTTCTGGGCCCCACTGCAGTGCGGGGCCGCGCTGGAGCGGATCGCGGTACCGACCCTGCTCGTCGGGGGCTGGCAGGACCTGTTCCTGGAGCAGACCCTGGAGCAGTATCAGGTCCTGTCCGGCCGGGGCGTGCCGACCAGGCTGCTGGTCGGGCCGTGGACCCACGTCGAGGTGGCCACCAAGGGCGGGGCCGTGCTGACCGAGAGCCTCGCCTGGCTCGACCGCTACGCCGGCCCGGGGGTGACCGCGGACACCAGCACCCCGGACACCAGCGCCCCGGACGCCAGCGCTCCGGATACCGGCACCCTGGACGCCAGTGCCCCGGGCACCAGCGCCCCGGTCGAGAACTCCGTCCGCGTCTGGATGGGCGGGAAAGGCGCCGGCGCCGGCTGGCGCGAGGTCTCCGGCTGGCCGCCCGCGGGCGCCCGGGAGCAGCGCTGGTACCTGGGGCCGGACGGCAGCCTGACCGCGAACGTCCCGCCGGCCACCGGGACCCCGCCCGCCCGGTTCCGCTACGACCCGGCCGACCCCACCCCCTCGGTCGGCGGCGCCACCATGACCCCGACCGCCGGGGTGCGCGACAACCGGGACCTGGAAGCCCGCGCCGACGTGCTCGTCTTCACCAGCGAACCGCTGGCCCGGCCGTTCGAGATACTCGGCGAGGTGGCCGCCGAACTGTCCGTGGCCCGCGACAACCCGTACGCCGACCTGTTCGTGCGGCTGTGCGACGTGGACGAGAAGGGCCGGTCGCGGAACGTCTGTGACGGGATCGTCCGGCTGACCACCGCGGACCCCTGCGACGGCGTGGTGCGCGTCTCGCTTCTCGGCGCGGCGCACCGCTTCGGCCTGGGACACCGGCTCCGGCTCCAGGTCAGTGGGGGTGCCCACCCCCGCTTCGCCCGCAACCCGGGCACCGGCCAGGTCGAGGCGCGCGCCCAGGACCTGGTGCCTACCGGGTACCAGGTCGACCTGGGCGCCTCGGCGCTGCTGCTGCCCGTCACCGGATAAGCCAGCATTGGTCCGTCACCGGGTAAGGC
>CAWAES010000051.1:0-57755 GCA_963781085.1 uncultured Actinomycetes bacterium
GCCAGGCAAAATATGCTACGGATGCTTGACGTAATCACCATTTAACGTAGAACATGGAAGATACCTGCGGCCCAGCGGAAGGATGATCATGACCGGCGAGGCCAGAGTGGACTTCCGCACGCATCCCGGGCAGTACCGGCACTGGCGGCTGGCCTGTGACGGCCCGGTCGCCACCGTGACCATGGACGTGGACGAGCAGGGCGGCCTGGTCCCGGGCTACGAGCTCAAGCTCAACTCCTACGACCTCGGGGTGGACATCGAGCTGTACGACGCGGTGCAGCGGCTGCGGTTCGAGCACCCCGAGGTCGCGGCGGTCGTCGTGACCAGCGGCAAGGAGAAGGTCTTCTGCGCGGGGGCCAACATCCGGATGCTCGCCGCTTCGCCGCATCCGTGGAAAGTGAACTTCTGCAAGTTCACTAACGAAACCCGCAACGGCATCGAGGACGCCAGCGCGAACTCCGGCCAGACGTGGCTGGCCGCGCTGAACGGGACCGCGTCCGGCGGCGGCTACGAACTGGCTCTGGCCTGCGAGCACATCATGCTCATCGACGACCGCTCGTCTGCGGTGTCGCTGCCGGAACTGCCGCTGCTCGGGGTGCTGCCCGGCACCGGCGGCCTGACCCGGGTGGTGGACAAGCGGCACGTGCGCCGCGACCGCGCGGACTACTTCTCCACCAAGTCCGAGGGCCTGGGCGGCAAGAAGGCCGTGGCCTGGCGGCTGGTCGACGAAGCCGTGCCCCGGGCGAAGTGGGACGAGGTCGTCCGGCAGCGGGCCGGGGAACTGGCCGCGCGGTCCAGCCGCCCCGCCGGCGCCGCGGGCATCGAGCTGGCCCCGCTGGCCAAGACCCGGACCGACGAGGAGATCTCCTACGACCACGTGACGGCCCGGCTCGACCCGGCGCGGGGGGTGGCCGAGATCACCGTGTCCGGCCCGGACGACGGACGCCGCCCGCCGACCTGGCCGGGCTGCACGAGCAGGGCGCCAGCTTCTGGACCCTGGCCGTCACCCGGGAACTGGACGACCTGATCCTGGACCTGCGCACCAACGAGCTGGAGCTGGGTACCTGGGTGCTGCGCACCCACGGCGACCCGGCCCGGGTGCTGGCCTACGACCAGTTCCTGGCCGACCACCACGACGACTGGCTGGCCGGCGAGATCGTGCTCTACCTGAAGCGCACCCTCAAGCGGCTGGACGTGACCAGCCGCAGCCTGCTGGCCCTGATCGAGCCGGGCAGCTGCTTCGCGGGCTCGCTGCTCGAGCTCGCGCTGGCCGCGGACCGCTCCTACATGCTGTACGGCGTGTTCGAGGAGGTCGATCCGGACGCCCCGCCCGGCCGTGATCACCGTGGGCCCGATGAACCTCGGGCCGCTGCCGATGGGCAACGGCCTGACCCGGCTGCAGACCCGGTTCCTGGGTGACCCCGACGCGCTGGCGGCGGTCGAGAAGAGCGCCGGGCGAGGCGCTGGACGGCCGAAGACGCCGAGGCGCTAGGCCTGGTCACGTTCGCCCCCGACGACATCGACTGGGACGAGGAGGTCCGCATCGCCGTCGAGGAGCGGGCCAGCTTCAGCCCGGACGCCCTGACCGGCCTGGAGGCGAACTACCGCTTCGCTGGTCCCGAGACCATGGAAACCAAGATCTTCGGCCGGCTGACCGCCTGGCAGAACTGGATCTTCTACCGCCCGAACGCCTCGGGCCCCGACGGGGCGCTGCGCAAGTACGGCACCGGGCAGCGCGCCGACTTCGACCGAAAGCGAGTCTGATCCTCGTGACCACGGCACCCGACTACAGCGAGAAGATTCCCAACAACGTCGAGCTGCGCGACGACCGCCGGCTGCAGCGGGCGCTGGAGTCCTGGCAGCCCAACTTCCTGAACTGGTGGGAGTCCATGGGCCCGACCCTGCCCACCCAGGACGTCTACCTGCGTACCGCGATCAACGTGGGCCGCGAGGGCTGGGCCCACTTCGGGCACGTGCCGATGAAGGACTACCGGTGGGGCATCTTCCTGGCCGAGCGGAACGCCGAGCGTCACATCGCGTTCGGCCAGCACAAGGGCGAGCCCGCCTGGCAGAAGGTGCCCGGCGAGTACCGGGCTGACCTGCAGCGGCTGCTCGTCATCCAGGGCGACACCGAGCCGGCCTCGGTCGAGCAGCAGCGCAACCTCGGGGCCACCGCCCCCAGCCTGTATGACCTGCGCAACCTGTTCCAGGTCAACGTGGAAGAAGGCCGTCACCTGTGGGCCATGGTCTACCTGCTGCACGCCTACTTCGGCCGCGAGGGCCGGGAAGAGGCCGAGGAACTGCTGCACCGCAACTCCGGCAGTGAGGAGTCCCCCCGGATCCTCGGCGCGTTCAACGAGGAGACGCCCGACTGGTTGTCGTTCTTTATGTTCACGTACTTCACGGACCGGGACGGCAAGTACCAGCTGGGGACGCTCAAGGAGTCCGCGTTCGACCCGCTGTCGCGGACGTGTGAGTTCATGCTCAAGGAAGAGGCCCACCACATGATGGTCGGCACCACCGGGATCGACCGGGTGGTGGAGCGGACCGCGCAGCTCATGGTGGAGCACGAGACCGACGACGCCGGGCCGCTGGGCGCGGTCCCGCTGAGCGTCATCCAGAAGTACCTGAACTTCCACTACAGCGTGTCCCTCGACCTGTTCGGCGGGGAGACCTCCACGAACGTGGCCAACTACTACACCGCCGGCCTCAAGGGCCGCTGGCTGGAGGAACGGCGCAAGGACGACCACCGGCTGACCGACGACTCGTTCCTGGTGGACGCGCTCGTCGACGCCGGGAACGGGCAGCAGAGCATCGGCCAGACCGAGGTGTCCGCGCTGGTCGGCCTCAATACCGACCTGCGCCGCGAATACATCTCCGACTGCGAGAGCGGGGTCACCCGGTGGAACCGGATCCTCGACCGGGCCGGCCTGCCGCAGCGCCTCAAGCTGCCGCACGTGGCGTTCAACCGGAAGGTAGGCGCGTTCGCTAGCGTCGAGGTGAGCCCGGACGGCGAGCTGCTGACCGAGCGGGAGTGGGCGGATCAGAAGGGGCGGTGGCTGCCCACCGACGTGGACAAGACCCATGTCCGGTCGCTGATGCAGCCGGTCCACGAGCGCGGCAGGATCGCCGCGTGGATCGCCCCGCCGCGCAACGGGATCAACGGCCAGCCGTTCGACTACGACTACGTCCACCTCGCCTAGATCACCGGTTTGGGCCACGCTGGGTAAGAACACACCGCCACACGTCACCGCCCGACCAGAAAACGGAGGGCAGCCGCAATGCCGCAGCTGTTCAACGCGTGTGAGTACCTGCTGGACCGCCGGCTGGCTGAGGGCGACGGGCCGCGCACCGCGCTGACCGGCGTGGCCGGCGACGTCAGTTACGCCGCCCTCCATGACCAGGTGCGGCGGACCGCGGCGTCGCTGCGGGCCCTCGGCCTGCAGCCCGAGCAGCGGGTGCTGATGCTGATGGCCGACTCGCCGCAGTTCGTGGTGGTGTACCTGGCCGCCATGCGGATGGGCGCGATCCCGGTCCCGGTGTCCACGATGCTGAAGGCCGACGGCGTGGCCGAGCTGCTGCAGGACTCGCGGGCCCGGTTCCTGGCCGTGACCCGGGAGTTCGCGGCGACCGCGGCCGCCGCCGCGGCGCAGGCGCCCGAGCTCGCCGGGATACTGGCCGACGAGGCCCTACCGGGGAGACGCTGAGCGCGGAGACGCTGACCGGGGAGACGCTGACCGGGGAGGACCAGCCGGGCAGCCCGGTCCCGGTGCACCTGCTCGGCGCGCTGGCCGCCGGACCCCCCGACGACGACGGTGTACCCGACGACGGCCGACTCGCCCGCGTTCTGGCTCTACACCTCGGGCACGACCGGCCAGCCCAAGGCGGCGATGCACCGGCACGGAGCGATCAAGGTGGTCTGCGAGACCTATGGCGTCCAGGTCCTCGGGATCCGCCCCGGCGACCGGTGCCTGTCCGCCGCCAAAGCGTTCTTCGCCTACGGCCTGGGTAACTCGCTGCTGTTCCCGCTGTCGGTGGGCGCCGCCGCGGTCCTGGAGCCGGCCCCGTCCCGGCCCGGCCTCATCGCGGACGCGGCCCAGAAACACGGCGCGACCCTGTTCTTCGCCGGGCCGACGTTCTTCGCCAACATGCTCGGGGCCGGGCTGGCCGCGGACGCGCTGGCCGGGGTGCGGCTGGCGGCCTCGGCGGGGGAGGCGCTGCCCGCGTCGCTGTACGAGCGGTGGACCTCGTACTTCGGGGTGGACATCCTGGATGGCATCGGCATGACCGAGATGCTGCACATCTTCCTGTCCAACCGTCCGGGGCAGGTCCGGGCGGGCACCACCGGGGTGGCCGTACCCGGTTACGACCTGCGCGTGCTGGACGAGTCGGGGCAGGAGGCGCCGCGGGGCACGCCCGGCACGCTGTTCGTCCGCGGGGACTCCACCGCGACCGGGTACTGGCAGCGCTACGACGCCTCGCGCCAGGTCTTCCAGGGCGAGTGGCTGCGCACCGGCGACACCTACGTCCAGGACGACGACGGGTACTACGCCTGCCTCGGCCGGACCGGGGACATGCTCAAGGCCAGCGGCATCTGGGTGTCGCCCGCCGAGGTCGAGGCCCGGCTGCTGGCCCACCCGGCGGTGGCCCAGGCCGTGGTGGTCGCGGCCCCGACCGCGAGGGGCTGGAGAAACCGGTCGCGTACGTGATCCTGGCGGCCGGGCAGGCGGTCACCGAGGACGAGCTGATCGAGTTCTGCCGCCAGGCGCTCCCGTCGTTCAAGCGGCCGCGCAAGGTGGTGTTCGTGGGCGGCTACCCGACCACGGCCACCGGCAAGATCCGCCGGGTCGAGCTGCGCCGGATGGCCGCCACCGTGCTGGTCCCCGGGACGCCCGCGGTTGCGGAAACCGTAGTTGCGGAAACCGTGGTTGCGGAAGCTGTGCCTGGGCAGGCCGCCCCCGGGGGAGCAGTGGTCGGGGAGACGGTGCTCGGGGAAACCGCGGCCGGGAGAACCGTGCTGCCGGGGGAGGACGGCTGATGCTCGACGGCCGTCCGCTCATCGACGTGCACCTGCACGCCGCGCGGCTGCCCACGCTCAAGCCGTCCTGGAAGCAGTGGGCCCACGACTTCGGCGACCGCGAGGTGCTGGACCAGGTCTATGACGAGGCCGGCACGATGCTGCCCGCCGAGTTCGACGCCTACCTGGCCGGGGAGGGCGTGGACACCGCGCTGCTGCTGGCCGAGTACAGCCCGAAGGCGACCGGCATCCAGCCCGTCGAGGACCTGCTGCCGCTCACCACGTACAACCCGGACCGGATCAAGATCATCGCCAACATCAACCCGCACCTGCACTACCCGGTGGACGAGGAACTAGAGCGCCAGCTCGGCCTGGGCGCGGTCGCGCTGAAGATCCACCCGGTGCACGCGGGCG
This sequence comes from uncultured Actinomycetes bacterium, assembly GCA_963781085.1. Classification (GTDB taxonomy): domain Bacteria; phylum Actinomycetota; class Actinomycetes; order Streptosporangiales; family Streptosporangiaceae; genus RYN-230. The sequence goes on from CAWAES010000051.1 coordinate 5,432, forward strand.
CGGCGGTCAACGACCGGGCGCTCTATCCCGCCTACGAGATCTGCCAGTCGGCCGGGCTGCCGGTCGTGGTGCACTGCGGGACCAGCACGTTCCCCGGATCCAGCAACGCGCTGGCCGACCCGGTCCTGCTCGATGACGTGCTCCGCGACTTCCGCCGCCTCGACGTCGTGCTCGCGCACGGCGGGCGTGGCTGGTGGTACGACGCGGCCGCGTTCCTGGCCCTGGTCAATGAGCACGTCTGGATCGAGCTGTCCGGGTTGCCGCCCTCGCGGTTGCGTGAGTACTACGCCCGGCACAGCTGGCCGCGGCTCACCCGGAAGATGATCTTCGGGACCGACTGGCCCGGCGTGCCCGGTATCGCCAGGAACGCCCGGGCGGTCGCGGCGCTGTGCCCGGACGAGTTCACCGCCAGCCTGGTGCTGGCCGGCAACGCTGCCCAGGTCTACAACCTGAAACTGCCCGCCTGAGCACGCGGAGGCCGCCATGACCCTGCACTGGACCAAAGAAGACGACCCGCGCTGGGACGCTGACAAGCAGCGGCTGTTCGGCCCGGCGGACCTGGCCGCCGTGGATCTTGACCCGCCCGCGGCCGGGACGCCGGTGGCCGACGAGTGGTGGCAGGTGACCGGCGACGACGGCCAGGTCGCCGGCTACGGCTGGCTGGATTCCGAGTGGGGGGACGCCCAGATCACGTTCTGGGTGAACCCGGCCCGGCGGGGTGCGGGCGTCGGCGAGTTCATCCTGGACCACCTGGAGGACGAGGCCGCCGCGCGGGGACTCAACTACATCTACAACGTCGTCCCGGCCAGCCACCCGGACCCGGACTGGATCACCGGGTGGCTGACCGGCCACGGATTCGTGCCCGGCACCGGCGACTTGCGCCGCCAGGTGCCGGCGGCCGCGCGCAGGCCCGCCACGTAGTGGTCCCGTCCGAGCTGACCGGTCGCTGCTCACGGCCGAATTGGCGGACACTGCCGCTGAGGTGTCACCAGGCTGGACGAGATGGCCCTGTTCTGCCACGTCCACCACCACTACTTCATTCACATCCTGGGCTGGACCGTCACCGGGGACCCCAACGCCACCCTGCACTTCACCCACCCCGGCGGCTGGCTCACCCTCGACAGCCCCCTCCCGAGCCACTGAACCGCGAGACCGGGCAGCACCTGCTAGTCCGAGAGAAGCTCGAGCAACGTGTCGCCTAGAACGCTGCGGTACGGCGAGGCCTGGCGCGCGGCTGCCCGAATCTGAGACCAGCCCAGGCCCAGCCTGCGGCGCAGCTGCTCGTCCTGGCGGGCCAGCTCGGGTAGCACGTCGTCGTGACCGAGGGCTGTGGACGAGATGGCCCGGGCTCGCGTCGGCCCGATGTGCGGTAGTTCCGCTACCCGCGCGATGGCGTCGTCACCGGGCAGCGCCCGCAACACGACCTCGTCGTAGCGGTCCGGCCTCGCGGCGAACGCGCGGGCCAGGCCGACCACGTTCGCCGCGCGGTGCGGCGCCACCCCATAGCCAACGATCCGGCGGTCTCCGGCGGTCAGCAGATCGGCGGGGTCAGGCGGCCACCACAGTTGGCCGGCGGACCGTCCAAGCTCACCAAACATCCGCTGGACCGGGGGCGCGTCTGGGTCTTCGCCGCACAGGAAGACCAGGCAGTACGACCAGAGCATGGCTGCGGCGGGACGCCGCACCCAGCCATCCCGCTCGAACAACCCGGCGAGCGTGCTCTTTTCCAGGGCCGCGTCCACGGCGGTCTCGTCGAGGTCGAGGTGCAGACGGCGGACCACGAACTCACCAGCCGCTGGCGCGGACGGCTTCACGGTCAGCTGGCTCGCCCCGCCTGTGACGGTGACGACCAGGGGCTCACCGGCCACCAAGCACGCCGAGGCGACCTCGCCTTCGGCAGGCCGGACTTCCTCGCCGGTCACCCGGACTTCCTGATCCAGCACCCGCAGTGCCCAGGGCCAGTCAAGCCAGCCCGGGCGGTCAAACGAAAGCTGGTCCACCAGGACGTCAGGTTCGCCTACTGGCCCAGCAGCCAGCGTCCCGGCGCGATGAGCCCGCGGGCTTCGGCCGGCCCCCACGACCCCTGGGCGTACGGCGCGATCCTGGGCGGGTTGGCCAGCAGCGGCCCGGCCACGTCCCACACCGCGGCCAGGCCGTCCGGGCGGGTGAACAGCGAGCGGTCGCCCAGCAGCACGTCGTGGATCAGCCGGACGTAGGGCGGCAGCGGATCCGCGCCCTTCAGGCTCGCGAGCGGGATCGAGGTCTGGGCGCTCTCCAGGTCGAGTTCGGGACCGGGCTTCTTGGCGATCAGCGACAGGCCGATCTCCCCGTTGCCCGCCAGCGAGAACGACAGCACGTTGGTGTCGGTGGGCAGCTGCCCGGCCAGCGGCCCGGACGGCTCCCGCAGGATGAGGCTGACCTGCTGCTCCGTGGCCGCCAGCCGCTTGCCGGTACGCAGGTAGAACGGCACGCCGCGCCAGCGGTCATTGTCGATCCACAGCCGCGCGGCCACGTAGGTGTCCTGGGTGGAGCCGGCGGCTATCCCCGGTACGTCGCGGTATCCGTCGAACTGGCCCAGCACCACTTCGGAAGGGTCCAGCGGCCGGAAACAGCTGATCACCTCTTCCCGGGCGGACTGCAGGTCGAGCGCGCCGAGGGTGGCCGGGGGCTCCATGGCCACCTCGGCCGCCACCTGGAACAGGTGAGTGACCAGCATGTCCAGCACCGCGCCGGTGGCGTCGTAGAACCCGGCCCGGTCGGTGACGCCGAGCTTCTCCGGCACGTCGATCTGTACCGACTCGACGTGCTCGCGGCTCCACATCGCGGCGAACAGCTCGTTGGCGAAGCGCAGCACGTGCAGGTCCTGGGTGGCCTCCTTGCCCAGGAAATGGTCGATCCGGTACACCTGCTGCTCGTCGAGCACCGAGTGGACGACCTGGTCCAGCGACTCGAACGACTTCTGTGAGGTGCCGAACGGCTTCTCGTACACGGCCCGGGCGCCTTTGGCCAGCCCGTGCTGGCCGAGCGCCTTGGTCAGCTCGGCGAAGGCGACCGGGGGCACCGCGAGGTAGTGGACAAGCTGCGCGTCGCCGCCGAGCGAGCTGCGCGCCTTGTTCAGCTCGTCAAGCAGGCTGCCGGGACTCTCGGTGTTGAAACCGCCGCCGGCGAAGAACACGCGCTCGGAGAATGACTTCCACGCCGCGGGGTCGGGCTTCGAGCCGAACTCGGTGAGCGCGTCGTGGACATGCTCGCGGAAGTCCTCATGCGCGACGTCGCCACGGCCGTTGCCTACCAGCCGCCACTCCTTGGGGAGCAGTCCCTCCGTGGCGAGACTGTAGAACGCGGGCAGCACCAGCCGCTTAGCCAGGTCGCCGGTGGCGCCAAAGAGCACGAAGATCGTCGGACCCGGATGGGAACGGGGCTGGGAAGAACGCTTCGCAGTCGGCATGCCCCTAACTTACGTGCCGGACGTCGCGGGGGAGGTACCGACCGGCCCACCGGGTCAGGCGTGTCCGCCACCGATCAGGCTGCCGATCCCGAACGTCACCGCGATGGCCATTCCGCCCAGCAGGAACTGGCGGACGCCCGAGCGCAGCACCGGCCGTCCGGTGAGCCGGCCCACGACCATTCCGCCGGTGAGCAGTGCCACGGCCGTGATGACCAGGGTGGCGGCCAGGTCGGGCAGGCCGACCAGGTAGGGCAGCAGCGGCACCAGCGCCCCGAGCGAGAACGCGCACAGGGACGCGAAGCCCGCCAGCAGCGGGGAAGGCAGATCGGCCGGATCGACGCCGAGTTCTTCCCGGGTGTGCACCCGCAGGGCCGTCCCCGGGTCCTTGGACACCGCGGCCGCCATCCGGTCCGCGGTCTCCGGGTCCGCCCCGTACTCGCGGAAGTAGCCCGCCAGCTCCTCCTGCTCGGCCACCGGGAACAGGGCGTGCATCTTCTGCTCCAGGGCCACCTCGGCGTGCACCAGCTCGTTCTGGTTGGTGACCGAGATGTACTCCCCGGTGCCCATCGAGAACGCCCCCGCCACCAGCGCGGCCACGCCGGTCAGCACGATCGTGTGCGTGGACGCCTGGCCCCCGCCCAGCCCGGCGATCAGGGAAGCGTTGGTGACCAGCCCGTCCACCGCGCCGAAGACGGTCGGCCGCAGCCAGCCACCGGATACGTCGCGGTGCCCGTGCGACCATCCCGCACGCAACGCCGCCGGCTCCGGTCTCCGACGACGGCCTGCGTATCTCCTCGTCAGTCACGTGCGCTCATCACCCCCGAGGCGCCTGTATCCGGTGCCTGTCACGGTACTGCCGCAGGCTGATGCCCGCGGGTCCCGGGCCGCTAACCGGCGATATACTTCTGTTGCAGAAGCTTTTATGAGCTCGCTGGTGAGCTGCTGGTGGGCTGCCCCTATCCCGCAGGAAGTGTTCTTCCGATGGCCAGCGACCTCGCCGCCCCAGCCCGGGCTGGCCGGGTGCGTGTCCCGGCCCCGCTGATCAGCTACCGGCTTCCGTCCGGCCGCGGCGCCACCGAGCAGCCGAACGCCACCGGCGACGGCGAGGCCGCGCTCACCCCCCGGTTCTGGGTCATGGTCGTGCTGACCGGCGTGGCCGCCGGGCTGTTCGGTGACCTGATGATGCTGGTCCTGTTCACCGTGCAGCATCTGGCGTTCGGGTACCACACCGGCACCCTGGAGTCGGGGGTGCGGCACGCCTCCGATGCCCGGCGTCTCGTCGTGCTGCTGATCGCCGGGGCGTTCGGCGGGATCTCCTGGTTCCTGCTGCGCCGCTACACCCGCGGGGAGAAGTCCGAACTCGACGACGTGGTGTGGGGTGACGGGGCCCGGCTGTCCTTCCGCCGGTCGCTCGGCACCTCGGTCATCTCCGAGATCGTCATCGGCATGGGTGCCTCGATCGGCCGGGAGGCCGCGCCCAAGCTGATGGGCGGGGCTTCCGCGGGCATCCTGGCCGGCTGGGCCCGGCTCTCTCCGGCCCAGCGCCGGCTGCTGATGGCGTGCGGCGGGGGAGCGGGCCTGGCCGCGGTGTACAACGTGCCTCTGGGCGGCGCCTTGTTCACCGCCGAGGTCATGATGGGCAGCATCAGCCTGCCGATCGTCCTCCCCGCGCTGGCCTGCTCCGGGATCGCCACCGTGACCGCGTGGCTGTACCTGCCCAGCCGCGCCACCTACCTGGACGTGCCCGGCTATCACGTCACGGTGCCGTTGCTGACCTGGGCGCTGCTCGCCGGCCCGCTGATCGGGGTAATCGCGTCCGGTTACATCCGGCTGATCGGCTGGGTGTCCCACCACCAGGCCAGCGGCCGGTGGGCACTGATCGCTCCGGTGGCCGCCTTCGGGGTCCTCGGCCTTATCGGACTTGCCTACCCGCAGCTCTTCGGCAACGGGAAGGATATGGCCCACGACGCCTTCCTGGGCTCGGACGGCCTGGTCCTGCTGCTGGCCCTGTTCGCACTCAAGCCGCTGGTCACGGCGCTATGCCTGGGCAGCGGTGCGTCGGGGGGCCTGTTCACGCCGACGCTGAGCACCGGCGCGGTGCTGGGCGGTGCGGCCGGCATCGCGTGGAGCCTGCTCTGGCCGGGGTCCCCGGCCGGCGCGTACGCCCTGGTGGGAGCGGCAGCGATGCTGGGAGCGGCCATGCAGGCGCCACTGGCCGGACTGGCGCTGATCATGGAGCTCACCCACGGCGGCTTCGCGATCATGATCCCGCTGGTTCTGGCCACGGTCACGGCCACCGTGGTCGCCCGGCACATCGACGGATACTCGATCTACTCCGCCCGGCTGCGGGCCCACCCGCATCGGTGATCCACGCCAGTGGTCAGCGCCAGCGGTCAGTACCAATGGTCAGCACCGGCGGTCAGCAGGGTCAGCACGGCGGTCAGCACCGGCGGTCCAGCGCTAGCGGTCCGCGCCGGACGCCTTGCGGGTTCGTTGAACGAACCGGTAGCGTGTCGCTAAGTTCATTGATTGAACTAACGAGGCCGGTCTCGCCCGGCGCGGACGGAGGCATGATGACCGGACGTCATGACGACCAGAACGCCACGCACTACCGCACGGCCACCGTCGACGGGGTTGGGGTCTTCTACCGGGAAGCGGGACCGCCAGACGCCCCGGCCGTGGTCCTGCTGCACGGGTTCCCCTCGTCGTCGCGGATGTTCCGCGACCTGATCCCGCGGCTTTCGGACGCCTACCACGTCATCGCGCCCGACTACCCGGGCTTCGGGCACAGCGCCGTGCCGGACCGGGCGGACTTCGCCTACACCTTCGACCATCTCGCCGAGATCACCGGCCAGCTGCTCGACCAGCTCGGGGTACGCCGGTTCGCCCTGTACGTCATGGACTTCGGCGCACCCATCGGGTTCCGGCTGGTCCTGCAGCACCCTGAGCGGCTGACCGCGCTCGTGGCCCAGAACGCGCCGCTGTACCCGGAGGAGCCGCGTGGCTGGTGGGCCACGCTCGGCCGGTACTGGGCCGACGGTTCCGCCGAGCATCGCGAGGCGTCACGCGCCTACCTCGAGCTGGAGGGCATCCGGGCGCAGTACCTGTCCGGCGTGAAGGACCCCTCGCTGGTGGACCCGGACAACTGGACCATTGACACCGCGCTGATCGATCGGCCCGGCGTCGGCGAGATCATGCTCGACCTCCTCTACGACATCCGCGGCAACGGGCCTACATTCAAGGCCATGCAGCAGTTCCTCCGTGACCGGCAGCCGCCGGCCCTCGTCGCCGCCGGGGTCAACGATGAGATCTTTCCCGGCGAAGTCCAGCGGCAGATCCTCACCGACCTGCCCGGGGCCGAATTCCACCCGCTCGACACCGGGCACTTCGCCCTGGAGGACCAGGCCCCCGAGATAGCCCGGCTGATGCGCGACTTCCTGGGCCGGGTCCTGGCTCCCGGGCTCGGGTCATGACCGCGGTCGCGGTCCTCGGCCCGGGCGGCGTCGGCGGCCTGCTGGCCGTCCGGCTCGGCCAGGCCGGTCACCAGGTCACCCTGATCGGCCGGCACCCCGACCGGGCGACGGCCGCGGGCCTGACCCTGACCGCGCCCGGCGAAGACCCCATCACCACCACGCCCGCTTCCCGCCCGTACCTCACCCAGCCCGTCGACGTCCTGATCGTCGCGGTCAAGGCCACCCAGCTGGTGGACGCCACCGCCCGGGTGCCCGCGGCGCTGCTGGCCGGCGCGACCGTGGTTCCCTTCCTCAACGGCGTCGACCACGTGCCCTACCTCCGCGCGGTCTACCCAGGTGAGACGGTGGCCGCGACCATCGTGGTGGAGGCCACGAAGCTGGCCGACGGGACCATCGAGCAGGTCTTCCCGGACGTGCGTGTCACCGTGGCGACCCCGCCCGGGTCGCCGGCCGCCGCGGCCGCGGCGGAGCTGTTCGACGTGCCTGGCCTTCAGGTGGGCACCGGCCCGGGCGAGGCGCAGGTCCTGTGGCAGAAGCTGACCTTTCTGGCCACGTTTGCCCTGCTCACCACGGCCGCGGGGGAGCCCATCGGCCCGGCCCGCGAGCGGTTCGCGGAGTGGGTCAGCCCGCTGGTCCGCGAGGCCTGCGCCGCAGCCGCGGCCCAGGGCGCCCGGATCGACCCGGCCGCGGTCGAGGCCCAGATCCGGGGCCTGCCAGACGGGGGGCGCTCGTCCATGCTCAAGGACCGCCTGGCCGGGCACGAGCTCGAACTCGACGCCATCGCCGGGCCCACGCTCCGCACGCTCGGGCCGTCAGGTGCCCCGGCCACGCTCCGGGCCGTGCAGACCATCCTGGGTGCCCGCTGACACCCGCCGGCGGCGGGGCGCGCGCCCGTCCACGGCGGTAAAGGCGATCGTCTGCGTCCACCAGGCCGGATCGTCGCAGCAGGCGAGGAACGCGTCGACCGAGCGATCGTCGAGATGGCCCGAGCCCGTCAGGCGGGGGCGCAGTTCGAGGACCGTTTGCCTCCAGTACTGAGCCCAGAGCGAGCGACCCCGGTACAGCGCGGTCTCTGCCGTCGCCCCGACGTGCTCCAGCCCGAGCCTGGATACCATCGCCGGCAGCCGCCGGCCGATGAAGTAGTCGATCTCCTGCTCCTGCGCCCAGGCCAGCCAGCCTGCCCAGAACGTGCGGACCTCAGCCGGCTCGGCCACGCTGACCGGCAGGAAGTCTGGCTCGATCAGCAGCACCGCCCCGCCCGGCCGCACGCTGGCCAGGAGGTTCGTCACGGCCGCCTCGGCGTTGCCCACGTGGTGCAGCACGGCACGGGCCGTCACCAGGTCAAAGTCTCCCGGTTCGACGGGCCCGGCCAGGATGTCGGCCTGGCGGAGCTCGAGCCCCGGCGTGTCCGCACTGGCCAGCGACAAGTCGAGATCCACGGCCAGTGCCCGGCCCCCGGGGGCGACCCGCTGGGCCAGCCAGGCCGACACGGAGCCGTTACCGCAGCCAACTTCGAGCGTCCGGGCCCCCGGCCCGATGCCCAGCCGTTCAATGTGGCGGCGGTGCATGGGATCGAGCAGCCGCGACATGAGGCTGAGCCGGCGGCGCTCACCATCTTGGTGATGATCAAGGACGTACTCTGGCACGCTGTTCCCGACCGTTGCGGCTGAGGTGGCCTGATCAGCAAACCCACGGGCCACTCGCGGTTACAGCTTACGTCTGCCCGGTCCGGTGGCCTGGCCCGGTGGCACGGCGCGCTGACCCGGTTCCGGGCCCTCGCGCGGCGGCTCGCGGAGCCGGGTCACCGGCCTGCGGGGGAGCCGGCCGAGGCCCCGGCGACGGGCAGCTTAGGCTGACCAGGTGGGGCCCCGGTTCGATGTCATCCGTACCGACCGCCTGATCATGCGGCGCTGGCGTGAGGCGGACCGGCAGCCGTTCGCGGCCCTGAACGCCGACCCCGAGGTGATGTACTACTTCCCGGCGCCCCTGGACCGGGCGGCCAGCGACGCCATGGTGGACCGGATCGAGGACCTCTTCCTGCGGCAGGGGTTCGGGCTCTGGGCCCTCGAAGTCTCCGCGACCGGGGAGTTCATCGGGTTCACCGGCCTGAACCCGATGCCAGGCGGTGTCCCAGGCGCCGGCGGCATGGAGGTGGGCTGGCGGCTGGCCCGCGGCGCGTGGCATCAGGGCTACGCCACCGAGGCCGCTGTCGCCGCGGTCGGCGTGGCCTTCCGGGGAGCGGACCTGGCGGAGCTCTGGTCTATGACCGCCGTCGGGAACCAGCCGTCGCGAGCGGTGATGCGGCGGCTGGGGATGACCCTGCACGCCCACTTCGACCACCCGGGGGTGGCGGCCGGCCACCCACTCCGACCCCACGTCGCCTACCGCCTGCCCCGGCCGGGAGCGGCTCGCCCAGCTCAGCCTGCGAACCGGCCTCCGGGCCGGCGCACGAACGCCCGCTGAGACGGACGCGGCCACGGGTCGCGCCACCGATCGCGGGTAGGGACCAGGGTGCCTTCTGGGCACCAATCGTCGGGAATACCAGGAGAAGTTGCGATGACCAGCGGTTTCTACGGACCGGAGGACTCCGGGTCCAGCCCGTTCGATGACTTCCTCGCGCGGATCTACGGCACGGGCGGCCCGCGCCAGCCCGCGCACCGGGTCGACATCACCCGGCTGATGAGTGCTCCGGCCCGCGAACTCCTCAGCCTGGCGGCGACCCACGCCGCCGAACAGGGCGGCCGGGACCTCGACACCGAGCAGCTCCTGTGGGCCGCGGCCAGCATGGAACCGACCCGCCCCCTGCTGGCCCGGGCCGGCGCTGATCCCGACGCGCTGGTGCGCGAGATCGAGAGCCAGGAAGCCGGGGCCGGGCCCAGCGGCGAGCCGCCTCAGCTCACTCCCGGCGCCAAGCGCGCCCTGCTGGACGCGCACCAGATCTCGCGCGTGGTCGGCTCTACCTACATCGGGCCCGAGCACATCCTGTTCGCCCTGGCCGCCAACCCCGAGTCCGGCGCGGGCCGCATCCTGTCCGGGGCCCGGGTCACCCCCGAGACCCTGCAGCGGGCCCTGATCGGGCAGGGCGCCGGGGCGGGCGGCCCCAGCGGCCCGGGTGGTCCGGGCAGCCGGTCGGCCACGCCGACGCTGGACGAATTCGGGCGTGACCTGACCGCCCTGGCCCGGGAAGGCCACATCGACCCGGTCATCGGGCGCGACGAAGAGATCGAGCAGACCGTCGAGGTGCTGTCTCGCCGGGGCAAGAACAACCCGGTGCTGATCGGCGAGGCCGGGGTGGGCAAGACCGCGATCGTCGAGGGCCTCGCGCAGCGGATCGTGGACGACGAGGTGCCCCAGACCCTGGCGGGCAAGCGGGTGGTGCAGCTCGAGCTGACCGGCGTGGTGGCCGGCACCCGCTACCGCGGCGACTTCGAGGAGCGCGTCAAGCGGATCATCGACGAGATCCGCGAGCACCGGGACGAGCTGATCATCTTCATCGACGAGCTGCACACCCTGGTCGGTGCGGGCGCGGGCGCCGAGGGCGGGATGGACGCCGGCAACATGCTCAAGCCGGCCCTGGCCCGCGGTGAGCTGCACATCGTCGGCGCGACCACGCTCGACGAGTACCGCAAGAACATCGAGAAGGACGCGGCCCTGGCCCGCCGGTTCCAGCCCGTCCTGGTGCCCGAGCCGACCGTGGACGACACGATCGCGATCCTGCGCGGCCTGCGCGACCGCTACGAGGCCCACCATCAGGTGCGCTACGCCGACGAGGCGCTGGTGGCCGCGACGGAACTGTCTGACCGTTACATCACCGACCGTTTCCTGCCCGACAAGGCCATCGACCTCATCGACCAGGCCGGCGCCCGGGTCCGGCTGCGGACCAAGATGCCGCGCCGCGACGTACGCGACCTGGAGCGGCGGGCCGAGGAACTGCAGCGGGACAAGGACCAGGCCATCGCCAGCGAGCAATACGAGCGCGCCTCCCAGCTGCGGGACGAGATCAGCGAGGTCCGGGGGCAGCTCGACCAGCTCACCGGGGACCAGTCCGCGGTGCCGGAGGTGACCGTGGAAGACATCGCCGAGGTCGTCTCCCGGGCCACTGGTATCCCGGTCCGCCAGCTCACCGAGGAGGAGAAGGACCGGCTGCTGCGGCTGGAGCAGCACCTGCACGAGCGGATCATCGGCCAGGACGAAGCGGTCGCGGCGGTGGCCGAGGCGGTGCGCCGGTCCCGCGCCGGGCTGGGTGACCCGAACCGGCCAGTGGGCAGCTTCCTGTTCCTCGGCCCGACCGGGGTGGGCAAGACCGAGCTGGCCCGGGCGCTGACCGAGGCGCTGTTCGGCGCGGAGAGCCGGATGATCCGGCTGGACATGAGCGAGTTCCAGGAACGGCACACGGTCAGCCGGCTGGTCGGCGCGCCGCCCGGATATGTCGGCTACGAGGAAGCCGGGCAGCTCACCGAGGCGGTCCGGCGGCGGCCCTACTCTGTCATCCTGCTCGACGAGATCGAGAAGGCCCACCCGGACGTGTTCAACATCCTGCTCCAGGTGCTCGACGACGGACGGCTCACCGACGGCCAGGGCCGGACCGTGGACTTCCGGAACACGGTCCTCATCATGACCAGCAACCTCGGCTCGGACCTGATCACCCGGCGCGGTGGCCCGCTCGGCTTCGCGGGCAGCGCGGCCTCGGGCGGCTCCGGGACCCAGGACAACCTGCAAGAGCAGCTGATGCGGCGGCTCCGCGAGTCGTTCCGGCCCGAGTTCCTGAACCGGATCGACGAGATCATCATCTTCCGTCAGCTGGACGAGGCGGAGCTGCGGCAGATCACCGAGCTGCTGCTGGACGAGACCCGGCGGCGGCTGCACGCCCAGCATGTGACGATGGAGTTCACCCCCGCGGCGGTCGACTGGATCGCCGAACACGGGTACCAGCCGGAGTTCGGGGCCCGGCCCATGCGCCGGACCATTCAGCGCGAGGTGGACAACCGGCTCTCGCGGCTGCTGCTGGACGGGCAGATCAGCCCGGGCCAGCAGGTCACCGTGGACGTCGCGGACGGCCAGCTGACTTTCACCGCACACGACCAGCAGGTAGCGGCCCCGGCCAGCTGAGATCAAGGTCAAGATCAAAGGCACGCAACGAAAGGCGCGACATGGAACGCGGAAGCTCCAAGCACGGTCCCGAGCTTGACGACCAAATGGAGGCAGAGGACGAGTCAATCCTCCGAACCGGCCAGCCGGCCCGCACCGAGGAGTGGCGTGAGCCCGAGCCGTTCGACCCGGAGCACCTGGACCTGGAACTGCCGCAGGACCAGGAACCAGCCGTGCCGCGGGGGATGACTACCGGCGACGTGGAGCTGCGGTCCGACATCGCCCGCTGGCTCCCGCCGCACAAGCTGCCCGAGGACCGGGACGCGCTGCTGGAGTTCCTCCAGCACGAGGGCGCGCCCGATGATGTGGTCGCCGCCGTCGGCCGCCTGCCGGCCGGGCGGAAGTTCGGCACGATCGGCGAGATCGTCCGCACACTCGGCATCCACACCGAGGGAGTAGTCCGCGGACTAGCCGTGGCTATTTATGTCTTCCATGGCTGCCCGGGTCAGCGCAGGCCCGGGAAGGTGCCGCGGATTTCGCCGGTGACGAGATGATGTCCAGGCGCGTTACCGCGGCCGGAGAAATGGACGGCGCGAGGAGCTCACTGACTGGCTCGCCATTCGGTTTACCTAAAAGAGAACCCGGTTGGGCTGTGCCCCGTAATCCTGTACGGGCGGGACGCGGTAGGAGCGGTCAGGGTGCTGTGCGTGCTGGAGTGGTAATTCTGGACCGAGCCACGCATCTGCGGCAGCGGCTTACCCTCGGCATAGGCCTCGCCGTAAACCGACAGAGACGACGTCCGGAAGCCCGGTGCGTCATAATGCCCGACCGTTCGGCCGTCAAGCGTGATCCGGACCTGGCCGTGCGCCACGGTGAAAGCCGTAGCTGGTATAAGCATGGCCCCTGACCAGGGCCCCGGGGCGGGTGGTGCTAGTGGGCTTAAAGCCCGTGTTCAGGCCGAGGAACCCGCTGGCGTCCCATGATGATACGAACAGGTGCTGGCCGGTATCCCCGTAGTAGGCCGGGTCCGTCATCACGCCGACCTCGTAAGTCCGGTGGCGGCTGCCCTTGACCAGCATCTCAGTCAGCGAGTGGTCGTTCCCGGCCACCATCGCCTCGGGGCGGGCGTAGAAACTGACGAGCGCTCATCGGGGCGGCACCTGAGTTGTACGCGTGGCCCAGAAGTACGCCCGGCAATCATGACGCCACCGCAGGCAGATTCCACCGCGGCCGGCGACCCGACGTACCCAGAGACGGCAATGGCGACTGAACCGATGCTTACCGACTTTATCAGAATCGCGGATCCTGGCGTTTCGAAGATAAACCAGGCTGGTGTGTGGCTGACTCTCCCGGTACATTGATCGAGAGTGAAAATCGGTGCTCAGCCACGTGCCCCCGGGGCTCTAGGCTAGGCAGAAATCCCGACGCCTAGCGCATTTCTTCACGTTGTTTCGACTGTCGCACTTGCCTCCCCCCTGCGGGTGGCTCAAGAGGAGTAGGAGGCCTACGCTGAGTGAATGAAATAAGGCGGCCTGGTGGCTATTCTCATTCAAGAGGGGTAGGCGCCCTACGCTGAATGGATGAGTGAAATAAGGCAGCCTGGCGGCTATTTGCGGCTCGCCGGGGCGTCAGGTCATCTGCTGCCTAGCGTGTTTGACCCACCGGCGGACGCGGTGTCCCACCGATGAGGGAAGGGGGCAGGCGTGGCGCGATGTACGCCCAGGACGACCCGGCGCCACACGGCTACTTGACCAGGAAGGTACCCAGCCCCTCGGGGCGCTCCTCACGCACCGTCACCCCGGTCACCGGGCCGCCTCGGGGCCGTCGTGGGCCCAGTCCACCAGCCGGTGCACCTCCTCGGGCGGTCCTTCCAGGACCGCCTCGACGCGGCCGTCGGGAAGGTTGCGCACCCAGCCGGCACTCCGTGCCGGAGGGCCAGCCGGCGGTAGGAGTCACGGAAGTACACGCCCTGGACCTGACCGGAGATCAGCACCCGTTTGCGGATCACAGGCCCACGTTAACCGGCGGGCGGTACGGACCCGCGGGCTGGTCGCGGATCGCCCGGATGAGGCGGCCGGGATACGTGACAGCATGAACTGGTGACGGAGTTCGACGCGGAGCTGTACCTGCGGCTGGCCGCGGAGCGCACGCTACTGGACGCCCCGGGTGATGACGGCCAGGCGGAGGACTCACCGCTGGACGTAGCCGGGCACGCGCTGGTCGCGGTGGGAGCACTGTCGGCGCGGGCCCAGGCGGTCGTGGACAATTACCACCTGGCCCTGGCCTACCGGAGAGGTGAGCCCGGTCGTCGCCTGCCGGGCGCCGCGTGCGGCCCGCCGGAGGCAGGCCCCGCCCCAGCCTGGCCGCACTGCGGGCGGTGCCGTGCTGGCGGCTCATCGACCAGCCGTGGGGCCAGCTGTTCCTTCGCTACCTGGTGCTGGGCGATGAGACCACGCCTGCACGTGGCGATGCGCCGGCTCCGGTACCGCCCGGGCGACGCCGCACGGGGGGCCCGGCGGCGGGCTGGCCGGCCGGACCCGGATGAGCGCCCGGTGCCAGGCGCGGCAGGCAGTGGCGTCGCGGGCCCGGGGTTCCCCAGCAGCTCTCCCTCACGGATGACCGCGGGACGACGGTGTCCGCCAGCCTGTCGGCGGTGGCGGCAACGACAGAGTGGGACGGCGAGTTCGAGGCCAGCCCGGGGCTCGCCGAGGAGACGGCCTGGGTCGAGGTACTCGGCGAGCGGGTCGAGCTGCCCAGCGCGCCTTCCTCGCCTGCCGAGGCCTGGGTCGAGCCGCTGGCGGCCAGGACCCTGCCCTGCCTACCTGTGGGCCAGGGTGGCCAGCGTGACCGAGTTCCACGCGGCCCCCGACACGATCGAGACGTCCATCGTCGCGCTCGTCGCGGCAGGCTCGCTGGCTCCTGGCGACCCGGCCCTCGCGGAGGTGCGGGACATGGCGGCCCCTCTCCCGCGGGGGCGGGGCCCGCGCGGCGGGCCGCCCGGGCCCGTTCCCCGAGCCGTGGCAGTCCCTGCTGGCCCGGCGCGGCCGCGCCGGAGGCCCCGAGGGGCTCGTGGTGGCGGGCGTGACCACCCCGGAGTTCGACGGGATCACGGTCGCGGTGCTGGCCGTGCGGTCGGCGGAGGAGGGGTTCTCCGCCGACGTCGAGACCGTCCCGGGCGTGGCGCATTCGCACTGGCCCTCCGGTGTGGCGGACAGGCCGATTCTGGCCTGGTGGGCTGCGGACGACCGTGGCCACCACTATCTCGGGCAGCACGGGGGGTGGCACTACAGCGGGGAGCACGGCGGCGGGCAGATCGAGTTCTGGCCCGCGCTTGACCCTGCGGCGAAGGTGCTCGACATCATGCCCACCACGATGACCGCGCGGGCCGTGATCCGGGTACCGCTGCACTGGGATGAAGACCGATGAGCACGCCGTGGTGGCGGGGCGTACCACCGGCCATGGCCCAGGTGTCCTGTGGCGGCCGGGAGCACCAGCTGCGCTGGGCGGATGGGGAACTGCGGGCCCCCGGCCACCCCGACCTCGAGAGTGAGAAGATCCTCAGGGCGCTGGCCGGGGAAAGTTACGCCTGCCTGGACGTGCTGGAGGCGTGGGAGGTGCACGCCGACGACCTGAGTGTCCTGGTACTGGCCAGCCGCGGGCCGACCGACCCGGTGGCGGTCCGGCCCGACGAGCCTGGGTCCGCAGGCTGGACCGTGAGGGCGGGCCCGGCAGCAGCGGCCAGAATGCAGCGTCGCCGGTCGGCCGTGACTGCGGTGCTGGGCGGCGGGGCGCCGGCGTCCCGGGAACGTGAGGACCCCCTGGCCAGGCTGCTCAGCCTGGGCGGCCCGATGCAGACCCGGCTGACGGCCACGGTCGCCGCGGCCTGGCGGGAGCGGCTCCGCGACGGGGCTGCGCCCGCGGGATGCGGCTGCGCCCGCGGATGGGCTGGCGCGATGCCTGTGCCCCGATGACGGTGCCCGCGGATGCGGCCGCGATCGAAGCGGCCCGGCCGGCGCTGCACGCGGCGCTGTACGGCCGGGTGGTGGCCACGCTGCGGGCCTGGACCGGGCGGCCGGACCTTCCGGTCGTGCTGACCATGATCGGAGAATCGGACCGCCCGGCCCTGGTCCCCGATGGCGACGGGATCGCGGTGGAACTGCCGTTCGGCTGGATCAGCGACGTGTGGGCCCGGGGCCTGGGTACCTGCTGGGATCGCTTTACCCTGGCCGCGGCGCCAGCCGGGGACGGGTGGGCCCTATCCGCCGTGGCCCCCGACCTGGGCCCGCCCGCCCAGATCACGATCACCGGCGCCCCGCCCGGCTAACCCCAATGCGGACCGGCTTACCGGCCCAGGGCGGACCTGCCCTGGGCGCCCTGCTTGCGGGCGCACTGCGGCCCGCACGGCGGGCACCGTCGGCCCCGCGGCGGCCAGAGTGCAGCATCCGCCCAGTTCCCCGGCCGGGGCTACCGCAGCGGTGGATGATGACGGTGACATGTGCCGGTGTCGATCACTGACAAACTGCCCGAGGCTGGCGCCGGTGGTGACGTAGGCGCGGGCGCCATCCGGGCTGACCGCCACCCCTTCCGGGACTCTGTGGACGTCGATGGTGGCGGTGACCTGGTCAGTAGCGGTGTCGATCACCGACACGCTGCGATTGTGCTCGACGGTGACGTAGGCGCGGGTGCCATCCGGGCTGACCGCCACCCCGGCCGGGCCCCGGCCGACGCGGACAGTGGCGGTGACGCGGTTAGTTGCGGTGTCGATCACCGACACGCTGCCCAGGCTGCTTTCGTTGGTGACGTAGGCGCGGGTGCCATGAGGGCTGACCGCCACGCGTACGGGTCGAGGCCGACGGGGATGGTGGCGGTGACGCGGTTAGCCGCGGTGTTAATCACCGACACGCTGCCGGAGACCTGCGTTGATGATGTAGGCCGGGTGCCATGGGGGCTGACCGCCACCGCGGACGGGTCGAGGCCGACGGGGATGGTGGCGGTGACGCGGTTGGTCGTGGTGTCGATCACCGACACGCTGTCCGAGCCGGCATTGGTGACGTAGGCCCGGGTGCCATCGGGGCTGACCGCCACCGCGGACGGGTGAGCTGCCGACGGGGATGGTGGCGGTGACGCGGTTGGTCGTGGTGTCGATCACCGACACGCTGCCCGGACTGTTGTCGTTGGTGACGTAGGCGCGGGTGCCATGGGGGCTGACCGCGACCCCGTACGGGTAACCGCCGACGCGCGACGGTGGCGGTGACCTGGTTGGTCGCGGTGTTGATCACCGATACGCTGCCCGAGCCGCTGTTGGTGACGTAGGCGCGGGTGCCATCGGGAGCTGACCGCTACCCCGGCCGGGTCGTTGCCGACGTCGATGGTGGCGATGATGTGGTAGCCGCCCGCGGCCCAGGCGGGGGCGGCAGCCAGGCCGCTGGCCGCGCCGGCGGTCAGGGTCAGCGCCAGTGCAGGGCCGCCGCGCGTGCCGCGCGGCGGCGCCACCAGCGGGGCCGGGATGGCCGCGAGTGGCTGGTGTGAGTGGTGGTCTGGCTGGTCACGACTGCTCTCCAAGCTGCCGGATTCCCGGCCTCAATGACTACGGAACGTCACAGCATAGAGAGCAAAGAGTCGCAGTCTGTAGTGGGTTCAGGACCCGCCCCCACCCAGGCCCGGCCAGCCGCCCGAATACCACGGCCCGAGCCCGCCTTGCCCGTGATCAAGGAGGGTTCGGCCGGGGGCTCGCGGTACGGGCCGGGCGGCGTGGCGGTCGGGTTCAGCGTCACCGGCCTGCCGGGCGTGCTTGCGCGCGCACCGCCGGCAGGTGGGCACTGTGCCGCGACGGCCACAGCCGGGACTCCCATTAACCAGTGGCGGCGCTGGCCCGCCGGGAACCCCGACGGGGCCGGCTGGGCCGCCTCAGCCGCCGCCCAGTAGTGCTGCTCAGACACCAGCTCCGCAGCCGCGGCTAGTTCCCAGCGGGCCAGATGGGTGCCGTCACAGGGGCAGTACTCGCCCCGTTGCGCCTGGCACGCGCCGCAGACCAGGCTGCGTACCGCCTCAGCCAGGTCGGCAGGCATCGCTCCGCGGATAGCGGTCATAAGCCCCCCAGGCGCTATCGTGCGCCTACCCATCGTAATTGCGTACGGGCGAAGGGTCACGCTGTGAACACATGCCAGCACGCGGCGGTTAGCGGCAAATGCGGCGAAGCGGTCAGCCGCACCTGCCCGCGGCCGGGCGGAGGGGCTGGCGCCGATCCGTAATCGGGAGCGAATGTCCGGGGTGCGGACCGGGCGGGCCTTCCGGGTGGGTCACGCCAGGCAGGTGAGCGGGGCACCGCCGTTGTAGGCGACCATGTCGGCCAGCGCGGCCGGCACGTCGATGGGCCCGCCGCGCGGGGTCCCGGCGAGTTCGGCGCAGGCCCGATGCAGGTTGCCGACGATCCGCTCGGGGTCGGCCCAGCCGGCGAACCGGCCCAGGTCGGTGTCCCGGGCCGCGGCGAGCGGGGCCACCCCGGCCGCCACGGCGCGGGCCGCGACCTCGAGCACGAACCGGAGGTAGTCCAGTGTCGCGTCGAGCGGTCCCGTCCCCTCGAACACCGGACCGTGGCCCGGCACGGTGAGCCGGGCGCCGAGCGGCGCCACGACCTGCTCCAGCACCTCGACCGCACCGGCCACCGAGCCCATCAGCAGGAACGGCGTGCCCCCGTTGAAGATCAGGTCGCCGCAGAACAGCACGGAGCGGTCCGGGATCCAGACGATCGAGTCGTTGGTGGTGTGCGCGGCGGTCCCGACGTGACGCACGGACGCCCGCAGGTCCCCGGCGTGCACGGCGATCTCGTCGGTGAACGTGACGAAGGGCGGGTCGAGGGTCAGCTCACCCCAGTCCGGGCCGTCCCAGAAGGGCAGCTCGCGCGGCGGCCCGAAGGCCAGGGCCTCGGCCCGGGCGCTCTCATGGCCGACGATCGCCGCTCCCGGGAACAGGCAGTTGCCGAAGGTGTGGTCGCCGTGGTGGTGGGTGTTGACCACGGTGCGCACCGGCGCGGGCGTGACGGCCGCGATGGCGGCCTGGTAGGCGCGGGTCCGCCGGTGGGTCGCGCACGAGTCGACGCTGATGACGCCCTGCGGCCCGGTCAGGAAGCCGGCGTTGTTGATCCACCAGCTGCCGTCGGGTTGCACGTAGGCGTAGACGCCGGCCGACACCTCGTGCACCTCGGGCCGTCC
The DNA here is from genome assembly GCA_963781085.1 of uncultured Actinomycetes bacterium. GTDB lineage: Bacteria > Actinomycetota > Actinomycetes > Streptosporangiales > Streptosporangiaceae > RYN-230. Next base: position 24,652 of record CAWAES010000051.1, read on the forward strand.
CGGGACGGTGATGTCGCTGGGCAGGCTGCTCATCGGGCTCCTTCCGAAGGCCCGGCCTAGCCGCGCCCGGGAGCCGCCGGAGGCGTGATCACACCGGGCTGGCCACCGCGTGCCGGACCCGGCCGACCGCCGACCGGATGCGGAACGCCGCCGCGATCTCCATCACCCCGTAGATGATCAGCCAGATGCCGAGCACCAGGGCCAGCGTCACCAGCGAGATGCCCGGTTCGGCCAGCACGATGATTCCGGCCAGGATGCTGAGCACCCCGACGAAGCCGGTCCAGCCCCGGTTCGGGTAGTCCCGGTGGGCCAGCGCGTTGAAGATCTCCGAGAAGCCGTTGACTATCCAGAAGATGCCCAGCAGCAGGGCCAGCGCCGCCACCGAGACCGCCAGGTGGCGGATCGCGTACAGGCCGATGATGAAGGCGAACAACCCCAGCACGGCGCTCAGCACCCGGACGCCGCCGGACTCGCCGTCGCTGGCGAACGCGCTGACGAACTGGAAGATGCCGACCACGACCAGCTGGATGCCGAACAGCACCGCGATCGCGATGACCGTCGGGCCGGGCCACGCCACGGCGGCCACGCCGGCCGCCAGCGTGAGGATGCCGAAGGCCAGCAGCCAGATCCAGTGCCGGCCGATGGAGGCGACAAGGTCAGCGGCGTCAGTACGGGGAGAAGGACTCATTCCGGGGCTCCAGCGGAAGTCAGGACAGGCACCACACCAGCATCATGGACAACCCCCGTGCTGTCCACGTACGGGCGCACAATACATCGTGCCGTCTATGTGCGGCTGCACATTACTTATGGCCCAGGCGGTGAGCGCCTGGACCTGAAGCCCCCGGCCCGACCGGAATGGCCGGCGGTGAGTGGTCGTATACCTGCGCTTTGGCTGCTGTAGATTTGTTTGCCTATCTTCGTTCATCCCTACGTCAGTAATGTGCCGGGTGACCGGGGCGGGGAGCCAGCATGCACCGGACGCCTGAAGTTTCGCGTCCCGCCTGGATGAAGGCGTTGTCACCGAACAGCGACGGGATGCGCCGGTCGCCGGTCGAGATCGTGGCCAACATGGCCTCCTACGTGACCAGGACACCCGTCGCGGACCGGACCGGGCTGCGCGGCGGATGGTTCGGCCGGTGGACCGACGGAGTGGTGGCCATGCGCGGCGACTGCGTTGCGTTCGCCAGCCACTGGGAGCTGCACAACGACCGCGTCGCCGCCGAGTCCGGGCCGCTCTGGGTGGTGCTCGGCGACTCCACGGCTCAGGGCCTCGGCGCGCCGGGCCCGGAAAGCGGCTACGTCGGGCAGGTCCTGGCCGAGCTCCGGGAGCGGACCGGGCAGCAGTGGCGGGTGCTCAACCTCAGCACCTCCGGCGCGCTCATCCGGGACGTGCTGCAGTACCAGGTGTCTCGGCTGCCCGCTGCCCCCGACCTCGTGACCTGCGGGATCGGTGCCAACGACATCCTGTACACCGCGCCGTCCCGGCTGTTCGCCGACCTGCGCACCCTGATCGCGACGCTGCCCGAGCAGACCGTCGTGCTGGACCTGCCGCTCCCCGGCGGGCTGTGGGGTGTCCTCGGCCGGTTCACCGTGCCCTACGTGGCGCGGGTCAACCGGACCATCCATCAGGCCGCCCAGGCGCGCGGCCTGCCAGTCGCCGAGGTGTCCACGCATTTCCGGCCGCCCTGGCCCGGGAAGTTCGCCTCGGACTACTTCCATCCCAGCCAGGCTGGCTACGGCGACTGGGCCCGCGCCCTGCTGGCCGCGGTCCCGCCCGCCCCGCGCTGGGCGGGGACGGTTCCCGCCCGCTGATTAGCGGGTGGTAATGCCGCCCATTGTTCGCGAAGTTGTCACGCTGAGTTACTGATTCATGAGCCTGGCCCCGTCAAGATCGGGGTGTGCACGTAGCGACCGTGCGGCGGGCTGAGGCGTGAGGCGGGCTGAGGCGTGAGGGTAGTGCGGCTCGCCAACTACGTGGCCCCGGCGTCCGGGGGCCTGCGGACCTCGTTGCGTGAGCTCGGCGCCGGGTACCTGGCCGCCGGGCATGAGCCGGTGCTCGTCATCCCCGGCGCCCGGCCGGGACGTCAGCTGACCGAGCAGGGGCTGGTCGTGACCGTGCCCGGCTGGCGGGTACCGGCCACCGGCGGGTACCGGGCCATCCTGGCCCGCCGGTCCCTGCGGCGGCTGCTCGAGCAACTCGAGCCCGACCGGCTGGAGGTGTCCGACCGCACCACGCTGCGCTGGACCGGCGCCTGGGCCCGGGCCCGCGGAGTCCGGTCCATGATGGTGTCGCATGACAGCCTGGCCGGGCTGATGACCATGTTCAGCCCCCCGGGCGTGCCCGCGGCCTGGCTGGCCGACCAGTTCAACCGCAGCACGGCCCGCTCCTACGACGTGGTGCTGTGCACCACCGCCTGGGCCGCCGCCGAATTCCGCCGGCTGGGCGTGCGGAACCTGCTCCAGGTACCGCTCGGCGTGGACCTGGCCTGTTTCCACCCCGGGCGCCGGGACGAGAGCCTGCGGGCCCGGCTCGCCCCGGACGGCGAGGCCCTCCTCGTGCACTGCAGCCGCCTGTCGCCGGAAAAACGGCCGCAGCGCGCCCTGGGCGCGCTGGCCGAACTGCGCCGCCGCGGCGCGCCCGCCGTCCTCGTAGTCGCCGGGGACGGGCCGCAGCGCCGGTCGTTGCAGGCCCAGGCCCGGGGCCAGCCGGTCAGGTTCTTGCGGCACATCTCCGATCGCGGGGTGCTGGCTCGGCTGCTCGCCACCGCCGACGTGGTGATCGCGCCCGGGCCGGTCGAGACGTTCGGCCTCTCGGCCCTGGAGGCGCTGGCCAGCGGCACGCCGGTCGTGGTCAGCAGCCGCAGTGCCCTGCCCGCCATCGTCGGGCAGGCCGGCCTGACCACGGAGGACGATGACGCGTCGTGCGCGGACGCCGTCGCGTCCCTGCTGGAGCGGGACGTAACCGGACGACGCCGGCTGGCCCGGCAGCAGGCCGAGCGGTACGGCTGGCCCGCCGCGGTGCGCGGCTTCCTGGACGCGCACGGCCTGGCCCCGGGGCCAGGCCTCCCCGGGCCTGGCCTGCCCGGGGTGGCCGCGACCAGTGCGGGGAGAGCCAGCACCGGGGGACTCGGCGCCGCGGCCCGCGGCCGGGGCGGGGGCCCGCCATGACCAGCACCTACGAGGCTGGTCCCCAGGTGGCGGGGGAGATCCCGGTGATGCGTTTCGCGGCGCTGGGTGACTCGGTCACGCTGGGCATCGGGGACCAGTTGCCGCAGGGTGGCTGGCGCGGCTGGGCGGCTCTGCTGGCCGACTCGCTGGCTCCGCCAGATCAGGTGGAACTGTGCAACCTGGCCCGCAGCGGAGCGCTGGTCCGGGACGTGGCTAGCGAGCAGCTGCCCCTGGCGCTCTCGGTGCGCCCGGCGCTGGCCTCGGTGCTGGTGGGCGTGAACGACACGCTGCGCGGGAAGTTCGACCCGGCCGTGATCGCCGTGGACCTGGAGAACACCGTCAGCGCGCTGCGGCACGCCGGGACGGTAGTACTCACAGCGAGCCTGCCCGACCCCGGCCTGCTGCTCCGGATCCCGGCCTCCATCCGCCGCCCGCTGGCCCGCCGGGCGTACCAGATCAACGCGGTCTTGGCCCAGCTCGCGGTGCGCTACGACCTGGTCCACGTCGACCTCGCGGCGCGCCCGGAGATCTACGACAAGCGGATGTGGGGCGTGGACCGGCTGCACCCCAGCGAGCGCGGGCACCGGATGCTGGCCCGGATGTTCGCGGAACGGCTGGCGGAGCGGGGCATGCCGCCGCTGGCCCCGCCCCACCCCGAGCCGGCCAACCCCGAGCCGAGCGCCTGGCGCCAGGCCCACTGGATGGCCACCAAGGGCACCGGCTGGATGGTCAGGCGATCCCGGGACCTGCTGCCTGGGCTGCTCCAGCTGGCCTTGGCCGAGTGGTGGCACGACCAGCGCGGGCACCCGGCTGACCCCGGCGCGGACCGCCGATCCGGAACCGGACCGGGACGTGACTGACATGAGACCATGCTCGGCGGTCTCAACTACCAGATCGAGCACCACCTGTTCCCGGCCATGCCGCGCCCGGCGCTACGCCGCTGCCGGACCGTAGTGCGGGCCTTGCTCAGGCAGGCCTGAACTACTGCGAGAAGGGCCTGGTCAGCTCCTACTCTGAGGTACTGCGTCATCTCCATGCGGCGGGACGGCGGTGAGCACTCCCGATCCGCGGCCCGCTGGTCATCGGCCGGGTGGCAAAGCTGGCCGGACGGGGACGCAGAACTCGTCGAACGCCTCCCGGAGGTCCCCCGCCGTAGCGACCCCCCGGTCGCCGATTACCTCGATGACCTCCTCGGCCCGCCAGTAGTTCGACGGGACGAGCAGGCCGGACGTGACCGCGGTGAGGGTCGTGTGCGCAGCCTCGTCCAACTCGTCTGACGCGGTGAGCGCGAGCGCCAGGTCCAGCCTGGCTGACGCTGCCCGCCGGGGCCGGACGGGGCCGTCGGTGCCTGATTCCAGCCGGCCGAGGACGCCTCGCGCATATCCCGCTGCCGCAGGGTCGCCGAGCCAGGCGAGAGTCGTGGCCGTGTATGCGTCAGACTTTGCGGGGTCGTACTGGTAGTGGTGCTCCGGGCGGTCCGGCATCGGCAGCGGGGCGACGAGGGCCTCCGTCCGGGCCAGAGCCTCGCGGGCTTCCCTCGCCGCGCCGAGCCGGGCCCACGCGCGGGCCTCCTGCCCGGTCGCCTGGATGTACGCACTGCCGTCCTGCGGGGCGGTGCGCTGGGCGGCCTGGGCGTACACGGCGGCGTGCGGGTAGTCCCCATCGGTAAGGACTTGCCAGGCCTTCGTTTCCAGGCACCATGCTGCGATCTCGCGGTCCCCCGTCTCCCGGGCCAGTTCCGTCGCGGTGCGCAGGTAGGCCGACGCGGGCGGGAACCGCCGCAGATCGATGAGGCACGTCGACGCGAGGAGAGACAGCCACCCCGACGTGACGAGCAGACGCCGGTGCTCGTTGAGCGTCGTCCGCCTGGCCAGCAGGCCACTCGCATACGCCAGGTGCGTCCGGACCCGGGTGAGGAGCTGGTCCGGTGGGGTCCGCGGGTAGGCCAGCGCCATGCCATCGGTGATCCGTTCGAGCTCGCCCACGGTGGCCTCGCCGACGTCGCTGGCGGCCGTGCGGCGCACCACCTCGATCGCGGCGATCTCGTCGCCGGCGACCGTGTCCGGACGGGCCGGGGCGGTCCGGCCCGCGGCGGTCAGCGTCCCGGCCGCGCCGAGCTCCTCATCGAGGAGCCGGGCGATGTTCGGCGACGGCTGCTGCTTCCCGCTCCGGAGCCGCGAGATCAGGCCCGGGTCGCAATGCACCCGCCGGGCCAGGGCGCGCACACCGATGTTGCGGGCGGCCATGGCTGCGTCGAGTCTTCCGGAGAAGTCGTCCATCGCCTGAACCATTCCCCACGCTGGCGGCGTTGACGGGTGTTGACCGGCGTGCTGTCAACACTCCCACCGTAACGGGCCGGGCGCGCAGAGTCGGATCATGTTTCCGGCAGACGACCATCCACCCCTCCCCGATCCAGGCCAGGTCATCGCAGCCGAGCGCGAGGCGCGGCTATTACGCCGTGACTTTCCCCGCTACCGGATCGACCTCGGCTACACGCCGGCTGGGGCCCGGTACAGCGCCCAGCGTAAAGAGCCCGGCCCGGGACCGTACGCCGTGGTCACCGAAGACCCGCTCGAGCTGCGGTCGGAACTGTCCGGCGGGGCGGTCCCTCCTCAGTGAGGAGCTCTCCGCGCAGCCAAGAGCTGCCGCCGCTGCGCGGAACGAGAATGCTTTAGCTTGCTCGTTACCGATCTAGCCCGCTTGGGGTCTGACCCGCCGCGTCGTCGTCATGCTGCCGGGCGCTGAGCACGGCTACCGGGTCAGCTGGGGCTTCCGGATTCCTGGGTCCGGCATCGCGGAAGACCAGCCAGCGCATGGCGGAGTACGTGTACGCGCATTCGCACCCGGCCGCGATGAGCCGGGCCAGCCGGTAGTCCAGCCCCAGGGCGGCCAGCCCGGTGGTCAGGCCGAGGATCAGGGCCAGGAAGTTCACCGTGACCACGGCGGCGTAGACGGTCAGCTGGGGGCCCACCGCGCCGTGTGAGCGGAAGTTCAGCGTCCGGTTGAGAAAGTAGCCCAGCCCGGACGCCAGCACGTAGGCCACAGTGATGGCGGCCGGCAGCGGCCACCTGAGCCCGCCGTGGAACGCGGTGAGCAGGGCCAGGTCCACGGGGAACGTGACCGAGCTGATGGCCGCGAATCCGAGCAGGCGGCCCGACACGACCCGGCTGAGGCCGAACGGGAGCCGGGCCGCGGCCGCCGCCATCACGGCGGTGAACCTGGCGCCCCGTGTCCGCGCCCTCCGCGTCCGGGCCTTCCGCTTCCGGGGGCCCCGCGCCACCCCCGTCGCAGACATGAGCATCAGCCTCTCAACCCCGGGTGACAGGCAGTTGACCTCCGGCAGGCCAGCCGGCCAATTGCGGCCCACGGCGCCCGCCGTCGCGGGCGGGCGATCCAGTTACGATGCGGTTGCCGCTCACGGCCGAGGAGGGGTGCGATGGCAGGGGACGACGCGCAGCCGCCGCGCACCGGCCGGCCTGGCGGCGGCCTGCTCGTCATGACCCTCATCTGTGCGGCGCAGTTCGTGCTGCAGCTGGACTTCAGCATCGTCAACGTGGCCCTGCCCACGATCCAGCGGGAGCTGGGCATGGCCGCGGCCCAGTTGCAGTGGATCGTGACCGGGTACGCGCTGACCTTTGGCTCACTGCTCCTGGTGGGCGGGCGCCTCGCTGATCTGCTCGGGCGGCGCCGCCTGCTGGTCATCGGGCTGGTGCTGTTCGCGCTGGCCTCACTGGCCTGCGGGCTCGCCCAGTGGCCGATCATGCTGATCGCCGCGCGGATCGTCCAGGGGGCAGCGGGCGCACTCGTGTCCCCGGCCGCGCTCTCGTTGCTGACCACAGTCAACCCGGAGGGTCCCGCCCGCAACCGGGCGCTGGCCACCTGGCAGGCGACCACGGCGGCGGGCGCCACCACCGGGATCATCGCGGGCGGGCTGCTGACGCAGTTCCTGGGCTGGCGGGCGGTGTTCCTGGTCAACCCGCCGCTCATCCTGATCATGCTGGCGCTGGCCCGGAGGCTGCCAGCCGCCACGCGGAGGGCGCCGGGCGGATCGACGTCCGCGGCGCGCTGGTGGTCACGGTCTCGCTCGCATCGCTGATCTTCGGGCTGAGCTACGGCCAGCAGCACGGGTTCAGCGCGCCGGTCAGTGTCGCGGCGCTGGTCCTCGCGGTGCTGCTCGCCGTCTTCTTCGTGTGGGCCGAGCGGGCCGCGAGCGCGCCTATGCTGCCCCTGGCCATCTTCGCCGCGCCGACCCGCCGCGCCGCGGTCGTGGCCATGCTGATGATCGGGGCGATCCTCGCCGGTTACGTCTACTTCGTATCGCTGTACCTGCAGCGCGTCGAAGGCTTCAGCCCGGTCCAGACCGGCCTGGCGCTGGTCCCCTCGACGGTCACCGTCGTGCTCGTCTCCACGCTCGGCACCCGCCGGCTGCTCACCCGGCTGTCCATCAAGTACGTCCTGCTCGCCGGGCTGGCCAGCATGGCTGGCGGCCAGCTCTGGCTGGCCCAGATCTCGGCCGGGGGCAGTTACGCCGCAGACGTCCTGCCCGGCTTGCTGCTCACCGCGGTGGGCATCGGCCTCGCGCTGCCCACCGCCTCGATCGCCATCACCAGCGGCGTGCAGGGACGCGACCAGGGCCTGGCCGGCGCGTTGTTCACCACCAGCCAGCAGACCGGGGCCGCGGTCGGCCTGGCCGTTCTCGCGACCGCCGCGGCGGCCCGCACCGCGCACGCCTCCGGGTCGCTGACCGCCGGGTACCGGTTGTCTTTCCTCATCGCCGGGGGGCTGGCCGTACTGGCTGGCCTGGTGGTCGCGATCGAGCTGCGCTCCCGCGACTGCCAGCAGGAACTCGCCCGTCAGCAGGCCGCCGACGGCGGCCAGCGCCCGGTCCCGGCGGCTGAGGCCCAGCTGCGCAAGTGCTGAGCCAGCCGACCGCGGGGTTTCCCGGTCGCGCCCTGCCCGGCACCGGGCGCGCCGCGCGGGCCTGCGTCCGCCGCCTCAGGCCGCCGGCGGCGCGAGCGCCGGGCCGGCCGCCCGCCGCGCCCAGGCTCGGAACGAGGACCAGGCTACCTCCGGGTAGTCGCGGTGCAGGGCCCCGATATCAGCCTGGTATCCCCGGCCGCGCAGGAACCCCCACATGGCGGCCATGTCCGGGCTGCCCTGGCGCACCGCCGACATGGGCACCTCGTCGAAGCGGACCGGGCGGCCCAGGGCCGCCGACAGCGCCTGGCTCATCTGGGCCGGGGTCGGCGCGTCGCTGGCCAGCTCGATGCGCTGGCCGGCGAACGCGGCCGGGTCGCGGAGCACCAGTTCGACGAAGGAGCCCAGGTCGGTCCGGTCGAGCTGCTGTAGCTGATGGTCGGCGGGCAGCGGCAGATCCAGCACGCCGCGGCGGAGCCGGTCCGCGCCGCCGAGGGCGTTGTCGTAGAAGTAGGTGGGGGCGACGACGGTATGCGGGAGGCCGCTGGCGGCCAGGGCCCGCTCGACCGCGGCTTTGCTCTCGAAATGCGGTATCCCCGTGTCCTGCGTGGCCCCGGCGACCGAGGAGAACACCAGATGGCCCAGCCGGACCGCAGCCGCCGCCTCGATGATCGCCCGGCCCTGCTCCAGCTCCGCCCCCGGTCCGGACTCGAAGGGCGTGGTGAGCGCGAACGCGGCCGCGGCGCCCTGCATGGCCGCGCTGAGCGCCCCGGGGTCAGTGAAGTCGCCCGTGGCCAGCTGCGCCCCGGCCGCGGCCAGCCGCCGCGCGGCAGGGGCGGCCGGGTCCCGGACCAGGGCGCGGACCGGGCGGCCGGCCCGGATGAGCGCGGCGGCGACGGCGCCGCCCTGACCCCCGGTCGCGCCGAGGACCAGGACCGGCGGCAGGGTGGTCTCTGGCGTGGTCATCGCCCCAACGTCCGCGCGCCGCTCAGCTGAGATCGACCGACGGGTAGAGCGGGAACGCCTCGAGCAGTTCGGCCGCCTGCTTGGCCACCCGCTCGGCCACCGCGTCGTCCAGCACGCAGGTCGCCTTGGACGGCGCGCCGCTGGACGTGGTCCCGGGCCGGGTCTGGCTCAGCACTTCGTGGATCAGGCCGGCGATCACATCCATCTCCCCGGTGCCCAGCCCGCGGGTCGTCAGCGCCGGGGTGCCGATCCGGATCCCGGACGTGTACCAGGCGCCGTTCGGGTCCCGCGGGATCGCGTTCCGGTTGGTCACGATGCCGGCGTTCAGCAGGGCCTGCTCCGCCTGCCGCCCGGTCAGCCCGTAGCCGCTGACGTCGATGAGCGCCAGGTGGTTGTCGGTGCCCCCGGTGACCAGCCGGGCGCCGCGGAGGATCAGCCCGTCCGCGAGGGCGTTGGCGTTCGCCACGATGCGCTGGGCGTAGTCGCGGAAGCTGGGCTGGAGCGCTTCGGCCAGCGCCACCGCCTTGGCCGCCATCACGTTCGGCAGCGGGCCGCCGAGCACCAGCGGGCAGCCGCGGTCCACCGCCTCGGCCAGCTCGGGCTGGCACAGCACCATGCCGCCCCGGGGTCCGCGCAGCGACTTGTGCGTGGTCGTCGTGACGATGTGCGCGTGCGGGACCGGGTCGAAGTCGCCGGTGAATACCTTGCCCGCGACCAGGCCGGCGAAGTGTGCCATGTCCACCATGAAGGTCGCGCCGACCTCGTCCGCGATCTCACGCAGCGCCGCGAAGTTGACCCGCCGCGGGTAGGCGGAGTACCCGGCCACGAGCACCAGCGGCCGGAACTCGCGCGCGGTCTCGCGCACCACGGCGTAGTCGATCAGGCCGGTGTCCGGGTCGGTGCCGTACGAGCGCTGCTCGAACATCTTCCCGGAGATGTTCGGCCGGAAGCCGTGCGTCAGGTGCCCCCCGGCGTCCAGCGACATGCCGAGCATCCGCTGGTTGCCAAGCTCGTGGCGCAGCCGCGACCAGTCCTCCTCGGTCAGGTCGTTGACCTGGCGGGCACCCGCGCGTTCCAGCGCGGGCGCCTCGACCCGGCGGGCCAGGATGGCCCAGTAGGCGACCAGGTTCGCGTCGATGCCTGAGTGCGGCTGCAGGTAGGCGTGCGGCGCGCCGAACAGCTCGCGCGCGTGCCCCGCGCCGATCGTCTCGATGGTGTCCACCTGGGCGCAGCCGGCGTAGAACCGGCGCCCGATAGTCCCCTCGGCGTATTTGTCGCTCAGCCAGTTGCCCATGGCCAGCAGTACTGCGGGCGAGGCGTAGTTCTCACTCGCGATGAGCTTGAGCGAGGCCCGCTGGCTGGCCAGTTCCGCGGCGATCGCGTCGGCCACGCCAGGCTCGACGGCACGGACCACGTCCAGCGCGCTGCGGAAGGCGGCCGACTCGGTGCTCGGTGACGACATGGAGACCTCCAGGGTGCTCACGGAGACGCCCAGGCGCCCGGCATGCGTCCGATGACGGGGCCGCTCCCCGATGGTTACCCATCCCAGCGCGCCAGTCACGGCCCGCCCGCAGCTTACCGGGACGGGGATGACGCTGTCAGCGGTCGCCCGTACCGTGGGACCGTGACCACCGTTTATCTGCCCGACCAGCTCGGCCCCGCGATCGTCCGTCCCCGCCCGCACGTCGAGGCGGTTCTCGCGCAGAGCCTGCGTGAGATGGGCCCGCGCGGCCGCACCGCCCTGGCCTGGCAGTGGGCGCTGACCGGGACCCGCCCGTCGCCGGTGACCCTGTCCCTGGCCCCCGGCAGCCCGCCGTCCCGGGACGAGATCCTGGCCGAGGCCGCGGCGGAGCCGGAGGGCTCCACGGCCCCGCCTGGCGTGCCCGCCGACTTCCGCGACGAGTTCCGTGAGACCCGGGCGGTCCTGGCCTGGCTCGCCGGGGGCAGCGACGAGATCCCGGTGCACGCGGACAACCGCGGCCGCTTCATCGGGGCCCGCGGCGACTACGTGCGCACCGACGAGGAGATGCGCGAGCTTCGTGACCTCTCGCGGGACGCGCTGCACCACGCTGACCTGCCCGACGCCATGTCCGCCTCGGACGCCCGGCATCCGTGGCGCTGGGAGGCGGGCTGGATGAACGCGGCCTGGCTGCGCGGGGTCCGGGATCTCCTCGACTGGGTCCTGGGCGAGTCCCCGGCGGCGCCGCTGTGCGGGCAGACGGTCGGCCTGCCGAGCACGTCCCACCTGCACCATGAGGACGCAGCGGCCAACCTGGTCGTGTTGCAAGGCCGGCCCGGCGGCGTCCCGGTGGACCCGGACCGCTACCCGCCCCCGCAGTACGGTGAGGGCATCCAGGCCGCGATCCGCTGGCTGCGTGGCGAAACCGCGGCCTCCCCGGTGGACCCCGGCGGCCGTGGCCCGTACCTGTATTCCACCGACCGCCGCTGAACTCAGCCCTCGCCCGAAGAGAGAAGGAGACGCCCGTGGACAGCGACGGACTGCGCGCCGTGCAGGAGCCGCTCAAGGAGGCCTACCGCCAGGATCCGCGGCAGGCGGTAGTTACCCTGCGCGCCCGCGGTGAGCTGGGGGACGAGGGCATCACCTGCTCGGTCGACACGGGCCGCGCCCTGGCCGTGGCGGGTCTGCATCCGGCCACGGGTGGCGACGGGTCGCTGCTCTGCTCCGGGGACATGCTGCTGGAGGCGCTGGTCGCCTGCGCCGGGGTGACGCTCCGGGCGGTCGCCACGTCGCTGGGGATAGCGATCACTGGCGGGACCGTGCACGCTGAGGGCGACCTGGACTTCCGCGGGACGCTCGCGGTGGACCGGGAGGCGCCGGTCGGGTTCACGTCCATCCGGCTCAGCTTCGAGCTCGACACCGAGGCCAGCGAGGAGCAGATCGCGACGCTGCTCCGGTTGACCGAGCGCTACTGCGTGGTCTACCAGACCCTCGCCCACCCCATCGAAATGAGCGCGTCAGCCGGCGCCACCGCGTAGGCCAGCCGCGAGCAGGCCGAGCAGTGCCTCCGCGCCCCCCGTGGGCGGACGGCCCGCCGCCACGACCGCGCTCAGATCGCGGTGCAGCGGCGGCGTGATCGGGACCGCGCCGACCTGCCCGCCCGCGGCCCGGATGGCCGCGGGCGGTAGCACCGTGACGCCCAGGCCTTGCTGCACCGACTCGACGAGGTACTGCATGTTCTCTACCTCGCAGACGATCCGCCGGGCGAGCCCGGCGGCCGCGCAGGCGGCGTCGATCTGGGCCCGCAGGGCTGAGTCGGCCCGGTATTCGACGAAGTCACGGTCGCCGAGCACCGGGTCGTCGAGCCGGACGCTGGTCCGCCGGCCCAGCGGGTCACCCCGCGGGACCCCCAGGACCAGGTCGTCCTGGCCCAGTGGGATACGGGTGAGCCGGGCCAGGTCGACGGGACCGTCGACGAACGCGATGTCGAGTTCGGTGTCGGCCGCCGCGCGGGCCAGGTCGGATGCCGCGCCGTGGCTCAGCCGGAGGGTGACCCCGGGATGAGCACGGCGGAACCTGGCCAGCAACGCGGCCAGGTCCACAACGCCCAGGGTCTGGATCGCGCCCACCCGCAGCTGGCCGTGCAGCACGCCGCGCACGCCGGCTACGGCGTCGCGGCCTTCGTCGGCAGCGGCGAGCGCCCGGCGCGCGGCTGGCAGCAGGGCGCGGCCGGCCGGGGTGAGCGCCACCCGGCGGTTGTCCCGGACGAAGAGCGCTTCGTCCAGTTCCCGTTCCAGCCCGGCCACCGACGAGCTGAGGCTGGACTGCACCACATGCACTCGCGCTGCGGCCCGGGTGAAGTGCCGCTCCTCCGCGACAACCACGAATCTCCTGATGCTCTCCAGAGACAGCATCTGACCTGTGCAAAGGCATGGGTCCGTCTCGAGAGGTTTCTCAGAGATCATCATCGCCCGCTGCATCGCGCCGGATCTGCTAGGCATGACAGCCCACGTCGGGGCTAGCTGCCTCCCACCTTCATCAACGCAACAGGGCGCGGTCCTTGCTCTGCCTATGGTTTTATTTGTCCCTACAGGCAATGGGGAGGATCATGTACAACCACGAGCGGCCACGCAAAGACCGAAGCTGGTGGCCAGTTATAGTTGCAGCTGTCATCGGGGCGATCGCTACTATCGTTGTTGGCTTTGCCGCCAATAGAGCTGGGGCCTTGCATATTACCGTCGCGCCACTCCCAACACATACTGTAAGGATTACACAGCCCCCCGCGCCGACTGTGACGGTTACCGTGACTTCGGGTACGTCTGGTGGCACTGGCTCTGCCAGTTGCTTGCAGGGTCAAAACTGTAAGGTCTGGAATCTTGCTGTTCCAATGGGCACAAATGATAGCGGGCCGACTGGAATCGAATTCAATCAGGGACAAGTACTGCTAAATACTAATGCGGACCTAGAGTTCGAGGCAAGTAGCATTGGAACACCCGAGCTTGCTCAAGGCTCATCTCAGGCTTACAGCGTAGCTGTCACAGCACAGAATGCCAGTAAGCAGCACTGCCAAAGCGCTACAACCTCTCATCCCGACGCAAATCCTATTATAAACTTCCACACAGGCCTGCTCTTTTGCATTGTTCCGGAAGATGATAGCGGGGTGGCACTGGTTGAGGAGACCGCACCTTTGGGAAGCTCAAACATCTTGAAACTGAAAGAGACATTTTGGCCTACTCAAAATTCATGACTCAACCTGGCAAGACGCCAGGCTTGAAAGACAGCGCGTGACGAGTCTAGCCTGGTTAGGCCACAAATTGATGCTGACTATGGGACAGTCAGCTAGTTATGAGTAACGCTATTGGTCAGTCGATCCGGTCGCCTATCCTGGCCACATGGGCGCGAAGGTCTATGAGCCAATTTTCTAAGAGCCCGCTTGAAAACCAACTGCCGTGGCGATGACGTAGCGCCGCGCTTCCCCGCGCACGAGCCGGACAGGCTTGCCGTCACAAGCCGGGGCCGAGGCAGGCCAGCAGGCTGTCCGCAAGGACCTTCGGTGACGCGGTTGCGTCCAGGGGGATCGCTCCTCTGGAGAGCATCTGGGCCTGGAAGACATGGCGGCCTTCGCGGATCTGCCGTTTCATCACCTCGCTGCGAACCGGCAAAGTCGCCTGCGCCGGGGCTGCGAGCCGGGCAATCTGCGTGCCGGCGTCGATCACCAGCAGGAACACCTTCTCGAACAAGTCCAGCATCTGATCCTGGTTCCGGGCGATCCCGCAGAAGAACACGCGCCCGGCTTCACCAGACGCGGCGATTACCTGCTCCATCCGCACACGGCTCCAGACCCAGCGGTGAGCGCGCCGCCAGGCGTCGTCTGCGCCGGGGGGCTGGTCGACTCGCACTCCAGCGTTGTCTTCACAGAAAGCCAGGTCATCTGCATCAACGGCGATCAGGCCGCGCTGTGACAGCTCTGCGGCCAGGGTTGACTTGCCTGACCCGGGGTTGCCGGTGATCAGATAGACCCGCATTGCTTCAGCCTGCCAGCTGCCCGAGCGGCGCTCTCCGCCCGCCCGGCATCGCGCCGTTGACATAGGAAGCCGTCTGAGTTCTCAAGCAGACTCTAACTGCCTATCGCGGTCAGAGAGACTCCCAGCCAGTGAGCCTTTTTCAACCTGATCTTGGGATTGATGCTGACGCCTTGGACGGCATGGGTGGTGTTTCAGCGGCTGACGGTACCCCCTGACCGGTCTTGCCCTCGCGGTGCGCTGGCGGGCTGCGCAGGGCAGTCATACTGGGCGGTATGGAGGGTGAGCCCGAGGCTGCCGGAGCCGGCGAGGTTTTCGATCATGAGCTGACTCATGTCCTTCGGGCGCGCGGCCACGAGCTGGAGGAACTAAGCCGGAATCTGCTGGTGACGGGGGCAGGGTCGATCGCCGGGCCGGGGGTGATATTGCGCGCGAGGCTGCGTGTTCCTCGCTGGTGGCGCCGGGGATCGCTGGAGATCGATACCGAAGACTGCGTCAGCGGTGAGGTTACGCGTGGTTCCTCCAGTCCGCTGGGCAAGACTGGCCGGGATCGCGAATCCCTCATCATGAAGATCACGATCGATCTTGCCTTGGAGCTCGCACACGGGCATTTGGACGATGGACCCCGCTGATGTGCGGCGTGCCGGCTTGAGACGTGGCGAAACCCACGGTAGATGACGCGATTGCTCAAGATCCGCGTTCGCCTGCCGGAAGGCTTCGATGCTGTTCTACCCTGCCGCGCTGCCGCTGTCGCGCCGGACCCTCACCTATGTGACTGGGATCATCCGCCGCCACCGCCAGCAGATTTGCTCTCCCTGGCGCAGGCTCAGCCCCGCCCAGCAGGCCCTGCTGGTGCTGGCCTACCTGCGCAAGGGCGAGACGTTCGCCGGACTGGCCGCCGGGTTCGGCATCGGCACCGCCACCGCCTGGAGATACGTCACCGAGGCGGTGGCGCTGCTGGCCGCCCGGGCTCCGAAGCTGTGCCGGGCGCTGGCCGATGCCCAGCGGGCCGGGCACGCCTACGTGGTGATCGACGGCACGTTAATGCCGATCGACCGGGTCGCCGCCGACCGGCCGTTCTACTCAGGCAAGCACCGTCGCCACGGGATGAACCTCCAGGTCATCGCCACCCCCGACGGAGACATCGTGTGGGTGTCGGGGCCGCTGCCTGGCAGCGTGCAGACCTGGCCGCCGCCCGGATCTGGGGCATCCTGCCCGCGCTGGCGGCCTCCGGGCTGGTCGTGCTGGCGGACAAGGGCTACCACGGCGCTGGTGACCCTATCCGTACTCCGTACAAAAACCGGAATAAGCCCGAGCCGCAGAAGGCGGCTAAGCGCGCCCACGCCAAGTTGCGCGGTCCCGGCGAGCGCGCCAACGCCCAGCTCAAGTCCTGGCGCATCCTGCGCAAACTCCGCTGCTGCCCATGGAGAGCCGGGCAACTGGCCAAAGCCATCCACGTCCTTCAAAACCGCGAGATCGGAGGATGAAAAGGGCTGAGTAAGACCCCTACATCGATCAGGTGCCGCCCCGCCGGCACGGCGTGCTGATAGCCATGTCAGCCGGTAAGTGCTGGGGAACTCCTCGGCGACCGCGACGAAGTGCGCTAGCTCCCGGAGCTCCATAGATCGAGCGTATCAATGGTGATCAGCAATTACATCTGTTGGACAGATGATCAGGGGCGCGGCACGGTGAGACGGACAACGAAACCCACCGGAACAGGTGATTCCAGTGACTGCACACACCACACCCAGCCCCGCCGGGCCGCTGCTGGACACCCACGACATGGTCGTGATCCACCGCGCCTTCCGGCGTGAGTCACGGCTGCTCGCGTCCCTGATCGCGGCCGTACCGGACGGCGACACGCGCCGGGCCAGGGTGCTCGCCGCGCACCTTCGCTGGTATCAGCGCGGGCTGCACAATCATCATGCCGGCGAGGACGAGCTGCTCTGGCCGTTGCTGCACGCCCGGGCTGACCTCGAGTCCGAGGTCGTGTTCCGGATGGAGGCCCAGCATGAGCGGGTCGCGGCGTCGCTCGACCAGGTGATGGCCGGCCTGCCCGGCCTGGCAGGCGTCGGCCCGCGCGCCCGAGCGGGACCGCCTGGTCGAGGCGCTCACCGCGCACCGGGCCGTCGTACTCGAGCACCTCGACGACGAGGAGGCCCACCTGCTCCCGGTCGCCGCCCGCCACCTCAGCAGGCAGGAATGGGACGCCCAGGGTGAGCACTTCCTGGCCAGCACGCCGAAGCGCCAGTTGCTCGTCTTCCTGGGTGCGGTCCTGGAGGACGCCGACGCCAGCGAGCGGGCCAGCGTGCTCACGGCGATGCCGGTCCCGGCCCGGCTGATCTGGCAGACCATCGGACGGGTCAGCTACGCCCGGCACACGGGACGCGTGCGTGGGCGAGCGTCCACCACGTCGGCGAGCGCGGTCTGACCCCGCGGCCCTGGCCGGCTGGGCGGGTCCTCGTTAGAGGGGCAGCGTGTACTTCAAGATGAAGTTCAGCGCGACCGCGAACACCAGGTACAGCAGCCACAGCCCGGTGCCGAGGTGGAAGAAGCCGAGGGCCTTCTCCGCCGGGCGGAAGGCCGGCACGTCGGGGGCCAGGGTGGCGAAGAACTCCGCCACATACACGCAAGCCAGGCCGATGAACAGGCCGCCCACCGGGGCGTCGCCGGCCTTGAAGAAGACGATGATGCCCAGCACCGAGATGGCCAGGAACGCGACGGTCATGCCGATATTGGCCCGGGCGTCGGCCCGGCGCAGCCTGATCCAGCCCATCGCGAACCAGTGCACGCCGTACGCGGTGAAGGCCAGGGCCGCCATGTACAGCGGTGGTGACGCGGTGAACGTGCCGAACAGGGTCAGCCCGGCGAACAGGTAGACGCCGGTGAGGAACTGCATGAAACCCGGCATCCAGATACCCCAGATGCCGGTGGCCAGGTCCACCCGCTCGTCGCGCGGAGGGTAGCCGAAGAGTTCCTGGGTTCCGTAGACGAGATAGCCCGTCCCCAGGCCCATGAAGCCGACGGCCAGCGGGGGGAAGGGGGACTGGGGGAACGTGAGCTGGATACTGGCCTGGGCTAGCGACATTCCTGCCTCCTCAGGGTGCCCCGCATGGTCAGGGTCCGGTCCCGTAGGCCCTGAACTAATTGTGCCGGTACGTATGAGGCCCGCATCGTCAGGATGGTCAGTAACAGGGACGCCTGCGCCGGGACTGCAACCTGACTGCAAGCCGGGGCCCGCACGATGGGGCTGACCCGTCAGGAGGCGACCATGACCCAGAACCCAGTGGTGCAGGACCCGGTGGCGCAGAGCCAGCTAGCCCCGAGCCCGGGAGCAGACAACCCGGTGATCGGGAAGTTCCTGCAAGCGATCGAGACAGCGACCATCCCTGACTGCGATGCGTGGAGCGCTGACGCCACCCTGGACGCGACCGTGCCCGGCTGGCGGCTGCACGCCGCCGGCCCGGACGCGATCCGCGCCGAGTACGCCCGGTGGTTCGCTGACCCGGGCCACTTCGACGAACTGCGCCGCTATCCGGTCTCCGGCGGGGCGGGCGAAGTGGTCGAGTACACCTTGTCCTGGACCGAGAACGGTGTGCCGCACGCCGGGCACCATATGCACCTGATTACGGTCCGGGGCAACCGGATCGCCTCCGATATGGTGTTCTGCGGGGGCCGCTGGCCGGCCGCCCTGCTCGCTGAGATGGAAGCGGCTGATGCATGATCTGGGGGACGGCCGCGACGGCGCCGTGGCGTTGCGGCCCGCCCGGCGCTACCGCGACGTGGGCGAGCTGCTCGCGGGCGTGACCGGGCGGACCCCCCTGGACGGGGCCCCCGGCAAGTCCGGGGCCCGGCTGGAGCGGGTCATGATCGACGGCCAGGGCTACGTGCTGAAGCACCTGGACCTGAGCGTCGACTGGACCATGCGGGCGTCCGGCTCGCTGCGCGGAGCCCCGCTGGAGCTGTGGGAGCGGGGGATTCTGGCCCGCCTGCCTGACTGTTTCAACCAGCCCATCGTCGGAGCCGCCCCCGAAGAGCCCGACCCCGCTGCGGGCCCGGCCCGCGGACCGGCATCGCCGCGCGGCTGTGCGCTGCTGATGCGGGACGTGACGCCATGGCTGGTCCCGGCCACGGATGAGGCGATCCCGCTCGGCCAGCACCAGAGCTTCCTGCGGCATATGGCCGCCCTGCACGCCGCGTTCTGGGCGTGCGGCCCCGAGTTCGACGTGATCCCGGCGGCGCACCGCTACCTCGAGCTGTCCCCCTGGATGGCGCAGGCCGAAGCGGCCACGCAGGCGGCCACCGGAACCGAGCACCTGGTGCCCCAGCTGGTCGGCCGGGGCTGGCCGTTGCTGGCGCAGGTGGCGCCGGGCGCCGCGGCCGTAGTCACCCCCCTGGCCCACGACCCCGGCCCGCTGGTCGACGCCCTGGCCAGGACGCCGCACACGTTCGTGCACAGCAACTGGAAGCTGGACAACCTCGGCACCGACGACACCGGGCGGACGGTCGTGCTGGACTGGGAACAGCCCGGGGTGGGCGCGCCGCTCAGTGACCTGGCCTGGTACCTGGCCATCAACTGCCGCCGTCTCCCGCAGGTCAAGGAGGCGTCGATCGGCGTCTACCGGGACGCGCTGGAAGACTGCGGTGTCAACACCGGGCCGTGGTGGGACCGGCAGCTGGCCCTGTGCCTGCTCGGGGCCCTGGTCCAGTTCGGCTGGGAGAAGGCCCTGGGCGGCTACGACGAGGAGCTGGCGTGGTGGGAGGCCAAGGCAGTGCAGGCCGCACCCCTGCTCAGCTGAGCTCTGCGGCACTGAGTTCTGCTGAGCCCGGCCCTGCTGAGCCTGACCCTGCTGGGCTGGCCCCGCAGGTGCGCGCAGCCTACGAGGCCGCGGCCGCAGACTGGGCCTTCGGCCCGGAGCAGGTGTACACCCCGCTGGCCCGGGCCCTGGTCGGGGAGGCGCCGCTCCCGGTGGCCGGCCGCCGGGTCCTCGACCTGGGCGCCGGCACCGGCGTGGCCGGCCGGGCCGTGCTGGCCGCGGGCGCGGACCGGGTGGTGGCCGCTGACCTGGCCACCGCCATGCTGCGCCGGGCCGGCCCGGCGCTGCACCCGGTGGCGGCCGACGCCGCGGCCCTGCCGTTCCGCGATCAGGCCTTCGACCTGGTCGTGGCCGCGTTCTGCCTCAACCACCTGAGCCGGCCGGCGGCTGCCCTTCGCGAGATCCGGCGCGTCGGCCGCAGCCTCGCAGCCAGCACGTTCGCGCCCGGCTGGACCCATCCGGCCAAGCTGGCCGTGGACGAGGCGCTGCGCCCGTTCGGCTTCCAGCCCCCCGCCTGGTACCGGTCGATACAGCGGGAGGCCGGCCCGGCGGCGCTGGACCCGGCGCGGCTGGCCGCCCAGGCGTCCGCCGCCGGATTCACCGGCGTGCGAGTGCGCACGATGACCGTGCCGACCGGCCTGTCGGCCCCGGCGCAGCTGGTGTCGTGGCGGCTGGGCATGGCCCAGGTCGCCCCGTTCCTCCAGGCGCTGGACGCCGGGCCGCGGGCGGCCGCGCGGCGCGCCGCTGAGCAGGCCGTGGCCGGGACGGGGCCGCTGGTTGTCTCCATGCTGGTCCTCACCGGCCGCTAAGCCGGACCCGTCCCGGCGGGGCTTCGTCGGCCAGGCTGATCGGGCTGGCCAGGCCGCCTAGCCGGCCAGGGCGCGCCAGGCGGCCAGGCGCTGGTCCACGTGCCGCCGCAGCCCGTCCCCGTAGCCCCCCGCCTGCCCGGCGAGCCGGTCCGCGCGGTCCACGGCCCGGTCGAGCCAGGCTGGGTTGGCGAAGTCGGCAGCCACCTCGCCGGTCCACCACCACGCCTCGATCGCCACCGAGGCGTCGAGCAGGTCCAGGTCGGCCTCGACGGCGCCGGGGTCCACCGGACGCCCCAGGGCCCGGTCCGCCCGGTGCCCGAGCAGGCGGGCCTCGCTGACGTACCGGGGGACACCCAGTGCGGTCGCGCGCGACTCCAGCTCGCTGGCCACGGCCGCCGCCCGGCCAGGATCGCCGCACCCGAGGGCCAGGCGGCCCGTGATGAGCCGGTGCTTCAGGTCGAGCCGCCAGCCGAACACCAGGTCTCCCCGGAGCAGCGCGGCGGCCTCCGCCAGCCGGGCCTGGGCACCGTCCGTGTCCCCGGCGTCCAGGCCCTGCTCGGCCAGGTCCTCCAGGGCGGCGACGGTGACCTCGGCTGTGCCCTGGCGCTGCGCGATCTCCAGTGCCGCGGCGTGCTGCTCGGCGGCCTCCCCGGCGGCCCCCAGGTTCCGCAGCACCCAGCCCGCGAAGTTCTCGGCCCGGCCTGCGAAGCGCGGCACCTGCCGGCGCTCCACCTCCTCGGTGTAGCGCGCGAGCGCAGCCAGGGCCTGGGCCGGGCGGCCCGCGAGGGCGTGCGCGTGCCCGGTGAACAGCAGCGCATGCAAAGTGGCCGAGGTGTACTCCACCCCCACGTGCCCGCGGGCCGCTGGGCTCAGCAGCGGCAGGGCCTCGCTCATCCGGCTCTGATGGGCCCGGAGCACCCCCAGCCACGCGGCCGCGGTCACCCGGTCCGCGCCCTCCGCAAGCGAGAACGCCTCACCGAGTAGTCGCTCGGCCCGGTCCAGGTCGCCCGCGGCATGGTAGGTACGGCCCCCGACCGCCAGGCACCTGGCCCGGGTGACCGGATCCACCGCCGCCAGCGCGCCGTCCTCGGCGAACTGGGCGGCCTGCCGGAAGCGGCGGCCGAAGTATGACGCCCACGCGCCGGCCTCCAGGGCGGCCGGGCCCGCTACCCCGGCGCGCTGGACATCCTCCAGGGCCTGGGTGTAGCGGCCACGCCGGGTGCGGACCCGGGCCCGGGCCAGCCAGCCCTCCTGATCGGGGTGCAGCAGCAGGGCGTCGTCGAGCAGGGCCTCGGCCGCGGCGTGATCGAAGCGCTCCCCGGCCCGCGCCGACGCGTCCCGCAGCGTACGTGAGGCCAGCGCGAGGTCACCGCCCAGGCGGGCATGGTGAGCCACCACCATCGGGTCAGCGTCCGGCCGCCGGGCCAGGACCCGGCCCGCCTGCCGGTGCAGGAGCGCCGCCCGTCCGGCGGTGGCGCTCGCCGCGAGGGCCTCCCGCAGCAGCTCGTGCCGGAACCGGAGGGTCCCGCCCTCGTCGGCCAGGAACTGCCCCGCGACGGCCCGCTCGGCGTCGTCCAGCAGCTCCACCGCGCCGCGGCCCAGGATCGCCGCCAGCAGGTCGATGTCCAGCTCGGAGCCGATCACCGCCGCGGTCCGCAGCAGCGCCCCGGCGCTGCCCAGCTCGTCGCAGCGCGCGGACACCGACTCGACCAGCGATGCGGGCAGCGTCCCGCCCGCAGTCTGCTGGGCGAGTTCGGTGAGGAACAGCGGGTGCCCCTTGGACCGCTCGTACAGCTCGTCCACCCGCGCCGGGCCGACCAGCTCGGCGGCCGCGTCCCGGCCGAGCACGCCGAGGTTGACGAACCCGGTGGCCGGCAGGGGCTCACCCACTCCGGGCCGGACCGCAGCCACCACCGCCAGCGGCACGGCCTCGCGCCGCACGAAAGCCAGCCAGTCCGGAAGCGCGGGGCCCGCCAGATGCGCATCGTCGATCGCGACCACCAGCGGCCCCCGCGCGGTGAGCCTGCCGAGCAGCCGGACCAGGGCCGCGTACAGGACCGCGGGGCCGAGCATGCTGTCGGCCAGAACCGGCCGCGCCCGTGCTTCAGGGACGAGGGCGACCGGACGGGAGCCCGGGGCCAGCACTGGCCCGAGCAGCGGCTCGTCGCCTCCCAGCAGATCCGCGGCCACCTCGGGCCCGAGCCGGCGCAGCAGCGCGGCCAGCCCGGCCAGCAGCGCGTCCAGCGGCATGGCCCGGTCGAGCTGCCCGCACGTCGCCACGAGCACTGTGTCCCCGGCGGCCGCCCGCCGGTCGGCCCAGGTGCGCAGCAGGGTGGTCTTGCCGATGCCGGCCTCGCCCTCGATCACCACCACCTCGACGCGGCCAGCTGCCTCGCCCCCAGTGTCTGGGCTGGCCGTCGTATCTGTCTCGGCACTGGCGCCTGTCTCAGCCCGGGCGCGGTGGGCGCGGAGGGCCACGGCGTCCAGGTAGGCCAGTTCCTCCTCCCGGCCGACCAGGCCCAGGGCGGCCGGGGCCGGTGCGGGTGCTGACGGGACCAGCTCGCCGCGCAGGATCGCCAGCTGCAGCGCCTCCGTCTCGGGCGACGGGTCGGTGCCGAGCTCGTCGGCGAGCCGCTCCCGGGTGCTGGCGTAGGTGGCCAGGGCCGCGGCCACCCGGCCGCCCATCACCTGGGCGCGGAGCAGCACCCGGAGCGCGGCCTCGTCGTAAGGGTCATACTCCAGCGCGGTCGCGGCGGCGTCGGCCGCCGCCATCCAGTCACCGGCGGCCAGCAGCGCGGTAGCCGCCACCTGGCGGGCGCGGCGGATCAGCCGCTCCAGGTCAGCCCGCCGCAGCTGGGCCCATTCGCCGGGCAGTGGCGCCGGGCCGTCGCCGTGGATCAGGGAGAGGGCGACGCGGGCCGCGGCCGCCGCCCCCATCACCTGGCCCGCGTCGCGCCGCCGGCCCACCTCGCCGGCCAGCCCGGCCAGTTCGGTGGCGTCGAGCCAGTCGCAGCGCAGCAGGTAGCCGTGGTCACGATGCTCGATCCGGTCCCGGCCGAGCACCGACCGCAGGCGGCTGACCAGCACGGCGAGCTGATCGTCGGGGTTCGCGGGCGGGGTGTCACCCCACAGTGCGTCCGCGAGCGCAGCCGAGGACACCACCTGGCCGCCGGCCAGGGCCAGCAGGTGCAGCGCCAGGCGCGCTTTGCGGCTGCCCAGCGACTGCGGCTCCATCCCGTTGACGCCGAAGTCGTTGAGCACCCGCACCGCGAGTGACCTCATGCCGGTATCCAACCCTGCCGCAGCCCCAACCGCCAGGTCAGCGGCTGCAAGGTGAGCTGCAACCCGGGCCGGCCAGGCTCAGCAGCAAGAGGTACACGAGCCTGCGGGCAACAAGGGAGTGGGGACCATGACCGGAAAAGCGGAACAGAAGAGCTTCGAGACCCCCGACGAGACGCGCGCGTTCGACCACGGGGTGCTGCACCTGCTGCGGATCGGCGGCGGGGAGGTCGGCCGGCTCACCCTGCAGCCAGGCTGGCGCTGGTCACAGGACGTCAAGCCGCTCGCCGGAACCGAGCTGTGCGAAGCGCCGCATTTCCAGTACCACGTGCAGGGCACGCTGCACGTCGTGATGGGCGACGGGGCGGAGTTCGACGCCCGGCCAGGAGACGTCACCGCGCTGCCCCAGGGGCACGACGCCTGGGTGGTCGGGGACGAGCCCGTCGTGGTGGTCGACTGGTACGGGGCCAGCAACTACGCGCGCGGCTGATTCAACTCAGGGCACTTCGGCCATAGCCAGCGGCCCGCGCACGGGATACTTTGCCCCCGTAAGAACAACTCAGGGGGGCTGGCAATGGCCGATGCGCCGTTTGTGTGGGACAACCTTGGAACGTACAAGGCCGAAGGCACGTTCCTGGATGGCTATCCCGACGACGAAAGGACCTTCTTCGCTCCACGGGACAACGTCCACGGGCTGCTGGTCGCCCTGCTCGGAACCGCGCAGCACTCCATCGTGGTCAACATGTTCGGCTACGACGACGACGAGCTGAACACGATCATCCAGGGCAAGCTGGCCGACGAGCGGGTCTACGTCCAGATGAGCCTGGACCGCAGCCAGGCCGCGGGCGTGCACGAAAAGGCCATCCTGGCCAAGTGGAACAACAATGCCTTCGGTAACAGCATCGCGATCGGCACCAGTTCGGTGCACAACGCCATCTCCCACCTGAAGATCGTCATCGTCGACGGCGTGTACACGGTGAAAGGGCTCGACCAACTGGTCGTTGTCGGGGGAGCAGCAGCAGGACAACGAGCTGAGCCTCAACCGGAACGCGGTGATCGCCGCCGAGACCCGCGCCATCCTCGACCTCAACCACGACTTCATGCTCAAGCAGATGGTCGGATCGGGGCTCGACGTAGCCAAGTTCCTGGCGCCCACCGCCGCGGGCACCGCGCCCCCGCTGCCACCCCAGCCGGCCAGCGCGGCGGAGGCGGGGTAAGCCCCGCGGGCGGGAGCGGCCGTCCGGAGCGCCTGCCGGTCCGCGCGCGGTCAGGAGGGCCCGGGATCAGGCCGCCTGGCGAGGGTGGTGTACGGTGGCTACGTCGCCCGGCTGGATAAGGCCGTCCTCGATGGCCCGGGCCAGCAGCGCGTCCTTCGTGTGAGCGGCCTGGCCGAGCGTGGCGTACTTCACCCGGGCCCGGTCGATGTACTGCCGGACCGTGTTCTCGGAGATGGACATCCGGCGGGCCACCGATGCCTTGGACATGCCCTGGAACCAGAGCAGCAGCGCCTGCCGTTCCTTGCCTGACAGGGCCGGGCGGCCGGGACGGGGATCGGCGAGGATGGCCTTGGCCTGGGATCGGGTCACGCAGGGGCGGTCGTCCGCAGCCGCCAGCACGGCCTCGAGCAGGTGCTCACGGCCCTCGTCCTTACTGACGTAGGCGTGGGCGCCGGCGTCCAGGACATCCAGGATCAGGGCCGGATCGACGTGCGCGGAGAAGGCGACGATCCGGTAGCCCCCGGCGATAAGCTGGGCCACCTCGTCCGCGACCATGCGGCCGCCGAGTTCGAGGTCGAGGATGAGCACGTCCGCGACGCGGGGCTCGGCCAGCCCGGTGATGTCGCTGACGACCTGGGTCACGGTGATCCGCCGCTGCGGATCCGCGCTGATCCAGGAGATCACTCCTTCGACCACGACCGGGTGATCGTCTACGACCGCGACTGTCACGCCGTGTTCCAACGCGCCTCCACCCACAGACTCCGTCCGTCCCGCTGACTGTCCACGACCAGCCCGGCCGGAGCGCTGGGCAGGTCCGGATCAGCAGGCGAGTCGCAGACCAGGCTGACGATCACGCCATCGACCGTCCCGGTAACAGTGACGCGCACCCGGGAGATTGCGTTGACAAGGACCGCGATGGCCAGGTCTGTGATGGCCCGGCGGCCCTCGGACGGCACCGCGGGGAGCTGCGGCTCAGGGAACTGGGTTCCGGGGAATTGGGCAGCGGTCTCGATGTCCACCGCCACCCCGCGCCGCTGCGCGACGTCCGCGCAGGCGTGCAGCTCGTGGACGAGCGGGTCCGGCGTGTCGTCGGCCTCGGCGAACAGCCGCCGCAGCCGCGCCGCCTCGGCCGCGCAGGCCCGCTGGACGGCAAGATCCGCGGGGTCGGCGGTCCCGGCCGCGAGTGCGCTCAGCAGCGGCTCGGCGGTCGCCCGCAGTTCCAGCCAGCGGGCTTGCCGGGCGCTGCGGATCCGGTCGGCCACGGCCTGCCGGGCGGTGGCGTCCGCTTCCCTGGTCGCGGCTTCCTCCGCCTGCTGGGCCGGGACGTGCAGTGTCCGTGCGGCGACGGAGAGGGCCACCTGGATTCCGGTTGACCCGGCCAGGACCGTGATGAACGCCGCCACGTTCGGCTGGTGCAGGCCGTCCCGGGCCAGCACGGCGAACATGGCCAGAGCCTCCAGCGTGAGGAACACGCCCAGCTCGGCCAGCGGCCGCCGGAGCAGCACCAGGACCCCGACCCAGCCCGCGGCGCCCCAGGACCAGTTGGTTTCGAGCATCTGGGCCGGCGGGCAGGCCGCAGCGGCCGCCGTGCTGATCACCAGGGCCGCGGCGGCCAGCGCCCAGCTCGTCTCCCGGCGACTGGAGCCGCGCAGCAGCAGGACCGAGCCTGCCGCGATGATCAGCCCGGTCGCGCACCACGCCGCGACCTGGAACTGAGCGGATGGATAACTGCCCAGGTGCGCCAGGAGCAGCGGGCCCGCCCCGGCCAGCTGCCACCCGGCCGCCGCGACCACCACCGCGATGTCGAGCGCGCGGGCGTACCGGGCCGCGAGCACCGCGGCCGGCCGGGGACCCGGCACCGTCTGCGCGGTCATCCCGCACCTCGCGCTGCAGTGGCGGTGCCCTCAGGCCACCGCGGTCGTTTCCGCGGTGCCCGCACCAGGCCACCGCGTGTTTCCGCGGTGCCCTCACTCGGCCACCGCAAGGTCACCGTGGTACCCGCGCCCGGGGCACCGGAGATCTCCGCCGTGCCCCCGATCTCCGTCATCCGGGCCTGGATGGATTCGGAGATCCCGCGCCGCGACGGGGGCACGGACCGGGCGTCGAACCCCCGCCCCTGGTCGATGATCTCCACCACGACCTGGCCGTTCCCGTCGCGGACCCGGAGCTCGGCCGTGCCTGTCCCAGCGTGCCGGGCCACGTTGCGCAGCGCCTCGGCGGCGCAGTCCGCGATCCGGGCGACGGCCGCGGGGGGCACGGTCCTCGTTGCGGAAAAGAAGGACGTGGAAACCCGCAGCGGGGCAGCGTCGGCGGCCACCGCGGCGAGGCGGTCCGGCAGGGCCACCGCAGCGGGGGGACCTGGCTCGGGGAACGTGGGCCAGCTGTGCAGGACCTGCAGGTCGCGGGAGGCCTGCGCGGCGAGCACCGGCGAGGACATGTCCAGGGCGCCCGAGGCGACCATGGTCAGCGTGGACAGGATCGTGTCGTGCAGCCGGCGGTCCTGCTCACGCTGGTCCGCCTGCCGGGCCGCCTCGACCTTCAGGTCCTGCTCCAGCTGAAGCTGGCGGCTGATGGCCGCGTCGGCGTTCCGGCCGCCCCGCCGGACCAGGACCATCAGGGCGGCCGTGGCCAGGGCCTGGAAGACCAGGTACAGGAAGCCCGCGGGATGCGCCACGGTGATCACGTAGGCGGCGATCACCACCGCGGCCACGGGCAGGCCCGCCGGGGGCGGGATGCAGAGCTGGGAGATGTAGATCGCGGTACTGGCCAGCGGCAGCATCCAGGTGGTCCCGGCCGAGATCAGCGCGGCCGGCACCAGCAGGTGATGCACGGCGATCAGGGCCACGATGACCGCGGCGTCCGCGAGCACGAGCGGGCCGGTGACGCCGTGGCGGCCGACCCGGACGGCGAAGAAGACCGACCACGCGGCCAGCGTCACCAGCGCGGCCGCGAGCCACGCCCCGGACACGGCCGCGGTCGCCGCCAGCGGCGCGGCCACCACCACCGCGACCGCGATCCACAGCCGGAACCCGACGGCGTACCAGCCCACGAGCCGCTGCAAGGCGCGGTCGGACGGGCTGCCGGTGCCGCGCAGCGGCCGTATCCAGTAGTGGCCCGCGCCGGTCCCCCTCATCGTGATCTCCTACAACCCTTGTCCCGCCCACCGAGCAGTATGCGACCGGGGGACGGGAATTGCGGCACGAATCTTAAAGAAACACACTTCATGACGGGTTAGCCAGACAAGGTACTAAGAGACTTAGTCAAAAGGCCGGGCCGCGGGGCCGCTGCGGCTGGCCAGGCCTCCGGCCGGCCAGGGCAGCGTCTAGTGCCGTTGAAAACTGAGGTCTGCAGGCCAGGCGCTGGATCTTCTGGAGTGCGGCGTGTAGCGTTGTGACGTAAGAGGCTCCTGGTAATCGCATGGGTGTCGAAGCCAGCGCGATGCCAGGAGCCTTGCGTGCGTTCTACTGGCCGATGACGATGTCACAGGCCTGGCAGCCGGCGTTGCGTGCCGGTGCTGCCCGGGCGGAATGTCCGCAGACCGGCGCCGCCGGTATCCCTGGACATGACCGAGGCGGAATGGGCGGTCTGCGAGCCGTTACTGCCCGCCCCGGCGTGGCTGGCCGGGAAGGGCGGCTGTCCCGCCCGGTACTGCATGCGCGACATCGCCGACGCGATCCGCTACCTCACCGATAACGGGCCGGGTGGCGGGCGCTGCCGCGGACTTCCCGCCCGCCGGGACCATCTACTGGTGGGACGGTAAATGGGAAGCGGACGGCTCGACCGCCAGGATGCATGAGGACCTGCGCGACCGGGCCCGCCAGGCGGCCGGGCGCAGCCGGGCACCGACGCGGCGATCATCGATCGCAGTCGGTGAAAGGCTCGGAGATGGTGCCCGCACGGCCGGGGATACGACGCCGGGAAGAAGATCAACGGCCGCAAGCGCCACATCGCCGTCGACACCGGCGGCCTGCTCCTGACAGTGCTGGTCACCGCCGCGTCCGTCGAGGACCGCGACGCCGCGAAGCCCTTGCTGTGGAACCTCCGCCGCGCCTTCCTCCATCGCCCTGGCCTGGGCCGACGGCGGCTACGCCGGCCAGCTCGTCGCCTGGGCCAAGACCGCCCTGCACCTGACCCTGGAGATCGTCAGGCGACCCGATGACCTGCACACCTTCAAAGTGCTGCCCCGCCGGTGGGTCGTAGAACGGACCCTGTCATGGATCACCCGCCACCGCAGAACTGTCCGCGACTACGAACGGCTGCCTGCCCGCCACGAAACCTACGTCTACTGGGCGATGATCATCGTGATGACCCGCCGCCTCGCCCGCCAGCCCGCCGACGCCCAGCCACGAGCCGCCTGAGTTTTCAAGCGGGCTCTTAGTCCAGCAGCTCCACGGTGGTGAACCGGATCGGCGTGTCGCCGGCGTTCTCGAAATCGTGGATCGTCGGATCGTCTGGTGAGTGGTCGGAGTAATTGGTGTCGCCGACGTGATACTCGCGGGTGATCATCGTGCCGTCCGCAGCGCGCTGGCGCCCGATCCCGCCGTCTACGACGGTCCAGAAGTAGCGCCGGGTGTGCGCGTGGAACGGGCCACGCTCACCCGGCCTGAGCCGTACTTCCCACACCCGGATATGGTCGTTCTCGAACCAGAGCCGGGTGCCCACGTCCAGGTTCCCCGGGGCCGCGTCCAGCTCTCCCCGGTAGTCGGCAGGATCGAAACTCTCTTCGCGGATGATCGTGGCGGCCATCCCGTTCTCTCCTTGGTTCGTTGGGTCGGTGCCGTGCTAGTGGCCCGGGCCGTACAGCCCGAAGATGAGCCGCGGATCCCCGGGACGGAAGCTGCCCAGGAACTGCGAGCTGTCGCCGATCTCCCGGCAGCGGGCCAGCAGGTCGCGGCCGAGCGCGAGCTGCCGCCGCTCCCAGGCCGCCAGCGCGGCGGGCACGTCGCCGTCCGCCGCCGTGAGTTCCGCGGCCAGGGCCCACCCGTCGGCGGCGGCCTTGGCCGTGCCGGCCGCGGCGTGCGGGCGGACCGCGAACGCCGCGTCACCGATGAGGCAGATCCGGCCGAACACCATCCGGGGCACCTCGATGTCGTAGACCACCTGCACGAACGGCTCGGGCGCGCGCACCACCGCCTCGGCGATAGGCCCGGCGAGCTGGTCCCGCGCCGCCTGCCGCATTCCGGTGACCGCGGTCTCGGTCGCCGCCCCGGGCGGCAGTGACACCGGCCGGCGCACTCCGTCCCGGCCGGTCATCAGGGCGTCCAGCGGAGCGCCCTGCGCCACGTTCACGTACCAGACGATGTTGATCAGGCGGTCCCCCTCGGTCAGCGAACCGTCCAGGGCGGGGATCGGGTACACGAGGATGTGGCTGCCTGGCAGCACCTGGTAGGTGAGCGCGTCGCCGAGGATCTTGCGGGTACCGGGGGACAGGTCGTGCTCGGGCACGGTGCCGCGCCAGGCCACGTACCCGGCGTAGGCCGGGCGGACCCCGGGCAGCAGCCGGGCCCGGGCGGCCGAGCCGACGCCGTCGGCGCAGACCAGCAGGTCGGCCTCGATGCTCTGGCCGGTGCGGGCACCCCGGCGCAGGGTGACCGTCACCGCGGCGTCCTGCTCGGCGAACCCGGTGACCTCGGTGCCCAGCTCGTAGCGGCCGGCGTCGAGCAGGCTGAGCAGCGAGCGGTAGATCGTGTTCCACGACGAGAAGCGGTAGCGGTGCCGCTGCTCGTGCTGGACGCTGCCGTCGGCGCCCAGGAACCGGATCCATCCGGTGGACGAGCACACGTCGGCGGCCTGGAAGCCGCCCCGGGTGAGCAGGTAGTCCAGGGTCGTGTCGAGGGCGGCGATGCCCGCGCCCCGGGCCTGCAGCGCGGTGGAGGACCGCTCAAAGACCCGGACGTCACAGCCGGCGTCCCGGAGCACCAGGGCCGCGGTGAGGCCGCCCACCGACCCGCCGGCGATGCTGACCCTGGGCATCCTGGACACCCGCTGCGCTCCCCCTCCGTGCTCCTGGCCGTCCGCTCCGGCCGTCCTGCTCCAGGCCGTCCTGCCCCTGGTGCGGGGAACGTCAGGGCCGGCCGAAGGTGGCGACGCCGACGACCTCCATCTCGAACAGCACGCGCCGCTCGTCGAAGGAGGGATCGCGCAGCCCGTAGGGCGGCTCGTTGCCGGTGTACTTGGTCCAGATCCGGTCCAGCTGGTCGGTGACCCGCTGGCCCTCGGCCGGGTCGTCCTCGGAGATCTCCCGCTTCACCACGGTCTTGATGCTGATCCAGTGGTAGGTGTTCTCGGGGTTCATCAGCAGGAAGGTCGCGTAGGGGGCCTTGCGCAGCCAGTCCACCTTCTTGCGGTGCGTGGCCAGGTTGAGCAGGACCGTGTCGCCTTCGTAGTCGAACCACACCGGGGTCAGGTGGGGCTGGTCCGCCCGGCCCACCACGGCCACGACCGCGGTCACCGGCTCGTCCAGCAGCCGCTTGAAGCTCGGCTCCAGGTCGGCCAGGCTCGTCACCGGCTCGCGGTCGCCGACGGTGAACTGGCCGGGCTGAGTGCCCTGCGGACACGTCCTTGAACTTCGCCACGGTAATGCTCACTGCGCACGCTCCTTTGCCTTAGCGCGTTGGCCCGCATGAGGTTGGGTTACCTGTGCGGGCAGGGGCCCCGCCGGGACCGGGGTCCCTGCGGGGCGGGCAGCCCGGCGCGCGAGGCTGGTGCCCCGGGCCGGGCGGTCAGCGGTTCGCGTCTCCTCCTGCCTCGGTCAGGCCGGGCACGTCCCGGCGGCCGGCGTCGCCGCGGCTCAGTTCCATCACCGCGGGGTAGCAGGCCGGGTCCACCGCGACGTCGATCACCGTCGGGCCATCCCGGCGCAGCGCCGCGTCCAGCGCCGCTGGCCAGCTCCGCCTCGGTGCCGGCCGCCGCGGCCGCGGCCCCCATCGCGGTGGCCACCCCGGCGAAGGAGACCGGGCCGTAGTCCACGGCCTCGGCGCCGCCCTGGCCGGCCGCCCGCTGCTTGATCTTGATGAGGCTGAGCGTGGCGTCGTTGAACACGATGACCACGATCCGCAGCCTGAGCCGGACGGCGGTCTCGATTTCGGCCAGCGTCATGCCCAGGCCGCCGTCCCCGGTGAAGGCCACCACCGGCTGGCCGGGGGAACACAGCGCGGCGGCGATGGCGGCGGGCAGCGCGAAGCCCATGGTGGCCAGGCCGCTGGAGATGAGCAGCCGGCGCGGCTCGTCTACTTCCCACAGCGGCATCACCGCCAGCATGTGCGCGCCCGCGTCCACGGTGGCGATCGTGTCCGGCGGGGTGTGCGCCCGCGCCACGCGCGGCCACCTGCTGCGGGGCCAGCGTGCCGGGAGCGGCGAGGGCGGCCCCGGCCAGCCGCCGCGCGGCCTCGGCCCGGGCGGCCCGGCCGGCGCCGGGCGCCCAGCCTGGCCCGGTGGCCGGGGTCCAGGCCGCGAGCAGATCGATCGCCGCGGGCAGCGGGGCGGTCAGCGCGGTGGCGCCGGTGAAGTAGCCGCGTGGCGCCGGCGGCGCCCGGCCGGCCACTCGCTGACCAGCACCGTGGGCGCGGGGTAGTCCCAGGCCGCCGGGATCATCTCGGCCTCGTCCACGCCCAGGCCGACGATGAGGTCGGCGTGGGCCAGCAGCGGCCACTCCATCGTGCCGCCGGTGACCAGCCCGGCCGCTTCGGCCCCGGCGTCGGGCACGATGCCGCGCGCCCGGTAGGTGTGCAGCGCCGGGATCCCGCGGCCGGCCACGGCGGCCCGGATGGCGGCGGTGTGCGCGACAGCGTGCGCGCCGAGCAGCAGGACCGGCCGCCGGGCCTGGCCCAGCGCGGTGGCTAGCGGCCCGAGGTCACTGGCCTGCGCTCGTCCTTCTGCGGGCGGGCCTTCGCAGCTGGGCCTTCGCGGTGCGTCCGCGGAGTCTTCTTCGTCCGGGTCCTGCACGGACCGGCCGCCGCGGCCCCGTCGTCCATCAGCGCGATCACCGGACCGGGCGGGGCGGCGAGCGCCCGGCGGACCGCCTGCGCGGCCGCCGGGCCGGCCTGGCCGCCGCCGACCGTCAGCACCGCCTTGGCGACCGCGCCGCCCAGCGCCCCCTGGTCCAGCCGCTGGTGGCTGACCCGGCCGGCCTCGGCGGCCCGCACCGTGTCGGCGATCACCACCAGGGGCAGCCGGTCCAGGGCCGCGTGCGCGATCCCGTTGATCGCGCTGGCCAGCCCGGGTCCCCGGGTGACCAGCACCGCTCCGGGGGTCCCGGTCAGATCAGCGCTGGTGGCGGCCATGATGGCCGCCGCGGTCTCGGTGTGGGTGAGGACGAAGCGCAGTCCCGCCGCGCCGGCTGCCCCGACCACGTCCAGGTTCGGGCCGCCGCCGGGCACGCCGAACACGACCCGGGTGCCCGCGCCGGCCAGGGCGGCCACGATCGCGGTGGCCCCGGCCGGGCCGCGGGC
>CAWAES010000052.1:0-48127 GCA_963781085.1 uncultured Actinomycetes bacterium
CTGCGGTGGCGGGTGAAGCTGCGGACCGCGGTCGCGTTCAACGCGGTCACCGGCAGGTGGCTATGGGACATCCAGGACAGCAACGGGGCGGTCGACGCCACGCCGGCCGTGGCGAACGGAGTCGTCTGCTGGGTCGCCAACGGCAGTGTGGACGCCACGGACGCGGCCACCGCCACCAACCTCTGGTCCCTCAAGCTGAGTCCGACGGTGATGGACTCCGATCCCGCGGTCGCCGACGGGGTGGTGTACTTCGGGGCCGACGACGGGAACGTATAACGCCCTGAACGCGGCCACCGGCAGCCCGCTCTGGGACTTCAGCGGGAAGCCCGATCGAGTCGTCCCCGGCGGTGGCCGACGGCCGGGTCTACATCGGCTCCGACAACGGCTACGACTACGCGTTCGCGCTGCCCGGTAGTTAGCCGGGATCAGTCCGCCGGTCGCGGACGGCGGCCACTGCCTCCTGCTGGCTGAGCCGGGAGCCGGCCGCGTACGCCGGGTCGAACCGGCCCGCGCCCAGCGCCTGACGGACCTGGGCGACCAGTTCGGCCTCCACCCGCCGCATCAGCGGCCACGGCTGCAGGCCGACCCGCCGGCGCAGGCCCTCGGCTGCCCCGGCCAGCAATGCCGCCCGCCGGGGGTCACCCTCCGCGAACGCCAGCTGGGCGAACGCGGTCAGGCACAAGGTCACGCTGCGAGTGCTGCGGGCCGCCAGGCTCAGCTCCAGCCCCTCTTCCATCGGCGCCCGGCCCTCCTCGGGCCTTCCCTGCCCCACGGCCAGGACGCCCGTATACACCCGGGAGACGGCCGCGAGCCAGGGGTTGCCCAACCGCTCCGCCAGGTCGCGCATCTCGGTCAGGTGGCGCAGGGCGTCGTCGTAATGACCGGCGGTCGTCTCCCCGAGACCGGCGCTAAAGGCGGCCAGCGCCGTCCAGAACGGCTCCTCCTGGCCGTGGAGCTGCTCCAGGGAGACCAGCGTCTCCTGCAGGGCGCCGTCGTAGTCGTCGGTGATCCCCAAGGTCCACGCCAGGACTAGCTGGACCACAGCGCGGAGGTACGGGTCCGCGATCCCGTCGAGCAGCGGCGCCAGGCGCTCGCGCGCCTCCAGCGCCGCTTCGTCGTCGCCTACCTCGACGCCGGTCGCCGCCGCTGTCCACGCCAGTTCAACCCGGGCCCGGAGGTCGAGGGAGCTGGCGGTGGGCAGCAGCTGGCCAACCCAGGAGCGGGCCTCGCCCAGATGGTCCCGCAGGAACCAGAAGAGCCACAGGACCCGGAACAGGTGCGGCAGCGGTCCGGCGTCGTGGGCCAGGTGCCAGCGCACGGTGGCGGCCAGATTGCCTGCCTCGGCCTCCAGGCGCCCGCACCACTCAAGCTGCCCGGTGCCGCGCAGCGGCCGGTCGGCCTGCTCGGCCAGCGCCTGGTAGTAGCCGGCGTGGCGGCGCTGGACCTCGGCAGCGTCCGGCCGGGTCGCCAGCCGCTCGGCGACGAACTCGCGGATGGTCTCCAGCATCCGCGGCCGGGGGACCGTCGCCTGCGGGGTCGAGGTAAACCAGGCTGTGCCGGACCAGCGCCTCAGTCAGGTCCAGGGCCCGGTCCTCGTCCAGGCCGGTGACCTGGGCGGCGGCCTCGATGGTCCAGCCGTCGACGAACACGGCCACGGTCTCCAGCAGGGACCGCTCGTCATCGGCCAGCAGCCCCACGCTCCACTCCACGGTGGCCCGCAGGGTGCGCTGGCGCTCGGGCAGGTCCACCGAGCCCGTTCCCAGCGCGTCCAGCGACCTGGACAGGCGGCGCAGCAGCGCGTCCGGGTCGAGCAGCCGGGTGCGGGCGGCCGCCAGCTCGATCGCCAACGGCAGGCCCTCCAGCCGCCGGCAGATCTCCGCCACCGCCGCGGCGTTGCCCTCGGTGAGGGCGAAGCCGTAGCGCACCGCACGGGCCCGGTCCACGAACAGCGCCACCGCCGGCGAGGCGGCCAGCTCCGCCACCGGCACGCGGACGGGGTCAGCGGGCAGCGGCAGCGGCGGCACCGGGTACTCCTGCTCGGCCCGCAGCCCCAGCACCGCCCGGCTGGTCGCCAGGACCACCACGCCCGGGCAGCGGGCCAGCAGCGCGTCGACGTCGCGGGCGGCGGCGACCACCTGCTCGAAGTTGTCGAGGATGAGCAGCCACCGGTCGTCGCCGAAGTACTCGACCAGGGCGTCCAGCGGCGAGTCCGCTCCCGCCAGCTCAGCCCCCACCGCCCGGGCCACGCCCGCCAGCACCAGCCCGGGGTCGGTGACCGCGGCCAGCGGAACGAACGCGGTGCCCGCCCCGAAGCGGTCGGCCAGCCGCCCGCCCGCGGCCACCGCCAGCCGGGTCTTGCCGATCCCGCCCAGCCCGGTGAGGGTCACCAGCCGCGCACCGGGACGCCGGACCAGATCGGCCACCTCCTCGATGGCCTCGTCCCGCCCGACCAGCGAGGTCGCGTCCACCGGCAGCGCGCGCGGCCCGCGGTGGCCCGGCAGCGGCGCGGCGGCGGCCGGGGGGCGGGCGGCGGCGAACCGCTCGCTCAGCAGCATCGCCAGGTCATCGCGCACCAGCCGGCCCAGCTCTCCCGGGGTCCGGAAGTGACGGTAGGACACCGAAGCCTCGGCCTGGATGCGCGCCAGCAGCTCGGCGAGCCGGGGTTCGCGGTCGGGCGCCGGCCCTTTGACGTACAGCAGCCGGGGCAACGCCCGCGATAGCTCGAACTCATCCTGCAGGCCCGAGACCTCCATGCCCGGCCCGACCCACCCGTACTGCTGCCAGTACAACCCGACGAACACGTCGCTTTGCGCCAGGTACGCCCGGTACAGATCCTGCGGCGGATGCGCCCGCGCGCCCACCTCGAACATCACCGGCGTGAGCCGCAGCGCCGAGACGGCCCGCGACACCGCCCGCCGCTCGTCCGCCAGCTCGCCCAGCGTGGAACTCACGAAGACCCGCAGACGCCGGTCCGGAGTCCGGATGACCTCGTCCCGCGGCACCCCCTCGTCCACCGACTCGCCCCCGTCTGAGGTTCCACCAGGCAAGTCTCGGACGACCGGCCCGCACTGGCAACACGCCCTGGTAGCCAACCTGTCGGTCTGGTCCCCGCTGGCCCGCCAGGCCCGTTCGGCCACCCCGGGGTGTCACTAGGCCGGGGGTGACGGGCAGCATGAGCACTATGACGGCTCATGGGGAGTGACATGAACGACGTGGTGGTAGTGACCGGGGCCGCTGGGGCGGTCGGGCACGCCGTGCTCGCCGAGCTGCGCGGCCGGCGTCTCACGGTGGTGGCGCTGGACCGGCCGTCAGCCGCGCTGGACACGCTGGGCGGCCAGGACGGCGTGCATCCGGTCGCGGTCGAGCTGGCCGACCGGGCTGCGGTCCGGGCCGCGTGGCAGGAGATCGACAAGGTCGGGACCCCGGCCGCGCTCGTCACGCTGGCTGGCGGGTTCTTCCCGGGCAAGCTCGCGGACCTCGACGAGGACACGCTCGAGGAGTTGTGGCGGTCCAACGTGGTCTCGATGCTGTGGTCCTGCCAGGAGGCGGCGCCCCGGATGGCGGCGGCCGGCGGCGGCGCGATCGTGACCATGGGCTCCAAGACCGCGGTCGCTGGCCGGGCGCCGCTGGCCCACGCCACCAGCAAAGCCGCGGTGGTGCGGGCCAGCGAGTTGCTGGCCGACGAGCTCCGGCCGCAGGGGATCCGGGTGAACTGCGTGCTGCCCTCGGTCATCGACACGCCGGCCAACCGGACCTGGATGTCCGCGGACCTGGCCGCCCGGGCCGTCGCCCCGGCCGCGGTCGCCAAGGTCATCGCGTTCCTGATCGGCCCGGACGCCGCGCCGGTCAGCGGGGCCCGCGTCCCCGTCTACGGCGACTCCTGAGCCGGGCGGCGCCCGGTCAGGGCTGGCCCGGCCGGAGGGCGACGAACAGGCCCTCCACGTCGGCGCACAGCGTGCCGCCGTCACGCAGTTCGCCGGACAGGAACCGCTTGCGGCCCTCCTCCCGGTCGAACCGCGCGGTTACCTGCAGCTCCCGCCCCACCGGGGTGATGGAGCGGTAGTTGACGTGCAGGTACGCGGTGCGGGACGGTGAGCGTCCGCCCGCACACGCCAGCCGGCCCAGCACGTCGTCGAAGACCAGCGGGATCGCGCCGCCGTGCGCCGCCCCGTTCCGGCCCAGGTAGAAGCGGCCGAACGTGACCCGGCCCGCGGCGTGCTGCTCGTCCTGCTCGTCCAGGCGGACCACCGGCACCAGGGCCTGGCCCCGGCCGGGTACCTCCACCTGGTCGGCGATCTGGTCCGGCTCGTCCACCGCGTACTCGCCCAGCTGGACGGCCAGGCCGGTGAGGGTCCGCGACACCTCGGCGGCGAGTTCGGTGCTGGGCGCTGCGCCGGTGATCCGGTCCTGCAGCACGCGGAGCGCGTCGATCATCCCCAGGTAGCTGGCCACGTCCGGGGTGATCAGCACCCCGGCGCCCGGAGGGCTGGCCGGCGTCGCTGGGGTCACAACGCTCCCGCGCGGCCCGCTATGACACTGCTGCTCATGGTGGTGACCTTACAAGCGCAGGCCGAACATCTCCGCCCGCGGCTACGCGCTTCCGGCGATGCCGATCAAGTGGCCCTCGGGATCGGTGAAGTGGCCGACTACCAGCCCTGTCGGCGCCCGGACGGGGCCCATCTGGCGCTGGCCGCCGAGGCTCTCGGCCTTCTGCAGGGCGGCTTCCACGTTGGGAACGCCGACGTAGAAGATCGCGTGGCCGTCGTAGCCCGCACCCCCGCCGACGCCGCCCGGGATCCCGGTCCCGTCGCTGGTCGTGGGGCGGTTCACGAAGCCGTAGTTCGCCGGCTCCGACACTTCCTCCGCGACCGGGGAGCTCGTGTCGTAC
Source organism: uncultured Actinomycetes bacterium (assembly GCA_963781085.1). GTDB lineage: Bacteria > Actinomycetota > Actinomycetes > Streptosporangiales > Streptosporangiaceae > RYN-230. Next base: position 4,889 of record CAWAES010000052.1, read on the forward strand.
TCCCACCCGAACAGTTCGCCAAAGTAGCCCCGGAGCTTCTCCGGGTCCTTCCCGATGATCTCGAAGTGCACAACTGGCTGGGCCACGATGACTCCCTTCTGCGCCGCCTGCCCGGCGCTCAGCGGTGCTCGCTTTCGTCAGTAACGACGGCCGCAGCGCCGGAAACTCACCGGTGACTGGCCGCGCAGCGGCTAGGCGGGACGGGTCTCGGCTTGGTGCTGGCGGATGATCGAGACGAAGTCAGGGTCGGCGGTCAGGCCCAGGCCGGCCGCCCGGCCGGAGTGGTAACGGGCGGCCCAGCCCGCCACCATTCCCGCCACCACCGGGTCCGGGACCCAGTCGATGAGGCTGGTCACCGCCGGTCCGGCCACCTGCTCCAGCGCGGCGACCATGTCCCCGACCGTCACCGTGAGACCGGGCATGGTCACCGCGGTACGGCCGCCCCACACCTCGTCCGGGGACGAGGCGGCGCACCGCAGCGCCTCGATAGCGCGGGCCGGGGCGGCCAGTGCCACCTCAGCGGACGGATCGACCGGGCAGACCGCGCGCTGGCCCGCGAGTGGCTCGCGGATGATGCCCGACATGAAGCCCGAGGCCGCGGCGTTGGGACGGCCGGGGCGCACGCTGACCGTCATCAGCCGGATGCTCCGCCCGCGCAGGAATCCCTTGCGCGTGTAGTCGGCCACCAGCTGCTCGCCGATGAACTTCTGGATCCCGTAGCTCGTCTGCGGGTTCGGCAGCGTGCCGTCCACGACCACGGCCGGCATCGGGAGCTCGGGGGACCCGCCGAACACCGCGATCGAGCTCGAATAGACCACCAGCGGGTCGGTGCCCACCGCGCGGCAGGCGGCCAGCAACGCCTCCGTGGCGTGCAGGTTCGCCCGGATACCCAGGTCGAAGTCGGCCTCGCACTCCCCGCTGACCGCCGCGGCGAGGTGGAAGACCAGGTCGGCGCCGGCCAGCGCCTCCCGCCCGGCCTGCCCGGGGGCCACCAGGCCGGCCAGGTCGCCCTCGAGCCACCGCGACCCGCGGGTCGGCCGCCAGGTCCGGCGGCGCCGGAGCCTGGTCGAGGAGCGTCACCCGGGTCAGCGGCTGGGCCCCGGCGCCTGCCACGTCGATCGCGCCCGCGGCGAGCAGGTCCCGGGCCAGCCGGGAGCCCAGGAACCCGGCCCCACCGGTAATCACTACGTTCGTCACGACGTCTCCGTCCCGGCCCGAGGGTCTGGAATACAGTGCGATCTTAGGCAGTGCTGATGGCCTGTGCCGGACCGCAGGCGCTCGGGAGGGGTCAGGGTGGCCGGAGGACAGGCGGCCGTCCGCGGCTGAGGTGTTCGCCGGGCTGCCTGCGGCCCGCCCTGACGACGAGGGTCTCCGCGAATCGATCCGGGCCACCCGGGCGGCCGGTGACCTGCTCCTGGGGGTCCTCGACGACGACCCGACCGGGTCACAGGCGGTACACGACGTCCAGGTCGTGACCGTGCTCGAGGACGACGCCTACGCCGCGGCGCTGGCCGGGCCGGCCGCCACCTGTTTCGTGCTGACCAACTCGCGCAGCCTGGACGGGGCGGCCGCCGCCGAGCTGACCACCCGCGCCGCCCGCGGGCTGATCACGGTGGCGGGACGGCGCGGCACCCGCGTCCAGCTGGTCAGCCGGAGTGACTCCACGCTGCGCGGCCACGTGATGGCGGAGGTCGCCGCGCTGCAGGCGGTCCGGCGGGACATGGTCGGCCGCGGCTACGACGGCGTTCTGCTGGCCCCGGCCTTCCTGGAGGCAGGCCGGGTGACCGCGGCCGACATCCACTGGGCCCGCACGGCCGCCGGGCTGATACCGGTCGGTGAGACCGAGTTCGCGAAGGACGCTGCGTTCGGGTACCGGGCTTCGGACCTGCGGGTTTTCGTTTCGGAGAAAAGCGGGGGGACGATCCGGCCGGAGGACGTGCGCAGCGTCAGCCTCACCGACATCCGGCTCGGCGGGCCGGCCCGGGTGCGCGAGGTGCTGGCCGGCGCGGCCGGCGGGGCGTGGGTGGTGGTCAACGCGACCGAGTACTCCGACCTGGAGACGGTCGCCCGGGCCGTGCTGGACGCCGAGCGTGAGGGGCAGTCGTTCCTGTTCCGCACCGGGCCGTCGTTCGTGCGGGCACTGAGCGGCCTCGGGCCCAAGCCGCCCCTGCGCGGAGCGCAGATCTGGGGGAGGGGCGGGGCGCAGATCGCGGAGCAGAAGGCGCGGGCCGGGGCGGGCGGGCACGGCCTGGTCGTGGTCGGTTCCCATGTCGGGCAGACCAGCCGGCAGGTGGCCGCGCTGCGGGCGCGCGCCGCCACCACGGACGTCGAACTGGACGTGCCCGCGGTACTGGCCGGCGGGCCGGACGCGGCCGCCCCGGTGGTGGCGGCCACGGCGCGGCAGGTCGTCGCGGCGCTGGGCCACTCGGACGTGCTGCTGTACACCAGCCGGGCGGTCGTCAGCGCCCCCGACGCGGCGGGCAGCCTCACGATCGCCCGGACCGTGTCGGCGGCCCTGTCCCGCATCGTGCTGACGCGCTGGCCGCCCGGCCCGCCTGGGTGATCGCCAAGGGCGGCATCACCTCGCACGACGTGATGCTGCACGGGCTGGGGATCCATCGCGCGGAGGTGGCGGGCCAGCTGTTCCCCGGGACGATCTCGGTGTTCTGGCCGCTCGACGCCGCCCCGGAGGCAGTCGGGATGCCGTACGTGGTCTTCGCCGGCAACGTCGGTGACGACGGCACGCTGGCGCAGGTGGTGGACATCGTCCGCGGCGAGCAGGAGGTTCCCTGATGCGAGTCGGCTGGCTCGGGCTGGGCGCGATGGGCGCTCCGATGGCGGGCTGCCTGGCCCGCGCGGGCCACGCGGTCGTGGCCTACGACATCGTGCCGGGGCGGGCCGCGGCGCTGGCCGCGGACGGGGTGCAGGCCGCGGAGAGCGTCACCGCGGCGGTCCGGGACGCGGAACTCGCCGCGGTCATGGTCGCCACCCCGGACCAGGTGGACGAGGTCCTCTTCGGGCCAGGTGGCGCGGCCGCCGCCCTGGCGGCCGGGACCGTCGTGATGATCATGGCCACGGTGGGCCCCGGGGTCGTCGCGGAGGTCGCCGGCCGTCTCGGCGGCCGGGCCGCCGTGGTCAACGCGCCGGTGTCCGGCGGGGTCCAGCGCGCCGCCGCGGGCGATCTGCTGATCATGGTGTCCGGGGCGGACGACGCGGTCGGCCGGGCCCGGCCGCTGCTCGACGCGCTGGCCCGCAGCGCCCCGGTGGTCGGCCCGGCGCCGGGAGACGGCCAGCGGATGAAGCTGGTCAACCAGTTGCTGTGCGGGGTGCACATCGCGGCCGCGGCCGAGGCGCTGGCGTTCGCGGAGTCGCTCGGCCTGGACCCCGGCGCGTGCTGGCGGGTGCTGCGGGACGGGGCCGCGGCGTCGTTCATGTTCGAGGACCGGGGGGCCCGGATGGTCGGCGGGGAGTTCGACCCGCCCCGCAGCGCCCTGGACATCTTCGTCAAAGACATGGGCCTGGTCAGCGCCGCGGCGGAGCACGCGGGCGCGTCAGCGCCGCTCACCGCGGTCACCCGGCGGCTGTACCAGGAGGGTCACGAACGGGGGCTGGGCCGCAAGGACGACGCGGCGCTGATCGAGGTGCTCCGCCAGGACCGGCCGCCGGCTAGCTAGCCGGCCGCGTTCTCTGACTAAAGTCAGAGGATGGACGTCTTCGATGGTCAGCCAGGTCCGGCGGTTCAACCGGACCGTCACCCAGCGGGTCGGCGCGCTCGACGACGAGTTCCTGGCCCGGGACCGCCCGCTCGGGCAGGCGCGGCTGCTGTGGGAGATCGGCCCGGACGGCGCGGACGTCCGGTCGCTGCGCGCCCGGCTGGACCTGGATTCGGGTTACCTGAGCCGGCTGCTCCGCGCGCTGGAGGCGGACGGGCTGGTCGCGGTGGATGACAGCGAGGCAGACGGGCGCGTGCGCACGGCCCGCCTCACCCCCTCCGGCCGGGCTGAGCGGACCGAACTCGACCGGCGCGCGGACGCGGCGGCCGAGTCGATCCTGGAGCCGCTCGGCGCGTCCCAGCAGGCCCGGCTGGTCAGGGCCATGGCCGAGGTGGAGCGGCTCCTGACGGCGTCGGCGGTCGAGGTCACCGTGCGCCCTCCCGCGGACCCCGCCGCCCGCGCCTGCGTCCGGGCCTACTTCGACGAGCTGGGCCGCCGGTTTCACCGCGGCTTCGATCCCGGCCAGAGCCTCCCGGCCGAGGACCAGGACATGGTCCCGCCCGCGGGGCTGTTCCTGGTGGCGACCCTGCACGCCGAAGCGGTGGGCTGCGGCGGGCTCAAGTTCCACGACGGCGCGCCCGCGGAGGTCAAGCGGATGTGGGTCGCCCCGGCCGCGCGGGGGCTGGGACTCGGCCGGCGGCTGCTGTCCGAACTGGAGGCGCACGCCGCCGCGCACGGGGTCACCGTGCTGCGGCTGGAGACCAACGCCAGCCTGGCCGAGGCGATCAGCCTGTACCGGACGTCCGGCTACCGTGAGGTGGAGGCGTTCAACGACGAGCCCTACGCGCACCACTGGTTCGAGAAGGCTCTCGATCGCGGCGCCGCTTGACACATTCCCATATGGGAATACCATGCTGTCATGGCGAGAGCAGCGACGACAGCAGACGCGTTCAACGCGGTGGCCGAGCCACGGCGGCGGCAGATCCTGGATCTGCTCGCCGACGGGGAACGGCCGGTCAACGACCTGGTCGCGCTGCTCGGGCTGGCCCAGCCGCTGGTGTCCAAGCACCTGCGGGTGCTGCGCGAGGTCGGCCTGGTCGACGTGCGCGGGGACGGCCGGCAGCGGGTGTACCGGCTCAACGCCGCGCCGCTGAAACCGATCTACGACTGGGTCCGGCCGTACGAGCAGGCCTGGTCGCAGCGCTTCAGCCAGCTGGACGCCGTGCTGGAAGAACTCAAGGCAGAGGAGGACGGGGAGAATGGCCGTGACGAGTAGCCGCCAGGCAGTGGTAACCCTGCCGGGCGACACGCAGATCCTGATCACCCGGGAGTTCGACGCTCCCGCCCGGCTGGTCTACCGGGCCTGGACCGAACCGGAACTGGTCCGGCGCTGGTGGAGCGGGGACCGCGGCGAAGTGACCAGCGTGGACATCGACTTGCGGGTCGGCGGCGCCTGGCGCTTCGTGATGACCGCGAACGCCGGATTCGAGGTCGCCTTCCACGGCGAGTACCGGGAGATCGTCCCGGCCGAGCGGCTGGCCTGGACCGAGGTGTTCGAGGGGGTGCCCGACGCGGAGGCGCTGGCCACGGTCACGTTCACCGAGGCGGGCGGGCTCACCACGGTCCAGATGCTCGTGCAGCACACCAGCCAGGAGCACCGGGACATGCACGTCAACTCCGGGATGGAAGACGGCCTGCAGGAGGCCCTGCACCAGCTGGAGGAAGTCGCCCAGTCGCTGCGCTGAGCGCCCGCACCCCGCAGGCCGCGCCCGGGTCAGCCGGGCGCGGCCTCCGGGTGCTGGGAGGCCGCCGCCGCCGGGTCTAGGTCAGAGACGTTCAGCAGGTGCGCGGGCCGGGCCGGGAACGGCGCGCTGCTCTGGATCTCCAGCGCGGAGCTGACGTGCAGCAGTTCGCCGGGGTCCAGCAGCCGCCAGCCAGGATCGTCGTCCATCCGCTCGCTGGCGATGACCACCGAGGGCTGGTGCGCCAGGTGCGGGGACCGGGCGTGGATCCGGTCGCTGGTGGCGTCGAGGGCCTGGCCGGTACCGGTGCCGGCCCGGCCGCCCGCCGGGCGGTCCAGCACGTACAGCTCATGGGTGGCCGGGTAGCGCAGCGCCCAGAGGTCAGCCGGCGTGATCAGCACCAGGTTGAGCGCGTACACCGGCAGCCGGGCGGCGATCCAGCTGACCGCGACGGTCAGGCCGGCGGTCACGTCGCCACCGTGGCGCCGGGTCTCCGCGGTGATCAGCGCGAAGACCCGCTCGCTGTCTGTCTCGCCACCGACCAGCCCGCCCGCGCCCAGGCCGGCCAGGCGCGCGTCCAGCTCGCCGAGCCCCTGCACCACCCCGTTGTGCGCGAGCAGCCGCCCGTCCTGCTGGAACGGGTGGGTGTTCGCCATCGTGTGCGCGCCGGTGCTGGCGTACCGGACGTGGGCCACGAACGTGGTGCCTCGCAGGTCCCTGGCCGCCGCCGCGAACTGGGCGTCCTCCCAGGCCGCGATGGGCTGCTTGCTGACCTCCGGCTGGCCCGCGGGCCCGAACGTGCCGACTCCGGCGCCGTCCGGGTTGCGGTGGCTCTGCGCCCGCAGGCTGTCCGGGGCGTCGATAAGCCAGAACGTCGCCGCCACGTCCCGCGGGCCGGCGTGCAGTCCGAACAAACGGCACATGGCGCTCGGCTACCCGAACGCCGCGCCGGGGAACAAGGAGCTCACCTGCCCACCGTAGTCACCGCTGTCAGTCACCGGGCATCCATCTCGAACCAGACGGTCCAGTAGCGCTCGCTGTCGCCTGCCCGGCCCCAGGCTCGGGCCAGCGACCCGACGATCAGTAACCCGCGGCCGTGCTCGCCGGGCCGGCCCGGCCAGACCCACGGGCCGCCCTCGTCGCGGACTTCCACTCGGAGGGTCCCTGGCGTTCAGCGTGGCCCGCACCGTGAAGCGCCCCCCGGGGCGGCCGGACCGGCTGTGCAGGCATGAATTGCTGGCCAGCTCAGACAGGCAGAGGATGGCGTCGTCAGCGGCAGGGCTGCTCTCCAGCACCGCGGCGTTGACCTGGCCTGACGCTCCGGGGCCGATCCCGCAGCGATTTCCGAGGTCCCGCCGATCTTGCCGGGGCACGTCGGCCCGCTCAGTGGTGGCCGAAGCCCCCGGCGTGACCGCCGTCCCCGTGAGTACCCGCGTGGTGCCCCCCACCACTATGGCCTGCGCCGTCCTGGCCGCCCGGGATGTGGATCCCTCCCACGCGGGTGCCGACGACTTCGGAAGCGACAATCGAGCCGTCTTCGATCACCGCGGTCAGGGCGTGCACGATGGCCGCGATGACCCCTTCGATGGCCACCGGCGAAGCCGGGCCCGCCGCGACGTTGGTGATGACTTGCTGCCGGGCGACCTGGGCCAGCCGGGCCCGCTGGGCCCGGCCCTCCCGGCCGGGGTAGAGCACGTCGCCCAGCCCGATCGCGCTGGCCAGGCCGGCCAGAGCCGCCTGCGCGGGGTCGGACTGCGTCGGGGTGAGCTGCGGTCCGGAGTCCTGTGACCCTGCGGTGGGCGGCGCCGTGGGCTGCGGTCCCGCGGCCGGAGTCCCGGCGGACTGCGCGACGGCGTCCAGTCGTGACCGGGCCGCCGCTGCTCGCGACGCGTCCGTGACGTGGTAGCGCGGGGTACCGACGTGGTAACGCCGGATGGCAGGGACCCGGCCGGACTCCAGGCGAAGGACCCCGGCTGAGGTCAGCCCGGCCGCATAAGCGGCCCGGATCCCGCGCCGGGGGAGACCCACCCACGTCTCCGGCCGCGGAGGGGTGGTGGCACCGGCCAGTCCGAGTAGCGCGGCGTCCAGTTCCGGGTCACCGGTAGCGGCCTGGTCCCGGGCGACGATCCGGCCCTCAGCGATCCAGGCCCGTCCCGCCGCCGCCAGCCTGATCAGCTCGGACGCCATCAGCGCAGAATCGATCCGGCCCCGGGTCAGAAGCTTCCCGTCCCGCCGCCGTACCGACAGCAAGAACAGGTCCTCACCCAGGGCGGCGAGCGCGGAGCCGGGCACGGACGGGTCCATGACGCCGACCATAACCTCCTGCGCTCTCGCTCACGTCCACATCCTCCGGCGGTCTCGCTAACGTCCACGACTGCCTGGCCCGCTATGGTGGCTGACCGCCCGTCACGAGCTGCCGGGTGGCGACGGCGACTTCGCCGGGTCGTCCAGTGCGGCGAGAGCCTGCCTGGCGTTGGCGACAGTGGCCTCGTCTTCTTCCAGAAGGAGCTCGGCGTAGGCGGCGCGGGCACCGGCGGTGTCGCCGCTGGTGGTGAGAAGCTCGGCCTTGGCGATCAGCGCCTGGACACGTGCGTCCTGTATTCCGCTGCCCGCCGCCAGGCCGAGCCAGTGGAAGGCGTCTTCCAGCTCTCCTTGCATGCCGCGCACTTCGCCCAGCGTGCCGTGGGCGTACGCCAGGATCTCAGGATCCTCACTAGACAGCAGGCTCTCGCTCAAGCCGCGGGCTTCGGTCAGCTTTCCGCCTTTCGCGAACGTATTAGCGAGGTTCACCCGGGCCCGGTTGGCCACCGGCTGAATGCCGGAGTTGGCTGCCTTGCGGAAGGCGGCCTCCGCGTCAGCAAGCTGACCGAGGTCGCCATAGGCGACTCCCCGCAGGAAGTGCCCTCCGGCACGGACCTCGTCACTGGCCACCTTCGTGGTCGCGCTCGCGGGGGTGACGAGCGCCGTCTCCGGCTCCGCGGTAGACAGTTCGGCGTCGCCCAGGGCAAGCCCGGCCTGGGCGGTGTGCTCGCACGGAGCGTGCTCAAGCACCGCGCGCAGGTGCTCCCTGGCCCGCTCATCAGCCGGGTTGCGTCGATCAGCGTAGAGCCGATGGCGAAGTGAGCCCGATGAGCCCACTCATCGGAATCAACCACCATGGTCTTGCGTTTGCCGGGCTCATCGGCCACCGCGACGGCTTTCCTCCAGTGTTCCAGGGCCGCCTGGGAGTCGCCCCTGCTTGCGGCACTGTTCCCCAGGTCGATCCAGGAGGCCGCCGCGACGTCACGGTCCTCGGCCTCGGTGGCGGCCCAGAAGGCCGTCTCAGCGGTGGCCACGTCCCCGCCCGCCAGGGCAAGCTCGCCCAGGGTGCAGCCGGCGGCGAGCGCCGTGTCCCGATCGCCCAGCCGGGTCGCTCGCGCCGCGGCGGCCCTGGCGTCTTCCGGGGCGGACTGCAAAACGTAAAGGCTGCTCAACGCCAGCCAGGCTTGGGCAGTGGCGCTGGCCGGGAGCGTCTCTATGGCGTTCTCGAGCACGGCTTGCGCCCGCGCCGGGTCGCTGTCTTGCAGGGCGTACCGCGCCAGCGAGGTCACGGCCCACATCGACTCTGGCTGCGCCGCCTTTACGGCCGCGTGCAGAGCCTCCTCTTCCGCGGGCCGGTCAGTGTGCTCTTTGCTAAGCCGGGCCCAGTTGCCAGCGGCGTGAAACGCGAGCGGCGGGCTCGCGCGCAGCAGCCGCTCGGCTGCCTTGCGGTAGTAGAAAAGGCTAAGAGGGTAGTCGTCGCGGTCCTGTGCAGCATTGGCCAGATGCCAGGACGCCATGCCGCCTCAGCTGTACCTCGTCCAGGCCCCAGCTCTTCCCGTCCGGCGTGGCTTCCCCGTCCCGGGCCGGGCCGGGCGGCTCTACTGTTTCGCCGTTGTTCTCGTCCGCTGACTGCAGCCTGCCCCGTATCAGGCGGGCAATCTCCAGCGGGGCGTCGGCGACATCGTCGGCCCGGCTGGCGAAGCTGACCGGCGTAAGGCTCGCCCCGCGCCGGAGGTCTCCGCCCTGCCCGGCGCCGACCGCGCTGACCTCGACGAGTACCTCAGCGTCCCAGCGGCCGCCAGCATCGCCTCGTTCGACGGTCATCGACACCCTTAACTGGAGAGTTGATCTGAATTTCCTTATACGGGACGCACTTCGAGCAGCGCAACTGCCCACGCAGGTCCGTTTCCGCCCGGGCGCGGACTCCTGTCAGGCCGCCCGCCGCTGATCTCCCGCCATGTTCACCACACGCAGGCTCCGGGTAGCTGCCAGGTTATAGCCGTCGATTTCTTCTTCGAGCTGCCGTGGCGCTCGCCGCGGACCGGGAGTTGCCGTTGTGATCGCTCCGTCTGAGGAGTCGCAGGACCGCCGCCCCGACGGCACCCTGGCTGGCAGCGCCCCGGCGGCCGCCCCCGCTTCCAGCACCCCCGCGGTCGGCACCCCCGCGGTCAGCATCCCGGCGGACGGGACCGACGACCCCCAGGTCGAGGGCAACGCGGCCGAGCGGGTCATCTTCTTCTCCGACGCCGTGGTCGCGATCGCGATCACGCTGCTGGCGCTGGCTCTCCCGGTGCCGGGCGGCTTCGACGGCATGACCAACCGCCAGCTTCTGCACGTGCTGGGCAACGACTGGGGCGAGTACTACCCCTTCCTGATCAGCTTCGTGGTCATCGCCAACCACTGGACGGTGCACCGCAAGATCTTCCGCTACGTGAACCGGCTCGACAGCCAGGTCATCGTGGCAAACCTGGGCTGGCTCCTGATGATGATCCTGATCCCCTTCGCGACCCGGATGCTCTCGGGCAGCGGCGGGTTCGGGGTCCGCTTCACCCTGTATGCGCTGATCCAGGTCATCGCCTCGGCCTGCCTGCTGCTGATGAGCAGTGAGATCGCCCGCGGGGGCCTGCTCCGGCCCGGCGCACCCGAGTCGGCCAGGCACCCGGACCACGCGGCCAGCGTGGCCATCATCATCGCGTTCCTGGTGTCCATCCCCGTCTCCTTCTTTACCGAATGGGCGTTTGCCCTGTGGGCAACCGTCCCCCTGCTCACCCGGGTGCTGCGCAGACTCCCCGGCCGCAGGCGCCAGACCGCGAGATCGCCTGACCGCCGCCCGGCCGCCGGGGACGGCAGTTAGGCGGTCAGGCACGGCATTGAGGTCCCGTTTGGGGCGTCACGGGGAGCGGGCTGGGCAGCCTTCTTTTCCCGCAGGTAACTGGGATACCTTCATAAGAGAGGTCAAGAACGCCTCAGGTGCGAAGTATGGGCGTGACCGGCGAAGGCCGGCGGAGACCCGGTGCCGCCACGAGCGGGCCGGTCGAGGAGGAGTGCAGCGTGCGTGATGCGGTGATCGTCGAGGCGGTCCGGACGCCGGTCGGGAAGCGGAACGGCGGGCTGTCCGGGGTGCACCCGGTCTCACTGTCGGCTCACGTGCTCAGAGCCCTGGCCGAACGGTCCGGGATCGACCCGGCCCTGGTGGACGACGTGATCTGGGGCTGTGTCGGGCAGGTCGGCGAGCAGACCTTCGACATCGGACGGAACGCGGTGCTGGCTGCGGGCTGGCCGGAGACCGTGACCGGCGTGACCGTGGACCGCCAGTGCGGCTCGTCCCAGCAGTCCGTGCACTTCGCGGCGGCCGGCCTGATCGCGGGCCAGTACGACGTGGTCGTCGCGGGCGGGGTGGAGTCCATGTCCCGGGTGCCGATGGGCTCCTCCATCCAGGGCGCCAACCCGTTCGGCCCGGAGTTCATGGAGCGGTACCAGGGCGTGCTCCCCAACCAGGGTGTGGGCGCCGAGATGATCGCCGAACGCTGGGGGCTGTCCCGGGCCCAGGTCGACGAGTACTCGGTCGGCTCGCACGAGAAGGCGGCCGCGGCCCAGGACGCCGGCCGGTTCGAGGGCCAGATCGCGCCGGTGACCAACGACCAGGGCGAGCTGATCAGCGCCGACGAGGGGATCCGCCGCGGCACCACAGTCGAGGTGCTGGCCGGGCTCAAGACGGTGTTCAAGCCCGACGGCGGCGTGATCACCGCGGGCAACTCCTCGCAGATCTCCGACGGCTCGGCCGCCTTGCTGATGACCACCTCGGACAGAGCCCGCGAGCTGGGCCTGACCCCGATCGCCCGGGTGCACACGGCCGTGCTGGCCGGCGCCGATCCGATCATCATGCTGACCGCGCCCATCCCGGCCACCCAGAAGGCCCTGGCCCGCAGCGGTCTGAGCCTGGACGAGATCGGCGCCTTCGAGGTCAACGAAGCCTTCGCTCCGGTGCCGCTGGCCTGGCTGGCCGACCTGGGCGCCGACCCGAAGGGGCTGAACCCGAACGGGGGGGCGATCGCCCTGGGCCACCCGCTGGGCGGGTCCGGCGCGCGGCTGATGACCACCCTCGTGCACCACATGCGCGACAACGGCATCCGCTACGGACTGCAGACCATGTGCGAGGGCGGCGGCCAGGCCAACGCCACCATCCTCGAACTCCTCTGACCTCGGAACCCTGACTGGGAGGCCGAGCCGGAAAGGTCAAGAACCAACTTCGCCGCAACGAAGACCGCATCCGTGCCGGTGCTTCACCACTGTCCCGGGCCGCCTGCCTGCCCGGGACAGTGCGCGTTCCGCCGCCGGCCTGGCCGAGACGGTGCGCGTTCCGCTGCCGCCAGCCTGCGCCACCAGCGTCCCTGTCGGCGCTTCCACAGAAACATAAGCATGTGATATAAGTATCTTATGGATTCAGTCCGGGACCAGCCGGAGGCCCTGGCCGCCGAGGTAGCGGCGGGCCTGGAACGGCTGATCAGGCTGTTCCGCTGGATAAGCCCGCCGAGCGGGCTCTCGCTCACCTCGGCGGCCACGCTGGCCACCCTGGACCGAGGCGGCCCCCGCCGGCTCACGGCGCTGGCGGCCCGGGAAGGGGTCACCCAGCCGGCCATGACCCAGCTCGTGGCCAGGCTGCAGGACGCGGGCCTGGTCGACCGCGTGCCGGACGCCGCGGACGGGCGGGTGGTGTACGTCCGTATCACGGCCGAGGGCCGGGCCATGCTGGCCCGCCGCCGGGCCCTGCGGGCGGAGCGGGTCGCCGCGTTGCTGGCCCGGCTGAGCCCGGACGAGCAGGCCGCGCTGGCTGCGGCCCTGCCGGCCATGGACGCCCTGGCCAACGCCCAGCGCGATGACCCGCTGGTGGGCCAGCCGTGATGACAGCCACCTGGGATCGGAAGGCCCGGGCGCTTTAGACATTCCGAAACGGAGCATCTGGATGAGTAGCGCGTCCACCGGGGCGGCGAGCCCGTTCAAGCAGCCGAAGGCCGTCTTCGCGGTCGCCTTCGCCTGCGTCGTGTCGTTCATGGGCATCGGCCTGGTCGACCCGATCCTCCCCTCTATCTCTCATGAGCTGCACGCCTCGCCCAGCGAGGTGACGCTGCTGTTCACCAGCTATCTGATGGTCACCGCGGTGGCCATGCTGATCACCAACTGGGTGTCCAGCCGGATCGGGGCCAAGAAGACGCTGATCGTCGGCCTGATCCTGATCGTGGTCTTCAGTGCGGCGGCCGGGGCGTCGCCGTCCATCGGCGCGATCATCGGCTTCCGGGCCGGCTGGGGAGTCGGCAACGCGCTGTTCATCGCCACTTCGCTGGCGGTCATCGTCGCGTCAGCGAGCGGCGGGTTCGCGGGCGCGATCGTGCTGTACGAGACGGCCCTGGGCGTGGGCATCGCCATGGGCCCGCTGCTGGGCGGGATCCTGGGCGAGATCAGCTGGCGGGGCCCGTTCTTCGGCGTCTCTGTCCTGATGGCCATCGCGCTGATCGCCACGGTCGTCCTGGTCGAGAAGACCCCCAAACCGCCGCACAAGACCAGCCTGTCCGCGCCGTTGCGCGCGCTGCGCCACCGTGGCCTGCTGACCATGGCGCTGACCGCGCTCTGCTACAACTGGGGCTTCTTCACCGTCCTCGGGTACGCGCCGTTCCCGATGAACCTGAGCCCCATCCGGCTCGGCCTGGTCTTCACCGGCTGGGGCATCCTGGTCGCCCTTTTCGCGGTGTTCGGGGCACCCATGCTGCAGGGACGGCTGGGCATCGCCCGGACCATGTACCTGAACCTGGCCGCGTTCGCCGCGGTGGTCCTGGTCATCGCGATCTGGACCACGGACAACGCGGTGCTCATCCCGGCCGTGATCGTGTCCGGCGTCTTCATCGGGATCAACAACACGGTCACTACGCAGGCGGTGATGACGGTCTCGCCGGTTGACCGGCCGGTCGCCTCCGCGGCGTACAGCTTCGTCCGGTTTATCGGCGGCGGCCTGGCGCCCTACGTCGCGGGCCGTCTGGTCATCGCCCTCAATATCCACGTGCCGTTCTACATCGCCTCCGGCGCGATTCTGCTGGGCATCGTCATCCTGTCCACGGGGCACCATCTGCTGCGCGACGCCGAGCGGGTCCAGGCCGAGCAGGTGATGGCTCACGCGACGACCAGCCCGGCCGCCCCGGCTGCCCCCTCCAGCCCGGCCGCCCCGGCTACCCTCTCCAGCCCGGCCACCGCGGTGATCCCGGTGGAGGGCGCCGCGCCGCGGCCGGAAGGCCGGCCCAGTCAGAGCGTCATCCTCGCCGCCATCGACCAGTCGCCGGTGGCCGGGCTGGTCACCGAGGCCGCGGCCCGGCTGGCCCTGGCCGAGGGGCAGATCGTCCACGTGGTGCACGCCCAGGAAGGCGTCACCGCGGGAGACGTCGGCGTCGAGGCGGAGCGGCTGGACGCCGCGCGGGACCTGGTCAGCAGTCACCTGGACCGGCTGGCCGCGCATCACGTGCCCGCCGAGGGCCAGGTGCTCCTGCACGCGACCGATCACGGCGGTGCCGGGCGGCTGATCGCGGAGTACGCCACCAATATCCGGGCGACCACCATCGTGCTGGGCGCGCCGACGCATGGCGGGCTGCCCGCGCTGATGGACGCGAGCGCCAGCCAGGAACTGTGGCGGCACGCCCGCAGCAACATCCTGATCATCAACCCGGACGCCCCGCCCGTCCACGTCGCCGCCAACGGCTCCGTCGCACCGGCGCCGCCCAGGGCGCCGACGCGGGCTAGGCGGGGCCAGCCGTCGACGCGGCCGCAGTGCGCGCCACGCGGCCGAGCCGCTGGTGGCGCAGCGCCCGGAGGGCCTAGTCACATTTTCCCCTTGCCTCGTGTCAGAGCGGGTAACGAGACAATCTGAGGGAGAACACCATGGCCAGGATCGCAGTGGCAGGGGCGACCGGACGGGTCGGGCGGCACGTCGTGGACGTGCTCGAGGGTAACGGGCATGAGGTGGTGGCCATTTCCCGCTCGCAGGGCGTGGACGTGATCACCGGGGGCGGCCTTGCGGCGGCGCTGGACGGTGTGGAGTCCGTCGTTGACGCGGCGACCGGACCGTCGGCGGAGCAGGACGCGGCGACGGAGTTCTTCACCACGGCGGCCAGGAACCTCCAGGAGGCGGGGTCGCGGGCGGGGGTGCGGCGGATGGTGGTGGTGTCCATCATCGGTACCGACAAATTCACCGCTGGTTATGGTGCCGCGAAGCTCGCGCACGAGCGGGCCGCGCTGGCCGGCCCGGTCCCGGCGCGGATCCTGCGCGCGGCCCAGTTCCACGAGTTCGTGGAGGTGCTGATGGCGTGGGGCACGCAGGGTGAGGTGTGCTACCTGCCCGCGATGCGCACCCAGCTGGTCGCGGCCAGGACAGTCGCCGAGGCGCTCGCCGCCCTGGCAGTGGCGCCACCGTCAGCTGCGGCGGGGGAGCCGGTTGCGGAGATCGCCGGCCCGCGCGAGGAGTACCTCCCGGACATGGCCGCGCTGCTCGCCGCCCGGCGTGGCGACGTGGTGAAGATCGAGGCGGTCAGCAACCCGGCCGACCCGGACGACGCGCTCAACTCCAGCGGCGCCCTGCTGCCGGGCCCGCACGCGACCCTGGCCGGCCCGACCTTCGAGGAGTGGCTGGACGCCACGGGCCGTCAGGGAAGGTAGCGGTCGATGACGTCCATGAACTGGTGAATGTCGAACGGCTTCGGGACGGACTCAGCGGCTCCGTTGGCCAGCAGTTCGTCGATCATCTCGCCGGAGTCGCTGCTGAGGACAACGACGGGGATGGCCGCGGTGGCCGCTGCCGTAGCGAGCTCGCGGAGGATCTCACTGCCGGTTGCGTCGGGGAGCCGGTTGTCGAGCAGGATGAGGCCCGGCTGTTTGTCGAGCGCGGCCTGGATACCGTCACGGCCGGTCATGGCCACGTGCAACTCGATTTGCGGGCGGCGCTTAAGCAGCGCCTCGAACCAAGAAGATGTTGTTCTCATTGTCCTCGATGTAGAGCATGGTGTGGTTCAACCACGCCTCCTTCCCGGGCTGCCGGACAGGCACCGCGGGGAGAGCGCCCGGCGCCCGGGCCCTTCACGCTGGCCCGATCCGGACAGCGGGCTGAGCCTGCGGGTCCTCGGCCCGGGTAGCGGAGAAGGTGTCGAGGAGCTCGTTGAGCTCGGTGAGCTCGATGGGCTTGGTGAGGTAGGCGAGCGCACCACTGGCGAGCAGGCGGCGGATGACGCCGGGGGAGGCGTCGGCGGAAAAGACGACCACGGAAATAGCGGCGGTAGCGGGCTCGGCCTTGAGTTCGCTGAGTACCCGGTCTCCGTGCATGTCGGGCAGATGCAGGTCGAGCAGGATGATATCGGGCACGTCCCGGGCGGCGCGCTCGAGGCCGGCCCGGCCAGATGCCGCGGACGTTAGCGTGGTGTTCGGCCTGCCCTGCAGGAACCGGGACACCACCTCGACATTCTCTGGGTTGTCCTCGATATAGAGAACGTTGATGCCGGCGGCGGGGTCGTCCGGCCCGGCCACCATTAGGCGGCTCGCACCAGGCTGGAGGCCGGGACACGAATCAGGTCCGGAACGCGCGGGAGGGTGAGGGCGAAGGCCGACCCCCGACCGAGGACGCTCGAGGCGGTCAGACACCGTGCATGGCGTCGGTGAGTGCTCTGGCCAGCGGCAGCCCGATCCCGGTGCCCTCGACCGCGGTCGTTTCGGCACCGAGGCGCTCGAAGGGGACGAAAATCCGCTCGATGTTCTCGGGCGAGATACCCGGCCCGGTGTCGGAGACCACGATCGTGGCCTGGCCGGTGCCTTTTTTCTGGCAGGAGATCGTGATGCTGCCCCCCCGGTGGTTGTACTTGACGGCGTTGGAGATCAGGTTGACCAGGACCTGCGAGAACCGCTGCCGGTCGGCCTGGACGGCCAGGGCTGGGTGGGCGCACTGCTGGATGACCCGGATCGAGCGTTCAGCGGCGATCGGGGCCATCAGCTCGCTGACCTCCTCGATAACCGAAGCGACCAGGACCGGCTCGAGAGACAAGCTCAGATCGCCCGACTCGATCCGGGCGATGTCGATGAGCTCGTTGATCAGCGCGAGCAGATGGCGCCCGGCACCAGGATCCGCGTGACGCTGTCCGCGTCCTCGCTGTCGAGCTCGGACATCTCCAGTAGCTGGGTGAAGCCGAGGATGGAGTTCAGCGGAGTCCGCAGCTCATGACTGGTGCTGGACAGGAACGAGTTCTTCGCCTTGGTGGCGCTCGTGGCCACGTCCATGGCCGTCGTCAGCTCCGCGGTCCGGCTGGTGAGCAACTTCTCGGCCCGGCTGAGCGAGTCGCTCAGCCAGCCGATCTCGTCACCCGCACTGGGGATGGGTTCGAGCCGCTGGCCCGCGCCGAGCCGGACCGCGTTCAGCGCGTTCACCCCAACCCGCCTGGAGATGCCCGAGGTAAAGAGGGCGATACCGGCCAGGCCCGGCGAGCAGCCCCAGCGCAAGGCCGGTCACGTTGACGACGTCAATGACCGAGGCGAGCCTGACCACGTTGTTGTGCTGCGTGACTGACGCAACGATCGGCCCCGCGGTGAGGCTAGCGACCTGGCGGCGCAGCAGGTCCATGGACGCTTTCTGCCGTTCGAGATCCAGGCGAAGCTGCCCGAGGGAGACGCTCACCATGCCGGACGTCCGAACGGATCTGCACAAAGTCGGCGAGGATCCTATCCGTGGTGGCGTCCAACGCCGGGTCCTGGCGGCCGACGCCCTCGGCGGCAGCCGCCTCCCGCAGCGAGTTCCGGTCACCGTCGATGCGCGCCAGCGTGAGGTGGTACGGGCGTAGGAAGAGCGGGTCCTGCACCGCGGCGTAACCACGCACACCCGTTTCCGCGTTCACCATGTCAGCCAGGACCAGATTGGCGGCAGTAGTCAGACTGCGGGCGCTCACGCCGGCGGCGCGGTCCTGACTTTGGCTGTGCTGGAGCACCAGGCTGGCCGACGTCGTGGCGAACAGGGCGACCAGCGGGATCGTGATCACGATCAGGCCCTTGGACCGCAACGACCGGTCGAGCCACCAGCGCCGGAGTCCGAGCGGCCGGTCCGTCCCGGCCGGCGCCGAACTCCGTGCGCGCGATCCCATGCGAATACCTCGCGATCACTTATGGTAATCATCCTGTCACTATATGTTACAGCATTCCCGGAGCGCGCACGTCGTTGACCGGCGGGCGCCCGCACCCACCCGGCCAACGGTCACGGATCCCGTCCAGTGGCGAAGGCGGCGGTGGCGTCAGCTGCGGACCGGTTCCAGCAGCCGGTGCGGGGACGCCAGGGCCGCGCTGACCGGGTCGGAGCTCGCCTGGCCTGGCAGCCAGGCCGGGCCCCGGCGCGACCACCAGGTCCTGGACCGCCACGGCCTGGGCACAGGTGGCGCAGGTGCCGTCGCTATTGACCGCGCCGCCGTCGGCCGCGTGGTGGAAGACGCGGCGCGGGCCGCCGTCGGAGTAGTGCTCGTCTCCCCAGGCGAGCAGGCTGCGCACCACGGGCCAGAGGGTGATCCCCTTGCCGGTCAGCACGTATTCGGTGTGGCCGTGGGTGCCTGAGGTACCTTCCAGCACCCCCTCGGCGGTAAGCGAGGCGAGGCGCTCGGCCAGCACGGCCCGGGGGATACCCAGATGGGCCACGAAGTCACCGAAGCGCCGGACACCGAAGAACGCGTCCCGCACGATCAGCAGGGTCCAGCGCTCGCCCACGATCTCCAGCGCCCGGGACAGCGAGCACTGCTGGCCGGCGTAGTCCTTGGGAAGGGGCATAGACGGAGCATACTCCACATGGTTCGTTGATTGAACTTCGAGCCTACGGCTGTGACGGCCGGGGACGGCGTGGGGGGTGGCTACCGAGGTGGTCACCCGCCACGATTTCCAGCGTCCGGGGCCAGCACTTGCGCTAGGGGCGTCCAGGGCGTGTCCTTGAGGGGGGCAGGGGGAAGGAAACGTAGGTGGGCTGGGCTTCGGGGATCGTGGGCGTCATCACCGCTGGCGTGCTCGCGTGCGGACTGGCGGCCTGTGGCGCGTCCGGAGCGGGCGCTCACCTGCCCCCGGCGGCCCAGGCCGGCGCGACGGCCGTCCCGGTCCCGGTGCGCGTGCAGCCGAACGTGGTCGGCTGGTCCGGGATGATGCAGCGTCCTGAGCACATCTACGTGGGCATGGGGGGAGCACCGATTGTCCGCCAGCTCACCTGGCGGAACTGGGGTGGCGCCCAGGCCTGGGCGTCTGGCCAGCTCGACATCTACCTGCCGCAACCCGGCCCGATATCCGGCTGGCACCCGACCACCTACCCGGTCCGGGTGCGCCTGCGCGACATCCAGACCCGCGACGGCCAGCCGGCGTACCGCAAGATGACCGACTTCTACGTGAACCGGCGTGGGGTAAAGCAAGTCCTGAACTTCACGTTCTCCGTGCTGCCCGGCGGCTCCGTGCCGGCCTGGAACGGCCCCGGGGGGACGCTCCCCCGCGAGAGGTCGCCCGGGCTGACCTAGCGCCGCCGCTCGCCGTGACCCGGGACACGGCCCGTGGTTCAGAGCGGGAACACCAGGCAGTTACTGCTGGCCGTGGCGACGAGCCGTCCGGCGCCGTCATGGATCTCGGCCGCGGCCAGCGCGACCCGGCGGCCGGGTTTGGTCACCCGGCCGACGGCCACCAGGGTGCCGCTGTCCAACGGTGACCGGACGCAGGTAGTTGACGGTGATGTCGATCGAGGTGTAGCCGATCCCGGCGTCCAGCGTGGTGTGCACGGCGCAGCCCGCGACCGAGTCCGCGAGGGTGCAGACCAGCCCGCCGTGCACCACGCCGATCGGGTTGTACGCGGACTCGTCCGGGACGCATTCGAACTGCGCCAGGCCGCGCTCGACCCGGGTCGGCCACATCCCCAGCAGCGTGGCGATGGGTGGCGGCGCGACCTTCCCGTCCGCCAGGGCCTGCATGAACTCGAGCCCGGACCGCCCGGCGGCGCCCGCCGCGGTCCGCGACGGGTCCCACCACTGCACGGTCCGGCTACGGGGCGGACCCCATTCCGGCTGCGGTTCCGGGGTACGCACAGGCTCCTCCAGTGGGTGCAGAATCTGGACCTACTGTAGGGTCTCGCCGATGGTAGGTCCAGATTCTGGACCCAGGCCCCGGTGGCCGGGGATGGCCAGGATGGACAGGGCCTGCTCGACCAGCACGCTGACGGGCACGGTTTCCCGGTCCGGGTCCCGGCTCAGCTGGGCGTGCCGGATCATCGCGCTGCGGATCATGGCCAGGGTGACCCGGGCCAGCGTGTCGGCCAGGTAGCCGGGGTCGGGCAGGCCGCTTCCGCCCGTGCTGCCCGGAACGGTCCGCTCCAGCCGTTCCCGGATCACGGCCGCCAAATCAGCCTCGATCCTCAGCAGGGTGCCGCCCGGCGTCCGGGAGATCCGGACGCCGGGCGGCCCCTCCGAGAACAGCCACAGCGGGGCCGGCCGCGCCGACGCGGACAGGAGCGTCCCCACGTCCTGGATCGCCCGCCGCAGCGCGGTCACCACGTCCTCGCCGTCCGGGCGTCGCCTGAGCTTGTCCAGCAGGACCGGCAGCCAGCCCAGGGCGTCCTCGACGATCAGTTCCTCCTTGCCGGCGAAGTACCGGAAGAAGGTCCGCTCGGTCACCCCGGCTGCCTCAGCGATGTCCCGGACGGTCGTCGCGCCGTAGCCCTGCTCGGCGAACAGGCGGTCCGCGGCCTGCTGCAGGGCCTGCCGGGTGGCCTGTTTGCGCGCTTCGCGGCGGCCCTGTGCTGGTGGGCCCAGAGTTTGTGCCACCTGGGCAGTATCGCAGATCTGTCAGTAATGTCACAAATAATTTGTCAGGACTGACAGTTTTTTGGAATAGTGACAGTCATGACAGATTCTGCGCGCGCGGGCACGGGCGCGGGCACGGGCGCGGCCGCCCGGCCCGCCTGGCCGGGCGCCAGGTCCGCGCCGGGACAGCCAGGCCCGGCCCCCCAGTCCGGCGGTCCCGCCACCCCGGGCGGACGCGGCGATCGCGTCGTGCTCAGCCGTCTGGGCCGTTTTGGCCGGTGGTGTGCCCGCCACCCCTGGCCGGTCGTGGCCCTCTGGGTGATCGTGCTGGCCGGGGTGACGTTTGGTCACGGGGTGCTCGGCGGGACCTACAACGACAATTTCTCGCTGCCGGGCTCCCCGTCCCAGGCCGGCGCTGCGCTGCTGGCTGGGCACGAGCCGCAGGCGGGCGGGCTGAGCGGGCAGCTGGTCTTCGGTGTCCGCTCAGGTTCGCTGGCCAGTCAGCGCGCCGCGATCGGGAGCTCGGTCGCGAACGTCCGGGCCCTGCCGCACGTGCTGTCCGCGGGCGACCCGCTGTCGGCCGGGACCACCTCGGCCGGCGGCCGGACCGCCTACGCCGTGGTCGACTTCGGCGAGAACCCGGCCACGCTGGGCCCGGGCTACATCACCCAGGTGGACCGGGCGGTGGCCCCGGCCCGCGCGGCCGGGGTCACCGTCAGCTACGGCGGCACGCTCGGCCAGGCCGCCCGGCCCCAGGCCCAGGACGGCCGGTCCGAGCTGATCGGCGTCGTGGTGGCGGTCGTGGTCCTGCTGCTCGGCTTCGGCAGCGTGCTGGCCGCGGGGCTGCCCATCCTCACCGCACTGCTGGGCCTGGCCACCGCCCTGGGGATCCTTGGGATGGCCGCCGCGGCGTTCACGTTCCCGAGCGTCTCGCCCACGCTGGCCGTGATGATGGGCCTCGGCGTCGGCATCGACTACGCGCTGTTCCTGACCACCCGGCACCGGCAGCAGGTCATGGACGGCGCCGACCCGGCCGAGGCGGCCGGCCGGACGGTGCCCACCAGCGGCCGGGCCGTGCTGATCGCCGCCGTCATCGTGATCATCGCCATGCTGGGCCTATACGCCTCGGGGATCGGCTTCCTCGGCGCGCTCGGCGTGGCCGCCGCGATTGGCGTCGCGGTCGGTGCGCTGGGCGCGCTGACCCTGGTCCCGGCCCTGCTCGGGCTGGCCTGGCTGCTGCATCGACCGGCTCCGGGTACGCCGTCCCGCCGCCGAGGCCTCAGCCGGTCACGCAGGCTGGGCCCGGTACGCCGCCGCGGTCGGCGCGCGTCCGTGGCGGTTCCTGCTGGCCGGGGTGCTGCTTCTGGGCGTGCTGGCCGTCCCCCTGCTGTCCCTCCAGCTGGGGCACGTCGACGCGGGTGCGGACCCGGCCAGCTACAGCGACAAGCAGGCCTACGACGCGATCAGCTCCGGGTTCGGGCCTGGCGCCAACGCCCCGTTCACCGTCGTCGTCCAGCCTGGCCCCGGAGCCAGCCGCGGGCAGGTCCGGCAGCTGGCGGGACGGGTGCGCACCGGCCTGGCCGCCGCCCCGGACGTGGCCGCGGTGAGTCCGGTCCGGGCCAGCCCGGACCGGGCCATCCTGGTCACTACGGTGGTGCCCAGGTCACGGCCGCAGGCCCAGGCCACCGACACGCTGCTGCGCACACTGCGCGGTACCACCCTGCCGGACGCGCTGTCCGGAACCGGCGCCCGCGGCTACGTGACCGGGCTGACCGCCGCGCAGCTCGACTTCCGCAACCAGGTGGGCGGCCAGCTTCCGGAGGTCATCGGCGTGGTCATCGCGGCCGCGTTCCTGCTCCTGCTGGCCACCTTCCGCAGCCCGCTGCTGGCTCTCAAGGCCGCGGCGGCGAACCTGCTGTCCATCGGCGCGTCCTACGGGGTGCTGGTCGCCGTGTTCCAGTGGGGCTGGGGCAGTCCGGCGCTCGGCGTCAGCGAGAAGATCCCTATCGAGTCGTACGTGCCGATGATGATGTTCGCCATCGTGTTCGGGCTGTCCATGGACTACGAGGTCTTCCTGCTGTCCCGGGTCCGCGAGGCCTGGACCGCCACCCTCGACAACCACGCCAGCGTGGCCTCCGGCCTGGCCGCCACCGCCCGGGTGATCACCTGCGCGGCCCTCATCATGGCCAGCGTGTTCCTCTCGTTCCTGCTGTCCACCAACGTCGTGGTCAAGATGCTGGCGCTGGGTCTCGGGGTGAGCGTCCTCGTCGACGCCACCGTGATCCGGCTGGTCGTCGTGCCCGCGACCATGTTCCTGCTCGGCCGCTACAACTGGTGGATCCCGCGCTGGCTAGACCGGGCGCTGCCGCACCTGGAACCCGGGGGCCCGCCCGCCAGGACCCGGTTAGCCACGTCCCCAGAAATCAGGCGAGACTGCCGCGGGGGCGCGATCCACGTCTGGTGCTGGCCGGTGACGGCGGCAATGTGCTCGAAGTCGGCGTCGTAGTGCAGGATGGCCGCGCCGTGGTGCTCTGCGACGGCTGCGGTCAGGAGGCCGAAAACGCCTGCAGCCCGGTGGTGCCCACGAGCGGCCATCCGGATCTGGACATCCCTGGCCCGCTCGGCGATCGCCTCGGTGATGGGCAGCACGACGTACAGACTCTTGCGCCGCTCGGCGACGATACGGAGGTCGGCCAGGTCACGACCGGAATAACCAGCCTCCAAAGTCGACCGTCACGCAGGTGGCGGCGGCACGGTCCACGATGAGCCCAGCTATGACTGCGCGCACAGCGGGGTGCCGGATCCTGGCCTGTGCAGAGGTGTCGATCAGGTAGAGCTGGCCTGGGCAGGCCGGCGATGTCACCGGCGAGCCTGCCGCATAACCTCCGCATCCGCGATGTCAGGACCCACCCCGAGGGCATACGGGTCATCGAGCAGCTGTTCTATGTGCCGGCGCCGGCCAGCCACGAATTCCAGCGCCGCGTTCACGGTGTCCTTCTTCGTCGTGGTTCCCAGCTCCTTGGCCGCGCAGCAACGTCGCTGGCTCACCCGCCGCCCGCTGACCGGACTGCCCGGTCAGCGGGCCACGGCGACGTGGTGGTGGACGGTGGCCCGGTCGCCGATGATCGCGAGCAGGTACGCGGCGAGGTCGGCGCGGGACACCCTGAGGCCGCGGGGCAGGTTCTGGTCGACCGCGACGCGGTACGCACCGGAGGCGGGCTCGTTGGTGAGCCGCGGCGGCCGCACGATCGTCCAGTCCAGCCCGCTCTCCCGGACCTGCTCCTCGGCGCCGATCATGTCCTCGTTCACGTGCCGCATGAACGTGGCCCGGGCCAGGGGCTTGACCAGGTAGCGCAGGACCGCTCCCTCACCCTCGTCGGTCACGATCGATCCGCTGAGCGAGACCAGCCGGCGGGTGCGCTCCTCGTGCATGGCCTCGATCACGCTCCTGGTGCCCTCACGCAGCACGGTGGTGGGACCGGTGCCGCGCGGCCCGAACGCGGCGAGCACCGCGTCCGCACCCGCGACTGACCCGCTGATCGCGCCCGGATCCATCAGGTCGGCGGTGACGACCCGCAGCCCGGCGCGGGCGGGCACGGACATCCGGGCCGGGTCGCGGACCACGGCGGTGACCTGGTGACCGGCCGCGAGGGCCTGCTCGGTAAAGCAGGTTCCGGTCGCGCCGGTAGCGCCGAAGACGGTGAGCTCCATGAGGTACCTTGTTTCTTGTAGTCCGTACAATATGGAGACAATACTATATGAAGTCAGTAGAGCCTGCTGATCAGGGGGCGGCGCGGCGCCGGCGCCGGCTGGACCGCGAGGTCCGGGCGTCGCTGCGCGACGTGAGCGTCCAGCTCTCCCTGCTCAACCATCAGGTCCGGGGGCAGCTGGAGCTCAAGGGCACCGACCTGGAGTGCCTGGACCTGATCAGCCGGGACGGGCCGCTCAGCCCGAGTGCGCTGGCCCGCCGGGCCGGACTGCACCCGGCCACCATGACCGGGATCCTGGACCGGCTGGAGCGGGGCGGCTGGATCGCCCGCGAGCGTGACCCTGCCGACCGGCGCGCGGTCCTGATCCGGGCCGAACGGGGCCGCGGCGCGGACGTGCTCCGCCTCTACGCCGGGATGAACACCTCGATGGACCAGATCATCGGGGAGTACGACGAGGCACAGCTGGAGCTCCTGGCCGGTTTCCTGCGGCGGACCGCCGAGGCGGGCCGGGCCGCGGCCGAGGAACTCGCGGAGGGCTGAGCGGCCTCCAGGCGCCGCTCCTGCCGGCCGGGCGGGCCGGGCTGATAGAACTACTCGACCAGCGCGGTTGCGGAATCCCGCGTTGCGCCGCGGACTGACCGGGGGATTACCAGATGGAACCTGCCGCGCCGGCGTCCACTTCACCGGTGTCCGCAGCCGGGCGCGAGTTGACAGCCTTGCGGGCGCGCCGCCTGGCCGCCGCGCGCCGGCGGGCCACCGCACTCCTGGCCGCGGCCACGGTGCTGTTCGTGGCCGTGACCGCGGCCGGCGCTCACGGGACCTTCCTCGGCTACGTGCAGGCCGGCGCCGAGGCCTCCATGGTCGGCGGCGTCGCGGACTGGTTCGCGGTGACGGCTCTGTTCCGCCGTCCCCTGGGCCTGCCGATACCGCACACCGCGCTGATCGTCGAGCGCAAGGACCAGTTCGCCGCCACCCTCGGCCAGTTCGTGCAGGAGAACTTCCTCAACGCCGACGTCCTGGCCGAGCGGATACGCTCCGCTGGCCTGGTCTCCCGCCTGGCCGCCTGGCTGGCGGACCGGGCCAACGCCGCCCGCTTCGCGGGGCACGCCGCGGACCTGGTGGTCACGGCGGCCGAGGCGCTGCGCGACGAGGATGTCCAGCGCGTGCTCACCGCCGAGCTGACCCGGGCGGTGGACGCCGTCGAGGTGGCGCCGCTGGCCGGCCGGGCCCTGCGGGTCGTCATCGCGGGCGGCTACCACGCCGAGCTGTTCAACTCCCTGGTGGCCGGCGCCGACCGCTATCTCGAGGGCCACTACGCGGAACTTCGTGACCGGTTCGCGGGCGAGGCGCCCCGCTGGATGCCCGAGCCGGTCTACCGGCGCGTCTTCGACCGGCTGTACGCCCGCCTGCGCGAACGGCTGGTGGCGATGGCCGCCGACCCGGACGACGAGACGCGCCAGCAGTTCGAGCGGTGGATCGCCGGGCTCCCCGACCGCCTCGAGACGTCCCCCGAGCTGCGCGAGCGCGGGGAGCGCCTCAAGCGCGAGGTGCTGGGCAGCGCCGGGCTCCGGGACTGGTCCTCGTCCTTGTGGCAGAAGGCCAAGGACACGCTCCGGGCCCAGGCCGCCGACCCCGAGTCCGAGCTGCGCCGCCGGCTGGCCGACCTGCTGGTGGCCACCGGCGGGCGGCTCGGGTCAGACCCCCGCCTCGCCGACGGCCTCGAACGCCTGGTCGAGTCCGGGGCCAGGGCGCTCGCCGTCCAGTTCCACGACGAGCTCGCCGACCTCGTCACGGGCACCATCGAGCGGTGGGACGCCGCCGAGACGTCGAGCCAGCTGGAACTGCTCCTCGGGCACGATCTGCAGTACATCCGGATCAACGGCACGGTGGTGGGGGCAGGCGTGGGGCTGGCCCTGCACGCCATCGTCCTGGCGCTGGGCTGACAGAGGTGCCCGCCGGGACCAGCCCGGCGGCTCGCTCACGCGGGCACGACGTACGGGAAGTCCTCCCTGCGCTGCTGCTGGGTCACCGAAAGGCTCAGCCCGCTGGGCACGGCCGTGCCGGCGACGAGGGACAGCATGGCCTCGGGCGCGTTGTCGGCCTGGGTCCGGCCGTTGAGCGCGGCGAAGCCGAAGGTGGCGGGCGTCCCCACCACGTACGGCAGGACGTCAGGGAACAGCGTCCGGGCCACGGCTCTGGCCGTAGGCCTTGGGGTCGCCCGAGGTTCCGCTGGCCGCCACCACGGCGGCCACGCGGCCGGCGAGGTACGTGCCGTCGGCGGCGGCGTCCTCGGACGGGTGCCGGGCGTTGGCGGGGTTGGAGAAGTCGGTGTCGTCAGGCCAGAAGATCGGCCACATCATCGGGTGCCCGGCGCGGTTGATCTGCCGCCAGCCGCCCGCGTCCGTGGCGAGCTTCGTGGCGCACCAGACCCCGATCCGCGCCCCGGGCCGGAGCTGCGGATGGGTGTGCGGGACCTCCAGCACGATCGAGTTGACGCTGGTGCCGGCGAAGGTGTTCTGCGCCTTGTCCGGGCGCCAGGCCGACAGGTCTGCCGCGGTGCCTTTCGCGACCGCCCCGTTGACGATGGCGAGCAGCGACAGGTCGATGTAGAACGGGTCGGCGATCCGTCCGGCCCAGATCCGGGCGCCGCCGCCGCTGGCCGCCTCGCCGGTCCGGCCCTCGAGCAGGAGCGCGCCGGCCGCGGAGTCCTCGCGCGCGTCGGCGCCGGTGAGGGCGTGCAACTGCAGAGCCTGCTGTCCACTGGCGTCCGCCTCGCCGAAGGACACCCGGTAGGTCAGGTCCTCGAAATCGGCTCCGTCGAAGTGCACCTTGATCTCGTAGCGCGCCTCGGGGTGGAAGCCGGGCTGGGCGTAGACGCCGGTGATGCTGGAGTTGACGTCCATGATGAACACGGTGGCGTCATTACTCTCGAAGACGTACAGGTCATCGATGTAGAGCTGGCCGTTCTGGCTGGCCAGAGGCGTATCGAGGTGATGGGACACGGGGGTCCTTTCTGCTGCTATTCGCCGAGAAAGCGATGAGGTGTCGTGGATCTCATCAGGATGGGCCGCGCGATGTTGTGCGGTCGGCCCTCGGCCGGGACCAGGCGGGCGTCCTTGACCAGTGCGCAGCCGCTGTGCGGTGGAGTGGGACGGCAGGATGCGGTCCTCGGTGCCCTGGATGATCAGCACCGCCACGTCGGGCTCCGGCGGGTCCGCCGAGCTTGCCTACATTGTAGAAGTTGCTGGGGAAGTTCTCCAGGTAGGGGCACTTGGTCCGCCGATACAGGCGCCCAGCTCACAGTCGGCGGCTTCATCACGCGCAGCGAGCAGGACCGCCGGGTCAACGGCGGCATAGGCCGGGAGAATACGGCAAGGTGGGGGTTATGGACTATCGCACTCTGGGACGTAGCGGCTGCGCGGTGTCGAGCTTCTGTCTGGGGACCATGACTTTCGGCCTGGAGACGGACGAAGCCGTGGCGCACCGCCAGCTGGACCTGTTCGTGGAGACGGGCGGCACGCTCGTGGACACGGCCGACGTATACAACGGCGGGGCCTCCGAGGAAATCATCGGCCGCTGGTTCGCCGCCCGCCCGGCCGACGTGACCGACCGGGTGGTGCTGGCCACCAAGGGCCGGTTCGCCACGGACTCGTCGCCGAACGGGATCGGCCTGTCCGCGCGGCACCTGACCCGGGCGCTGGACGCCTCGCTGCGCAGGCTCGGCCTGGACGCGGTGGACCTGTACCAGGTCCACGCGTTCGACCCGATCACGCCGATGGAGGAGACGCTCCGCACGCTGGACGGGTTCGTCCGGGACGGCAAGATCCGCTACTACGGGCTGTCCAACTTCACCGGCTGGCAGCTGACCAAGGCCGCGCACCTGGCCCGGGAGCTGAACCTCACCGCGCCGGTGACCCTGCAGCCCCAGTACAGCCTGCTGGTACGGGAGATCGAATGGGAGATCGTGCCCGCCGCGATCGACGCGGGCCTGGGGCTGCTGCCCTGGAGCCCGCTGGGCGGCGGCTATCTGTCCGGCAAGTACCGGCGGGACCAGCGCCCGTCCGGCGCCACCCGGCTGGGCGAGGACCCGGACCGCGGCATGGAGGCCTGGGACCGGCGCGGCGTGGACCGGACCTGGGCGGTCATCGGCGCGGTGGAGGAGATCGCCAAGGCCCGCGGCGTGTCCATGGCCGAGGTGGCGCTGGCCTGGGTGACCGGCCGGCCGGGGGTGACCTCGACCATCCTCGGGGCCCGGACCACCGAGCAGCTCGAGGTCAACCTGCGCGCCGCGGACCTGCGCCTGTCCACCGACGAAGTGGTCGCGCTGGACGTGGCCAGCGACCCGCGTCCCGCGGACTACCCCTACGGGGAGATGGGCGTGGAACAGCGGGGCCGCCGCATCGGCGGCTAACGCTGGGTGACGGCGGCAGGGCGGCGCGGCGCAAGCGGCCCCGCACCGTCTGGGACGTGGCCGGTACCGGCCACATCGTGACCGCGGGTCCTGCGGACAGGCGACACTCTGGCCAGCGGCAGCGGTATGTCGGCGCACCAGGGTCGGTGAACCTGTCCCGGGTGCGGGTGGTCAGCGTGAGTGGGACCGTCACCAATCCCGGCGGGACCGTCCGGCCGGCCACGGCGACACGGGAACCCGGGCCCGGCTGAACCGGGCCCCTGAACCGGGGCCTAGAGCCCGATCCGGGCTGCGGCGGCGTCCCAGGCCGCCGCGGCCCCGGCGGACGGCTCGAAGCGGCGCAGCGGCTGGGTGGCGCGCAGCAGGGCCCGCATCCCGTCCAGGTCGCCGGGCGCCGCGCCCAGCGCCCGGGCCTGGACCAGGATGTTGCCCAGCGCGGCCGCCTCGGCGGGGCCGGCCACCACGGGCAGGCCGCAGGCGTCCGCGGTGAGCTGGAGCAGCAGCGCGTTGCGCACCCCGCCGCCCACGACGTGCACCGTGCGCACGGCCCGCCCGGACAGTTCCTGCACGTCCCGCAGGCAGGCGCGGTACGCCAGGGCCAGGCTGTCCAGGATGCAGCGCACCACGGCCGGGGGATCGGCGGGCGGGCTCTGGCCGGTCCGCCGGGCCGCCTCGGCGATCCGCGCGGGCATGTCCCCGGGGGGCAGGAACGCGGGATCGTCGGGGTCCACCACCACCTGCAGCGCCGGGACCCGCGCCGCCTGCTCCAGCAGCGTGGCCAGGCCGGCGGGCCGCCCGGCGCCCGCCCACGCGCGGACTGACTCCTGCAGCAGCCACAAGCCCATCACATTGCGCAGATAACGGACGGTGCCGTCCACTCCGGTCTCGTTGGTGAAGTTCGCCGTCCGGCTCGCTTCGGTCAGCACCGGCTGGTCCAGCTCCATGCCGACCAGGGACCAGGTGCCGCAGGAGACGTAGGCGAAGTCGCGGCCCCGGGCGGGCACGGCGACCACGGCGGACGCGGTGTCGTGCGACCCCACCGCGATCACCGGCAGCGGCCCGCCCGGCCGGCCCGGGCCCAGCCCGGTGAGCCCGGGCTCCCCGGCGACCTCCGGCCGCAGGGTCCCGATCACGCTGCCCGGCTGGCGCAGCGGCGGGAACAGCCCGGCGGGCAGGCCGGCCCGCCCGATCAGGTCCCAGGCCCAGTCGCCGGGCCCGGGTGTCGTACAGCTGGGTGGTGGACGCGTTGGTCACCTCGGCGCCGATCTCACCGGTCAGCCAGTACGCCGAGCAGGTCGGGGATCAGCAGCAGGGTCCGGGCCGCGGCCAGCGGCCGGGTCCGCGCCTCGGCGGCCAGCTGGTAGATCGTGTTGATCGGCATCTGCTGGACCCCGGTGACCGCGTACAGGTCGGCCGCCGGGACCTTGGCCAGCACGTCGTCCACCACGCCGTCGGTCCGGCTGTCCCGGTAGTGCACCGGGTTGCCGAGCAGGGCGCCGCCCGCGTCGAGCAGGCCGTAGTCCACCCCCCACGAGTCGATGCCCGCGCTGGCCAGCTCGAACGAGCGGGCCGCGGCCCCCAGCCCGTCGAGCATCCCCCGGTACAGGCCGAGGATGTCCCAGTGCAGCGTGCCCAGCACCCGGACCGGCGTGTTCGGGAACCGGTGCACCTCGTGCAACTCCAGCTGGTCCCGCCCCGGCCCGTGCTGACCTGGCCGACCATGACCCGCCCGCCGGACGCGCCCAGGTCCACCGCGGCGACCGCCGCCGCCCCTCCTGCCGCTGTCCCTGCCGACGCTGCGCCCATCGCCATGACCTCAGCGCAGGAACGCGGCGGCCACGCCCGCGTCCACCGGGATGTTCAGCCCGGTGGTCAGGGCCAGGTCGCCCGCGGTCAGCGCGACCACCGCGGCGGCCACGTGCTCGGGCAGGACCTCCCGCTTGAGCAGGGTGCGCTGCGCGTAGAACGCGCCGAGCTCCTCCTCGGGCACCCCGTACACCGCGGCCCGCTGGGCGCCCCACCCGCCGGCGAAGATGCCGGAGCCGCGGACCACGCCGTCGGGGTTGATCCCGTTCACCCGGATCCGGGACTCGCCCAGCTCGGCGGCGAGCAGCCGGACCTGGTGCTCCTGGTCGGCTTTGGCCGCGCCGTAGGCCACGTTGTTCGGCCCGGCGAACACCGCGTTCTTGCTGCAGATGTAGATGATGTCGCCGCCCATGCCCTGGGCCGTCATGACGCGGGCCGCCTCCCGGGCGACCAGGAACGAGCCCCGGGCCATGACGTCGTGCTGGATGTCCCAGTCGTCCACGCTGGTCTCCAGCAGCGGCCGGGAGATGGACAGCCCGGCGTTGCTGACCACCAGGTCCACCCCGCCGAAGGCCAGCGCCGCCTGCCGGTAGGCGCCGGCCACGCTGTCCTCGTCGGTGACGTCGGAGGTGACCGCGACCGCGACGTCGGCCGCCCGCAACGCCCCGGCCCCGATCGCCCCGGCCACGGTGGCCGCCGCGGCGCCGTCCCGGTCGGCCACCACCACGCACGCCCCCTCGGCGGCCAGCCGCTCCGCGATGGCCCGGCCGATCCCGGACCCGCCCCCGGTGACCAGCGCGACCCGGGTGGCCAGCGGCCTGGGCTTGGGGCGCCGCCGCAGCTTGGCCTCTTCCAGGGCCCAGTACTCGATGCGGAACTTCTCGCTCTCCGGGATGGGGGAGTAGGAGGACACGGCCTCGGCGCCGCGCATCACGTTGATGGCGTTCACGTAGAACTCGCCGGCCACCCGGGCGGTCTGCTTGTCCGCGCCGAAGCTGAACATTCCCACCCCGGGGACCAGCACGATCGCGGGATCGGCGCCGCGCATCGGCGGCGTGCCGGCGTCCGCGTGCCGGTCGTAGTACGCGCGGTAGTCCTTCCGGTAGGCGACGTGCAGCTCGACGAGCCGGGCGATCACCTCGTCCAGCGGCGCCGACGGCGGCAGGTCCGCCACCATCGGGCGGACCTTGGTGCGCAGGAAATGGTCCGGGCAGGACGTGCCGAGCGCGGCCAGCGCCGGATGCTTCTGGCGGGCGGTGAAGTCCAGCACGGCCGGGCTGTCGGTGAAGTGCCCGACCTGCGGCCGGTCGGTCGAGGCCAGGCCGCGCAGGACCGGCGCCAGCGCCGCGGCCCGGGCCCGCCGCTCCGCCTCGGGCAGCGGCTCGTAGCCCGGGATCACCGGCCCGAACGGCTCTGCCGTGCCGTGGGCGTCCAGATAGCTCTGGGCGTCGGCGATGATGGCCAGCGAGTTGGCCTCGCACTCCTCGCTGGTCGCGCCCCAGGCGGTGATCCCGTGACCGCCCAGTATCACCCCGATGGCCTCCGGGTGCTCGGCGGCCACCGCGGCGATGTCCAGGCCGAGCTGGAACCCGGGCCGCCGCCACGGCACCCAGCGCACCCGGTCCCCGAAGCAGGCCCGGGTCAGTTCCTCGCCGTCGGCCGCGGTGGCGAACGCGATCCCGGAGTCGGGGTGCAGGTGATCGACGTGCTTCGCGTCCACCAGCCCGTGCATGGCCGTGTCGATGGACGGCGCCGCCCCGCCTTTGCCGTGCAGGCAGTAGTCGAACGCGGCCACCATCTCGTCCTCGCGCTCCACCCCCGGGTACACCCCGGTCAGCGCGCGGAGCCGGTCCAGCCGCAGCACGGCCAGGCCGTCCGCGGTCAGCGTGCCCAGGTCCCCGCCGGACCCCTTGACCCACATCAGCTCGACCGGCTCGCCGGTCACCGGGTCAGCCGCCGGCGCCCTTGGCCGAGGTGTTGCCGCCGGCGTAGTTGGTGTTGCGCCGGATCCGACCCGAGCCGGTTGCTGCGCTGCAGCAGGTCGGTGACTTCGGGCGGTACCTGCGCGGCCATGTCATGACTCCTTTTCGGCGGGCTTACCCCGCGGCGGTTTTCGTTCGCGTGCCCTTGAAGTTCGCCCGCCATGCTGCCGCGGAACCGGCCGCTGATCAGCTGCCCCAGCTCGCCGGGGTGCCGCCCACGCGGTCGGCGACGATCTTCTCGGCGTAGCCCGAGCGCTGGTAGGCGGCGATCGGGTCGGGGTCCAGGCCCATGTCCTCGCGCAGCTGGGCGAGCAGCGGCCGGACGTCGGTGTTGTAGGCGTCCATGAACGCGGCGTTGGCGCCGAGCACGTCGCCGGCCTGCTGCGCGGCGGCCAGCGCGGCGGTGTCGACGAGCAGGGCCTTGGCCGTGGCTTCCTGGACGTTCATCACCGAGCGGATCTGGGCCGGGATCTTGGGCTCGATGTTGTGGCACTGGTCGAGCATGAACGCGATGCCGGCCTGCGGGCGCAGCGCGTCCGCGGCCACCACCTCGTGCATGATGCGGAACAGCTGGAACGGGTCGGCGGCCCCGACCATCAGGTCGTCGTCGGCGTAGAAGCGGCTGTTGAAGTCGAACGCGCCGAGCCGCCCGGCCCGCAGCAGCAGCGGCCACGATGAACTCGATGTTCGTGCCCGGCGCGTGGTGCCCGGTGTCCACGACGACCTGGGCCTGCGGCCCGAGCGCCTGGCAGTGCAGCAGCGACGTGCCCCAGTCCGGGACGTCGGTGGTGTAGAACGACGGCTCGAACAGCTTGTACTCCAGCAGCATCCGCTGCTCCGGGCCGAGCCGCGCGTACACCTGCGCCAGCGCCTCGGCCAGCCGGTCCTGGCGCGCGGCGGATGTCGTCCTGGCCCGGGTAGTTGGTGCCGTCGGCGAACCACAGCTTGAGGTCCCGCGATCCGGTGGCGTCCATGATGTCGACGCACTCCAGCAGGTGGGCCACGGCTTTGCGGCGCACCCGGGGGTCGGGGTTGGCCACGCTGCCCAGCTTGTAGTCGTCGTCCTGGAAGACGTTGGCGTTGACCGCGCCGATCGCGACGCCCGCGGCGGCGGCGTGCTGCGCACAGCGCGGCGTAGTCGTCCACCTTGTCCCAGGGGATGTGCACCGCGACGGTCGGGGCCACCCCGGTGAACGTGTGGACCTGCGCCGCGTCGTCGATCTTCTCCTGCGGGGTGCGGGGCACGCCCGGCTGGGCGAACACCTTGAACCGGGTCCCGGTGTTCCCGAAAGCCCAGGACGGGAGTTCGATCCGCTGCGACCTCAGGGCGGTCTTCACGGCGGTCAGGTCAGGCATCTCAGGTCATCTCCAGGCAGCAGATCTCGTCCAGCACGCGTTCCCGGGGCGCGCGCCGGGCGCGGCCCCAGGGCGGGGCGCACCAGTCCCGGGGCGCGCGGGTCCCGCAGGTTCAGTCCAGGTGAAATATCTCATCGATCCTCCGGAAGCCCCGGTCAGGGGCCTGGCCGCCGGGGTCGGCGAAGTACGGCGCCATGTCCGCCTGCCAGCGCTCGTTGACCTCGGTGCCCGCCATCCGCTGCCTGGGCGGCCGCGTAGTCGTCGGTCTCCAGGTAGCCCACCAGGAGGCCGTCGTCGGTCAGGAACAGCGAGTAGTTGGTCCAGCCCGCGTCGCGCAGCGCGTCCAGCATCTCCGGCCAGACGGCGGCGTGCCGCCGCCGGTACTCGGCCAGCCGGCCGGGCCGGACCCGGCCGAGGAAGCAGACGCGCTCCACCGTGGTCCTCCTCGCGGGGTGCTGGTCTGGTTGCTGGGCGTGGGCCGGGGCCGGGCGGCGGGCGTGATCATGGGATTGGTGTCGCTATGACGACACTGATCCCATGATCACGCACGCCGGTTAGACGGGCTCAGAAGTTGAAGTTGTTGATGTTGGCCTTGTTGAACACGAACGGCGGGCCGAGCAGGATGCTGTCGTCCGACCCGACGGTGAACTTGCCGAGCTTGCCCGCGGTGAAGGACTGGCCGGCGGCGTTGGTGATCTTCTTGGAGGCGTAGTTGACCGCGGCGTAGGCGGCCAGGTAGCCGAGGTCAGCCGGGTTCCACAGCTCGAACGCCGGGGCCACGCCGTTGGCCACGTACTTCTTCATCGAGTCCGGCGTGCCCAGCCCGGTCACGATGACCTTGCCCTTGTACTTGGACGAGGAGACCACCTGGGCGGCGGCCAGGATGCCGACCGTGGTCGGCGAGATGATGCCCTTGAGGTTCGGGTAGTGCTGCAGCAGGCCCTGGGTCACCTGGGTGGCGGTGGTCGGGTCGTCGTTGCCGTAGACGGTCGAGACCAGCTTCATCTTCGGGTACTTCTTCAGCTCCTGCTTCATGTACCCGATCCACTGGTTCTGGTTCGTGGCCGAGGCGGCGGCGGACACGATCCCGATCTGCCCGCTGTCGTGGATCTCCTTGGCCAGCAGGTCCACCTCACTGGTCGCCGATCTGGGCGGTGGAGGCCTGGTTCACGAACAGGTTCCGGCACGTCGGGGCGTCGGAGTCGTAGGTGACCACGGTGATGCCCTTGGCCATGGCGGCCTTCAGGGTCGGGCACAGCGCGGACGGGTCGGTGGCGGACACGATGAGCGCGTTGGCGCCCTTGGTGATCGCGGCCTGGATGGCCGGGATCTGCGAGGCGGGCGTGGCCGCCGTCCCGCTGGTCTCGGTCGCGGTCTCGCCCAGCGTCGCCAGGGCGGCCATGGCCCCGCCGGACTTCACGCTGTCGGCCGTGGTGAAGTACGGGTTGCCGAGGTTCTTCGGGACGATGAAGACCTTCAGCCCGGTCTTCAGCCCGCCCGAGGCCGACGCCCCGGAGCTGGACGAGGCGGAGGGCGCGGAGGAACTGCCGGACCCGCTCCCGGAAGAACTGCACGCCGCGAGCGTCGCGGAGGCGACCAGGAGCACCGCTGGTGCCCAGAGAGCTCTCTTCGTTGAGCGTCTCATGCTCTGAATCCTTTCAATCGGAGCTGTACACTGAGGTCCGTGCTGCGGACCCGCGGTACTGGGGCTCACTGCGGGCGCTGGAGATGGCCACCGTGCGGTGACCGGGTGGCGTGCCGCTACCCGGATGGCCGCCGTGGTGCCGTGCCGGGCTGTGGCCCCTTGCTGGTGATCTTGATCGTCATGCGCCGCTGCCGGGGGATCGGCCCTGGTGGGCGCGGCCGGGCCGGGATGTGTCCCCGGCCGGGCCTGGTCATGCCCGCCCCCGACCGCGGGGGACTGCGGCCGCTCCGGCCGCGGGCCCACCGGGGCGGGCCCAGCCCGCCGGAGCCGGCCGGCGTTCGGGGCGAACACGCTGACGAGCAGGAGGGCGCCGATCACGATGCCGGTGGCCTCCTGGTTGAAGTTGGTGAGCAGCAGGGCGTTCTGCAGTCCCGCGAAGGCGATCACCGCCAGCACCACGCCGGCCAGCGTGCCCTTGCCGCCGAAGATGGACACCCCGCCGAGCAGCACGATCGCGACCACGTCCAGCTCGAGGCCGAGGCCGTTGTTCTGCACCGCGGTGGCCAGGCGGAACGTCCACAGCACCCCGGCCAGGGCGCAGACCAGGCCGGACACCACGTACAGCATGGTCTTGACCCGCTTGACCCGGATCCCGGCGAACAGCGCGGCCTCCGGGCTGGCCCCCATCGCGTAGATGGACCGGCCGGTGGCGGTGGCGTGCAGCACGATCCCGAAGATCACCGCCAGCACCACGAAGATCGCGATGTTGTAGGGGATCTGGGTGTGCGGCAGCGGCAGCACGCCGATGTTGGTGTAGGTCGCGGGGAAGTTCGGAGACCGTGTTGGCGCCCAGCAGGATGAGGGCCACCCCGCGGTACAGCGCGAGGGTGCCGATCGTCACCGCCAGCGAGGGCAGGCCGACCCGGGTGACCAGCAGCCCGTTGATCAGGCCGGCCACGATCCCGAGCAGCGCGACCACCACGAAGATGGCCAGCATCGGCCAGTGGTGGCTCCACAGGACGCCGAGCAGCGCGCTGGACATGCCCAGGATCGAGGCCACGGACAGGTCGATCTCGCCGCTGATGATGATCAGCGTCATCGGCAGCGCCATGATCGCGATCTCGCCCGAGGTGACCCCGGTGTTGAAGAAGTTGCCGCTGGTCAGGAACTGGGGCGAGGTGACCGCGCCGAAGATGACGATGGCCACGACCAGGAGGACCCAGGCCGGTTTCCCAGCGCACCGAGCCGCGTGCCGCGGAGCGGAACCAGCCCGCCTCGCCCGGCGCCGCTCGGGCGTCAGCGGAGCGGCGGCGGGCGCGGAGGCGCGCGTGTTCGGGTCAGGTTCCAACGCCGGGACTCCTTCGCCGCAGTGCGGTCATGAGGCGCACCGAGATGATCCGGTCGAGCGTGATGGCCAGCAGCAGCAGGAAGCCGGAGATGGCCTCGAGCCAGAGCTGCGGGAATCCCAGCACGTTCAGCGCGGAGTTGATGCTGGACAGCAGCAGCGCGCCGACCGCCGCGCCCACCGCGCTGCCGCTCCCGCCGAAGATGGCCACCCCGCCGACCACCACCGCGGAGATGACGGTCAGCTCGTAGCCGGTCCCCGCGGTCGAGTCGATCGTCTGGTACTGCGCGGCCCACAGCACGCCCGCCACCCCGGCGATGGCGCCGCTCGACCGTGAACGCGGTGAAGATCCGCCTGCCGACCGGGATGCCGGCCAGCCGGGCCGCCTCCGGGTTCGAGCCGATCGCGTACAGCTCGCGGCCGGACCGGAACGCGCGCATGTAGTAGGCGCCGATCCCGATCACCACGGCGATCGCGATGGCCAGGTAGGGGATGCCCGCCACGGTGGCGCGGGGGATGTTGGTGAAGGAGTTCGGCAGGGTCTGCGCGGTCACCTCGTTGCCGCCGACGATGAGGATGTCGATGCCCCGGATGATGTACAGCGTGGCCAGCGTGACCACCAGGCTCGGCACCCGGCCGACCGCGACCATGAGGCCGTTGGCCATCCCGCAGGCCAGCCCGATGCCCAGGCCGATGAGGAAGACCAGGGGGATCGGGATGCCGGGGTGGTGGCCGAACATCGAGGCCGACACGTAGGCCGACAGGCCCAGGACCGAGCCGATCGACAGGTCCACGTTCCGGCTGACCACCACCATGGTCTCGCCCAGCGCGAGCAGCGCGTAGACCGTGGTGTTGATGAGCAGGAACTGGAGGTTCTGCTGGTTCAGGAACGACGGCTGGATGCTGGTGGTGACGGCCACGAACACCAGCAGCACGGCGATGATGCCGAACTCCCGGATCCGGAACACCCGCTCGGTCGAGCCTGCGGGAGCCGCTCCCGGGCGGGGCGCCGGCGGGCTCCCGGCGCTCGGTCACGGTCGTGGTCATGCGGCCCCCTGCAGCTGGCCGGTCGCGGCGGCCATGATCTTCTCCTCCGAGGCCTCCGCGTGCCCGAACTCCGCGGTCAGCCGCCCCTCGCGCATGACCAGGATCCGGTCGCCGACGTGCAGCACCTCGGGCAGTTCCGAGGAGATCATCAAGATCGCGACGCCGTCCCGGGCCAGCCGGACCAGCAGCCGGTGGACCTCGGCCTTGGTGGCGATGTCGATGCCGCGGGTCGGCTCGTCCACGATCAGCAGCGCGGGCTGGCGGCCCAGCCACTTGGCCAGCACCACCTTCTGCTGGTTGCCGCCGGACAGGCGGGACACCGGGTCGGTCAGGCGGCCGTACTTGAGGTTGAGCCGGACCGCCCAGTCGGCCGCGAACGCCCGCTCGGCCGCGGACCGGACCAGGCCGCGCCTTGCGCAGCCGGGCGAGCGACGCGAGCGCCACGTTCTGCTGCACCGACATGTCCATGACCAGGCCCTGCTGCCGCCGGTCCTCGGGGACGAAGCCGATCCCGGCGGCCATCGCGCCGGTCGGTGAGGCCCGCCGCAGCGCGCGGCCGCGCATCACGACCCGGCCCGCGTCGTAGCGGTCGATGCCGAACAC
Source organism: uncultured Actinomycetes bacterium (assembly GCA_963781085.1). Classification (GTDB taxonomy): domain Bacteria; phylum Actinomycetota; class Actinomycetes; order Streptosporangiales; family Streptosporangiaceae; genus RYN-230. Next base: position 43,371 of record CAWAES010000052.1, read on the forward strand.
GGCCCGGGCGACCTCGCTGCGGCCCGACCCGACCAGCCCGGCCAGGGCGACGATCTCGCCGGCCCGGACGTCCAGCGAGATGTCGGTGAACACGCCCTCCCGGGTCAGGTGCTCGACCCGGAGCACGAGCTCGCCCGCCACGCCGCGCTCGCCGGCCGCCCGCTCCTCCATCTGCCGCCCGACCATGGCCCGGACCAGGTCGTCGGCGGTCAGCCCGGCCAGTTCGCTGGTCAGCACGTGCCGGCCATCGCGCATGACCGTCACCCGCTGGCAGATCTCGAAGACCTCCTCCAGCCGGTGCGAGATGAACAGGACCGCCGCGCCGCCGGACCGCAGCGTGGCGACCACGTCGAACAGCCGGGCGACCTCGGTCGCGGACAGGGCCGCCGTGGGCTCGTCCATGACGATCACCCGGGCGTCCAGCGACAGCGCCTTGGCGATCTCGACGATCTGCTGGTCGGCGATGGACAGCCCGCGGCTGATCCGGCCCGGGTCGAGCCTGACCCCCAGCCGGGCGAACAGGGCGGCGGAGTCCGCGTGCATCGGCGCCGGTCGATGCCGCCGCCCGGCCAGCAGCGGCTGGCGGCCCATGAAGATGTTCTCCGCGACGCTCAGGTCGGGGAACAGGGTGGGCTCCTGGTAGATGACCGCGATCCCGGCGTTGCTGGGCGTCGGCCGGGCTGTGCAGGCTGACCGGGGTGCCGTCGATCAGCAGCTCGCCGCGAGTCCGGCTGGTACACCCCGGCCAGGATCTTCACCATGGTGGACTTGCCCGCGCCGTTCTCGCCCAGCAGCGCGTGCGCCTCGCCGGCGTACAGGTCGATGGTGCCGTCGGTGACCGCCCGCACCGCGCCGAACGATTTGGTGGCGCCGTGCAGGGCCAGGACCGGGTCGATGGGCGTGCCCCGGCGGCCCAGGCGCGCGCCAGGCTCAGGCCGCGGCGGCCGCAGGTGCACCGGCGGCCTCAGGCACACCAGCGGCCTGAGGTGCCCCGGCGGCCTCAGGTACGTCCAGCGGCCTGAGGGACACCGGCGGGCTCAGCCTCAGGCAGACCAGCGGCCTCGGGTGCCCGGGAACCTCAGGCGCCCCAGCGGCCCGGGCGCCCGGGACTCCCGGGTCCCTGAGGGGGTCCCGGCGGGGGCGTTGCGCCGTCGTGGCCGTCGCCAGCTGTCACAGCCCGGTCCCCTCTCGTCTCTGGGTGGGGGTCGCCCCGGTCCGGCTGCAGGCCAGCGGGGGTGCCTGAAGGAGAATGTGCTATAACGTTTCAAAGTATGTGGAAGCAGTTTCGAGCGAAGTCACGACCCTGTCAAGAGAGGTCCGCGGCGATGCCCCGAATCGTTACCGACAGGTTTCCCGGCCGCTATTGTCCTGGCCAAGCCCCGGTTGACGCGTTCCCGCGCTCCGCACGACACTGACCGCACAGGAGGAGCCGTGGCGGACACGCCGGTCAGCATCAGGGAGGTCGCCGCCCTTGCCGGCGTCTCGCTCGGCACGGTCTCCAACGTGCTCAACCGCCCCGAGGTGGTGGCCGAGCCGACCCGGACCCGGGTCCAGGCCGCCATCAAGCAGCTGGGCTTCATCCGGAACGAGTCGGCCCGCCAGCTCCGGGCGGGCCGGAGCCGCACCATCGGGCTGGTCGTCCTGGATGTGGCCAACCCGTTCTTCACCGACGTCGCGCGGGGCGTGGAGGACGAGGCCAGCGAGGCCGGGCTGGCCGTGATCCTGTGCAACAGCGACGACCAGAAGGCCAAGGAATCCCGCTACCTCGAGGTGCTGGAGGAGCACCGGGTCCAGGGCATCCTGATCACCCCGGTGTCCGGGGCCGACAAGCGGCTGGCCAGCGTGCAGCGCCGCGGCACCCCGGTGGTGCTGGTGGACAGCCGGTCACCGTCCCGCGGCCAGTGCTCGGTGTCCGTGGACGACGTGCTCGGCGGCGACCTGGCCGTGTCCCACCTGCTGGAGGCGGGCCACGAGCAGATCGCGTTCGTCGGCGGCCCGATGAGCGTCCGGCAGGTCAGCGACCGCCGGGACGGCGCGGTCCGCGCCCTGGAGCGGGCCGGGCGGCGGGGCGGCGACCTGCTCGTGATCGAGACCCCCGCGCTGAACGTGACCGCGGGGCAGCGGGCGGGCGCCACGCTCGCCGGCCTGCCTGCCGGGACGCCGGCCTACCGCCGTGTTCTGCGCGAACGACCTGCTCGCGCTGGGCGTGCTGCAGGAGATGACCACCCACCGCATCGCGGTGCCCGAGCGGCGTGGCGATCGTGGGCTATGACGACGTCGACTTCGCGGCCGCGGCCGCCGTGCCGCTGTCCTCGGTGCGCCAGCCCCGCCATCAGCTGGGCCGGGCCGCGGCCCAGCTGCTCATCGAGGAGGCGCTCGGCGACGGCACGCACCGGCACCGGCAGGTCGTGTTCGAGCCGGACCTGGTGGTCCGCGCGTCGAGCCAGGGCCGCGCGCCGCCCCGCCGGCCCGTCCCGCCGGGCGGCGCTGCGCCAGCCGGCGGCCGGTGAGCCGCCCGTGGCCAGCGAGGCGGCAAGCTGACCTCATGCGTATCGCCCTGTTCGTGACGTGCCTGGCCGACACCCTGTTCCCCGAGGCGGGCCGGGCCACCGTCCGCCTGCTGGAACGGCTCGGCCACCAGGTCGAGTTCCCGGCCGCGCAGACCTGCTGCGGCCAGATGCACGTCAACACCGGCTACCTCCGGGACGCGCTGCCCCTGGTCCGCCGCTACGTCGAGGTGTTCGAGGGCTGCGAGGCGATCGTGGTCCCGTCCGGCTCGTGCACCGGGTCGATCCGGCACCAGCACGCGATGGTGGCCCGGCGGTACGGTGACGAGGCGCTGGCCCGCCGCGCCGAGGCGGTGGCCGCCCGCACCTACGAGCTGTCCCAGCTGCTGGTGGACGTGCTCGGCGTGGAGGACGTCGGCGCGTACTACCCGCACCGGGTCACCTACCACCCGACCTGCCATTCGCTGCGGCTGCTGCGCGTCGGCGACCGCCCGCTCCGGCTGCTGCGCCACGTGGCCGGGATCGACCTGGTCGAGCTGCCGGACGCCGACACGTGCTGCGGGTTCGGCGGCACGTTCGCGGTCAAGAACGCGGACACCTCCACCGCCATGCTGGCCGACAAGATGCGCAGCGTCCTGGACACCCAGGCCGAGGTGTGCACGGCCGGGGACAGCTCCTGCCTGATGCACATCGGCGGCGGCCTGTCCCGGCTGCAGACCGGGCACCCGGACCGTGCACCTGGCGGAGATCCTGGCCTCGGTGCCGCAAACGTCGCCGCCCGGTCCGCCGGAGCCCTATCCGCCAGAGCCGCACGCCGCGGACCAGGCGGGTGCCCGGTGAGCGCGCCCACCTTCCTCGGCCTGCCCACCGCGCCCCGCGGGGTGGGCCACCTGCGCGGCGACGAGCCGTTCCCGGTCGCGGCCCGCCGCGCGCTGGCCGACACCCAGCTGCGCCGCAACCTGGGCAAGGCCACCCGGACGATCCGGGCCAAGCGGGCCGCGGTGGTCGGCGAGCTGCCGGACTGGGAAGAACTGCGCGACGCCGGCCAGGCCATCAAGGCCGGGGCCATGGCCCACCTGGACCGCTACCTGGAGCAGCTGGAGGAGCAGGTCACCGCCCGGGGCGGCGTGGTGCACTGGGCCCGCGACGCCAACGACGCCAACGCGCATCGTGGTCGGCCTGGTCCGCGCGACCGGCGCCACCGAGGCGGTCAAGGTCAAGTCGATCGTCACCGACGAGATCGGCCTCAACGACGCGCTGGCCGCCGCGGGCATCACCGCGCACGAGACCGACCTGGCCGAGCTGATCGTCCAGCTCGGCCACGACCGGCCGTCGCACATCCTGGTCCCGGCCATCCACCGGAACCGGGCCGAGATCCGGGACATCTTCCTGCGCGAGATGGGCGACGTGGATCCCGGGCTGACCGACTCGCCGGCCGCGCTCGCCGAGGCGGCCCGGCTGCACCTGCGCCGCCAGTTCCTGTCCGCCAAGGTCGGGATCAGCGGGGCCAACTTCGCCGATCGCGGAGACCGGCACGCTGTGCGTGGTCGAGTCCGAGGGCAACGGCCGGATGTGCCTGACCCTGCCGGACACGCTGATCACCGTGATGGGCATCGAGAAGATCCTGCCCACCTGGGCCGACCTCGGCGTGTTCATGCAGCTGCTGCCGCGGTCGTCCACGGGGGAGCGGATGAACCCCTACACCTCGATGTGGACCGGGGTCACCCCCGGCGACGGCCCGCAGCAGTTCCACCTGGTCCTGCTGGACAACGGCCGCACCGCGGCGCTGGCCGACCCGAACGGCCGCCAGGCACTGCACTGCATCCGCTGCTCGGCGTGCCTGAACGTCTGCCCGGTGTACGAGCGGGTCGGCGGGCACGCGTACGGCTCGGTCTACCCGGGCCCGATCGGCGCGGTGCTGTCCCCGATGCTGACCGGGGTGGAGGACAACGCGTCGCTGCCGTACGCCTCGTCGCTGTGCGGCGCGTGCTACGACGCCTGCCCGGTGAAGATCGACATCCCGTCGCTGCTGGTCCACCTGCGGGCCCGGCATGTTGACGAGGTAGCGCAGACCCGCCGCGTGCCCAGCCCGGAGGCGGTGACCATGGCGGCCGCCTCGTGGGTGATGGCCAGCCCCGCCCGGTACGAGGCCGCGCAGCGGGGCGGGCGGGCCGGGCGGCTGCTGGGCCGGGGCGGCCGGATCCGGCGGCTGCCCCCGCCGCTGTCGGCCTGGACCTCGGCCCGCGACGC
>CAWAES010000053.1:0-20276 GCA_963781085.1 uncultured Actinomycetes bacterium
GCACTAGCCGAGCAGCTGATAGGTGACCGGGATGCTGAGGCCCCCCGGGCTCACGGTCAGCACTGCGGTCGAGAAGAGAGCCGCACCCGCGGCCGTGACCCTGATCTTGACGCTCTGCCCGGCGGCCAGCGACCCGGAGGCCTGGCTGACGGTGAGCTCCTGGAGCAGGGGCACAGGTACCGCGAGATGGTAGGCGGAGACCGGCCCGCCGTGCGCGGTGAGGGTCAGCGTCCCGGTCCACAGGCCGCTGAGGGACAGCCTGAGGCCGAGGCTCGCGGGTGACACACTCAGCGTGCCCGTGACCACCGCGGATATCCCGGGCGACGGCGCCGCAGCGGTAGCCGGGGCGCTGGGTGGCCCGGCCGGAGCGGTGCTGGCGCCATCGCCGGCGCCGCCGCTGCGCCAGCGCGGGCGGTCCGCAGCACCTGCGGCCCGGGGGAGGTGACCCCTTCCCCCGTGCCGCCCCCGCCGGACGAGGGCGCCGCAGACCGGCCCGGTGCGGACGGCGCACCGGCAGTGGGCGTCGCGCGCCCGGCACCGGGCGGCCCGGCCGGTCCTGGATGGTGCAGCAGCCCGCCGCTGACGATGACCCCGCCGACGATCGCGGCCCCGCCGGCCGCGGCGCCACCCCGCACCAGGGCGGAGTGCGCCCCGTGGTACAGCCGGGCCGGCGAGGGCGGATCCAGCGGCCGGGGGAATCCCCCGGGGCTGAGCGCGCCGGCCCGCTGCCCGACCGCCAGCCGCTGGGCCACGGCGCCGGGCGAGCCGTCCGCGATCAGGCCGAGCACCTGATGGCGCAGGGCGGCAGGCAGCGCGGCCACTGGCAGCACGCTCAGCAAGGCCACCGGGCTGAGCTCGCGCCGCTGCCGGTCGCCGCAGACGTCGCAGTGCCGGATGTGCCGTCCGACCCGCTTACGCAGCAGCACCGTGAGCCGCCCGTCCCAGCCCTCCAGGATCCCGGCTAGTTCCGGGCAGGCCTCCCGGCCGGAGCGGGCCACCAGCAGCACGCCGAGCGCTGACTCGTAGTGGGCCCGGGCCCGCGAGGCCATGGCGTGTGCCTGGTTACGCGGGACGCCGAGGGCATCGGCCAGGTCCGCCCCGGTCAGCTCGTGTCCCAGGTTGAGCTCGATGATCTCCCGTTCGCTGGCGGAAAGACCGCCCAGCGCCGACCACACGACCTCGCGGAGTTCCGCCTGTTCCAGGTCTGACCCGAGATCGTTCGTCTCGTCGGTCACCTCCGCCGCCTCGTCGAGCGGGGCGGCGCGGCCCGCGGCCCGGAGCCGCCGGTAGCTCTCATTCCGGGCCACCGCATACAGCCAGGGCCGGAGCCGATCCTGGTCGCGGAGCGCGGAAAGCTTCGCCGCAGCGATGATGAACGTGTCCTGGACGGCGTCAGCCGCGTCCGCCGGCTCGGTGAGCAGGGACTGGCAGTAGGCATAAAGGCCTGGCGCGTAGCGATCGTAGGCCGTGGCGAGCCCGGCTGGGTCGCCTGCGACGATGGCGGCCACGATCTCGCGGTCGAGCATGGCATCACGTTAGAACCCATCAGGGCAGATCCGGGCGGATTCCGCGGTATCGGGACTACCGCCTGGACATGTCCTGGTCACGGAGCGCTCCGCGCCGTCGGCAGGATCCGGGCCCGGACCGCCCCCGGGCGGGCCCGGCGGGGCCGGACGGTGGCCAGGCCCGCCCCGGCCCGGCCGCTGTGCGCGCCCGCGGCCCGGCACCCGGGGCGTGGCCCGGCCGCCGCCTGGCCGCGTCCGGCGCTGGCGGAGGCTGCGATCCGAGCGTGCCCCAGGTTGACGTCGCCACGGCGGAGGCCATGACGACGTGGCCGGGCGTGCCCGGGCCAGGCCAGGAACCCGCTGGCTTGCCGGGCAGTAACAACAAGATGCTGGCCGTCGCCGCGATAAGCACGCTGAGGACGATCCCCGAACCTCTGGTCACTGAGTCCATGCCGTGTCCCTCCTCGAGCCGGCCCAGACACGCGCCAGCACAGTTAGGAGTCGTGGTCCCGCTCGGCGCCAACAACTTTTCCCGGACTTTTCCGCTGCGGCGTTCGGTGCCGCGCGCCGCAGATGGGTGATGGGCCGGCCAGTCAGCAAGGTGGACCCTGCGGGCCGGTCCGGGCCCGATACAGGGCGGGGCGCGGCCAGGTACGCGCACCGGCGGACCGGCCGGGACCAGGCCCGGCCACAGCGGCTGCGGCATGGCCTTCGCCGGCGCCCCCCTGCCATTTATTCTGCTTCCTGCTAATACTGAGGTCACCGCGTCCCGGCACGGACCCGGCCGCCGCGAGCTGGAAACAAATACCCCGGCGGGGTTCTCCCCCATCCCTTCGAGGGTTTTCGTTAATACCTCCCGGGGGTTTCGCAGATACCCCCGGTGGGTTTAGTCCGCAGTGCGGACCCATTGCGGACCTCACGTCGTTATAGCAGCTCAGACGGGCTCCTGATGGCTTGGAGCCCGCTCCTGCTTGCGGCCGGAATAGCCCGGCCTTTACGATTCTCTTATCGCGGCCTGGCGCACCACAAATGCTCTAACGATCGCCTGCAGCGAGCACCTCTAAAGCGAATTAAGTACGAGGCTAAGGAGAGCCAGCCGTGAGTGAGGCAGCCGTTACCCAGCGCGGTACCCGCGCGCCGGGCGACGACCATGCCCTCGCCCCGGCGGGCTGGCCCGCGCCTGACGCCCGCCGGCGGCTGCAACTGGCCCTGGGCGCCCTGTGGCTGCTGGACGCGATCCTGCAGTACCAGCCGGTCATGTTCACCCGGGCCTTCAGCCAGATGCTCGCGGCCGCGGCGGAGGGCAACCCGGCCTTCGTGAGCCGGCCGATCCTCTGGGACGCCCATCTCGTCGGACAGCATCCGGTGCCGCTGAACACGGCCTTCGCCACCATCCAGCTCCTGCTGGGCCTCGGCATCGCCTGGCGGCCCACGGTCAGGCTCGCCCTGGGAGCGTCGATCGTCTGGGCCCTGGGTGTGTGGTGGCTCGGTGAAGGCCTGGGCGGGGTGCTGACCGGGACGGCCAGCCCGCTCAGCGGCGCCCCGGGCCCGGTGATCCTCTACGCGCTGCTGGCGGTCCTGCTCTGGCCGCGTGACCGGGGCGCGACCGCCGCTGGCTCCGGCGGTCCGGCCGTCCCGTTCGTCGCGGCCCGGGCCGTGGGCGCCCCGGCCGCGCGGGCGCTCTGGCTCATCCTGTGGGCCAGCCTGGCCTATTTCGCGCTGCTGCCCGCGAACCGCGCCCCGCAGGCGCTGCACACCATGCTCTCCGGCATGACCGTGGGCGAACCGGCCTGGCTGGCGGCCGTCGGCCAGCAGGGCGCGGCGCTCCTGGCTCACCAGGGGCTGGCCGCCTCGGTCGGGCTGGCCGCGATCCTGGGCCTGATCGCGGTCGGAGTGTACTTGCCGCCGCCAGCGGCCCGGGTCGTTCTCACCGTGGCGGCGGTGCTGGCCGCCGCGATCGGGATAGCAGGCCAGGACCTCGGCGGCATCCTCACCGGCAGCGGGACCGACCCCGAGTCTGGCCCGTTGCTGATCTTGCTCGTCTTCGCCTACTGGCCCGCGCGGAGCGGCGCTCCTCGAACCGACACGCTCCGAACCGACGGGGTGCGGTCCGACGGGGTGCGGTCCGACGGGGTGCGGTCCGACAGGGCGCGGACCGACAGGGCGCCGGCCGGCGTGGGGCGGTCCGCAGGACCCGGGACGGCTGCGCACCGGCCCGCCGGGAGGTCCCTGACGTGACTGGACCTTCCTGGCTCGCGGGCATCCTGGCCGCCACCATGATCGTGACCGCTGGGTACTGCGCCTCCCGGCTGATCATCGCGCGAGCGCACCAGCGGCGAGAGGAGCGCGACGTCAACCTGGCGCACACGGTGATGGGCGTGGCCATGGCGGGCATGCTGGTGAGCTGGCTCAACCCGCTCCCGGACGCGGTCTGGGCGGTGATGTTCGGAGCGGGCACCGGCTGGTTCGGCTGGCGGGCCTGGCGCGGCCGCCAGCACCATACCGACGCCGGCCACACTGACCAGTCGCCCTACCGGCATCACGTGCCCCACCTCGTGATGTGCAGCGCCATGGTGTACATGCTCCTCGCCGCCGGCGCGGTGGTGTCCGCCACGCATCCCGGCCTGGCCATGGGCGGGCCGGCCGCAGCAGGCCGCTTCCCGCTGCTCGCCCTGGTCCTCGCGGTCTTCATGGTGGGCTACGTGATGTGGCAGGCTGACCGCCTTCCCGCCCTCGCCCGGGCCAGCACGCCCCGCGCAGCACCGGAGGCGACCCTTGAGCTGGTCCCCATAGCGGCGGGCGGCGGCCAGGTCACGCAAAGCCAGGACAACATGCCGCCACTGACCCACCGGATGCTGTCCCCTCACCTCACGGCCTGCTGCCAGATCGCCATGGCCGTCACCATGGGCTACATGCTGATCCTCATGCTCTAGGCCGAGGTGCGGCGCTGGGGCCTGTTCTCCCGCCGTTTGGCGGGCCGGGAGAACAGGCCCCCGCCGCACCGCCCTTTGCGCGTTCAGGCCTCAGCTGCGACCCGGTAACGGTCAAGAGCCGCCAGCCGGGCCGCCTTATGGTCCACGATCGGCCCCGGGTAGTCCCGCCCGATCCGGCAGCCGGCCCGCTCCTGTTCCTGCTCGGGCATGCGCCACGGCTCAGCCAGGTACTCATCCGGGACCTGGGCCAGCTCAGCCACGTAACGCCGCACGTAGCGGCCGCCCGGGTCGAACCGCTCCTGCTGGAGGGACGGGTTGTAGATACGCCGGAACGCGGGCTGCGGGTCCACTCCCACCGAGGCGATCCACTGCCAGTTGCCGTTGTTGCTGGCCTGGTCGCCGTCCAGGAGCAGCCGCATGAACCAGTCCTCGCCGCGGCGCCAGTCGACGCCCAGGTCCTTGGTCAGGAACGAGCCCACCACGAGCCGGACCCGGTTATGCATCCAGCCTTCCCGGCGCAACTGCCGCATCCCCGCGTCCACCAGCGGGAAGCCCGTCCGGCCCTCAGTCCACGCGGTGAACTCCCCGTCGCCGCCCGTCCAGGCCAGCGTGCCGCGGTAGCGGGGCTGGAACTCCTGCTGGGCGTTGTCCGGGTGGTGGACCAGGACGTGCTGGTAGAAGTCACGCCAGCAGAGCTGGCGGCGCAGGGCCACTGAGCCCTGAACCTCGCCGCCGGTAGCTGCGGCATCCGTGGCTCCGGCGCCCATGCCGCCGGGGAGCTCGTCTTCCACCGCGCGCGGCGACAGGCAGCCGAACCGCAGATAGGGAGACAGCCGGGACGAGCCGTCAGCGCCCGCCTGATCGCGGCCGGAGTCGTAGTCCCGCACCGGGCCGTCCAGGAACTCCGCCAGCCGGGTCAGCCCGGCGCGTTCCCCGCCCGGAGCCCGGCTCCGCCACCTCCTGCTCAAGGCCGAGGCTGGCCAGGGACGGCACCCGGCCGGGCCGGGTCTTGGCGGGCATGTCGATCCGCTCGGGCGGGTCCAGGACCGGCCGGCGGCTGACGCGCTCCCAGTTGCGGTAGAACGGCGTGAACACGGTGTACGGGCGGCCCTGGCCGGTCCGGATGGCGCGCACGTCGTCGACCACGCTGACCCCTGGATGCGCGTGCCCGGTGACACCGGCCTGCTCCAGCGCGGCCCGCACCCGCCGGCCCCGGATGGCCTCGTACGGGCCCGGGTCGCGGCTCAGGTGGATCTCCCTGGCGCCGGTTTCGCCGGCCAGCGCCGGGAGCTCCCGCTCCGGCGGGCCGTGCCGGACGACCAGCCGGGCGCCGCGCTCCGCCAGCTGGCGGTCCAGGTCGGCCAGGCACTCCAGCAGGAACGCCGTGCGCGGCCCGGACGCATGGCGCCCATGCAGCAGCCGGTCGTCCAGGCAGAACACCGGCACGACCTGCTCGTGGCTGGCCAGCGCCGCGCGGAGCGCCGGATGGTCGTGCACGCGGAGGTCCCGGCGGAACCAGACAAGGGCAACCATGAGTCAGTCCGCCGCGGGCAGATCCAGGTCCACCACGATCGGGGCGTGGTCCGAGGGCCCCTTGCCCTTGCGGGCCTCCCGGTCCACGTAGGCGTCCTTGACCGCCGCGGCGACCGCCCCGCTGGCCAGGACCAGGTCGATGCGCATGCCCATGCCCTTGTGGAACATGCCGGCCCGGTAGTCCCAGTAGGTGAAGGGCTCCCCCTTGAGCGCCCGGGCGGGAACGTCGGTGAGCCCGAGGTCCAGCAGGCCGGCCAGGGCGGCCCGTTCTTCCGGGGTGACATGCGTGGAGCCGGCGAACGCGGCCGGGTCCCACACGTCCTCGTCGCGGGGGGCGATGTTGAAGTCCCCGCACACGGCGAGCCGCGCCTCGCTGGCGTCCGGGCTGAGCTCGGCAGCCAGCGCGCCGCGCAGGGCCGCGAGCCAGGACAGCTTGTAGGCCAGGTGCGGGCTGTCCAGCGCCCGGCCGTTCGGCACGTACACCGACCACACCCGGCAGCCCGCGCAGGTGGCCGAGACAGCCCGGGCCTCCGGGTCGGGGAAACCGGGTTCGCCGGGAAAGCCCCGGCGCACGTCGTCCAGGCCGGCCCGGGACAAGATGGCCACCCCGTTCCACCGGCCGGTCCCGTACAACGCGGCCTCGTAGCCGAGTTCCCCGACCTCCTTGACCGGGAACCCGGCGTCCGCGACCTTGGTTTCCTGCAGGCAGAGCACGTCGGGCCGGGTCTCCTCCAGCCAGCCAAGCAACCGGGGCAGCCGGGCCTGCACCGAGTTGACGTTCCAGGTGGCCAGCCGCATGGTTTCCCTTCCCCGACCCGTCAGGCGTTCGCGTGCAGTGCCGCGTTCAGTGCGACGCCGTGCCCGGCGCGCTCGATGACCCGGACCGCGCCGGTCTGCGAGTCGCGCAGCCACAACAGCCCCGGGCGGCCGGACAGGTCCCGGGCCTTGACCACCCGCCCGTCCGGCAGCGCGACCTTGGTCCCCGCCGTGACGTACAGGCCGGCCTCGACCACGCAGTCGTCACCCAGCGAGATGCCGACGCCGGCGTTCGCGCCGATCAGGCAGCGCTCACCGACCGAGATCGTCTCCTTGCCGCCGCCGGACAAGGTGCCCATGATCGACGCGCCGCCGCCCACGTCGGAGCCGTCCCCGACAACCACGCCGGCTGAGATCCGGCCTTCCACCATGGACGTGCCGAGGGTGCCGGCGTTGTAGTTGACGAAGCCCTCGTGCATGACCGTGGTTCCCTCGGCCAGGTGGGCGCCCAGCCGGACCCGGTCCGCGTCCGCGATCCGCACCCCGGGCGGCAGCACGTAGTCCACCATCCGGGGGAACTTGTCCACGCCGTACACGGCGACCGGGCCGCGGCGGCGCAGCCGCAGCCGGGTGGCCTCGAAGTCCGGGACCGGGCACGGCCCGTGGCTGGTCCACACCACGTTGGCCAGCGCTCCGAAGACGCCGTCCAGGTTGCAGCCGCGCGGGTGGATCAGGCGGCCAGACAGCAGGTGCAGCCGGAGGTACGCGTCGTGCGCGCCAGCCGGGGGCGCGGCCAGGCTGCCGATGGTGGTGCGGACCGCGACGACCTCGACCCCCCGGGATTCGTCGGGGCCGACCAGCGGAATCACGTCGGGGCCGAGCGCCTCAACCGCCTCGGCCAAAGACAGCCGGACGGTGCCGCTCTCCTGCGAGGCCGGCACCAGTTCCGGCGCGGGGAACCAGGTGTCCAGGACCGTGCCGCCGGGACCCGCTGCGCCGGTCACCACCGTGGCCAGGCCGGCACCGCGCGCCCCGGTCGCCTGAGGGTCGATTCCTGACTGAGTCACGGCCCACATGCTAGCCGCCGGCCGTCGTGCTGGTTCCGCGTCGCACCCGGCGCCCACATATCCCGCGTGGCGTGCGTCCCGGCGGGTGTTTTGTCCGCTTCAGCCGAGCGTTTCGCGGGATAAGTGGTAGAGGGGATAAAGGGCCACGGACCCAGCGACTGAGCCCGCGGGGGCCAGGCTCCCGCGGCGGGGCGAGGCAGCCCGCCGGGGGGCGTTAGAGATATGGACTGTGTGACTGCGGGTCGGGGGCTGCGGCGAGCCCTGGGGAGGACGGGCGGTCAGTCGCCGAGCTCGGCACGCCGGCGGGTCACGAACTCCTCCAGCTCGGCCCGGATCCCGTCGTCCATCGGCGGCGCCTGGTACTCAGCCAGCGTCTTCGCGGAGATCTCCCCGGCCCGGGCGGTGGTGTCCTTGGCGCCGAGGCGCACCCACCGCTCATAGTTCGCGGTCGAGGACAGCAGCGGCCGGTAGAAGCACTCCCGGAACCGCTCCATGGTGTGCTGCGCCCCGAGGAAGTGCCCGCCGTGGCCGACCTCCTCATGCGCTCCGAAGGCCAGCGACGCCTCGTCGATCTCCAGCGGGGTGAACTCCACCCGGAGCATGCGCAGCAGCTCGACGTCGATGATGAACTTCTCGTAGCAGCTGACCAGCCCGCCTTCGAGCCACCCGGCGGCGTGCATGACGAAGTTGGTGCCGGCCAGGAAGGTCGGCAGCAGCGTCATCAGGGCCTCGTAGGCCGCCTGCGCGTCCGCGGTCTGGCTGGAGTTGAGCCCGCCGCCGGTGCGGAACGGCAGCCCGTAGTGCCGGGCCAGCTGGCCGGTGCAGAACAGGCCGATGGCCGACTCCGGGGTGCCGAAGCTGGGCGAGCCGGACTGCATGTCGATGTTGGACAGGAACGAGCCGAACACGACCGGGCAGCCGGGCCGGATCAGCTGGGCCAGCGCGATGCCGGACAGCGCCTCGGCCAGCTGCTGCACCAGCGCGGCCGGGATCGTGACCGGCGACATGGCGCCCATCAGCAAGAACGGGGTCAGCACCACCGGCTGGTTCGCGGCGCAGTACTCGAACTGGGCGTCCAGCATCCGGTCGTCCCAGCGCAGCGGCGAGTTGCAGTTGATCAGCGAGATGGTGGCCGGCGTCGGCCTCGATGCTGGCCCGGCCCTTGTCCCGGCCCGCCCCGCCGCCGAACAGGATCTCGGTCATCGCGATGGTGTCGGCCGCGTTCGGCCCGGACACCACGTTGCCCATGTAGATCTTGTCGGTCACCGTCTGCAGCGCGTAGATCATGTCCAGGTGCCGGGAGTCCAGCGGCGTGTCGTTCGGCTCGCAGATCACGCCGCCGGCCGTGTCCAGCTCGGGGAAGGTCTGGGCCAGCATGCTCAGCCGGCGGAAGTCCTCCATGGTGGCGTCGCGGCGGACGTCGCCCTCGCGGATGAACGGGCAGCCGTAGACGCCGCCGAAGACCATCTGGTCCCCGCCGATGTGCACGCTGTTGGCCGGGTTACGGGCCTGGATGTCGAACTCGCGCGGGGCCTTGGCCACCTGCTCGAGGACGAAGTCCGGGTCGAGGAAGACGACCTCGTCCTCGACCTTCTGGCCGGCCCGGCGGAACAGCTCCAGCGCCTCGGGCTTGGCGAACTGGATGCCGATCTCGGAGACGATTCGCCGCCACCCTCTGTCCAGCACGCCGATGGCGTCCGGGGAGAGGATCTCGTAGCGCGGCATCGTGTTGCGGAACATTGCCACCTCCGGCCCGTCTTGACCCTCCCTGGCACCGCTACGTAACATCACATCGTAGAACAGAGTTCCGTAATCTGGAACTCATTGGACAGTGATCTCATGGGCAGCAGGCAACCGCCGGGCACGCGGGAGGCAGCAGTGGCCACTCCCACCGGCACGCAGGCGGTGGACCGGGCCGTCCGGCTGGTCACCGAGGTCGTGCACGCCCCCGACTCGGTGACGTTCACCGAGCTGGCCACCGCCACCGGGCTGGCCAAGAGCACCACGTCGCGGCTGCTGGTCGCGCTGGAGCGGGGCGGGCTGGTCCGCCGCGACGACGACGGCCGGTTCCGCCCCGGTGACGTGTTCGTCCGGTACGCCTGGCGGGGCGGCGCCGAGGCCGGCCTGGTCGAGGTGGCCCGGCCGTTCCTGGACCGGCTCGGCGCGCAGACCGGCGAGACCGTGAACCTGGGCGTGGCCCGCGACGGCCTGGTCGAGCAGATCGCCCAGGTGGACAGCAGGTACCTGATCGGCGGGACCAACTGGGTCGGCCGCCCGGTCCCGCTGCACTGCACCGCGCTGGGCAAGGTGCTGCTGGCCTACGGCGCGGCGCAGCTGCCGCCCGGCCGGCTGGAGGCCCGCACCTCCGCGACCCTGACCAGCCGCGCCGCCCTCGAGGAGAACCTGCGCCAGGTCCGCCGGTGCGGCTACGCGGTCACCGACGGGGAACTCGAGCCGGGGCTGGTCGCGGTGGCCGCCCCCGTCTACCGGGACGGCGCGGTGGTGGTGGGCGCCCTGTCGGTGTCCGCGCCGGCCAGCCGCCTTAGTCCGCCGAGGATCCCCGGGGTGGCCGCCCAGTGCGTGACCGGGGCCCTGGCCCTGTCCGCGGTTCTCGGCCACGTCCCGCCCGACCCCGTGGACGAGCCGGGGCCCGGCCCGGCCCCAGAGTCTCCGGGCCCGGAGACTCTGGGCCTGAATCCCCCGCCACGCGCAAGAGAGAAGGTGCCTCGTGACGCAGGAGGAGCTGCTTCGCCAGCTTTATGACTTCACCCTGGTAGGCAACGCGCCCGAGGTGCTCAGCCTGACCAACGCCGGCCTGGAGATGGGCCTGGGCCCGGAGACCCTGCTCTACGAGGCCCTCATTCCCTCGCTGGAGGAGGTCGGCGCCCGCTTCGAGCGCGGTGACTTCTTCGTCCCGGAGATGCTGATCGCGGGCAAGGCCATGGCCGGCGCGCTGGAGGTCCTGCGCCCGCTGCTGGCCGAGACCGGCGCCCAGTCGATCGGCACGATCGTGATGGGCACGGTCAAGGGCGACGTGCACGACATCGGCAAGAACCTGGTCAACATCATGTTCGAGGGAGCCGGGTTCCAGGTCATCGACCTCGGTGTCCAGGTGGCGCCGGAGAAGTTCATCGCCGCGATCGTCGAGCACAAGCCGGACATCGTGGGCTTCTCGGCCTTCCTGACCACGACCATGCCGATGTTCAAGGCGAACATCAACGCGCTGCAGAAGGCCGGGCTGCGCGACCAGGTCATCGTGATGGTGGGCGGCGCGCCGGTCACCCAGGAGTACGCGGACGTGGTGGGCGCGGACGGCTACGCGGCCGACGCGTCGGCCGCGGTGGTCCGGGCCAAGGAACTGCTGCGCCGGCGCCGCGCGATGACACCGGCCTAGGGAGCACACCCATGGAAACCGTCCTCCGGTCCGCTTCGCGCGAGGTCGTGATCGGCCCGCAGCAGCCGTTCTGCATCATCGGCGAGCGGATCAACCCGACCGGCCGCAAGATCTTCCAGGAACAGCTCCGCCGCGGTGACCTGTCCCGGATCGAGATCGACGTGGCCCAGCAGGTGGCCGGCGGGGCGATGGTGCTCGACGTGAACATGGGCGCGCCCCTGGCCGACGAGGCCGAGCTGATGGTGGCGGCGGTGAAGCTCATCCAGGGACTCACCGACCTGCCGCTGTGCATCGACTCCTCGATCATCGAGGTGCTCGACGCAGGCCTGGCCGCCTACCAGGGCAAGGCGCTGGTGAACTCGGTGACCGCCGAGGACGAGCGGCTGGAGGCCATCCTGCCGCTGGTCAGGAAGTACGGCGCCGCGGTCATCGCGCTCCCCAACGACGAGGAGGAGATCCCCGAGGACCCGCGCAAGCGCCTGGACCTGGCCCGCAAGATCATCCACGTGGCGACCGGCCGGTTCGGCATCCCGGCCGAGGACATCGTGATCGACCCGCTGGCCATGCCGGTCGGCGCGGACACCTCCCTGGTCGTCAAGACCATGGAGACCATCTCGCTGCTGCGCGAGGAGTTCGGGGTGAACACGACCCTCGGCGCGTCCAACGTCTCGTTCGGCATGCCGGACCGGCACGCGATCGGCGCGGCCTTCCTGCCCATGGCCATCACCAGCGGGCTGACCAGCGCGATCCTCGACGCCCGCGCACCGCAGATCGTCCGCGCCGTGCAGGCCGCCGACCTGCTGCTGGACCGGGACCCGTGGGGCGCGGCGTGGATCGCCCGTCACCGGGCCCAGCAGGCGGCGCAGGCCGCACAGGCCGCGACGTGACCACGGCGCCACACCGGGACGCTGACGTCTCCGCTGACGGCCCGGTCCGCGTCGACCTGCGGTTCGAGCCCAGCGGCCGGCAGGTACGGGTGCCCGCCGGGGTGAGCGTGTTCGACGCGGCGAGCTGGAACGGCATCGCCATCGACTCCACCTGCGGCGGCCACGGCACCTGCAAGAAGTGCAAGGTGCGGATGCTGGACGGGGCGGCGGCGCCGTCGGCGCTGGACATCCGCGCGTTCTCCCCCGACGAACTGCGCGACGGCTGGCGGCTGGCCTGCCGGGTGCTGGCCGACACCGACGCGCGGATCGACGTCCCCCCGCTGGCCACCCGGCCCAAGGCGGCCACCGTCGGGGTCGGCCGCCAGGTCATCCTGCGGCCCGCCGTGCAGAAGCGCTACCTGGAACTGGACGAGCCGTCCCTGGCCGACCAGCGCAGTGACATCGAGCGGATCCTGGACGGCGTGGACGACCTGGAACTGCGTGCCGGACCTGCACGCCGTGCGGGTGGCCGGGAGGGCGCTGCGCGCCGCGGACTTCAAGGTCACCGCCGTGATCGTCGACGAGGTACTGATCGACGTGCAGCCCGGGGACACCTCGGGGCGGCTGTTCGGCATTGCGTTCGACCTCGGGACCACGACGGTGGTGGCCACCCTGCTCGACCTGTCCACCGGGACCCCGGTCGCGGTGGCCTCGGCGCTGAACCAGCAGCAGCCGTTCGGCGCCGACGTGATCACCCGGATCAGCGCCACCATGATGGACCCGGACACGCTGGCCCGGCTGACCGCCCTGGCCCAGCAGACCCTGGCCGAACTGGCCGCGGAGGTCTGCGCGGCGGGCGGGATCGACCCGGCCGAGGTCTACGAGGTGGCGCTGGCCGGCAACGCGACCATGACGCACATCGTGCTCGGCGTGGACCCCGAGCCGCTGGGTGTGGCCCCGTTCATCCTGGCCACCCGGCTGCTGCCCGAGGTGCTCGCCGCCGAACTGGGCCTGCCCGCCCATCCCCGGGCCCGGGCGGTGATCTTCCCGCCGTTCGGCGCGTACGTGGGCGGCGACATCACCGCGGGGCTGCTCGCCTCGGGGATGGACCGGGACGCCCGGACCCGGCTGTTCATCGACATCGGCACCAACTGCGAGATCGTGCTGGGCAACCGGGACTGGCTGCTGGCCACCGCCGCGCCCGCGGGGCCGGCCTTCGAGGGGGCGGCGATCCGGTGCGGGATGCGCGCCGCGGACGGGGCCATCGAGGTGGTCACGATGACCCCGGACGGGTTGGAGCTCAAGGTCATCGGGGACGTTGAACCAGCTGGCCTGTGCGGCTCGGGCCTGGTGGACGCCGTCACCGGGCTGGTCCGGCTCGGGTTGCTGGACTCGTCGGGGCGGCTGGTCAGCGAGGAGCGGGCCGCGGAGCTGGCGCCGGGGCTGGCGGACCGGCTGACCCAGCTCGGCGCGGAGCGAGTCTTCGTGCTGCACTGGCTGGGTGAGCCCGGCAACGTGTCCCGGTCGGTGTACCTGTCCCAGCGGGACGTCCGTGAGCTGCAGTTCGCCAAGGCGGCCATCGCCACCGGGTGGCGGATCCTGCTGGAGGAGGCCGGGCTGGAGCCGGGCGACATCCAGCAGGTGCTGCTGGCCGGGTCGTTCGGCAGTTACCTGTCCCCGGCCAACGCCATCCGGATCGGCCTGGTACCCGAGATCCCGGTGCTCCGCGTGGTCAGCGCGGGGAACGTGGCCGGTGAGGGAGCCAAGATGGCCCTGCTCAGCGTGCGTGAGCGGGCCGGCGGGCTGGCCCTGCTGGAGGAGGTGAGGTATGTCGAGCTATCCGACCGGGCCGACTTCAACGACCGCTTCATCGACCAGCTGGCCTTCCCCGGCTGAGCCGCCGCAGGCGGTGGTCATCGCCTGCGGGGCGCTGGGCGGCCCCATCCGGGAGATCGCCGCCCGCCGGGGCTGGCCGGTGGAACTGCACTGCCTGCCCGCGCTGCTGCACAACCGGCCCGCCGCGATCGCCCCGGAGGTCGAGCGGCTGGCCGTGGCGGCGCAGGCCCGCGGGCTGCCGGTGGCGATCGGCTACGCGGACTGCGGCACCTACGGGGCGCTGGACGAGCTGTCCGGCCGCCTGGGGCTGCGGCGGCTGCCCGGGCTGCACTGCTACGACCTGCTGGCCGGGCCGGACCGGGTGGCGGCGTTGTTCGAAGCCGAGCCGGGCACCTACGTGCTGACCGATTTCCTGGTCCGCAGCTTCCGCCGGACCGTGCTCGCCGGGCTCGGCCTGGACCGCTACCCGGAGCTGTGGCCGGACTACTTCGGCCACTACCGGCGCGTGGTGTGGCTGGCCCAGTCCCGCGACCCGGCCCTGGAGGCCGGCGCGCAGGCGGTTGCGGACCGGTTCGGCCTCCCGCTGACCGTGATCGACACCGGCACGGCCCGGCTGGAGCGCGAGCTCGAACTCCTGCTGGCTGCCTCGCATCCCCCGGCCGCCTCCCCCGAGACCGCCTCCCCCGGGGACGGCTCCCCCGAGCATGGCTCCCCCGAGGACGGCGTCGTGATCAAACGATTGGTGTTGCCAGGACAGCACCAATCGTTTGATCACGAAAACGGGTCCGCCGCGGCCGCGGGCCCGCAGGCCCTGCCGGTCACGACCGCCCGGCAAGCCCCAGGAGATCCGGAAGATCCGGAAGATCCGGAAGGCCCAGGAGATCTGGCCGCCGAGGCGGAGCGGTGCGCGGCGGGCTGGTGAGCGCGGCGGCGTTGCTGGCCCAGCCGCGCTACGAGGTCTTCCCGTCCGGGTCGGTCGAGCAGGCCGTCGCGGACTGGGTCCCGCCCGGCATGACCGTGACCGTGACCGCCTCACCGGCCCGGGGGCTGGACGCCACGCTGGACCTGACCGAGCGCCTGGCGGCCCGCGGGTACCGGGTGGTGCCGCACCTGTCCGCCCGGCTGGTCGTGGACGACGCTCACCTGGCCGCTATCGTGTCCCGGCTGCTCGCCTGCGGGGTGGATGACGTGTTCGTGCCCGCGGGCGACGCCGATCCCCCGGCCGGCCGCTTCGACAGCGCACTGCCCCTGCTCACCCGGCTCACCGAGATGGGACGCCCGTTCGCTCGCGTGGGGATCACCGGCTACCCGGAGAGCCACCCGCGGATCGACGACGACATCACCGTGCAGGCCATGTGGGACAAGCGGCATCACTCCTCCTACATCGTCAGCAACCTCTGCTTCGACCCGGCCGTGCTGCGCAAGTGGGTAGCCCGGATCCGGGCCCGCGGCGTCACGCTTCCGCTCTACGTGGGACTGGCGGGCCCGGTGGACCGGGCGAGGCTGCTGCGCATGGCGGCGCGGGCGGGTGTGGCCGAGTCCACACGCTTCCTGGCCGGGCATACGGACTTGTTTCTGCGCCTCGGCCTGCCCGGTGGCTACAGCCCGGAGCGACTGCTGGACCGGACCGGGGCGGCCCTGACCGCCCCAGGCGCCGCCGTGGCCGGCCTGCACCTGTTCACTTTTAACCAGGTCAGGCAGACGGAAGAATGGCGGTCCGCGCTGCTGCGGCGACTGGGCGGCCCGGACCGCGGGCGGCTGGCCATCTGACCGGACCGGCAGCGGCCCCTTTTGGTCACGCACCGCCGGCCGCGATGCGTTCTCTGTTGCCTACGGAACGCTGCTCATTCCGGGCTGAGCCGTCATAGTCTGTCTTGTGCAACTGTTTCGATCGACTGCAACGGATCGCAAGAGATGTCCGGATGTGGGCGGGAGCAGACGGTGAACAGCCCCGCAATTGCAACGAGGTCCCCAGGACCCGCATGGCCATCGCGCCGGCCCGCCTAGTGGAGTGGCCGCTGCGATGCGGCCCGGTCCCACCCTTGGCTGACTGCCACAGCACGCGTCCGGAGACGGGGCTGGGCCGGATCGGCAAGCTCGATCCTGGCGACACGTTAATTCTCGTCCCGGCTCCCGGCGTGGCAACCCTTGGCCGGGATGATTCCGCCGCGGGCGGTCCGGCTCACCTCGCCAGGTCCGGCAGCTCCGCTTATCCGTCCGCCTCCGGCACCTCTGCCGTTCTGTCCGCGCCCGGCGGCTCTGCCTCAGGCGACTCTGCTCTATCTGTCCGCCTCCGGCGGAACGGGGAAGACCCAGCTGGCGGCGGCGCTGACGCACCAGCTCTGGGACAGCCGCGCGGTGGACCTGCTGACCTGGGTGAAGGCCAGCAGCAGAAACGCCATCTTGACCGGCTACGCGCTGACCCTCGCGGAGCTGGGTGCCGCCGATCCGGGCGACGACCTGCCCGCCGCCGCCCAGCGGTTCCTGGCCTGGCTGTCCAGGACCGAGCGCCGGTGGCTGGTGGTCCTCGATGACCTGGCCGACCCGGCCGACCTCGAGGGTCTCTGGCCGGCCGGGACCGACGGGCGGGTCGTGGTCACGGCCCGGCGGGACGCCACCCTGGCTGCGCCGAACCGGAGGATCGCACCCGTCCCCGGGTTCAGTACCCGGGAAGCCCTGACCTACCTGAGCGCGCGGCTTGCCACCGATCCTGGCCAGCGGACCGAGGCTCTCGACCTGGCCCACGACCTGGACTGCCTGCCACTCGGGCTGGCCCACGCCACTGCCGCGCTCCTCTGCACCGGGGCCAGCTGCCGCGACTACCGGGGCTGGTATCACGACCGGAAGCGGCGGATGAGCGCCGCCAGCGTGCCGCCCGGCGGCCTGGACACCACCGGCCTGGGCGGCCCGGATCCGTCTGGCCTGGATCCGTCTGGCCCGGACTCGCCGGGCCCGGCCCTGGACTACGCCGCGCTCGGTCACGTCGGCGTGACCTGGTCGCTGGCCATGGACCTGGCCGACCAGATCCCGCCCGCCGATTTCGCCCGGCCCGCCCTGGTGCTGGCCGCCCTGCTCGACCCGGCCGGCATCCCCGGTGTCGTCTTCACCAGCCCGGCCGCCTGCGGTTACCTGACCGGTCACCCGGCCATGCCAGCCGAGCCTGCCGAGGCCCGGGACGCGGTGCACAGCCTCGCCCGGGCCGGGCTGGTCACGATCAATCCGGCCAGCACCACGCGAACCGTGCAGGTGCACCCGGCGATCCAGGCCATGACCCGGGGCATCATCCCGGCGTCGGAGTTGGAGATCGCCGTCCGCTGCGCCGCGGACGCGCTGATGCAGTCCTGGCCCGCAGACCCGGTTCCGCCCCGGCTGGCCCAGGCCCTGCGGGACTGCACGATCAGCCTGCGCGAGTGCAGCGGCGATCTGCTCTGGACGCCAGAGACCCATCCGGTCCTGGTGCAGGCAGGCCGGAGCCTGGACAGTGACGAGATCAGCGGTCCGGGCCTGGCTTACTGGCAGGAAATGCTGGAGACCAGCACCCGGGTGCTCGGCGCGGACCATACCCATGCGTTCCGCTGCCGTGACGGCCTGGCCTCCAGCCTACGGGGCGGCGGGGCGGCTGGACGAAGCGATCGGCGTGCACGAGCGAACGCTCGCGGAGCGGCAGCGCGATCCTGGGTACAGACCATCCCGACACCCTGAGTCGTGCGGCCATCTCGCCCGGGCCTACGCCGCAGCCGGGCGGCACGCCGAGGCCCTGCCGATGTACGAGCGGGTGGTCGCGGACCGGGAATGGGTACTGGGCGCCGGCACCCCGATACGCTCGCCGCCCGCGGCGACCTGGCGGGCGCGTACCTGGCCGCCGGGCGGCCTGAGCACGCCCTGCCGGTGTACGAGCAGACCCTGGCCGATCTCGAGCGGGGGCTGGGCCCCGCGCACCCGGACACCATGGCCGCGCGGGCGGGGCTGGCCCAGGCGTACCAGACGGTGGGCAAGCTCAAGCAGGCCGTGCCGATGTACGAGCGGACCCTGGCCGACCGGGAGAAGGCACAGGGCCCAGACCATCCGGACACCATCGGCGCCCGCGCCGACGTGGCCTACGCGTACCGGACCGCCGGGCGGATGAAGCAGGCGCTGCCGCAGTACGAACGGGTGGTCGGCGACCGGGAACGGGTACTGGGCAGCTATCATCCGGACACCCTGACCGCCCGGGGCAACCTGGCCAACGCCTACCTCGCCGCCCGCCGGAACAAGGACGCGATCGCGGCGTACGAGCGGACCCTGGCCGACCGGGAGGTGGCCCAGGGCGCCGAGGACACAGACACCATGACGGCCCGCGGCAACCTGGCCAACGCCTATCACTCGGCGGGGCGGCTCAAGGACGCGCTGCCGCTCTACGAGCAGACCCTGGCCGCGTGCGAGCGGGTGCTCGGCCCGACCCACCAGTCCACCCTGACTTCCCGGGCGAACCTGGCTTCGGCCTACCATGCCGCGCTGCGGCTGGCGGAGGCGATCACGGTGTTCGAGCGCACTCTGGCCGACTGTGAGCAGGCCCTGGGCCCTGATCATCCGCTGACCCTGGCGGTACGGGAAAATCTCCAGGCCGCCCAGCGGACCTGACCCAGACCCGGCCGGTCCCGCGGACTGACCTGCCGGAGGCTGGGCCCGCCGGAGACGTCCGGCGGGCCCAGCCCTCAGACGCCGTTGGCCGCCTCAGCGCTGACCAGGTCCGGTCCTTCAGGCCGTTCGTACTTTCAGGCCCGTTCCTTCAGCGCGGCCACCAGGGCCGGGATCACTTCAGCCAGGTCGCCGATCACCGCGTAGTCGGCCCGGGACAGGATCGGCGCCGAGGGGTCGGTGTTGACCACCACGATGTGCTTGGCGCTGGCGCAGCCAGCCATGTGCTGGATCGCCCCGCTGATCCCGCAGGCGAGGTAGAGCTCCGGGGTGATCTTGGTGCCGGTCTGGCCCACCTGCTGGGTATGCGGCCGCCAGCCCTGGCTGGTGACCACGCGGGACACCCCGACCACCCCGCCGAGCAGACTGGCCAGTTCCTCGAGCGGGGCGAAGCCTTCGGGGCCGCCGACGCCGCGGCCCCCGCCGACCACCACCCGGGCGGTGGCCAGCGACACCCGCCGTCGCGGCCAGCCGACAGCGTCGCCTGGATCCGCAGGTCCGCCGGGGCCAGGTCGGGCTCGTGCACCCGGACAGGGGGCTCGGCCGCCCGCGCCGGCTCGCGCGGCGCTGGGAGAACGGCGTCGGTGGCCACGGTCAGCAGGGCGGGTGTGCCCTCCAGGACGGCGTCCTCGATGAGCAGCCCGGCCCAGCGCTGCCGGGACACCGCGAGCGCACCGCCCGGCCGCCGGGCCCGCGCGACGGGGCGGGCTCGGCGGAGAACAGTTCGCGGCCACGGCCGCCCGGTGGCCGCGCCGAGATGGGCGAGCACCTCGCTGCCGCGGTCGGTTCCGGCCGCCACCACCGCGCTGGCCAGGGTCACGCTGAGCAGGCCTTCCAGGGTCCGGGCCCAGGCCTGCGGCGCATATCCGTCCAGCGCGGCCTGGTTGATCACGTAGGCCTCGGTCACCCCGTAGCGGCCCAGCAGGCCTCTCTGTACCCGGTCGGCCGGGCCGAACAGCACGGCTGATCGACAAGCCGGGTCACCGCCGGTGCCCAGCGACCGGGCGAAGGTCAGCGCGCGCAGCGACGCGTCCGTCACCCCAGACTCGTCGAGTTCGACCAGGCACAGCACGGCATTACCCGCTCGCCCCCGGGGCGCTTCGTCACTCACTTCAGCACTCCCAGCTCGTCCAGTAGCTGGACCAGGGCAGGCACCGCAGCTGTCCCGGTACCGAGCACCGTCGCCTGCTGCCGCGGCTGCTCCGGCACCCGGAGGGCGCGCTTGCGCAGACCCTCAGGCTGCCACTGCGGCGGGCACTGCTCGACGACCGCCCGCCTGGCCCGCAGCCGTCCCGGCAAAGACGGGTATCGGGGCAGGTTGATGCCTTCCTTGACGGTGATCACCGCGGGCATCCAACTCAACGTCTCCTCGCGACCCTGGTACTCCCGGCGGGCCCGCACCCGGTCCCCGGTGACCTCCAGGTGCTTGATCCCGGTGGCGCACGGCCAGCCGAGCCCGTGCGCGACCCGCACCCCGACCTGGTAGTCGCCGGTGTCGGCCGCCTCGTTGCCGAGCAGCAGCAGGTCGTAGCCCGGACCCTCGGCGGCCCGGCGGCGCGCCTCGGCCACGATCGCGGCCGCGGTCGCGGCCGGGCCCCACTCGCGGCCGCCGTCCTCCAGCAGCACAGCCCGGTGGGCGCCGAGCGCCAGCGCCTCGCGCAGCTGATCGGCGGCCTCTGGCGGTCCCAGGGTCAGGACCGAGACGGAGC
>CAWAES010000054.1:0-35110 GCA_963781085.1 uncultured Actinomycetes bacterium
CCAGGCGCCGTCCTCGGGGCGGCCGGTTGCCGGGCGGTCCGGAAGCCGGCGAAGATCTGCCGCCGGACGGGTAGTCCCAGTTCCGGAACGTGCCCCGGCAGGCTACCGGCGCCACCGCGAACGAGCCGCCGCGCATCACCTTGTACTCGGGGCCGAAGAAGACCTCGGAGTACTCGCGGTACGGCCAGGCGCGGAAGCCCGGATAGGGCAGGAAGTCGCTGCTGGTCCACTCCCACACGTCCCCGATCAGCTGGCGCGCGCCGCACGGGGCGGCTCCCTCGGGATAGCTGCCCGCGGGCGCGGGCTGGAGGTACTGCTGGCCGAGGTTGGCCCGGCCGGCGGACGGGTCCTCGTCGCCCCAGGGGAAGCGCCGGGACCGCCCGGTGGCCGGGTCGAACCGGGCCGCCTTCTCCCACTCGGTCTCGGTCGGCAGCCGGCGCCCGGCCCAGCGGGCGTAGGCGTCGGCCTCGAACCAGGACACGTGCAGCACAGGCTCGGCCGGGGGGACCGGCTCGGTGACCCCGAACCGGTCGCGCACCAGCCCGTCCAGTCGCGGTGCCAGAACTGCGGCGCGGCCAGGCCGGCGGGCTGCCGGTGCGCCCAGCCGTCCGGGGTCCACCAGCTGGGCGTCGTATCCGCCGTCGGCGATGAACTCCTGGTAGGCGGCGTTGGTGACGGGCACGGCGTCGAGATCGAAGGACGGCACGTCGACCTGGTGCGCGGGCCGCTCGTTGTCCAGGGCCCACGGCTCGGTGGAGGTGCCCATGGTGAACGCGCTGCCGGCGACGAGCACCTCCGGCGGCAGGCGCAGCGCGTCCGGCGGCGGCGGCCCGGGCGGTGCCGCGGCGAGCGCGGCCGCGCCCCTCCGCAGCTGGTGGGTGATCAGCATGGTCTCGTCGTGCTGCTGCTCGTGCTGGGCGATCATGCCGAAGGCGAACCCGTCGGTGAGCAGCGGGTCCCGGCGAACTTGGCCGATTCCAGCAGGTCCATGACCTTGTCGCGGACCTCCGGGGCGTACGCGCGGGCCTCGGCGGGCGTCAGCAGCGGCAGCGTGGGCCGCGCGGCCCGCGGGTGCTTGAACGCGTCGTAGAGCGGGTCGATCTCGGGGCGCATCGGCTCCCGGCCGCCCACGTCGCGCAGCAGCCACAGCTCTTCCTGGTTGCCGATGTGCGCGAGGTCCCAGACCAGGGGGCACATCAGCGGCGAGTGCTGGCGGACCAGCTCGGTGTCGTCGACGCACTCGGTGAGCAGCCGGGTCCGTTCCCGGGCCGTGAGCAGGTTCCCGGCGATCAGGTCCCGCAGCTCGTCCGCTCCGGCGTCAGCCCGCAGGCCGCCCGACTCCGGGCCGTCGTCCTGGCGGCGCGAGGCGGGGGTGGCAGGCGTGGGCGTCATGAGGACTCCTCCAGACATGCGTCAGGGTTACGGGGGCCGGGCGGGAAGCTGAGCGCGACGCGGGCCTCGTCGAGCCGGTCGTCCGCGGGGCAGCGGCCACGCAGCACGTAGCGGTCGGCGAACGCGGCGACCGCGTCCCGGATCGTTGCCGGGGCGTCGAGCCGGGCGGACGCCGAGTCGGCCGCGGCGAAGGATTCCCGGCTGGCCGTGGCCAGGGCCGGGTCGTCCTGGCCGAGCCGGGCCGCGCGCACCAGCAGCTCGCCGGGAGGGCCCTCCTTCAGCGCGGCTCCACCGCGGCCATCGCGGCCTGCGCCGCGACCGGGTCATCGAGCAGGGCGGACACCACCGCAGTCGACGATCCAGCCGTCGCCCAGCTGGGCGTCGATCACCCGGAGTTCCAGGTGCCCGCGCGGCCGGACCGGCGGGAACAGCGTGGACATGTGATAGGTGAGGTCGTCGGCGGTGGGCGGCGGCCCGACCGCCCCGCGCAACCAGTCGCGGAACGTGAGGCCGGACGGCGCGGTCCAGCGGTGGGAGCCGGGATCACGCAGCACCATGACCTGGGCGTCGAGCACATAGCTCACCCAGGCGTCCCCGGGGATCGGTGTCTTCCGGCCAGGCGGAGCCGTGGTCGGCCGCGCCTGGTTCCACCTCCTCGGGTGCCCGGGTCCGGCTGGGATCGAGCCGCGACCACACCGCCTGCCGGGTCGACTTCCAGCCGGACACCCGGCCGTCCTGGACGGGGAGTTGGCGAATGACGCCACGGACACCGGGCTGAGCCCGAGCAGCTGCCGGCGCCACCGGAATCCGGCGGGGCCGCCCTGCTCCTGCCCGGCGTCCACGCAGCCTGGACGAGGCGGTGCTGCACATCATGACCCGGCCCCAGGGACCGCTGCGGTCGAAGAACTCTTCCATGGCCGCATAGCGCGGCAGGTCCAGGACACGGCGTGGTGGTCGGAGAGGATCAAGGCCATGCCCGGCGAGGCCCAGGCCCCTCAGGGGCGATGGCCTGGCGGACGGCCGCGAGGTCACTGCGAGCCGCGGCTACACAGCCACCCAGGCCGGACGCGGGCGCGGAACTCAGCTCGACCTGGCCGCCGGGCTCGGGGTCAGTCGGCCCGGCCAGGGAGCGCTCCGGGCTCATCCAGGCGGGCGAGGGCTGCGGCCACTCGCCGCTGGTCAACAGGCAGAGCCGGGTCGCGGCCGTCACAGACCAGCCATTCCAGCTCTACCCCGACCTGCCCGGGCGGGCCGGTCTTGAAGGCGATCCGTGCGCCTGAGCCTCCGCCTCACGTTCGGTGAGCGGTGGGCAAGACGAGCGGGCAGCATTGCTGCGCTCAGAGGTCATCGATTACCCCGTCCGTGTCGGTAGTGCCAGGCACGTAGATGCAAACGTGGTCTCCGTCGCTGCAATTCCACCCTGTCATACCCTGAAGACCCCGGACCGATGCACCCGGAGGTGAGGCGGGAGTGACCGCGCACGAGGTGGATGTCGTGGTCACCGGGCCTGGGCCCGGGGGGCGAGGACGCCGCGGAGCGGCTGGCCACGGCCAGTTTTTCCGGTCCTCCGGGTTACCCGGGGGGCACTGCGGGAGCTGGGCCCTGCAGCAGCGGCGGCGAGGCTGGCCCGGTTGCTGTACCGGGTGAACCCGGGCAGGGCGAGGCAGACGAGACCGACCGCGCCGACGCACGCCAGCCCGCCCGACCAGGCCGCCACGCGGGGACTGGTCACGCTGGCCACCCCGCCGGCCCGCAGCTGCCCCGCCGAGGGGCCGACGCTGTAGCTGAGCATCTCCACGCCGGCCAGCCGGCCGCGCAGCTCGTCCGGGATGGTCTGGTTCCACAGCGTGCTGCGGAAGATCGCGCTGATCTCGTCAGCGGCCCCCGCGGCGAGCAGGCAGCCCAGCGCGGCGGCCACGTCCGGGGCGAACCCGAACGCGGTGATGGCGGCCCCCCACCCCGGCCGCGGCCAGGGCGATCGCCACCCCGTGCCGGTGCACCCGGCTGGTCCACCCGCTGACCGCCGACGCGCCCAGCGCACCCGCAGAGGGAGCGGCGAACATCAGCCCCACCGACCACGGCGCGTGCAGCGTGACGGCCAGGAACGGGAACAGGGCGACGGGGTAAGCCAGGATCATCGCGGCCAGGTCGGCCAGGTAGGAGCCGAGCAGTTCCGGGCGCCGCCGAGCGTAGTCCAGCCCGGCCAGCACGCTCCGCACGCCCGGGCGTGCCTCCCGCGGGCCCGGGCCTGCGGGTCCGTCCGGCGCGGCCGCAGGCGGGGGCAGCCGTCGTCAGCCTGCTCAGCAGGACGAACGACACGGCGAAGCTGGCGGTGTCGAGCCCGTAGACCAGCTGCGGGCCCACGGCCGCGGCGAGCGCCCCGCCCAGCGCGGTCCCCAGCAGGACGCTGGCGTTGGTGCTCACGCCGAGCAGCCCGGCCGCGGCGGCGAGCTGGTCACGGGGCACGGTCCGGGGTACCGCCGCGTCGAAGGAAGGCCGTTGCAGCGCGCTCAGCGCGGTCATCGCCGCGGCCAGCAGGTACAGCGGCCACATCGCTGGCCGGGCCAGCAGTGCGTTGAGCAGCAGCAGCGCGGCCAGGACGCCGAGGCCGGCCTCGCCCCAGCGCAGCAGCATGCCGCGGTCGAGCCGGTCCGCCAGCACCCCGCCGTAGAGCCCGAACGCCATCAGCGGGACGAGCTCGGCCACCCCGAGCAGCGCCCACGGCCAGCGTGGAGCCGGTGAGCTGCCTGGCCTGGACCAGCAGCGCGACGGCGCTGGCCTCAGTGCCCAGCAGCGTGACGGTGCGGCTGCACAGCAGCCAGCGGAAGTCCGCGGCGCCGCGCAGCGGCGAAAGATCCATCCGCAGCATGCCGCGCTCACGCTAGCAGCGGGACCGTCCGGGGACGCTGTCGTGCCAGGCGCCGTCCTCGGGGCCGCCGTCCCGGGCGGTCCGGAAGCCGGCGAAGATCTGCCGCCGGATCGGGTAGTCCCAGTTCCGGAACGTGCCCCGGCAGGCGACCGGCCCCACCGCGAACGAGCCGCCGCGCATCACCTTGTACTCGGGCCCGAAGAAGACCTCGGAGTACTCGCGGTACGGCCACGCGCGAAAGCCCGGGTAGGGCAGGAAGTCGCTGCTCGTCCACTCCCACACGTCCCCGATGAGCTGCCGCGCGCCGCACGGCGCGGCGCCGCCGGGATAACTGCCTGCCGGGGCGGGCTGGAGGTAGCGCTGGCCCAGGTTGGCCCGGTCCGCGGACGGGTCCTCGTCGCCCCAGGGGAACCGCCGGGACCGCCCGGAGGCCGGGTCGAACCGGGCCGCCTTCTCCCACTCCGCCTCGGTCGGCAGCCGCCGCCCGGCCCACCGGGCGTAGGCGTCCGCCTCGAACCAGCACACGTGCATCACCGGCTCGGCGGGCGGCACCGGCTCGGTGACCCCGAACCGGTCGCGGATCCAGCCCGTCCCCTCGCGGCGCCAGTACAGCGGGGCGGTCAGGCCGGCCCGCTGCCGGTGGTCCCAGCCCTCCGGGGTCCACCAGCGCGGGTCGTCGTACCCGCCGGCGGCGATGAACTCGGCGTAGGCGGCGTTGCTGACCGGCGCGGTGTCCAGGTAGAAGGAGGGCACGACGACCTGGTGCGCGGGCCGCTCGTTGTCCAGTGACCACGGCTCGGTGGAGGTGCCCATGGTGAACGCGCCGCCGGCCACGAGCACTTCGGGCGGCAGGCGCACAGCGTCCGGCGGCGGCGGCCCGGGCGGTGCCGCGGTGAGCGCGGCCGCCCCCCGGCGCAGCTGGTGGGTGATCAGCATGGTCTCGTCGTGCTGCTGCTCGTGCTGGGCCACCATGCCGTACGCGAAGCCGTCGGTGACCAGCGGGGCGCCGGAGAACCTGGCCGACTCCAGCAGGTCCATGACCCGGCCGCGGACCTCATGGGCGTACCCGCGGGCCTCGGCAGGCGGCAGCAGCGGCAGCGTGGGCCGCGCGGCCCGCGGGTGCTCGAACGCGTCGTAGAGCGGGTCGATCTCGGGGTGCATCGGCTCCCGGCCGCCCACGTTGCGCAGCAGCCAGAGCTCTTCCTGGTTGGCGATGTGCGCCAGGTCCCAGACCAGCGGGGACATCAGCGGGGAGTGCTGGCGGACCAGGTCCGTGTCGTCCACGGACTCGGTGAGCAGCCGGGTGCGCTCCCGGGCCGTGAGCAGGTTCCCGGCGATCACCTCCCGCAGCTCCTCCACTCCGCCGCCGCCCAGCGGGCGCGGTGCGGGGGTGGCGGGCGTCGATGTCATGGGGAGTCCTCCAGACAGGCGTCGGGGTTGCGGGGGATGTACGGAAGGCGGTCATACGGGTAGCGGGCCGCGGCGCGGGCCTCGTCGAGCCGGTCGTCCGCGGGGCACCGGCCGCGCAGCACGTAACGGTCGGCGAACGCGCCGACCGCGTCGCGGATCGCCACGGGGGCGCCGAGCCGGCCGAGCGCCGCGTCGGCCGCGGCGAAGCACTCCCGGCTGGCCGCGGCCAGCTGCGGGTCGTCCTGGCCGAGCCGGGCCGCGCGCAGCAGCAGGTCGCCGGGACGGCCGTCCTTCTGCAGCGGCTCCACCGCGGCCATCGCGGCCTGCGCGGCGACCGGGTCGTCGAGCAGGGCGGACACCACCGCGGTCGGCACGATCCAGCCGTCGCCCGGCTGGGCGTCGATCACCCGGAGCTCCAGGTGCCCGCGCGGGCGGACCGGCGGGAACAGGGTGGACATGTGATAGTCGAGGTCGTCAGCGGTCGGCGGCGGGCCGACGGCGCCGCGTACCCAGTCGCGGAACGTGAGGCCAGACGGCGCGGTCCAGCACCGGGATCCGGGATCACGCAGCACCATGACCTGGGCGTCGAGCACGTAGCTCACCCACGCGGCCCGCGGGTCGGTGTCCTCTGGCCAGTCCGGCCCCCGGTCCGCTGACCCCGGTTCTGCTTCCTGCGGGGCCCGGGTCCGGCTGGGGTCGAGCCGGGACCACACCGCCTGCCGGGTTGACTTCCAGCCCGACATCCGGCCGTCCTGGAACGGGGAGTTCGCGAACGAGGCCACCAGCACCGGGACCAGCCCGTGCAGGAGATGCCAGCGCCACCGGAAACCCGAGGGGCCGCCTTGTTCCTGCCCGGCGTCTACGCAGACCTGGACGGAGGCGGTGCTGCACATCATGACCCGGCCCCAGGGGCCGGTGCGGTCGAAGAACTCTTCCATCGCCGCGTAGCGCGGAAGGTCGAGGACGCGGCGCGGGGGTCTGAGGGGATCGAGGCCGTGCCCGGCGAGGCTGAGGCCCGCCGGCGCGATGGCCTGGCGAACGGCCGTAAGGTCGCTGCGGGCCGCCGCCACGCAGCCGCCCAGGCCGGAGGCGGGCGCGGAACTCAGCTCGACCTGGCCGCCGGGCTCGGTGGTGCGCCGGCCCGGCCAGGGAGCGCCCCGGGCTCGTCCAGGCGGGCGAGGGCGGCGGCCACTCGCCGCTGGTCCACGGGGAGAGCGGGGTCACGGCCGTCACAGACCAGCCATTCCAGCTCTACCCCGACCTGTCCCGGGAGGGCCGGTCTTGAAGGCGATCCCGTGCGCCTGCGCCTCCGCGTCGTCTTCCGTAAGCGGTGGGCCAGACGAGCGGTCAGCACAGCCACGCTCAGAAGTCATCGATTACCCCGTCCGTGTCGGTGGTGCCAGGCACGTAGTAGGAAACCCCGTCTTCCTCGCTGCAATTCCACCTTGCCATACCCGAAGACCCCGGACCGATGCACCCGGAGGTGAGGCGGGAGTGACCGCGCACGAGGTGGATGTCGTGGTCACCGGGCCTGGGCCCAGGGGGCGAGGACGCCGCGGAGTGGCTGGCCACGGCCAGTTTTTCCGGTCCTCCGGGTTACCCGGGGGGCACTGCGGGAGCTGGGCCCTGCGCAGCGGCGGCGAGGCTGGCCCGGTTGCTGTACCGGGTGAACCCGGGCAGGGCGAGGCAGACGAGACCGACCGCGCCGACGCACGCCAGCCCGCCCGACCAGGCCGCCACGCGGGGACTGGTCACGCTGGCCACCCCGCCGGCCCGCAGCTGCCCCGCCGAGGGGCCGACGCTGTAGCTGAGCATCTCCACGCCGGCCAGCCGGCCGCGCAGCTCGTCCGGGATGGTCTGGTTCCACAGCGTGCTGCGGAAGATCGCGCTGATCTCGTCAGCGGCCCCCGCGGCGAGCAGGCAGCCCAGCGCGGCGGCCACGTCCGGGGCGAACCCGAACGCGGTGATGGCGGCCCCCCACCCGGCCGCGGCCAGGGCGATCGCCACCCCGTGCCGGTGCACCCGGCTGGTCCACCCGCTGACCGCCGACGCGCCCAGCGCACCCGCAGAGGGAGCGGCGAACATCAGCCCCACCGACCACGGCGCGTGCAGCGTGACGGCCAGGAACGGGAACAAGGCGACGGGGTAAGCCAGGATCATCGCGGCCAGGTCGGCCAGGTAGGAGCCGAGCAGTTCCGGGCGCCGCCGAGCGTAGTCCAGCCCGGCCAGCACGCTCCGCACGCCCGGGCGTGCCTCCCGCGGGCCCGGGCCTGCGGGTCCGTCCGGCGCGGCCGCAGGCGGGGGCAGCCGTCTCAGCCTGCTCAGCAGGACGAACGACACGGCGAAGCTGGCGGTGTCGAGCCCGTAGACCAGCTGCGGGCCCACGGCCGCGGCGAGCGCCCCGCCCAGCGCGGTCCCCAGCAGGACGCTGGCGTTGGTGCTCACGCCGAGCAGCCCGGCCGCGGCGGCGAGCTGGTCACGGGGCACGGTCCGGGGTACCGCCGCGTCGAAGGAAGGCCGTTGCAGCGCGCTCAGCGCGGTCATCGCCGCGGCCAGCAGGTACAGCGGCCACATCGCTGGCCGGGCCAGCAGTGCGTTGAGCAGCAGCAGCGCGGCCAGGACTCCGAGGCCGGCCTCGCCCCAGCGCAGCAGCATGCCGCGGTCGAGCCGGTCCGCCAGCACCCCGCCGTAGAGCCCGAACGCCATCAGCGGGACGAGCTCGGCCACCCCGAGCAGGCCCACGGCCAGCGTGGAGCCGGTGAGCTGCCTGGCCTGGACCAGCAGCGCGACGGCGCTGGCCTCAGTGCCCAGCAGCGTGACGGTGCGGCTGCACAGCAGCCAGCGGAAGTCCGCGGCGCCGCGCAGCGGCGAAAGATCCATCCGCAGCATGCCGCGCTCACGCTAGCAGCGGGACCGTCCGGGGAGCATCCCGTTTACCGCCCGGCCGCCCCCGGCGGCCGGGCCGGTGGTCCGGCGGCACCCGGCCGCCGGGCCACCGGCCTGACTGGTCAGCCGCCCATTCCCCGCATACGCCCGACCGCGCTCAGCCGCCCGCCTCGCTCACCCGCCTACGACACACGGGACGTCCCACGGGTCATAGCTCTGGCACACCGCGGCGGGGTTCTGGAAGATCCCGACCGACGGAAGGGCCACGCCCTGGGAGTTGAACAGCGTGAGGTTGGCGTTCGGGGTGCCGACGCCCGTCCCGGGCTCCCACGGCACGCCGGGGATCCAGTCCGGCGCCCAGTAGAACAGCCCCGCGCCCAGCCCGCCGGGCACCTGGGCCAGGATCGACAGCTCGTCCGTCACGAAGGACAGCTGGCCGCCGGGGCTGGCCGGATATCCGGGCGAGAGCTGGCTGGGCTCCCACACGAAGTTGCCGGTGCTGTCGCCGATCGGGCTGTTGCCGTTGGCCAGCGTCCACGGGTACTGGGTCTCCGCGATGACGATCTTCTTGTGGAACTGGGTGGCCAGCGCGTCCACGTTCTGCCGCATGGCCGAGATCGCGCCGTGGAAGAACGGGTAGTAGGACAGGCCGATCACGTCGAACGGCACGCCCTGGGCCACCAGGTTGGCGAAGAAGGCCTGGCTGAGGCTGTTGTTGCCGCCCTGGTCGTAATGCATCATGATCAGCAGCTGGTGACCTGGCGGGTTGGCGGCCCGGGCGCCGGCCACGCCCGCCTTGAGCAGGGTGGCCAGGTTGTCGTAGTCCGCGGGCACCGACGGGTCGTTGACCTCGCCGACCGGCCACAGGATGCCGTTGCGGATCTCGTTCCCGATCGACACCATGTCCACCGGCGTGCCCTGCTTCGCGAACGCGCTGATCACCTGCTGGGTGTAGGACTGCACGGTCGCGGTGAGCTGGGTCAGGTCCTGGCCCTGCCACGCGGCGGGGATGTCCTGTTGCTGCGGGTCGGCCCAGAAGTCGGAGTACATGACGTCCAGGTAGATCTTCATCCCGGCGGCGCGCACCTGACGGGCCAGGGCCAGGTCGGTGGCCAGGTCGCTGTAGCCGGCGGGCGGGTTCACCCACAGCCGCATCCGGACGTAGTTGGCGCCGTTCTCCTTCATGATCGTGACCGGGCTCTGCTGCTGGCCGTGATAGGTGAACTGCGCCCCGGCCGCGAGTTCCTGCGGGGTGAAGGACAGGTCAGTGCCCAGGTCCATGCCCGCGGCCGCGGGGTCGGGTCCGTAGGTCCGGAACTCCCCCACGCAGACGTCCGCGCCGGTGCCGCTGTACACGGTGAGCTGGGCGTACCGGGCCTGGGTGCCGCGGGGCAGCGGCACGTACATCGGGTTCCCGGGGTCCAGCGCCACGTTGCGGGCGGCAGGCACGGCCTGCCAGTCACCCGCCTGCGTGGCGACCTTGATGGTCGCGCTGGCTGACGGGCTGCTGGCGTCGAGCGTGATGCCGAGGTCGCTGAGGCTGCGAACCTGGCCCAGGTCGACCACCAGGTTCCCGGTCCACGCCCCGGTGCACCAGTCGGTGCCCGCGTCGCCGTCGACCGCGTTCGAGGCCGGGTTCCCCGACTCGGTGGAGTCGGCGCTGGCCTGCCCGGACAGCGCCCAGTTGACGGTCGGGACGTGCTGCGGGCCCGGGGCGCCGGCCTGCGGCGACACCGCCGGGCCGGACAGGCCGGCGATCAGCGGCAGGACCAGCAGGGCCGGAGCCGCGGTGAGCGCACGGCGCCTGGTCAGCCCGGGGCGTCTTAACCCGCCCCGCAGCCAGACGGCCAGACGGGAGGCGGCCGGGCGGGACACGTCGTCCATGATGATCTCCGTTCTGCACGCGGTGGCGGGGCGCGTGCCCGGCCCCGCCGGGATGGGTCCGCAGGCCGTCGGCCTGCCGTGGGTGCGCACGACCAGACGCGATCGCACACAGTTCTCCGCAAACCAACAACTGAACTCATCCGAACAGTAGATCCGGGGGTGCCGCGCGGCAATGGGCCCGGCCGGCGGCCAGCGACAGGCGGCCAGCGGCGAAGCGGTAGCTTGGTGCGCGAACAGGAGGCGTGCCGATGAGTGGCGGGATCGAGCACCTGGTCCAGACCGGACCGCTGATCCTGGCCGCCCCGATCGCGGCCGCTGCCGGTGCGCTGACGTTCCTGTCCCCCTGCGTGCTGCCGCTGGTCCCCGGTTACCTGTCCTACGTGACCGGCATGTCCGGGACCGACGCGCAGCGGGCCGAGGCGGCTGCGGCCGAGCGGGTGGCCGTGGCGCCCGATGGGACCGCCGTGACTTCGGACGGTCCCGGCGATGGCGCCGGGGCGGCTCCGGGCTCGGCCAGCCTCCGTCCGGGCGCGGCCAGCGGCGACTCCGGCCGCGGTCGGCAACTCCACCCGGCCGGCCGGCGCCGTGGCGGCGGGCCGTCCCGCCCGGGGACGGACCTTGCTGGGCACCACGCTGTTCGTCATCGGGTTCTCTCTGGTGTTCGCCACCGAAGGCCTGGCCTTCGGTGGCCTGGGGCTAGTGCTGCAGCGACATCAGGCCGGCGTGACCCAGGTGCTGGGCGGGGTCACGATCGTGCTGGGCCTGCTGTTCGCGGGCGTTTTCGACCGCTTTACTGTCGCCGGGCGGATCGTCCGGCCGTCGATCCGGCCCCGGGCCGGCCTGATCGGCGCCCCGCTGCTCGGCGTGCTGTTCGCGGTGAGCTGGACCCCGTGCATCGGCCCCACCCTGTCCGTCGTGATGTCACTGGCCCTGACCTCGGGGACCGCAGTGCGCGGCGCCGTGCTCGCCTTCATCTACGGCCTGGGCCTGGGCATCCCGTTCATCATCGTGGCCCTGGCCTTCCAGCGGGGGATGACCGCGTTCCAGTTCGCCCGGCGGCACGCCGTGCTCATCGCCCGGGTCGGCGGCGGCCTGCTGGTCCTGGTGGGCATCCTCGAGGTGAGCGGCGCCTGGACCGCCGCCATCGACTGGCTCAAGACTCACTGGCTGGCCAGCTACCAGAGCCCCCTCTAGTCCCCAGGGCATCGCAGGCGGATGGCCCCGCTGCGGGGCTGGGCCGGGGCCTATGCCGCCGCTGGGTCGAGGATCACGACGCCAGCCGTCTCGCCTGGCTCGGGCACCGGCTGGCCCGTCTCGCGAAGAAAGTCAAGGTGGGCCGCCATGGCCTCCATCATCAGCGCCTGGGTCTCCTGACGCGTGGCCCCGGCGGCGACAACACCCGGCAGATCGGGAGAATACGCCGAGTAGGCCGACTTATCGACGCCTCGAAGACGACCACGTGGCCCGTCACGGTCGCTCCCTTCGCTAGCCCGCCTGCTTCAGGATGCTGGACTCGGTCCCTGGTCGCCACCCCGGAGCCGATCAGGACTCGTGGTGACCGGGGGCCATCTTGTGTAATCGTGGACGCGAAGGTCGTTCCGGCAACCATGTGCGTCCGCAAACCAGTGCGCCCGCCGGGACTCGCCTTCGCGGCTGACCTGGCTGGATGTTGGCTGTGGTCATCTGCTGCTGGCCAGTCTCCCGCTGATAACCTGCGTGCTACGACTGCCCAGCCGGTGCATGAGCCCGATCCGGATGATCCGGTAGAGATCTTGCGTGTGCTGCCTGCCCGCTTCCATGACCAGTTCCTCCGCGAGTACTACGGAGCGGCGGCCGGCGCGGCCCGGCAGGTGGGCGGTTATCGGCAACTGCACGAGGTGCTGCGGCTGTGGCGGCTAACCGCGGTCGCTCATTCCGATCCCGGATTCGCTGGGCGTCTGACGGCCGTGCAGGAAGCGGTCCAGTCCGGGACCCTTGAGGGTTCGACGCCGATCGAGGACGCGGTACCAGGCTGGCCTGGCGGCCTGTGAGCTACGGCGTACGATTCGAAGGCGGCGCGCTGGTTCAGCTGAATGGCTTACCGGCGGTCGCATTCGATGCCCTGCTGGAGCGCGTAGTTGTCCTGGTGATGAGCCCCGGGATGCGGCCGTGATTCCGCCCGGGGATGATCATGCCTACCATATGGCAGTGTTCGGCGCTGGTTATGGGCTGCTGAGCTTCTATGCCGACGACACAACCGAGCTGATCAGGATCTTCGACATTACCTGGATCGGCTGATCACCGATTTGATGGCACATATTGACCAGCTCGCCCTCGCAGCGGTTTGCAGACATCTTGGGCCGCCCGTCGCGCCGCTTCCGGTCGAGGTGTCCTACAGTCAGGTCCATGACGGCCTGGCGGGTACGTGCCACCTTGCTCCCGGATGGGGACCTGGTGGACGCGGGGATCAGCGAACAGGGCCAGTGGACCTGGCGTCCCGCGCCCGGGGCGCAGGACCTTCCCGGGCGGTTCGTCCTCCCCGGCCTGGTCGACGCCCACTGCCACCTCAGTGT
This sequence comes from uncultured Actinomycetes bacterium, assembly GCA_963781085.1. Lineage (GTDB taxonomy): Bacteria > Actinomycetota > Actinomycetes > Streptosporangiales > Streptosporangiaceae > RYN-230. Next base: position 12,994 of record CAWAES010000054.1, read on the forward strand.
CGGGCTGAACCGCAGCGGCGCGCCGGTCGCGCTGGAGCCGGAGGCCGCACAGGCCAACCTGAGGAACGCGCGCAGCGCCGGGATCACCGCCATCCGGGACACAGGCAGCCCGGGCAGCCTCACGCTGCGCGTCCTCGCGACCGGTGCCGACCCGGGGCTGCAGGCGTGCGGGCGGTTCCTCGCTCCTGAGGGCCGGTACTACCCCGGCCTGCACGTGCCGGTCCCGCCGGAACAGCTGGTGTCCGCGGCCCTGGCCGAGATACACAACGGCGCGGCCTGGATCAAGGTCGTCGCCGACTTCCCGTTCCTCGGTCCTGGTGAGGAGTCCCCGGCGCCGTCGCCCACCTATCCGCTGGACGACATCCGGCGCCTGGTCGAGGCGGTTCATGGCGCGGGCGCCCGCGTCGCGGCGCACTCCACGACCGGGTACGTCACGGAACTGATCGCGGCCGGGATCGACTCGGTGGAGCACGGCACCGCCCTGGACGAGGCCGGCGTTGATTCCCTGGCCGCCCGCGGAGGGGCGTGGACGCCCACGCTGTGCGCCACGATCGGGCCTCAGGACAGTGCCGACGACCCAGCGCGGCAACGAGCGCGCCTGGAACTCAGAGAGCGCCTGCGGTACCTGCTGCCCAAGGCAGCAGAACGCGGTCTGACGATCATGACCGGAACCGACGTGGTCGGGAGCATCCCCCGCGAGGTCGCGCTGCTGGCCGAACTCGGGCTGCCGCCCCACGCGGCGCTCGCGGCCGCCAGCACGTCCGCGCGCCAGTACCTGGGCTTCACCGGCCTGCACGAAGGCGAACCCGCCGACCTGGTCACCTACGGCGCCGACCCGCGCGACGATCCGGCGGTGCTCGGCCAGCCGGAGGCGATTTTCGTGGCCGGCACCCGCCTCAGTAGCGGCGGCCCCGCGAACGCCGTGGACGGCACAATGGTCAAGACTCACGTCGAGCCGATCTTCGCCGAGACGGGCTCGCGGGATCGCGCTGCGGCCCTGCGCTACGCCTGCGCCTACGGTTACGCCGGCCCTGCGCCACCCTGGTCACGCGCGTCGTCCATGGCGTCGCGCAGCGCCGAGGTGGTCGTGGCCACGGCTATGGCGCCCCCGCCGAGGACGAGGGCGACCAGGCAGGCGAAGGCGAGCACCGAGGCCAGGTTGATCGCGGGCGCGGTGGCCAGCAGCCAGGCCGCCACGGCGAGCACGGCGACCAGGACGGAGAGCGTCACCAGCAGGGCCAGGACCTTGCCGCCCAGGGAGAACGAGGGCCGGCAGCTTCCGTCGGCCCAGTGCAGCGTGCGCGGGGACCGCACCGCCGGCAGCGGTCCAGGTTGGCCGGGTACTTCGCGGTCAGCTGGAACTGTGCGTCAGTGGGCATGAGGCTCAGCTTCTTTCGCCACGTCAGCGCCAGGCGGAGGCGGAAGCCAGCACCCTGCGCCGTCACCATCCATGATGCGACGGGCGGGCCGTGATGGCTAGCCTCGCGGCCGGGGCGGCAGCGGCGGGCGCTGCTTGTCAGGACGGGTAGAGACGTCCGGCGGGGTGGCGGCCGGGCGGGACTCGAGGGCCTCCATGGCCAGCCGCACGGCGGTCTCCAGCTGCACGTCCCGGCCCTCGGCCCAGTCCTCGGGGGAGATAAGCACCTCGACGTCGGGGTCCACGCCGTGGTTCTCGACGCCCCAGCCGAAGCCCTCCAGCCAGATGGCGTACCGCGGCACCGTCATCGCGGTCCCGTCCACCAGGACGAACGGCGTGTCGATCCCGATGACCCCGCCCCAGGTGCGGGCGCCCACCACCGGGCCGAGGCCGAGGATGCGGATGGCGGCGGTCACGATGTCGCCGTCCGACCCGGCGTTCTCGTCGGCCAGCGCCACGATCGGCCCGCGCGGCGCGTCCCGGGGGTAGGGGGACGAGGTCATCCAGCGCGGGATGTCCCAGCCCGAGATGCGGCGGGCCAGCTTCTCGATCACCAGCTCGGACACGTGGCCGCCCCGGTTGGACCGGACGTCGACGATCAGTGCGGCCTGGGCCATCTCCACCCGGAGGTCGCGGTGGAAGTGAGCCCAGCCCTCCCCCATCATGTCCGGGATGTGCAGGTACCCGGCCCGGCCGCCGGTCAGCTCCCGGACCCGGTGCCGCTTCTCGGTCACCCAGTCCTGGTAGCGAAGCCGGCGGTCGCTGCTGAGCGGGGTCACCGCGAACCGCCGGGGCGGCTCGCCGTCGCCTGCCACGGTGAGCTCCACCGGCCGGCCCGCGGTGCCGACCAGCAGCGGCCCGGGGCCGACGGCCGGGTCCACCGGCCGCCCGTCCACGGCCACCAGCACGTCGCCGGGCCGGACCGTCACGCCCGGCGCGGCCAGCGGAGCCCGCGCCCGCGGGTCGGAGGACTCGCCGGGCAGCACCCGGTCGATGCGCCAGCGGCCGTCGGGCGCCGGGGACAGGTCCGCGCCGAGCAGGCCCACCTGTCCCTTCCCGCCGCCCGGGGTGCCCCGGGGCCGGATGTAGGCGTGGGAGGTGCCCAGCTCGCCGACGACCTCCCACATCAGGTCGGTGAACTCCGAGGCAGTGCCGATCCGGTCCAGCACCGGCCGGTAGGACTCCAGGACACCGGGCCAGTCCACCCCGGCCATGTCGGGGACCCAGAAGTCGTGCTGCATGAACCGGCCGGCCTCGGAGAACGCGTGTCCCCAGAGGGCGACCGGGTCGGCCATGAACCGGGCCCGGGACAGGTCAACCTGCACGCTGTCCGCCCCGTCCGGGTCGGCCTTCCGCGCCGACGGGACGACCCGCAGCTCGCTGCCGTCGCGGACCACCAGCCACTCGCCGTCGCCGCTGGCCTCGAACCAGTCCAGCCCGGAGACCAGCTCCGTCGCCTTCCGGCGGCCCAGATCGAAGCGTTCCAGCACGGACCGGGGCCGCTTGGCGTCCGGCACCGCGGCGCCCTCGCCGAGCACCCCGATGACCGGCTCCTTGAGCCAGGCGAAGCCGCCGGTCACCGCGCGCAGCGACGCGTAGCGCGACTCGGCCACCGGCAGGCTGACCACCCGGGTGGCCAGGCCGTCCGCGTCAACCTGCACCGGCGGTGGCCCGTCGTCCTCGCCGTCGGCCTGGTCGTCATGCTCGCCGTCGTGGTCTCCCGGCGCACCGCCGGCCCGCCCGCCGCCTCTGGCCTCGCCCGCCCCGTTCTTGCCCCGTTCTTGTCGCCGTTCTTGTCCGGGCCGTTCCCCACCGGCCGCCCCTGGGGCAGCGGCGCGAACGGGGACGGCGTGTCCGCGGCCAGCGGCACCAGGTACGGGCGCGACCCGAACGGGAACGAGAGGTCGAAGAAATGCGCGTCGTACACGGGGTCGAAGATGCGCGCCGACAGGAACGCCAGGTACTTGCCGTCGGCGGTGAAGACCGGCTCGGAGTCAACGAACCGGCCGTCGGTCACGTCCACTATCTCGTCGCCGGCGGTCTCGTCGTCAGCCAGCCGGGCGAGCCGGATCCGGCTGAGCGGATCCGGGCCCGGGTGAGCCCAGGCCAGCCAGGCCGAGTCCGGGGAGTAGGACAGCCCGGACATGGGCCCGTCCGGGGACTGGGCCAGCTCGCGCACCGCGCCGGAGCCGGCGTCCACCACCAGCAGCCGCCCGTCCCGGGAGGCCACCGCGACCGTGGACCCGTCGGGCGCGGCGGCCAGCTCGTTGACCAGGCCCAGCTCCCCGGCGGCGAGCCGCCGCGGCCCGGCGGCCGGCTCGACCTCCACGGCGCCCTCTTCCGTGGCCACCTCGATGGCGGGCCCCACGGCAGGCTCGCCGCCCTCGGCCGCGGCGACCACGAGGCCGTCCACGCCGCCGGCGTCGCTGACCCACACGACCTGGCCGTCGCGGCCCAGCACCCGGGGCATCCGGGCGCGCACCTCCGGGTCCACCGCCAGGGCCCGGGCCGGCCCGTCGCGGTGGGTGAGCCAGTGCACCGTGCCGCGGACCTCGATCACGCTGGCCAGGCCGGTGTAGTCGCAGGACAGGTCGCCCAGGTGGTCCGCGGCCGACGTCAGGCGGGGGGCCAGCGCGGTGGACGCGGACCCGAGGCTGACGCTGAGCGGCCGGGGGGCGCTGTCCGCGGTGAGGTCGTCCAGCAGCCACAGCTCGCCGCGGCACTGGTAGATCACCCGGGTGCCGTCGGTGCTGGCCTGCCGGGCGTAGCCGCCGTCATGGTCGGTGTGCCGGAGCAGGCCGGATCCGTCCAGCGGCAGGAGTACACGTTCCCCGTGCCCTCGTGATCGGACAGGAACGCCAGCCGGTCGCCGACCAGCATGGGGCTGGCGAACTGCCCGGTGAGCCCGGCCAGGACGCGCTGGAAGGGAGCGCCCTCCGCCGAGGTCCACAACCGGCCCGCGGTGCCGCCCCGGTAGCGCTTCCAGTAGGCCGGGTCGCGTCCCCAGCTGCCGTTCAGCAGGGCCCGGCTGGTTTCCTCCAGGGCCAGGTCGGCGACCGGGCCGAGCGGGAGCCGCTGCGGCGCGCCGCCAGCCACCGGGACCTCGTACGCCCACCCCTGCCGCTCGAAGGCCTGACCGCTCGCGCTGAGCGCGAGCACCTCGCCGCCTGGGGTCCAGCCGCACACCCTGGCGAGCTGATCACTCCAGTAGGTGAGCCGCCGGGCCCGCTCGCCGTCCACCCCGGCCAGGTAGACCTCGGCCGGCCCATCCCGCCAGCTGGTCCAGGCCACCCAGCTCCCGTCGCGGGAAAACCGCGGGCTGGCCGCCTCGGCCCGGTCCGCGGACAGCCGCCACGCCCGGCCGCCAGCCAGCGGCGCCAGCCACACGTCGTCCTCGGCTACGAAGGTGAGCAGGTCACCGTGAAGGTTGGGAAAGCGGAGGTACCCGGCTGACGTCATCGCATCATCGTAGGACCGGAGCCCTCCCGCCCCGACGCCCGGTCCGCCCGGTCTCCCGCGCGCTGACGACGCTGGATAATTCGCCGGTTGTGCCGTCTATCACTTCCCGTGCGACGTCCAGGTGCCCGGCGTGGCGGGCGTACTCCTGCAGCACGTAAGTGAGGATCCACGCCAGCGTCGGCAGCGGCCGGGGGTCGTCGTCGCGGAACCGGCCACCGGGAGCGCTGACGTCGGTCAGCTCGGCTGCGGAGGCGATGGCCCGCGTTTGCTCGCCGGCGGCGTGGAGCGCGGCGACAAGGCTGGCGGCGGTGTCGCCTGGCCCGGCGTGCCAGCGCCCGGCCTGGTCTTCGTCGCCGTGCGGGTCGGGGAGCTGCTCGGCGCGGAACCCCCAGCACAGCCACCGCCGCTCCATGTAGGCCAGGTGCTTGAGCAGCTCTAGCGGAGTCCAGCCGGACGGCAGGCGGCTGGCCCGGAGTTCCGCGTCCGTCAGGCCGGCGACCTTGCGGATGATGACCGAGCGGTAGTAGTCCAGGAAGCCCAGCAGCAGTTCTTTCGGGTCGCCGAGCTCACGCCCGGGCTTGTGCACGACGGTGCTCACGCTGGTCTCCTGCTGCAGGTCCGGATCGCTGCGGTCGTCCGGATCGCTGCGGTCAGCCCTGGGGCCTGAGTCAGCGGAACCGGTCAATGCCCTCGCCGTCCTCCCGTTCCCAGCCATAGGCCGCCAGGTAGCCCCAGCAGTCCGGCTTACTGCCGTCGGTGTCGGTGACGCCATAGGCATCGGCGAGCTGGCGGGCGCTGACGATCGTGCCCGCCCAGCGCTCAGCGTCGCCCGCCGTGGCCAGCGCAGCGACGCCCCGGGCGACGTAAGCCGGCGACTCGGAGATCGCGAAACCTGGAGTGCGTCACGCAGGCGTCACGCCAGCTGGCCTCGGTGACACCGAAGTTCTCCAGCATTTTCTCTGACCGCAGCCAGCCCGGGGTCACGCCGGCCGCTGTCACCGGCAGGTTCTCAAGTTCGGCGGCCAGCCCGGTCACGATCCGCCCGACGCTGGCTTTCACCAGGTCGTAGTAGAAACCGACGTTGCGGCGGAACTCGGCGTTGGCCCGCGAGGTCCCGTCGGTCATCTCGACCACCAGGCCGCGGGTGCCCTGCGAAGCGGCCGTACGCAGCATCACCGGGATGGCCGCCTGGCAGGTGATCAGGTGGGTATGCACGCCCATCTGCAGCATCCGCAGCCCGCCCGGCAGGTCGTGCTCCCACAGCGGCTTGTCCCACTGCATGTACCGGTCGCCCCCGAAGATGTCGTTGACCAGCACGTCGAGGCGGCCGCGCTCGTCATCGACGGCTGCCACCAGAGCGGCCACCTGGCTGGGATCCTCGTGATCGACCACCCGGGCGGCGCCCGCCCCGCCAGCCGCACGGATCAGGTCACCGGTTTCTTCGATCGTCTCCGGCCTGCCGAGCTCGGAGGGGCCAGCGGCCCGGCCGCTGCGGCCTGTCGCATAGACGAAGAATCCGGCCCGCGCCAGCTCGACGGCGATCGCCCGCCCCGCGCCCCGGGTGGCGCCTGCCACTAGGGCCACGGGCGCCCGCTCGGCCTCATCAGCCACCAGATCAGTAAACACCACCGGACGGCGGCGGCGCCTCTTCCGTAGGGGCGCCCCGGGGCCGTCGGCCGCTGCTTGACCTCGACTTGCGGGGAGCCTGGGCCTGCCCCGCGCCCAGCCTCCTTATTAACTACTTTGTTTAGTAGTTGGCCCCGCCAAATTAACGGGCGGCGGAAGACCGATCCGGGCTTACCGGAATGACTTGTCGATAGCATGCGCGGATGCCACAATCCAGGGCGTGGCGATTACATCAGGAGGGGACATTCCAGAAGAGAAATCAGCGCAAGATCGCGCCACAGGCATAACCGGGCGAGCGCCCGGTGCCCGGGCGGGGACAAACCCGGTCCCGCCCGCCGTCTCATCTCCAGGCAAACCTCCTGTTCAGCCCCAGATCATCCCTCTTGTTCAGCCCCAGGTCGCCGCCCGTCAGACCACGGCCCCCGGGTCCCCCAGCCGCGACCTCAGCGCGTCACACCGGAAAAGAGATCCCTCGAATTCGGGGGCCGGCCGGACCTGCCTGATTACACAATCCTGAAACAAACTCTGACCGACGCCGGCCCTGCCGCCGATAGGGAGATGGCCTATTTCTATAGCCTTCTCTTCACCGCCAACCCGGAACTGCGCGCCATGTTCCCGCTGGCCATGGATGAGCAGCGGAGGGCGCTCAGCGCGGCGCTGGCCCGGTGCGTGTGGAGCATGGACAACCCGCAGTCGCTGCACGAGTACCTGGCCCAGCTGGGCCGCGACCACCGGAAGTACGGCGTCCAGGAAAAGCACTACCAGGTCTTCGGGCAGACGCTGTCCACCGCGCTGCGGCTGCTCAACGGGGCGTCCTGGAATCAGGAGACCGCGGCCGCCTGGAACACCGCCCTCAGCCACATCTGCACGGTGATGGCTGCGGCCGCCCAGGACGCGGCGGCCGAGCCGCCCTGGTGGGTCGCGGAGGTGGTCCGGCACGAGCGGCGCTCCCCCGATCTGGCCGTGCTGACCGTCCGGCCCAGCCAGCCATTTGCCTTCCAGCCCGGCCAATACCTGAGCGTGCAGGTCCTGCGGTGGCCGCGGGTCTGGCGGAAGTACTCCATCGCCAACGCCCCCCGGGCCGACGGCACGCTGGACCTGCATATCCGCGCCATTCCGGGCGGGCAGGTCAGCACGGCCCTGGTGCACGACACGCAGGCAGGTGACGCCGTGCTTCTCGGGCCAGCCCGGGGCGGCATGGTCGTGGACCACAGCTCGGCCCGCGACGTCCTGTGCGTCGCCGGCGGCACCGGCTTCGCGCCCATGAAGGCGATCATCGAAGGGCTGGCCGCCCAGCCGGACGGTCAGCCCGCCCGGCGGATCCGGCTGTTCGTCGGGGCCCGTCGCCGGCCGGACCTGTACGACCTGCCTGACCTGGCCCGGCTGGAGGCGGCGTGCGCGCAGCTGGAAGTGGTCACCGCGCTGTCCGAGGATCCGGAGGCCGGCGGCGTGCACGGCCTGGTGCACACCGTGGTCCGCCATCAGGCCAGCTGGCAGGACTGCGACGTGTTCGTCAGCGGCCCGCCCGGCATGGTCCGGGCCACCCTGCGGGTGCTGGCCCACCGGACGTCAGGCGAGCATCTGTACTGCGACCCGCCCGACGACACCGAGACCCGGTAGCGGGCTAGAGCGGGCCAGAGCTCCGCGAGCCCGGAACCCGGCTACCTCAGACCTTCCGCCATTTCGGCACCCAGGCTCCGTCCTGGACCTCGTAGTCAGCGAACAGGGCGGGCGCCTCGGCCCGCATGATCTCGGCGATCTTCCCGAACACGAGGCGGATCTCCTCCTCGGCCCCCGGGTCGGTCCGGGCCTCGATGGTGTGCCGCAGGGTGCGGATGTTCGCCGTCCAGACGATGCCGGTGGCCACCCCGTCTGGCGCGAACCGCCGCATGAACGAGGTCTTCTCTTTCTTCTCGTGGAACGGCACACCCTCCTCGTCCAGCCCGAAATGCTCCGCCATCCAGCGCTGGAACTCCTCCATCTGGCCGAGCAGCGCGGTGGCCCGCTTCATCAGCTCCGGGTCCTCCCGGGCCCAGTCCGGGAACCAGAACGGGATCTCGTCCAGCCGGACGAACCGCAGCGACTCCTGCGACACCGCCGTCCCAGGCCGATGCCGGACAAGTTCATGAGTGTTCCCGGAGACCACGGGTTTTCCGTTACGCCTGACGAACAGCAGGCCATTGGGAACCCGGACACAATGAATACGGCCCTCGTAGTGCTCGATATCGTCGTTATAGCCTTCCTCGTTCGAGTAGCGGCTGCTCACGGCGTGCCTGCGGTTGTGATTGACCAGTGGCGTGAGGCGGCGTGAAATGAGGGAAACCACGTAACATGGGCGCAGGTTACGGAAGCGCTGGCCATTCGGCATGGTGCGCTGCAGGCCCGTACGGTCGTCGATCCGCACGTTCGCCGACCAGCCCGCTTTGATCGCCAGCACCTGCAGATCGTCCGCCATCTCACGGGACGACGTATAGATAACTCGATGGTTGAACGTGCGATGTGTCGTGCCGTCGCCTTGAATCATCGCTTCGAGGAAGATTCTGATGAGGCCCGGCGTCCACTCGCCCACCATGGCAGGTACGCGCTTGTCGTAGGAATGACCGAGTCCGGCGAGAAAATCGCGGAGTGGCAGGCACTGCGTGCGAACGCAGCCAGGACCGCTCACGGGCAGATAGGCAGGGAGCCCCATGGCGCGTATCGTGTCGGCCATCTCGTCCAGGACCTGACCGCGATTCTGAGACAAGGTGATCACGTGACGGTTGGTAGAGCCCTCCGCAAGGTAATAACCAAGGAACTTGGCAAAGGGCTCAATGGGGAATGAGACACCTGGATAAGAGCGTGTCGCCGGCTTGTCCCGATCACGGCGTTGGTAAGTCCGTTGCGTAGCCGGGATCGTCACGTTATCAGGCGAGCAGCCTATCCAGCGCGCGTGCTTCTGATACTTGAACCCTCTTATGCAGGATGTCCGCGGCCGTCTCCACCGCGAACTCCTGCTCTCCCCGCTTCGCCCGTTGCGTGTCATGTCTCCGGATCCACATCCGGTGATTGGGCGTCACCAGCAGATCGACCTGCTCGGACTGGACCCGGTACATCGGTCCGGCGTAGTCGGCGTGGAAGACCTCAGTCGCCCTCTGATATTCCAGGTCGCGACTGACCGGGTTCAGCGTCCCGAAGACCTCTGTTCCGTCGACCTTCGGCCACGGTTTCCAGCCCTCAGAGGTCAGTACCTCAGTCTCGTCGTCATAACAGAACACCCGGCTCACGTTGTGCAGGACGAACGTGAAGCTGGCGTGCTCCAGCACCGACCCGTGCTGCTGCTTGAGGATGTTCTGCAGGTAGGCCTCGTGGTCGTTGCGGACCCGGCGGACGTTCGGGTTCAGCCCCGGCTCCCAGGCCCGGTAGCACATCTTGCCCGCGAACTCGGCCAGGTTCTGCGCGTCGCTGGCCTGCTCGCCACCGGCTAGCTCGCCCCGGTCGAGCCGCTCCAGCCACTGCTCACCGCCCACCTCACGCAGATACGCGGCAAGCTGGTCGTAGTCGATGGCGGGCTGCGCGACGAGGAAGACCTCAGGCTCGACACTTCTCATGGCTCCGCACCCTAGCGGTGCCTGCCGACACCGGGGCAGCCCCCCACCAGGATGGGAAGGATGAGGACGGCGATGTAGAGGACGCGGCAGCGGCTCCGACTGACCGATGAGAGCGCGCCAGCGGGGTGCGCGGACCGGAAGGATGTCCACGATGAAGTACCTGATGCTGATCTACGGGAACCAGGAGAAGTGGGATTCGGTCCTCGGCGAGGACTGGCCCAAGGAGATCGCCAAGCAGGAGGCGTTCAACCGCAAGTACTCCGGCACGGGCGAGCTGATCGGCGCCTACGGCCTGGCCGACGCGGTGAACGCCCGGCTGGTCCGGCGGCAGGACGGCGCGCCCGCGGTCACCGACGGGCCGTACCTGGAGACCAAGGAGTACATCGCCAGCTTCTACCTGGTGGACTGCGAGAACGCCGAGCGGGCCGAGCAGATCGCGGCGGACATGCCCTGGGCCGACCAGGAGCCGGTCGAGGTCTGGCCGATCCTGCACGAGTCGCCCACGAACCCCTGACCGCGCTCAGCCCGGAGCCCTGATGCCGGAGCCCAGAATGACCGCGGACCGTGACCCCGGGGACCTGCTGCGCGAACTGGCGCCGCAGGTCCTCGGGGCGCTGCTGCGCCGGTTCGGGCACTTCGACCTCTGCGAGGACGCGACCCAGGAGGCCCTGCTGGCCGCCGCGCTGCAGTGGCCGCGGGATGGGACCCCGGACAACCCGCGGGGCTGGCTGATCACCGTGGCGGCCCGGCGGCTGATGGACGCCGCGCGCAGCGAGCAGTCCCGCCGCCGGCGCGAAGACCAGGTCGCGGTGGCGACCCCCCAGTCCGAGCTGCTCAGCCCGGCCGCCGACGCGGATCCGGGGCAGGACCGGGACGACTCGCTGACGCTGCTGTTCGGCTGCTGTCACCCGGCCCTGTCCGCGCCCAGCCAGATCGCGCTGACCCTGCGCGCGGTCGGCGGGCTGAGCACCGCGCAGATCGCGGCGGCGTTCCTGGTCCCCGAGGCGACCATGGCCCAGCGGATCAGCCGGGCCAAGCAGGCCATCAAGGCCAGCGACGTGCCGCTCTCCGCGGCGGCCAGCGAGGCCGAGCGCGGCGACCGGCTCCGCGCGGTGCTGCATGTGCTCTACCTGATCTTCAACGAGGGGTACGCGGCGACCCAGGGTGATCAGCTGACCCGCCCGGACCTGTCCGGCGAGGCGATCCGGCTGGCCCGCTGGCTGCGGCGGCTGCTGCCCGGAGATCCCGAGGTGGCCGGGCTGCTCGCGCTGATGCTGCTGACCGAGGCCCGGCGTCCCGCGCGTACCGGCCCAGGCGGGGAGCTGGTCCCCCTCGCCGAGCAGGATCGCGGCCGCTGGGATCAGGCCCTCATCGCCGAAGGGGTGGCGCTGGTCACCGGGGCGCTGGCCGCCGGCGGGAAGGCCGCCGGGGGCAAGGCGGTCGGGCCTTACCAGCTGCAGGCCGCCATCGCCGCGGTCCACGACGAGGCGGAAGACGTGGACGCGACCGACTGGCCGCAGATCCTCGCCCTGTACGACCTGCTGGACCGGGTCGCGCCGAACCCGGTGAGCAGCCTGAGCCGGGTGGTCGCGGTAGCCCGGGTCCACGGCCCGGCCGCCGGGCTCGGCGCGCTGGCTGAGCTGGAGTCCGACCGCCGGGTGGCGGGCTACCACCGGCTGCTCGCCACCCGCGCGCACCTGCTCGGCCTGGCCGGCCAGCACGGCCCGGCCGCGTCGGCCTACCGGGAGGCGGCGCGGCGGGCCACCAGCGTGCCTGAGCGCCGGTACCTCAGCCGGATGGCCGCGCAGCAGGCCGCCCTGGCCGCGGGCTAGCCGGGAACACCAGCCGCCGGCCCACGGGCCGCCGAAGCGCCGCTCACCAGGGCCCGGGCCTGGCAGAGCCGGAGCAGGTTGCCGATGACCTGATGGCCCGCGCGGCCCGAGGCCGACAGGATCGACTCGGGGTGGAACTGCACCCCCCACCGGCCCGCCTGCTCGTCCTCGATGGCCATGACCACGCCGTCCGGGGTGACGGCGGTGACCTCGAAGCCGCCCTTGACCTGCCCGGGGACCGCGTGCAGGGAGTGGTAGCGGCCCGCGGTGAACTCGTCCGGAAGCCCGGCGAGCAGTCCCGGGCCACCCGGTCCGGTCCGCCGGACCTGGCCCGGCTTGCCGTGCGCGGGCTCGGCGAGCAGGCCCAGCTCTCCCCCGGCGTGCTCCACCATGGCCTGCAGCCCGAGGCAGACACCGAACACGGGCAGTCCCCGCGCGTCAAGCTCGCCGAGCAGGGCGTCGCAGCCGAAATCGCTGGGCTGCCCCGGGCCGGGTGACAGCACCACCAGGTCGGGCCGGTAGTCATCGAGCGCGGACGGCGGGAAACCGGCCCGCAGCGTGACCACCTCGGCGCCTTCCTGCCGGAAGTAACTGGCCAGCGTGTGCACGAACGAGTCCTGGTGATCCACCAGCAGGACCCGCAGGCCCTGGCCGGGCCCGGGCGGGGCCGGCTCAGCCTGGTGGTCGCCGGGACGGCCGGGCTCCGCCGGCGCCGTGTCCCCGGCCCGCACCGCCGCCTGGGCCTGGGCGAGCGTCTCCAGCAGCGCCCGCGACTTCAGCTCGGTCTCCCGCTCCTCCGCCTCCGGGTCGCACTCGAACAGCAGGGTCGCGCCCGCCCGGACCGCCGCCACGCCGTCACGGATGTGGGCGGTGCGCAGGGTGAGGCCGGTGTTCATGCTGCCGTCGAAGCCGATCACCCCGACCGCACCGCCGTACCAGCAGCGCGGGGCGTCTTCGTGGTCCTCGATGAACTGCATGGCCCAGGTCTTGGGCGCCCCGGTCACGGTGACCGCCCACATGTGCGACAAGAACGCGTCCAGCGCGTCCAGGCCGGGCCGCAGCCGCCCCTCGATGTGGTCCACGGTATGGATCAGGCGGCTGTACATCTCGATCTGGCGGCGGCCGATCACGGTGACGCTGCCGGGCACGCACACCCGCGACTTGTCGTTGCGGTCCACGTCGGTGCACATGGTCAGCTCGGACTCTTCCTTGGCCGAGTTGAGCAGGGTGCGGATGTTCTCGGCGTCGCCCAGGGGGTCGGCGCCACGCCGGATCGTGCCGGAGATCGGGCACGTCTCAACCCGGTCCCCGCTGACCCGCACATACATCTCCGGCGAGGCGCCGACCAGGCTCTCCCCTTCCCCCAGGTTGAAGAAGAACTCATACGGAGCGGGATTTACCTGCCGGAGGGTCTCGTAAAAGGCGGCCGGGGAGTCGCACTCGCCACGGAACACGTGGCTGGGCACCACCTCGAACAGGTCACCGCGCGCGAAGCGCTCCTTGGCCTGCGCCACGACCTGCGCGAACGCGCCCGGCTGCGGCTTGGCCCGGAAATTCTTCTCCGCAACGAAACCCGGCGCCGGGCTGGCCACCCGGACCGGCGACGGAGCCGTCTGGCGGGGCAGCCCCTCGGTGCTGATCCCCCCGGCCGAGAACTCGTAGCGGTAGACCATCGCCGATTCGCGCTTGCGGTCCAGCGCGTACAACTCGTCCGGGAGGTGCAGGACCAGGTCCCGCTGGGCCGCGGGCCGGTCCCGGCGGAACCGGACCGGCTCGAACTGGAAGGCCAGGTCGTAACCGAACGCCCCGTACAGGCCAAGATGCGGATCGTCGCCAGCGAACGCGGCGATCACCTCACGCAGCGCCGTGAACACGGTCGGGCGGCGGCTCCGGTCCTCCTCGGCGACCAGCCCGGAGGGTTCGGGGATGACCACCTCGACCTCCCGCGGGTCCCGCGGCCGCGGCGTCCGGGACCGGCTGGCCTGCCCGGCGCAGCGCCTCGCCGAGCACCGGGAGGAGCACCTCGCCGCGGGCGTTCAGGGCCCGGACCGCGATCCGGCGGCCCCGGGCCACGATCTCCGCGCACGGGTCCACGTAGGCCAGGTGCCAGCGGCTGTACCGGCCGGGGTACTCCATGCCTGAACTCAGCACCCCGCCGCGCCGCTGGTCGACGCTGCCGGTCAGGCCGGCGAGGACGTCCGGGTCGAACGGCTCGGCGGTGCGGGTGACGTGGACGCCGCCCGCGGTGACGAATTCAGTCCGCTGGGCTCGCTGCGGATCCACCTGGGTCGCCTGCTTTCTCATGGGTCTTCGGCCGGCACCAGGCGAACGCACGAAGCGACCGCCGTTACCGGACGGTCGCTTCTGGGTGTCTGAACGCGCGAACCAGCAACCGCCTACCGGCGGCGCCACCACTGGTGAGGTGCGTTGCTGGATCGCATGGCCGTGACTCTAGCGGGCCGGCCGGCCACGCGCCAGCGCTCATCCCTGGGTTCCCGGCGGGGGCTGGTCAGGCGGAGTGGCGGGCCGGCCGCTGTTGGGCGCCGCGCTCGCGCTGTGTGTCCCGGCGCTGTGCGCCTCCGCGCCCTGTGTCCCGGCGCCCTGTGTCCCGGCATTGTGCGTCCCGGCATCGTGCGACCCGGCGCTGGACGTGCTGACGCTGGACGCGGCGCCGGGCACCGCAGCGGCGGCCGCCCGGCCCGGGGCGATGGCCTGGCCTTCCGGCTGGTGTTCCGGCACGGAGAGGCCGAGCAGCCGGTACACCTCCGCGCCGTCCACCGTCTCCTTCTCCACCAGCAGGTCAGCCAGCCGGTCCAGATCACGCTGGTGGGTGCGGATGAGGGTGACCGCGGTCTGCTCTGCCTCCCGGACCAGCCGCGAGACCTCGCTGTCGATGACGGCCTGGGTGGATTCGGAGAACGGCCGGCTGGACAGCCCGTTACCACCGCCTCCGCCGAGGAAGACCGATCCGCCCTCGGGGTAGCCGACCGGCCCGAGCTTGCTGGACAACCCGAACTCCCGGACCATCTTGATCGCGAGCTCAGTGGCCGAGGCCAGGTCGCTGGCGGCGCCGGTGGAGCCCTGGCCCAGGACGACCAGCTCGGCGGCGCGCCCGCCCAGCCGGACGGCCAGCGACTCGGTCAGGTAGTCCTCCCCGTACAGGTGGTGCTCGACCAGCGGCAGCTGCTCGGTGACGCCCAGCGCCTGCCCGGAAGGCAGGATGGTGACCTTGGCCACGGGATCCGCGTGCGGGGACAGCGCCGCGACCAGGGCGTGCCCGGACTCATGGATGGCCACCGCCCGCTTCTCCTCGGGCAGCAGCAGGTTGGAGTCGCCCCGGCTGCCCAGGATGATGCGGTCGCGGGCGTCGTTGAAGTTGGCCATCGTGATGTTGTTCTGGCCGGCCCGGACCGCGTTGATGGCCGCCTCGTTGACCAGGTTGGCCAGGTCGGCGCCGGAGAAGCCGGGGGTGCCCCGGGCCACCACGTCCAGGTCAACGTCGGGGTCCAGGCTCTTGCCCCGGCAGTGCACCGCCAGGATGGCCGCGCGCTCGGCGAGGTTGGGCAGCGGGATGGTGATCTGCCGGTCGAACCGGCCCGGCCGCAGCAGCGCCGGGTCCAGGACCTCGGGGCGGTTGGTGGCGCCGAGCACCACGATGCCCTGGGCCTCGTCGAAGCCGTCCATCTCGGCGAGCAGCTGGTTGAGCGTCTGCTCCCGCTCGTCGTTGGAGACCACGGCGCCGGAGCCCGCCCGGCGCTGGCCGATCGCGTCGATCTCGTCGATGAAGATGATGCAGGGGGCCCGTTTGCGGGCTTCGGCGAACAGGTCGCGGACCCGGGCCGCGCCGACCCCGACGAACAGCTCCACGAAGCTGGACCCGGTCACCGAGATGAACGGCACCTCGGCCTCGCCGGCCACCGCCCGGGCCATCAGCGTCTTGCCCGTTCCGGGCGGGCCGACCATCAGCACGCCGCGGGGCGTGACCGCGCCCAGGCGGCGGTACCGCTCCGGGTGCTTCAGGAAGTCGACGACCTCGCTGATCTCGCGTTTCGCGGACTCGTAGCCCGCCACGTCGGAGAACTTGGTCTGCGGGCGCTCGGCGTCGAAGACTTTGGCCCGGGCCCGGCCCACGCCCATGATCCCGCCCAGCGGGCCGGCCGCCGCGCCGGCCCGGGACATCCGCCGGATCAGCCAGAACACGACGATGAACGGGGCCAGCAGGATGATCCAGTAGAGCAGCTCGGTGCCCAGCCCGCTGCTCGGCGCGGCCGCGTTGATCTCCACCTTCGCGGTCTGCAGCGTGGTCTCCAGCGGCGTGCCGGCGAACGGCAGCGGGATGACCGTGGTGTAGTTCTTGCCGTTCTTCAGCGTGCCGGTGGCCGGGGCGGTGGACCCGGTGCTGTTGTCCAGCGTGAACGTCTTGACCTGGTGCGCCTGGACGTCGCTGATGAACGTGGAGTAGCTCAGGTTGACCGTGGTGATCCCGCCGAACCGGGGCAGGAACAGGAAGAGCACCAGAGCCGCGAGCAGCGCCAGCGGCCAGAGCCAGTGCCGCCAGCCAGGCGGGGGCGGGGGCGCCGTGGGCGTCGGCTTGGCCCCGCGGGGCGGCGGCTTCGACTGCTTGCTCATGAGTCATTCTTACGCGGCGCCGGCCGGGATGCGTAATCAGTCCCCCTCTAGCGCCGCGGCGCCCATCCGGGCCAGCGCGCGGTCCCGGCCGCCCGCGGTCTCGGCGGCCACGATCGACGAGCGGCTGAGCATGGCGATGCCGGCCACCGCGAGCGCGCCGCCAGCCAGCTGCACGCCGAGCTGCCAGGCGGAGGAGGCGAGCTTCTCGTCGAACACCGTGGCCGCGATGACCACGGCGACGATCGGCGCCACGATGTCCAGCACCGGCAGGCTGAGGGACAGCGCCCCGGAGCTGTAGGCGCTCTGCCCGAGCAGCGCGCCGAGGATCCCGCACAGCAGCAGCGCCCACGGTTCCCAGGTCAGCCAGGACCCCCACCCCGCGGACGGCCACCACGTCCACGGTGGCCTTGGTCAGCGCGGCCAGCACCCCGTAGACCGACCCCGCGGCCAGGGCCAGCCAGATGACCCGGGCCTTCCCGGTGACCCGCAGCCCGGCCAGGGCCGTCACCGCGCTGAGCGCCCCGGCGGCCACGAACACCGGGGCCCAGGCGGTCAGGCCCGGTGCCTTGATCCCGCCGGTGGGCGGGGCCACCGCCAGGAAGATCACGATCCCGCCCGCCACGGTCACCGCGCCGATCCCGTCCCCCAGGGTGAGCCGGCGTCCCTGCAGGCGGGCGATGAGCGGCAGCGCGAACAGCACGTCCAGCGAGGCCAGCGGCTGGACCAGGGCCAGCGGCCCGAACGCCAGGGCCAGGGCCAGGATGAGGAACGACAGCGCGTCCAGGCCGATCCCGGCCAGCCAGCGGGGCCGCCGCGCCAGGTCCAGCAGCAGCCGGGGGTGCATGGCCTCGTCCGCCCCGGTGGCCCGGGCCACGGTCTGCTGGACGAGGGCGGCCACGGCGAAGCAGAACGCCGCGAGCAAGGCGGCGACCACCGCGATCACCGTTGTCACCAGACGTCCCCCATTCAGCTGGCCTGCCCGGCTTAGGACGAAGTCGGGCGCAGGGACTCATCGCTCCGCAGCCCTGCCTCCCCGTGCGGGCGGGCAGGACCCCGAACACCCCGCTGCGCTCAGAAGTCCACCCAGGTCCCGGCCCCGGCCCGGGCCGCGTTCCGGTACACCCCCTGGGCCGCCGCCAGGTCCTCGGCCGCCAGTCCCAGCGACTCGAACACGGTGATCTCCCGGTCGCTGGCCCGGCCAGGTGCCGTCCCGGACAGCAATTCCCCGATTTCTGCCCGGATATGCACAGGTGGGACGGCCTGCTCCGCGATGGCCAGCCGCACGTCACCCGATTCTGCCAGCGCTGATTCCCGGCTGTCGGCGAACACGGCGGCGGCGGCCATGGTGGCGGAGTCGAGTTCCCGGTGGTGCGGCAGGCACGCGCCCACCGCGTTGATGTGCGTGCCCTCGGCCAGCCAGGCCCGCTCCAGCACGGGGGTGGCCGACGAGGTGGCGGTCACCACGAGGCCGGCGCCGGCCACGGCCTCGGCCGCCGAGCCGCAGGCCGTCACGGGCACCCCGGCCGCGGCGGTGAGCTCTCCCGCCGCCTGGGCCGCGCGGCCCGGGGTCCGGCCCGCGATCCGGATCCCGGCCAGCGGCCGGCCCCGGGCCGCGTAGTCCTGGGCCAGGGCGATCGCGTGCGCGCGGGCCTGCACCCCGGTGCCGATGATGGCCAGCTCGCTGGCGTCCGCCCGGGCCAGCAGCCGGGTGGCGACCACCGAGGCCGCCGCGGTGCGGATCTCGGTCAGCGCGGACGCGTTGATCACCGCCTGCGGCTCCCCGGTGTCCGGGCTGGACAGCAGCACGACACCCTGGTGAGCGTCCTTGCCGAGGGCCGGGTTGCCGGGGAAGATGCAGATCGCCTTGAGGCTGTACGCCGCGTCGCTCCGGACCTCACCGGGCCAGGCTGGAGGGGCCCGGCTGGACGGGCCGGTCCGGATCGACGGCATCAGCGCCATCAGCCCCGGCGCGGGCGAGCCTTCCGGGGCGGGCGGCTGGATCACGGTCCGCAGCGGCTGGTAGACCTCGCCGCGGGCCAGCGCGGCCAGCGCGCCGGCGACCAGGTCGGCGCACTCCCCGTAGGGCAGCAGCTGGCGCACGTCACGGGCGCTGAGGACCAGGAGCTTCAGGTCAGGCACGCCTGCAGACTAGTGGCCGGGCCGGAACCAGCGCCCGGCAGCGTCGTCGCCGGGGCCTTCTGCCGGGGGGCCGCTCCGGTGCGCTCCCGCGGGCGGGGCCGCCAGCTGCGCGGCCAGGCTGGCCATCAGGGCCGCGTCCTCCCGCATCTCCGCCTCGGTCGGCGACAGCGAGATGATCACGGTGAGGGCGAACGCGAGCAGGCTGATCCCGACGATCAGCGGGATCAGGAAGGCCTGCGCGCTCACCCCGCCCGACATCGCCGCCAGCATCCCCGGGTCCTGGTGTGCCGTAGACGTGCATGGCCGCGATGCCGGTGTAGTGCATCCCGCTCACCGCCACGCCCATGATCAGCGACGCCACCAGGGTCGACCACACGGCGGCCAGCCGGAGCGCGGCCCACAGCGCGGCGGTCCCGGCCACCACCGCGATCAGCACCGAGAGCACGACCAGGGCGCTGCTGTACCGGACCGTGTCCGGCATCTTCATCGCGGCCATCCCGATGTAGTGCATGCTGGCCACGCCGAACCCGATGATCACCCCGCCGAGCAGCAGCGTCCACCAGGCTGAGCTGCCGAAGCCGACGATGAACAGCCCGGCGCCCACCACGACCACCGCGATGAGCATGGACGCGGCCGTGACCGGCACGCTGTAGGTGATGGTCTGGCCGGGAATGGTGAACCCGAGCATGGCCACGAAATGCATGACCCAGATACCGGTGGTCGCGATCGACACCGTGGCCAGCAGCAGCCACCGGACGCGCGGCGCGCCCTGCGAGGCCCGGGCCCGGGTGGTGCAGCGCAGTCCGAGGAAACAGCCCAGGGTGGACATCACGAAGCCGAGCACCGGCGTCACCGGGCCGTAGGTGAAGTTGTTGACGTGTACCACTGTGTCTGGCCCCTCCCCCTGCACCAGAACTGACTAAGGAGACATACAGCCATTCACCCTGCCATAGGCAAGCACCCTCAGTGAGGGCATGCTCCCTATTAGTCACCTATACTGAACGTGATTAATCTCATACGTAACGTTACTTAACAGATTACGGAGGCCGGCCTGGCCGGGCGGACCCGGCGCCCGGGCGGCTAGAGGCGGTACACGCGGCGGGCGTTGCCCGCGCCGACCATCTCCGCGACCCGCAGTGCGTCGGCCTGGCTCCAGTCGCCGTCGGCCACCCATTCCCCCAGCACCCGCGCCGTGGCCCGGCGCCACAGCAGGGCGCCCAGGTAGTGCAGCTCCGCCGGTCCCCAGGCGTCGGAGGAGAACAGCAGCTTGCCGAACGGGGCCAGCTCCAGCGACTCGGCGACCACGGCCGCCGCCCGGGCGCCCGTGTAGTTGATGGCCAGCCCGACGTCCAGGTAGACGTGCGGGTACGCCTGGGCCAGGTAGCCCGCCCCGCGGTGGTAGGGGTAGCAGTGCAGCAGCATAACTGGCACCCCGGCGGGCTCGGTGCGCTGCAGGAAGCCGCGCAGCAGCAGCGGGTCACAGCGGCGCAGGTCGGCGTCCGGATCCCCGAACCCGGTGTGCAGCTGGAGGGGCAGCCGCAGGTCCAGCCCGGCCCACAGCAGGTGACGCAGCAGCACCGGGTCGTCTACCCGGACCCGGCCGGTCGCCTCGATCTGGCCGAGCCAGCGGCCCGCCGCCGCGGTCACCTCGCTGGCGGCGGGCGGCTCCGGGTCGAAGTCGAGGCCGAAGCGGTAGCCGACGATGCTCTTCAGGCCGGCGGCCGCGGCGGCCTCGCGGGCCAGGACCTCCGCGAAGCGGTCCGCGAACCCGGCCGCTGTGCCGTCGCCGGCCAGCACGGCCTGCTCGGCCACGGACTCCAGGCGGACGACCTCGCCGGCCGGGACACCAGCCGCCTGCGCCATCCCGGCCACGTCCAGCAGGCCCGGCCGCACGTAGCCGGTGTCGAGCAGGAAATGGCCGGTGCCGCTGGCCCGCAGCAGCCGCCGGGTGACCTCCGCCGGGCCCAGCGCGGCCCGCCGGGCCAGGTAGTCGTCAGGCGACGCGAACGGCTCGAGGTCCAGGACCGGCGCGCACCAGCGGCGGACCGCCACGCCCAGCTGGGAGTCGAACTGGGTCAGCCCGGGCGGCGCCGGCCGGTCCGACTCGGTGAGCAGCGCCTCGAACTCGGCCCGGCCCGTCTCGGCCGCCAGGGCCGGGTGCACATGATGGTCGACCAGGGCGAGCGCGCCGATTCCATCCTCCAGCGGGCCCGGCCCGGCCGGGTCGAGGTCAGCCACCTGCTCGTCCTGGGTGTCTCAGCGACATAGAGGCATTATGCGATGTTCATCCGGGCGGAGACGCCGTCCAGGAAGGCTTGCAGGCCGCGTTCGAACTGGCTGGCCAGCGCGGCTTCGGTCATCGGCGGTCCGCTCTGCTCCGCGGCCTGGGCGCTGGCGCTTTCCCGGTAGAGCGCGCTGAGTTCCGGAAATTCCCCGGTCTGGAGCTGGGTGACGCCGTAGTCCATCATCGCGGTGGCCGTGGCGGGGTCGGCTCCGGCGGCCCTGGCGCGGGCCAGGGACTCGACGCTGTGCACGGCGTTGCCGACCACGTAGTCATCGACGGCGGCCAGCAGTTCGAGCCGGGCGGCGGCCGGGAGCCCGGTGCCGGCCACGGCGGCCAGGGACTGCTCCAGGTGGCGCAGGGCGTTGGGTCCGAACTGGGCGTCGCCCAGGGACGCCAGCGACCACGGGTGAGTCATGAGTACCCGCCTGGTCCGCCGGGCGATGGCGGCGACGGCGTCCCGCCAGCCGCCGGGAAGCTCGGGCCCGGGGATGAGGACACCGGCCAGGATCGCGTCGTGCATGAGCGCGACGACGTCGGTCTTGTTCCGCACGTAGTAGTAGACCGTCATCGTTCCCGCGCCGAGCTCGCTGGCGATCCGCTTCATCGTGACCGCGTCGAACCCGTCCCGGTCCGCGATGCGCAGCGCGGCGGCCGCGATCTGCTCGCGCGTGTAGCGGGGCTTGCGGTCCGCAGGCTGCGGGAGGACCCAGATTGGGCGGTGGTCAGGTTCGGCTGCCATTCGTATAGCATACGAATATCTTGTTCGTATCATGTACGAACAAGCTGCCCGAGAGGAAGGACCACCGTGGGAACCAGCACGAAGGCCAGCACGCGGATGCATGACGCGCTGCACCGGCTACCAGGCCTGCCCGCGCACGGGCAGGCCGCCAGGCTGAACTCGAACGCGGCGGCGCGGCGGCGTCACCTCGCGCTACCGATCTGGCCCCCGCGGAACCGGCCGCTGCGGAACCGGCCGCTGCGGAACCGGCCGCTGCGGAATCCGGGCGGTCACCACGGACGTCCGCCGCGCGTGCTGGCCGGGTGGCAGGCCCGGATCGGCCGGCTCTTCGGCCACCAGGGACAGTAACCGGCCACGACGAACTGGCGATCGCCGCGGCCGGGCCGGCCCGCGGGCCGTGACTCA
>CAWAES010000055.1:0-31594 GCA_963781085.1 uncultured Actinomycetes bacterium
TGGGCCGGATGTGGCGGGCCTGGATGCGGCTGGGGCGGGCGCGGCTGAGCCTGGTGTGGCTGGGGCGGATCAGGCCGGCCCTGATGGAGCCGGGCCTGGTGCGGCTGGCCCCGGCGCGGTGCGGCCTGCGGGCCCGGAACGCCCCTGCTGATCCCGGGTTAAAGGCGTTTGTCCGCCGGTGCACGCCAGGTCCCGGTGCCCCGGGCTACTAAATCAGCACGCAGGGAAGATTTCCTCCCCCGGTCCGGATTCCGTCCGCGGGCCGGGACGAGGCCCCTGTCTAGCATGGGTAACCAGGAGGTGGCGGAAAGTGCGCGAGTTCGGAAAGCTGGAGCCCGCGATCATGGACGTGGTGTGGGACAGTGATCGGGCGTACTTCGTACGGGAGGTCCGCGAGCGGCTCTCCTACAATCGTCCTCTCGCCTACACGACCGTGATGACGGTCATGAACATCTTGTACGGCAAGGGCGTGCTCTGCCGGGAGAAGCAGGGCCGCGCCTGGCGCTACTGGCCCACGGAATGCCGGGAAGAGCACGACGCCAGGCTGATGGCGGAGGTGCTCCGTTCCGGCGGGAACGAGCACATCACGATGATGCGGTTCGTCGAGCGGGTCAGCGACGAGGAGCGGGAGAGCCTGCGCAGCGCGGTCCTGCACACCAAAGAGCGGCGGCTCGCGGCCTCATAGCCTGGCCTCCCGGTCGCCTGGCGGCCAGTTGGCGGCCGGGCCTGCTGGCCAGGCCTGCTGGCCGGCCCGAACACGTCCTCGCGGCGGTGTTCCAGGCACGGCAGCGTGTCCCGGACCCGGGCGGTCAGCGCGGTGTCCACCTCGCCGACCGCCAGTCCCGGAAACGGTCCCAGGTCCAGCCGCACGGTACCCATCGGGTCAACGAGCATGCTGCGGCCGATCCCGGTCGGGGCGCGGGTCCGGGGCGACTCCGGGTCGGGCACCTGACCCGCGGCGGCGACCCAGACCGTGTTCTCGATGGCCCGGGCCCGCACCAGAGTGACCCAGTGCTCCTCCTTGAACAGCCCGGCGGCCCAGGCGGCCGGGACCACAGCAGGTCCGCGCCCTGGGTCGCGAGGCTGCGGGCCAGCTCGGGAAAGCGGATGTCGTAACAGGTCAGCAGGCCCACGCGGAGCCCGGCGAGTTCGGCGAGGACCGGGGCTGAGCCCGGGGCGACCACCTTGGACTCGGTCTCCCCGAGTGAGTCGAACAGGTGAATCTTGCGGTACGCCGCGACCCGCTGGCCGGCCGCGTCGTAGCCGACCGCGGTGTTGTAGACGCGGCCGTCCAGCGCGGGCTCGAACACCCCCGCGACCAGGGCCACCCCCGTGCTGCGGCGGCGGCGGCCAGCCCCGGCCGAACGGGCCGTCCAGCGGCTCGGCCACGGCCTGCAGATCCGTGCCGAACCGGGCCTGGGTCGCCTCCGGGAACACGGCCAGGCTGGCCCCGCCCGCGGCGGCGTCAGCCAGCGCCGCCCGGACCCGGGTGAGGTTCACCGCCGGGTCCGGGCTGACCGGCAGCTGGCCCAGCGCGATCCTGATCGGCATCCCCATGTGCGCAGCGTAAACCACCGGATCGAGGCGCAGCAGGGGCCGGCTGGCCGGCCAGGGCAGGCTGGCCGCGGCGTGTGATCTGATGGCGGTGTGGACCGACCATTGCTGAATCGCCGGCTGACCGGCATGGGCACGACGATCTTCGCCGAGATGTCGGCGCTGGCCCTGACGACCGGGTCGGTCAACCTCGGCCAGGGCTTCCCGGACACCGACGGGCCGGCCGAGATCGCCGCCGCGGCCGCCGCGGCGATCCTGGAAGGCCGGGGCAACCAGTACCCCCCGGGCCCGGGCATTCCCGAGTTGCGGCACGCGGTCGCGGCGCACCAGAAGCGCTTCTACGGCCTGGACGTCGACCCGGATCGTGAGGTCCTGGTCACCGCGGGCGCCACCGAGGCGATCGCCGCCGCGCTGATCGCGCTCATGGAGCCGGGTGACGAGGCCATCGCGTTCGAGCCCTACTACGACTCCTATGCCGCCTGCGTGGCCATGGCCGGCGGCACCCGGGTCCCGGTCACGCTGCGGCCCCCCGGATTCCGCCCCGACCTGGAGGCGCTGCGGGCCGCCATCACCCCCCGCACCCGGCTGCTGCTGCTGAACACACCGCACAACCCGACCGGGGCGGTGTTCACCCGGGCCGAGCTCGCCGCGATCGCGGCCCTGGCCTGCGAGCACGACCTGCTGGTGGTGTCCGACGAGGTGTACGAGCACCTGGTCTTCGAGGGCGAGCACATCCCGATCGCCACCCTGCCCGGGATGCGCGAACGAACCGTGACGATCAGCTCGGCGGCCAAGACGTTCTCGTTCACCGGCTGGAAGATCGGCTGGGTGACCGGCACCCCGGAGCTGGTGACCGCGGTGCGCACGGTCAAGCAGTTCCTCACCTACGTCACCGGCGGCCCGTTCCAGTACGCGGTGGCCCAGGCGCTCGCCCTGCCAGACTCCTACTTCACGTCGATCAGCACGGATCTGCGGGCCAAGCGCGACCTGCTCTGCGCGGGCCTGGCCGACGTGGGCTTCGAGGTGTTCCGGCCGGCCGGCACCTACTTCGTGACCACGGACGTACGGTCGCTGGGCGAGCCGGACGGTATGGAGTTCTGCCGGGATCTGCCCGCCCGGGCCGGGGTGGTCGCCATCCCGAGTTCGGTGTTCTACGACAACGTCGAGGCGGGCCGGACCCAGGTCAGGTTCGCCTACTGCAAGAAGGAAGAGGTGCTGCGCGAGGCGCTGGACCGCCTGGCGCGCCGGGGCCTTGGCTAGCGGTCCCGTGCCTGGCGGCGCCGCGTCCGGCGGCCCGGCATCGCGGCGGCCCGGCATCTGGCGGCGCCTGTGTCCGGCGGCCCCCGGCCGCGGCGCCTGGCGCTCCCGGCTTCCGGCGACGAGGCCTTCGCGGCCGATCTCTACGGCCGGTTGCCTGGCCAGGGCAACCTGGTCTTCTCGCCGGCCAGCATCGCCACCGCGCTGCGCCTGGTTCTGCTCGGGGCCCGGGGCGAGACGGCGGCGCAGATCGCCGCGGCCCTGCACCTGACCATCCCGGACGGCGCTGCACCTGCGCTCGAGGCCGCCCAGCAGCTGCAGGCTGTCTCGGCGAGCCTCCGCGACCTGGCCGCCGGCGACTTCACCCTCCGCGCGCCGAACGCGATGTGGGTCCAGTCGGGCCTGCCGCTGGAGCCCGGCTTCACCGCGGCGGTGGCGGCCGCCGCGGCCGTCGCGGTGCGGGACGCCGACTTCCGCGGGGCCGCGGAGCAGGCCAGGCAGCAGATCAACCAGTTCATCGCGGAGCAGACCGCAGGCAAGATCGCCGGCCTGCTCAGCCCCGGCGTCGTCAGCGCCGCCACGAGCCTGGTCCTGGCCAGCGCGGTCTACCTGAAGGCCGCCTGGGCGCATCCGTTTCCTGCTGGTGCTACCCAGGACGCTGTCTTCTACCTGGGCCCGGGCACCCGGGTCCAGGTGCCGACCCCGGCACCCGGGCACCCAGGTCATGGTGCCGACGATGCGGCTCCGGGCCCGGCTGCCCTACCTGCGCGGCGACGGCTACCAGGCCGTCCAGTTGCCGTACGCCGGCAGCCGGCTCGGCATGGTGATCGTTCTGCCTGACCCAGCGTCCGGTCCGGACTCCGGCGCCCCGGCGACCCGCCGGGGCCCGGCGGCGCACCGGCCCGCGCAGCTGCGGGCTGGGCTGGCGCCCCGGCAGGTCATCCTGGCGCTGCCGCGGTTCAAGGTGACCAGCGGTTTCGCGCTGCGCCCGGTGCTGGCCGCGCTGGGCATGCCGCTCGCGTTCACCGACGGCGCGGACTTCAGCGGCATCACCACCGCGCAGCGGCTCCGTATCGACGAGGTGGTGCACCAGGCCTACATCGACGTGAACGAGGCGGGCACCGAGGCAGCCGCGGCCACCGCCGTGGTGATAACCGCGTCGGCCCGGCTCGCGAGGCCCGATCCGCCGGTGGAGATGATCGTGGACCGCCCATTCCGGTTCGCGCATCACCGACCTGCGCAGCGGGCTGCCGCTGTTCCTCGGCCGGGTCACCGACCCCACCGCGGGCTGACCTCGCCCGGCCCCGGGTAGCGGGCGGGGAGGCCCGCGACCGGGGCTGGCCCCCGGTTGTGCTGCCTGCGACACTGGGGTTATGCGACCAGACGGGCTGCACCATGTCTCGCTCAACGTCCGTGACGTCCCGGCGGCGCTGGACTTCTACACCCGGGTACTCGGCCTGACCGAGCGCACCGACCGGCCTGACTTCAGCTTCGGCGGGGCCTGGCTCGACGCTGGCGGCCAGCAGATCCACCTCATCGAGGCGGACGCGCCGCCGTCGCTGGGCCAGCACTTCGCGCTGGCGGTGTCCGATCTCGACACGGCCGTCACCGAACTGCGCGGGATGGGGGTCGCGGTCACCGACCCGGTCAAGGTCGGCACCGGACGCCAGTCATTCCTCGAGGACCCGGCCGGCAATCGGGTCGAGCTTCAAGAACCGGGCAGCTGAGCCGTGACCAGCGAAAACCGGTAAACCCGGACTCCCCGCCGCTAGCCTGAGCGCGTGCTCCCCCTCCTCCTCGTCGCGGCCTCGGTCGGCCTGTCCAACCTGGCCGCGGCGATCGGCATCGGCTTCGGTGGCGTCACGGCCCGGACCCGTATCCGGGTGGCTGTGGTCTTCGGGGTCTTCGAGGCGGGCATGCCCATCGTCGGGCTCGTCGTCGGGGCCGGGGTGGCCGGCGCCATCGGCCACACGGCCCGCTGGATCAGCGCGGTGGTGCTGATCGCCATCGGCCTGGTCACCGTGATCCAGGCCTTCCGCCAGCCCGCGGGGCCCGGGCGCGGCGCGTCGCCCCGCCGCGGACGCCTCGCACCACAGCGACAGCCTCGGGCGGCTGATCGTCAGCGCCTTCGCACTCAGCCTGGACAACCTCGCGGCAGGCTTCGCGCTGGGCACTATGCACGTGGGCGTGGCCGAGGGAGCCATCGTCATCGGGGTGGTGAGCGTCGTGATGTCCCTGGCCGGCCTCGAGCTCGGCGGCCGGATCGGCGCCGCAGCGGGCCGCCGCGGCGAGCAGATCGGCGGCGCGATCCTGGTGGGCGTGGGCGTGGCCATCGCCGCCGGGGTCATCTGATCCTGAGGCCGCCTGCCCGGCGTGCAGCCGGCCCGCGGGCCCACCGGCCCTCGCGCGGTCACTCCGCCAGGCGGAGAGCCTGTTTCGGGCAGGAGGCGACCGCGCGCCGGACCGCGTCGGCCCGCCCGGCCGGCACCTCAGGCGCCACGATGTGCAGGTAGTCTTCGCCGTCCAGGTCGAAGACCTCCGGGACCAGGCCAGCGCATACGCCGTTGGCCTCGCACAGATCCCGGTCGACCGCCACCCGCATCGCGGTGCCTCCTCGTACCCGCCGTCGGACACCTTTACCGTAGTACCGACGCCGATCAGGTCCCGGGCAGCCGGGAGGAAAGGTGGGGCATGACCACCGCTCCGGACGCGGCACCCACGGCCGCCGGCCCGATGCCCGCTGAGCTGCGGCAGGCGGCCGAGGCGGCCACGGGTTTCATGCCGCCGGAGGAAGGCCTGGCCCTGTACCGGACCGCTGCCGCGTACGCAGCCCGCGGGCCGGTGCTGGAGATCGGCACCTACTGCGGCAAGTCCACCATCTACCTGGCCGCCGCGGCGCGGGACGCGGGCCAGGTGGTCGTCACCGTGGACCATCACCACGGCTCGGAGGAGAACCAGCCCGGCTGGGAGTACCACGACACCACCCTGGTGGACGAGCGGACCGGACGGCTGGACACGCTGCCGCACTTCCGCGCCACCCTCGCCGCGGCCGGCCTGGAGTCACACGTCATCGCGGTGGTGGGCCGGTCCGCCCAGGTCGCGGAGCTGTGGCGGACGCCGCTCGGCATGCTGTTCATCGACGGCGGGCACACCGACGCCGCGGCTGCGGCGGACTACGCGAACTGGTCGCCGTGGGTGACCCCCGGCGGCGCGCTGGCCATTCACGACGTGTTCCCCGACCCGGCCGACGGCGGCCAGGCCCCCTTCACGATCTTCCAACGCGCCCTGAGCTCGGGGGAGTTCACCGAGGTCAGCGTGCACGGGTCGTTGCGGGTCCTGGAGCGCACCGCCGCGGCCCCGGCTGGCCCGCGGGTGGCCGGGTGACGGACAGCCGCACGGGCCACGCCGCAGGACCGCCGGGGACGCCGACCCCGGGCCCGGCGGCGGACGGCAGGTCGCGGAACAGCCCCGAGCCCGGGGTGGTCCGGGACAGGGCGTCGGCGGCCAGGATCATCGCCGCCGCGGTCCAGCTGCTTCGCTCGTTCGGGAAGTGCGCCTGGTTCGCGTACTGCCAGCCAGTCCAGTAACCGCCGTCGCTGTCCCGCAGGTGCTGGACCTCCCCGAACACCGTCCGGGCCCGGTCGCGAGTCCCCGACGGCGTCGAGCGCCATGACCAGCTCGCAGGTCTCCGCCCCGGTCACCCACGGCTCGTCGCGGACGCAGCGCACTCCCAGGCCCGGGACCATGAACTCCGCCCACCCCGAAGCGAGCCGGGCCCGGGCGGCCGGGCCGCGCACCGGGCAGGCCAGCACCGGGTAGTACCAGTCCATCGAGAAACGGCTCTTGTCCGCGAACGCCCCGGGATGGCTGGCCACCACGTGACCGAGCTGCCGGGCGGCCCGCTCCCAGCGCGGCTGCGGCTCGCCGGCCAGCCGGGCCAGCCGGGCCGCGCACAGCAGGCTCTGGTACGTGCTGGAGCACCCGGTCAGCAGCGCGTAGCCGGCCGGGGTCCCGTCCGCCGTCCGCTGCCAGACGATCTCGCCGCGCGGCAGCTGCAGGTCCAGCACGAACCCGATCGCGCTCCGCACCACCGGCCACATCTGGGCCAGGAACCCGGTATCCCCGGTGAGCTGGAACTCGTGCCAGACGCCGACCGCGACGTACGCGGTCTGGTTGGTCTCGGCGGCCGCGTCGGTCACGACCCCGGCCTCGGTCCGTTTGGGCCACGACCCGTCGGCGCGCTGGGTGCGGCGGAGCCAGTCATAGGCCCGCCGGGCCGGGGCGGACAGCCCGCACACGGACAGGGCCATCGCGCACTCGACGTGGTCCCAGGCGTCGGTGTGGCCGTCCGGCCAGCTGATCGCGCCGCCGGGCTCCTGCAGGCCGGCGATGTGCTCGGCGGTGGCCAGGACCTCCGTCGCGGTCAGGACGCCCGGCACCTCCGGGACCCCGCGGCGGCGCATCGTAGCGTTCCCGGCACGTTCCGCAGCCGGCGCCGGGCGAGGGTCAGCGGGCAGGCCGTCGCTCACCGAGCCGGCCAGGGAGTCAGGCGATGGCATGCGCCTGCTCAGCTGCGTGGCGGGCCGGGACACCGCGGGCTGCGGCCGCCTCGACGGGCTTGTCCGCGTAGATGACGACGCTCTTGCCGATCAGCGGGTTCAGCGCCCGCTCCGCCAGCCGGGTGGCGGCCGGCCGCTTCATGATGTCCCACACCAGCAGCCGGTGATACGCCCGGGCCAGCGGATGGTCGTCGTCGTGCACGCCGACGGCGCACTTCAGCCACCAGTACGGCGAGTGCAGCCCGTGCGCGTGATGGTGGCCGCCGGCCCGCAGCCCGGCCCGGGCCAGCTTGGTCTCCATCTCGGCCCGGGTGTAGATCCGGACATGGCCGCCGGGGACGTTGTGGTAGTCGTCGGACAGGCGCCAGCAGATCCGCTCCGGCAGCCAGGCCGGCACGGTCACCGCGAGCCGGCCGCCGGGCCGCAGGACCCGGGCGATCTCCCGCAGCGCCTGCCAGTCGTCCGGGATGTGCTCGAGCACCTCGGCCGCGATCACGCGGTCGAACGCGCCATCGGGGAACGGCATCCGGGTCGCGTCGCCGCGCACGATCCGGGCGGCGGCCCCGGGGGGCACCTGGCCTTCGGCGTCCATCGCCGCCACCATGCCCGCCACCCCGCGCAGTTCGCCCGCGTCGGCGTCCAGCGCCACCACGCTCGCGCCCCGCCGCAGCGCCTCGAACGCGTGCCGCCCGGCGCCGCAGCCGAGGTCGAGCACCCGGTCGCCTGGGCCGACTGGCAGCCGGGTGAAGTCAACGGTCAGCACGGCGGGTCTTCGTTGCGGGCCGGAAGCGGAACCACGCGCGGCGCCGGGCGGGCGGGCGAAGCGTGCCATCGCATCGCGGTATTGCCCGACCGTCGCCCGCGCGACCGCGGGCCAGGCGAAGCGCTCCTGCACCCGCTGCCAGGCCGCGGCGCCGAGCCGCGCGCGCTCGGCCGGCGAGTCGAGCAGGTCGCGGAGGGCGGCCGCGAGCGCCTCGGGGTTCCCCGGTTCCACCAGGACCGCGGCGTCGCCGGTCACCTCGGGGAGGGCGCCGGTGCGGCTGGCAATGAGCGGGGTGCCCGAGGCCATGTGCTCAACGGCAGGCAACGAAAACCCCTCGTACAGCGAGGGGACCACCGCGATCTCGGCACTCGCGGCGAGCTCGGCCAGGTCGGTGTCGCTGATCCCGTGCACGAACCGGACCCGGTCCCCGAGGGCCAGGTCACTGACCAGCTTCTCGGTCGGCCCCCCGGCGGCGGGCTTGCCGACCACGATGAGCTGGCCCTCGCGTTCCACCGTGATCTTGGCGAAGGCCTGGAGCAGCGTGGACACCCCTTTGAGCGGGGAGTCGGCGCTGGCCACGGCCACGATCCGGCCCGGGACGCGGGGCTGTTCGCGCGGGTGGAACAGCCGGGTGTCCACGCCCAGCGGGATCACGTGCACGCTGGCCGGGTCGACCCCGAAGTCCCGGCAGATGTCGGCGCGGGAGGCCTGCGAGGCGGTCAGGACCGGCCCGGCCCGGCGGGCCACCCGGCCCTGCATCCGGACGAAGGAGTACCAGCGCCACTTGCCGACCTTGGCCCAGCCCCGGGACGAGGCCAGCTCGATCCGCCGGTCCACGCTGATCGGGTGGTGGATGCTGGTCACCAGGGGCAGGCCGAGCCGGGCCAGCCCGAGCATCCCGTAGGCCAGCACCTGGTTGTCGTGCACCAGGTCGAAGTCGCCCGCCCGCTCGCGCAGCGCCCGGAGGGCCCGGACGCTGAACGTGAGCGGCTCGGGAAAGGCGCCGGTCTTCATGGCGCCGAACTCCAGCACGTCGATCCAGTCCCGGTACTCCGACAGCGCGGGGGTACGGAACGGGTCGTCGTCGGCGTAGAGGTCCAGGCTGGGCAGCTCACGCAGCACCGGGCCCGGTTCCAGCTCGGGATACGGCTGGCCGGAGAACACCTCGACGTGGTGCCCGAGCGCAGCCAGCTCACGGGACAGATGCCGCAGGTAGATACCCTGGCCGCCACAGTGCGGCTTGCTGCGGTAGGACAGCAGGGCGACGCGGAGCGGCCGATCCGTGCTCATCCCGGTGCTCATCACGCAGGTACGCGCCTCTCGTTAGCCGATGGCTGCCCGGTTTGTGCCGTGGTCGCGGCCAATGCTGCGCGAGCTGTACTGGCCCGCTGTTCGCCCGCTGCGGGGGTCCGCCCGCTGTCCGCCCCGGCTGGCCCCCGTGGCCGGTTAGGCAGCGAACATTACCATCGGGTACATCGCCGGCCGGGAGCCGGGACGGGCGCGTCCGCCACGGCCCGCGAACCCGTCGCGCCCGCGGCGGTAAGCTGCGCCGACGTACCCTCAGGTGGCACGAGTTGGGCCGGTGTGCCCGCTCGTGCCTGGATGTGGCCCGATCGCGGGCCGAGATGGCCCGGTGGCCAGGACGGAGGCTCCGCTGACGAGGCGCGCGCTGATCACCGGGATCACCGGGCAGGACGGCTCGTACCTGGCCGAGTACCTGCTGACCCAAGGCTATGAGGTCTGGGGGCTGGTCCGCGGGCAGTCCAACCCCCGGGTGCGCGGCGTCCGCCAGCTGCTCGGCGACATCGGGCTGGTCCGCGGCGACCTGCTCGACCAGGGCAGCCTGATCGCCGCGGTGGAGAAGGTCCAGCCGGACGAGGTCTACAACCTGGCCGCCATCTCCTACGTGCCCATGTCCTGGCAGCAGGCCGAGCTGACCGGCGAGGTGACCGGGATCGGGGTGCTCCGGGTGCTGGAAGCCATCCGGGTGTGCAGCGGGATCAGCGCTTCGCGCACCCCCAAGGGCGGGCAGATCCGCTTCTACCAGGCGTCCTCGTCGGAGATGTTCGGCCAGGTCCGGGAGAGCCCGCAGACCGAGCAGACCCCGTTCCATCCGCGCAGCCCGTACGGGGTGGCCAAGGCGTACGGGCACTTCCTGACCCAGAACTACCGGGAGTCCTACGGGATGTTCGCGGTGTCCGGGATCCTGTTCAATCACGAGTCGCCCCGGCGGGGCGCGGAGTTCGTCAGCCGCAAGGTGTCCCTCGGCGTGGCCAAGATCAGGCTGGGGCACGAACGGCAGCTGCGGCTCGGCACCTTGTGGTCGCGCCGGGACTGGGGGTTCGCCGGGGACTACGTCCGGGCCATGCACCTGATGCTCGGCCAGGACGAGCCCGAGGACTACGTGATCGGCACCGGGGTCACGCACAGCGTGGAGGAGCTGGTCGAGCAGGCCTTCGCCGTGGCCGGGCTGGACTGGCGGGACCACGTCACGGTGGACGCGGCGTTCGTCCGCCCGGCCGAGGTGGACCAGCTGTGCGCGGACCCGGCCAAGGCCGCGGAGCGGCTCGGCTGGGCCCCCCAGGTCGGCTTCGACGAGCTGATCACGATGATGGTGGAGGCGGACCTGAAGCTGCTGTCCGGGCCGGGCGGCCATGAGGACGACTCGTTCGGGCCGGACGCCTGGTAGGCCCGGCCGTGGGCCGCCGCCCGGACGGGTGGGCGCCCGAGGCCGCCACGGGATGGGTGGGCGGCCCGTAGGCCGCCACCGGATTAGGACACCCCGGCGCCGACCGCGCTGCCGATCAGGAACGTGATCCCGGCCGCGACGGCGCCCAGGATGAGCTGGCGCAGCGCGCCGCGCAGGAACGGCCGGTCGGTAAGCCGGGCCACCAGGCCGCCGCCGACGAACGCGGCCACCCCGGCCAGGCCCAGCGCCACCGCCAGGTTGTCCAGCCCGAGCAGGTAGGGCAGCAGCGGGATCAGCGCGCCGACCGCGAACGTGACCAGCGAGGCGCCGGCCGCGGTGTAGGGGGAGGGCAGATCGTTGTGGTCCACGCCCAGTTCCTCGCGGACGTGCACGCCCAGCGCGTGCTCGGGGTTGGCCGAGATCTGCGGCGCGACCTGGTCGGCGAGGTCCGCGTCCACTCCCTGGCTGCGGAAGCTGGCCGCCAGTTCCATCCGCTCTGACTCGGCGTTGTACTTCAGCTCGTGCTCTTCCTTGCGGACCTCCGCCTGGATGAGCTCGTTCTGCGAGGAGACCGAGACGTACTCGCCGGTGGCCATCGAGAACGCGCCCGCGGCCAGGCCGGCCAGGCCGGTGAGCACGATCAGGTGCGGCGAGCCGCCGGAGGCGCCGACCCCGGCGCCCACGCCCGCGATCAGCGAGACGTTGGTGACCAGCCCGTCCATGGCGCCGAAGACGGCAGGGCGCAGCCAGCCACCGGACACGTCCTTGTGCTCGTGCCCGTGCGCCTCGTTCTGCTCGTTGATCTCTACCGTCATGAAGGGGTGTCCCAGGAAGTGCGGGTTCAAGGAGGCTGCTAACCCACCTGCCCACGATCATTATTCCAGTCGGCTATGACAGCCATCCGCTGGCGCTGCCTGTTCCCGCTGGTTGCGGGCCCGGTGCTGCCCGCCCGGGGCCTGGTTATCCGGCTGGTCACGGTTTGATTGCCCTTTGTCGGCAGTTCGGCGCGGGTTGGCGGGATTAGAAGCCTCTCACGGCAGGTTGTGACCCTGGCGGATACTCTGATCTTCCTGCGGGCGGCGGCCGGATGGGGTACTGACCAGCAAGTCGCGGGTACTGACCAGCGAAAGTCCCCGGTCGTTCGGCGGGGCACACCGGAAGGCCACGTCTTGATCACCTTCGAGAGCGTGACAAAACGGTACCCCGGGGGCACTGTCGCCGTGGACAGTCTCGACCTGGAGGTGCCTGGCGGCCAGACCATGGTCCTGGTCGGCCCCAGCGGCTGCGGGAAGACCACGAGCCTGCGCATGATCAACCGCCTGATCGACCCCACCAGCGGCCGGATCCTGCTGGACGGTCAGGACATCCAGCAGTCGAACCCGGACACGCTGCGGCGCGGCATCGGCTACGTCATCCAGCAGGCGGGCCTGTTCCCGCACAAGACCATCGTGGACAACATCGGCACCGTCCCGTTGCTGCTCGGCTGGAAGAAGGGCCGGGCCCGGGACCGGGCCCGGGAGCTCATGGGCCTGGTCGGCCTGGACGACGACCTGGCCCGCCGGTACCCCTACCAGTTGTCCGGCGGGCAGCAGCAGCGGGTCGGCGTGGCCCGGGCGCTCGCCGCCGACCCCCCGGTGCTGCTGATGGACGAACCCTTCAGCGCGGTTGACCCTATTGTCCGAGCCACCCTGCAAGATGAGCTCCTGAGGCTCCAGGCGGAGCTGCACAAGACCGTGGTGCTGGTCACCCACGACGTCGAGGAGGCCATCAAGGTGGGGGACCAGGTCGCCATCTTCCGGCCGGGCGGGAATATCGCCCAGCTGGACAGCCCCGAGCGGCTGCTGCGCGCGCCCGCCGACGGGTACGTGGAGAACTTCCTCGGCTTTGACCGGGGCATCCGCCGGCTGTCCTTCCTGGCCGCCTCCGGCCTCAGCCTGGACGACCGGGCCGTGGTCGGCGAGGACACGGCCGCGTCCATGGCGGCCGACGCCGCCCGCCAGGCCGGGGAGGACTGGGTCCTGGTCACCGGCACCGGGCACCAGCCGCGCGGCTGGGCCGCGGCCGCTGACCTCGAGGCGCTGCCCGCCGGGTCGCAGGCCGGGCAGGCCCGGCTGGAGCCGTACGGCCACACGTTCGACGTGCGCACCGACTCGCTGCGGGCCGCGCTGGACGCGACCGTGCTGTCCCCCACCGGCCAGGCGGTCGGGGTGGACGACGACGGCCGGGTGGTCGGGGTGACCAGCTACGAGCGGTTGCGGGTGGCGATCCAGGCCGCCGGCCAGGCGGCGCCCGGCGGTGCTGCCCGCGATAGCGATGCCCGCGATATGCGCCAGTGGCAGCGGCGCCCGAGATGCGCAGCGGCGAGCGCGCCGCCCCCGCGGGCAGCGAGCCGCAGAGCCCCGCTCCGGAGAAGGCCTCCTAGCCATGGACTGGGGTCAAGTTCCCACTCTCATCTGGGAGAACGCCTACCTGGGGATCGTCCCGGCGCTGCTCGGCCTGGTCATCTCGCTGCCGCTGGGCATCGCCTGCATCCGCTGGAAGTGGCTGTACCCCCCGGTGCTCTCCACGACCAGCGTGCTGTACGCGCTGCCCTCGCTGGCCCTGTTCATCGTGCTGATCCCGTACACCGGGCTGACCGACACCACGGTGATCATCCCGCTCACGCTGTTCTCGCTGTGCGTGCTGCTGCCGGCCGTAGTGGACGGTCTCCGCTCCGTGCCGGAGCCGGTCCGGCAGGCCGCGACGGCGATGGGTTTCGGCACGACCCGGCGTCTCGTCCAGGTAGAACTGCCGCTCGCAGTGCCCATCGTGATCGCCGGCCTGCGGGTGGCTGTCGTGTCGAGCATCAGCCTGGCCAGCGTCGGCCAGCTGATCGGCGTCAGCAGCCTCGGCTACCTCATCGTCGATGGCTACCAGCGCGACTTCCCGGAAGAGATCTACGTGGGCGGAGGGCTCATCATCGCGCTCGCGCTGATCTGCGACCTGCTTCTGGTGCTGCTCCGCCGGGTGCTGACGCCGTGGCGGCCGCGCCGCGCCCGGGGCGGCCCGAGAACGTCCCGATCGGGGTGCCGGTCCAGCCGCTGCCTGGAGGCGCCCGCATGAGCTTCTTCAGCTTCGCCTGGAACTGGCTGAAGCAGCCGGAGCAGTGGCACGGCTCCGAGGGCATCCCGGTCCGGATCCTGGAGCAGCTGTACTTCAGCGCGCTCGCGCTGGTCATCGCGGCACTGATCGCCGTCCCGCTGGGCGTCCTGATCGGGCACACCGGCCGGGGAGCGGTGCTCGTGGTGAACGTGGCCAACGCCTGGCGGGCTATCCCCACCCTCGGCCTGCTGGTCCTGCTGGCCATCTGGATCGGCTTCTCCGTGCTGGCCTGGCTGGTGCCCCTGGTCGTGCTGGGGATTCCGCCCATCCTGGTCAACGTCTACGAGGGGGTGGCCGGGGTTGACCCCGAGCTCAAGGACGCCGCCCAGGGCATGGGCATGACCCCCTGGCAGCAGGTGCGGAAGGTCGAGGTCCCGGTGGCCATGCCGCTGATCGTTCTCGGCCTGCGCACCGGCGCGATTTTCGTGGTGGCCACCGCGACTATCGCGGCTTATATCGGCCTGGGCGGCCTGGGCCGTTACATAATCGACGGGCTCGCGGTTGACAATTACGGGGAAGTCGCCGGCGGGGCATTGTTTGTTGTCCTCCTGGCCCTCGCCGTGCAAGCGCTTTTCGTCGGGGTCCGGCGTGTGGCCGTCCCGGCGGGCCTGCGCCAGCAAGAGCGCGCGTCCTGATATCGTACTAAACCCATCAGAAAAGAAGGGAAACACCATGTTTCCGAGATCGCGGTTTGCGGCGGTCGCGTCGCCCCTGCTCACGAGACGGATGCGGGTCGGCGCGATCGGCGGCCTGGCCGTCCTGACCGGCGTTGCCCTGGCCGCGTGCGGCAGCAGTGGCGGTGGCAGCGCGAGCGTAGCAGTAGCAGCAGCAGTTCCAACCCGCTGGCTCCCAGTGCCGCGAAAGGCACCGTCGTCGTCGGCTCGGCCAACTTCCCGGAGAACGAACTCCTCGCGGAGATCTACGTTCTCGCGCTGCAGTCCAAGGGGGTCAAGGTCACCCCGAAATTCAACATCGGCGCCCGCGAGGTCTATTACCCGCAGATCTCCAAAGGCGCGATCAGCATCATTCCCGAATATAACGGGGCCCTGCTGACCACGTCGGTTGACACGAGCAGCACGGCGGCGACCACGGCGGAGGTGGACGCGGCGCTGAAGGCCAAGCTCCCCTCGACCCTGGAGATCCTCGATCCCTCCTCCGCCCAGGACAAGGACTCGGTCACGGTGACCCAGGCCACCGCGAACAAGGACCACCTGAAGTCCATCGCCGACCTCAAGCCGTTCGCGAAGAACATGATCATCGGCGGGCCGTCCGAGTTCAAGACGCGCACCGACGGCCTGGTCGGGCTCAAGAAGAACTACGGACTGACGTTCAAGGGCTTCGACCCGCTCGACGAGTCCGGCCCGCTCACCCTGGCCGCCCTGAAGGACGGGAAGGTCCAGGCGGCCGACGTGTTCACCACCACCCCGCAGATCGTCACGGACAAGCTGGTGGCGCTGGCCGACCCCAAGTTCAACTTCGCGGCCCAGAACGTCATCCCGCTGGTCTACAAGAAGGCGGCGACCCCGACGATCACGAGCACGCTGAACGAGATCTCGCAGAAGCTGACCACCGAGGCCCTGCTCCAGATGGACAAGGCGATCATCCTGGATCACGCCAACTACTCCACGGTCGCCCAGGGCTGGCTGAAGTCGGTCGGCATGAGCTGATCCGCTGACGTCTGGCCGGCTGACGTCTGGCTGGCCCTCGTCAGGCCTGGCTTATCGCGCCGGGCGGGGCTCACCATCACGGTGGGCCCCGCCCGGCGCTTGTCGTTCGCGGGCCACCAGGGATGATGAACCGTGGCGGCGACCGGCGCCGCCGGCCGCCGACGCCCACCCAGACCGCCACCGGCCGGGTGCCTGATCGATGAGGAGCCAGCAATGACTGCCGACGACCCATCCGGCCCGCGCCCGGTCCGTGCCCCGCGCGGCACCGCCCTGTCCTGCCGGGGCTGGCCGCAGGAGGCGGCCATGCGGATGCTGATGAACAACCTCGACCCCGAGGTGGCCGAGCATCCCGACCAGCTCATCGTGTACGGCGGCTCGGGCCGCGCGGCCCGCAGCTGGCCGGCCTACGACGCGATCGTGCGCACCCTGCACGACCTCAAGGACGACGAGACCATGCTGGTCCAGTCGGGCAAGCCGGTCGGGGTGATGCGCACCCACGAATGGGCGCCGCGGGTGCTCATCGCCAACTCCAACCTGGTCCCGCAGTGGGCCACCTGGGAGGAGTTCCGCCGCCTGGAGTCGCTCGGCCTGACCATGTACGGCCAGATGACCGCCGGGTCGTGGATCTACATCGGCACCCAGGGCATCCTGCAGGGCACCTACGAGACGTTCGCGGCGGTGGCCGCCAAGCGGTTCGGCGGGTCGCTGGCCGGCACGATCACGCTGACCGCCGGGCTGGGCGGCATGGGCGGCGCCCAGCCGCTCGCGGTGACCATGAACGGCGGCGTGGCCATCGTCATCGACTGTGACCCGTCCCGGATCGCCCGGCGGATCGAGTACGGCTACCTGGACGTGGCGGCGGAGGACCTGGACGACGCGCTGCGCCTGGCGGTCGCGGCGCGGGACGCGGGGGATCCGCTGTCCATCGGCCTGCTCGGCAACGCCGCCGAACTGCTGCCCCGGATGCTGGCCATGGGCGCCCCGGTGGACGTCGTCACCGACCAGACCTCGGCGCATGATCCCTTGACGTATCTGCCGCGCGGGGTGGCGTTCGAGGAAATGGCGGCGCTGCGGGCCGAGGACCCGGCCGGATTCACCGAGCGGGCCCAGCAGTCGATGGCCGAGCATGTCGCGGCCATGGTCGGCTTCATGGACGGCGGCGCCGAGGTGTTCGACTACGGCAACTCGATCCGCGGCGAGGCGGCCACCGCGGGTTACGAGCGGGCCTTCGACTTCCCCGGCTTCGTGCCCGCCTACATCCGGCCGCTGTTCTGCGAGGGCAAGGGGCCGTTCCGCTGGGCGGCGCTGTCCGGTGATCCGGCCGACATCGCCGCCACCGACGCGGCCATCCTGGACCTCTTCCCGGACAACGAGCCGCTCGCCCGGTGGATCCGGATGGCCCAGGAGAAGGTGGCTTTCCAGGGCCTCCCGGCCCGGATCTGCTGGCTCGGCTACGGCGAGCGGCAGCTGGCCGGGGTCCGGTTCAACGAGCTGGTCGCCCGCGGGGACGTCCAGGCCCCCATCGTGCTCGGCCGGGACCACCTCGACTGCGGCTCGGTGGCCTCGCCCTACCGGGAGACCGAGGCGATGGCCGACGGCTCGGACGCGATCGCCGACTGGCCGCTGCTGAACGCGCTGGTCAACACCGCGTCCGGGGCGTCCTGGGTGAGCATCCACCACGGCGGCGGGGTGGGCATCGGCCGGTCCATCCACGCGGGCCAGGTGTGCGTGGCCGACGGCACCCCGCTGGCCGGGGAGAAGCTGGAGCGGGTGCTCACCAACGACCCGGGGATGGGCGTGATCCGGCACGTGGACGCCGGCTACGAGGAGGCTGCCGAGGTGGCCGCGGCGCGGGGCGTGCGCGTCCCCATGCAGCCGTGACGGCCAGCTCGCCCGGTTCCGCGGCCGCCCACCCCACGTTCGCGGCCCTCTGGGAGTCGCTGCTGCCGGTCGGGCGGGACCCCGGCACCGGCGGGTACCGCCGGTTCTCCTGGACCCAGGCCGACCTGGACTGCCGGGCCTGGTTCGGGGCCGCGGCCCGGCACCGGCAGCTGCGCACCGGCCCGGACCGCAACGGCAACCTCTGGGCCTGGTGGGACGTCTCCCGCCCGATGGGGGCCGCCGTGGCCACCGGCAGCCACCTGGACTCGGTGCCGGACGGCGGTGCCTACGACGGGCCGCTGGGCGTGGTGTCCGCCTTCGCGGCGATCGACCAGCTCCGGGCCGAGGGCTTCACCCCGTCGCGGCCCATCGCGGTGGCCGCGTTCACCGAGGAGGAAGGGGGCCGCTTCGGGGTCGCCTGCCTGGGCAGCCGCCTGCTGACCGGCGCGATCGACCCGGAGGAGGCCCGGGAGCTGCGCGACGGCGACGGGATCACGCTGGCCGAGGCGATGCACGCGGCCGGCCAGGATCCCGGTCAGATCGGCCGGGACGACGACCTGCTCGCGCAGCTCGGGGGCTATGTGGAGCTGCACATCGAGCAGGGCCGGGCGCTGGCCGACCTCGACGCCGCCCTCGGCGTCGCCGAGGGGATCTGGCCGCACGGCCGGTGGCGGCTCGACTTCGCCGGGCAGGCTGACCACGCGGGCACGGCCGCGCTGGCCGACCGGCGCGATCCG
Source organism: uncultured Actinomycetes bacterium (assembly GCA_963781085.1). Taxonomy (GTDB): domain Bacteria; phylum Actinomycetota; class Actinomycetes; order Streptosporangiales; family Streptosporangiaceae; genus RYN-230. The sequence continues at coordinate 18,249 of CAWAES010000055.1, forward strand.
ATGATCCCCTACGCGGCGACCGTGCTGGCCGCCCGCGAGGCCGCGATCGAACGCGGCGCGCGGGCCACGATCGGCAAGGTGACCGCCGAGCCGGGCGCGGCCAACGCGGTCTGCTCCGCGGTCCGCGCCTGGCTGGACGTCCGGGCCCCGGACGGCCGGACGCTCGAGGACACCGTGGACCAGATCCTGGCCGTGGCCGGCCAGGAGTCCGACGCGAACCGGGTCGAGCTCACGTCACGGCCGGAGTCCTTCAGCCCGGAGGTCGAGTTCGACCCCGCGCTGGCTGGCCGGCTGGCGGCGGCGCTGGCGGCGCGCGGCATCGAGGCGCCGGAACTGCCGACCGCGGCCGGGCACGACGCGGGGGTGCTGGCCGCCCGGCTGCCCACCGCGATGCTGTTCGTCCGCAACCCCACCGGGGTGTCACATTCACCGGCCGAGCACGCCGAGGAGGCGGACTGCGCGGCCGGGGTCACCGGGCTCGCGGCCGTGCTGCGGGACCTGGCCGGCTGATGACCCGCCCTGTGGTGGCAGGCCGTCCGGCCGGGCCGGACGCCGGGCGTCCGCCGCTGGCACGCCGAGCTGGCCTGGCTGGGCCAGGGCGGCGTCCGGTCCGGGGTGCTGATCGAGGCCGCCGGGGACGTCTTCGCGGCGGTGACCCCGGACGTGCCGGCGGCTTCGGTGCCAGCGGGCACCGAGCGGCGGCCGGGGCTGACCCTGCCCGGCCTGGCCAACGCGCACTCGCACGCCTTCCACCGCGCGCTGCGCGGGGTCACCGAGGCGGGCCAGGGCACGTTCTGGACCTGGCGGGAGCGGATGTACCAGGTCGCCGGGCGGCTGTCGCCGGACAGCTACCTGGCGCTGGCCCGGGCCGTCTACGCGGAAATGGCCCTGGCCGGGGTGACCTGTGTCGGGGAGTTCCACTACCTGCACCACGGCCCCGGCGGGTCGCCGTATCCCGACCCCAACGCGATGGGCCGGGCCCTCATCCAGGCCGCGGCCGAGGCGGGCCTGCGGATCACCCTGCTGGACACCTGCTACCTGACCGGCGGGCTGGCCCCGGACGGGACGGCCACGCCGCTGTCCCCCGTGCAGCAGCGGTTCAGCGACGGGGACGCGGGCCGGTGGGCGGACCGGCTGGCCGCGCTCGGGCCTGACGAGCACGGGATGCTCGCGCCGCACGCCCGGGCCGGGGTGGCCATCCACTCGGTGCGCGCGGTGCCGCCCGGCCAGATGCACCCGGTCGTCGAGTGGTCGCGTCACTTCGGCGCGCCGCTGCACGCGCACCTGTCCGAGCAGCCCGCGGAGAACGAGGCCTGCCTGGCCGCCTACGGCGCCACCCCGGCGCGGGTGCTCGACGACGCCGGGGCGCTGGGGCCGCGCAGCACGATGGTGCATGCCACCCACCTCACCCGGCGCGACATCGAGCTGCTGGGCGGCAGCCGCAGCTGCGTCTGCCTGTGCCCGACGACGGAGGCCTTCCTGGCCGACGGCATCGGCCCGGCGGGGGCGCTGGCCGCGGCGGGCAGCCCGCTCTCGGTGGGCAGTGACAGCCACGCGGTGATCGACCTGCTGGACGAGGCCCGCCGCATCGAGCTGGACGAGCGGCTGGCCTCCGGGCAGCGTGGCCGGTTCGGGGCCGCCGCGCTCGCCACCGCGGCCACCGCCGCCGGGCACACCTGCCTGGGCTGGCCGCAGGCGGGCGAGATCGTGCCGGGCGCGCTGGCTGACCTGGTGACGGTCCGCCTGGACACCCCCCGGCTGGCTGGCGCGGTCGCCGCCACCGCGCTGGAGTCGGTGATCTTCGCGGGCACCGCGGCGGACGTCACCGACGTGGTGGCCGGCGGCCGCGACGTCGTCCGGGACGGCCGCACCTGCTGGTCCCCGACGTCCCCGCCGCCCTGGCCCAGGCGCTCCGCCCCCTCCTCGCCTGACCCCCCATCGGCGCCCCTGTGCCCGGCCCGCCCCCGGGCTGCGGGCCCGCCGCCCCCGGCGGCCGCCCGCTCTGCACCCTCACGCCAAAGCGTCCGCGTCACAGCTCACTCCATGATCGTGCTGCGGTGCCCGGGCGGCACCGATGAGTGGATCGCACCATCGGCGTGGCGACGTCGCGCGATCCCTGCGCGGCGGACGCCGTCAGCGCCGACGGGTACGGCGCCCGGAGCGGCGCTGCCGGTCAGCGCCGGGGCGGAGGCGGGCGCGGGCCGCGCTGAGGCCCTCGGTGAGCGCCTCGCGCTGGGCCGGGGTGAGGGCGTCGATCAGGTTGTCGCGCACCACCCGCAGGTGCCCGGGTGCGGCCCGGGTCAGGGCCGCCCGGCCCGCGCCGGTCAGGATGGCCAGGATGCCGCGCTCGTCCGACGGGCACTTCTCCCGGCGGACCAGGCCCGCCTTTTCCAGCTGGGTGATCTGGTAGGTCAGCCCGCTGCGGGACACCACGATCACGTCCGCGAGCTCGCTCATCCGCAGCCGCCCGCCGTCCGCGGCCTCCAGCCGGGAGAGGATCTCGTACTGCGCGTGCGACAGCCCGGCGTCCTGCCGGAGCTGCTGCTCGATCGCGCGCTCCAGCAGGTGGCTGACCTCCAGGAAGGCCAGCCAGGCCGCCATCTCCGCCGGGTCGAGCCAGCGCTCGGCGGGGGCCGGCGTGAGTTCGGCGCGCTCTGCCATCCGCCCAGCCTACCGAGTATCGTTTGAATTCGAACGACAAGGCGGGCGCACGGGAATGTAGTTCAAATTTGAACTGTTCTCCGGGACGACGACGTGGACCACCGCAGGAGGAACACCATGACCGCCAGCGACCAGGCGCCCGGCACCACCGGCCCCGCGAGCACAACGAAGCACCGGGCACTGAATCGCCGGGCCCGAATCGCCGAGCACGGGGCGGATGCCCGCGCTCTACCTCAGCCACGGAGCGCCCCCGCTGGCCGACGACGCCCTGTGGACCCGCCAGCTCGCGGACTGGGCCCGCGAACTCCCCAAGCCGAAGTCGGTGCTCATGGTGTCCGCGCACTGGGAGTCGGCCCCGCTCGCGCTGGGCGCGACCACCACCGTGCCGCTCACCTACGACTTCTGGGGCTTCGAGGACCGCTACTACCAGGTCCGCTACCCGGCCCCCGGCGCCCCGGAACTGGCCTCCGACGTCCGCAAACTCCTCCGCGCGGCCGGCACCCCGGTCGAGGACATCCCGGACCGCGGCCTCGACCACGGCGCCTACGTGCCGCTGGTCGAGATGTACCCGGACGCGGACGTCCCGGTGCTCCAGGTCTCCATGCCGACCCTGGACCCGCAGGGCCTGTACGAGGTGGGCCGCAAGCTGGCCCCCCTGCGCGACGAGGGTGTCCTCATCGTGGGCAGCGGGTTCTTCACCCACAACCTGCGGGCCCTGAGCCCCGACGGCCGGGTCCAGCCGGTCATGGCCGAGTTCGACCACTGGGGGAGCGAGACGCTGGCCCGCGGTGATCTGGACGCCCTGCTGGACTTCGAGCACCGGGCCCCGGCCGCCCACCAGGCTCACCCCCGCACCGAGCACTTCGCCCCGCTGTTCGTCACGCTCGGCGCGGCCGGCGGTGACCTGGCCGCTGCCCGCAGCGTGATCGACGGGTTCTGGCTCGGCCTGGCCAAGCGCTCTATCCAAGTCAACTGACCTGGAAAAATCAGTTTCCGCAACGAAAACCGTCTCGGCGCCGCCGGTCACCCCGCCCGGGCCGGGTGGGATCTGGGCGGCCCACGTGGCGGACACGGCGCCCGCGCACCGCACCCGGGAAGCCCGGCCCGGTAGCGTGAGCTCGCGTGAGCACGCTGATCACCAACATCGGCGAGCTGGTCACCAACGCGGCACCGGGCGATGACCCGGGCCAGGGACCAGGATCGTTCGCCGCCCTGACCGGGGCGGCTCTCGTCATCGATGCGGGCCGGGTCGCCTGGACCGGTCCGGCCGGGCAGGCGCCGGCCGCGGACGAGGCCGTCAACTGCGGCGGCCGGGCGGTCCTGCCCGGCTTCGTCGACTCGCACGCCCACCTGGTCTTCGCCGGGGAACGCAGCGCGGAGTTCGCCGCGCGGATGGCCGGGACGCCCTACCAGGCCGGCGGGATCCGCAGCACGGTCGCGGCCACCCGGGCCGCCCCGGACGAGGTGCTGCGCGCGAACCTGGCCCGGCTCACCCGGGAGATGCTCGCCCAGGGGACGACCACGCTGGAGTGCAAGTCCGGCTACGGGCTCACGGTGGCCGACGAGGCGCGCGCGGTCGCACTGGCCGCGGAGGTCACGCCCGAGGTCACCTTCCTGGGGGCGCACGTGGTGCCGCCCGAGTACGAGGGCGACCGGGCCGGTTACCTGGACCTGGTCTGCGGCCCCATGCTGAGCGCCTGCGCGCCGCACGCCCGCTGGGTCGACGTGTTCTGCGAGCGGGGGGCGTTCGACGCGGACGAGGCGTCGGCGGTCCTGGCCGCGGGGCGCGCGGCCGGGCTGCTGCCCCGGGTGCACGCGAACCAGCTCGGGCCCGGTCCCGGCGTGCAGGTCGCCGTGGCGGCGGGGCGGCCTCCGCGGACCATTGCACCTACCTGAGCGACGCGGACGTGGACGCCCTCGCGGCGTCCGGCACCGGGTCTTCCGGCACCGGGTCTTCAGGCACTGGGTCTTCCGGGGTTTCGGGCCGGGTTTTCGGGCACCGTGGCCACGTTGCTGCCCGGGGTCGAGTTCTCCACCCGGCAGCCGTACCCCGACGCCCGGCGGCTGCTGGCCGCCGGGGTGACGGTCGCGCTGGCCACGGACTGCAACCCGGGGTCCTGCTTCACCTCCAGCATGCCGCTGTGCGTGGCCCTGGCCGTCCGGGAGATGCGGCTGACCACGCAGGAGGCGGTGTGGGCGGCCACCGCGGGCGGGGCCCGCGCGCTGCGCCGCACCGACGTCGGCCACCTGGGCGTGGGCGCCCGCGCGGACCTGATGCTGCTGGACGGCCCGTCGCACACCTACCTCGCCTACCGCCCCGGCGTCCCCCTCGTCCGCGCCGTCTGGCGCTCCGGCCACCGCGAGTTCTAACCCCTCGGGCGCCCGCCCTGGCCCGCCGCCATGATCACGGTCAATAACTGCCACGGGCACCACATATTGACCGTGATCATGGAAGGGGTGCGCCGCGCGGGCAGTGACCGATCATGGAAGGGGATGCGGCGCGCGGGCACCGATCCCCGGTGTGGCCAGGCGCGGGCCGTCCATCAGCGAGCCGGCCTGCTTGATCCGGCTCAGGACGGGGGAGATCTCCAGCTGCCGGACCCCGGCCGCGGCGCTGATCTTGGTGGTCACGTACTCGTACAGCGCCTCGGAGTCCCGGCACACGACGCTGGTGACCAGGTTGGCCGATCCGGTGATGGCCGCCGCGAACGGCACTTCGGCGTGCCGGGAGATCTCCTCCCCGACCGCGGCCAGCCGGGCCGGTTCGACGATCAGCCACAGGTAGGCCGGGGCCTTGAAGCCCAGCGCCGTCGGTGGCCAGGTCCACGTCGAAGTACAGGATCCCGGCCTCGCGCAGCGCCTCCACCCGGCGGATCACCCGGCCCTCGGTCCAGCCGGCCTGCTTGGCCAGCGCGGCGTAGCTCGTCCGCCCGTCCAGGGCCAGCGCGGCGAGCAGTGGCGCGTCCGACGGCTGGAGCAGGTCCGGATCGGCCGCGCCCGGCCGGCGGCGGGGCGGCCAGCCGGGTGGCCTGTGCGTCGGTCAGATCGTCCAGGTACCCGGCCCAGTCGGCCTCACGGCCCGCGAACCGGTGCAGCACCGCGTGCGTGGCCAGGCTCAGCACCTGGCTGGTCGCGGGCAGTCGTTGCAGCAGCAGTTCGTCGCTCTGCTGCTCGCTGAGCGAGCGGACCACGCAGACGATCTCCGATCCGCCGGAGCTGAGCGACACCCAGGACACGTCCTCCCGCCGGGCCAGCGCGTCCGCGAGCCGCCGGGCCCCGCCGGGACGGCAGCCGATCCGCAGCAGCCACTCGGTCACGCCGACGCCCCGCGGGCTGACCAGGCCCATCACCCGCAGGTAGCCGTCACCTCGCAGCTTCCGGTAGCGGCGGGCCACGGTCTGCTCGGACACCCCCAGCACCTCGGCGATGAGGCTGAACGGGGCCCGCGGATCGAGCTGGAGGGCGCGGACAACCTGGCGATCAAGCTGGTCCAGCACGGCGGATTCCGGCATCTGGAACACGACTCCATGGAAGAAAGCTACATCACAGCCCGTTCTGGGTCGCCATGTTCCCCGGGACACGGCCATGGTGGGCCGTGACCCGGGGCCGTGAGGGCGCCGGGCGGGACCTGGCCCCGGCCCTGGAAGGACGCGGAGCCGGAAGGAGCCTTCGATGCGCAAATGGGCACCGCTGGCCGCGGTCTGCCTCGGCACGTTCATGCTGCTGGTGGACGTGACCATCGTGAACGTCGCACTGCCGGACATGGCCGTCGACCTGCATACCTCGTTCTCGTCCCTGCAGTGGGTGATCGACAGCTACGCGGTGGCCCTGGCCGCCCTGCTGATGGGGCTGGGCTCACTGGCCGACCTGCGCGGCCGCCGGCGGGTCTACCTGGCCGGCCTGGCCGTGTTCGCGGCCGCGTCGCTGGCCAGCGGCCTGGCTGCGAGTCCCGGCCTGCTGATCGCGGCCCGCGGGGTGCAGGGCGTCGGCGGCGCCGCCATGTTCGCCACCACCATCGCCCTGCTGAATGCCTCCTACCAGGGCCGTGACCGGGGCACGGCGTTCGGTGTCTGGGGCGCGGTGGCCGGCGCCTCGGCCGCCGTCGGGCCGGTCCTGGGCGGGCTGCTCACCGAGACCCTGTCCTGGCGGTGGATCTTCTTCGTCAACCTGCCGGTCAGCGCGGTGGCGATCGCCCTCACCCTGGCCGCGTTCGGGGCCGACCGCAGCCAGGCCACGGCCCGGTTCGACCTGGCGGGCGTGCTCGCCTTCACCGCCGGCGCCGCGGCCACGACGTTCGGCCTGGTCCGCGCGTCCAGCGTGGGCTGGGCGGCGGGCGAGACGATCGGCCTGATCGCGGCCGGCCTGGCTGCCTTCGTGGTCTTCGTCCTGATCGAGCGCCGGGCCCGGCAGCCGCTGCTGCAAGTCTCGCTGCTGCGCCGCCCGGCCTTCGCCGCCGATCATGGTCGCCGCGCTGCTGCTCAACGCGGCGGCGTTCGCCTACCTGGCCTACAGCTCGCTGTGGCTGCAGACCGTGCTCGGCCTGAGCCCGGTGCAGGCGGGGCTGGCCGGGGCGGCGCCGCTGTCCCTGTCCGCCTTCGTGGTCAGCGCGGCCATCGGCCGCTTCCTGCACGCCCGAACCCGCGGTGGATCATCGGCGGCGGGATGGCGCTGGTCGGGGCGGGTGCCCTGCTCCAGGCCGGCCTGGGCGCGGGGTCGGCCTGGACGCACCTGGTGCCGGGCCTCATCGTGGCCGGGATCGGGGTGGGCCTGGCCACGCCGACGCTGGTGTCCAGCGCCATGTCGGCCGTGCCGGTGCACAGCGGCGGGATGGCGGCGGGCGCGGTGAACACCATGCGCCAGCTCGGCTACGCGTTCGGGATCGCGGTGCTCGGCAGCGTGTTCTCGGCCCGGGTGGGCCATGTGGTGGCGCACCAGGGCGGCCGCCCGGCCGTGGCCCAGGCCATCTCCGGCGGGCAGGCCCAGCGGCTGCTGGCCGGCCTGCCCGCGGGCCAGCGGGACGCGCTGGATCAGGTCGTGCACGCGGCCTCGGCCGCCGGCCTCAACGCGGCGTTCCTGCTCGCCGGGGCGCTCGGCCTGGCAGGCAGCGTGATCGTGCTGGCCGCCATGCGCCGCCCGCCGTCCCACCCGTCCTCGCCCGGCGCCCGGCGGCCGGACGCGGCCCGGGTTGAAGCCCGCCCAGCGGACGACGGCACGGTTGATACGGCCCAGTTGACGACGGCCCAGTTGACGACGGCCCAGTTGACGACGGCACGGGCGAGGGCACCACCCCGCAGAGCGCCGGCGCCACCGAAGGCGCGCCGGTTTAACGGCCGCGCTCCGGGCGGTTCCGGTGTGTCGCTGCCGGGGAAGACTGCGATTGTCGGGCACAATACGACGAGGCCCCTCCATGTATGAGATGGAGGGGCCTCGCGATACCCGGCCGCACCGGCCCGCCTGCAGGGCTGGCAGCCCAACCCCCGGCTTCCTTGTGCGGCCCGGCCCACCACCGATCCCTGGTACCCGCTGCAGGGGCCGGCTTCCCGTCCCCTGCCCGCGTCCGGGGTTCCCCCCGGGTGGCCCGTCTTCAGTGGTGAGTGCAGTTTTACTGCCCCGGTGACCAGGCACACAAGGGCTCGCGGCCACCTATTTGAAGATTCTTCGGCCGTCCACAGGCAATCCACCGTGCGCCTGTTGTTTTCCCCCGCGTTACCGGGGCTGTCCACCTGTCATCCACCAGTCATCCACAGCCCCGTGCACAGCCTGGGGGCACCGGCGGGAGCGTCACTTCTGGCCGACGCCGCCCCACATGGTGCCCACCCGGCCGGCGTCCTCGGCGGAGTCGGGCCGCCACTCCGGCACCCGGACGATCCCGGGCGGCACCAGGCGCAGGCCCTGGAAGAAATGCTCCACTTCCTCCTGGCTGCGCAGCGTGACCTGCTCCGCCAGCAGCTCGTTGAGCCGGGCCGCCATGTTCGCCATGACCCGGGCCTCGATGTCGTTGGCGGGATGGGAGACCACCAGGAAACTGCCCGGCGCCAGCGCGTCGAGCAGCGTGGTGACGATCTTGAAGGGGTCCTCGGCGTCCGGGATGAACTGCAGCACGGAGCTGAGCACCAGCGCGACCGGCTGGGTGAGATCCAGCATCCGGGCCGCCTCGGCCAGGACCTTCCCGGTGTCCCGCAGGTCGGTGTCGAGGTACGCGGTGCTCCCGTGCGGGCCGCTGGACAGCAGGCCCCGGGCGTGCGCGAACACGACCGGGTCGTTGTCCATGTAGACGACGAGCGCCTCGGGGGCGATCGCCTGGGCCACCGAGTGGGTGTTGCCCGCGGTAGGGATGCCGGTGCCGATGTCCAGGAACTGCCTGATCCCCTCCTCGGCGGTCAGGTAGCGCACCGTGCGGGCCAGGAAGGCCCGGGTCGAGCGGACCGATGCGACCAGGCCGGGGAAGGCGGCCACCGCCTCCTCACCCGCGTGGCGGTCGGCGGCGAAGTTGTCCCGCCCGCCGAGCCAGTAGTCCTGGACCCGGGCGATGTGGGCCACGCTGGTATCGATCCTGACCGGTGGCGTGCCCGCACCGGGTGCGGCGTCGCGCCACTCGTTGCCTGCCATGGTCGTGCCTCTCGAACTCTGAGCGGGGCTCAGCATAGGGCGCACGCGGCGCCCGGCCGGGAACCGGGGCCGCGCCTCCTACGCCGGAAAACAGAGCTCATGCGCCCGCGCATTCCAGGGATCAGCCGCGTCCCTGGGCCAGGTACCGGCCTGCGAACCGGATCAGCGGCTCGCCCGATTCGGCCAGGTAGGCGACCTGCCGCACGGCCGCGATCACCAGCAGGTGGTCGCCGGCCGGCACCCGCTGGGTCACCTGGCCCTCCAGCGCCGCCAGCCCGCCGTCCGGGATCAGCGCCCCGGAGTAGGACCCGCGCTGGTGCGGGACGCCGTCCAGCATCAGCCGCGCCCCGGGCCGTCCCGCGACGGCGAACCGGCCCGCCAGCGCCCGCTGGCCCGCGGCCAGGATCGTCACCGCGAACCGGTCCAGCCGGCCGAGCAGTTCGGCGGGATAGGAATCAGCGATCAGCGAGACGAGCACCAGCGGCGGTTCCAGGGACACCGGGCTGAACGCGCTGACGGTCGTGCCGACGTCGTCCCGGCCGTCGGCCACCGTGACCAGCGTGACGCCGCTGGCGAAGGCGGACAGGGCCGCCGCCAGCCCGGCCCCGGAGTCAGTCGCGGTCACCGGAAGCCCGTGCGACCGCGGGATAGCCCACGGTCACCGGATGCAGCGTCACGGATAGCAGGTCACTGGATCAGCCAGCGCCCGGGCAGCATCAGCGGCCCCTGCGGGGACAGGCCCGCGGCGGCGGCCAGCCGGGAGACCGGGCCCCAGCTCTCCGCGAACAGCTCCCCGAGGCCGGCCGCGGCGGCGGGCCGGGCCTCACTGGAGTCCGGTGGCCGCAGCCGGTCCAGCGGGTGGGACCGAGGGAACAGGCGCACCGCCGCGGACTGCGGCAGCGAGGCCTTCTGCCTGGCTACCGCCAGCGCGGTGTCCAGGCCGCCCAGCTCGTCCACCAGGCCGATGCCCGCGGCGTCCGCCCCGGTCCACACCCGGCCCCGGGCGATCTCGTGCACCTGGTCCCGGCTCAGCCCGCGCCCGTCCGCCACCTTCCCGGTGAAGTCGGCGTAGATGCGGTCCAGCCAGCTGTTGATCTTTTCCCATTCCTCGTCGCTGTACGGCCGCGACGTGGTGAACATGTCCGCGTGCGCGCCTTCGGTCACCGAGTCCGTGCTCACCCCGGCCCGGTCCAGCGCCTGGCCCAGCACGGGCTTGGCGCTGATCACGCCGATGGAGCCGGTGATCGTGCCCGGCTGGGCGACGATGGTGTCGGCGGCCATGGCGATGAAGTAGCCGCCGGACGCGGCGACCTCGCTCATCGACACCACGACGGGCTTGCCCGCCTGGCGGGCCCGGACCACCTCACGCCAGATCGTGTCGGAGGCCACGTACGAACCGCCCGGGCTGTTCACCCGCAGCACGATCGACTTGACCCGGTGGTCGGCCACGGCGCTGCGCAGGGCGCCGCTCATCGTGTCCGACCCCATCGAGCTGCCGCCCAGCGGGCTGCGGGCGGTGCGGCCGCGCCGGATCGGCCCGGTCGCGTAGATCAGCGCGACGGCGTCCTCGGCCGGGGCGGGCAGCTTCCTGGCCCGCTCGCCCAGCGTCCGGGCCCGCTGGTAGCGGCCCAGGTACAGCAGGTACGCGTCCGGGCCGGCCGCCTCCCGGACCGCCGCGTAGACCTCGTCGCGATAGCCGAGCGCATCCACCAGGCCCGTGTCCAGCGCCTCGCCGGCCACGAACGGGCCGCGGTCGATGAGGGCCCGGGCGTCGTGCGCCGGGATCTCCAGCCGCTGCGCGATCGCCCCGGCCAGCTGCTCCACGATCGAGGCGGCCACCCGTTGCAGCGCCTCCCGGGCGGGCCCGGAGAACCCGTGCTCGGTCAGCCGCTCGGCCGCGCTCTTGTACTCGCCCCGGGCGCCGACCTGGAATTCCACGCCCAGCTTGTCCAGCGCGCCGCGGTAGAACCAGTTCTGCACGCTGATCCCGGTCAGCCCCAGGTCCCCGGACGGCTGCAGGTAGATCCGGTCGAACGCGGTGGCCAGGTAGTAGGGCACATTGCCGGGGGAGAAGTCACCAAAGGTCTCCGCCCACGCCACGGTGAGCTTGCCCGAGCCGGCGAACTCGCGGATCGCCGCGTGCAGCTCCTGGACCTGGGCCAGCCCGATCGGCCGGCCGCCGACCTTCACCACCAGCGCCTTGACCCGGTCATGGACCGGGCCCGGCGCAGCCCGTCCAGCACGTCGGCCAGCCGCGGCCGGCGCATCGTGGTCAGCGCGGTGAGCGGGTCCGACGGGGGTTCTTCCGCGATCCCCTCGGTCAGGTCCAGCTCGAGGATCAGCGGCGCCGTCCGGCGCTGGCGGAACCTGGTGATCCGGTCGGTCAGCATCGAATTCACCATGCCTCCACCTTACGGGCCAGCCGCCGCCCCGGGTGCCAGGCCCCTTCGTCGTTAACGGGGTGCCTTTTGCCCCGCCGGCGGGGCAAAAGGCACCGCGTAATGCCTGGCTGGCGGGCCGGGCTGGCGGGTCCCGGGCGGCGTGGGGCGGGTGGAGGGGCTGCGCTATCGTCGGGTGGGGATGGCCGGAAGGGACGCCAATGGCCGAGGGTGATGGCAATGGCTGGGTGGTCTGTGCCCGGGGCCACCGCCACTGGGGGAAGTACGGGGCGGCCGGGCTCCTGGCCAGCGCGGCGGGACTGGACGGGCAGCCCAGCGTGCTGCTGATCCACCGGGCCAGCTGGACCCAGCACCCGGGCACCTGGGGACCACCGGGGGGTGCGCGGGACAGCCACGAGAGCGCTGCCGGGGCCGCCCTGCGCGAGGCCGCCGAGGAGTGCGCGGTGCCGCCGGAGGCGGTGCGGATCCACGGCCTCCTCGACGACGATCATGGCGGCTGGTCCTATCAGACGCTGGTCGCGAGCGCGGCCAGCGAGTTCGCCGTCTACCCGGTCAGCCGGGAAGCACCCGAGGTGGCCTGGGTGCCCGCGGACCGGGTCGAGTCGCTGGTCCTGCATCCCGGGTTCGCGGAGACCTGGCCGGTCATCCGCGGGGCGATGGACCCGGTGACGGTGATCGTGGACGGCGCCAACGTGATGGGCTCCCGGGCCGACGGGTGGTGGCGGGACCGGGCCGGGGCGGCGGCCCGGCTGTACGGCGAGCTCGCCGCGCTGGCCGGCCGGGGTGTCGCGGCCCTGCCCGCGGAACTGGGCGCGGCGGGACTCGACCGCTGGTTCCCGGAGTACATCCTGGTCGTCGAGGGACAGGCCAAGGCGGCGGTGCCCGCACTCCGGGAGGTCAACGGGGTCCGGGTGGTCGCCGCGCCCGGCTCCGGGGACGACACCATCGCCGAGCTGGCCGCCACGGCGGGCGGGCCCGGCTGGTGGTCACCGCCGACCGGGAACTGCGCCGCCGGTCGGCGGACGCGGGCGCGGCCGTGACCGGCCCCCGGTGGCTGCTGGGGCTGCTTGACCGGGGCTGGGTTGGCTCGCTAACCTGGCCGGTTCCCTCAGCTGGGGCGGCTCCGGCGACGGGGCCTGCTGCGACGACGGGCCCGGCTCTGAATGCGGGCTGGCCTGGTCGCGGGCCAGCCGCCGGAGCACCGGCCGGGCCGCCAGGTAGGACCCGGCCACCGCCGAGCCGCCCACGCCCAGGTCCACCGAGATCCGGCCCTGCCTGGCCCAGTACACGTCCTTGAGGTCCAGCAACAGCGCGAATTCGTCCACGATGAGCGCCAGGGCCGCGCCGTAGCTGACCGCCACGGCCGGATGCCGCCGGTGCCGGTCCTCGCCGCGCACGGCGATCGCGCCGACCCCGGCCAGCATGCCGATGCCCCACAAATAGTGGTGCAGGTGCTCGCCGCCGGCGCTCAGGTTGCGGAACGGTCCCCGGCCCGCCCGGATGCTGTAGGTGACGCCCCGGGTGAGCGCGAAGGTGCCGGTGAACGACAGCCAGCTCAGCAGGGCGCTGCGCTGCCCATCGTTCAGTTCCTCGTGGTACGCGGTCCGGACCGCGGCGGCCGGGACGGGACGGGCGTTGCTCATACGTCACCATTACCCTCGGCAGGCCGCCTGTCGA